>NZ_FOUO01000035.1 GCF_900114895.1 Ectothiorhodospira mobilis
CTCATCCGCCACATCCCCTCTATTGCTTGAGATCGTACCGGTGACGATGGAGGATCAGTGGGGGCTATGGAATACGGGGGCTACCGGACAGGTACGCCGAATCACATCACCCTGTTCGACTTGGCGGTGGACCCGCCAGCGTTGTGGGATGAGCAGCGCGCGCGGATTGGGCTTTGAAGTGGCTGACCTCACGCCAGCCGATTGACCTTGTCCTGGATGGCGGCGCAGGTTTCCAGAATCGCATCGAACTCCGGCACCAGGGCGCGGATGTCGTAAGTCAGATCGATGTCTTCCGAGAACCGGTCGATGACCTTGTAGACCTTGGAAAGCGAGGTCCCACCCTTGAACGTCAGCACATCGGCGATCGTAGATCCACAGATCGCCGCAAGCGTCCACACCATCCAGATGTCCTTTTCCAGCAGATGTGCCGGGCGGCCGCTCTGGGCCGCCGCGTATTCCAGGGCCTCGACCCGATCGGCCTGGCTGAGCGCGAACCAGGACTCAGCCATGTGCATTCGCCTCGCTGACGGCGCGCGCCATCCAGCCGGGCAGGGCCGCCCGCGCGGCCTTCAGGGCGGCCCATTCTTCCGCAGGCAGTTGGGCATGGAGGATGTGCAGGGCGGAGGGCGCCTGCTCGGGCCCCAGCCAGGACAGGGCGCGAATGGCCTTGCCGGCCGCGCGCTTGCCGAGCGCGAGTTGCCAGCGGCTGCCGTGCTTGAGTTCGACGGTGCGGTTGCCCAAGCGCAGCTTGCGCGCGGGCCCCGACGTCAGAAAGATCTCCCGGGTGGGCACCTGCGTGGTCAGCCCCAGCGCATTGGCTTCCGCCGCGCCATTGGGCACGACGACTTCACCGCGGGTGGACGCGATGGCTTCGACGACCGCCTCGGTCGGAGGAAGGTGGCCCTGGACGGGGCCAGGGGCCGGACGCCGAAGTCCGCAGGCATCCGCACGAACCCCCGCGAATACGTGGGAGTCGGCGAGATCGGGCAAGATCTATGGCCTGCTCCCCGATCGCAAGCCCCCGTTGGGGTGGTGGATAATCAGGTTGCGTCAATCTATTCGGCCTCGTGGTGGAGCACGTCAGTG
>NZ_FOUO01000033.1 GCF_900114895.1 Ectothiorhodospira mobilis
CAGGGCAATCGCACATAGAGATTGATTCTTATTTGAGTCCGAGTAAGTGAGCACGGTACTCGTCAGATGTTGCCGCGATGATCCGTTTGGTCTTGAGGCTGCCCTTGCGAGGCAAGGGATCCAGACGGATCAGATTCAACGTCAAGCGCTTGAGGATGGCCAGGTTATGCCCAGCGTGGGCCGTACGGGCCCTCATCTGATCATCCGCAAACGTGACGTCCAGGCACCAGTGCACCTGGTTCTCGACGCACCAGTGCTGGCGGATCGTTCGTGCCAGGACCGGAGCATCAGGGGGCAAGCTGCTGATATAGCACCGGCGCTCCTCGGTCACCTTGCCGTTCACCTCGCGTGAGGTCTCGATCACGGCAAAGCTCTTCAGGTCAGGCCAGCGTTCCGGATTGGGTAAGCACGCCAGGGCATCAAACACATAGCAGCGGCGTGTTTCCTGCCGTCCATGGCCCTTGTCGATGTCTTCGCTGACCTGATGGGGCGTTTTGTCGGTCGGGGCTGACTGAAACAGGGCGAAGAAGTCCTCCATGGCCTCCCATAACTGAGGCTGGTTCCGTTTGACGGCCAGAACATAGTCCGCCTGCTGGTCGCGTATGGCCTGAGCGATCGAAGGCTGCGTGCCCATCGCATCGATCGTCACAATGCAGCCCTCCAAGGCCAGCGTCGCCAGTAGGTCGGGGATCGCCGTCTTCTCGTTGGATTTGGTGGCTGTGGCGTGCTGCCCCAGAATGACCCCGGCGTCAGCAGCAAAGGCGCTGACCAGATGGAGCGGTGCCTCACCGGTCTTCGCCGATCGGCGGCTCGTCTTGCCGTCCAGCGCCACAACCTGAGGCGAAAGCCCGGGTAGTACCTCGGCTACCCAGCGCCGGAAGGCGGCTTCGAACTGCTTGGGATCGATCAGGCCGAAGAGGCGAGCAAAGGTGTCATGCGAGGGGATGCCGTTGGGCAAATTCACGTACTGCCGGAGCCAGGCCTCTTTCTCCTGGGCCCATAGCGCGATTTCCTCGAAGGTGTCGGCACCGACCAAAACGCCGCAGACGGCGATGGTCAGGACACCAGGCAGCGGATGCTCGACCCGGCGAGGATCTCGCGGGTCCGTGACACAGGTAAAGATATCGAAAAGCGAGGGGAGCTGGGACATTAGGGCTAACCTCAAATGCTCCAGCTATAGCGCTTCAGGCTAAATTAATCAAATGCGACTCATTTCGTGTCTACAATTGCCCTG
>NZ_FOUO01000032.1 GCF_900114895.1 Ectothiorhodospira mobilis
TGAAGTGGACCCCATCTGCTGGACCACCTGACAGGGGGTTTAAGCTCTAACCGGGTTGTATCTCTCAGGCGTCAGGCCGCCCGAGTCAGAGGTTGGTTGAAGTAGACCTCATCCGGTGTTGCATCGTCCAGCCCCTGGTGGGGCCGCTCTGCGTTGTACCAGGCGAAGTACTGCTTCAGATCCTGGCGTAAGTGGGCTCCATTTTCAAAGGCCTTCAGGTAGACGCACTCGTACTTCACGCTGCGCCAGAGCCGCTCCACGAAGATGTTGTCCTGGTAACAGCCCTTGCCGTCCATGCTGATCTGGATTTTGTGGGATTCCAGCACCTGAGTGAACGCCTTGCTGGTGAACTGGCAGCCTTGGTCAGTGTTGAAGATCTCGGGCCGCCCATGGCGTGCCAGAGCCTCCTCAAGGGCATCAATGCAGAAGTCGGTGTCCAGGGTGTTCGATACACGCCAGGAGAGCACACGACGACTGTGCCAGTCCATGATGGCCACCAGGTACATGAACCCCCGGGCCATCGGGATGAACGTCACATCGGTCGCCCAGACCTGATTGGGACGATCGATCACCAGATCCCGCAGCAGGTAGGGATAGATCCGGTGGCCCTCGCCCGGTCGACTGGTACGCGGCCTCGGATACACGGCGTGCAGACCCATCTGGCGCATCAGCCGCTGGACTCGCTTGCGGTTTACCGGGTGGCCCAAGCGGTTGAGATAGACCCTCATCCGCCGTGAACCATAGAACGGCCTGCGCAGGTATTCCTCGTCAATCAGGCGCATCAGCTCCAGGTCGCTATCCTGGGCCGGCTTGGGCCGGTAGTACACCGAGGAACGACTGATGTCGAGCAACTGACACTGTCGCCGCACGCTGACATCAACCGCCCGTGGCTCCACCAAGGCCTGTCGCTGGGCCCGGCTCAACGACCGAGCCTGCGCGATAAAAAATCCCGTTCCACCGTCAGCTTGCCGATTTCACGGTACAGGATGTCGATCTCCTCCTGGGTCTTCTGGGCAGCTTTGCCGCCACTCTTGCCCTCGAAGATCCCCGTCGCCTTGTCCAGCAACTCACGCCGCCACTGACTCACCATGGTCGGATGGATCTCGAAGCGGGCTGCCAGCTCCGAGGTGGTCTGCTCCCCTTTGAGGGCCTCAAGGGCCACCTTGGCCTTGAAGTCGGCACTGTATTGCTTGCGTTTCCTGCTCATGATCAGATTCTCCTGTCGGAATGATCAGAGCTTAACCCCTGGTCCGAATTTTGGGGTCCACCTCA
>NZ_FOUO01000031.1 GCF_900114895.1 Ectothiorhodospira mobilis
AGCCTTGTCCAACGACACATGAGCCTGAAGGAGGGACGTGATTCCAGCGTGAAGTGAGCCTGAAGGCGGTCGGGGTTTGGGATCATCGGAGGATGATCCTCATGCTCAAGACCCAAGGACTTCAGTCCCTAGAGCAAGTCCGCGCCTTCCTGGAAGGCACCCAGACTCTCGGTTTCGAGGCCCCGGCCCGGGAGGCCGCCTACGACTGGATGGCCGGCGAGCTGCGCCGTCTCGGCTACCCCCGCCTGGGCAAGGCCGATAAGGGCCTGGTGCGACGCTATCTGGCCAAGGTCACCGGCCGATCCCGGGCGCAGATCACCCGGCTGATCCAGCAGTTCTGCAAGACCGGTACCATCCGTGACCGTCGTGGCAAACCGGCGGCGCCCTTTGCTCGGCGCTACACCCCAGACGATATCCGCCTGCTGGCCGAGCTCGACGCCCTGCACGGCACACTGTCCGGGCCAGCCACCCGCAAGCTCTGTGAGCGCGCCTACACGGTGTTCGGGGATCAGCGCTACGAGCGCCTCGCAGGGATCTCCAACGGCCACCTCTACAACCTCAGAGGCTCCCAGACCTACCAGCGAAGCCGCGGCTCGGTGGACAAGACCCGATCGGTCAAGGTGAACATCGGCGAACGCCGAAAACCCCGTCCCGAAGGCCGTCCCGGCTTCCTGCGCGTCGATTCGGTCCACCAGGGCGATCTGGACGGCATCAAGGGCCTCTACCACATCAACCTGGTCGACGAGGTCACCCAGTTCCAGTTCGTCGGCTCGGTCGAGCGCATCTCGGAGCGCTTCCTGCTGCCGGTGCTCGAGGCCTTGTTGGAGGCGTTTCCCTTCCTCATCCTGGGCTTTCACGCCGACAACGGATCGGAGTACATCAACAAGCGCGTCGCCGCGCTGCTCGAGAAGCTGCGCATCGAGCAGTTCACCAAGTCCCGCGCCCGCAAAACCAACGACAACGCCTTGGTGGAGTCCAAGAACGGCTCGGTGGTGCGCAAGCACCTGGGCTATGCCCACATCCCCGGACGTTTCGCCAAGGCGGTCAACGCCTTCACCCAGGATGTGCTCTCGCCTTACCTCAACTTCCACCGCCCCTGCTTCTTCCCCACCGAGGAGGTCGATGCCAAGGGCCGGATCCGCAAACGCTACCGCTACGAGGAGATGATGACCCCCTTCGACAAGCTCAAATCCCTGCCCGGAGCCGACCACTACCTCAAGCCCGGCATCACCTTCGAACAACTGGATGCAGTCGCCTACGCCATCAGCGACAATGAGGCCGCCC
>NZ_FOUO01000028.1:2500-5413 GCF_900114895.1 Ectothiorhodospira mobilis
CCCGGTGAACTGAAACATCTAAGTAACCGGAGGAAAAGAAATCAACCGAGATTCCGTCAGTAGCGGCGAGCGAACGCGGAACAGCCCAAAAGCCATGGTGGGTTTAGTGGAACGGTCTGGAAAGTCCGGCCATAGCGGGTGATAGCCCCGTACACGAAAGGCCCATTACGGTGAAATTGAGTAGGGCGGGACACGTGAAATCCTGTCTGAAGATGGGGGGACCATCCTCCAAGGCTAAATACTCCCTACCGACCGATAGTGAACCAGTACCGTGAGGGAAAGGCGAAAAGAACCCCGGTGAGGGGAGTGAAATAGAACCTGAAACCGTGTGCGTACAAGCAGTGGGAGCCCTTTATGGGTGACTGCGTACCTTTTGTATAATGGGTCAGCGACTTAACGTGAGTGGCGAGGTTAACCGTATAGGGGAGCCGTAGGGAAACCGAGTCTGAATAGGGCGAATGAGTCGCTTGCGTTAGACCCGAAACCGGGCGATCTATCCATGGCCAGGGTGAAGGCGGGGTAATTCCCGCTGGAGGCCCGAACCCACTAACGTTGAAAAGTTAGGGGATGAGCTGTGGATCGGAGTGAAAGGCTAATCAAGCCCGGAGATAGCTGGTTCTCCCCGAAAGCTATTTAGGTAGTGCCTCATGTATCACTCCTGGGGGTAGAGCACTGTTATGGCTAGGGGGCCATCCCGGCTTACCAAACCATTGCAAACTCCGAATACCAGGAAGTGCGAGCATGGGAGACACACGGCGGGAGCTAACTTTCGTCGTGGAGAGGGAAACAACCCAGACCGCCAGCTAAGGTCCCCAAATCATGGCTCAGTGGGAAACGATGTGGGAAGGCCCAGACAGCCAGGAGGTTGGCTTAGAAGCAGCCATCCTTTAAAGAAAGCGTAATAGCTCACTGGTCGAGTCGGCCCGCGCGGAAGATTCAACGGGGCTTAAGCCATGTACCGAAGCTGCGGACTTGCTTTGCAAGTGGTAGGGGAGCGTTCCGTACGCCTGTGAAGGTGTGCTGTAAGGCATGCTGGAGGTATCGGAAGTGCGAATGCTGACATGAGTAACGATCAGATGGGTGAAAACCCCATCCGCCGAAAGCCCAAGGTTTCCTGCGCAACGTCAATCGGCGCAGGGTTAGTCGGCCCCTAAGGCGAGGCAGAAATGCGTAGTCGATGGGAAACAGGCTAATATTCCTGTACCACGCCATGCTGCGATGGGGGGACGGAGTAGGCTAGGCCAGCCGGCAGTTGGTGTCCGGTTCAAGCGTGTAGGGAGTGCTTCCAGGCAAATCCGGTGGCACAATCCTGAGACGTGATGACGAGCTCCCAAGGGAGCGAAGTGGTTGATGCCCAACTTCCAAGAAAAGCCTCTAAGCTTCAGGCACGGCGTGACCGTACCCGAAACCGACACAGGTGGGCAGGGTGAGAATCCCAAGGCGCTTGAGAGAACCCGGGTGAAGGAACTAGGCAAAATGGTACCGTAACTTCGGGAGAAGGTACGCCTTTGCCGGTGAAGGGTCTTGCACCCCAAGCTGGCGAAGGCCGCAGAGACCAGGCCGCTGCGACTGTTTATTAAAAACACAGCACTCTGCAAACTCGAAAGAGGAAGTATAGGGTGTGACGCCTGCCCGGTGCCGGAAGGTTAATTGATGGGGTTAGTCTTCGGACGAAGCTCTTGATCGAAGCCCCGGTAAACGGCGGCCGTAACTATAACGGTCCTAAGGTAGCGAAATTCCTTGTCGGGTAAGTTCCGACCTGCACGAATGGCGTAACGATGGCGGCACTGTCTCCACCCGGGACTCAGTGAAATTGAAATCGCTGTGAAGATGCAGTGTACCCGCGGCTAGACGGAAAGACCCCGTGAACCTTTACTACAGCTTCACACTGGACTTTGAGCAGGCTTGTGTAGGATAGGTGGGAGGCTTTGAAGCGGTCACGCCAGTGATCGTGGAGCCATCCTTGAAATACCACCCTGGCCTGTTCGGAGTTCTAACCTCGTCCCGTGATCCGGGACAGGGACCGTGTGTGGTGGGTAGTTTGACTGGGGCGGTCTCCTCCCAAAGCGTAACGGAGGAGCGCGAAGGTACCCTCAGCGCGGTCGGAAATCGCGCAATGCGTGCAAAGGCAGAAGGGTGCTTGACTGCGAGACAGACACGTCGAGCAGGTGCGAAAGCAGGTCTTAGTGATCCGGTGGTTCTGTATGGAAGGGCCATCGCTCAACGGATAAAAGGTACTCCGGGGATAACAGGCTGATACCGCCCAAGAGTCCATATCGACGGCGGTGTTTGGCACCTCGATGTCGGCTCATCACATCCTGGGGCTGAAGCAGGTCCCAAGGGTATGGCTGTTCGCCATTTAAAGTGGTACGCGAGCTGGGTTTAGAACGTCGTGAGACAGTTCGGTCCCTATCTGCCGTGGGCGTCGGAGATTTGAGAGGCGCTGCTCCTAGTACGAGAGGACCGGAGTGGACGTACCTCTGGTGTTCCGGTTGTCACGCCAGTGGCATTGCCGGGTAGCTAAGTACGGACGGGATAACCGCTGAAAGCATCTAAGCGGGAAGCCCACCTCAAGATGAGATCTCCCTGGGCACTCGATGCCCCTGAAGGGCCGTTGAAGACGACAACGTTGATAGGCGGGGTGTGGAAGCGTAGCAATGCGTGAAGCTAACCCGTACTAATTGCCCGTGCGGCTTGACCATATAACACCCAAACAGTCTGGGTGTTGGCTCCTCGACACGACAACTCCCTAGATGTCTTTCCCGAATCGGCATGGCTACACCATGCCTACCCTTTGCCTGGCGGCCATGGCGAGTCGGAACCACCCGATCCCATCCCGAACTCGGAAGTGAAACGACTCAGCGCCGATGATAGTGTGGGGCCTCCCCATGCGAAAGTAGGTCACTGCCAGGC
>NZ_FOUO01000027.1 GCF_900114895.1 Ectothiorhodospira mobilis
CAATTCCAAAGAGCCCGACAGCTTCGCCCGGAGCGCTGGAGTGGAAAGACTCGTAACTGGTCGCATGTCGATATCGTCACCATGAATCCTGAGCGTGTTGCTCAAGATCAGCCACTGAAAATGGCTGCATAACGATGTGCTCTCAGGCGACAACCACCTTGACAGCCGCCGACGGCGGGCGTTTCTCTGTGGCCAGGATTCAGTCACCGGCAACGACTATGAGCATCGGCGCGGCTGGATGGAGGATAGCGCCCTGGGGCTGGTTTGCGGACGGCTCGGGATGTGTTTGGGTCGGAGCTTTTGGCAGCATCCTGAACGACGGGGCACGCGGTGGCCCGTACGGGGAACGATATCAGTGCCCTCCGCTTTTCGCGGCCGAGGGCCGTTCCCACCCACCTGGTTTCCATTCCATCGTCGGTGGCTTTGGTAGAGAATGATGCTTCGTCAAAGGAGTGACCATGACCGATCAAGACAGTGCCCGGCGCACGGATCACGATAGCCCCTGGAAGGATGCCCTGGAATCCTACTTCGAGGAGTTCGTACAGTTGCTGTTCCCCGCCATCCATGGCGAGGTGGACTGGTCGCGGGGGTACAGCCCCATGGACAAGGAGTTGCAGCAGATCACGGCAGACGCCAGCAGTGGCCGGCGCCATGCGGACAAGCTCATCAAGGTCCATGACCTGGAAGGGGACGAGACCTGGGTATTGATCCATGTGGAGGTGCAGGGCGAGCCAGAGGATGGGTTTGCCCAGCGGATGTACACTTACCAGTACCGCCTGCGGGACCGGTACGGGGTGGATGTGGTGAGCCTGGCGGTGCTGGCGGACACCAGTCCAGGGTTTCGGCCGGAGCGCTTCCGGTATGCCCGATGGGGGTGTGAGCTGAGATTTGCGTTTCCCATGACCAAGCTGATCGACTGGGAGGCGCACTGGGCACAGCTGGAGGCCAGCGAGAATGTCTTCGCTCTGGTGGTGATGGCGCAGATCAAGGCCAAGCTGCTGGATAATGGAGAGGAGCGCCAGCGAGCCAAGGTGGGCTTGATTCGCCTCCTTTATGAACGGGGTTACAGTCGGGCTGAGATTCAGCGGCTGTTTCACATCATCGACTGGATGATCCAGTTGCCCAGGGGACTGGAACGGGGTTTTCTGGAAGTGGTCTATGCTATTGAGGAGGAAAAGCGTATGCCTTACATCAATACGGCGGAGCGTTTGGGGATTGAGAAGGGGATGGAGAAAGGACTCGAGCAAGGCCACCATCTGGGTGTTGCGGATACTCTGCGTAAGCTGATTGCCGTGAAATTTGGAGAACTGCCCACCTGGGCCGATGAACGCCTGAATCAGGCCAGCGATGAGCAGTTGGATGAGTGGGTCGTCAAGATCCTGTCCGCTGATAGCCTGGAGGCACTCCTGGGCACTCATTGATCCTGCCGCTCCCCAGGTAAACTTCGGCGGCTGGGGTCTCACCCGATATCAGTGCCCTCCGCTTTTCGCGGCCGAGGCCCACTCCCACAAATGTGTAATCGCCTCCCACCCGATTGGGCTTTTCACTCTGGAGGCCACCGTGACCGCCGCCGAACGCCGGATACTGCCCAGAAGATCGGGGGGGAGTACTTCCTCTCCCGCCCCCGCCGCTTCGGCAAGAGCCTGCTGCTGGATACCCTGAGCTGCCTGTTCGAAGGCCGAAAGGCCCTGTTCGAAGGGCTGTACATACACGATAAGTGGGCGGAGTGCGCTACCTCTTGGCGTAGCTCCCTTTCCGCAGGCAAAAGCGGGCTGAGGGGGGAGGCAGCCGCATGAGCCATCTGTGGCATACTGTGTTGCGCGATCTATGGCATTCAGAGAGGGACCGTCATGACTCTCACTGAGAGCGATATCCAGTACATCAAGGATCATTTGGGCCAGTGGCTGGCAGATCAGAGCCTGGGCCAGCCACCCGCCGTTTACGAGATCGAACTGCGCGAACGAATGGTGCGAGTGGAGGAGGAGCTCAAGCACCAGCGGGAACTGATGCGCGAAGGCTTTGCGCAGATGGACAAGCGCTTCGAGCAGGTGGACAAACGTATCGAGGCCTTGCGTGAAGAGATGGACAAGCGCTTTGAGCAGATGGACAAGCGCTTTGAGCAGATGGACAAGCGCTTTGAGCAGATGGACAAGCGCTTCGAGCAGGTGGATAAGCGCTTCGACAAGAGTGACGAACGCTTCGATGCCCTGCTCAAGCGTCAGGACCGGCAGTTTTACTGGCTGCTCAGCTTTATCGCCACCTCCCTGGGGCTCACCCTGGCGGCCCTGCGCTTTATGGTGTGAACCGAAAATACACCGGCAAATCTCGCAGCAGCGGCTAATTTTTGACGCAAGTCAACGAATAAACCCCTTCCCCATTGCGCCTGGAATATGCATAGATCATTATGAACCCGTCGCCATCGAAGGCAGTCACGGACGAGGAGGCGGTGACAGGGAGGCGCCCCAAGGGAAGGATTCGATGCCGTGCGACACCAGGCCCCGCCACAAGGATCGTTGTTGCGGGGCCTCTTTGATTATTGGTCTGGGTGCTCTAGGGCATATACCGGAGGACCCGAAGGTGCTAACGGGCGAGCCATCCCCATGGCAGCGGCAGGGCCCAGAGCAGCAGGATCACCGCGAGGGTGGCCGCCAGGGAGGCCAGGGGCTGATCCGGTGCCCAGATCTTCAGGGCGGACCCGAAGGAGCGCTTTACCCGGGCGTTGTCCAGGTCGACGCTGGAGATCTCGTCCAGGATCAGGTGGAGGATGAAGCCGAGAAAGATCGCCGCCCCTTGCAACCAGGCGGCCTCGGCGGTCATATGGAGGCATGTGAGGGCCAGGTAGATCCAGCCCAATCCCCACAGCAATCCCACCACGAGGCTGTGGCAGAGTCCGCGATGGCGCGTCGCCCGCTGAAATCCCCAGGCCAGGGGGAAGCGCACCAGGAGCCAGACCCCCGCCGCCAAGAGGATGCGCTCGCAACCCCCGGCCTCCAGCCATTGCCGCCAGGAGACCCCCGTCACCGGGATCACCGGCAGTAACACCAGCAGGAAGGCCGCGAAGGCCAGCCCGGAAAAGAGCCAGCGCTGGGCACGGCCACCGTCCACGTCGATATCCGGCAGGAGCGTGCCCGCCGTGAACAGTCCGGCCCAGGCCAGGGGGGCACCTGCACCCTGGAGATGCCCGGTGCCGGCGACCGCACCGGCCAATGCGCCGCCCACCACCCCGGCGACGCTCACGTGCGTTGCGAAATTGGCCATGAAAGATTCTGATGATCCAGCTGTTTTTAAATGATCATGGTACCACAGCTGGAATTATGGACAGTGCCCTGGGCCGCGCTGGGGGACTGGAGAAGGTCCACCCGCACACCCGGGGATTGCCTGCGCGGGTCCGTATGGAACAGGAGGGCGTAGACGACGCGGCGGGGGCTATCGCGCCGCGCCGGAGGGATCCATGATCGCACCGGCCTGCTGGCGGATCCACTGTTCCACCCGGGCGTTCAGGGCCTTGGCGTCGCCGTCCTCACAGGCCATGGGCTCACCGATGCGCAGGACGATGGTACCGGGGCGCCGGATCAGGGAGCGATGGGGCCAGCAGTCGCCGGAATTGTGGGCGATGGGCAGCACACGCCGCCCGGATCGGCAGGCGAGCATGGCGCCGCCGATGCCGAACCGCCCCAGGGTGCCCGGGGGCTGCCGGGTGCCCTCGGGATAGATCACCACGCTGATCCCCTCTTCCAGGCGCCGGGTCCCCTCCCGGACCAGGGTCTTCAGGGCCGCGCCCGGGGAGCCCCGGTCGATGGCGATGGGCCGCAGCAGGGCCAGCCCCCAGCCGAAGAAGGGCAGCCAGAGGAGTTCCCGCTTGAGCACCGTGGCCTGGGGGGAGACCAGCAGTTGCAGATAGAAGGTCTCCCACTGGCTCTGGTGGTTGGCCATGATCACCACCGCCTCGTCCCGGGGCAGGTTCTCCATCCCCTCCACACGGATATGCACCCCGTTGAGCACCCGCAGCAGCCACATGGTGGCCCGGGTCCAGTGGTTCACGAAGCGGTAGCGCTGCTCGAAGGTCTGGAACGGTGCCGCCAAGAGAGACAGCAGGCTGTGCACGATCCCCATGGCGTTGTAGAGCACGAAGAACAGGATGCTGCGGATGATGATCCCCGGCCGATTCTCCCGATCCGCCATCGAACCCCTCCCAGGATGGATACCAGAACACGCGCGGATCCGGTTTTGGGCCGGATCCGGCGGGATTGTCGCATATTCTCCCCATTTCTTGGGGGCCGGGGGAACGGGTTAAGCCGCTAGCCTTCGTGGGTGCAGACGCGGTTACGCCCCCCTTCCTTGGCCCGGTACAGGGCCTGGTCCGCGGCCTTGATCACCGCCTCCGGATCGGGATGCTCGGCATCCCGTTCCGCCACCCCCATGCTGATGGTCACCGAGACGGTCTGTCCACGCCCCTGACCGCGCCGCGCCCTGCCCTCACGACGGTCTTCGGGGCGGTTTTTCTCATCGCGGATGACGATGTCATAGTCCTGGATGGCCTCGCGCAATTCGTCCAGAAAGGGTACACACTGCTGCGCCCGCTTACCCGGAAAGACGATGGTGAATTCCTCGCCGCCATAGCGGTAGGCGCGCCCGCCCCCCCCCACCTTGCGCAGGTGGCTGGCCACCACCCGCAGGACCTGATCCCCCAGGTCGTGGCCGTAGGTGTCGTTGAATTTCTTGAAGTGATCCACATCGGTCATGGCGATGGCATAGCGCCGGCCCAGGCGCTGCAGGCGCTCGTTCAATGCACGGCGGCCCGGCAGGCCCGTGAGATCGTCCCGGAAGGCCATCTGAAAGGACTCCTGGATGACCGCCAGGGAGAGGATGATCAGGATGGCCGTGGCGGACAGCGGCAAGGCGTAGGCATGAAAGAGCTGCGGCAGCATCCATCCCATCCCCAAAAGCCCCACCCACTGCGCCGCCCAGAAGGGCCGGGGACCACGCACCAGGGCGATCCCCGTGATCACCAGGCCCAAGAGGAGGCTCCAGCTGGAGACCTGGGGCATCCCCAGGCCCGGCCAGTGCACGGCCGGCCAGTGGATGGTAAGCAGGAAGGCCTCGGCGGCATCGGGGTATTGCCGGATCAGGACCACCCCGATGCCCGCGCAGGCTCCAAAGGCGAGCAGACGCAGGCCCAGATCCATGGCGATGTGGTAACGCTCGGTCCAGAAGCTATTGGCCACGGCGATCATGGGGACCAGGAAGGTGAGCAGGGCATAACCCAGGGCCGGTGCCGGGTCCCCCGCCCCCTGATAGGCCATGGGCCGAAGCTGGAAGACGGCCCCCAGGTAGACCGCCAGCACCAGGCCAATGAACACCAGCACCCGGGTGCGACCGTAGGCCAGGGCCAATCCCGCCCCCAGGAGCGCGGCGAGCCACGGGCCGGCCTCCATCAGCCCCCGGGGCAGGGGCGGCAGCAGATCCCCGCGCACGGTGGCGGCCACGCCCAGGGCAATGGCCAGGGGCGGCAGGAGGGTGAAGGCAAGGCGGGTGATGCGTTCTTGCATCATGGAAACGGATCCTGGCGGGGTTCGTGACTTCAGCCGGTGGGCCAAACCAGCCGCAAAGGATGCCCCGCGGGGTCCGGGGATTCAATGCCGCTGGGACCTGGCCATGCCCACCGGCCCCTCAGCGCCGCCAGAAGGCGGGGGTGAACAACACCAATAGGGTGAACACCTCCAACCGCCCCAGGAACATGGCGAACATGAGCACCCACTTGGCCGCGTCGCCGATATCGGCATAGTGGGCCGCCACCGCCCCCTGCCCCGGCCCCAGGTTGGTGATGGTGGCCGCCACCGCAGAGAAGGCCGTCACCTGGTCCAGCCCCAGGGCCATGAGCAGGAGCATCATGAGGGTGAACAGGGCGACATAGACGGCGAAAAAACCCCATACCGCATCGATCACCGGGTCCGGCACCGGCCGTCCCCCCACCTTGATGGGCACCACCGCCCTGGGGTGCACCAGGCGCACCACCTCGCGGTAGCCCTGCTTGATGAGCAGCATGAAGCGCACCACCTTGATGCCCCCCCCGGTGGACATGGCGCAGCCCCCGATGAAGGCCATCAGGGTCAGCAACACGGGCAGGTACAGGGGCCAGTCCTGATAGGCATCGGCGGTGAAACCGGCGGTGGTGCCGATGGAGACGGTATGAAAGATGGCCTGATGCAGGGATTCCCACCCATCATCGTGGTAACCGGTGGTCCACAGGGTCGCCGTCACGATCACCCCGCCACCAAACAGGATGGATAGAAACCAGCGCACCTCCGGCTCCTTGAAGTAATGCGCCAGGGAACGGCTGCGCCAGGCGAGAAAATGCATGGCGAAATTGATGCCGGCCACCAGCATGAACAGGGCGCAGATCATGGAGATCAGGGGGCTGTCGAAATGGGCCATGCTGGCGTCGTAGGTGGAGAACCCCCCGATGGCCACGGTGGCGAAGCTGTGTCCGATGGCATCCAGCACCCCCATCCCTGCCCCCCAGTAGGCCAGGGCGCAGCTCACCGTGAGGATCAGATAGATGTACCACAGGGTCTTGGCCGTCTCCGCGATGCGGGGGGTCAGCTTGGTATCCTTCACCGGCCCCGGGGTCTCGGCGCGGTAGAGCTGCATCCCCCCCACCCCCAGCATGGGCAGGATGGCCACGGCCAGGACGATGATGCCCATGCCCCCCAGCCACTGCAGCTGCTGGCGGTAGTAGCGGATGGACTCGGGCAGGTGTTCGATGCCGGTGAGCACCGTCGCCCCGGTGGTGGTCAGCCCGGAGACGCTCTCGAAGGCGGCATCGGTCCAGGACACCTGGGGCGCCGGCGAGAACACCAGCGGCAGGGCACCGGAGAGCCCCAGCACCACCCAGAACAGCACCACGATGAGAAAACCATCCCGGGTGCGCAATTCCTGATAGACCCGGCGCACCGGCCACCAGAGCAGGAAACCCAGCAGCAGCAGGGCGCCGAAGGCGATGAGGAACGCCTCCAGGCCGGCATCCCCGTGGATCAGCGCCACCAGCGCCGGCGGCAGCATCGTGGTGCTGAAGAGCATCAGCAAAAGGCCGACGACACGCAGCACGGAGGCCCAACGCATGCAAGATCCCGGTGTGTGCGAAGGCCGTTAAAGGTACGCCAGGCGGCCGTTCGGGGAAAGACCGTGCGATGCCGCGCCTTGACCCTCCGGGGTCTGGGGGCTAGGGTCATGGGGCAACGATTCACGGGCGGCGCACCCTTCCCGGATATCGCGATACCGACGGGGCGCAACCCAAGGAGCGAGCCCTTGTCCTGCACCCAGACGGTCCGAAGCCTTCCTCCCTTGACCCGGGCGATCCTCACCGCCCTTCTGCTACTGGCCCTCTCCCCGGCCTGGGGAGCGACGCAGGAGGCCCCCGTGCTGGAATCCACCAGCACCGAGGCCAAGGCGGGCTACTATCAGCTCCGATGGGCCCTGGAGGGGGCCGAGGCGGACATCGACCGCTTCATCCTCCAGGAGGCCCGGGGGGGAGACTTCGCCTCCGCCGAGATCTTCTACGAAGGGGCGGACCGGGCCACGGTCATCAGCGGACGCCGCAATGGCGACTATCATTATCGCGTGCGGGCCGTGTTCGAGGATGGCAGCCGCTCCCCCTGGAGCCCCCCCTTGAAGGTGCAGGTACATCACCATTCCACGGCCCAGGCCTTCGGCCTCTTCTTCCTGGGGGGGGTCGTCTTTTTCACCACTGCCGGCATGATCGCCGCCAGCAGCAGCGCCCAGCGCAGAGCGGACCCTGAAGGCTGAGACCGCTGGCCGTGTCCAAACACCTACCGAAAAACCGGATCGAATCTGACCGACGGGAGCGCCTATGAGCATCCAGGAAACCGCCATCCTGGAACCGGGACTGGCCTGGATACTGATCGCCCTGTTCACCCTCCTCTACGTGGGCTTGGGGTGGTACTTCGGACGTCACGACAAGGACCTGGACCAGTTCGTCCTCGCGGGACGCCGCGTGGGCCTGGCCGTGGGCACCGCCACGGCCATGGCCACCTGGGTCACCAGCAACACCACCATGATGGCGCCCCAGTTGGCCTACCAGATGGGCATCTGGGGCATGATCGGCTATTCCCTGGGGGCCGTGGGCCTGCTGCTGTTCGCCCCCCTGGCCAAGCGCATCCGCCATCTCATGCCCTATGGCTATACCAGCGGCGACTTCGTGCGCCTGCGCTACGGCAAGCTGGCCTGGCGCATCTTCCTGGCCATCTCCCTCTTCTACAGCCTGGGCTGGCTGGTGAGCCTGGGCATGGCCGGCGGCGTGCTCACCCACGCCCTCTCCGGCATCCCCTACTGGCAGGGCATGACCGTGATCCTGGCCGCCTGCGTGAGTTACACCCTCATCGGCGGCTTTCGCGCCGTCATCGGCACCGATTTCATCCAGTCCATCCTCATCCTCGTGGGCCTGGTGGTGCTGGCCTGGCTCACCATCGGCAGCATCGGTTTCGACGAGATCCACACCAGCCTGGAACGGGAGCGCCCCGAACTGCTGAGCCTGATGATGCCCGCGGCCATCATGTTCCTGTTCAACAACCTGCTCTTTGGCATGGGCGAGATCTTCCACTCCAACGTGTGGTGGACCCGGGCCTACTCCTTCCGCGAGGGGGTGGGTCAGTGGGCCTATCTGCTGGCGGGGATCTTCTGGGCCCCCATCCCCATCGTCGCCGGCTTCATCGCCCTGGCCAGCCCGGCCCTGGGCACCAACATCCCCGCCGCCGACATGGTGGGCCCCATCGTCGCCTCGGAGCTTTTGGGCCTCACCGGCGCGGTGATCGTCCTCATCATGGTCTTCGCCGCCCTGGCCTCCAGCCTGGACTCCCTGCTGGCAGCCACGGCCATGCTGGTGGTGCGGGATCTGTACTACCGCCACTTCAAGCCCCACGCCACCGGCGAGCACCTGCGCACGGCCACCAAGGTCACCATCCTGCTGCTGGGCATCCTGGCCTGGCTGCTGTGCCTGCCCAAGATCACCACCCTGGCGCAGCTGCTGTATTTCACCGGTGCCTTCGTGGCCAGCACCATCTGGCCCATCGCCGCCGGGCTCTACTGGCGACGCACCAACCAGTGGGGCGCCTCCCTGGCCATGGTCCTGGGCAGCGCCACCGGTATCCTGGCGTATTTCCAGATCGGCTTCTATGTGGGCGCCCTGGTGGGGGCCGCGGTCTCCATGGTGGTGGTCCTGGCCACCACCTGGGCCCGGCCCGGCGACTTCGACTGGGAGCGCCTGCGGGAACCACCCCCCAACCACTGATCACCGGAGTCTGCCATGGCATCCGTCGGCTTCCTGTCCGTGCTCATCACCGTCGCTACGGTGCTCACCACCCTGACCATCGTGGCCCTGTTGGCCCTGGTCCTCTGGGACTGGCGGCGCGGCACCCTGTGGTGATCCATCCCCGGCCCGTGGGCATCGCCACGGGCCATGACATCACCCGCCGGGGGTGGCACAATCCCCGGCCATGAGCCAGAGCAAGAAACGCCTCTACCGCATCACCTTCATCAATCAGGGCAAGGTCTACGAGGTCTTCGCCCAACACGCCTACCAGGGGGAGATGTATGGCTTTGTCATCATCGAGGACTTGGTCTTCGGCGAGCACAGCACGGTGGTGGTGGACCCCACGGAGGAGAAGCTGAAATCGGAATTCTCCGGGGTAAAGCGCAGCCTCATCCCCATGCACGCCGTGGTGCGCATCGACGAGGTGGAGAAAGAAGGCGTGGCCCGCATCCATGACCTGGGCTCCAACGTCACCACCTTACCCGCCAGCTACCTGCCCCAGGGCCGGGGCGGCCCCGGCAAGGACGGCTGAAACGGGCCGTTTGCCAAGCCGCCGCGTTTCCTGTATCTTTGCCGATCTTGATCGAGGCAGCGACCCCGGTCAAGGGCCCGCAAGGGCCGGAAAGACAATCCGGAGAGGTGGCCGAGCGGTCGAAGGCGCACGCCTGGAAAGTGTGTATACGGTAACCCCGTATCGAGGGTTCGAATCCCTCCCTCTCCGCCAGCATGCCAAGGGCCCGCCCCGATTCCATATCGGGGCGGGCTTTTTTAATGGAATGGCCTGCTCCCACCCTATTACGCTGCTTGGTGAGATATCTACGCAGCGAGACGAGGAGGAAACAGACCATGTCCATTGCA
>NZ_FOUO01000026.1 GCF_900114895.1 Ectothiorhodospira mobilis
GCTGGGACATTAGGGCTAACCTCAAATGCTCCAGCTATAGCGCTTCAGGCTAAATTAATCAAATGCGACTCATTTCGTGTCTACAATTGCCCTGCAGCCGGTGGCGGACGACGCCCCCGCCACCCCCGTTCTCGGGTATCATGCGCGGCGAAATCCAAACGCCCCCACAGGGCCGCCAAGGATACGCCGTCCCATGATGCTCCCCATCCTCCTGATCCTCGCCGCCTACCTGATCGGCTCCGTCTCCACCGCCATCCTCACCTGCCGGCTGCTGGGACTGCCGGACCCCCGCACCCAGGGTTCGGGCAACCCCGGGGCCACCAACGTGCTGCGCTCCGGCGGCAAAAAGGCGGCCATCATCACCCTGGCGGGGGATCTGCTCAAGGGGTGGCTGCCGGTGCTGCTGGCCCGGCTGCTGGGCCTGGACGGCCCGGCCCTGGCCCTGGTGGCCCTGGCGGCCTTTTTGGGGCACCTGTTCCCCGCCTACCACGGCTTCAAGGGGGGCAAGGGCGTGGCCACGGGCCTGGGCGTCCTGCTGGGCCTGCACTGGGGGGTGGGCCTGGCCTCGCTGCTCACCTGGCTGGCGGCGGCGGTCATCAGCCGCATGTCCTCGGTGGGGGCGCTCACCGCCTCACTGCTGGCCCCCCTGTGGATCGCCCTGATCCTGGGGGACATCTGGGTCACCCTGGCGGCCTGCGTCATGCTGGTGCTGCTCTATTGGCGCCACTGGGGCAACATCCGCCGCATCCTCGACGGCAGCGAACCCCGCATCGGCCAGAAGGCGAACCCCCGGCGCTGACTCCTGAGTCCGAGACCCAACCCCGGCTCCGCCCCTGGGAACGCCGAGCCCCAGCTCGGCCCTCTTTCCCAATTTCAACCCCGGCTCCACCCCCTGGGAGCGCCGAGCCCCAGCTCGGCCCTCTTTCCCATGCCAACCCCGGCTCCCCCCTGGGAGCGCCGAGCCCCAGCTCGGCATCCTTTTCCAAGCCGAGCTGGGGCTCGGCGTTCCCAGCATTTCTCTCCATCCTGAATCCGGGACCCACCTGCCGGTGGCCACGATGTTCGTAGCACCGGATGGCCGGTGACCCACTGTCATTCAGGCCATCGGTTGGCACTCATCCATGAAAAAGTGGCCCCTCCACCCAAAGGAGGATCCCGGCGCGGGAGAGAACCGCAGCTGGACCAGCCCCCGGGAGCTCCGAGCCCCAGCTCGGCCCTCTTTACCATGCCAACCCCGGCTCCCCCCTGGGAGCGCCGAGCCCCAGCTCGGCCCTCTTTCCCAATTTCAACCCCGGCTCCACCCCCCCGGGAGCGCCGAGCCCCAGCTCGGCATCCTTTTCCAAGCCGAGCTAGGGCTCGGCGTTCCCAGCATTTCTCTCCATCCTGAATCCGGGACCCACCTGCCGGTGGCCACGATGTTCGTAGCACCGGATGGCCGGTGACCCACTGTCATTCAGGCCATCGGTTGGCACTCATCCATGAAAAAGTGGCCCCTCCACCCAAAGGAGGATCCCGGCGCGGGAGAGAACCGCAGCTGGACCAGCCCCCGGGAGCGCCGAGCCCCAGCTCGGCCCTCTTTACCATGCCAACCCCGGCTCCCCCCTGGGAGCGCCGAGCCCAGCTCGGCATCCTTTTCCAAGCCGAGCTGGGGCTCGGCGTTCCCGGCATTTCTCTCCATCCTGAATCCGGGACCCACCTGCCGGTGGCCACGATGTTCGTAGCACCGGATGGCCGGTGAGGCTCAGACCCCCTCCAGGGACCAGCGGGCCCGGGCCTGGATCTCCAGGCCCGCCCGTTCCCCGGCCTGCAGGCGCAGGGCCCCGGCCAGGGCGATCATGGCCCCATTGTCGGTGCAGAACTCGGCCCGGGGGAAGAAGACCGCCCCGCCCCGGTCCGCGGCCATGACCTGCAGCGCCGCCCGCAGGCGCCGGTTGGCCCCCACGCCGCCCGCCACCACCAGCCGCCCGTGCCCGGTCTGTTCCAGGGCGCGGCGGCACTTGATGGCCAGGGTGTCCACCACGGCGTCCTCGAAGGCCCGGGCCACGTCGGCGGCCAGGGTGGCGTCCGGCGGGGTGTCGCGGAAGGCGGTCAGGGCCCGGGTCTTGAGTCCGGAAAAGCTGAAATCCAGTCCCGGCCGGTCCGTCATGGGCCGCGGGAAACGGAAACGCCCCGGATCCCCCTCGGCCGCCAGCCGCGCCAGGGCGGGCCCGCCGGGATAGCCCAGCCCCAGAAGCTTGGCGGTCTTGTCAAAGGCCTCGCCGGCGGCGTCATCCAGGCTCTCCCCCAGGATGCGGTAGCGCCCCACCCCCTGCACGTCCACCAGCAGGGTATGGCCGCCGGACACCAGCAGGGCCACGAAGGGGAACTCCGGGGCCGGGTCCTCCAGCAGCGGCGCCAGCAGATGTCCCTCCATATGGTGCACCGCCACCGCCGGCAGGCCCCAACCCCAGGCCAGGCTGCGGGCCACGGAGGCCCCCACCAGCAGGGCCCCGAGCAAACCAGGGCCTGCGGTATAGGCCACGCCATCCAGGGTATCCCCCGTCTCCCCCGCCTCCTCCAGGACCCGGCGCACCAGGGGCAGCACACGGCGCACGTGGTCCCGGGAGGCCAACTCCGGCACCACCCCGCCGTAACCGGCATGGAGCTCCACCTGACTGTGCAGGGCGTGGGCCAGCAACCCGCGGCGGGTGTCGTAGAGGGCCACGCCGGTCTCGTCGCAGGAGGTCTCGATGCCCAGGACGCAGAGCGGCGGGGCGGTTTGATCGGGGGCTGCGGCGATCATCTTTTTACGTCTCGGGCTTTGGCATTTGGGCCGGGGACAACTATAATGCGGGATTCTCCGCCAAAGGTGGAGGGTGCCTTGAACCCGATTCCGAAACAGCAAGCAACGGTAGAGCGTTTATGCCCCACGTCCGAGTGAAAGAGAACGAACCCTTCGAGGTGGCCCTGCGCCGCTTCAAGCGCACCTGCGAAAAGGCGGGCGTGCTCACGGAAGTCCGTCGCCGCGAGTTCTACGAAAAGCCCACCGAGGTGCGCAAGCGCAAGGCGGCCGCCGCGGTCAAGCGCCAGATGAAGCGCCTGGCCAAGGAGCAGGGGCGCCGCGAGCGCCTGTACTGATCCACGCCACCGGGAACCCTGAAGCCGGCATGACCACCCCCTCCCCCCTGCAGTCCCGCATCACCGAGGACATGAAGGCCGCCCTGCGCGGCGGCGACAAGGCCCGGCTGGGCACCCTGCGGCTGATCCTGGCCGCCCTCAAGCAGTTGGAGGTGGACACCCGCCAGGCCCCGGATGATACCCAGGTGCTGGCGGCGCTGGACAAGATGGTGAAGCAGCGCCGGGAATCCATCGGCCAGTACCGGGATGCGGGCCGGGAGGAACTGGCCCGGGCGGAGGAGGCGGAACTGGAGGTGATCCAGGCCTATCTGCCCCAACCCCTCTCCGAGGAAGAGATCCGGCAACAGGTGGAGGCGGCCGTGGCCGAGTCCGGAGCCGACTCGGTGAAGGACATGGGCAAGGTGATGGGGCTGCTCAAGCCCCGCCTCCAGGGCCGGGCCGACATGGCGGCCGTCAGCGCCCAGGTGAAAGCCCGCCTGTCCGGCTGAGCCGCGCCCCCGGCCTGCCGCGATCCCCACGGCCCCGACGGCCCGGCCCGGCCCTGCCGGGCCGTTTGCGTGTGCATCCCCCTGAAGCATTGATGCGGATCGTGAAACCGCCGCATCCATGTACCCACGCCTACACGCCCTCGTATAATGGGTTTTTTCACCCCATTGCATCGAGACCCCATGAGCCAACTGAAAAACGACCGCTTCCTCCGCGCCCTGCTGCGCGAGCCCGTGGACACCACCCCCGTCTGGATCATGCGCCAGGCCGGCCGTTACCTGCCGGAGTACCGGGAGACCCGAGGTCGGGCAGGCAGCTTCATGAACCTGTGCCGCAGCCCCGAGATGGCCTGCGAGGTCACCCTGCAGCCCCTGGACCGCTTCCCCCTGGACGCAGCCATCCTGTTCTCGGACATCCTCACCATCCCCGATGCCATGGGGCTGGGGCTGTACTTCGCCGAGGGCGAGGGTCCGCGCTTCGAGCGCCCGGTGCAGGACGCCGCCGCCATCCGCGCCCTGGGGGTGCCGGATCCGGAAGAGGAACTGCGCTACGTGATGGACGCCGTGCGCCTCATCCGCCGGGAACTGAACGGCCGCGTACCCCTGATCGGCTTCTCCGGCAGTCCCTGGACCCTGGCCACCTACATGGTGGAGGGGGGCTCCTCCAAGGACTTCGCCCGCATCAAGGGCATGATGTACGACGACCCCGACACCCTGCACCACCTGCTGGACACCCTGGCGCAGACCGTCACCGCCTATCTCAACGCCCAGGTGGCCGCCGGCGCCCAGGCGGTGATGGTATTCGACACCTGGGGCGGGGCCCTGAGCCCGGAGAACTACCGCGCCTTCTCCCTGAAGTACATGCAGCAGATCGTGGACGGGCTCACCCGTGAGGCGGACGGCCGGCGGGTGCCGGTGGTGCTGTTCACCAAGGGCGGCGGCCAGTGGCTGGAGGCCATGGCGGACACCGGTTGCGACGCCCTGGGCCTGGACTGGACCGTGGACATCAAGGACGCCCGTCTGCGGGTGGGCGAGCGCGTGGCCCTGCAGGGCAACATGGACCCGGCCGTGCTGTACGCCTCACCGGAGCGGGTGCGGGAGGAGACCCAAAAGGTCCTGGCCGGGTTTGGCAAGGGCAGCGGCCATGTCTTCAACCTGGGCCACGGCATCCACCCCGCCATCAACCCCGATCACGTGGCGGCCATGGTGGAGACGGTGCACGAGGCCGGGCGCCAGTACCACGAGTGAGGGTGCCTTTTCCCCTCCCCCCGTCGGGGAGGGGTTGCAAGGCGCTGTAAACCCAATCCGCCGCCTCTTGCCTTCCCGCCCCGAGGCGTGCAATGGTGTTCCTCACCTCAACTGCCCGCCCAAGAGACGTGGAAATACTGCCATGACCACTGGACTCCCGAGAGCAGCGCGGGCCACTGCAAAAAGGCGCTCCCTAACCCGCGCCATTGGATCCGTCATGGAGATCTGGCCCAGAGAAGATTATGCATACTACCTGCCCGAAGGTTCAGTTCAGAAACGTATGCATGGATATTGGTCCACTGTAGGCAGGCACTTGGCACAGGCCATCAGAGAATATGACCGATCCCAAGGATGATGAGGATCCTGAGGTGGGCTCCACCGGGGTATCTCTACCACTCCATGAGAGCTTCACGACACTGAAGGATCACCTTCGATCCGGAAGACTCGGCGAAGAAGAGCAAAAAAGGCTGGCGGCCCTGCTGGAGGGGGAAGACGAGGCCGGGGGTGCAATCCTGCTCACCGGGATCCGCAAGGAACTGTTCACCGGTCCGCTGCCCCCCGCAGACCAACTCAACCGCTACGATGAAGAAACCCGCGCCGTCATCCTTCGGATGGCTGAAAAAGAACAGGCCCACGAACACGACATGCGGGAACGGAGCCTGCTAGGTGCCATCCGTAAGGACCGCCGGGGGCAATACATGGGTTTGATCATCGCCCTGAGCGGCCTTCTGGCCGCTGCATGGATCGCCCCCAGCAGCGCCACCGCAGCCGCCATCATCGGAGGGCTGGACCTGTTTGGCATGGTGACCGTCTTCGTCGCACCCCGCATCCTCGAACGCACCCAACGGGAATCTCCCGAATCCACCCACTGAGCGCTCCCGCAAAGAGACGCTTTCACTGCCCCTCCAGCAACCGCTCCACCTCGCGCACATCGGCGCGGCGCATGGGGCGTCCGTCCACGGGGCTGGGGGGCGGCTGACGGATGCCGTCCACGGGGAAGACCACGGCGTCCACATCCACGCCGTCGGCCCCGAATTCCAGGCAGGGATAGGCCACATGGCCCTGGGCCCCCTTGAAGCGGCGCTCGTCGCTGCGCCAGGTGACGCCCCGGTCCTGCAGATAGAAGATCACCTCCTCCGGGCTGTCGGCGAAGATGTGCAGGGTGAGTTCGTCGCGGCCGTTGACGATCCCCGCCAGCACCGGCCCCACCAGACGGGGATGGAACGGCTCCAGCAGCTGCATGGCCTGCACCGCCGCTTGGCGCAGATGGGTCAGGCGCAGGCGGCTGGCATCGTCCTCGAACAGCCGCTGGCGCTCGAAGACCGCCGCCTCGATCTCGGTGTTGCGCGGCAGGTTGCGGGTCTGTCCCGCCCCCAGGCGTTCCGCGGCCTTGCGCTTGGCCAGGCGATAGTCCACCACGCCCTCGTCCAGGATGATGCGCGCCGCCTCCGCGGCGATCATCTGTCGCACCCTCAGGTCATTGATGGACATGGTGCCCTCCGTTCGCGGATAAGTGGAACCTGCGCCCGCGGGCACGACACCCGGCGCCTCCCGCCAACGCCGTGAGGCGGGGCCGCCGGCCGTGCCGGGGCTTTAGAAGATCTGTTCCGGCGTCACACCCCGGGATGGCTCCGGCAACGCATGGCGCTCCAGGGCGTCCAGTTGCTGCGGTGTCAGGGTCTCGAACAGGCTGTCCTCGGTGTAGCGGGTGGCGCGGGCACCGGTCTCGGCGTCGATCCGCACCGTCACCATGCCCTCGGGCGGCTCCAGGGTGCGCTCGGGCACACCCGCCAGGGCCTCCTCCATGAAGTCGATCCAGATGGGCAGCGCCGCCGAAGAACCGGTCTCCCCCCGGCCCAGGGTGCCATCATCATCGAACCCCACCCATGTGGTGACGGTCAGGTCCGGATTGTAGCCGCTGAACCAAGCGTCCCGCAGGCCGTTGGTGGTGCCCGTCTTCCCGGCCAGATCGGACCGCCCCAGGGCGCGGGCGCGCCGGCCCGTGCCGCGGCGGATCACGTCCTGCAGCATGCTGGTGATCTGGTAGGCGTTGCTGGCCGGCAGCACCCGCGCTGCGGGGGTGAATTCAGGCGCCCCCTGCCGCGATGCGTCCATGGCCGCGCCCTCCAGCTCCGCCAGTTGGGCATCCGGGTAGCGCGGCACCGGGCAGGGAGACGGACAGACCCGGCGCGGCACGGCCTCGTGCAACACCTCGCCGTAGGGCCCCTCGATGCGCTGGATGAACCAGGGATCCACGCGGTGGCCGCCGTTGGCAAAGACCGTATACCCCCGGGCCAGCTCCAGGGGGGTGACACTGCCGCTGCCCAGAGCCAGGGAGAGGCCCGAGGGATGCCGTGACAGATCGAATCCGAAGCGTTCCAGGAAGGTACGGGTCTCGGGGATGCCCACTCGGTCCAGCAGACGGATGGACACCAGATTGCGGGAATGCACCAGGGCCTCCCGCAGGCGGGTGGGGCCATAGAAACGGCCGCTGTAGTTCTTGGGCCGCCAGTCCCCGTCCAGGGAGAGATCCTCCAGCACCACCGGGGCATCGTTGATGACGCTGGCCGGGGAGAAGCCATGGGCCAGGGCGGCGGAGTAGACAAAGGGCTTGAAGGCCGAGCCGGGCTGGCGCCGGGCATCCGTGGCGCGATTGAACTTGCTCAGGAAATAGTCATAGCCGCCCACCAGGGCCCGCACCGCCCCGTCCCGGGGATCCAGGGCCACCAGGGCCCCCTGCACCCCGGGCACCTGGGACAGCACCCAACCCACGTCGGGATCGCGGCGCAGGCGGATGACATCGCCGACGGCGAGCACATCCGACACCGCACCGGGCCTGGGCCCCAGGCTGGAGGGCCCCAGATGGGGGCGCGCCCAGGCCACGGCCTCCCGCTCCAGGCGCACCCGCTCGCCGCCTTTCAGATACACCGTGGCCGCATCCGCATCCACGGCCGTGACGATCCCCGGCAGCAATCCGCCGGCCACAACGGGATACCCCCCCAGGGCCCGTTCCAGGGCCGCCGCATCCCCGGCCAAGGCCGCATCCACATGACCCTCGGGGCCACGGTAGCCATGACGCCGGTCATAGGCCAAAAGCCCGCGGCGCAGGGCCGCCTCCGCCTGCCGCTGCAGACCGGCCTCCACGGTGGTGTATACACGGTATCCCCCGGTATAGGCCTCTTCACCGTAGCGGGCCACCATCTCCTGGCGCGCCATCTCCGCCAGGTAATCCCCCCCCGCCTCCACCTGCAGCCGGTGCAACTCGGCCGTCACCGGGGCGGCCCGGGCCTGCTCATATTCCTGCACGGAGATGAAGCCCAGGGTGCGCATCCGGCCCAGGACATAGTTGCGCCGCGCCCGCGCCCGCTGCGGATCGGTGATGGGGTTGGCGGCGGAAGGGGCCTGGGGCAGGCCCGCGATCATCGCCACCTGGGGCAGGGTCAGTTCATCCAGATCCGCGCCGTAGTAGATCCGCGCCGCGGCCTTGACCCCATAGGCCCGGTGGCCCAGGTAGATCTTGTTGAGATACAACTCCAGGATCTCGTCCTTGCTCAGCACCTGCTCCATGCGCAGGGCCAGGAAGATCTCGATGATCTTGCGTTCATAGGTCTTCTCCCGTTCCAGGAAAAAGTTGCGCGCCACCTGCATGGTGATGGTGCTGCCCCCCTGGCTCTTCTCGCCGGTGAGCAGCAGATTGAGGGCGGCCCGGGTCAGGCCCATGAAATCCACCCCCGGATGGTGTTCGAAGCGGTCGTCCTCCGCCGCCAGGAAGGCCTGGCGCATGGGCCGCGGCACATCCTCGATGGCCACGGGGTCCCGGCGCTTGGTGCCATACTCGGCCATCAGCACCCCGTCCCGGCTGTACACCCGCAAGGGCACCTGCAGGCGGATCTCCCGCAGGGTGTCCACATCCGGCAGGCGCGGGGACACATAGAGATAGGCACCGGCCACCCCCAGCACCCCGAGGAGCAAGGCCACCAGGGCGCCGGTGAGCAGGAGGCGGAGGATGCCGGCAATACGTTTCATCAGGAAGGCCCGTGGGATAGGAACGGTCGTCGGTCGTGGACGGCCACTGCTCGGAGCACCTGTGACAGGCGGGACAATTCTTCCGGGACCCAGGTAGTAATTCCCGGGGCTTGCGTCTAGTATCTGCTGAAAATAGTAAGCGACCCGCCCCACGGGCCGCAAACACATCAGGGGTCACCGTGCTCGGATTCAGCCGCAAGCGACCGCCGCTCATCGGGATCGACGTCAGTTCCACCTCCGTCAAACTGGTCGAACTGGGTGGCAATGCCCCCCCGTACCGCGTCGAGGCCTACGCCGTGGAGCCCCTGCCCGGTAACGCCGTGGTGGAGAAGAACATCCAGGAGGTGGAGGCCGTGGGGGAGGCCATCAAGAAGGCCTACCGGCGCTGCGGATCCAAAAACCGCTACTGCGCCATGGCGGTGCCCTCCTCCGCCGTCATCACCAAGACCATCAACATGCCCGCCGGCCTCAAGCCGGACGAACTGGAGAGCCAGATCCAGGTGGAGGCGGACCAGTACATCCCCTACGCCCTGGAAGAGGTGAACCTGGACTTCGAGGTGATCGGCCCCAGCCCCAAGGGGCCCGAGTCGGTGGAGGTGCTGCTCTCGGCCTCCCGCAGCGAGAACGTGGAGATGCGCGTGGCCGCCGCCGAACTGGCGGGCCTCACCCCCCGGGTGATGGACGTGGAGGCCTATGCCATCGAACACAGCTTCGCCCTGGTGGCGCAGCAGATCCCCGAACTGGAGGAGGATCCCCTGCCGGTGGCGGTGGTGGACGTGGGGGCCACCATGACCTCCATCAACATCCTCCACGAGGGCCGGCTCATCTACACCCGGGAGCAGGCCTTCGGCGGCAAGCAGCTCACCGAGGAGATCATGCGCAAGTACGGCCTCTCCTACGAGGAGGCGGGCATGGCCAAGAAAGAGGGCGGCCTCCCCGACGACTACCTCCCCGAGGTGCTGGAACCCTTCAAGGAGACCATGGCCCAGCAGGTGAACCGCTTCCTCCAGTTCTTTTTCGCCGCCAGCCCCCACGACCAGGTGGCGCAACTGATCCTGGCCGGTGGCTGCGCCGCCATCCCCGGCGTGGACGAACAGATCGAGGCACGGGTGGGCACCCCCACCCGCATCGCCAACCCCTTCGGCCTCATGGGGCTGCACTCGCGCATCAACCCGCAGCGCCTGAGCAACGACGCCCCCGCCCTGATGATCGCCTGCGGCCTGGCCCTGAGGAGCTTCGACTGATGTCCCACATCAACCTGCTCCCCTGGCGGGAACAGCAGCGCAAGGAGCAGCAGAAGGAATTCACCGTGCTGGCGGTGCTGGTGGGCCTGGCCTGCCTGGTGGGGATCTTCCTCACCCATATCTCCATCAATGCCCAGATCGGCTACCAGGAACGCCGCAACACCTACCTGGAGAACGAGATCCGCATCCTGGACCGTCAGATCCGGGAGATCCGCGACCTGGAGGCCACCCGCCAGGCCCTGCTGGACCGCATGACCATCATCCAGGAGCTGCAGGCCAGCCGGCCCCTGGCGGTGCGCCTGTTCGACGAGATCGTCAACACCCTGCCCGACGGCACCTACCTCACCCGCCTCACCCAGCGGGGGATGAACCTGGAGCTGGCGGGCCGGGCCGAATCCAACGCCCGGGTCTCCGCCTTCATGCGCAACCTGGAGGCATCGCCCTGGTTCGGCGAGCCCACGCTGCAGGTGATCGAGACCCGGGAGGCGGACGGTGTCCGGCTCAGCGACTTTCGCCTGACCGTACCCCAAACCGCCCCCGCCGAAGACAACGGGGAGGCCGCGCAATGAACCTGGGCAGCCTGGATCTCAACGATCTGAACAACATCGACCTCAAGACCATCGGCAGCGCCCCCCTGCCCGCGCGCATCCTCGTACTGGTGGTACTGGCCGCCGCCCTCATCGGCGCCGGCTACTGGTTCGACACCAAGAACCAGCTGCAGCGCCTGGACCAGACCCAGGCGCGGGAACCCCAACTGCGCCAGCAGTTCGAGATCCGCCAGCGCCGCGCCGCCAACCTGGACGCCTATAAGGCGCAACTGGCGGAGATGCAGCGCCGCTTCGGCACCATGCTGCGCCAGCTCCCCAGCCAGACCGAGATCCCCAACCTGCTGGTAGACATCTCCCAGACCGCCCTCTCTGCCGGCCTGGAGATCGACCTCTTCCGTCCCGAGGACGAAACCCCCCGGGGGTTCTACGCCGAGAAACCCATCCGGCTGCGCATGAAGGGCAGCTACGAGGAGATGGCCCACTTCACCAGCGGCGTCGCCGCCCTGCCCCGCATCGTCACCATCCACGACATCCGCCTGCAGCCCGAACAGGACGCCGCGCGGCTCGTGATGGAGGCCACCGCCAAGACCTACCGGTACCTGGAAGACAACGATGCCTGATCCCAAGCGCCCGGCACCCGCCCGATACCGGCCGCGCGCGGCGGCCGCCTGCCTGCTGACGGTGCTGCTGGCCGGCTGCGGCCAGGACCTGTCCGACCTGGAGGCCTACGTTGAACGCATCAAGCAGCGCCCCGGCGGCGGCATCGAGCCCATCCCCGAGGTGAAGCCCCACGAGACGTTCACCTATCCCGGGCACGAGCGCGACCCCTTCGATCCCTCCGCGGTGGAGGCCGAGGTGGACGCGCGTCCGGGGGCGGAGGAAGACGGCGTCTCCATCGACCCCGACCGGCCCAAGGAATTCCTGGAACAGTTCCCCCTGGACAGCCTGCGCATGGTGGGCACCCTGGAGCAGGACGGCACCCGCTGGGCCCTGATCCGCACCCCCGAGGGGGTCATCCTGCGGGTGCGCGAGGGCAACTACATGGGGCAGAACCACGGCCGGATCGAGACCATCACCCCGGCCAGCATCCGGCTCACCGAGATCGTGCCGGACGGTTTCGGCGGCTACAAGGAGCGCGAGACCACCGTCGCGCTCAGCGAATAGGCAACGAGGAACGACCCGATGACACAGGCGACCCCGAGACGCCCGCAGCCCCGGACCCCCGGCCCCCGGGGATACCGCCCCCGGCCCCTGGCCCGATCCCTGGGCCGGATCCTGGCCCTGTGCCTGCTGGCCCTGTCGTGGCAGGGTGCCGGCGCCGCCGAAACCGCCCTGGAGGAGATCGTCTACAACACCCTGCCGGGCGACCGCCTGCAGGTGGTGCTGCGCTTCTCCGGGCCGCCGCCGCAGCCCGAGGGCTTCACCATCGACGACCCGCCGCGCCTGGCCCTGGACCTGCGCGGCACCCGTTCCGCCCTGGACACGCGCCGCCAGGAGATCGAAACCGGCCTCACCCGCTCCGTGCACATCGCCGAGACCCCCGACCGCACGCGGCTGGTGTTCAACCTGGTGCGCCTGGTGGGCTACGACACCCGCACCCGCGGCAACGACCTGATCCTCACCCTCAACCCCACCCCACCGACCACCGCGGCCGCCCCGGCCAGGGACGGAAACGGCGCAGCGGCCCCCGAGGGGCGGCGCATCACCCAGGTGGACTTCCGCCGCGGGCCGGAGGACGAGGGCCGGGTGATCGTCGATCTCTCCGAGGCCGGTGTCCCCGTGGACCTGGTGCGCCGGGGCGAGCGTATCGAGCTCTTCTTCCCCCGCACCGCACTGCCCGAGGAACTGGAACGCCGCCTGGACGTCACCGACTTCGCCACCCCCGTGCAGCACATCGACACCCTGCGGGAGGAGAACGGCGTGCGCATGCACATCGCCGTGCACGGCGAATACGACACCTTCTCCTACCAGACCGACGGCGAATTCACCCTGGAGGTCAAGCCCCTCACCGAAGAGGAGCGGGAGGCCCTGCAGAAGGAACGCTTCCAGTACACCGGCGAGCGCCTCTCCCTCAACTTCCAGGACATCGAGGTGCGCTCCGTGCTGCAGCTCATCGCCGACTTCACCGACCTGAACGTGGTGGTGAGCGACAGCGTCAGCGGCAACATCACCCTGCGCCTGCGCAACGTCCCCTGGGACCAGGCCCTGGACATCATCCTCAAGGCCAAGGGCCTGGACATGCGCAAGAACGGCAACGTCGTCTACGTGGCCCCCGCCGAGGAGATCGCCGCCCGCGAACGCCTGCTCCTGGAGGCGGAGCAGCAGGCCGCCGAACTGGCCCCGCTGCAGTCCCCCCCCTGTCAGGATAAGTGTCGTCTGGTTTGATAGAGTATTTAAAACACCCAGGGGGCGAGAGAGGAGCGCCCAAGATGCCACGATATCCTGA
>NZ_FOUO01000023.1 GCF_900114895.1 Ectothiorhodospira mobilis
TCAGGATATCGTGGCATCTTGGGCGCTCCTCTCTCGCCCCCTGGGTGTTTTAAATACTCTATCAAACCAGACGACACTTATCCTGACAGGGGGGGGGCGACAGCCGAGCCTGCTAGTGGCTCCGCGCAAGCGGCAACGAAGGGAACTCAGGCCGGCCGAAGCCGCCGAGCCGGTTGCGCAGCAGCCGGCGGTGCCCGATTCCACCACGGCGTAGCCCGCTGCGGAGCCGCAAGCCCTTGGCCCCGTTTTCCGGGGCGAAGGGCGCCGTGGCGGAGCGCGGGCGGTAACGAAGGGGCCAGAGCTCGAACGAAGCCACGGAGCCAGTCTGCCGGAGCTTGCGGAGGCAGTCTGGCGGCCCCGACATTGGCACGGCGCAGCCCGGCGCGGCGCTTGCCGGCGAAGCATGCAAGCGGCGTGACGGGCGGTCCGGAGCCATCACATCGAACTTGAAAATCACCGGCCCCGACAACAGAATAATCAGCAAATGGATCGGGAGTTCCCGATCGGCGCTGGGGTGCGGTGGAAATCGCGCCCCTTCTGCTTCTTATGGGGGAAGAGTGTTGACCCGCTTCACTGTCGCCAACTCAGCCGCTTATTCGTCGCGCCTTCGCTCCAATGTCAATACCTCGGTGCCAATTCGTTTATACCTATAGATGGCCCGTGCCTTATCGCAGAAGCGCCGATCAGAACTGAGCAGCGCATTGCAGTACGCCGCAAAGCCGGCATGGCTGGCATCACTCATGATGGCCGGCATCCTCTCCACACGCGCGAGTTTCTCATCCGGCCGTAACCCGATCATATTCAGCACGGCGTAGCATCCGACAATTCCCAGATAGAGTGGCCACTCTTCGTAATCACCCTTCTCGGGCGGATCAAAGCCAAAAAACTGGTCTGCGGTAACACCGGGCATTGTCTTGCCAATGATGTCCCACACATCCTCCAGCGGATTGTCATTGCCACTAAGATTTCCGGCCCGCCCGCTGTGCGTTCCCAACGCCGCGCGCTGCGTCTCAAGGTGCGGACGCTCGGCCAGGTGTTCGAACACAATGGTTTCCATCTGTCTCCGCGCCGTCGTTACCAGTTCCCGCTGCTCCGCATCCAAAAGGCCCGCCGATTCCAGAAGAGTGGACACCTCACGCTCGAACGACTCCGGGAGATAAGCAAGAGCTTCGGCATTATCCGCACCGAAGAATCTCGACAGAACGCTCGAAAAATAATCCCCGCTGAATTCGACCTCCGCATTTGCATCCAGCCATACCTGATACAAGGACTGAGGATCCACATCCCCTGACAGGTATCCTTCATTTGTAATACGGAAGGCATCATCCACCTTCAGCTCAAGCTTTTGTGCACGCAGCCTACCCAATACATCCAGGAAGCGCGTGTCGCCCGCCCGCTGAATCTCATTGAAGTGCTCATTCGAGTAAACCCAAACGTTGGAGGAGTCAGCCTTGAATGCAAGGCTTCCCTTGCTGATATCGTCCACGACATTGTGGTCGATATAAACGTGATTCATCCGCTTACCCAGGCAACGGTTTCACATGCTCCAGACCAGCAACAGCGTAAAGGCTGGCCAACGCCCATACTCACCACTCAACAACCCCTTCCGCCATCAGCTCGGCTTGCTTGATGACCAATTGCGTGGCGGCTTCCTGCGCGTCCGGCGGATATCCATATTTCGCCAAAAGACGGCGCACAGTCCGCCTCATATCTGCCCGAACCGCATCACGCTGGGTCCAGTCGAGAGAGGCTTTCGCCTTGATGCGCTCCGAGAGTTCACGTGCAATCAGCCGAAGCGTGTCGTCCTGGATCACTTCCCGCGCAGACTCGTTGTCCGCCAGTGCATCGTAGAAAGCGAGTTCTTCATCCGTCAGTCCGGACGCCTCACCGCGCTTGGCAGCTTCACGAATTTCACGCGCCAGCCCAATCAGTTCCTCAATCACCTGCGCTGTCGTGATTGCCCGGTTCGTGTACCGTGTGAGCACGGTCTCCAGCGATTCACGGAAGCTTCTGGACTCGACGATATTGACCCGCTCACGACTTCGAATCTGATCGTTCAACAACTTGCGCAGCGTCTCAAGGGCTAGGTTCTTGTGCGGTAGCGCGGCCAGCCGGTCAAGGAAGTCGTCGGACAGGATGCCGATATTTTGCTCCGCCAGGCCCGCCGCCTGGAATAGATCAATCACCCCGTCGGAGGCAATGGCACCTGAAATCACCTGGCGCACAGCGGCCCGTGAATCCACGGGCGGCGGCCCCTTGTCATCACCAAGTCGTTTGCGGATGGCAGCCCGAACCGCCTGAAAATACGCAAGATGGTCACGTATCGCCTCCGTCTCCTGGCGCGGCACTGACAGGGCGAAAGCCTTCGACAACCCCGTCACCATGGTCATGAAACGACGTTTACCGTCGTCTTGCTGGAACACATAGTCCGCACCCGCCGTGACAGCACCCAACTGGTCGGCCTCATTCCCACTGAAAAAGCCGCTGTAGTTAAAGCCGTTGAAGAAATCCCGCAGGGCCTCGAATTGCCGCTCCATCAGCGGCACGGCCTCGTTCTGAATATCCTCAACCGGGCTACCGGCCCCACCCGCCTGGGTGTAGGTCTGTACCGCATCCCGCAACTGGTCTGCAATGCCGAGAAAATCGACAACCACACCACCCGGCTTCTCCCCGAAAACGCGGTTAACCCGGGCAATGGCCTGCATCAGGTTGTGGCCCGCCAGTGGCTTATCCAGGTACATCGTATGCATCGGCGGGCAATCAAAGCCCGTTAGCCACATGTCACAAACGATCACCAGCCGCAGATCATCCTCCGGGTCCTTGAAGCGACGTGCCAGCGCTTCGCGCCTTGCTTTGGTGCGCGAGTGGAAAGTGACCCGCTCACCCTCGGCTGCGGAACCGGTCATGACAACCTTTACGAACCCTGCATCGTCGTCCTCCGCATGCCAATCCGGCCGCAAGGCGACGATCTCATCGTACAGATTCATACAGATTTCACGGCTCATGCACACGGCCATGGCCTTGCCTTCAATAACTTCACGCCGCTTCTCGAAGTGCTCGACAATTTCACGCGCCACGAGCCTGAGCCGTTCCCGCGCCCCGGCCAGCGCTTCAAGCTCCACGCGGATGTAATCGTCCACTTTCTGGCCGGACTTGTCCGCCTCGGCAGCCAGCCGAACCTTCATTTCTTCCTCGGCTTCGCGCACACCCTGTTCATCGGGAACGAGCTTCACCAGACGCATTTCGTAGTAGATGGGCACGGTGGCGTTGTCTTCGATGGCCTGCCGGATGTCATAAACATCGGCGTAATCCCCGAATACCGCCGGAGTGCTCCGGTCGTCGCGTTCCAGCGGCGTGCCGGTGAACCCGACAAAGGTGGCATTGGGAATCGCGTCACGCATCCAGCGAGCCCCACCCTCCAAAAAGCCATACTGGCTCCGATGTGCTTCGTCGGCCAGAACCACGATGTTCGAACGTTCGCTCACCGGGCCGTCGCGTTCCTCGAATTTCTGAATGGTCGTGAACACGACCCCGCCGGATGCCCGGTTCAACCGGGCGGCCAGGTCATCCCGGCTGTCGGCCTGCTCGGGCTGCTGCCGCAATAGCGCCCGACCGGCCGCAAAGGTGCCAAAAAGCTGCCCATCCAGATCGTTGCGGTCCGTGACGACAACCACCGTCGGGTTGGCGAGCTGGTCGTCACCAATCAACGCCCCGGAGAGCATCAACATGGTCAGGCTTTTCCCTGAACCCTGCGTGTGCCAGATAACGCCGCCACGGCCGTCGCCTTCCCCGGCCGGCGGTCGCAAGGCCGCTTTCACGGACGCCCGCGCCTTCTGCATGGCTCGGAACTGGTGATAGCCGGCGATCTTCTTGACGATCTCTCCGGTCCGGTCGTCTTCTTCGAAAATCACACAGTGGCGCAGGTAATCCAGCAACCGTTGCGGCGCAAAAAGGCCCGTTGCCAAGGCTTCCAGAGTCGGCTCCCCCGGATGCGCCGCATCCTCGATCGAGCGCCACGGCGCAAAGCGGTCCGCCCCCGCCGTCAATGAACCGACACGGGTGGCATCCCCGTCACTGATCACCATCAGCTCGTTGTAGTGGAACAACGCAGGGACATGTTCCTTGTAGTCCTGAAGCTGGCGGTAAGCCTTCCATAGATCGGCCTGTACATCGGCAGGGTCCTTCAGTTCGATGACCGCAATGGGCAAACCGTTAAGAAACACCACCAGATCGGCCCGGCGGGTGCTGTTGCCCGCCTTGACCGTAAACTGATGGACGACCATCAGGTCATTCGCGCCAGGGCTGGAGAAGTCCGCGAGCCAAGCCTTGTCACCGCGCGTTTCGCCGTCCGGTGTCCGATACTCCACGTCGATGCCGTCCGTAAGCAAACGATGAAACCAGCGGTTATTCTGAAAAAGCGTGGGCTCCGGGGGCCGGGCGACAATACGCACCGCCTGCTCCACAGCATCTTCCGGCAGGTGGCGGTTGATCCGGCGCAGCGCCGCGCGGAGCCTGGGTTCCAGGATCACATGCTCGTGACTCTCCCGCAGGGGCGAATCCGCCCCCGGCGAGATGTCCGCACCCTTGCGGACATCGAATCCCAGCGCCTCGAACCAACCGAGGGCGGCCTGCTCAACCTGTTGTTCTGACAGTACTTTTCCCATCACTTATCCTGTAAACGAGCCGACCAGCAAGCGGACGCTAGTGTCGTCGTGGGTTGACAAATCGCCATCCAGGCCCTATCTTTCGGGTGTTCTTTGCCAGCGGCAGCAGAACCTACAAAGGCCCCCGCTGAGCCAGCCTGGCAAATCAGCGGTTTTTTTATGTCCATTTCGGCCCCCTACGAATCATATCCACGGTAGACAGCCGCCCGGGGGCGGCGGGGGTATCCGCTACATACGACGTCACGAAATCAGCGCGTCCACGTCCTTTCAGCGCAATCACGACCACATAGTTCCCCATCACTACGGCCACCCTCCGCCTGCCATCGTATCGCTTGCGCTTTTTATCCCACCCCTGGTAGCACTCGCTCGTGGGGTCCTGTAATGCAGCCCTGATCCAATCCAACCGCCTGGCTCGGGGCCACGAAAACTGGTCCTTGGAGCCATCCCGCCTCGATGACTCGAAGCAACAGTGGTCAAAATCCCGCTTCCGGAACCGGACCTGAATACCATCAAATGCCTCAATAGGTCCGCAACAGTACACGGCCTCGAAATGAGCGCGGTAGGCTGCCTCGTCCTCCAGATCAAGCAGCGGCGGATAAGCCACAAGTCACCACCCCCCCGCCAGATCAATGCGAAAAACATTGAACTTGCGCTCTCCCTTGAACGTGGGAGAAATTTGTCCTCCGTAAAGCCCCTCATAATGCCGCAGAACCTGGGCTTTCGCGCTGCCGTCGCGTAGCTGATTATTGAGGCGATACGCCGCCATCCCAGTGAGCACATCCGCCAACTGGATCAACACCGACTCTTCCGAACGCACCGCCTGCACATCATGAACAACCGATGAAAGGTTGGAGTAATCCAAGCATCGCCTAAGCACATGCAAGCGGTCTCGCCGCCGGTTGCTCTTGAAATCCACAAAAATCGTGTACTCGTTAAAATCCAGTATCCAATGGTGAAGAAGCTGATAATAGAATTTGTAGAATCCCAACTCCTGGTCATCTTCGTGGTATAGCTTCAGGTCAACCTGACCATGATCCACTGCAATGCAACGAAACCGGAGCCGATCGCCCTTCCCTTGAAACCATTCAACAAGCTGCTGATAAAATTCCACCCGGGAGGGCGATACTTTTTGCCATTTGAATTCACCACCGATTCGGTAGCGATCACGCAATTGATGGACCTCCGCCTTGAAAGCTTCTCGTTCCTCAGTGGGGACCCATAGACTGCCTATCACCATGAATTGCCCACCGGGACGCCGTGAGCCCAGCAGATCAGGCCGGCTTTCGTCGCAGTACACGTCGAACCTCATGGCTCCGGTTCCCCGTTTTCTGCCCCAGCGCCATTCGTAGCTTCCTGCTCCTGCCTGAAAAGCACCAATGCGGCGCGGTACGCCTGAAAATCAGTGCGGTAAAGCGCCTCGCTAGCGATCAAAGGAACATCCAGCACCTCGAAGGGGCCGTAATCGCTATCGATATACTCGTCAAAATCCGAATGATCCCCGTAGCGAAAACGTGATAACGGATCATGATGCGCTGATCGCAGATGCGTCTTGAACAGCAGGCCCACGACAACATCGGTGGCCCGAGCAAGAATCTCTGCATAGTGGCTCTCTAACAGCGGTGCATAGGCATCCGTACCATGAGCTGCTGAGCCATGCGCATTCCGGATTTCCATCACACCACCGACAATCTGATCCAACCCTTGGACAACAGATTGCACACCATTACGCAGTGACGAATCGAGCTGTCCGTCATCTACAACACCAAGATTGAGATACTTCTTGGTTTCAGAAACCAGCTTGGGAGCCTTCCAAGCGGAATCTACTGATACCCCTCGATCGGTCAGGATCGTTTTGCATGTCGTCTCAATGATCGTCCGGCAAAACGAAACCACCACCCCCGGACGGTCAGGCATGGCCTCTTCCAGTGCCTCCACCTGCTCCCGAATCCTCAGGGATTCCGGATGGGAATCCAGCAACTCCCGGCAGGCTGATAACTGGAAGACTGTGCTATCAGACTCAGGCGCCATTAGCTCCCCCTAGCACATCCGGCACTCTGATCGACCCCGACATGAGTTTTAGGAGCAAAGCGTCTCGAATCGCCGCAAGAGTTCTCATTTCACTATGATTCGCGGAACTCATTGCGAAAAGAGGGCCAACCACATCAGCAAAAGCTTCAGCGAGTTTTTTTCCGGGTGCGACAACCTTAAAGCCCGCTATTGCGGAAGCAGGCACCCTCTGCCTCCCGCTAGTACCAGTCATATTTTTTATCGCAAAGTCCCGAAACGGCAATGAGCGAGCAAGGCAATACGCGTATGCGTCCGGCAGAGGCGGCCTAGGTCTCAAGACAATATATTCCGTCGAGCCCCACCCCACCGAACCATCTGGTAAAAAGTCAACAAATGCCGTTTTGCCATTTTCTAGACATGGTGTGATACGGGCCACAAGTGTGTCACCATTAACGAACCGCATACCTGACCCGTACTCTCTTATTTCCCAGCTTCCAGGCGCATGACCGCGCGTCGGCATTTCGGACATCGGGAGGTAAGGCGCAGGATCTCCTTTTTTTAGCGCTCTTTTAGGATTAACCTCTACCAGCTCATCCAAATTGACTAGCTCATACCCTTCTGGAATATGCCCCCATTCAGTCTCGACTAACCGATCCGGAAGCTGGTCGAAAAGCTCCTGCGGCATTCCATGGAACTCCTTCCTACCCGCAACTTTCGCTTTAACAGGTTCAAAATCAATAAACCATGCCTTGAAAATTGCGCGCGCCATGGCCTCCAAAGTTTTATTCATTTTTCTGCTTGTATCGATCTTGTCATCGAGCGTGCCGAGCACCTCAGAAATAGCGCGCTGCTCAGGAAGGTCAGGATACGCAGACTCTATGTTTTGAAGGTCCCGTTTTGTAACGTGACCCAACCCTGTCGTCTGCTTATTACGCGCTATACCGACGAAATGTGGCTTTAAATATCTAAGGGTGAAGAAAAGGAATGTTGGGTCAATACCATCAGCAGGCGTCACTCGGAATACGTGTTGATTTAGCCAACCTTCAGGTCCTTTCCACCAGAACGCGTCGATTGACGTTTCAGGCTGTCCCGACCAAGAAAATAGCAAATCGCCTTCCTTTACACGAACTGATTCATCAAAGGACTGTTCAGTAAACTTTGTCTGCCCCGAAATCCCACCCTTGATCTCCGCAATTTTAATGATAGGCCTGCCAGCCGTACTAAACTGAATATCACGGAACGCGAGCCCATTTACCCACCTTGCCATTGAATATAGCGAGCAACGTTTCCAGTGGTCAGGGAACTTTGGATGATAAAGCCATCCTTTATCTTTTGGCTGAGACAAGTTATCACTCCCCATAACCCAACCTATCGAGATTTGCCTTAATCCTGGCTTCCAGTGCGTCAGACTCCGCAAAGTGTTCGTGTAAATCTGCGGACAATCGCCTCATTTTATCTTCGAAAGGCTCGCCGTCGTCCTCAACTTCTCTTGGTGCGACGTATCGGCCCGGCGTCAGCACATGCCCGTGGCCCCTTATGTCATCTAGCGTCGCCGCCCTGCAGAAACCAGGAATATCTTGGTAATCTCCAGCGCCATGCTCACCTCGCCATGCATGGTAGGCCTCAACAATACGCCCGATATCTGTGTCGGCAGAGGTGGGAAAACCGTTGACCCCAGACAACACGCGCAACGTGCGATTTTCCAGCGTCCCCATATGGCGAGCATCGATAAACAACGTCTCACCGCGCCGGTCGCGTCCACCGCCCTTGATGTTCCTGCCCGTCTTGTCCCGACTGATAAACCACAAGCACACGGGAATGCCGGTGGTCAGGAAAAGCTGCGGCGGCATGGCGACAATGCAGTCCACCAGATCCGCTTCGATGATGTTCTTGCGGATCTCGCCCTCACCGGAGGTGTTGGAAGACAGCGATCCGTTGGCCATGACGAAGCCGGCAATGCCGCCGCCGCGGCCATTGGGCGGGGCCAGGTGGTGGATGAAGTGCTGAATCCAGGCGTAGTTGGCATTACCCACCGGTGGCGGGCCGAATTTCCAGCGCACATCGTCGCGCAGTAACTGGCCGGACCAGTCGGACATGTTGAATGGCGGATTGGCCAGTATGTAGTCGGCTTTGAGGTCCGGATGCAGATCGCGCGTGAAGCTGTCTGACGGTTGCTCACCCAGGTTGGCCTCGATCCCCCGAATAGCCAGGTTCATGTGCGCCAGCCGCCAGGTGGTGGGGTTGGACTCCTGGCCGAAGATGGAGATGTCCCGCTTGGAACCGCCGTGCGCTTCGACGAATTGCTCGGACTGCACGAACATGCCGCCGGAGCCACAGCAGGGGTCGAAAACGCGGCCCTCGTAGGGCTCGATCATCTCGACCAGCAGCCGCACCACGGACCGGGGTGTAAAGAACTCGCCGCCGAGCTTGCCTTCGGCCGCAGCAAACTTGCCCAGGAAGTATTCGTAGACGCGACCGAGCACATCCTTGGCGCGGGCCTGGTCGGTGCCAATGGCGATGGAGCCGATCAAATCGATCAGCCCGCCCAACCGTTCCGGCGCAATGCCGCGCCGGGCGTAATCACGCGGCAGCTTACCCTTGAGCTTGGGATTGTCGCGCTCAATGGCGTACATGGCGTCGTCAATGAGCTTGCCTATGTTGGGGTCCTTGCCCCGCGCCTGGATCTTGTCCCAGCGGGCCTCCGGCGGCACCCAGAAGACGTTCTCGGCCGTGTACTCGTCGCGCTGCTCCAGCAGATTCTCGGCTTGTTTACCTTCGATCCCATCGGCCTTGAGTTCTTCGGCCAGCTTCTCCCTGCGGGCCGTAAAGGCGTCCGAGATGTATTTCAGGAAGATCAGGCCGAGAACGACATGTTTGTACTCGGCGGCATCAATGGAACCCCGGAGCTTGTCGGCCGCCTGCCATAGCGTGTCGGTATCGACATCGCGCGCGGAGTCTTCTGCGTTGTGATTATTGGAGGCCATACCTTGTTTTCCTGTTGAAAGTATTGGGGTTGCGCACAGCAGATTCGGGCCACCACGCTAACGGGACTGCTTGTTCCCTGCCCGGGCTACCGGCGTCTCCGGGATTTCGACGCCTTCCCGCCCGCAATAGTCCCGGATCATCACCTCGATCATATTGGCGATGCTGCGCCGTTCTCTCTCCGCCATCGCCTTCAGCCCGGCCTTGACAGCAGGTTCGATGCGCACGGTGATGGTCTCGGTCTTGGCTGCCTTCATTCCCGGGCTCCTGGGTGGTGCTTGCGGATGTACTGCGGATATACTACACGAGGCGGTGGCGACAAGGAACACGATTATGGCCCGACACTACTCAACCCGAAGCTTCTTCCGGCAGGTCCCGAATGCCCTGCTGGCGCGGTATTTCACGCAACGGGGCCTGTTCAGCGATCTGGACTTTTCGGCCCTGAAGGAGACCAAGCCGGACGCGTTGTTCGCGGCCTGGGTGGCGCTGTCCGAGGACCAGCGCAAGCCCATGGATGCGGAGTTCCAGGACATCTTTGAGCTGAGCTGCGAGACGGGCTTCCGGGCCATCATCGATGAGGCGAGCTGGCAGATGCAGGCGGAGCCCGATGCCCTGGCGGAGTTCATCGAAACCCTATCGACGCTGCCCAACCATTACCACCGCGCCATGATCACCTACCCGGACCATCCCGAGTGCTGGAAGGGTGCCACCCGCTTCTACCACGCCGACACGCTGCCGTACTGGCGCAAGCGCAAGAACATGGGGCACCGGCCGGCAGCGGTGGACGACGACAGCATCCGGCAACTGGCGGCGCAGATTCGCAGCTACTTCCACCGCACAGAGGGCCGGGGCAACAACTGCATCGTAGAGCCCTTCCGCCGGGGTGAGCTGGACTACTTCTTCGCCTACCCGGAGGACTATTCCCAGCAGAGCATCGAGTGGGTGGACGGCGAGTTCGACCGCCGGCCGCACAACCCGGCATTCGAGGTGATCTTCGTCTACTCGCAGAAGGAAGGCACGCTGGACCTGAACTTTCGCGGCCCCCGCAAGGCCGTGGAGCCGCTCCAGGGCATGTTCGCCACCACCATTCTGAAGATGGACGAACTGCCGCCCATCCGAAGGATGAGTGGGTCTACAACCTGGACCTGCTCGGCAAGCGGGCATTCGATTTCACCTATGACGTGGGCAGCGGCATCAAGGATGTGGTCGTTCGCAAACTGCGGCTGACCTCACGGGCCAAGAAGGGTGAGCGCATCACCCTGGAGGCGGACACCTCCCGCAACCCCAATGCCGTCTATGACCTGCTGGACCGGCTCGGCAAGTCCCTGCCGATGCACCTGTACAACGTGACCCAGGTGGAGATCGCGGCGTCCGTCGTCACCGACCCGGACAAGCCGCCCAGGACGGTGCCCATCCGCCTCACCTATCCCAACTCCTGCTCCCTCAAGTACGACGAAGTGGGCATCAATCTGCGCGAAATGCTGGAAGCCTCCGGCATCGAGCCCAAGGAGCCGGCGGAAGCTGAACAGGCCGAGGAAGCCTCTGAGGCATGACGCCGCAGGCCGTGCTTACCGAGCTGCTCGACCGGATCGCCGCGTCAAACGGCGCGCCAGTACTGATCGGTGCCGATGAGCTGGCGGACTGGCCGGCCGACGCGGTTGCGGCCTTGCAGTCGCAAGGAGTGATTACAAGGGCGCGGCCCGCGGTCAGTGCGGTCTGCCCCGGCTGCGAGCGCGAATGCGCCATGCCGGTGTACACCCCACCTGGCACGGGACAGGCTACGGGTGCCTTCATCGTCTGCAACAAGCGCAGCGACTCCACGATCCGCTGGTTCAGGGCCACGAGCTCGTCATAGGTGAGCTGGTCGATATCAACGGACATGGCGATCGACATCACTGGTCAGTGGGTCGTGGGCGAAGCGCGCCTTCCACACCCGGGGCGTGAGCGCGATGATCTCCCGGGCCGGATGCCGGCTGATGCGCTGGAGGACATCGACCAGGTAGGTATACGGGTTGACGCCATGGAGCCGACAGGTGGTCAACAGGCTCTGCAACGTGCCTACGTGCTGGGCGCCGAGTTCCGTCCAGCAGAAGTTCCAGTTCTTGCGCCCCATGGGGATGACGCGCAGGGCGCGTTCCAGGTGGTTGGTGTCGATGGGCACGGCGGCGTCTCCGAGGAACACGCGCAGCGGCCCCTCGCGATCATGCGCATAGGCGAGCGCCTTCGCCAGCGGGTTACTGGGCAACAGATCCTCGCGCTGGCGTTGCGCCCACACCCAGGCGAAGAAGGCATCGACGCACGGCCGGGCGTGTTCGGCCCGGTAGGCCAGGGCCTTGTCCGGCTCGAGCCGACGGTCCCGGATGTGCTCAAGTGCGGTGGCCACGGCCGCGGGCTCGGTCTTCTCCGCGGCCAGGAACTTGCGCCGGGTATGCGCCCAGCACTGGGCGTGGCTGAGGCCTTCGGTGGCTTGCGCGAAGCGTGCATAGGCGCTGTAGCCATCCGAGAGCAAGATCCCGGCAAAGCCCTGGATCTGCTCGTGGACATGGCGGCTGCCGCGGTGCGCGGCATAGGTGAAGCTCACCTCGTCGGCCTCGCCGTAGATCGGCCAGTACCAGCCCTGGGCCATTTTGCCCTTGGCCTTGTCGCGCCCGGCCTTGATCGGCGTCTCGTCCATGGCCAGCACGCGGCTCTCGAGGATGTGGGCGTGCTGGGCCTGGGCGATCGGGGTGAGCAGCGCCGCGGTGCGCTGGGTGAGATGGGTCAGGGTCGCCCGGCTGACCTGGATGCCGGCATCCGCGAGACGCTGGTGCTGGCGGTACAGCGGGAGGTGGTAGCAGAACTTGTCCACCACCAACCCGGCGAGGAGGCTGACATCGGCGAGCGAGCCTTCCAGTACGTTCGCCGGCGCCGGCGTTGTCGCCACCGTGGCCTCGGCCCTCGCGCGCAGCACCGGCCGGCGGTAGGCGAGCACCACGTAGCTGCCCGGGCGCTGGGCGAGCCGGTAGGTGATCTTATGATCGATCACCTCCCAGGCATCGGCATTCGGGCCGCTGAGCTCCGGGGCGGGGACCTCGATCGTCTCCACGGGCACGGTCTCGCCGAAGCGCAGCCCCGCGTCGGTGAGCGCATCGCCGCCTCGACCTCCCAGTCGCCGGGCCGGTCACCGGCCAATGTGCCAAGATCGATGACGGCGGGGTCCTCGCCGGCAGGCTCGGCGGCAGCGCGCCCGCGTCGACGGTGGTACTGGAACGTGCTCAGTGCCAGTCCCTCGCGACGGCAGAACGCCGCCTGGCTCAGGCCACTCGCCTCATACGCGGAGAAAATCTCCTGCCACTGATCCTCGGTACGCCGGACTCGACCACCTTGGTTGCTGTTCATCGCTGCCTCCCGTGTCAAGGTATGCACGGGAGGCTAGGCGGAGATCCGACGTTCAGGAAGAACGGCCGCGTTTGAACGCTTACTTTCACGGTACAGGGTGTCGATCTCCTCCTGGGTCTTCTGGGCAGCTTTGCCGCCACTCTTGCCCTCGAAGATCCCCGTCGCCTTGTCCAGCAATTCACGCCGCCACTGACTCACCATGGTCGGATGGATCTCGAAGCGGGCTGCCAGCTCCGAGGTGGTCTGCTCCCCTTTGTGGGCCTCAAGGGCCACCTTGGCCTTGAAGTCGGCACTGTATTGCTTGCGTTTCCTGCTCATGATCAGATTCTCCTGTCGGAATGATCAGAGCTTAACCCCTGGTCCAAATTTTGGGGTCCACCTCAGCTGAAGTTCCTTGAGACCGTGCATGCCCACCGGGCGATGATGCGCTTCGACGTCGGCGCCCGGGTAAGCTTCGCTTCCCGCCGCGACGGCCGGCTCACCGGAACGCTGGTGAAGTTCAACCGCAAGACGGTCACAGTGATCACCGAGGACAACCGGCAATGGCGCGTCCCGCCGGAGATCCTCTCACCGATCCAGAACGTGGAGACCGAGACCACCGTCGTGCGGCATGATGACAACCGCTGCAAGTAGCAGCGCCTCGACTCCTCCCTACCTATCCGGTCAAGACAGTCGGGAATGAACGCTTACCCGCTGCCTGCGCCGGCACGGGGTTGGCAACCTTCAGGCGCTCAAGCGTGAACAGGCCGCAGAGCCTGTGGAGCCGGGGCACAAGCCGTTTCGGGATTACGTCCCAGGCTTTGTCCATGTGGATGTGAAGTACCTGCCGCAGATGGCCGACCAGCCCACGCGCGGCTACCTGTTCGTGGCCATCGACCACGCGTCGCGCTGGGTCTATCTCGAGGTGCGACGCTCGAAGACCGCCGAGGCAGCGAGGGGCATGCTGAAGAAACTGCTCCAGCAGGCGCCCTTTTATATTACCCACCTGGTTACCGACAACGGCAAGGAGTTCACGGATCGCTTCACGACGACCGTCGAACGGAAGCCCACCGGGCGCCATCCATTCGACCGGCTGTGTGCAGAGCATGGTATCGAGCACCGCCTGATCCGTCCCAAGAGGCCTCAGACCAACGGGATGGTGGAGCGCTTCAACGGGCGCATCGCCGACCTGCTGCGCACCCGACGCTTTGACTCCGGACAGCATCTGGACGACACGCTCAGGGACTACCAGCGCCTGTATAACCATCACATCGGCCAAAAGGCGCTGGGGCATTGCACCCCTGATGAAACGCTCAAGGCATGGCAACAGAACCGCCCCGATTTATTCCGAAAACGTGTATACAATCAGGCAAGACCTGACACTTATTGATTATTTTCAGTGCCTCGGTGAGTTGCATTAGGGCTCTTTGCTTTCAACTGGCATTGACCCTTACCTCTCGGGCGAATCCTGGAGTTCATCAACCCTCGGCTGCCTGCGGGGCTCGTGCGCCTATCAGAAGCCCTTCTGTGCTGAGGTCTTCATCGATATCCGGCCAGTGAATGCCATAGCCACCACCGGCCAGCTCCCAGTTTTCTCGTTGCGCTTGGGTGGCATTGGCGAGCCGTGGGTACCAGGCCAATGGCACAGCGATGGCCCTGCCGTCCATCAGCTCAACCGTCAAGCGCTCCGCATCAATGCTGAGGGTCATTACACGAAGATCCGTGTCAGATATTAAAGAACGCATTCCAGGCCTCCTGCAGTGTCTGCTGGTGTTCGCCGACCATCCGGCGAATGTTGCCAAGCTCTTTGGCTGAAAACCCGATATTGCGCGCGATTGAGGTATCGTGCAGCCATACCTTGGCGGTCGCGCTGCCGTAATCCACATGAACGTGGGGCGGTTCATTGAGCTCATGGCTGATTTTCGTTACCGGGACATTGCAGAGCAAAGGTTACACTTTAAAGGTAACTTATCGCAGGCGAATCCGTTTGTTGGCCTGGATGGCGTCTTCCAGCACGCGCTTAAAGGTGGAGAAAGGCATCGACCTCCTGCTGGCTCTCCAGGGAGATCCCTTCAAGGATGCGGCTCAGCACCTGACGGACGCTGACATGGACCACCGGCTTGGGCTTGTGCGCGGCCACCGGTGCGGGTTCGCGGACTTCCCAATCCCGGGGGCGGATCCCCGCCCCCGGATCCGTCTTAGGCGTCCTGGCTGAAGGTGTCGAAGGCCTCCAGGGCCTGGGCGCCGTAGACGTAGGAGGGGCCGCCGCCCATGTAGATGGCCAGGCCGATGGTCTCCAGGAGCTCGTCCCGGGTGGCGCCGTACTTCACCGCGGCCTTGGCATGGAAGGCAATACACCCTTCGCAGCGGATGGCGATGCCGATGGCCAGGGCCATCAGTTCCTTCTGCTTGCAGGAGAGGGCGCCGTCCACGGAGACGGCCCGGTCCAGGCCGGCGAATTGTTTGGCCACGTCCGGAACGCCCTTGCCCACCTGCTGCATGAGGCCGGCCAGGTCGTTGGCGGTCTGTTTCCAGTCTTTATACATGAAAGGCTCCTGTGCACGGGGTCTGCCCGTGCGTGGGTTGAGTGAATCGGTGTCGGGTGCTGGGTCGGACCCGGGTCAGGCCTCCGCCATCCCGCCCTGCCCTTGCGCGGCGGAGAGGCGCCCCAGGTCCCCGCCGGTGGACTCGACGCAAATGCGAGCCGGGACCACCCGCCGCTCCAGCAACTGGCGGGCCGGGCAGGCGTAGTAGGCGGAGAGGAGATCCAGGTTGGCGTAGAGGTATTCCTCCGGTTGCCGCGGGTAGGGCCGGGTGGTGACGCTGCCCACATGGGCCAGGTTGATGGCGCCGCCGTGGAGCAGGCCGCTGTGCCAGTGCAGGTCGTCCTGCTCCGGGGTTTGCACCGATTCCAGCACCAGCATGTGGGGATAGGCCCGTTTCGGGGGATGGGGGTGCGCCCGGGGCTTGGGGAAGGGGATCACGTCCAGCAGCCGGTAGGGCTGCCCTTCCTTACGGAAGGCCCCGTTGAAGGAGACGATGGAGAGATAGACCTCCCGGCCGATGCAGCGGCGCAGGTCCTCCACCAATTGGTGATAGCGCGGCGAGGGCCACACCTGGCCCTGGCTGGAGGATGCGTCCGCCTGCGGCTGCGGCGTGGGCGTCGGGATGGACATGGGGTCCTCCTGAAGAACCATTTCCCCGGTATTCTACTGGGGGAAGCGGCCCGGGTGCGAACGCATCAGGTGAGCAGCATCTCCCGCAGCCCCGCCTCGTCCAGCAGGTGCAGGGTGTCCCCCTCCACCTGCAGCAGCCCCCGGTCCCGCAGCCGGGCCAGGATGCGCGACAGGGTCTCGGGCTTCATGGAGAGGCGCGATGCGATCACCTGTTTGGGGGCACTGAGCTGGACACGCCCTGGGGGACCGCCGCCGTGGGCCAGGAGATAGGCCACGAGGCGGTGGGTGGCATTGTGCAGGGTGAGTTCGTCGATGTGGCTGAGCAGATCGTGGATGCGCCGGCTCAGGGCCCCCAGGAGCTGGAAGGCCAGGCCGGGGGATTCCTCCAGCAGCCCCAGGAAGCAGGCGTTGTCGAAGATCACCAGTTCCGTCTCTGCCAGTGGGGTGGCGTTCACCGGATAGCGGCGTTCGTCCATGAACATGACCGCCTCGGCGAAGAGCTGACCCGCCTGGATCACCTCCACCACCTTCTCATCCCCCTCCCGGGAGAGGAGATAGAGCTTCACCGCGCCGCGGTTGACGAAGAAGAAATGGGGCGCCGGGTCCCCCTGGGCGAAGAGGGCCTCCCCGGCCCGGCAATGGCGCACCCGCAGGCGGTCCCGCACCCGGGCCAGTTGTTCCGGGGACAAGGGCTCGAACAGGTGCAGGCGTTGCAGCTCTTCCAGGGTCATGCCGGGATCCGGTTTGCGTGATCGCCCAGGATGCTGGCCATTCCCCACGGGATGCGCAAGATCCGGGGGCCTTTCGGGCCGGGTCCCGCCAGCGGGATTTCCCCAACCCCAGGGCGGCGTCCACACGCCGGATGCGTGTGGCACGGGGCTGTCAAGACTTGACAGGAGAATTTTTCCGTCAGCGTTTAACTTTCGTCAAAACAGCAAGTTATGAACGCTGATCATTTTTTCGCCAATCTGTGACGAACCCCGGCCAGACCTGGGTTTAGGCACGCTTCCTACATTTTGCCCACAGACTTTTCCACAGGTTCTGTGGATGGCCCCGGGACAGACCCCCGGGGCCGTCTCCTCAGGCCGCGCCCACGGCCCGTGCGGCATCCCCCACCGGGTCGTCGCCGGTGAGCCGCAGGTCGAAACGCTCCTGCAGCAGGGCGAAGACATTGGGGGTGATGAAGGCCGGCGGTGTGGGGCCCAGGGTGATCCCCTTCACGTCCAGGCTCAGCAGGGTGAGCAGCACCGCCACGGCCTTCTGTTCGAACCAGCTGATCACCAGGCTCAGGGGCAGTTCATTCACGTTGCAGTCCAGGGCCTCGGCCAGGGCGGTGGCCACGCGGATGGCACCAAAGGCATCGTTGCACTGGCCCATGTCCAGCAGCCGCGGCAGGCCCAGGTGGCTGCCGTATTCGTGGTCGCGGATGCGGAATTTGCCGCAACCCAGGGTGAGGATGAAGCTGTCCCGGGGCGTGGCCTTGGCATACTCGCTGAAGTAGTTGCGCCCCTTGGCGGCGCCGTCGCAGCCGCCGATGACGAAGAACCGGCGGATCCGGCCGGCATTCACTGCCTCGATCAAGGTCTGGGCCTGGTCCAGGATCACGCTGTGGTGGAAGCCCACGGTGGATTCCCCCATCACCTGCTCCTGGCAGGGGGCACAGCGGCGGGCCGCCTCGATGACCGGCGTGAAATCCCCATCGGTGATGCGCTGGCCCTGGGGCACGGCGGTGGCCCGGGTGGTGAAGAGGCGGTCACGGTAGCTCTCGGGGGGGATGAGGACGCAGTTGGTGGTCCCCAGCACCGGACCGGGGAAGCGGTCGAACTCCCGCTTCTGGTTCTGCCAGGCGCCGCCGAAGTGGCCGGCCAGGTTGGGGTGCTGGTGCAGGCGGGGATACATGTGGGCCGGCAGCATCTCGCCGTGGGTGTAGACCTGGATGTCCGTGCCCTCCACCTGCTGCAACAGATCCCACAGGTCCAGCAGGTCGTGCCCGGTCACCAGGATACCGGGGCCGGCGCGGGTGCCCTCGGTGACCGTGGCCGGCTCGGGCTGGCCAAAGCGATTCACATGGCCCCGGTCCAGCATCTCCATCACCTTCAGGTTCTGCCGGCCGCACTCCATGCACAGCTCCAGCAGGGTGTCCGGATCGAAGTTGACATTGGTCATGGTGGCGAACAGGGCCTCCTCCATGAAGGCGGCCACCCCCTCATCGGACTCCCCCAGGCGGCGGGCATGATGGGCATAGGCGGCCATGCCCTTGAGGCCGTAGAGCAGGAGTTCCTGCAGGGACTGCACATCGGCGTCCTTACCACAGGTCCCGGGGGCGGTGACGCAGGCGGTCTGGCGGAAGGTCTGTTCACATTGATTGCAGAACATGGGGCACTCCGGGTCGGTCGTGGACTGTGGGGCGCAGTCTCCCGGGAGCGGTACACGTCGGCCTTGATCCGGATCAAGGCGTCACCTCCCCCCTCTTCGGGCTCTGTACATAGGCCAGATCCCCCGGCAACCCCCCGTGTTCGGGAGGATTTCCCCAGGTCTCCACGGGCCCGTCCCTGGGGGCATGGATACGCCCCCATCTGTCAAGACTTGACATGCACGGCCCATTTCCCACGGATCCTTTTTCAACAAAACAAAGACTTAGGAACGGTTGATCATTTATTGATCAATCTGTTTCAAATGCATGAAGGATGCGGTCTTGCGCCGTGTGCAGACACGTTGCCCACAGACTTATCCACAGTTTCTGTGGAAAGGCCCACACCCGGAACACGGATGCGGGCCCTAATCCTCAGGGCGTGGCCACACGCCCCACATAGGTCTGCAACAGGGGGTCCCAGACCTGCCCCACCACCGCCGCCGGGGGCTGGGGATCGTCCTCGCTATGCCGGTTGCTGGAGACAGGGTCCCTGGCGGCGTCCTGGCTGCGGCCCACCCAGGCCTGGAGCTGTGGATCCCATACCGTCTCTGTGGGGCGGGCCCCGGGATCCGGGGCATGCGCATCCCGGGGCGTGGTGAGGGTGGCTTGCCGCGCCGCCCCATCGGGCACGTAGACCTGCAGCAGGTGGTCCCATTCCTGCGCATGGACCGGACCCGCGGCCAGGCCCGTGGCCAGGATCAGGGCGGGGAGGGAGGATTTCGTGATGCGGCCGATCTTCAGGGTGTTCATGGCGGATGTCTCCTTTGGGCTATGGATTCACCCGGGGGGATTGCTCCCGGGATTGATTCCAGCCTAGGCCCGAACCTTGGGCTGCGGTATCCGCATAACCCCTTACGTAGTCTTACGGATATCCGCCCCCCAAAGACCTTCCTATGCTGTGATCAAGCCCCGGATACGGGGTGTACACGCAACGCCCATCACTGCATGCGAGGTCACCCTCATGAACGCCAAGACCGCTTCCGCCGCCGGCATCGCCGGTGCCTTCGCCCTGGCCATGGCCGGGACCCTCTACAGCCCCTCGGCCAAGGCCGAGGAAGGGGACATGGAGAAGTGCTACGGCATCTCCCCGGCCGGCGAGAACGACTGTGCCGCCGGGCCCGGCACCACCTGCGCGGGCACCTCTACCGTGGACTACCAGGGCAATGCCTGGACGCTGGTACCCGCAGGGACCTGCGAGGACATCGCCCTGCCCGGGGACCGCCACGGCAGTCTGGACCCCCTGGACCGGGATCTGCCGCAGTCGTCCTGAGCCGCATTCATCGGGGAGCACGGATCATGACCACCCACACCCACGACTCCCGTCCCCCCCGGCCAAGCCCGGTCCCGGCCTCGGCCGGGGTCGGGCTCAAGCCGGCCCACTATAAAAACATCCTGGAAGACCACCCGCCCGTGGGCTGGTTCGAGGTCCATGCCGAGAACTACATGGGGGACGGCGGTCCCCCCCACCACTACCTGCAGGCCATCCGCCGGGACTACCCCCTCTCCCTGCACGGGGTGGGGTTGTCCATCGGCGGGGCCGGACCCCTGGATCGGGAACACCTGGGGCGCCTTGCGGCCCTGGTGAACCGCTACGAGCCGGGCCTGTTCTCGGAGCACCTGGCCTGGTCCACCCATGACACGGGGTACCTGAACGACCTGCTGCCCCTGCCCTACAACGAGACCACCCTGAAACGGGTCTGCGAACACGTGCAAGAGGTCCAGGACCTGCTGGGGCGGCGCATGCTGCTGGAGAACCCCTCCCGTTACTTCCCTCTGGAGGGCGCCACCCTGGGGGAGATCGAATTCCTCCAGGAGCTGGCCCGGCGCACCGGCTGTGGACTCCTTCTGGACGTGAACAACGTCCAGATCTCGGCCGTGAACAATGCCTTCGATCCCCGGGATTATCTGGACGCCTTCCCGCTCTGGCTGGTGGAGGAGATCCACGTGGCCGGCCATGATCGCCAGCAGGACGCGGCCGGTGCCCCCCTGCTCATCGACACCCACGACCGGCCGGTGGACGCCACCGTGTGGTCCCTGCTGGGGCGGGTGCTGGAGCGGTCGGGCCCCCGCCCCGTGCTGGTGGAATGGGACAGCCGGATCCCGGCCTGGGAGGGGCTGATGAGCGAGGCACGGCGGGCGCAGGCCTGCCTGGACCACGCCCTGCCCGAAGGAGCCGAACGTCATGCCATCACAGACTGAATTCCAGACCCGCTTCGCCCACGCACTGCATCACGGCGGCCCGCTCCCGGCGGGTCTGGCGGCCGGGCCGCCGCAGGCCGCCGGGAGCCGTTTCGATATCCATCGCAACAACCTCTACGCGGGCCTGGTGGACACCCTGGCGGCCGCCTATCCGGTGGTGCAACGCCTGGTGGGCGAGGCCTTCTTCCGGGCCATGGCCCGGGCCTTTGTCGCCCGGCACCTGCCGCAGACCCCGGTGCTGCTTCACTATGGCGGCGCATTCCCGGATTTCATCGCCGCCTTCCCGCCGGCCGCCGGCCTGCCCTATCTGGCGGATGTGGCCCGTATCGAACGGGCCTGGCTGCAGGCCTGGCATGCCGCGGACGCCGTCCCCTTGGATCCGGCCCGATGGGCCGGAACCGATCCCCGGGAGGCCCCCCATCTGCGCTTTGCGTTGCACCCCTCCCTGCAGGTCCTGGAATCCCCCTGGGCGGCCCGGGACATCTGGCAGACCCACCGCCACGACCGGGCCCCCCGCCCCCTGGAGGCCCGAGGCCCGCAGACCACCTTGATCTGCCGCCCCCGGGAGACGGTGCAGGTGCGGCCGGCACCGGCGGGCACATGCCCCCTGGTGCGGGCCCTGGCCTGCGGGTCCACCCTGGAGGATGCCATGGCCCATGCCACCCGAGTGTATCCCGACCTGGATCTGGCGGCCTGCCTGGGCGTGCTGCTGCGGGCCGGGGCCATCACCGACCTTTCCCCCACCGGGCGGCCATCATGACCCGCCCCGGATTGCGCCACGGGGTGAACCGGGCCATGACCGCCCTGGGCCGGCTGGGCGCCCCACCCCCATGGTTCACCGCCCTGGTACTGCGCGTCGCCGCGGCGATCCCCTTCTGGCGTTCCGGACTCACCAAATGGGAGGCCCCGGGACAACTGGAGGCGGGCACCCTGTGGTTGTTCCGACACGAATTCCAATTGCATCTGCTGGGGCAGACCTATCCCATGCCCCTGCCCGTGCTCACGGCCCACCTGGCGGCCATTGCCGAGATCCTGCTGCCGGTGCTGCTGGTGCTGGGCCTGGGCACGCGGGCGGCGGCCCTGGGACTGCTGCTCATGACCGGCGTGATCCAGCTCACCCTGCCCGGCGCCTGGGCCAGCCACCACCTGCCCTGGGCGGCCATGCTCCTGGCCATCCTCACCTGGGGACCGGGACGCCTGTCACTGGACCACGGGCTGCGCCAGGGACTACAGTCATTGAGGCGGAAACCGCCGGGAGGATGACCCCATGGCCGGCCAGCCCCTGACCCTGCACCGGCGCAGGACGCCCGCCGTGCCCATCGCCCCCATGGGCACCCTGCTCCTGCGCAGCCTGGTGCTGGTGAGCCTGTATTACGCCGTCGCCCTGTGGGGGTTTTTGTTCACGCCGGATCCCAACGGCGTAGCCCTGGTGTGGCCCGCCACCGGGGTCGGCCTGGCCCTCGTCCTACTCCATGGTCCCGCCTTGCTGCCGGCGGCCGCCCTCGCCGCCGGTCTGGTGAGCTGGCAGTTCCACCTGGAGATGATGCCCCTGGCGCAGGCCCTGGGCACCACGGCCGCCACCCTGGCGGGCGTGGCCCTGGGGGCCCGTCTGCTCCGGGGCCTGGGGTTCTCGCCACGCCTGGAGCGGGTGCGGGACACCGCCCTGCTGCTGGGTGTGGGGGCGCTGGCCGCCTCCGCCCTGGCGGCGGCGGCCGGGGCCTGGGGCCTGGCCCTGGGGGGGCGGGAGCTGGACTTTACCGGCACCTGGTGGCGCTGCTGGATGGCGGATCTCACGGGGCTGATGCTGGTGACCCCGGCCCTGCTCACCTGGCTCGACCCCCACGCCCCGCCCCTGCGGGCAGGGGTCACGGGGGGATGGGGGATGCCCCTCCTGCTGGTCACGGTGACGATCCTGGTGACCGGCATGACCTACTCCCCCCTGCTGCCGCCTGCGTTGGCCATGCCCCTTTCCTATGCCGTCTTCCCGGCGATCCTGTTCTCCGCCCTGCGCTGCCCCCTGCGGATCACCACCGGGCTGATCCTGGTGAGCGGGGCCATCGCCCTCTCCGGGACCGGTCTTGGCTTTGGTCCCTTCGCCGATATGGGGCAGACCACGGGACTGCTCTCCCTCAACGCCCAGCTGGCCCTGCTGGCGCTCACCGGGCTCCTCCTGGCGGCCCTGCGGGCCGAGCGGGAGGCGGAACGGGAACGGGCGCGGCGGCACCTGGACGAGCTGGCACGGGCCGGCCGCCTGAGCACCCTGGGGGCCCTGTCCTCGGGCCTGGCCCACGAACTCAACCAGCCGCTGTGCGCGGTGAGCAGCTATGCCCAGGCCTGCCGCCGGTTGCTGGCCCGTGGCCGCCTGCAGGAGTTGGCCGAGACCCTGGAACGGTTGGAGGCGGGGACCCGGCGCGCGGCGGAGACCGTGCGTCAGATCCGGAGCTTCGCCAGCGGTCAGGCCCCACCCCGTCACACCCTGGACCCGGCCACCCTGGTACATGAGGTGGAGGCCCTCCTGCGCCCGGAACTGCGCCGGCGCGGGGTGCACCTGGTGCTGAAACTGCCCGAAGGGATCCCCCCCCTGCAGGGCACGCCGCTGCAGGTGCAGCAGGTGCTCCTGAACCTGCTGCACAACGCCATGGAGGCGGCCGAGGGCCGGCAGCCGGCCCAGGTATGCCTGGAGTTGCGGCGGGAGGGAAAGGCCCTGGTGTTCATCGTGACCGACACCGGCCCGGGCATCCCGCCGCAACGGATGGAACGCCTCTTCGAGCCCTTCGCCACCTGGAAACGCGGCGGCCTGGGCCTTGGGCTGTCCATCAGCCGCGATCTGGTGGAGGCCCACGGCGGCCGTCTCAGCGCCCGCAATCCCCCGCGAGGGGGTGCCGAGTTCCGCTTTGATCTCCCCCTGGAAGACCCCCATGACGTCCCTGCCGCAAGTCCATCTGGTGGACGATGATCCGGACGTGCGCGCCGGTGTATCCCTCCTGCTCAGGAGCGCGGATTTTCGCGTCCGCTCCTTCGCCGACGCCACCGGCCTGCTCCAGGCCATCACCCCGGAGACGGCGGGCTGCCTGGTGCTGGATGTGCGCCTGCCGGACATGGATGGTCTCGCCCTGCAGGCCCGCCTGCAGGAACGGGGGATCCTCATGCCGGTCCTGTTCATCACCGGCCACGGGGACATCCCCATGGCCGTGCGGGCGGTGCATGCCGGGGCCCTGGACTTCCTGGAGAAACCCTTCGATGACCGGGTCCTGATCGACGGCGTGGGACGCGCCCTGGAGGTGGACCGCCGCCAGCGCCGCCGCCGGGAGGAGACGACGGCGTTGCGCCGGCGTCTGGACGCCCTGACCCCGCGGGAGCGGGATGTACTCCAGGGCCTGCTGGACGGCAAGCCCAACAAGCGCATCGCCCTGGATCTGGACCTGAGCGTGCGCACCGTGGAGATCCATCGCAGCCATCTCATGCACAAGATGGGGGCCCGCAACGCCTCCCATCTGGCCAGGCTGGTGCTGGACGAGGGCGCGGCCGGGTACGGGGAGGAGGCATGACCGAGGCGTCCCGCCCCGAACGCTGTGCCCTGTGCGGGCGCGTCCTGGAGGAGCTCACCCGCCATCACCTCATCCCCCGGGCAAGGCACCACAATCGGCGCAACAAGCGCCGCTTCGGGCGCACCGAGGTGCGGGAACGGGTGATCTGGGTTTGCCGCCCCTGCCACAGCCAGGTGCACCGGGTGCTGGACGAGAAGACCCTGGAACGGTCCTACAACACCCTGGAGGCCCTGCAGGGACATCCCGAGATCCGCCGTTTCACCCGCTGGATCGCCGACAAACCCGCCGGATTCCGGCCCAAGGGCGGACGCCGCAGGCGCCGATGAGGCCCCGCACTGCAGCGGGACGCTGCGAGATGTCCCCAGGCCGGCATCCCCCCATCAAGGCCGGAACGCGGCCGCCCTTGGCTGTCAAGACTTGACAGCCAAGGGGATTCACATCTCAGGGGATAAAACTAAAATCAATCACTTAGGATAAAGTGAACAAAAAATAACCATTCTGTCATGGTGCGGCGTCCCTTCGGGTCTGCAGCGCGTTTCGGACATTTTGTGCACAACCTTATCCACAGATTCTGTGGAAAGTGCGCACCGCTCAGCAGGTGATGCACATGGGCAGGCCAAGGGCATCCCGCTGCGAGGGATCGGGCAGCCGCAGCGCCCGTCCCGTGGCGATGCGTGCGGCAATGCCAAAGGCGGCCAGGGCATCCAAGAGGTCGTCCTCGGGACAAGGCGCCCCCAGGGAGGCCCGGGCGGCGGAGAGGGCCCCCGGCAGGGCCGCCTCCACCAAGCCACGGCGTGTATCCCGTCCCCGGGGGGTCTTCTTGCCCCAGGCCATGGGGATGCCGTGGTTCCACACCATAAAGCCCAGCTCCGGATGCACCTCCTGCACCCACCCGGCCCGGGCCGGCCGCTCCCGCAGGAAGGCATCCATGGCCCGGATCAGGGGCAGGATGTTCCAGCTCTGGCGGGAGAGGGCCCGGCCACAACGGTTCCGGCCCAGGTTGCAGGCGGTGTCGTAGTCCGGGGCCTGCAGCATACAGCGCAACGGGGCGGGAAAGACGCTGCTGCCCCGGGGCCGTCCCAGCAAGCGCCGGGCGGCCCGATCCGCCTCCCGGGGTCCGTCCTCGGGCAGGCCGATGGGGATATCCACCCCCACCACCGCAGGCAGGGGCTGCAGGTGCTCCAGGGCATGGGGTGTATCCAGCAGGGCCGCCTGGATTTCGGACGGGCGGGCTGGATCGCCCCAGACGCACAGCCAACGTCCGCGGCAACCGTCCACCCCCGCCACCACCGGCCCTGCCGCGCCGGTCCCCTCCGGCAGCCGGGAGACGGTCACCATCGGGGCCGGTAGCCGCGGCGCATCTTCTCCCGTACCAGGCGTTCCATGGCGGCCCGGGCCGTGGCCAGGTCGGGAAAGGGTTCGCAGCGCTGCTGTCCACCCCGCTGGTCCAGACGCCCCCATTCCCGCACCAGCACCACGGCATCGAAGAAATCGCCACGCAGGGCCAGCCGGTAGACCCGGCGCTGGTTGCGGGAGGGATCCGTCTTGACGAGTTCGATGCTTTCCTGGGGGACGGGGCTCAAGGGGCGTCTCCAGAAGGGGACCGGGTGGTTTGGCGCATGGACCCGCCGGCACTGGAAGAGGCCCCCGAGTGCACCGCGGTTGGCGCACATTATGCCATCCCCGCCCGAGAGACGCCGTTGCCCCGGGCGGCAGGGCCGGCCGGGGGTTCAGGGACGGCGGTCGGCCCCGGCCAGACAGGACAGGTGCGTGGCCACATGCCAGGCCAGGCGGTCCAGCACCCAATCAAACCCCCGGCCGTAATCGGAGTCCCGGAAGCGGTGGCTGTCGAACACCACTCGGGCGTCGAACAGCACCTCCCCCTCCACGGGCCGGGAGACGCGCCGTTGCAGCACCAGTTCACCGGTGTCCCCCTTAAAGAGATAGATCTCCACCTCGGCCCGGCGCCGGTGGCGCTGCAACCAGCCCCCCCAGCGGGGCAGGTTCTCGTGGCCCACGTCCACCACGGCCCCGGCCAGCAGGTAGTCCACCTCCATCTCCCGGGCGATGGCTTGTACGCGGCGCCGCACCCCGGCGTCGCGGGGCCGGGGCAGGCCCGTGGCCCCGGGCTCGTACCAGAAGGCCTGGCGGGTCCTGTGGGGCTCCACCCGTTGCAGGAGGGAGAGCCGGTGCAGGAGGGCGTCGGGCACCCCCCGCTCCAGGCCGTGAAGCCCGTCGGCCCGCTGCTGTGCGGGGCGCACCAGGGGAAACTGCACCGCGCCGATACGGATCTTTTCGCCGCACAGGGCCCGGGCCTCGTCCACCCGGATCTGCACGTGATAAAGACCCTCCTCCTCCCACTCCTCCATCACCTCGTAGCGGGAGATCTCGGCCCCGGTCTCCAGCCGGATCTCATCGCGGATGACCTCCCCCGCGGCGGCCTCGGAACGGGAATGGATGGTCACCCCCAGCTGCGCCGAGGCATGCCACAGGGCATCCTCGACCGCCTCCCGACGGGCCTGTTGCAGGGATCGGCCCTCCAGGGGAGCCAGCCCCTCGGCAAAGAGGGACTGGCCCGAAGCCAGTGCGGGCAGAAAAAAGAGGGTGAACAGCAGCAGTGCCCGCATCATCCGGCGTCCCGATCAGCGGTAGGTTTCGTAAGGGGCGTGGACGCAGTCCGTAGTGGGACAGGAGCCCTGGCGGGGTGCGCGCTCCGGATAGCGGGTGTAGACCGGCTGTCGTTCGCAGGGTGTGGAGCCGCAGTTCCGGGGTGCGGTCCGGGGTACGGACACGGGCTGGCAAGGGGCCTGTTCACAGACCGGGGAGACCGGGACCGGTGCCCGTACCGGGGTCGGGGCCGGCACATGCACGGTGCTGCAGGTGGAAGGATAGGTGACGCAACTGTAGAAACGCCGCCCCACCGTCAACTCCAGGGTGGTCTGGTAGATATTGTCGTCCATGAGCACCGTCTCCACCACCCGGGCACCCGCCACGTGACGGTTGATGAAGGAACGCACAGTGTCGTGCCGGGCCGCCATCTGGCGCACGGTGGTGCTGCCCTCCAGCTCGATGCCGTAGAGCCGCTCGGCCAGATTGCGGTAGGCGTCCATGCGGCTGGCCCGCATGGCCATGAGCTTCTGTTGGGCCTGGGTCTGGGTTACGTCCGGTACCACGGCGCCCCGGCCGCTGACCCGGAGGTGTTCTTCTTCGTATTGGATCTGTTGCACGGGCATCGGCTGCACGGGGTAATGGCGCTGGCCGTGATGACCATGTCCGTGACCGTGGCCGTGATGTTGATGGGCACAGGCCGTGGTCAGCATCATCAGCCCCATCGGCACCAGGAAGAAAGAGCGCATCTTCATGATCGTTGTCCTTGGTATTCTTGGTTGGTATTCCAGCGACCCGCACGGATGAGCCCCTTCCCGGGCGGTGCGCAGCGCATCACGGGCCGTATCGGCCAGCCCCCCGGGGACTTGAGCGCGCCCATGGATTGACCTGCGATACACCCCGCTGGAGACTGAGCCACATCATGTTCATCGCCCTGCTGCTGCTGATCCTGTGGGGGGCCCCGCCGGCCCTGGCCGCCCCGCAGGAGGACGTGGACCCGGCCCTGGAGGCGGCGGGCCGGGCCCTGGCACGGGATGCCCCCCTGCAAGCCCTGAGGCATCTCCCCCTGGATACCGCCGCCCTGCCCCCGGCACAGCGGGCGCGCACCCTTTCCCTGCGCGCCCGCGCGGAACTGCGTCTGGGCCGCATCCTGGATGCGGTGTCCACCTGGAACACCCTGTGGCAGGAGATCCCGGGATACCGCAGGCAGGTGGAAGCCGAGATGCACCGGCATCTGGATGCCCTGCCCCGAAAGATCCTGGAGGTGGCGCTGGAGTTTGCCGGGGACCCCGAGACCCGTCGCTGGCTCCTGTGGGTACTGGCAGAAGGCCAACGGCCCCGTGCCGTGATGCCCTCCCCGTCGCAGCCCTCCCCCCTTGCCCCGCGCCCTGGTCCAGGACCTGTATGGGGAACGCGGCCCCAGGAGGTGGCGGTGCTCCTGCCCCTGAGCGGGCGTTACCGAAGCCTGGGACAGGCGGTGCGAAACGGGATCGAGGCCGCCCGGGACGACTTGGGGCCCCACCGGGCGCCGCGGTTACGCTTTCTCGACACCGGTGGATCCCCCCAGCGGGCCCTGGAGCAGTATCGCGCGGCGATGCAGGAGGGGGCGCAGGCGGTCCTCGGTCCCCTGCTGCGGCCCTGCGTCCAGGCCTTTGCACAACAGGGGCAGCTGCCGTTGCCGATGGTGGCCCTGAACCGCGCCGACACCGCGCCCCCTTACCCGGAGGCCCTGCTGCAGCTGGGCCTGCCCCCCGAGGGGGAGGCGGACCAGGTGGCGCGGCAGGCCTTCGCCGCCAGTCATCGCGGGGCCTTCGTGTTGGTGCCCGACACCCCCCTGGGTCGGCGCCTGGAGGCGGCCTTCACCACCCGTTTCCGCGCCCTGGGCGGGCGCATCGTCTCCAGCCAACGCTATGACGAGGACCGCACCGACTTTCAGCATCTCCTGCGCCGGGGGCTGGGGCATGGCACGGATGTCCTCTTTCTCGGGGCCGATGCCGCGGCGGCCCGCATGATCCGCCCGCAACTGCGCTACGTGCGCCCCGAACATCCCCCGGTGCTGGCCACCTCCCGCATCCGCCCCCGGTCTCCCGACCCGCAGCGGGACAGGGATCTGGACGGCATCCGCTTCACCGACATCCCGGCCCTGGCCGGACGGCGATCGCCCCCCGCCGCCATCGGCCGCTCCCCCTGGCCGCGGCTCACGGCCCTGGGCATGGACGCCCTTGCCCTGATCCTGCATCCCGGGGCCGGCACCGGGGAGACCATCCTGCAAGGACAGGCCGGACACTGGTCCCCAGGCCCCCACGGGCGGCTGGATCCCCGATTCACCTGGGCCCGTTTTCACGCGGGACAGGCTGTGCCCACCGTCACCCCTGGGACCCGTTGAACACCCCAGGAAGGCGGTTCAACGGGCCTGGGATGCCCCGTGATACATTACCGACGGGATTGAATCTCTTGCCAGCCGGAGACCCCATGGCCACTGCTCCACGCCGCAGACTCCCCATCGGCATCCAGACCTTCTCGCGGAGATCAGCGAAGGGGGCTACTACTACGCAGCGGCAGATCGTGGCGTTCGAGGTGAAAACACAACAACCTACCTCTTGATGGCCCTGGCCCCCTGGGAGCGCCAAGCCCCAGCTTGGCTCTGTTCTGCCGAGCTAGGGCTCGGCGTTCCCAGGGGGCGGGCCTGGGGCCTGGCGGTTCCGGGGGGATCGCTGGGAGCGCCAGGCACCCGCTTGGCTCTGTTCTGCCGAGCTGGGGCTCGGCGTTCCCAGGGGGCGGGCTGGGGCCTGGCGGTTCCGGGGGTCGCTGGGAGCGCCAAGCCCTAGCTTGGCTCTGTTCTGCCGAGCTGGGGCTCGGCGTTCCCAGG
>NZ_FOUO01000025.1 GCF_900114895.1 Ectothiorhodospira mobilis
CAACCTCTGACTCGGGCGGCCTGACGCCTGAGAGATACAACCCGGTTAGAGCTTAAACCCCCTGTCAGGTGGTCCAGCAGATGGGGTCCACTTCATGTGGGGGTGGGTTTTCCCGGCTTCCGCGAGGCCTTTGGTCTACGGCCGACGCCGCTTCAGGCTTGGGCCGAATCCATAGACCTGGCTGCCGGGCCGCAACTCCTGATCCTGGAAGACATCACCGGCTCCGGCAAGACGGAGGCGGCCCTTACGCTCGTCCATCGCCTCCTGGCCGCCGGGCAGGGGCGGGGACTCTACTTCGGCCTGCCGACCATGGCCACATCAAACGCCATGTATCACCGGCTCGGGAAGTTCTATCGGAGTCTTTTTCCTATGGAGAGCCGTCCCTCACTGGTCCTGGCCCACGGGGCCCGTCACCTGGAAGATGCGTTCTTGGAATCCGTGGTGCCGGAGCCCACGGCCGATCGCAACTACACTCGAGAGGACCGCACGGCCAGCGCCGAATGTCGTGCCTGGCTGGCGGACAACCGCAAGACGGCACTGCTGGCGGAAGTGGGTGTCGGCACGATCGATCAGGCCCTCTTGGGGGTGTTACCCCGTCGCCATCAATCCCTGAGGCTGCTCGGGCTGGCCGACAAGATCCTGGTTGTCGATGAGGTCCATGCCTACGATCCCTACACCACCGGACTCCTAAAAACTTTGCTCGCGGGCCACGCTCGGCAGGGTGGCAGCGCGGTCCTCCTGTCGGCAACGCTGCCTCACAGCCTGCGGCGTGAACTGCTCCTCGCCTGGCAGAAGGGGCGGGGGGGCACCGGGGAGGGCCCCGTGGCGGAGCATTTCCCCATGGCGACCCAGGTGCACGATGAGGGAGTCAGTGAATACGAGGTCTCCACCGGGATGAATCGCTCCCGGTCACTGCCTGTGCATTTCCTGCATGATGAGACCGAGGTGCAAAAGGCCGTCGTTGAAGCCGTTCGGCAGGGGGGGTGCGCGTGCTGGATTCGCAATACGGTGGACGAGGCCATCAGCGCTTTCGAGGCGATTCGTGAGCAGCTGGCAGACCCGGGGCAGGTCATCCTTTTCCATGCCCGGTTCACCATGGCGGATCGACAGCGCCTCGAGGCCCAGGTGCTGCAGGTTTTCGGCAAGGATTCGACGGCGATGGAGCGCGCCGGCCGTGTCCTCATCGCCACCCAGGTAGTGGAGCAGAGCCTGGATCTGGATTTCGATTGTCTCATTAGCGACCTGGCGCCGGTGGATCTGCTGATCCAGCGCGCTGGGCGACTGCACCGTCATTGCCGTGACGCTGAAGGAAATCCTCTGTCTATGGCAGGGGCAAGGGATGGCCGCAGCCCACCTGTGATGCGCATACTCGCCCCAGAGTGGAGGCATGATCCCGGCCCCGACTGGATCCGTAGCCTCCTGCCCGGGACGGCTGCGGTTTATGGGAATCCAGTCCAGCTTTGGCGCACCATGGGCGTGCTCAGTGAGGAAGGCGCGATCGATTTGCCCGCTCGGGCCCGGGTTCTGATGGAGGCCGTCTATGGGGATGGGCTGGAGGTCCCGGTGGGACTCCAGCAGGCCGAGGCCGAGCATTGGGCCGGCGAACGTGTGGCGGCCGCCAGTGCCCGGTTTAATGCCCTCGATCTGGAGCTTGGATACGGCCGTTCGGCCGAGGGGGCTGGCTGGGACGATGACCAAGAGATCGGAACCCGCCTATCCGCGGAGCGTACCGTGCCTGTGGTCCTGGTGCGGCAGGGACCGGAAGGCATGCTGGAGCCCTGGCACCCCGATTGCCGTCACCCCTGGCCCATGAGTACGGTTAGCCTTCGCGAGGGGTTGGCCAGGAGGTTGCCGCCGCTGCCTTCCCATCTGGAGGTGCAGGCGCAAGCCTTGTATGAGGCCCACCCTGGACTTCGCAGGAGTCGATTCTGGTTGGTGGAGCACGGGATGCCGGCTCGATATGACAGCACTTTGGGTGCCGTGATTCCCCGCCATGGCGGGGAACGTTCTTCCTAGCACAGCCGCATTGCGCTGCTACACGGGTCAGCCCCGTGACACGGGGAACAAGGATTATGATATCCGATTCTCCCGATGATTTATTGCACTTCTACACTTGTTGAATGTCTCAGGTGGAAGCTGTATGGTGACCTCAAGTGCTTGGGGCAACCCAAGCACTTGAGGTCACCATAAGACCAGCCACCCTCGCAAGGAAGAGCGTATGAACCTCATTGATGAGCCCTGGCTGCCGTTCCGCCGCCGTGACGGGGAAAGGGTCTATGCCCCACCGTCTGCGGTCACGGACCCTGATCTGGTGGACCTCGCCTTCCCCCGGGCCGACTTCACCGGGGCTGGCTGGCAGCTTCTTATCGCACTGCTCCAGACGGTCCTGGCCCCCGCGAACCGCAAGGACTGGCTTAGGCTATGGCAGGAACCTCCATCGCGGCAGGCGTTGGAGGCAGACCTCGCCCCATGGCGCGATGCCTTTGAACTCCTTGGGGATGGCCCCTGCTTCTTGCAGGATCTGGACCCTCTGGGGGATGCCCGAACCGCCCCTGTCGCCTCTCTCCTCATTGAGTCCCCCGGTGAACAGGGCCTCAAGCAGAACACCGACCATTTCGTGAAGCGCGGGCTTGGAGAGGCCATGTGCCCTGCCTGCGCAGCGGTGGCACTGTACAATTACCAGGCAACCGGGCCGGCGGGTGGTACGGGCTACCGGGTCGGTATCCGTGGTGGCGGGCCACTGACCACGCTGGTCCTGCCCCCCGATTCAGCGACGTCGTTGTGGCACAAGCTGCTTCTCAACATCCTTCCTCGGGATCACCGGCGCTTCCGCTACCCTGATCCCCGTCCCACGGACGGGCAAATCTTCCCCTGGCTGGTGCCGACCCGGACCAGTGAGAAGGGTTCAAGCACACAGGTGACGACCCCCGAGGACGTCCATCCGCTGCACCTCTTTTGGGCCATGCCCAACCGCATCCGCCTGGGAAGCCCCGAGGGGCCTGGGACCTGCCAGGTCTGCGGTCGGGAAGCCTCCAAATTGCTTCGAAACCTGCGGATGACCAACCTCGGCTACAACTACGATGGCCCCTTCCGCCATCCACTCACGCCCTATCGTTTCGATCCCAAGAAGCCGAACGAGCCCCCCTATTCCCTGAAGGGCCAGCAGGGCGGGCTCGGGTATCGGCATTGGGAATCCCTTGCCCTGGAGGATCCCGAGCAAGGGCATCTGCCGGCTTGGGTGGTGCAGGACTACCTGGAGACGAAACGGCGGCTCCTCCAGGGGGGAAGGCAGCCCAGGCTCTGGGTCTTCGGCTATGACCTCAAGCAGAACAAGCCACGGGGGTGGTACAGCACCGAGATGCCTCTGATCGCGGTCTCGGAAGATCGGCGCGATCTTTTCCTCTACGGGATCCGCCAGCTGGATCAGGCCGCCGTAAAGGCCGCCAAGCGCACCCAGGATGCGGTCAAGGAGGCCTGGTTCGCCCGTCCGCGGGACGCCAAGGGGGATTTTGGTTTCATTCAGCATCGCTTCTGGGAAGCGACCACCGCCGAGTTCTACGCCTGCCTGCCGCAGCTGGCGCAGGCGGTTGAGGCTGGCCAGACAGGGCTGCCTTCGGCTGTTGCCCGCCGCTGGCTGGAGGTGGTGAGCAGGGCAGCAAACGAGGTCTTCGAGTCCCTTGCGCTGGCTGCCGATGAGCAGGGTATGGATCTTAGGCGAGTCATCGCGGCGCGTAATGGGCTCCGCTCGTGGTTGAGCGGGGGACGGGAGATGAAACGCCTGCGCCAGCAGGCGGAGCAGGAGGCGGAAGCATGAGCGAAAAGCGATTCAGTCCTCAGGTCCTGCGGGATCGGGAGGGGGAAGAAGGCGTAGCGGAGCGCCTGCGGGAGTGGTGGGCACGCCTGCATGGTGTGCAAGGAGAGGGGGTTTCCCCGTATTCGAGCGGTGCGCGCTCCGTGCTGCGGCGTGCGACGGGCCCTGACGATGCCCTTCTCAGTGAAGGCTTCCGCTATCTCTGGTTCGCCCTCCCGCAGGGACGCCGGACTTCCCGGGACATGCGTGCCTGGGGCGCTGTCGCCATCGTGCTGGCCGAGGTCGCTGAGCACGTGCCCGATCGGACCTTCGCCGCCGCCATGGCTGCGGAACGCGAGCCGGCGGGCAGCGGTAGCCCGGTTGTGAGTGAGCTGCGCTTTCGCCAACTCCTGCAGAGCCGGGATCTGGATGAGTTTGTACGCCGGGCGCGTCGCGTCGTTCATCTGATCGATCAGCGAGTGGATGTTCGATCCCTGGCCGACGATCTTCTGCTCTGGCACCGGGAAAAGAGCGGGTATTTCGCCGCCCGACCGGATCATCGCCTGGCGGTCCGCTGGGCCGACGCCTATTTCACCCGCCTTGCCTGCTACCCGCACTAGCGAGATCACGCCGTCTGACCATTTCACCCATGTCCGCACTCGACGAGGGAGCCGTCTCCATGACCCATTTCATCCAGTTGCATATGCTGACCTCTTACCCCCCGGCCAATCTCAACCGTGATGACCTGGGCCGGCCCAAGACCGCCACCATGGGAGGAGCCGAGCGGCTGCGCGTCTCCTCCCAGAGCCTTAAGCGGAACTGGCGCGTCTCCAGGGTATTCCAGGAAGCCCTGGTGGGGCATCTGGGAACCCGGACCAAGCGCTTGGGCCCGGAGATCCATGAGCGCCTTGTCGCAGGCGGCATCCCGGAAAAGAAGGCGATTTCCTGGGCCGGGAAGATCGCCGACGTGTTCGGCAAGCTGCAGAAGGATGGCCTGCATATCGAGCAACTCGCCCATATCAGCCCCGAGGAGCGCCGGGCTGTGGACGAACTCACCGAGACGTTGATCCGCGAGCAGCGTGAGCCCACGGAGCAGGAACTCGATCTCCTTCGGCACACCCCATCTGCAGTGGATATTGCATTATTCGGCCGCATGTTGGCCGCCGATCCCGGCTACAACGTCGAGGCGGCCTGCCAAGTGGCGCATGCGATCACGACCCACCGGGTCGTGGTGGAGGATGACTACTTCACCGCCGTGGACGATCTGAATACGGGGGAGGAGGATAGGGGGGCCGGTCATATCGGCGAAAATGGTTTCGCAGCCGGTCTGTTCTACAGCTATCTCTGCATCGACCGCGAGCAACTGGTGGGTAATCTGGGTGGAGATGCCGAGCTTGCCGACCGCGCGATCGAGGCGCTCACCGAGGCGGCGGTGAAGGTCGCGCCCCGGGGAAAACAGAACAGCTTCGGGTCCCATGCCTATGCCTCCTATGTCCGGGCAGAACGGGGAGAACAGCAGCCGCGGTCCCTCTCTGTGGCCTTCCTCAAGCCCGTGCAGGACTCCGACTATGGCGAGGCCTCGATCCGTGTATTGGAGCAGCAGGCCGAGAACTTTGATCGGGTCTACGGTGCATGCGCCGATTCCGTCTATACCCTCAATGCCCTGAAAGGAACGGGTAGCCTGGACGAGCTGAAGCGTTTCGTCGTCGGCGCTTAAGGAGCAAAGCAGCCATGGACTACCTGGTATTCCAGCTCTACGGAACGCTGGCCAGTTGGGGCGTACCGGCGACCGGGGAGATTCGGCGTAGCGCCACCCATCCCGGCCGCTCCGCGCTTCTGGGATTATTGGCTGCGGCGCTGGGGATCCCACGCAGCGACGAATCCGGGTTGGCCGCCTTGGCGGCAGCGGTGCGTTTCGGCGTCAAGCAAGAGAGCCCGGGCGTCCTGATCCAGGACTACCATACCGCCCAGGTGCCCTCCCACAACCGCAAGGCCCGCCATCGGACACGGAAGGATGAACTCGCGGCGCCCCGGGATCGCCTGAATACCATCCTCTCGACCCGTGATTACCGGTGTGACGGCTACTGGAAAGTGGCCATCCCCGAGACCGGTGACCCCGACTGGGATCTGGAGACCCTGAAAGCGGCGCTGGAGCGGCCGCGTTTCCCGCTCGCCCTGGGGCGCAAGGCCTGCCCGCCGGCGGCCCCTTTGGCTCCACGGATTGTCCAGGCCCCAGGATTCCGGTCTGCGCTGGATACCCCCTTCCCAGCGCTGACACCTTGGGATGGGCCCTATGAACGGCGTCTGCTGGGGATCGCCCCGGAGGCGGCCTATATCTGGGAAGGAGAAGGCGGCGATATCCAACCCCAGGAGATCCGTCACCCGTACGATGATCCTCTGCACCGTGGGCGCTGGCAGTTTGCGCCCCGAGTGGAGTATTGGCATCAAAGCAGGGAGGAGACCTGATGTATCTCAGCCGAGTGCGGGTGGCCACTGCAGGGCTCGATGCCCATGCCCTGGGGCAACTCATGGCAGGGCATGCCTATGGCAATCACCAGCTTCTGTGGCGGCTTTTCCCCGAGGTCACCGACCGCCCCTTTCTTTTCCGACAGGAACTGGAGCATGACGCCGGGCTTCATGGGAGCGCGCGCGGCATGCCGATGTTCTATGTCCTCTCCCAAGTGGAACCCATCCCCGTACCCGGACTGCTGGAATGCGAGAGCAAGCCCTTTGCCCCAAAGCTGGAGACGGGGCAGCAGCTTGCCTTCCGGCTGCGCGCCAATCCCGTAGTAGCCCGTGCAGAGGAGGGGCGGCGGCGTTCACGGCGTCACGATGTGCTCATGGATGCCAAAAAGGCTGCAAAAGAGGAAGGGATCACGGACCGACTGATGGTCCAAGAGCGAATGGAGGATGCCGCCCGGGCCTGGTTGGGTGACTCCGAACGGGCGGCACGCCGTGGTTACCGCCTGCCTATAGATCCACAAACCAGCGGCTATCGGCAGCACACCTTCCGGCGCAAGGGCGGTGAAATCCGTTTCAGCAGCATCGACTTCGAGGGTCGGCTTGAAGTGACAGATCCCGAGCGTTTCCTCCAAACCCTGGAGGAGGGGATTGGTCGCAGCCGTGCCTTTGGCTGTGGGATGTGGATGATACGCCGCCTCGAGTCATGAGCGATTCGTTCGTACCCCTGAAGCCCATCCCCCTCAAGGATCGGGTCTCCATGGTCTTCGTGGGGCGGGGGCAGCTCGATGTGCGGGATGGGGCCTTCGTCGTAGTAGACGAGATCAATGGGGATCGCATGCATATCCCTGTGGGGTCGGTGGTCTGTCTCCTGTTGGAGCCCGGAGCCCGGATCTCCCATGCCGCCGTGAAGCTGGCGGCCACCGTCGGCACACTGATTATCTGGGTGGGAGAGGGTGGCGTCCGGCTATATTCCGCAGGCCAGCCCGGGGGTGCCCGTTCCGACAAATTGCTGTACCAGGCCCGGCTTGCCCTTGAAGAGGATCTGCGACTCAAGGTCGTTCGTCGGATGTATGCCCTGCGTTTCCAGGAGGAACCGCCCTCACGACGTTCCGTGGATCAGCTTCGCGGGATCGAAGGCGCGAGGGTGCGCAAGACCTACCAGCAACTCGCTCGACAGTACGGCATCGAGTGGAAGGGGCGCCGCTACGACCCCGAGCAATGGGATCGCTCTGATCCGGTCAATCAGTGTCTCTCTGCAGCCACCTCCTGCCTCTACGGGGTCTGTGAGGCAGCAATCCTGGCAGCGGGTTATGCGCCCGCCATCGGGTTTCTCCACACGGGCAAGCCCCGGAGTTTTGTGTACGACATTGCCGATATCGTGAAATTCGAAACCGTCGTTCCGATCGCCTTCCAGATCGCGGCCAAAGGAGCAGCCCAGCCCGAGCGCGCGGTGCGCATCGCCTGCCGGGAGTCCTTCCGTAAAACGAAACTGCTGCAGCGGGTGATCCCACTGATCGAGGAAGTCCTCTCCGCAGGAGGGATCGAGCCCCCACCTCCTGCTCCAGAGGCACAACCGCCAGCCATCCCCGAAGCCCAATCCATAGGCGACGTTGGACACAGGAGTTAGTCAATGGCCATGCTAGTCGTCGTCACCGAGGCCGTCCCGCCCCGCCTACGGGGAAGGCTGGCCATCTGGCTTCTGGAAATCCGGGCCGGTGTCTATATCGGGGATGTATCTCGTCGGGTCCGGGAACTGATCTGGGAACAGGTCAACGCCCTGGTCGATGATGGGAACGTGGTTATGGCCTGGGCGAGTCAGCACGAATCCGGCTTCGAGTTCCAGACATGTGGAAAAAATCGCCGTATTCCAGTGGATTACGAGGGTCTGCAGCTGGTGCGTTTCGCGCCCGATCCGGAAGAGGAAATGTAACTCTCTGATATGGAAGCGTTCTTTAACAAAAAGGAAACCCGGCCAGGGGGGGGTATTTGCTGGTGGATTATGGCTTTCCCTGCAAAGCCTTTTCATTCAGTATATTAGATGAAGTCCGTTCCCCGCGCCCGCGGGGCTGAACCGGCGCCCCGCCGGACCGGGAAAGCCCCAGGGCCCCGTTCCCCGCGCCCGCGGGGCTGAACCGCCCAGGGCCACCGGCGCCACGGCCAGCGGGTCCCGTTCCCCGCGCCCGCGGGGCTGAACCGCTGGTACTCACCCAGGACTTACCGCAGGAGGCCCGTTCCCCGCGCCCGCGGGGCTGAACCGGGACTTGACATTAGATATTTGTTAGGTTACTACCGTTCCCCGCGCCCGCGGGGCTGAACCGACGGCGGCCAGTTCTTCCCTGGCCTCCCGTTCCCGTTCCCCGCGCCCGCGGGGCTGAACCGTTTTCCCACTAGCCGGATCTTTATGGTTCGGGCCGTTCCCCGCGCCCGCGGGGCTGAACCGGTTCCGTTAGGAATGCTGACGTAGGTGGGTTCCCGTTCCCCGCGCCCGCGGGGCTGAACCGTCCGATCGTCCAGCACGGCCTGATAGACCGTCCCGTTCCCCGCGCCCGCGGGGCTGAACCGTCCGATTCGGACAGGATGCGCTCCAGGGATTGCCGTTCCCCGCGCCCGCGGGGCTGAACCGGATTCGATGGTGGAGACGGGGAGCCGGGCAGCCCGTTCCCCGCGCCCGCGGGGCTGAACCGTCCGGCTCGAGTAGGTGGATCACTCGGCCCTGCCGTTCCCCGCGCCCGCGGGGCTGAACCGGCATCCTCCACCGTGACGATCTGGCGCCACTGCCGTTCCCCGCGCCCGCGGGGCTGAACCGAAGAAGGTCGCCCCGATCTGGCGGCTCTTGAGCCGTTCCCCGCGCCCGCGGGGCTGAACCGGTGTGGTTGGTCGCGTCGTAGTCCGGCAGCACCCGTTCCCCGCGCCCGCGGGGCTGAACCGCTCCTGGGAGCGACGGCATGCGCACCGTGCGCCCGTTCCCCGCGCCCGCGGGGCTGAACCGTCCTCGGGTAGGCGCTCCACGGTGCTGGGGCGCCGTTCCCCGCGCCCGCGGGGCTGAACCGCCGGTCAGCGCCAAGCGCCGCGGCCTCGCCTGCCGTTCCCCGCGCCCGCGGGGCTGAACCGGACTTCATGGCGGGCACGTGGTCCCCGATTAACCGTTCCCCGCGCCCGCGGGGCTGAACCGACCACGACGACCACATGCACACCCCTGAAAGACCGTTCCCCGCGCCCGCGGGGTTGAACCTGAGGGGGCGGGCTGGCAAGACGCGGGCGCGTCGAAGCGCTACGGGCAACCGTTGGTTAAACGGCGGTTAGAGCGCAATGGCGAGGTGTTTGAAGCGGTCTTTGAGGTGCGCATAAAGCGCAAGATGCTGGCGCTGGAGACGTTCTATGTCAGGCCGAAGAGTGAGTGACCTGGCTGGCACCCCTGCCGCAACGTCCGCAACGTTTCGTGGTATGAGCACGACGGTCCGATGCGCCAGCCAAGCTACGGGAGAGCATAGCAAATGATCGAAGTGCAGATCGATGGCGCCGAACTGACCGCCGCCCTGGAGCGGTTGGCCCGCTCCGGCGCAGAGCTGCGCCCGGTGCTGCAGGAGGCCGGCGAACTGCTGGTGCACACCACCCGGCCCGTTCCCCGCGCCCGCGGGGCTGAATCCTCTGCCAAGGACCTTCTGGCAATTCCCGGACCCCGCGTAGGCGGGTTGGAGGGTTCATCTATGGCATACTCGTTTTGAGACTCCATCCCGGCACGGAGAGACCACGATGGCTCTGGCTGAAAGTGACCTTGAGTTCATCCGTAATGACATCAGAGAGCATCTGGCCGAATGGCTGGCCGAGCAAAGCCTGGGCAAGCCACCGGCTGTCTATGAGATCGAATTGCGGGAACGTATGGTGCGGGTGGAAGAGGAACTCAAGCATCAGCGGGAACTGATGCGCGAGGGGTTTGCGCAAATGGATAAGCGCTTCGAGGCCATGCGCGAGGATATGGAGAAACGTTTTGAACAGGTGGATAAACGTTTTGAGCAGATCGACAAACGTTTTGAGCAGATCGACAAACGTTTCGAGCAGATCGATCAGCGCTTCGAGCAAGTGGATCAGCGTTTCGAGCGGATCGACAAGCGCTTCGAGCAAGTGGACAGGCGTTTTGACAGGAACGATGAGCGTTTCGATATGCTGATCCGGCGTCAGGATCGCCAGTTCTATTGGGTGCTGGGGTTCATCGCCACCTCCCTGGGACTGACATTGGCCGCCCTGCGTTTCATGGTGTGAACCTTGGGTCTGGCCCGTTGAACCCCGAAGCCGCGCCCTGACGCGATTTTTTTGCACCTGATGGCATCCGGTGCACGAATCCGCGGGGCGACCCAGGGCGGGGGTGCTTGTCCTCCCGCATTTCCCGTCCACATCGCCAGATCCGGGGGGCGGGTCTATGCTCTGGGCTGTCCCATTCCCCGGAGGTCTTTTATGTCCGGCATCCTCATCATTGGCACGGGCTTGGCTGGGTACACCCTGGCCCGGGAGTGGCGCGCCCGGGATGGGCACACGCCGTTGACCCTGGTGACCCGGGACGATGGCGCGTATTACACCAAGCCCATGCTCTCCGGGGCCCTGGGTCGGGGGCAGTCGCCCGAAGATCTGGTGCAGCGCACCGCCGAGGCGATGGCCCAGGAGCTGGACGCCCGCGTCCTGACCCGGGCCACGGTGAGCGCCCTGATCCCCGGTGAGCGCCGGGTAAGGCTACAGGATGGCCGCTTCCTGGACTATGACGCCCTGGTGCTGGCCCTGGGGGCGGAGCCCGTTCAGTTCTCCTATGAGGGGGATGGGGCCGATGCCGTGCTGACGGTCAACGATCTGGCGGATTATGTGCGATTCCGCCAGGCCATCGAGGCGGTGGACCGGGTGGCCCTCATCGGGCCGGGGCTGATTGGCTGTGAGTTCGCCAATGATCTCGTTGCCAGCGGGCGTACTGTGGAGGTCATCGGCCCCGATGCCTGGCCCTTGGGGCGGCTCGTGCCCGAGGCCGCGGGGCAGGCCGTGCAGCGGGGGCTGGAGGCCGCCGGGGTGCGTTTCCACCTGGGCACCGTGGTGCAACGCATCGAGCGCAGTGGTTCGGGCTATCGCCTTTCTTTGGAGGATGGGGGGTGTGTGCAGGCGGGTGCCGTCCTCTCCGCGGTGGGGGTGCGCCCCCGTCTGGATCTGGCCCGAGAGGCGGGTCTTGCCGTGCAGCGTGGCATCTGCGTGGACCGCCGTCTCGCCACCTCCGTGGAGGGGGTGTATGCCCTGGGGGATTGTGCCCAGGTGGAGGGGCGGGTGTTGCCCTATGTGGCCCCCATCCGCCATGCCGCCAAGGCCCTGGCCCGGACCCTGGCGGGGGAGGTCACGCCGGTCCATTATCCGGCCATGCCCGTGCAGGTGAAGACCACCCGCCATCCCGTGGTGGTGGCGCCCCCGGATCCGCAGGCGGAGGGGGCATGGGAGATCATGCCGGTGGGGGATGGGGTCAAGGCCCGCTTCCTGGACCCCGAGGGACGGTTGCTGGGCTTTGCCCTCACCGGCAGCGAGGCGGTGAAGGCGCGTCCGGAACTGACCCGGGCGTTGCCGCCGATCCTGGAGGGGTGATCCCCATGGGAGACGCGGTGGCGTATCCGGTACCCTGATGGGCCGTGGCCCCATGATGGGATTGGGGGATCGTTTGCGGAGAGGGCCGTTGCAAGGAGGTGGTGATATGAGCCCGCAGGGCAGGTTCCGGCGAGGACGAGGTAGCGCGGGTCGTATCCTTTTCTTCTTATTCCTTTTCGTCCTGGTTGGGTGTGCCCCGGAGGATGCGGATTCCCCTCGGGGGGTGGAAGCGGATGATGATGTGGTGCGCCTGGTGTACGTGGAATGGGATTCGGAGATCGCCAGTACCCATGTGGTGAAGGCGGTGATCGAGGAGCGGCTGGGCCTTGAATGCGAACTCCTGCCGGTGACCCTCACGGCCTTGTGGGGCTCCCTGGCGGCGGGAGATCAGGACGCCACGGTGGCCGCCTGGCTGCCCCTGCAGGCGGATCAGCAGGCCCGTTACGGCGACCGAGTGGTGGATCTGGGGCCGCATCTGGAGGGGACCCGCATCGGATTGGCGGTGCCGGCCCATCTGCCGGTGGACTCCATCCCGGAACTGGCCGGGGTTGTCGATCGTTTCAACGGGAAGATCATCGGCATCGAGCCGGATGCCGGGCTCATGCGCCGTACCCGGCGGGCCCTGGCGGTCTATGGTCTGGATGGGCTGCGGCTGATCTCCGGCAGTGATTCCACCATGACCACCATCCTGGAGGGGGCCATGGCGGAGGATCGCTGGATTGTGGTTACCGCCTGGACGCCCCATTGGATGTTCCGACGCTGGGACCTGCGCTACCTGAAGGATCCCAAGGGGGTCTATGGTGAAGGAGGCGCCATCCATACCCTGGTGCGTCAGGGGCTGAGGGAGGATCACCCCCGCGTGTATGATTTCCTCTCCCGCTTTCGCTGGACGGTCCGGGACATGGAGCAGGTGATGCTGTGGATGCAGGAAGAGGGCACCTCCCCTGAAGAGGCCGCCCGGCGCTGGATCGGGGCCAACGAGACCCAGGTGGACCGCTGGCTCGATGAGTGAACCGACACCACAGGAACCACCCTGGGAGGAACCGGTCCCTGAGGCGCGCATGCCCCGGGATCCCTGGTTCTGGGTGGCCGCCTTGTCCAGCACCCTGCTGTTGTTCATCCTGGTGTGGAGCCTGCTCTATTCCTTCAGCGTGGTGGATGCCTTCGCCGAGGAGAAGCTGGCCCTGGAGCAGGCCTCCGGAGGGCTGCTCTACCACATCAAGCGCCGCGAGATGGCGGTGCAACTGGCCGTGGCCACCGGGGATCTGCGCTGGCAGGACCGCCACCGCCATAGCCAGCAGCAGCTCACCGCCCTCACCGGACGGGTGGCCGGGCTCGTGGATACCCCAGCGGTGGCGGAGCGGGTGGCGGCGCTGGAGGGCTACGTCGCCACCACCCGGGATCTGGCGCGGCAGGCCTTCCATCATGTCAGCCGGGGGGAACTGAAGACGGCCAACGATCTGGTGAAGGGCTGGACCTATCTCAAGGCGGAACTGGACCTGGAGGAGACCGCCCAGGCCCTCACCGATACCCTGCGGCACGAGGTGCGCGCCCGGGCCACCCTGGAGAGGGCCACCATCGCCAGCGTGCTGGTGCTGGCGATGATGCTCATCGCCGTGGCCGTCTCCTCCTTTGCGGTGGCGATCCGCGGCTGGCTCGCCCGCCAGCAGCGCCGCCAGGAGCGGGAGGCCCGCCACCGTTACCTGAGCTATCACGATCCCCTGACCGGTCTGCCCAACCGCCGTTATTTCAAGGAATGCTTTGGCGGCGCCCTGGCCCTGGCCCGGCGTCATCACCATGACACCGCCGTGATGATGGTGGACGTGGATCACTTCAAGCAGCTCAACGACACCCAGGGCCACGCCGTGGGGGATCAGGTGCTGGTGCACCTGGCGGCGGCCCTGCAGGAGGACCTGCGCCAGTCGGATCTTCCGGCCCGCCTTGGGGGCGAGGAGTTCGGCATCCTGTTGCCCGAGACGGGGCGGCAGGAGGCCGTCAAGATCGCGGAGCGGGTGCGCCAGCGGGTGGTGGAGTGTCCGCCCCGGGTGCAGGGGATTCGCCTGCCGGTCACCGTGAGCATCGGCGTGGCCGCCGTCCATGGCCACGTGGACCCGGAGGTCCTGCTGGAACGGGCCGATCGGGCCCTCTATCGGGCCAAGGAGCAGGGGCGCAACCGGGTGGTCTGCCACTGACCTGCGCCCGCCCCGGGCAGGGCGGTTTCATCCCAGGGCGTCCTGCCACCTGTGGCTCAACCGTTGCAGTCGCACCCCCAGCAGCAGGGCCGCCACCGTCAGGCCGCAGATCAGTCCCAGCCAGTAGCCGTGCACCCCCAGAGGCGGGAGCAGGCTGCCCAGCCCCCGGGTGGCCAGCCGATGCCCCCCCACGAGCCCCACCCCCCAGTAGGCCAGCAGGGTGATGCCCATGAGTACGCGGGTATCCTTGTAGCCCCGCAGGGCCCCGGCCATGCTCAGTTGCAGGGCGTCGGAGATCTGGAACAGGATGGCCAGGGTGATGAGGGAGACCGCCAGTTGCTGCACCTGGGGATCGTGGGTGTAGAGGCCGATCACGGGGGCGGCCCACATGGTGAGCACCAGTGCGTTGCAGGCCGCCGCCAGCAGGGAGACCACCACACCGTTCCAGGCCACGAAACGGGCGGTCCCGGGCTGTTCCGTGCCCAGGGCATGGCTGACGCGCACGGTGAGGGCCATGCCCAGGGACAGGGGCAGCATGAAGACGAAGGAGGTGAGGTTCAGGGCCACCTGATGGGCCGCCACGGTGACCTCCCCCAGATTGGCCACCAGCAGGGCGATGAGGGTGAACAGGGTCACCTCCACGAAGATGGCCACACCGATGGGTACCCCCACATAGAGCAGTTCTCCCAGCAGGGCCGGGCACGGAGGCGTCAGCCGTGTCCATAAGGCGATGGTGTCGTAGACGCGGCAGCGGCGGGTGTAGAGCAGCATGGCCAGACCCATGCCCCAGAAGGCCAGGGCCGTGGCCAGGCCGCAGCCGGTGGCGCCCAGGGCGGGGAGGCCGGCCAGCGGCGCGGGCAGGGGACCGGGCCATAGGGCCTCCAGGCCCGGACCGCCGTAGATCAGCAGGTAGTTGGCCGGCACGTTCAGCCCCAGCCCCACCAGTCCGATCCACAGGGCAGGGCGGGTGTGGCCCAGGCCGTCGGAGAAGGCCCGCAGGGCCAGAAACAGCCCCATGCCAGGCATGCCCAGCCCCAGGGCCCGGAGGTAATCCACCCCCAGGTCGGCCGCCGCCCCGGGTACGTCCATGAGTCGGAACAGGGGGGCGGGCAGGATCCAGAGGGCGAGGGCGACCAGGACCCCCAGTCCGAGGGCGAGCCATACCCCCTGGTGGGTGCGTTCCCGGATGGCCCGCATGCGGCCGCTGCCCAGCAACTGGCCCACCACCGGGGTCAGGCCCATGAGGGTGCCGGTCATGAAGAGCATCAGCGGCATCCACAGGCTGGATCCCACGGAGACAGCGGCCAGGTCCGTGGCCCCCAGGCGGCCGGTCATCATCACGTCCGCCACGCCCATGCCCGCCTGGGTGAACTGCGCCCCCAGGATGGGCAGGGCCAGGAGGGCCAGGCGGCGGGTCTCGCCCAGGCTGCGTTGGAGGATGGGAGGCAAGGGGTGCTCCGGCCGTATCCGTCCGGTAGCCCCCGTATAGCCAGCCGTCAGTCGGGGCTGGCATGCTCCCCGCAACTCTGGGCCAGCGGTGCCCTGTGATAGGGCAGCAGTTCTTGGAGGCGATTGGCGGGATGATCCTGGATGCGCTCAAGCACATCGATCAGATAGTGACGGGGGTTCACCCCGTTCT
>NZ_FOUO01000010.1 GCF_900114895.1 Ectothiorhodospira mobilis
TCAGGATATCGTGGCATCTTGGGCGCTCCTCTCTCGCCCCCTGGGTGTTTTAAATACTCTATCAAACCAGACGACACTTATCCTGACAGGGGGGGGCCTCCGGCGACCGAAAACCTTCCCTGAAGAAGAAGGGATTAAGACTAGGTTTCTAAGTTGGTTGGCTTGTTAGCTGGTGACCGAAAACCTTCCCTGAAGAAGAAGGGATTAAGACAGCAGATGGCTGCTCGGCCCCCCTGCGGACACCTGGGACCGAAAACCTTCCCTGAAGAAGAAGGGATTAAGACGATTTCTAACTGAGCATCCGCGGGGATGCTCCCCGACCGAAAACCTTCCCTGAAGAAGAAGGGATTAAGACTTCTTCGGCCAGCAGGTCAACTCGCAGAACCGACCGAAAACCTTCCCTGAAGAAGAAGGGATTAAGACCGCGATCGAACAGCGCCTCTACGGTGGCTGCTAGACCGAAAACCTTCCCTGAAGAAGAAGGGATTAAGACTCACCCCCCAGTAGGGGCCGCACTGGAAAAAGCGACCGAAAACCTTCCCTGAAGAAGAAGGGATTAAGACAGCGCCCTGGCCCCCACCCCATCGGCCACCACGCGGACCGAAAACCTTCCCTGAAGAAGAAGGGATTAAGACCCAGTGCCTTTTCCGCGTCCGCCTTGATCGCGGACCGAAAACCTTCCCTGAAGAAGAAGGGATTAAGACTCGAGAGTGTCGTTTGACATGGTAGTTCTCCTCCGACCGAAAACCTTCCCTGAAGAAGAAGGGATTAAGACGTACGTCATGGGGCGGCATTCGTCCCTACGTACCGACCGAAAACCTTCCCTGAAGAAGAAGGGATTAAGACGGTGGATGAGACACAAATGAGGATAGCAACAAAAGACCGAAAACCTTCCCTGAAGAAGAAGGGATTAAGACCGACGGTGACGTTTTCGGTACTCATGGTCATTCTGACCGAAAACCTTCCCTGAAGAAGAAGGGATTAAGACAGATACCCGTCCCGGGCGGTTAGCAGGAGGTGGGCGACCGAAAACCTTCCCTGAAGAAGAAGGGATTAAGACGTCAGCGCCATAGTTTCGCCGTCAATCTCCAGCGACCGAAAACCTTCCCTGAAGAAGAAGGGATTAAGACCAAGACTCAGACACCGGGTTGGCCACGTCCGGGGACCGAAAACCTTCCCTGAAGAAGAAGGGATTAAGACAAACTGTTCATGCGGTTACTCATGTTACGATCGACCGAAAACCTTCCCTGAAGAAGAAGGGATTAAGACAGATACCCGTCCCGGGCGGTTAGCAGGAGGTGGACCGAAAACCTTCCCTGAAGAAGAAGGGATTAAGACCCGCTGATGGGGGTGGTCTTCCGGGGCTGTTACGACCGAAAACCTTCCCTGAAGAAGAAGGGATTAAGACCGTTCATTGTCGCTGTCCTCCTCTTTAATCGGGGACCGAAAACCTTCCCTGAAGAAGAAGGGATTAAGACGTGGGCAGGGTGCGCAGGATCGCACTACGCCGGAGACCGAAAACCTTCCCTGAAGAAGAAGGGATTAAGACTTCGGGGCGGGGGCGGCTCCACCCGCACCCCGAGGACCGAAAACCTTCCCTGAAGAAGAAGGGATTAAGACCCAAAACGGATTGACGGTATGCTGTTCCCTATCAGACCGAAAACCTTCCCTGAAGAAGAAGGGATTAAGACGAGTTTTCATCTATATAGTCGGGATGGAGACGGGACCGAAAACCTTCCCTGAAGAAGAAGGGATTAAGACCCGGCGCGGGAACCGCGCCGGGGCGAACGGCTAGACCGAAAACCTTCCCTGAAGAAGAAGGGATTAAGACCAATACGCCTCGAATACTTCCTCGGGGGTGACGGACCGAAAACCTTCCCTGAAGAAGAAGGGATTAAGACATCGGGGCTTAGACCGAGAAATCCTCCAACGGTAGACCGAAAACCTTCCCTGAAGAAGAAGGGATTAAGACGCCGGGGAATAGCGATAGGCGCCGTAGTTCCCGGGACCGAAAACCTTCCCTGAAGAAGAAGGGATTAAGACCTCCGCTGGTAAGCCAGGTTTTCGGGGTCCAGATGACCGAAAGCCTTCCCTGAAGAAGAAGGGATTAAGACGGGAGGCCCGGGCATACTTCGTCCGCCCGGGCCGACCGAAAGCCTTCCCTGAAGAAGAAGGGATTAAGACTCCATCGAGGCGTAGCAATACGCCGGAGGATAGGTGGGACATGATGTTTCTCCCTCGGTTTGCAATGGAAGCGGTTGCTTCGGAGGGAGTTGCGTGCACAAAAAACCCACCGCGCCTGGGACGCGGTGGGTTGGGTGGATCGGGCGTGCGCCGGGGCGCACTCAGTGCTTGTGTTTCATCTGCTTGAATTTGTCGCGGTTCTGGTCGAACCACTTGCCAAGCCGGATCAGGCCATAGGAGACCAGGATCACAGCGAATCCGGTTACGATGATCGTAAGGGAGAGATCACTCATTGCGGTGCTCGTGATGTATTCGTAGTAAGGTTAGCACGTTTGTGCGCGTCGTGACCCGGTTGAAAAAATCGGAGATTTGTTGGCTATTATAGGCTCTACAATCCTGGAAGAGTGGCAGATTGCATGCATGGCTGAAGGGGCTTTATCTCGCGCAAAGTGGTGAGATACAGGCCGACAGGAGGAACCCGTAATGGACAGTATCCGTCAATTCAGGATTCGCCCGCCGGGGTACGCCCCGCTGAGTCTCCGGGCAGAGCCGAGCGAGACCGACAACGAGCGCCTGCGGGTGAGCGTATGCGCCCGCGTGCTGGGCCGCTGCCTGCACCTGGGCCGGTACGCCGCCCTGGAGGAAGGCCAGGGGGTCCGCTTCCACCCGGTGCAGACCGAGAGCACCCCGTGGCTGACCCTGGGCACCCGCCTGAAGACCATCCCCGACCCGGTGGATGTGCCCGCCCTGCTGCACGACTTTCAGGGCGTGATCCTGGAGCATCCGCATGACCCCGCCGACACGACCCGGCATCCGCCTGCCATCGAGGCCAGCGGCGAGCCGGAGGATGATCTGGAAGACCTGATCGAGCGGGAACGGGGATGGGAACCCCAGCCCCAGGTGCCCGATGACCCCATGAACTGGATCGAGGAAGCCGCACAGGCGCTTTCACGATACAAGGACAAGTGGGCACGGGACCGGGCCATCCGCGAACTCGTCTTCGAGCTGCACGCCACGCTCACTGAAATGCGCCGCAGGGACCGGGAAGCCTTCTTTGAAGACTATGCCAAGCTGTGGGATGCCCTGGACGATGTGGTTTCTCGGTATCTGCAAGAGGAAGCGATGGAAAAGACAAAAGATGATGAATTTCATGAGAGACTTATACAGGATGATTTCTGGTATCCTGAATTCAACGAATAACCGCAAGCAACGCCCCATCATGCGGCGCGCTGCCGCTGTAAAGAGCTCATTAAGACCTCGATCGGGGCCCGGTATCCGAGCCGCTTGCGAGGTCGAAATCCGGTGCATCAGGTACTAGCCGCCCCGATCCTTCGGATGCTCCCCCGGTTCCAGATGGCCGCCTGTACGACTGTCCCGGCCACCGCTCCACTGCGGGTCGTAGGGCTCTCCACCGGATTCCTGCTTCAGGGAACCCCAATCCGTCGCTGTATCGGACGCGGGCCGATCACCACCCGTGCGGTCGGTCTGACCGAAAGCCTTCCCTGAAGAGAAGGGATTAAGACTTCGAGGCGACGGAGAGACGCCTCCCCGTCGATGACCGCGCCCCTGTACCGGGTACTGCGCAAGCACAAATAGGCACATCCCCGGGGGGGGGCGAGGGCGTAAGGGTCCGACACCGCGGGTCCGGTCGGGGGGTATCATCCGGTAAGGGGGAGCGGGAATACGGGCAAGTATGGCAGGATTGCGCCGAGGCTGAACAAGGACAAAAAGAACCGTGATCGAAACCCTCTACGGGGTCCTGGACTGGACCAGCATCATCATCGGGATCCTCACCGTGATCCCGGTCCTGCTTACCTACTACGAATTGACCATGGGCCGGCGCCGGCGCCATCAGCGCTGGTTCCAGGAGGCCCGGCACGAGACCGGAAGCCGGGCGGCCATCCTTGAGGTGGATCTCCTGCCCGATCGGGATACCGACGTCGCCGTTAAACGCTTCGCCACCCAGGATGCGGAGCTTGGCGCCATTCCCGACGAACGCCATTTCCGGATCCACCGGAAGGAGCGCCTGTCTCCTGAGGACATGCCGGGCTTCGTGCGGGAACTGCGGGAGCAGCTTGCCGAGATCGGCCTTGCCGGCTGCGACACCGTTCACCTCTTCTATGCCGGCCCCGCCGTGGCGGCGGCCACCGTCGGAGCCGAACTCTCCAACCAGTTCCGCGTACTCATCTACCAGCATCAGCACAGCGAATACATCAACTTCGGCCCCCTTCGGCACATCTAGTGCGGGGGCGCAATCGGGAGCATGCGCGATGACATGGAATGCCTGGCTGTTCGAGGCCAAGTCCATCCAGGGGTATCTCTTTTCTTCGGGACGGCTGCGCGACATCGTCGGCGGCAGTGAGCTGGTCGAGTCGCTGACCGGCGAACTCCTCGACGATGTCCTGGAGGCCATGCAGGAGCGGGAGGCCATCACCTTTTCCCGCCGGGCCGGCGGGGCCATCTATGCCCTGAGCGAGGAGCCGGGGCCGCTCCGGCGGCTGGCCGATCTCTGGGCCCTGGCGGTCCAGCAGCACGCGCCGGGGCTGCGTTTCGAGACCGGTTCGGGGACGGGGCAGACCCCCCTAGAAGCCTTCGATGCGGCGCGTAACGAGATGCAGGGGCAGGGCGGACGGCTGCGACCGGAGCGACCCGCCACGCCGCCCGTCGCGACCCGCAGCCGACGCACCGGGGGGGCCGCCGTGGCTTGGGACAACAAGGACGGTCCCGTGGATGCGGCCACCCGGGCGCGCAAGAGGCATGCGGACGCATCCCGGGCCGGTCTGGTGAACCGGATCGGCCCGGCAGGGGCCGACCTCGGCTGGCGCAACTGGCCCCTGGACCTGGAGAAGGACTTCCCCTTCCGGGGCGAGGACCGCACGGTGGCCCTGCTCCACGCCGACGGCAACGGCTTCGGCCAGCTCCTGCGCAATGCGCGCAGGGCGGCGGACCGGGATCCGGAGCGCTTCCCCGACCTGTTCACCCAGCTATCCGCAGCCATCAGTCGTACCACGGAGAGCGCGGTGCAGACCGCCGTCGCCGAGGTACTGCTTTCCGAGCAGGACGAGCGGGGCATGCTGCCGGCCCGTCCCATCGTGGTGGGAGGGGATGACATCACCTTTCTGGTGCGCGCCGATCTGGCCCTGCCCTTCCTGCAGCGCTTTGCCTCGGCCTTCGAGGCGGCCAGCCGGGATGCCCTGGCTGATCTGGCACAGGCCGGGATCACCGGCAAAGACCTGCCCGAGGCCCTGACGGTGGGTGCCGGCTGCGTCTTCATGCGCGCCTCCCAGCCCTTCTCCATGGCCCACGAGCTGGCCGAGGATCTTACTGACCATGCCAAGCGTGACGGCAAGGCTGCGGACCCGGTGGTCAGCACCGTCGCCTTCCACCGGGTGACGACGGCCCTGGCGGGGGACTACGACGCAGTGCTGGCGCGGGAACTCACCGATACCTGGGAAGGGGTCCGCTACCGTCAGACCCTGGGGGCCTATGCCATCGGGCCGGCCGCCGGCCGCGAGCTGCCCAAGCTGGAGGACCTGATGGGGCTGCAGGAGGTCATGGAACGGCCGGCCATGGCCGGCGGTGCCGCCCGGGAGCTTCTAACGCTCATCGGGATGGACCCCTCCCAGGCGGCCATTCGCTACCGCCGCTGGCGGCAGGTTGCGCGCAGGGATCCCGAGCAGCGACCGGTACTCGATGACTTCGATTCGTACATGAAGCGGTTGGTGCCGGATTTCGAACCCGATTCCAGTGAACTGCCGTTCGGGTCGGGCACCGAGGAGCGGAAGACGCCATTGGGTGACGTCCTGGCCCTGAAGGCGGTGGGCAGCCGCAGAGGTCGGGTCGGTCAGGGACAGCATGAACGCCGGGAGGAGACGGCATGAGAAGCGCACGACTGCATATTGAACTTCGGGGCTACTGGCATTCCGGCGGCGGCGTCGGCAGCGGAGCGGTGGCCGATGCCCTGGTCCAGCGCGACAGCGGTGGACTGCCCGTGCTGCCGGGCCGTCACCTCAAGGGGCTGCTGCGCGAGGCGGTGGCCGCGGCCGGTGTCTGGCAATGGCCCGGGTACGAGGGGCTGGCCGCGACGCTGTTCGGCGAGCGGGATGAGGAGACCGAAACCGTACCGGCCGCCGGCGCGCTGCGGGTGAGTGACGCCACCCTGCCGTCGGAGACGGCGGCATGGCTGTCGGGCACTGAGGACGGCCGTGCCCTGCGCCCGGGACTGTTCCGGATCCTGCACAGCACCGCCGTCGACCCGGAGTCCGGCACCGCCGCGAAACACACCCTGCGCGGGATCGAGGTCTCGGTGCCCCTGGCCCTGGAGGCGCGGATCGCGCCGGTGAAGGGGGAGGGCCCCGCGGACTGGGAGGAACGTTTGAAGGAGGTCCTGCCCCTGATCCGGGCCGTCGGTGCGCAGCGCCAGCGTGGCCTGGGCCGGGCGGTCCTGAGTCTGAAGGAGGAGACGGCATGAGAACGCAAGGGATCCGCATCACGCTGGAAGAGGACTGCGTCTTCAGTGCGAGCACGGCTACCGAGGGGGGACACGAGGGCCTCGACCGGGTGCCCGGTCAGGCCCTGCTGGGGGCCGCGGCCGCCCGGCTCTACGCCAAGCTGGACCGGGCCGACGCCTTCACCCTGTTCCACTCGGGTAAGGTGCGCTTCGGTGACGGTCTTCCGGCCGCCGGTGACGAGGCAGCCGGCCCGATGCCCCTCTCCTGGCATCACCCCAAGGAGGAGAAACCGGAGGGGGGCGACGGCCGACTGCACCCCGAGCGGGTATACAACTTTTGCCATGTCCGGGCTCTTGGCAATGACCGACAGCCGGCGCAGTTGCGCGGTGGCTATGTCCGCGCTGACGGCCTGCGGCTGCGCCCGCAGCGGGAGTTCCGGCTGAAGACCGCCATCGACCCCCACAAGGGGCGGGCGAAGGACTCGCAACTGTTTGGGTACGACGCCCTGTTGCGCGGCCAGACTTTCCTGGCCCGGGTCGATGCCGATGATGACGTGGACCCAGCCCTGGTGGAACGGGCCCTTGCAGTCCTTAACGGCGAATGCCTGCTGGGTCGTTCCCGCTCGGCGGAGTATGGCCGTGCCCGGCTGGAGCCGGTGGATATTCCGTTGCCGAAACCCGGCGAGGCGGGCACGCGGCTGGTGCTCTGGCTGCTCTCTGACCTGGCCCTGCTGGACGAGGCCGGGCAGCCCACCCTGGAGCCCGACCCGGCGCTTCTCGGGCTGGGTCCCGGCAAGGTGGACTGGAGGGCGACCTTTGTCCGCTCCCGGCGCTACGCCCCCTGGAATGCCCACCGTCGCGGCTACGACCGGGAGCGGGAGGTACTGGTCGCCGGCAGCGTTGTCACCGTGGACCTGGACGAGCCCCCTTCGGCCGAGGCACTGGAGCGCCTGGCGACGGGCGTCGGCCTGTACCGGGAAGGCGGCCTGGGCCGGATCCTGGCCAATCCGGCGCTGCTCGACGGGGAGCACCCGTCTTTCACCGCCCCCGCTGAAGCGGGCGGAGCGGACGAAATCCGGCGCCCGGCCGATCCCCTGCTCGACTGGTTGGAGGCCATCAGCGGTGGTCGCGGTGAGCGCCTGGATCGGATGGCCCGGGAGATCGCGGCGGAGATCGCCGGCCGGATCGCGGCGGCCCGGCGCTTTGCCGGCGTCTCGGCGGGGCAGCGCTTCGGGCCCTCCCGCAGTCAGTGGGGTCAGGTGGGCCAGTTGGCCCGTCGCCGGCCCCCGGACCTGATGGAACGCCTCTTCCAGCGCAAGGATGCCCTGATCCGGATGGAGAAGGCGGGCTGGAAGGATGTGATCCCGCCGGGCGCGGAGGGCGGCGAGTGGCTGACGCTCGCGGAGTGGCTGGAACAGCGGTTCGGGACCCTGGACGGCGAGGAACGAGCCGATCTCGTCGCCCGAGTGGCCCACATGGTCCGTGAAGAGACAGAGAAGAACACCGACCAGGAGGCAGCACAATGAATCCGATGCGGGAACCCGTGATCCATGTTGCACGGGTGGTCCTGGAGGCGGCGACGCCGCTGTCGGTGACCACCGGCCAGCCGGACAGCGTCCTCGATACCGCTCTGGTCACCGATGCCAACGGCCTGCCCGCCCTGCCGGGGACGAGTCTGGCCGGTGTCCTGCGCCACCTGTGGCAGGCAGAGTACGGGGAAGACAGTGCGAAGGCCGTCTTCGGCTACCAGGAGGGGGATGAGGGGACACCCTCCCGCGTTTCGGTCTCCTGGGGCGCCCTGCTGGACAGCCGGGGGCAGCCCGCGGAGGGATTGCTGCTGGGGGCCGATCGCAAGCGCCTGCGGGAGGATGATGTCCTCCGGGCGGCGGCGGAACTGGTGGAACAGCCCGTGGCCCGGGAGCGGGTGAGCCTCTCGGAACGGGGGGCGGCTGCGGATACCGGCAAGTTCGACCGGGCCATCCTGCCGGCCGGCCACCGTTTCGCCCTGGAGCTGACCCTGGCCGGCGGGACGGACGAGGAGTGGCAGCAGCTTCTCGGCCTGCTGGGACACCCAGGTCTGCGCGCGGGCGGCGCCACCCGGGCCGGCCTCGGTCGCCTGCAGCGGGTGACCTGTCACGCCGGCACCTTCGACCGGCGGGATCGGGAACAGGCGGCCGCCTTCCTCGCACTGGGGCGGGGTCTGGCCGATACCGAGGGCCTGTCCGAGCATCAGCCAGCGGCGCAGACGGGGGACGCCTGGCTCACCGCGACCCTCCGACTAGAGCCGGAGGGGCCGTGGCGGATCGGCCAGGGCGAACCCGACCCCGAAGCGAACGAGGAAAAGCCGGCGGATCTCCTGCCGGTGACCGAGGGCCGGATCCGCTGGGATGGCGGGACCGGTCGGGTCGAGGAGCGGTCGCTTCTCTTCCCGGCCAGCGGTATCAAGGGCGCGCTGGCGCACCGCTTCGTCTTCCACGCCCACTGCCTGGCCGGGCGTTGGGCCGAGGACGAGACCGCGACAGAGGCCCCGGAGAAGACGGCGCTCTTCGGCAGCGTCAAGCAGGACACTAAGGGGAAGACCGAGTCCGGTTGGGCCGGCTGCCTCACCCTGGACGATGCCTGGGTGGAGGCCGAGCCGGAACGGCTGCGCGTGATGCACAACGCCATCGACCGCTTTACCGGCGGGGTGCGGGACCGGGTCCTGTTCGAGGAGGAAGACCTGCTGGGCGGCGAGGTGCGCCTGCGACTCACACTGGATCGGAGGCGGCTGGAGCAGTACGCCGCGGAACTCGACATGGACACCGACACCATCCGCCAGGCCCTGTCACGGGCTCTGTCCGATCTCTGCGAGGGCCGTCTGGCCCTGGGATCTCGGACTACCATCGGCAACGGGATCTTCCGGGGCCGGCTGGAGGGGCCGCTGGGCCACTGGCTGGACGGTGAACAACGGACGATGGAGGCGGCGTGATGGAACAGCTACTGGCGGATTATCAGCGGCTGGCCGAGCGGCGGGCGCTTCCCGCAATGACAGCCGGCCACGTGACCACCGAAGTAGAGAGCTTCAGCGACCCGGCGGCCCTGGAGGCGCGGATTGCGGAGCTGGGCCCGGCCAGGGGGTGGCGCCTGTGCCAGTCGGGCCAGGGGATCTTCCGGGATGGCTGGCCCGGGGCGAACCCGGAATGGGGGACGCTGCTGGCCGCCGAGGGTACGCTGCCCGACGGCGCGCTCGCCGTCCACCAGGACGGGGCCGGCGGCTGGCGCCTGGTGCGCTATCGCCATCAGGACGGCGGCGAGGGGCTCTGTGACGAGGTGGAACTGCTGGCGCAGGGCGGCGGGTGTCTGTGCTATCGCCGTTACTGGGAGCAGGGACCCACCGGTCCGGGGCAGGTAGCGGCCATTCTGTTGGATGTGCAAGCGGAGCAGGGGGAGTAGCGTCATGGCAGACCGAAACGGCAATCGCGGTGGGCAGGAGCAAGCCATCTCGGCCCCCTACAACTTCGTACCGCTCTCCGGCTGGGTCCACACCCCGGAATGGGGCCCCCAGGTCGGGCACGACCGTCCGTTCCGGGACGGCGTGAGCGGCACTCTGGCCTTCACCCTCCATGCCGACAGCCCCCTCCTGGTGGGCGGGCCTCAGAAGCCGGCCACCGAGAGCGCTCCCGGCGAGGTCCACCCCTTCCGGCTCGGCGACAATGGTCCCTACGCGATCCCGGGATCCAGCCTCAAGGGCATGCTGCGCTCGGTGGTGGAGATCGCCGGCTTTGGGCGCATGCGCATGGTGGACGATCAGCGACTCAGCGTCCGCGATCTGACCTCCGGCGCCCGTCCCTTCTACGGCGACCGGATGACGGAGAACAAGGGCGGCGGCTCCCGGCCGAAGTCCCGGGCCGGCTGGCTGCGTCTGGACCCGGAGACCGGCCGCCCGCGGCTTACGCCCTGCCAGTATGCCCGGGTGGAGCACGATGACCTGGCGCGGTTCAGCGGCGACGATTGGTGGAAGGCGGTCAAACGGGAACCGCAGGCGAAGAGAAAGTACGAGCGCTGGCACAGGCGCGCCGGAGACCGGACCATCCGTTTTACCCCGGAGCCCGAGAAGGCGCATGACCATAGTCGCGGCAACAAGCTGGTCTACCGCAAGGCTACGGACCTGGGGTCGGGGGAGACCGAGGGCACCCTGGTATTCACTGGGCAGCCATCTACCCGGGATCCGAAAAAGCCCGGCCGCAAGCACCTGGAGTTCATCTTCTTCGATTGCGACCGGGACGCCGAACAGGAGATCGCCGAACCGGTGTGGCGGGACTTTCTGCACATCCACGCCGAGAGCGATGACTGGGAAGCGTGGCGGAAGGAGTCGTGGATCCCGGTCTTCTATCTCGATGACGGAAAGGGTGGGATCGCCTCCATGGGGCTGGCGCTCATGTACCGACTGGCCTACGAGAACAGCATCCACGAGGCCATCGTGCACACCAGTTCCGAGCATCTGGCACTCCCCGGGGAGGGGCACGGCTACGACCTGGCCGACCTCCTCTTCGGGACGGTGGGGGCGGAGCAGGATGCCGCCCTGCGAGGGCGGGTGACCTGCGAGTATGCGACTGCCGAAGGCGATCCGCGCCCCATGAAGCCTCAGACCACCATCCTCAATGGACCCAAGCCGACCTTCTATCCCAATTATGTTGTTCAGAAGTCCGACGGGCGGGGGCGCCTCAAGGACGCTAAGAAGGGGTATGCCACCTTCATGGACAAGGATGTCGTGATCCGCGGTTTCAAGCGCTATCCGGCGCGGCCGGCGGATCAGGTCGCCGTCCAGGAGGTGACCAACACACAGCAGAAGAACAGGAAGGTCCAGGTGAAGCTCCATCCCCTGGAGCCCGGCACCACCTTCCGCGGTCGCATCCGCTTCCATAATCTGCGGCCGGCGGAGCTGGGGGCGCTGCTCTGGGCCATGACCTGGGGTGGGAATCAGCAGCTCCGCCACGGCCTGGGCATGGGCAAGCCCTTCGGCTTCGGCCAGGTCCGGCTGGAGGTGGACCCCGCGGCTTCCGAACTGCTGCCCAATGATCCGGCAGTTGGGTCCCCCGCTGTCGATGAGGCGATCCTGGCCCAGTACCGCCAGGCCTTCGTGACGCACATGGAGGCGGAGCACGGCCGGCGCGGCGGTGCCTGGTCCACCTGCCGCCAGATCGCCAACCTCGTGGCCATGGCCGATCCGGCGAATGCCCCGCAGTACGAGGCAGCCACCGGCACCGAGCTGCGCCACCTGCATCTCGACGAGCGCACCAACGAGTTCCGCGACGCCAAGAATGCGCACGCGGTGCTCCCCGACTATGCCGCGGTGCTGGGCGTGGAGACGGGCGGCGAGGCCCGTGGCTCCGGTGGTGCCGGCGACTACGGTCATCCGTGGCTGGACGAGGCCATTCCCCGACTGGTTGCCGAGAACCATGCCCGCGATCCCGAAGAGATCATCCGGGGCAAGACCCTGGCGGAGGCCTGGAACGGCCTCGAGGGCGAGGAGCGCGAGGCGGTGAGAGCTGCCATCAAGGCCCTCTGGGAGAAGCGCGGCCTGCTCGAGGACCCGCCAAGGTCCCAGAAGAAACTGATTCGGAACGTCTACGGCTGGCTGGAGTGAGCGGGATCAGGTTCCGGTTCGGACCCCGCAGCAAGCGGATCAGGAAGCCGCCGGGGCACGGTTGGAGGCCTACCGTGTCGAGCGACTGGATGAGCAGCCCCGGGAGCACCCCTGATCATTCGCCCCTATTCCGAGCAGAAGGAGTACCGCCCGTGACCCAACTCCACATCCAGCTTGTATCGGCCCAGCTCGCCGGGAACCTGATCCCGGCCCTCATGGAACGGCCCGAGCATGCCGCCCTCATCGTGACGCCGGCCATGCAGGCGCAGGGCCGGCTCCTGAGAGAGCTCGAGGAGGAGGCCGGCATCTCCGTACAGACCTTCGAGAATGCCCCCGATGCCGAACTGCCCCGGTTGCACGAGTTTGCTCTGGAGGTGGTGGAGCAACTGCCCGAGGCGGACGAGGTGGTCCTCAACCTCACCGGCGGGAACAAGCTCATGGCGCTGGGCTTTCTGGAGATGCTCCGCGACACGGTTCACCGCCGGATCTACACCGACACCGCTCACGGCCGCCTGGAGCACCTGCCGGTGGGATCCGAGCGGGCCGAGTCACCCACCCCCCTGACCCCGGTCCTGGACGTGCCCCTCAGCCTTAGGGCTCAGGGCTTCCGCTACCGTAGCGCCGTCTCCGCCGATGAGCACTGGCGGCGTGCGGCCGGCGAACGCAAGCAGGTGGCCAAGAAGCTGGCGGAGGTTGCGCGGGATCACGGCGATTTTCTGGGTGCGCTGAATGGCGTGGCCTCCCGGGCACTGGACCGGGAAGGCCGATTGGTGGCCCATGAACAGGCCTTTGATTCGCCGCCCCGGGGGCGCTGGGCCCAGAATCTGCGCTGGCTCTGCGATGAGGGGCTACTGGACTGGGAGGAGGGGGCGGCTGCCGTAACCTTTCTGGACGAGGCGCACGCTCGCTTCCTCAACGGCGGCTGGCTGGAGGAGTACGTCTACCACCGGCTCCGGGACGAGGGAATCGACGACGTCGCGCTTGGGGTGGAGGGCACCTGGGATGGCACCGACGGGGCCCGCAATGAGTTGGACGTGGTGGCGGTCCACGCCAACCGTCTGCTGGTGGTGGAGTGCAAGACCCTGCGCCACGGCCGCGATGATGCCTTGGACGATCAGCAGCTCTATAAGCTGGATAGCATCGGCGACAAACTGCGGGGCTTTTTCGGTTCCAGCTGGATGGTCAGTGCGCGTACGCCCACGCAGTCCATGCGTGAGCGCGCCCGTCAGCACCGGATCCGGCTCATCGGCCCCGACGAGTTGCCCCGGCTGCGCGCGATCGTGCGGGAGTGGAAGGCCTCGGTGGAGGATGCCGGCGCCTGATCCCTCCGGCATCCGGCCATAGGGGATGCATCAGTCGATGGGCCGGACATGAAAGGCCTGAACCCGGGCCCCCAGGGCTTCCAGATCATCGGCGGTGAGTTCCCGCCCCCGCAGGTGCGGGGGCAGGTCGATGGAGAGGTTGAGGTAGCGGCCGCCCCGTTGGCAGACACGGGCGGCCAGGTGCACGGGCAGGGTGCCGATGACCGTGTCGCCGGGCTGGATCCGTTCCACGTCCAGGTGGTCGATCTGCTGATCCACCTGGATGCCGTGGCGGGCGGCCCATTCCATGGCGCCGGGATGACGGCTGACGAAGTAGGTGCGCGGGGCCATGTCATCCCTCCGCCGGGAATACCCGGCACAGGGTGAACTGGTTGCCCTTGGCCTCCACTTCCACCCGGCGGGTGATGGTTTTTTTCCTCTGTTGCTTCTTTAGTCTTTCCAGTTCCGCTGGATCCCCTAGGACCTGGATGCTGGCCTCCTTGCCCACCACCCGGGCGGTGTTGCCTTCGTGCTGGGCCAGCAGGGTCTGGTCGTTGGGGGTGTATTCCAGTCTGGCGGCTTCCCAGGTGATGCGCTGGGCCCGAAGTGAGGCCTCGGAGGCGGTCTCCGGGGCCAGGGGAGAGGCCAGGTTGCGGTCCTCCAGCACGCCATAGCCCACGGCGGTCTTGGCGCCGAAGCCCAGCCAGTCGAAGGCATGGGCGAAGACCGCCTCCATGAGGGGTTTCCAGCCCGTCTGCAGGGACTCGGGCAGTGACTGCGGCGCGCAGGTGACATGGAAGGTGAAGTCCGTCCCGTCGGGTACGGCGAGAAACGGGACGGGATTGGGCTGGCCGGCGTCGTGGGGCGGTTGGCCGTTGAAGTAGTATTCCTTGTAGTGGGGGGTCATGATCTCCACCACCATGCCCTTGGCCTCGGGGAAGACATCCCAGAAGGCGAGGGCCCCCCGGTGGTGGATCCGACGGGGCAGGTCTTTGGATTTCCAGAACCTGTTCAGGAAGGTGGCGCGGTTGTCCACCGTGCCGGTGTAGCGTTCCCGATCCCCGGGCTGGTCCGCCAGGCCCTGGCGGATGAAGTCGTCCAGATCCGCCCTTTGGGCCAGGGCCTCCAGGGCCCTTTGCCAGGAGGGGTCCTTGAGGCATTCATCATTCGGGGCCTCGAAGCCGAACAGCCACCAGACGTCCAGCAGGGTGGGGCGCTGGTTGGCGGGATAGGCCCCGGGATCCAGGGCCAGTTCCTCGGCGGCCCGGCGCAGGACGCCCTTCACCCCGCTGCCGGCCAGGTAGGGCAGGCCGTAGGGGGTGAGGAAGGCGAAACCGTTCTCCACCGGGTGTTCGTTGCCCAGGCCCGTGGCGAAGGGGGCGGTGGAGCGTGCCTCCACCCGCAGGCCATGGGGGTGGCCCTGGAACAGGGCGTTCTGACGCCGGACCAGGGCATCACAAAGGTCCCGGCTGCTGCGGGGTAGGGAGGAGGCCACCTGCTGCAGGGCCGTGTGTTTGGCGTTGTCCTGGCGGGCGAAGTTGTGGTCCCACACCGGGAAGTAGAGCAGGAAGCGGTGCCCCGGGGCGCAGTCCTTGTAGTCCGCCGACCGGGCTACGTCTTGGGGGATGGCGGGCTGGTTCATCGTGGGTTCCCTCCCTGGGCCGTTTCCACCGCGTCCACGAACTGGCGGATCCATTTGAGGGTTTCCAGGGCGCTGTCGGTGGCCCGGCGGTAGGTCTCGGAATCCGCCTGTTGCAGGCGCTTCATGAAGTCTTGAAAGAGGTTTTGACCGGCATTTTCCGGCAGGTTCTCGCCCCAGAGCTCCCGGGTGATGCCCCGGATGATGTGATCCAGCAGGCGCTGGTGATGGGCGTCCTTGCTCTTGTAGAAGGCCAGCACCGGCATGAGCCCGCTGGTCATGATCAGGGCGGGGGCCCCCTTGGCCAGTTTGCGGTAGTTTTCGCCGCCGTGTTGCATGCCCTGGGCGGCCACCTCCCAGGCGAAGGCGGCGCGTTGCTGATCAAGGGTCTGCTGCATGGCTCAGGCCTCCCGGGAGACGGGGTGGATCAGGATCAGGCCGCGGCCGGTGCTGCCGTCGCCGCCCATCTGCACGATGCGATCGGCGATGCCGGGCAGGGTCCCGTCCCCTTGCAGCACCCGGGAGAGGACCTCCCCGGCATCCTCCAGGGCGTTTTCGGGTTTCTTGTCCTTCTTGTAGCGCTCCACGCTGGCCTGGACCAGGCCTACCAGCAGCGATTCCGGCGGCAGGTTCTCCACGTAGAACAGGCCGCCGCCATCCGCCGTCCCGGAGAGGTCATCGATGCGTACGTGGGGCTCCACCACCATGCCATGCCGGGCGAAATGGGCGAAATCGGTGTCCGAGAGGATCACCAGGTCCTTTTGGAGTTTTTCCGCGAAGAATGCGTTTTCCGCCCCCGGGGGCAGGGCGTGCCGGGCCAGCCATTCAGCGATGGCCTGACGTCCGGTTTCGGCCTCGCAGGGCGCGAAGGTGAAGGCCTCCAATACGAGCCGGTCCTGGCTCAGCAGCTCCTTGCGGACGGCGGCCTGGTTGTCGGGGATCGCCGGGACCTCCCAGGGGCAGGGCAGGCCGGCCATCCCCGCCAGGCGCTTGGCCCGGGCCAGGGCCAGGGGGCAGGTGGCATAGACAAATCCCCCCTTGAGGGCGCGCACCGGCAGGCACATCAGTTGCGCGTCGCTGAAGGCCACGGCCCCGGCGTGCTCCGAGGCGTCGGTTTCCGGGCCGAACAGGCGCTCCAGCAGGTGGTCCGTCTTGCCCCAGAGGGCGTGTAAGTGATGGCGCACCGCCCCCTTGATGCCGGAGGCGGCGAACTGCGGATGCTGGGTATGCACCTCCCGCTGGATGGGGCTGTCGATGGCGCCCACCGCCGTGCCAGCCCCCATGTGCGCGGGGCTGGTGGCGTAGTAGAAGACCAGTTGTTGTGCGGCGAACATGTGCGGTTCCTTGTGTTGCGTGGATGAGGGTTACGGATTCAGGCGGCCAGGGTGGCCTGGTTGTAGCCTTCGGCGCGGCGGGCCTCAGAGCAGGCCCGATCCCGGGCCAGGCCGTCGGCCACCCAGGCGGCCAGGGCCTCGGGGTCGCCCTGGAGGTCCTCGAACCAGTACACGGCCCCGGCGGGGACGACGCGCCGGGCCGGCTTGGGACACCATTGCTGCAGATCCCAGCCGCTGATGATGCCGGGACGCCCGTGGGCGCAGCAGGTGAGCCGGGCGGAGAAGCCTTCCCCCTGCAACCAGTGCTGATCCCCCTGTTGCTGGATGGCCTGCGGCAGATGCCCGCCGGCGAAGAGGCCGGGGGTGTCCAGGATGAGCCGGAAGCGGCGGTTGCGGGCGATGGCCTCCAGGGGGGGCGCTTCGGGCTCGAAGTCCACGGGGCCAAAGCCCGCGGCCCGGCCATCCCCGCCCAGACGCAGCAGGCCTTCCCGCTCAAGGAAGGCATCGGCCCCGTCCACCCCCACGAGGAAGCCGGTGGCGGTGCCGTCCGGGCCTTCGGGGGTCAGGGCATGGCCGTCGGTGGTGTAGATCAGGCCTTCCCGGGCGGTGCGGGCGCGGGGATCCAGGCCGATGCCCAGGCGGGGATCGGTGCGGTGCAGTGCCCCGTCCTCCACCACGTGCCGGGAGGCCTCCGGGATTTCCCCGCGCAGATGGGCACGCCAGCCCTCCGGGGTGAGATAGCCCCCGCCCCGGGGTTTTTCCGTGCGTGGGCAGTGGAGCAGGGCCGTCTTGGGCAGGGGTTGCGGTCCCAGGATCATCCCGGGGTCCGGAGACTGGGGGATCAGGGGATACAGCCCCGATTCCAGCCGCACCAGGTCCGCCGGCAGGGGATGCAGCGGTTCGTACTGGCCCTGTCGGCGGCGGGCCAGGTGCAGGGCGCGCAGGCGAAATGTGCCGGGCTTTTGGGGGGTGCCCAGGCATTGCGCCAGGTGCGGGTCCTGGCAACGCCCTTCCCGGGTGAACTGGTGCAGGGCCTCGGGGTGCGCCCCCAGGATCGCCGAGCGCAGGGCCCCGGCCATCACCGAGGGTTGCGGGGGCATGGTGCCCGTGCCGTGTTCCCCGGCTTCGCCGAAGGACAGGTTGCCGCGGAAGAACAGGCTGTCCACGGGTTGGATGAAGAGCCAGAGGGTCATGCCAGGGCCTCCTTTTCATGGCGGCTGCGTTCCGGCCGGGCGAAGAACTCGCTCACGGCGAGGAACTGGCCGATGGCCGTGCGGGGGTGTTCGGGGTCGATGGTTTCGCAGACGAACTCCACGATCTCCCGGGCCAGTTCCGGGCTGCCGGCCTGGCGGGTGAATTGTTGCGCCAGGGCCCCGGCCATCTGGGCGCGCCAGCGGGGATCGTGTTTGTCCTGGGGGTGGTCGGTGAGCCCTTCGAACCACAGCTGGGCGCGGTAGATGGCCCCGCGGGAGAAGTCGGTGTAGGCCAGTTCGTCCCGCAGCCGGCCCATGAGGGTGAGGGTGGCCCTGTCCATGCGAGGGATCCTGTGTTCCCCCAAAGGCCACCAGGGGGCGGTGAGTTGTTCCGCGCCGCCGCCCCGTTTGAGCACCCGCAGGCAGAAGCGGTCGCGCCCGGCGGCCTTGGCCCCGGCCTCGGCCTCGCGCAGTTCCCGCAGAACCCGGGCCAGGGGCGCCTGGTGGTGGGCCACCACGGCCCCCATGGAGGCGGTGGCGCGATGGCCCATGAGCCGCATGAGCCGCCCATGCAGCAGGCCGAAGCCGTCCTTGAGCAGGAGTTTGTCCTGGACGGGGTCGATGCCCTCCAGGAGGCGGCCCACATGGGCATCCAGGCCCATGGCCGGGTCGGGGGCCAGGCCGCTGTAGGCCAGGCGCAATAGCTGCATGGCGTCGAGCAGGTCGTCCACCGCCACCAGGGCGAGCACGTCGTCGCCCCCGGCATAGATGAGCTTGCCCTTGACGCACTCCTCCACCACGTACCGGGCCAAGTGCAGGGAGAAGTGGTTCAAGGCCGAGGACAGGGCCCCGTGGCGGCCGGGGGAGGGGGGGCGGCGGGTCTCCATGTAGTCGTGCAGGGCCCGTTTTTTCCGGGCCACCCGGTCCATCTGCGCCTGGATTTGGGTATGCCAGGTGTCCTGGTAGCGCAGGGTGTAGGCCTCTTCGTTGCCGGCGAACCAGGCCCCCATGCGGTCGCCGTCCATCTGGATGAGGGCGTAATAGGTCTCCCTGGGCTGGAAGACGCTGGAGATGTCCCGCTCCAGGGCCTCGGCGTCCACCCCCTGGATGGCCGCATCGTCCTTGAGCATCTCCAGGGCCGAGGGCAGGTGCCTGGCGATGTACTGCATGTCTTCGGATTGATGAGGGAGTTCACGGGCCAGTTTGCGGGGCAGGACGGTGGGCTCGGGCTTCACCAGGGCCAGTCGCTGTTTGAGTTTATTTTCACGGCACGACTGGTCCGGGGAGCGCCGGGTCTCATTCCGGTGTTTCCACAGGGTGGTGGACAGGGACAGGGCGTGGGTGCTGACCACGAAGCGGCGGATATCCATGTCCAGGTGTTGCTCCACCGTCTCGGTGAACAGGGTGGGCCAGAGGCGCTTGGCGGTGCACAGGGCGCACAGGTGCTCACCGCCCTTGGCCCAGGCGCGGCGCTTCTCCGCCAGCCGCCCCCAGGGGCTTTGCTGCTGGCGGTCCCTGCGGTTCAGGCCGAGCAGTTCCTGATCCGGGGTGAGCCATTCCCGTTCGCCGCACTGGGTGCAGCGGTGGCCCTCCTGCTCCGGGGCCTCGAAGGGGCGGATGGTCTTGCCCGCCGCCAGGTGGCGTTCGGTGAGTTCGTGCACCGCCGGGTAGAGGATGCCCGCGTTGGGTCGCCAGAAGGTCCAGCCCTCCAGATCCAGCTGGCGGTGGAGGGCCGCCCAGGTGGCGGGGGTGAAGACCCCTTGTTTCTGCAGATCGGGATGGATCTGTCCCAGGGCGGTCTGCAGCCGCTGGCTGGCCGTTTCGATGTCGCGGTGATCCTCGCCCACGGGCCAGCGCGCGGCGGTCCAGAAGGCCTCGGGGAAGGCCGCCATCTGTGCCTCGATCTGGGCCCGGGTGGTGTCCGTGATCTCGCATCCCGCTTCTTTGAACACCCGCCGGGCCGCCTCGTGGGCGATGTCCAGGGCCCGGCGCCGGGCGGCGGAGATGGCCCGTTCCGCCAGCTCCCGGGCGCGGCGGGAGGGGACCAGGCACAGGCATTTGTTGGGCAGGGCGGCGGAGAACAGGGGGTTGGTGTCGTCCCGGCGCGTGAGGAAATCCGCCCCCAACTCCTGGAATAGTTCCTCAAAGGCGTCTCCCCCTTCTTCCAGCAGCCAGGCATCCACCGCCGGTACGCCCCGCAGGGCCGGGAAGAGTACGGCGTCGGGTCCCAGTTCGCTGGCGATCTCCCGCAGGGCGGACCAGACCAGGGAGGAGAGCAGGTGGGATCCGGCCCACAGGTCGGAGGTGGACCGCCCCTGGCTGATGAAGCCTTGTACGGGACCGAAGCTCAGGGCCAGCAGGCAGGGTTCGTCCCCCTGATCCAGGGCGGTGTGCAGGGCCGAGACGGTGTCCAGGTGGGCCCAGATGGTGTGATCCGGGGTGCGGGTGTCCGCGGGGAGTTCCTGCCAGAGGGCGCCCAGGTTTGCGTCGGCCAGGCGGCCCTCGGGCCCGAAGCGCCAGAAGGCCAGGAAGGTGCGGCGCGGGTCGTCCCCCCCGGCCTGGATCAGCCGCTGGAAGTGCTGCAGGCTGATGTCCTTGATGTGATCCACCCCGATGTCCGTGAGTTTGAGCAGGTCGAAGCGGGCGCCCGAGAGGGGATGGATGAGCTGGGGTTGCTCCGTGAAGCGCACCGTGGCCCAGGCGGGAAAGCGTTCCCCCTGGCGGAAGGGCCAGTTGGGCCGGTCCGCCGCTGCGGCCAGATGGTCGGCCCGGCGGTCGAAGTCGCCGTCCTGGATCCGGAGGCGCTGACGCAGCTCCCCGACCGTGCCCTGTTCATGCCCCGCGCGGTCGCGCATCAGTACCAGGGCCTTCTCCGCCGGATCATGGACCCAGGCGGCCAGTTTCTTCTTCCAGTGGGTGCTCATGTCAGACGATCCTTTCATGGTGTGCGTCCAGGGCCTTGTGGATGATTTCCCAGCTTTTCTTTAGGTTTTCGGGAGAACGGAACCAGCTCGCGTGGTCATTCCTCAGCGCCTCCAGGAATTCCCGTTCGGGAGGGCGGCTGGGGGTGTGTACGACGATCCCCCGGAGTTGGTCCCCTTCCTGCAGGACCTTGAAGCGCAGGGGCGAGGCCAGCCGGAGATTCCTGTCTTGTACCTGCAGATCCCAGGGGCTGTTGTTGGTGCCGGCCGGATAGCCCAAAAGATGCAGGGCCCCGACCGGACGCCCGCACACGTGGGTTTTGTGGCCTTTAGCGGCGCTGCGTATGCGGTAGAGGGTGTCGGCCAGGGTATCCACCGCCTGCTGCCAGTTCTTGCAGGGCCGGGTGCGCCAGATCAGCGGGCGTTCTTCCCCCGCCTGTGCATCCAGGCCGATGGCGTGGGCCCAGTCCCGTTGCAGGCATTTCTCCAAAGGAGAGGTGATTTGCTGCAGAAGGGGGGCCTCTCGGGATAGGGATTCCAGGGGCGGGGTCCCGTCATGGGGGGTGAGGGTGATCGAGCCCCAGCCGTTGCGGCTGCGGCTGCCCAGGGCACCGAACCACTGGATCAGTTGCAGGGCCTGGAGGATTTCCGGTGCATATGCATCGGGACAGATCAAGGTGAGCACGGCCGTGTCTTGGGTGCCCAGGGCCTTTCGGTTTTCTCTGTTACCCGGGAGCACGGCACCGAAGCCCAGGTAGACGTCCGAACGCACGCCCCTGCCGGCCCCGGTGTGGACCGAAGCGAACCCTTTGGGCCATTGCTTCTGGTCCAGTTGGCCCTTGGACCAGGCCGGGCCCAGGCGTAGCCGGATGGGGGATCGGAGGGATTTCTTGTCGTTTTGGTCCGATGCGCTGCCAAAGCGCAGGGCCTCGGCCTGCCGCAGGCGGTCCACGTTGAAGCCCACCTCGGGGGCGTGGACCATGCGCCACCAGTGGCGGAGCAGGGCCTTGATGGGGGGCGTGCGCCATTGGCCCTCCTGATGGGCGTTGCCCAGGAAGGCCGGGGTGTTGAAGGTGAGGGTGTATTGCAGTCGCTTCATGGGATCTCCGCCTCGAAGCTGGGGTGAACGCAGGATGGGGCATCCACGTGAGATTTCGGGGTTCTGGCAGGCTTGCCGCCTCAGTCCGGGGGCGGGTCGCCGCTGAAATGGACGGCCTCGGGGGGCAGGTCGAGGCGGTAGCGCCGGGGGCGGGTGCCGCCATCGTGGATGAGATAGGGGCCGGCCGCCGGCCCCAGGGCCTTTCTCAGGGTCCGGTGCAGCTTGGAGAGGGCCTGGGAGAAGTAGTCCCCGTCCATGCCGTCCTTCAGGGCCCGTTCGGTCTTGTCCAGGTCCGCCATGGGCCCTGCCAGGGCCCGAAGTTCCTGCAGGTAGCGCTCGGCCCAGGCCCGGTCCGGGATCCCCTTGCCGGGGGCCTCCAGGGGCGGATCGCCCGCGGCGGCGCGGCGGGCGAAGAGGCTGTAGAGGGCCATCTGGGCCGGGGGCAGGGTCAGGGTGTGCCGTCCCAGGCGCGCGCGCCGGCTGGCGGGATGGAGGGTGACCGCGGGCGGGGCGAGCCCTTCCCGCGCGGCATCCACCACCTCCCGGTAGCTGGCCTGGCCGCTCATGAGGCGTTCATCCAGCCCGTGGCGCAGGCTGACGAAGGGGATCTCCGCCAGGGTGACCCGGGCATTCTGGGCGTCTACCAGGTTGTCCCCGTTCTGCGTGGCGAGGACGCGGGATGCGCGGCTGGGGTAGAAGAACTGCCAGGTGGACTCGAAGGGCTTGCTCACCAGGACATGGGAGAGCCGGTCCTGGGGGCGGCCGAAGAGGGAGAGGGCATAGCCCAGGAAGAAGCCCATGGTCTTGCGCCCGCCGGCGATGGAGACGTGCAGGGCGCTGTCGGGGTCGTGGGTGAGGCGGCGCACCTGCTCGGTGATGAAGTCCGCCGCCGCCAGGTTATCCGCCGGGGTGCGGATGTCCTCCAGGGGGCGCGTGTCGGCGTCGGGGATGACATGGATGCAGGTCTCGTCGAAGCGGATCTCCGGTAACTGGTACTCCTCCCGCAGCCGGTGAAACCAACCCAGTTCCCGGGAGAGCAGGGACAGGCGGGCCCGTTCCGCCCCCTCGGCGGTGGTCACCAGGTGGACCTCGTTGGGCAGGGCCCGCGGGGTGGGGCCGGTGGCCAGGGCGTAGAGGGTCTCGGTGACCACCTGGGGGGCCAGTCCGGTGACGGCCAGGAGGATGCGCCGGGGATAACCGGCGGGATCGGTGTCCGTCCGGGCCGTATGGGGGGATCGTTGCGGGGTCATCCTTGTGTCTATGGCGTTGTGTATCGGGGATCCTGCCGCAGCCCGGGGCTTCATGGGTGCCCTAGCAGGCCTGCCGGATTCAGTCCTCCAGGTGGATTTTTGCTCTGTCCATGCGGCAGGCCCCCTGGCCCATGCTGGTCCCGGCGCCGACATGGAGGAACGGGGCGAGCCACAGGTAAGGCCAGAACGGGGCCAGTCCTTCCGGGGCCAGGGTGATCTCTCCCGTGAGCCCGCTCATGGGGACGTGCCGCCCCTGGCGTGAGGAATAGCGTTCCCAGTCCTGCCATTGGAGCTTGGCTTCCATCCCCGGCCATTGCCGGGCGGCCTGGGTGAGGCCGGCGAAATCCGTCTCCAGGGGGGTGTCGGTGTGGAAATGGCTGAGCAAGGAGACGCGCCGCAGCAGGTTGGAGAACAGGTCCCCGAATCCCAGATCCGCTGCCCCCAGGGCACGGCCTTCCCGCTTGATGCGCAGGGGGGTGTCCAGATGCAGGGTGACCCGATGCCCGGGTGGGGGCGGCATCTGAGGGGGCTGCGGGGGGATCGCCTCCAGAGGACCTTCCGCCTCGTGGATGCGGGTCCACTGGCCTGCGCCGGGAGCGGTTTCCTGCTCCACTTGGGTCAGCGCCATGGGTGCCCGGCCACGGCCCACGCCGTCCCGGGCGCCGCGGGAGAGGGCGTGGATGATATAGGGCAGATGGCGGTTGCCCCGGCCGATGAGGGTCAGGCCCAGGGTATAGGGTTCGCCCGCCTGCAGGCGGGTGCGTCCCGGGGGCGGATTCAGCACAAAGGGATGGGGCGCCGCCGTGTACTTGCGCATCTTGCCCGTATCCGGCGGGGGCGGGGTCTCGAAGATATAGGCATGGGCGCAGGCATGGACCAGGAGGCAGTCCCGGCAGCGGTCCTGGCCGGTGACGCATACGGCGCGCCGGAGGGCATGACCGAGGATCCCGCGCCAGGTGGAACCGGCCCGCTCCGGCAGGGTGACGGGTTGGCAGGCCTCAAACCAGATGCGGTAACGGGCGAGGGGGATCCTGGGGGCTTCCTGCACGACGGATGTTCCTGGGGCGGCGGATTCAGGGGGTATGGCGGCGGTTCTTTCCATGGTGCATCTCCCTCCCGATACAGGGGATCGTGAGGGTATCCGGTTCTTGCCGCTGTCCGCGCCGCTGCAGGCTTGCCACTTCCGTGATCTCCCTTGCTGGATTGCATGCCCCCGTTGCGGGGACGGTTCCTGTAGGCGTGTTCAACTGTATCCAAGGAGTTCGCGTGGCACAACAGGGGGTGTTTCGTGAAATGAAAATCTACATATATCAATGCTTTTTAGGTTTTTGTTGAATTGATTTATGGCTTTTTGACCCTGAGATGCAAGGTGTTGTGGGATGGAGTTGAAGTGATTTGTGAAGTCTCTCCCCGGGTCCGGCGGATCAAGGGCTTGCCCCATGGATCCCGATCCGCGGCCAGGAGTGCCACGTGGAACATGCCCGGGGGTGGGAAGGGCCGGTGTGCTGGCCGCGGGGGCGGGGTTGCTGTATAGTGCCGACCCTTTCACGGGTTTCGGCGATCCGGCGGTCGTGCCGCCATGGAATCGCCATCTGCGGGACCTGTCCCCTTCGCCGGTGGCGCCGCTTGGGGCGGGTCTTGCAGGATTTTCTTTGCCGCGTTTTCCCGCGGCCCATGCGTGAAGCGGCCTTGAGTGGCCGCGGGCATCCGGTCAGGGCGGATGCCGCCTCCAGCTCCGCATCTTCCATTCGTGAATACACATTGAAAACGCCCCGGGCCTCGGGCCCGAAGCCGTCGATCCGGTCGCCTTCAGACGCCGGATGCCCCGCAAGGGGAGGAGGGTTTCGGGTCCGGGTCCGGGGTGTGCATGCCCTTTTGTCTGAACCGGGAAGCGATATTCCATGACCCTCGCAGAACGCATCAAGAAGGATTGGTTTTCCAACATCAAGGGGGACACCCTGGCCGGTCTGGTGGTGGCCCTGGCCCTCATCCCCGAGGCCATCGCCTTTTCCCTCATCGCGGGGGTGGATCCCAAGGTGGGGCTCTATGCCTCCTTCTGCATCGCCGTGGTGATCGCCTTCGTGGGAGGGCGGCCCGGGATGATCTCGGCGGCCACGGCGGCCATGGCGCTTCTGATGATCACCCTGGTGAAGGAGCACGGCCTGGAATATCTGCTGGCGGCGACCCTGCTCACGGGGGTGTTGCAGATCCTGGCGGGGTATCTGCGCTTGGGGCGGGTGATGCGCTTCATCTCCAACTCGGTGATGACCGGTTTCGTCAACGCCCTGGCCATCCTGATCTTCCTGGCGCAGTTGCCGGAGCTGACGGGGGTGACCTGGCATGTCTACGCCCTCACGGCCCTGGGCCTTGGCATCATCTACCTCTTTCCCTATGTCACCCGGGCGGTGCCGTCCCCCCTGGTGACCATCGTCGTGCTCACCCTCATCACCTGGCTGTTGCAGGTGGACGTGCGCACGGTGGGGGACATGGGGGAACTGCCGGACAGCCTGCCGGTGTTCCTGTGGCCGCAGGTGCCCCTGAACCTGGAGACCTTGTGGATCATCCTGCCCTATGCCCTGGCCATGACGGTGGTGGGGCTGCTGGAGTCCATGCTCACCCAGAGCATCGTGGATGATTTGACCGACACCCGCACCGACCGCAACCGGGAGTGCAAGGGGCAGGGCCTGGCCAACATCGTCTCCGGTTTCTTCGGCGGCATGGCGGGCTGCGCCATGATCGGCCAGTCGGTGATCAACATCAAATCCGGCGGCCGCGGGCGGTTGTCCACCCTTATGGCGGGGCTGTTTTTGCTGGTGATGGTGGTGTTCCTCTCGCCGGTGCTGAGCCTGATCCCCATGGCCGCCCTGGTGGCGGTGATGATCATGGTCTCCATCGGTACCTTCAGCTGGAGCTCCATCAAGAACATGAAGAAGCACCCCCTGAGCACCAACATCGTCATGGTCTCCACCGTGGCGGTGACGGTGCTGAGCCACAACCTGGCCATCGGGGTGCTTACGGGGGTGCTGCTGGCCTCGTTGTTCTTCGCCAACAAGGTGAGCCAGTTCATGTTCGTGGGGGCGGACACGGATCTGCGCCCCGACGATCACACCCTGCACCGCACCTACCGGGTCTACGGGCAGGTCTTCTTCGCCTCCACGGAGAAGTTCCTGGATGCCTTCAATTTCCGCGAGGATCTGGATAAGGTGACCATCGACCTCTCCCGGGCCCACTTCTGGGACATCAGTTCCGTGGCGGCCCTGGACCGGGTGGTGATCAACTTCCGCCGCGAGGGGACGGAGGTGGAGATCATCGGCATGAACGAGGCCACCGCCACCATCGTCGACCGGCACGCCGTGCACGACAAGCCGGACGCCGCCGATCAGCTCATGGCCCACTAAAGCCCATATCCGAAGGATCCTTCCATGAATAAGGTGATTGCCTGCATCGACGGCTCGCGGTCGTCGGTTTCCGTCTGCGACCATGCCGCCTGGGCCAGCCGGCGCATGGACGCACCCCTCACGTTCCTGCACGTGATCCACAATCCCCATGCCGAGGGCCAGGGGGACCTGAGCGGCAACCTGAGCCTGGGGGGGCGGGAGGCCCTGCTGGCGAAGATGGTGGAGACGGAGGAACAGCGCGGCCGCCTCCTGCGGGAGCAGGGGCGGGCCATCCTCAACGACGCCGTGGAACGGGTGCGGGATCAGGGTATCGGGGATCCCGGCAGCCTGCTGCGCAACGGCACCGTGGTGGAGGCGGTGAGCGAGATCCAGGGGGAGGCCCGCCTGGTGGTGGTGGGCAAACAGGGCCGGGACGGGGACATGCATGCCCGGCATGTGGGTTCCCATCTGGAGAGCCTGATCCGCACCCTGGATCGCGGCGTGCTGGTCTGCCCCCTGGAGTACCGCGAGCCGAAACGCTTCCTCATCGCCTACGATGGCAGCGCCACCGCCCACAAAGTGGTGGAGAAGGTGGCGGAGAGCCCGTTGCTGCAGGGCCTGGAGACCCATTTGCTGCTGGTGGGGGAGGACACCCCGGACAACCGGTCCCGCGTGGAGAACGCCCGCAACGCCCTGGGGCAGAAGGGGTTCGCGGTGCAGACCGCCATCCGTGCGGGGGATGTGGTGGACACGGTGTGCGCCTACTCGAAGGAGGCGGATATCCACCTGCTGGCCATGGGGGCCTACGGCCACTCCCGCCTGCGGCGCTGGTTCGTGGGCAGCACCACCACGCAGATGATCATGAAGGCCCCCATCCCGCTGCTGGTCCTGCGCTAGACCCCGGGAAGGGTAGCCCCGGAAAAGGAAAGGCCCCCGTCCGGCAAGGGCGGGGGCCTTTTGTGTGTGTGGGGGCAATGCCTCCGCCCGGTCCGGAGGGAGGGCCTAGCCGTGGGCCCGGCGCAGGTCCATGAGGGGCTGTGCCCCTTCGGGGATCGTCGCCCCCTCGGCGATCTCGTAGAGTTCCGGCGCCTGCTGATTGCAGTAGCTGCAGCCTGCGCCGCAGATCGTGCCCGGGGGCAGCCGGCGCACCCGACCCTTGCGTTCCAGGGTGGCCAGCATGGCCCGCAGGGCCTCGGGCTCGGCGTGGAAGTGGTGCTGCATGTCCAGCAGGGAGGCCCGGCGGCGGCTGCGCAGGTAGTCCAGCAGTTGAGAGAGGATCATGCCCCGCCCCCTTCCGCCACGGCGGCGGATCGGGCGCCGATGCGCCGGCCCTGGCGGCTGCCCCACCAGCGCAGCAGGAGGATGAAGACCGCGAACCCGGCCAGCAGGCCGCCGATCCACCCGGCCGAGGAGGCCGGATGGCGGGCGAAGGTGGCCGCCTGGTAGAAGACCGTGGCGGTGATATAGGCCAGGCCCGTGGTCCACAGGGCCACGAAGGCGGTCCAGCGCAGGTTGGTCTCCCGGAACACGGCCGCCAGGGCGGCGGTGCAGGGGAAGTAGAGCAGGATGAACAGCAGGTAGGCAAAGGCCCCGGCGGTGCCGTCGAAGCGCTGCACCATGGCCCCGAAGGTGCCGGTGGTGACGCCCAGCTCTGCCGCGGCGGTCTCGGTGTCGCCCACCTCGCCCACGCTCAGGCCCATGGGATCCCCCCAGGTGCCCACGGCATCCCCCAGGTTGGCGGGGATGGTGGCGAAGGCCTCGCCCAGGCCATCCCAGAGGCGGAACCCGGATTCCTCGGCCACCTCCAGGCCGGCCTCCCGGGCATCCTGCTCGGCCAGGGTGCTGTAGAGGGAGTCCAGGGTCCCCACCACCGCTTCCTTGGCCAGCACGCCGGTGAAGATGCCCACGGTGGCGGGCCAGTTCTCTTCGTCCAGCCCCATGGGGCCAAAGGCCGGGGCGATGCCCTGGCCCACCTGGCTGAGCACCGACTGGTCGGTGTTCTCGTGGCCGAATTCACCGTCCGTGCCCAGGGCGTTGAGGAAGTTGAGCACCAGCACCATGGGCACGATGATCATGCCCGCCCGCAGGATGAACCCCCGGGTGCGCTCCCAGGTGCGCAGGGTCACGCCCTTGAGGGTGGGCAGGTGGTAGGGGGGCAGTTCCATGACAAAGGGCATGCTCTGGCCCCGCAGCAGGGTCTTTTTCATGATCAGCCCGGTGAGCACGGCCGCGGCGATGCCGATGAGATACAGGCCGAAGACCATGTTCTGACCCGCCACCGGGAAGAAGGCGGCGGCGAACAGGGCATACACCGGAAGGCGTGCGCCACAGGACATGAACGGCGCCATGAGGATGGTCATGAGCCGGTCCCGGGGCTGCTCCAGGGTACGCGTGGCCATGATGGCCGGCACGTTGCAGCCAAAGCCCACGATCAGCGGCACGAAGGACTTGCCCGGCAGGCCCACGGCCCGCATGGCCCGGTCCATGACGAAGGCGGCCCGGGCCATGTAGCCCGAGTCCTCCAGGAACGAGAGGAAGAGATACAGCGAGGCGATCACCGGGATGAAGGTGGCCACCACCTGGATGCCCCCGCCGATGCCGTCGGCCAGGACCACGGTGAGCCAGTCGGGGGCGCCCATGCCCTGCATCAGGGTGCCCAGGCCGTCCACCAGCAGGGTGCCGGTGAACAGATCGAAGAAGTCGATGAAGGCGCCGCCGATGTTGATGGTGAACATGAACATCAGATACATGGCCCCCAGGAAGATGGGGATGCCCAGGGCGCGGTTGAGCAGGATTCGGTCGATGCGGTCCGAGAGGCTGCGGGTGGCCTCGCCCTTGCGCTTCACCGCCTCCTCCGTCACCTGGTGGGCGAAGCCGTAGCGGCCGTCCGCCAGGAGGATGTCCACGTCCTCCCCGAGGCCGTCCCGCAGGCGTTCCAGGTGCTCCGGACTCACGGCGTCCCGGGCCAGGCGCAGGGCCAGATCATCCCCCTCCAGGGCCCGGGAGGCGAGCCAGCGGGGATCGGCCCCGGCGCGTTTCGCCGTGGCTTCCAGGTCCGGCAGCAGGTCGTCGATGGCCTGTTCCAGGGCGGTGTCATAGGGGATGCGGACGTCGGAGACGGGATGGCTGCGGGCCGCCGCTGCCAGGGCCTGCTTCAGGGCATCGATGCCCTCCCGCTTGGAGGCCACCAGGGGGATCACCGGGCAGCCCAGGCGCTTGGACAGGCGGTCCACGTCGATGCGCATGCCGGCGTCCTTGGCCGCGTCCATCATATTCAGGGCCACCACCGCGGGCCGGCGCATCTCCAGAAGCTGCGTGGTGAGATAGAGATTGCGCTCCAGATTGGAGGCGTCCACGATGTTGACGATCAGGTCCGCCTCGCCGCCGTGCACGTAGTCCCGGGCGATCTTCTCGTCCAGGGAGACATCCTCGCTGGTCACGTCCAGGGCGTAGGTGCCCGGCAGGTCGACGATCTCGTACTCGGCCCCCTCATAACGGTAATGGCCGATCTTGCGTTCGACGGTGACCCCGGGCCAGTTGCCCACCCGCTGCTTGGAGCCGGTGAGGGCGTTGAACAGGGTGGTCTTGCCGCAATTGGGGTTGCCCACCACCCCGATGACGAATCTCTCGGACATTTACCGTTTCTCCACTTGCAGGGCGTCGGCCTCGTCGCGGCGCAGGCTCAGCTTGAAACCGCGGACCTGGATCTCCACCGGGTCGCCCATGGGGGCGATGCGGGTGATGCGAAACTCCGTCCCCGGGGTGAGCCCCATGGACAGGAGTTTGCGGCGATAGGCGCGGGCGGATGGGGTGTAGCCGGCGACGGCGCCGGTCTCGCCGACACTGAGTTCCTTCAATGTCATGCCCGGGCCTCCGCGGCGCAGGCGTTCAGATCCGTGTCGTTGCAGGCGGAGGGCATCTTGGCCGGCACCACCAGGATCTTCATGGCCATGCCCGCGCCGATGGCGATGCGGGCCTGGTCCCGGGAAACCACCAGGGCGTTGCCCTGGCGCTGTACCACCCGCAGTTCGCTGCCGATGTGGATGCCCAGCTCCGTGAGCCGGCGGTCCAGATTGCGTCCGGCCCGAAGCGCCACAACGCGCACGGTCTCGTCTTCCTGCGCCATGGTGAGGGCGTAGCCCTTGGATTGCTGGTTCATCTGTTACCTCCGGGTCATGTGGACCGATGAGATGCAAGATAATGCAATCGCGAACGATTGGCAATTGCAATCGTTATCATCATTTTTTTCTATGAAATTCCCGAAAGAAATAGCAGATGGGGCTTTCCAGGGGAGTCAGCCGGTCCTGGGTTCCACGGCCGGCAGGCGCAGGCTGAACCCTGCGGCGAGGAGCACGAACACCAGTGCAACGGCAAGGCTGCCGGTGATGCCGATGGTCTGGTAGCTCAGTCCCGAGAGCACCGTGCCCAGCAGCCGGCCGGCGGCGTTGGCCGCGTAATAGAAGCCCACGTTCATGGAGGCCTTGTCGTTGCTGGAATAGCGCAGGATCAGGAAGGAGTGGGTCGCGGAGTTGATGGCGAAGATCACGCCGTAGCAGGCCAGCCCCAGGGTGATGACCCAGGCGGAGGTCAGCCCCAGGGAGAACGCCGCGAGGATCGCGCCCAGGGGGAGGATCAGGGCGAGGCTCCAGCCGATGGCGGTTCGCCCGCCGGGTCCGTCGTCGGCGGGGCCGGGCCCGTTGCGGTCCCGCTGGGCGCCGATCAGCCTGGGGGCGAGGGCCTGGACGATGCCGTAGCCCACCACCCACAGGGCCAGGTAGGCCCCCACCCAATGGAAATCCCAGCCCATGGAGACCAGGAACACCGGCAGGGCCACGACAAACCAGACATCCCGCGAGGCGAACAGGAATACGCGAGCCCCGGACAGCCAGTGGATGGCCGGCTCGCGGGCGAACATCTGGCCGAAAGCGGCTTTCTGGCGGATCGCGCCCATGCCGGCGGGCAGGGTGAGGGTCATGATAAAACCGATCCCCACCATGGCGGCCAGGGCCCCCATGGCCCCCTGGAAGCCCAGCCAGGCCAGCAGGAGACTGCCCAGGAAGAAGCCCGCCCCCTTGAGGGCGTTCTTGGAGCCGGTGATCCAGGCCACCCAGCGGAACAGCTGCGAGTTGCCCTGGCGGGCCACCATCTTCACACCGGCCTTGGCGGACATCTTGTTCAGGTCCTTGGCGACGCCGGAGAGGGCCTGGGCGGCCATGACCCAGGCCACCGTCAGCCAGGCATCCGGTACGGTGAGCATGAGCAGGGCCAGGATCTGCAGGCCGGTGCCCAGCTGCATGGTGCGGTTGAGGCCGATGCGCGCCCCCAGCCAGCCGCCGACGAAATTGGTGACGATGCCGAAGAACTCGTAGAAGAGGAACAGCATCGCGATGGCGAAGGGCGTATACCCCAGCTGGTAGAAGTGCAGCACCACCAGCATGCGGATCGCCCCGTCGGTGAGGGTGAACAGCCAGTAGTTGCCGGTGATGGTGAGGTACTGCCGCAGGACGCTGGACATGAGGGCTTCTTTGCGACTTATTCCAGCCAGCCGAGCACGGTCTGGCGGTCGGGGATGGAGCCGGAATGCACCACGGTACCGTCGATGGCCACGGCCGGGGTCGACATGACCCCCATGGCGAGGATGTCGGCCATGTCCTCGACCTTGCGCAGATCCACCTCGACGCCCTGTTCCCGGGCCACGTGCTCAATCAGTTCGTGGGTGCGCTGGCAGCTGGCGCAGCCACTGCCCAGTACCTGGATCGTCTTCATCGTCATGCCTCCTCAGGCCATCAGGTTGAATGTCCATCCCACCAGGGTGAAGGCGATGGCCAGCACCCCGGCGAACAGGGCGAGGGCGGGCCAGCGGATCACCTTGCGCAGGATCAGGATCTCGGGCAGGGACAGGGCGGCCACGCTCATCATGAACGCCAGCGTCGTGCCCACGGCCGCGCCCTTGCCCAGCATGGCCTCGGCCACCGGGATGATGCCGGTGGCGTTGGCGTACAGCGGGATGCCCAGCAGCACGGCCCCGGGCACGGCCAGCCAGTCCCCCTGGGCGCCCAGGTAGGTGGTGACCCATTCCCCCGGCACGAAGCCGTGGAAGGCCGCGCCCACCGCGATGCCGATCACCACCCATTTCCAGATGCGCCGCACGATGTCTTTGACCTCCGTGACGGCGAAGCGGTGCCGCCCCTTCCAGCCCTTGCCGGCGGCCGTCGGCTGCGCCTCGCCCATCTGGATCTTCCAGACGTAGTCCTCCACCCAGCGCTCGGTGCGCAACCATTCCATGGCCAGACCGCCGAACCAGGCCACCAGCACCCCGGCGGCCACATACAGCAGCGCCAGTTCCCAGCCGAGGATGCCGATGAGGAGCACCACGGCGATCTCATTGATCATGGGACTCGCGATCAGGAAGGAGAAGGTCACCCCCAGGGGGATGCCGGCCTCGACGAAACCGATGAACAGCGGCACCGAGGAGCAGGAGCAGAATGGGGTCACCGCCCCCAGGGTGATGGCCAGCAGCCGTGCCAGCCAGCGGGGCTTGCCGCGCACGTAGGCACGTACCCGCTCGGGGCTCATCAGCGCCCGCAGCAGCCCCATGACGTAGATGACCACCACCAGCAGGGCGAAGATCTTCGCCGTGTCCATGACGAAGAAATGCAGCGCCTCGGCCAGGCGCTCCCCTTCGGTCAGTCCGAGGGCGCCGTAGACGATGGTGTCGGCCAGCCAGTGGAACATGGGATCACTCCAGGGCTGTGCCGGTGGTCTCCCCGAGCCCGGAGGTAACGCTCATGTGCGTAAGCCGCAAGCGATCCTCCCGAAACGGGGATTGCTCCCGGGCGGCGGCCAGCGTGGTTTCCAGGACCTGGTGCACCCAGGCGGGCAGATGGGGGGCCAGCTGGTAGTCCACCCATTGCGCGCGGCGTTCACCCACGATCAGCCCCGCCTTGCGCAGGATGGCCAGGTGCCGGGAGATGCTGGGCTGATCCTCGTCCACGGCATGTTGCAGTTGGCAGACACACAGCCGGCCGTGCTCCGTCATCAGCAGGACCAGCCGCAGGCGGGTGTCATGGGAGAGGGCATGGAAGAGATCGCTTGGGGACATGACATATTCATCATTCTGCATATAAAGATCATCGCATATGCAATGAATGCCATACAAGGGACGGATGGGAAAAAGGGGCGGATGGGGAATTCATGGCCCTGGGTGTGGCGGGGCAGCTCGGTGGGCATGCCCGCATGTGGGGGGGCTGTGGGGGAGGGGGGCGATCCCTGGGCCCGTCCGGAGGGGAGGGGTCCCGGCCCGGGAATGTCGGCAAGGGAGACGGATGCCCTGGAGAGGTCGGGGCGCTGAGGCAGTGGGGATGGGGAGGACGCACCGGGGTGGAGGTCTGCGTGGGATGAGTGCATGACGCATCCCCGGAGGGGAGGTATTTGAACCGGTCCACCGTCTACCGGACACAAAAAAGCCCGGAAGACCTTAGTCCGCCGGGCTCTTGGTTTGGTAGGCGCGATTGGACTCGAACCAACGACCCCCACCATGTCAAGGTGGTGCTCTAACCAGCTGAGCTACGCGCCTGTCGTGTTCGAAGTCACGTATTCTACAGTTTCCGGGGCGGGCGTCAACTGGACTCTGGCCGGTAGGGATGTCGTAGCGGGCCTAAGAGAAGACAGGGTGTCATTCATCCGTCACGGGTGGGCGGTATCTTGCGGGCACCCGCCTGGATTCAGGCGCCTTTGGTCTTACTGGATCCCGCCACGTGTCCATGGGTACAAGCATCGACGACATCATTGCCCGGGGGCAGTTGCATGCCCTGTTCCAGCCCATCGTGGCCATGGACTCGGGGCAGATCATGGGCTACGAGGGATTGGTGCGCGGCCCCTCCGACAGCCAGTGGCACGCCCCGCAGAAGCTCCTGGCGGAGGCGGCCCGCCTGGGCCGCCTGTTCGATCTGGACATCCTCTGTAGGCGGGTGATCCTGCAGCGCTATGCGGAACTGGGTCTCGGCCGGCGTCTGTTCCTGAACATCAACCCCGATGTGCTCACCGACCGCAACGCGGTGCGCGGCATGACCCTGCAGGCCCTGCAGGAGACCGGTATCGCCCCGGAGCAGGTGGTGATCGAACTCACCGAGCAGCAGCCCATCGCCGACTACGGCATCATGCGCGAGGCGGTGAACCACTACCGCAACATGGGGTTTTCCATCGCCCTGGACGACCTGGGGGCGGGGTACAGCAGCCTGCGTCACTGGTCCGAGCTGGCCCCGGACTACGTGAAGATCGACATGCACTTCGTGCAGAACGTGCACAACGACGAGATCAAGCGGCATTTCCTGCATTCCATCCGGGAGATCGCCCACAGCCTGGGCACCCGCCTGATCGCCGAGGGCATCGAGACGGAGGCGGAGTACGAGGTGATCCGTGCCCTGGAGATCCCCTGCGGCCAGGGCTATTACTTTGCCCGTCCGGCGGCGGATCCGCCCCGCAGCCTGCATTTCCTGCGCGGGCAGGCGGGGGGATTCCCCGTGAGCCGCTCCCCCTTCCGCCACGCCATGGCCGGGGAGCTGGCGCGGCGCAACCCCGTGGCCACGCCGGACCAGACCCTGGGGGATACCGTGGCCCGCTTCCAGGCGGCCTCGGATCTGCGCTGCCTGCCGGTGCTGGAGGATGGCCGCCCCGTGGGCGTCGTGCGCCGCAGTGAGATCCTCACCCTCTATTCCCAGCGTTTCACCCGGGAGTTGCACGACCGCAGTCCGCTGCGCTTCTTCATGAAACGCGATCCCCTGGTGGTGCCGGAGGATCAGCCCCTGGAGGAGGTGAGCGCGCGCATCACCCACAAGGCCACGGGGGAGGAGGAGTTCCTCATCGTCTCCGCCACGGACGGACGCTTCCTGGGGGTGGGCTGGCTGCTGGAACTGCTGCACCGGATCACCGATCTGCAGGTGCGCTACGCCCGCTACGCCAATCCGCTGACGCAGCTGCCGGGCAACGTGCCCATCGGCGAGCACCTGGACCGCCTCCTGCAGGAGGGGCGGCCCTTCACCGTGGCCTACTGCGACCTGGACCATTTCAAGCCCTTCAATGACCACTATGGCTACGCCCGGGGGGACCGGGTGATCCGCGCCCTGGGGGATCTGCTGCGGGCCGTGCCCCGGGAGCCCGACGACTTCATCGGCCATGTGGGCGGGGACGATTTCATCCTCGTGCTCACCGGTCCGGACTGGGCTCGCCAGTGCCGCTCCCTGCTGGGCGCCTTCGAGGCCCGGGTTCCGGGTTTCTACGATGACCGCGACCGCCTGGCGGGGGGGATCGCCACCCGGGACCGCCAGGGCCGTCAGGCCTTCTTCCCCCTGCTGAGCCTGTCCATCGGTGTCGTGCCGGTGCAGCCGGGGGCGTTCGAGTCCCATCTGGAGATCGCCCAGCGGGCCGGGGAGGTAAAGGGGCAGGCCAAGGCCCAGCCGGGCAACAGCCTGTTCGTGGACCGGCGCTCTGCGGCCGCCGGGGACTTGGATGCCTTCTTCCCGGCGTTGCAGCCGGGGCATGCCGGCAGCCTCCTTTCGGGTTCCCTCTAGGCGGGTGCGGCCGGCGGCGCACAGGGGGCGGGGATCCAGGGTTTCATGGAATGGTTACCGGAACTTCACGGGGGTGACACGGGGTCGTTCTAGCATCGGCTCAACCATGACGAGCCCGAGACCGATGCGTAGCGCCAACACCCTGGACGATTCCCAAGCCCCAGTCCCCCCCGTAGGGGCAACCCCTGACGCCGCCGGCACCCCCCCCTCGGGGGCCGAGGCCGCCGCTGCGCCCCTGCGCATCGCCATCGTCACCGAGACCTTCCCCCCCGAGATCAACGGTGTCGCCCACACCCTGCATCAGATGGTGCAGAGCATGCTGGGGCGGGGCCATCGCGTGCATCTGGTCAGGCCGCGCCAGCACAAGGCGGACCAGGGCAGCCTGGAACCCCGCGAGGGCCTGGTGGAGCAGCTCACCCCGGGCCTGCCCCTGCCGGGATACAAGGGGCTGCACCTGGGCCTGCCCGCGGGGCGGGACATCCGCGCCGCCTGGCGGCGGGAACGTCCGGACGTCCTCTACCTGGCCACGGAGGGCCCCCTGGGGCATTCGGCCCTGTCCGCGGCCCGCGCCCTGGGCATCCCCGTGATCAGCGGTTTTCACACCAACTTCCACAGCTACAGCCGCTACTACGGCATCGGCTTCCTGGAGCCCCTCATCGGCGCCTATCTGCGCCGCTTCCACCGGCGCACCCATTGCACCCTGGTGCCCACCACGGCCCTGCGGGACGATCTGCATGAGAGGGGATTTGGCACCTGCCGCGTACTCGCCCGGGGGGTGGATACCACGCTCTTCTCCCCCACGCGCCGGGATCCGGAACTGCGCCGGGAATGGGGGCTGGACGAGGACGACATCGCCGTGATCTATGTGGGGCGCCTGGCGGCGGAGAAGAACCTGCAACTGGCCGTGGACGCCTTCCGTGCCATGCAGCAGCATCAGCCCCGGGCCCGCTTCGTCCTCGTGGGGGACGGTCCGGAGGCCCAGCGCCTGCGCCGGGAGCATCCCGACCTCATCCTCGTGGGGGTGCGTACGGGGGAGCCCCTGGCGCGCCATTACGCCAGCGGGGACGTATTCCTCTTCCCCTCCACCTCGGACACCTTCGGCAACGTGGTGCTGGAGGCCATGGCCTCGGGACTGGTGGTGGTGTCCTACGACTACGCCGCGGCGCGGGAGAACCTGGGCCACGGGGAGAGCGGCATCCTCGCCCCCTTCGACGAGCCTGAGCATTTTGTCCAGGCGGCCGAGGGGCTGATGCAGGCCCCCGAGACGATCCCGCCCATGGGCCGCCGCGCCCGCGCGGCGGCCGAATCGGTGGACTGGAAGTGTGAGCACGACCGTCTGGAAGCCCTGTTCCAGGAATACGCCCGGGAGGACGCGCCATGAGAATGATGCAACGTATGACTGAAGCGGAACTGCCCCTGTGTCTGGCCTTCAACCGCATCAGCCGGCGCTGGCTCGTCAACCGCCTCTTCGCCGCGGTGAGCCGCCTGGGCAACGGCGTCTTCTGGTATGTGCTCATGGCGGTCCTGCCGCTGCTGTACGGGCCCCTTGGGGTCCGCGCCAGCCTGCACATGGCCCTGGTGGGGTTGCTCTGCCTGCCGCTGTACAAGTGGCTCAAGCAGGCCACCCTGCGGGACCGGCCCTATACCCGGGATGCGGCGATCCTGCAGAACGTGCCGCCCCTGGACCGCTTCAGCTTCCCCTCGGGCCATACCATGCACGCCGTGGCCTTCACCCTGATCCTGGCGGCCTATCTGCCCGCCTGGGGCTGGGCCGTGGCCCCGTTCACCCTCCTGGTGGCCCTGTCCCGGCTGGTGCTGGGCCTGCATTACCCCAGTGATGTGCTGGCCGGTGCCGGCATCGGCGCCGGCGTGGCCCTGGTGAGCCTGGCCCTGGCCGGGCCCTACTGAGGACCGCGGCCGGGCGGGCTTGCCCGCCCCCGTCCGGGGTCGTACCCTCTGAGTACACCCCCCGTCACCGTACGTCCCGGATCCCATGCCGCTGATCGGACGGCCGCGGCGGGGGGCTGCCCCCGGCCGCACACTCCGGGTACAGGCGGTATTCCTTTGAGGGAGGGACGGCATGGAGATCTATGTGACTAAATGGGCGCTGACCCGGGGGGTGTTCCGGGTGGATGCGGAGCCCGCCCCCGGGGACGGACAGACCATGTGTTTTCGTCTGGTCTACGACGAGATGGGCAATGTCTTCAGTCTGCCCATGTATGCCCATCCCGGCGAATGGTTCACCGACGAGCAGGCGGCCCTGGCCAAGGCGGAGGAGATGCGCCAGCGGGAGATCCGCCGGCTGGAGGAGGAGATCCGTCTGCTGCGGGAGATGCAGATCGAGGTGGTCCACGCCAAGGCGGCCCGTTTCGACGGTCACAGCCGGGCGCAGGTGCGCGACGAGCTGCTCAACGCCTAACCGTGGCAGGGCGGGGGTTCCCCCTCGGGCTCGATCTGGTCCCGCACCCGTTCGATGCGGTCCCGGCCGCCGTATTTGGCGCGATAGAGGGCATCGTCGGCGCACAGATACACCCGGTCGAAGGCGACGCCGGGGACCGCCACCGCCACCCCCATGGAGGCGGTGACCCGCAGCCCCGGGGCCTCGGGGCGGCGGATGGCCCGGATCTCCCCGGCGAGCTCATCGGCCACCTGGGCCGCCATCCGCCCGCATGCGGCGCCCAGCACCAGGGCGAACTCCTCCCCCCCCAGACGGCCGCAGTATCCCTCTTCGGGACGTGACCGCTCCAGGGCCCGGGCCACGTCCACCAGCACCCGATCCCCCACCGGATGGCCGTAACGGTCATTGATCTGCTTGAAGAAATCCAGATCCACCAGGATCAGCCCCAGGGGCCGCTCCTGCAGGATCCCCTCCGCCTCCTGGATCAGGGTCTCGCGGTTGAGCAGCCCGGTGAGGCCGTCGTGGCGGTTGCGGAAGGCCAGGGTCTCGGTGAGTTCGCGCAGTTGCTGATTGGCGCGGGCAAGCTCCCGTTCCGTGCGGTCGGCGTGACGGATGAGGCGGTCCATGTCCCGCACCAGGCGTTCATAGGCATCCGCCAGGCCTTGCAGGGCGTCCCTGTGCCCGGCGGCATCCTCCTTTGCCAGGACCCGGCGGGCCCGGGCCAGGGCGGCCCTCTCGGAGGCGAACAGGTCGGGTTCGTTCATGGTGGTCTCGGCGCGGGGGGCAGGCGGGATCATGCGGACTGGGTGGGGATGAGGCGCAAATCCAGGTCCGGGAAGTCCTCGGCCAGTTCCTGGCCGAATTCCAGGAGGGTGTCGTCCTCGGGGTCGTGCAGCCATTCCAGCAGGATGTGATTGCCGTCGGCGGTGGCCTGGTTGAGGCACTCCACCAGGTTGAAGAGCATCTTGGTGCTGGAGCTGTTGAAGTATTTGAGCTCGATGGTGACGCGGACGCGGTCTTCCTTCAGGCCCTGGAGGAAGGCCCGGGTGCGCTGCAGGATGTCGTGGTAGAAGTGGACGGCGCTCTCGGGGTAGGACTCGCCCCGCAGGCTCAGGTGACGCTGCGCGAAGTGGAAGTCCACCTCGGGGGTGTCCGGGGTGGCGGGGATGTACAGTCTCTCGTCCATTGCGGCATCTCCTGGCAGGGTCAGAGGGTGGCCTTGAGGGTGAAGATCAGGTCGCCGGCGCTTCCCGGCTCCAGCCGGAAATCGATGGGGCCCTCACTGTCCCGGGCGATGGTGAGCAGACCCAACCCCGCCCCTTTGCTGTTTTCCTCCGGCTCGCCCTCGCGCATCTGCCGGCGGTAGGCCTGGCGGATCTCGTCCCGGGACATCTGCCGCAGGTCTTCGAGCACGTGGCGCAGACGTTCGGCCCATTCCGAGGTGACCGGATTGCGGCAGATGATGTGATAGTGGGCGTCCTCGCGGCAGATGCAGACGGATCCGGCGCGGATCTCCGCCCCGGGGTCGTGTCCTCCGGGCAGTTGTTCGCTGGAGTAGTGGACGATGTTCTGGGCCATCTCCACGAAGATGGAGAACAGACGGCGGCGTACAGCCCCCGGGGTCTCGCCGTTTTCCAGCCGGGCGCGTACGGCGTCGCCGATGGCGTGGATGATGTTCTGGGAGAAATAGCCCACGTAGTAGAAGATCAGTTCGCCGTTCTTCAGGATACAGCCCTCTGGCTCGGCGCAGATGCACAGTTCACGGTTCATGGCAGTCGTTCCTGCGGCCCGTGGGGGGGGATGGGTTCGAGCCCGATGAGCGTGATGTCATCCCGTGCGGCTTCCGGGCCCTGGTAGGTGGAGAATGTCTCGGAAAACCCCTTCTCCTGCGCCTCCATGTCCAGGTGCCGTGTCTCCTGCAGGCATTGTGCGAGACGTTTCTTGCCAAAGGCGATGCGTTTTTCACCGCCGATCTGGTCGATCACCCCGTCACTCACCAGATAGAAGCGCTCCCCGGGGAGGCAGGGCCCGTGGTGGTTCTGCCAGCGGGTATCGTGGGGGGTGCTGCGATACCCAACACCGTGGCGGTCCCCCCGGAGGTATTCGGCCGCGCCCGCCTGCGGCGGCGGGATGCGCAGCAGCGGGCTGCGGGCGCCGGCGAAGGCCCATTGGCCCGCCCGGGGCCGCACCCGCAGGAGCACGGCGTCCAGCCCGTCGTCGGAGTCCTCCAGGGGGATCTCCCCCGCGGCGCCGGTCTGGTACTGGTTGAGGGTGTGCTTGATGTCCCGGTTCATGGCCGCCAGCAGGGCAGCGGGATCGTCGTGGCCGTGCTCCGCCAGGGCCCTCTCCAGGGCGGCCTGGGCGATGAGGGTCATGAAGGCGCCGGGGACGCCGTGCCCGGTGCAGTCCATGAGCACGGCGAGGAAACCGTCCTCCAAGGATACGAAATGGAAGAAATCCCCGCCCACCACGTCCCGCGGGCGCCAGACCACCCAGTGACGACCGGGCAGGTGTCCTGCCATGGCCTGGCGCGCGGGCTTGAGCAGGGCGGTCTGGATGAGGCTGGCGTAGTGGATGCTTTCCAGGAGCTGGCGGTGCTGGCGCTCCTGCAGTTCGGTCATGGCCTCCATCAGGTCCAGGGTCTGGCCCACCCCGGCGTAGACGCCGTTGTCCACCAGGATGAACCCGTCGGCAAAGACCTTCTCCCCCGTGCGCACCGCCATGGTGGTGAGTTGGCGGATGGGGGTGGAGACCTCCGCCACCAGGGGGTTCTTGTCCATGAAGGCGATGCAGCTCTGCCGGTTGTACAGCTCCGGGTAGTAGGGCTTGGCCATCATGTTGTGGAAGAGGTTGCGGTTGATCAGCCCCATGGGCCGGCGGCCATGGACCACCGGCAGGTTCTGCATCCAGCGGTGGCGGGCGAAGATCTCCGCCACCTGTTCGTTGGTGTGTTCCGGGGTTACCGGGTCCACCGCCATCAACAGATCGCCGGCGAACTGCCGGTCGATGACGAGGGGGCCGTGTACGGCGGGGGCGTCGCTGGGGGGCGGGGAGGACATGGGGCGTTTTGGGGTCGGAAGGATGGATGGCCGGGGCCGTTGTTACGGGAAATCAACCGATGGCGCGGGATCCTACAGGAGGCATATGACGGTTTTTTGATGGGGCGGGACGAGGGCAGGCGTCTGGTTCAAGCCGTGGCGGATACCAGGGGGGTGGTCAGCCACCAGGTCAGGGCGCCGCAGGCCACCGCCAGCACCATGGGCAGGAGGACGCGGATGCCCAGGCGCAGGCCGCCGATGCCCAGGGAGAGTCCGGCCTTGACCAGGCTGTTGGAGAAGGCGGCGATGAGGATGGCCAGGTTGGCCGTGGGCAGCCCCAGGCCGTCCCGGGTCATGTCCGCCACCGAGAGGGTGATGGCGTCCACGTCCGCCAGGCCCGAGGCCAGGGAGAGGAGGTAGAGCCCGGCATCGCCGAAGGACTCCGAGAGCCCCCGGGAGAGGAGCACGATGGCCACAAGAAGGCCGGCGAAGATCAGCGCCGGGCGCAGTTCGAAGGGGTTGTGCAGGGCGGCGCGGCCGGTGGAGGAGACGGAGCCGCGGTCGCGCCAGAGCAGGGCGGCGCCCAGGTAGATCAGGCCCATCATGACCAGCACTGGGGCCAGGAGCTGCCGTCCCAGATCGGCGTTGAGCACCCAGGTGACGGCCAGCATGCGCGGGAACATGGTGGCCCCCGCCACCAGGATACCGGCGGCCAGGACGCCGGAGCCGGCGGGATTGCGGCGGGCGATGCGGGCGAAGTTGACGGTGACGGCGGTGGAGGAGGCGAGACCGCCCAAAAGCCCCGTGGCCAGGATCCCCCGGCGCTCCCCCACGATGCGCATGGCGAAATAACCGACGAAGGAGATGCCGGCGATGAGCACCACCATCCACCAGATGCGATGAGGGTTGAGGGCCTCCCAGGGGCCGTAGCCCTGGTTGGGGAGCAGGGGCAGGATCACCACGGAGATGAGCAGCATCTTGAAGGTGGCGTAGAGCTCCCGCTCCTCCAGGCGGCGCACCCAGGCGTGCAGCACCGGTTTGATCCCCAGGAGGATGGCGGTGACCACCGCGCAGGCGGCGGCCAGCCGGGGCATGCCCAGGGTGGCCATGGCCCCAAAGCAGAAGGTGAGCAGGCTGGCCACCACGCCGGTGATGCCCATGTCCTGGTCCTGGCGCTGGCTGAGGATGTGGGCGGCGATGAGCACCGCCGCCAGGGTGGCCAGGGGTAGGACCAGCAGCAGGGGGCCATGATCCAGGGTGAGCAGCCCGGCCACACCCCCCAGCAGGCCGATGAGGGCGAAGGTGCGGATCCCCGCCACCCGCTGCCCTTCTTCCAGAAGGCGTTCCTTCCAGCCCCGCTCCAGGCCGATGAGCAGCCCCAGGGCCAGTGCCAGGGCCAGGGTGTAGAGATGCGCCGGATCGTCCATGGGATGCCTGGGTCGGGGTGGGGCGGCCCCCCACGACCTCCCGGGGGGATCAGTCCCCCGCCAGTTTCAGGGCGCGCAGCCGGGAGGTCTTCTTGTGCTGGTGGGCCTGCATGCGCATCAGTATATCGTTGAGGGTGCTCACCGCGTCCAGGATGTAGGGCCCCTTGTTGAGCATGACGCATTCGGCACGCCCGGCCATGGCGGCGTCGGTGAGCTCGGGGCGGGAGAGACCGCCGCTCTTGGCCAGGGTCTCCAGCACCTGGGTGGCCCAGATGACGGGGACATGGGCCGCCTCGCAGAGCCATAGGATCTCCTCCTGGACCTCCGCCAGCCGTTCCCCGCCGATCTCCACCGCCAGGTCCCCCCGGGCGATCATCACCCCCAGGCGGTGGCGCCCCAGGGTGGAGAGGATGATCTCCGGCAGGTGCTCCACGGCGCGGCGGGTCTCGATCTTGGCCACGATCCTCAGCCCGTGCCCGCCCCGCTGCGCCAGGGCGTCCATGAGGGCGGTCATATCCTCCCGGGACTCCACGAAGGAATACCCCACCAGGTCGGCATGGGCCGCGACGAAGTCCAGGTCCCCAAGGTCCTGACGGCTCAGGGGGGGCAGTTTGAGGTCCGCACCGGGGAAGTTGATGCCCTTGTCGGCCCGCAGGCGGTTCCCCTGGGGGCGGCAGTGCTGGATGCGCAGGACGACCCCGTCCGCATCCCGGGACTCCACCACGCCGCCGATCTTGCCGTCGTCGATCCATACCGGCTGGCCGGGTTCCAGGGAGTCCAGGGCCTCCGGGGTGGAGCAGGCGATGCGGGCCGGGGCCGTCACCTGGCCGTGTTCGTCCGTTTCCGCCGGGCGGCCGGGCAGGGGGTCCCGGGTGAGCCGGAGTTGGGAGCCCCGGTAGAGGCGGATGGACACCGGCTCCCGGGTGAGCCATTCCAGCTGGAAGGTCTGCAGGGTTTGCCAGGACCCGTCCTCCCCGCGGCGTTCATGCTGGAACGGGGTCTCGTCGCTGATATAGGCCCCCTGGTCCAGGGTGATCTGCCAGGCCCCGCCGGGGAGGGCCTGGTCCACCCGGAAGGTGCGCCGCTTGCCGCGGGTGTCGCGGCAGCGCAGCCGGTCGCCGCTGGCGAAGCGTTCCAGGACCTCTGCCGGCAGCGCGAAGCGGTGCCGGGCGGTGCCCAGGGCCTGGCCCTGGGGGGCCACCCGGGGGATCAGGGTGATGCAGGCGGGTTCCATGACCCGTCCCAGGAGATTGCGCTGGGGCTTGAGATGGGCCACGGCGGGGCGAAAATCCAGGGGGCCGGTGCGCAGCTTGTGTCCCGCCAGGTCCATGAGCAGGGTGCAGCGCTGTCCCAGATGGGCCTCGGCATGGCGCAGGTGGGCGATCATCTGTGCCCACTGCTCCGGGCCGTCATGGGCACAATTGATGCGCGCGCAGTTCATGCCCCGTTCCATGAGGGACTGGACCAGTTGCCCGTTCACCGCCGCCTCACTGGGCAGGGTGACCATGATGCGCACGTCCCTGGGGGCGCAGGGGGCGCCGAACAGGCGGTCGGCGTTCTCCACCAGGGTGCGTTCCCCGGTGTCGAAGTCGATGGCCGGGGTGTCCTCCAGGGGCGGCAGTGCACGTCCCGCCAATTGTGCCAGGATATGCATCACCTGCTGGATGCTGTAGAGCACATGGGCCTCGGTGCGTCCCAGGGAGGAGAGCCCGCGGGCCGCCAGGGCCCCTTGCAGGGGGCGCAGGTCCAGGGCACGGAAGGCCAGGTAATGGGCCAGGTTGTGGGCGGAGAGGGGAATGTCCGCCGGGTAGTCCGGTTCGAAACGCTGCAGGCGCCGGCGTCCCCCCTGCACCACGTCCTCGTGCAGGGCCAGCAGAGCATCCAGCAGGGTGTTCCAGGTGTCGCCGTCGAAGGGGGGCTTTGGCGGGGGCAGCCGGCGGGTCACGGTGCTGTAGGGCGGGGCGGTGGCGTCTTCCGGGATGGGGCTTGGGGATTCGGACATGCGGCATGTACCGTTCAGGGGATGGGGCGGAGGGATCGCCGTTCCTCTTGTGCTTACCACGAGATCATGAAGTTTGGGTGACAGCCGGGCCGGTCCCCCAGGGGCCGGGATGGCGTCCTGGGTACGGCGGGCGCGGTCAATAAAACGTCATATTCCTCCCTTAGCATGACCGCGGACTGATCCAAACCTTGAATCACCGGTGACGAGGAACATGATCCCCATGAAGCACACCTACGCCCTTCTGGCGGCCGGACTGGCCTTTTCCCTTCTGGGAACGGGTTGCCAGACCGCGCCGACCAACGGAAACGAAGACGATACCACGTCCAAGCCCCGCGCCGAGCAGTCCGCCGCCCAGTCCGCAAACTGGTATGCCAAGGACGGTTTCCGGGTCACCCTGGAGGACAGTCGCCTGTGGGTGCTCAAGCCCGGTCAGGAGAAGAGCGGCAAGCACGTGACCTTCATCGGTGCCGGTCCCCAGGGGCTGACGGTCAAGGCCCTGGACAACGAGACCGCCCTGGAGTACCTGGCGGCCAAGCCGGGCTTTGAGGTGAGCGTGGAGGACGGCCGCCTGTGGGTGCTCAAGCCCGGTCAGGAGAAGAGCGGCAAGCACGTGACCTTCATCGGTGCCGGTCCCCAGGGGCTGACGGTCAAGGCCCTGGACAACGAGACCGCCCTGGAGTATCTGGCGGCCAAGCCGGGTTTCGAGGTGAGTGTGGAGGACGGCCGCCTGTGGGTGCTCAAGCCCGGTCAGGAGAAGAGCGGCAAGCACGTGACCTTCATTGGCGCCGGTCCCAAGGGCATGACCCTCAAGGCCCTGGACAATGAGACCGCCCTGGAGTACATGGCCGCCAAGCCGGGCTTCGAGGTGAGCATGGAAGACGGCCGCCTGTGGGTGCTCAAGCCCGGCGATAAGATGAGCGGCAAGCATGTCACCCGCATCGCTGCCGGTCCCCAGCGCACCACCCTCAAGGCCCTGGATGAGGAGACCATGCAGCGCTATCTCTCCTATCGGCCCTGATCGCGTTCTGATCTTTGGTGGTAATGGCGCCGCATTCCGCAAGGGGTGTGGCGCTTATGCTTTGGGTGCGCCGAGCACCGGCTCGGCGCCCTTTCCTAAGCCGAGCTGGGGCTCGGCGTTCCCAGCATGACCCGCCTCGTGCGGGACCGGGAAATCCCCCGGCGGTGGCCATGATGCCCGTGGCGGCCGGATGGCCGGTGGCCAACCGGCGTGCAGACTCTCTGGGGGCAGTCATCCATGCAATGTGAGCCCTTCCAGGCAATGGGCATCCAGGTGCGGTAGAAGCCGCGGCTGTACAACCCCTGGGAGCGCCGAGCCCCAGCTCGGCATCTTTTCCTAAGCCGAGCTGGGGCTCGGCGTTCCCGGCATGACCCGCCTCGCGCGGAACTGGTAAATCCCCGGCGGTGGCCACATGCCCGTGGCGGCCGGATGGCCGGTGGCCAACCGGCGTGCAGACTCTCTGGGGGCATTCATCCATGCAATGTGAGCCCTTCCAGGCAATGGTGCATCCAGGTGCGGGGGAGAAGCACAGTTGTGCCTATCCCTGGGAGTGCCGAGCCCCAGCTCGGCATCTTTTCCTAAGCCGAGCTGGGGCTCGGCGCTCCCAGCATGACCCGCCTCGCGCGGAACTGGTAAATCCCCGGCGGTGGCCACATGCCCGTGGCGGCCGGATGGCCGGTGGCCAACCGGCGTGCAGACTCTCTGGGGCAGTCATCCATGCAATGTGAGCCCTTCCAGGCAATGGGCATCCAGGTGCGGTAGAAGCCGCGGCTGTACAATCCCTGGGAGCGCCGAGCCCCAGCTCGGCATTCTTTTCCTAAGCCGAGCCGGGGCGCGGCACTCCCAGCATGACCCGCCTCGTGCGGGACCGGGAAATCCCCCGGCGGTGGCCATGATGCCCGTGGCGGCCGGATGGCCGGTGGCCAACCGGCGTGCAGACTCTCTGGGGGCATTCATCCATGCAATGTGAGCCCTTCCAGGCAATGGGCATCCAGGTGCGGTAGAAGCCGCGGCTGTACAACCCCTGGGAGCGCCGAGCCCCAGCTCGGCATTCTTTTCCTAAGCCGAGCCGGGGCGCGGCACTCCCAGCATGACCCGCCTCGTGCGGGACCGGGAAATCCCCCGGCGGTGGCCATGATGCCCGTGGCGGCCGGATGGCCGGTGGCCAACCGGCGTGCAGACTCTCTGGGGGCATTCATCCATGCAATGTGAGCCCTTCCAGGCAATGGTGCATCCAGGTGCGGGGGAGAAGCACAGTTGTGCTTATCCCTGGGAGTGCCGAGCCCCGGCTCGGCATTCTTTTCCTAAGCCGAGCTGGGGCTCGGCGTTCCCAGCGTGACCTGCCTCGCCCGGAACCGGGAAATCCCCCGGCGGTGGCCATGATGCCCGTGGCGGCCGGATGGCCGGTGGCTAACCGGCGTGTAGACTCTCTGGGGCAGTCATCCATGCAATGTGAACCCTTCCAGGTAATGGGGCATCCAGGTGCGGGGGGAGAAGCACAGTTGTGCCTATCCCTGGGAGCGCCGAGCCCCAGCTCGGCATTCTTTTCCTAAGCCGAGCTGGGGCTCGGCGTTCCCAGCATGACCCGCCTTGCCCGGAACCGGGAAATCCCGCCCCGTTGGTGGCCATGATGCCCGTGGCGGCCGGATGGCCGGTGTCCAACCGGCGTGTAGACTCTCTGGGGCAGTCATCCATGACATGCGAGCCCTTCCAGGCAATGGGGCATCCAGGTGCGGTAGAAGCCGCGGCTGTACAACCCCTGGGAGCGCCGAGCCCCAGCTCGGCATCTTTTCCTAAGCCGAGTTGGGGCCCGGCGCTCCCAGCATGACCCACCGCGCCTTAGCGGGCCGCCTGCTCGGGCAGGGCGCCCTGCAGGCGATCCAGGATGCGGTCGCGGATGCGCTGCCCCGGCGTGGGACGGTGGACCTGGCAGTGGCGCTGCCACAGGGCGGGGTTCTCCAGGATCTGGACCGCCTGGGCGGGGATGTAGGTCCGGCCCGCACCGTCATCGGCGGCGGGGACGTGGACCGTGATCCCCTCCAACTCGCAGCGGCCGGGCTCCCCGAGGAGGAGATCGGTGCCGTTGGGCAGGGTCCAGCCGTCCACCTGCACCCCCGAGGCATCGATCCGGGCCTGGGGGAAGGCCTCCTGCACGTCCACGAACAGCCGTTGGTTGAGGCCGCGGGGCTCGGTCACATCCAGCTCCAGATGCAGCACCTGGGCCACGCTGTGGGCGATGCCGGTGTTGTCCATCAGGCCGCGGGGGGCGCCGGGACCGAAGCTCCAGAGGGGCACGTCCTCGGCAGTGTGTCCGTGGGTGGTCCAGCCGAAGACGGTGTGGCGATCGTTGACCACCTTGATCAGGGCCCGTTTCAGGCCGCGCACGGGTTCCTCGTCGCGGATGGCCGCCAGATCGTTTGCGTCCAGTGGGATGCCCCAGTGGCGCGCCACGGCATCCTGCAGCTCGGCGTCGGAGGGGTTATCCGGCAGCAGGTCAAGGAGCAGGCCCGCCGTCATCTGCATGCCTTGCACGGGTTCGATCACCGCCTCGGGGGTGGTGGCGGTGTAGCTGCCGCTGGTGGCCCAGTTGCCGATGCTCATGGCGCCGGTGTTGTGGTCGGGGACGACGATCACCAGGGTCTGGGGATCACGGCGGGCATAGTCCAGGGCCACTTTCACGGCGTCATCGAAGGCCAGGAAGTCGTGCAGGGCGTAGGCTACGTCGTTGTCATGCCCCGCCCAGTCCACCTGGCTGCCTTCCACCAGCAGGAAGAACCCGGAGGGGTTACGGGACAACAGTTCGATGGCCTTGGCGGTCATGTCCGCCAGGGAGGGCTGTGCCCGGGCCTGATCCACCCGTGAAGGGTCATGATCAAGGGGATGGGCCAGCAGGTAACGGCGGTCCAGGTCCGCCATGAGATGGCTGTGGTCGAACAGACCCCAGACCCGTCCGGAGTGGATCGCCGCCAGCTCTTCGGCATGGTCCACCACGTGGTAGCCCCGTTCCTGCAGCACCTCCTCCAGGTCCAGGCCGTCCTCCCGGGTGCCGCCGGCGTCCCGGGGTAGCAGGTGGCGGTAGCCGCCCCCCAGGACCACGTCCAGGTCCTGGTGGACCAGGTGTTTCATGATGGTGTCCTCGTCACTGCGATCGTCCACATGGGCGGCGAAGGTGGCCGGTGTGGCATGGGTGATGCGGGAGGTGGCCACCAGGCCCGTGGACTTGTCCTGCAGCGCCGCCCCTTCCAGCACCGTGGCCAGGGGGCGGTAGGCCCAGGTGTCCCAGTCCACCCCGGCCGGCGGTTCGTAGGTGCTCACCACGTCATAGGGGCGCGGGGCCATGCCGATGTGGGGTTCGGTGGTCCTGTAGCCGGTGGCGAAGGCGGTGCCGGCGGCGGCGGAGCCGGTGATGACCGAGTTGGCCATGGTGGTGTCCACCATGCCGGAGAGGATGCCGTCCACCGCCAGGGGTTCATCCCGGTAGAGCCGGGCCAGCTTGACCACGGATTGGGATTGCCCGTCGGGGATCAGGACGATGACGTTGCGGGCCGTCTCCGCCCAGGCGGGGGAGACCAGGAGGGTACAGGTGAGGGTCACCGCCGTGATGGACAGGGACCGGAAGCGGAATCGTGGATCCATTCTACACCTCGCATCGGTTCGCATGGCTTGGGGGCGTGCCCCCTGGGGGGCACGGCTGCGGCACCGGCTGCAAGGCGTGTGCAGGGCCCGCGCTATTCGCCGGCGCCGTGGGATGAGGCTAGACCGGCGGGATGACGGGCCGGTGAAGGTTCCCTGACGGGGGGTTGATGGGGGGTGGCGATGCGGGCGGTTTCACGTTTCACCGCCGGCACCGGCAGATCCCGCCCCAGGGGGTAGCCCAGGGCCTGCATCTCCGCCCCCAGCTCCCGGTCGAAGATCGCCATCTGTTCCGGGGTGAGCTGCTGCAGGTAGCGGTGCCGTGAATCCCGGCGCACGGTGTTGGATTGGGTGATCTTGTAGTCGCCGCCGTGGATCAGGTCAAAGGGCTCGAAGGGATAGAGCTTCTCGAAGGGCAGGCCCAGGAATTCCAGGAGCCCGGACAGGGTCGCATCCGGGTCCTGCACCAGGTCCTCGTAGTGCACCCGGTACCAGGATTCCGGGTGATCCAGGTAGGTGCGGTAGATGCGCCGCCAGCGGGCCAGCAGGCCCAGGTCGATGTCCGCCTCCCGCCGGCCGGGGCGCCAGAACAGGTAGGCATAGCCGGATTCCACCGTGGAGAGATAGGAGTCCCGCGGGTCCCGGGCCAGCCAGATGCGCCGGTCGAACCCCTGCCAGGGGCGCAAGCGGTGCTGCAGGTAGATGAGATCCAGGGGCTTGATGCAGACCGTGCCGCGATGGCGCAGTCCCAGCATATTGCGCAGCAGGGCCCAGGAGGAGCTGATGTCGCTGTAGGCCCGGATCTGGGAATGGCCGCCGAGGATATGGGACAGCAGGGTGCTGCCGGAGCGCATGGAATAGCCGATGATGACGCGCATGAAGGGCCGCCTCTTTCGGTTGGTCAGGGGGATGTACAAACGAAAAGGCCGGGGCACAAAGGCCCCGGCCCCGACTGCTTCAGTGGAAGCGGTCAGCGTTCGCCATTACATGGAGAACTTGTGCTGGAAACCCAGGCCCAGATGGGTCTCCTCGAATTCCGTCTCGTCCTGTTCCACCTGGGAGTAGTAGGCGAAGAGCTTGCTGGCCTTGCCCATCTTGTAGTCGGCCCCGATGGCCATCAGGCTCCGTTCGTCGTCGAGCTGGTCCATGTCGGTGACGCCGTACTGGGCCTTGAACTTCCACCGGTCCACGCCGTAGGCGCCGCTCACCAGGGTGGTGGTGTCTTCATAGGTCTTGCCACCCACGTCTTCGCTGGATTCGGCGGTCTGCACCAGGCCACCGAACTCGAAGTTGCCCATGTTCATCATGCCCACGGCGCGGAAGGCGTCGACGTAGTCATCGCCTTCCTCGGGGGAGAGGGCGGCATCGAAGGTGTCGTCGCCCATCTCGGAATCGTAGGCCAGGGCGCCGTAGAAGGTGCCGTTGTCGAACACCAGGGAGGAGGAGATGGAGTCGGCCGGACCGTCCCGATCGCTGGCTTCATCGTCTTCGCCCGGCATGAAGGCCACGTTCACGGTGACCACGTCGCCCAGCTTGGGGGAGGTGTACTGCAGGATGTTGCTCTCGCGGTTCTCGCCAGCGGCGATGTGCTTGATGTCGCCCCCCAGGTCACCGAACTGGTCCACATCCCCCTGGGCCTTCTTGAAGGGGGTGTCGAACTTACCCACCTTGAAGGTACCCATGGTGGCATGCTGCAGGCCGCCGTAGATGTTGCGCTGCTTGAAGGTCTCACCACCACTGTCACCTTCGTCCACGTCCACGCCGAACTCCAGGCCGTAGATGGCGGTCAGGTCCCGGGCGTCCAGGTCGAAGGAGCCCTTCACCCCCAGGCGGGAGTCGTTGCTCTGCAGCTGCCAGTTGTCCACATCGGTGATGCCGTTCTTGTCGGTTTCTTCAATGCCTTCATAGGTCACGTTGACCTTGCCGTAGACGGTGGGACCGCCGGCCAGGGCAACGGCGGGAAGGGCGAACAGGGAACCGACGGCGATAGCGATTGCGTGTTTCTTCATGGGATGGGTCTCCTTCATGATTTCAGATGCGATCCGGCTGTTGGATTTCGCGTCCGTACTATGGGGGGAGACTGTGACGCAGGAATGAAAATGCGGTGACGGTTTCGTGAAATCGGGGAACTTTATTCTTGACATTCCGCAGGTTGCGCGCCTTGCGTTTCGCTTGGGAGAGGGAAAGGACGTCCTTTCAAAAATGAAATCCCGTTGTCATGTTCGCCCCGTATGATGCGTCCAGTCTCCCGGATGGAGACGGTCAGCGGCCCGCATGGATCCATGGGGAAACCCTGGATCGGGGAACCGGTGAGCGGATGTGTGCCAGGACGGCCTTTTCTCCTTCACGAGGGCTTGCTGCCCTGCACCTCTGCAGAAAGATGGCGATCCTTGACCCGGCCCCGTGCCGGGTTTTTTTTCGGTCCGGGGGCGGTGGCGGGATCCCGGGTAGGGGGTGGGCTACGGCGCAGGGTCAGGTGAGGGCCGGCAGGCGGCCGGGGTCGGGCAGGACGGGGGCGGCGGCCCCGGGGGCCGGGTGCAGGGCCTCGGTGCGGCTGTGGTCGGACCAGTGCACCAGGCGCAGGGTACCCTCGAAGTCCTCCACCAGAGCCGTGCAGTGTTCCACCCAGTCCCCGGTGTTGCAGTAAAGGACATCCTCCAGGGCCTCGATGCCCGCCTTGTGGATGTGGCCGCAGATGTAGCCGTCCAGGCGGTGTTCCCGGGCCCGCCGGGCGGCGGCGCTCTCGTAGCGGCGGATGTAGTCCCGGGCGCGGCCCACCCGGGTCTTGACGTGGCCGGAGAGGGACCAGTAGGGACGGCCCATGTACCGCCGCCAGTCGTTGTAGCGATGGTTCAGGCGCAGCAGGACCTGGTAGGCGCTGTCGCCGAGCCATTTCACCAGGCGGTTGTGCTTGACGCAGGCGTCGAATTCATCGCCATGACTCACCAAGAAGCGCCTTCCGTCGGCGGTGCGGTGCTCGGCCTCGCGCTGGATGCGCACCCCCTGAAATTCCGTGCCGACGAAGGCCCGCAGGGCCTCGTCGTGGTTGCCGGGGATGAAGATCACCCGGGTGCCGGCCTGGCTCTTGTCCAGGATGCTCTGGATCACGGCGCTGTGGTCCGCGTCCCAGTGGACGCTGCGGCGCATGCTCCACAGGTCGAAGATGTCCCCCACCAGGTAGAGGGAGTCGCAGTGGGCGGATTCGAGGAAGTCCAGCAGATAATCGGCGCGGGACTCGCGGGTGCCCAGGTGGACGTCGGAGAGGAAGATGCTGCGACAGTGCAGGGCTGTCATGGCGGATCGTCCTGTGGTGAAATCGGGTGGCATCTGTATGTTGGATCAAGGCCGTGAATGCCCCATCACAGGGCTATGGCATTTTCGTGAACCCGGGACGCATGGTCGTCCCTAGCAGTCCATCGTCGATCCGAAGAAGGAGCGTCCAATGTCCGAAGAAAGGAACCCCGCGATCCAAGCCGCCAAAGACCCGGCCCATTCCGACGATCTGTTGATGCCCAAGGTGATCTACGTGCTCTATATCCTGGGGCCGTTCTTCTGGCTCACCGGGGTGGTGGGGGTGGTCATGGCCTACGTCTACAAGGACGGTGCGCCGGAGTGGATGCAGAGCCATTACCGCTTCCAGATCGATACCTTCTGGAAGGGGTTGGCCTTCCTCCTGCCCGGTGTGCTGCTCACCTTCGTGCTGATCGGCTATCTCGTTTTGCTGTTCTGGGTGGTCTGGCTGCTGGTGCGCGCGGTGAAGGGGCTCAAGGCCCTGAGCGAGCGCCGGCCGGTGGAGCGCCCGGCCCGCTGGGGATTCTAAAGGGGGATAAACGAAGACCGCCCCCGGATGCGGGGGCGGTCCTGGACCGGCTCCCGGGCGGGAGCGGTCGGGTCTTCATGGGTCGGGGCCAGGGGCCCCTGGATGACCCTTATTGCATCCAGGACTCAACGATGTCCCGGTTTTCCTCGACCCAGCGCTTGGCGTTCTCGTAAGGATCGCCGCCTTCCTGATTCATGACCATGAGTTCGGCCACCTGGTCGGTGGTCCAGTGGAAGTTGTCCAGGATGGCGTAGGCACCGGGCATGTCTTCCTTCAGGCCCTTGCGCACCACGGTATGGATGCCTTCCTCACCGCCGTAGACCCCCTTGGGATCTTCCAGGTATTTCAGGTCCCAGCGGCCTTCCATCCAGTGGGGGGTCCAGCCGGTGACCACGATCCATTCGTTCTGCCGGATGGCATTGCCCAGGGCGGCGGTCATGGTGGCGTCGGAGCCTTCCACCAGTTCCAGTTTCAGGTCATAGGCCTCGACGGCGTCCTCGGTGGTGCTCATGATGCCGGCGCCGGGGTCGATGCCGATGATCTCACCGTCGAAACGTTCGGCGTGGGCGTTGAGTTCACTGATGGAATCGATCTCCACGTATTCCGGCACCATCAGTCCGATGCGGGTCCCTTCCAGGTTCGGACCCAGGTCCACCACCTGATCCTCCACTTCGGCCAGATAGGCCTCGTGGGTGCTGGGCAGCCAGGCGGCCACGAAGGCGTCCTGGTCGCCGCTGGCGACGGACTGCCACATGGCGGCGGCGCTCACCGAGGTGGTCTCCACCTCATAGCCCGCCTCTTCCAGGACCACGCGCATGACGTTGGTGCTGGCAATGGCGTCGGCCCATTCCACGTAGGGGATCTCCACCACGCCCTTTTCCTGGGCCATGGCGGTGGAGGCGGTGGCTGCCACGCCCAGGGCGAGGCAGGATGCGGCGATGGTGCGGGGGAAATCGGGTTTCAAGGTCATCGGTGTCCTCCGGATTGGATTGGATGTCACGCCGGCGCACTGCCGGGCCTTTCACGCGGCGCGGAATCGGGCTGCGCAGGCGGTCGGGGGCATGGGGAGTGGGGTCGCCATTGCGGGCGGGTGTGTCGGGCCCGGTATGCGGATGCCCCCGATGGGGACGGTACCCCGGGGCGGTCGGCAGTGCGAAGATGCGACGTAACGGCAGCTATCATACACGTTCCGGAGGCGGATGAAAAAAGACCTTACTAGATGCAAGGGGATGCCCGGGGTGATCCTGGGGCTGGGTTGCCGTCCCGGTATCCCCGTTGCCGCCCTGGAGAGGGCCCTGGGGGAGGGGCTGACACGGGTGGGGCTGGGGCCGGAGGCGGTGCAGGGGGTGGCCACCATCGATCGCCGCGGGGAGGAGGCGGGGATCCAGGACCTCTGCCGGGGCCACGCCTGGCCGCTGTGGTGTTATCCGGCCCAGGTGCTGGCCCGGGTGCCGGTGCCCCATCCCTCCGCGGCCCTGCGCCGGCGCCTGGGCACCGGCTCGGTGGCCGCGGCGGCGGCCCTGCTGGCCGCCGGGGCCCCGGTCCGGGACCTGCTCCTGGAGCGCCATGTGTACCGCGACGGGGAGGGGCAGGTGGTCGTGGCGGTGGCGCGCCTGCCCGACATGGGGGCGGGCTGAACCGGTGCGCGACCGCCCCGCCCGGTGGGGCGGGGCGGATTTCCGATCAGGTGCCGCAGAAGGTGCGGGTGACCCGTTCCCCCGGTTCCGGGGGGGTGTCGAAGACCGCCCATTGCGGGCGGTCCTCGAAGGGGTGGGTGACCGCCTCCAGCAGGTTCATGAACGGCCCCAGATTCCCCGCCCGGGCGGATTCGAGGGCCTGCTCCAGGCGGTGATTGCGGGGGATGCGCACCGGATTCGCCCGGGCCATGATCCGGGCCGGCCGCGCCGCATCCCCGGGCTCGCGCCCCAGGCGGCGTTGCCAGCGGTCCCGCCAGGAGGCAAAGGCCTCGCCACGGGACCATCCCGGGGGCGCGGCAGGGTGCTCCGGGTCTCCGGCCAGGGTGGTCAGATGGCGGAAGGTGAGGGTGAAGTCCGCCTCCTCCCGCTCCATGAGCTCCAGGAGATCCCGGATCAGCGGGGCGTCTTCCGCCTCGGCGCCCTCCAGACCCAGCTTGCGCCGCATCCCTTCCAGCCAGTAGTCCCCTATGCGTTCCGGGAAACGCTCCAGGATGGGCATGACCCGATCCACCGCCCGCTGGGGGTCCGGATCCATCAGGGGCAGGAGGCATTCCGCCAGGCGGGTCAGGTTCCATTCGGCCATGCGCGGCTGGTTGCCATAGGCGTAGCGGCCGTGGTGGTCGATGGAACTGAAGACGGCCCCGGGGCGATAGACATCCAGGAAGGCGCAGGGGCCGTAGTCCAGGGTCTCCCCGGAGAGGGCGGTGTTGTCGGTGTTCATCACCCCGTGCACGAAACCGACGCACATCCATTGCGCCACCAGGCGGGCCTGGCGTTCCACGGCCGAGGCCAGCAGCGCCCGATACGGATGGTCCTCCGTGGCCTCCCGCGGGGGATGGCGCGCCAGGGTGAGGTCCGCCAGCTGGCGCAGGGCCGGGATGTCCTGGCGGGCGGCGAAGTATTCGAAGGTGCCCACCCGGATGTGGCTGGCGGCCACCCGGGCCAGGATGGCCCCGGGCTGGGGGGTGTCCCGCGCCACGGTCTCCCCCGTGGCCACCGCCCCCAGGGCGCGGGTGGTGGGGATGCCCAGGGCGTGCATGGCCTCGCTCACCAGGTACTCCCGCAGTACCGGCCCCAGGGCCGCACGGCCGTCGCCGGTGCGGGAGAAGGGGGTGCGACCAGCCCCCTTCAGATGCAGATCCCGTAGCCCTCCATCGGCGTCCCAGATCTCCCCCAGCAGGAGGGCGCGGCCATCCCCCAACTGCGGCACGAACTGCCCGAACTGGTGCCCCGCATAGGCCATGGCCACCGGTTCGGTCCCCCGGGGCAGGCGATTGCCCGAGAGCAGTCCGGCCCAGGCCTGCGCCGTCAGCGCCCCGGGATCGATCCCCAGATCCCGGCACAGGGCCGTATTCAGCACCAGCAGCCGTGGCGCCGGGGCCCTGGCCGGGGTCACCGGGGCGTGAAAGCCCCGGGGCAGGTGGGCATAGATCTGTTCCAGGGCCGGGAACGCAAGGGGAGCGGGTTGGGGATGGGCGGCCATGGGGGACTCCGTGGGGCTATTTCTGACTATTTTAGTCAGATTAGCAGGGTCGCGGGATCCTGGCGATCAATCCCTTTGGCGCCAGCGCAGCAGGACCGGGATCAGGGCCAGTACCGCCAGCCCCGCCAAGGGCAGCAGCAGGCCGGGGGTCAGGATATCGGCGGGTTGCAGATGCCGGGCCTGGGTCAGATCCGCCAGCCCCGCACCCAGGCGCCCCACCAGGAAGGACATGGGCAGCAGACCCAGGGTGGTGGCCGCCAGGACCTGCCCCAGGGGGACGGGGAAGGCCACCGGCAGGAGGTTGGCGAGCCAGGCCGGGACCACCGGAAAGAGCCGCAGGGCCAGGAGCAGATGGAATCCGTTCTGTGTCAGGCCCTTTTCGAACCCGGTCAGGCGGTGCCCCCAGCGGCGGTGGATCCACTGCGGAAACAGCCGCCGGCCCAGGCCCGCCACCAGCACGGCGCTGAGCCCCGATCCCAGGGCGCAGAGCAGGGCACCCAGCGGGGCGCCGAAGAGGTATCCCCCCGAGAGCATGAGCAGGAAACCGCCCGGGAAGGGGGTGATCTTGCCCAGGGTGACCGCCGCCACGTAGCACAGGCCGGCCAGGGCCGTCTCTTCCCGGGCCAGTTGCAGTACGGTCTCCTGGTGGTGGCCGATCCACTCCAGGGCCCGGTCCCCCAGTATCCATAAGGCACAGGCGAGGGCCGCCAGAGTGAAGAGCAGCAGGGGGATGCGCAGGGTGGAGGGGGTGCGCGGCATATGGGGTATTGGGGCAGGGGGCGTGGGCTTGGCTCGGGGAGGGGGAACGGCCTAGTCTGGTGCGAGGATCTCCAATGACTGCGCACCCTACAGGGAAGACCCATGACCGCCAAGCCGCCCCGGGCCGTGCTCCTGGATGCCGCCCCCGCAGGCCAGGACCGCTACGGCCGCAACCATCCTCTGGCCATCCCCCGGGTCTCCCTGACCGTGGACCTGATCCGGGCCTTCGGTGCCCTGAAAGCGGAGGAATACCTCGTGCCCGGGGCGGCGCACCGGGAGGAACTGGCGGCCTTCCATGACCGGGACTACCTGGCGGCCCTGGAGCGGGCGCAGGCGGCGGGGCGGGCGAGCGCGCTGGAGCGGGAACGCCATCGCATCGGCACCCTGGAGAACCCGGTCTTCCCGGGGTTCTTCCGCAAGGCCTCCGCCGCCGCCCGGGGCAGCATCCTGGGGGCCCGGGCCGTGCTGGAGGGGCGGGTGGCCTTCAATCCCGCGGGAGGCATGCACCATGCCGCCCCCGGGGCGGCCCATGGGTTTTGTTTCCTCAATGATCCGGTACTGGCCATCCTCACCCTGCGCCGGGCGGGGCTGCGGGTGTTGTACCTGGATATGGACGCCCATCACGGGGATGGAGTGGAGGCGGCCCTGGGGGGAGACCCGGGGGTGTGGACCTGTTCCCTGCACATGGACACCGGCTATGCCTACCCCTTTCGCGGCGGGGGCATCGGGGATGCGGGGCCCCTGGGCCAGGGGGTGAACCTCCCCCTGCCCCAGGGGGTGAACGATGCCGAATACCGCCATGCCTTTGAGCGCGTCTGGCCCGTGGTCCTGGACCGGGCCCGCCCGGATGCGGTGGTGTTGCAGGCGGGTACGGACATCCTCGCCCCGGACCCCCTGGGGAAGTTTCGTGTCTCCAACCGGGCCTTCCTGGCGGTGGTGGCCCGGGTCATGGCGGATGCCCCGCGCCTGCTGGCGCTGGGGGGCGGGGGCTATCACCCCCTGGCCCTGGCCCGTTGCTGGCTCGGGGTGTGGGGGGTGCTCTCCGGGCGGGCGCTGCCGGATATCCTGCCTGCGGCGGGGCGCGCCCTGCTGGAGGCGGTGGATTGGGATCTCATGGACGAGGAGGAGCCGCAGCGGGCGCGGCAACTGGAACGCCGCCTGGACGAGGCCGAACCCGGCGGGGTGCGGGATGAGGTACGGGCGCGGGTGGACCGCCTCCTGACGACCCACCCCGGTCTGCGCCGGACGCGCTGGTGCAGCGCCACCGGGGATGGGTATAGTTGCGGGCCATGAAGACCCCCTGTATCCACATCTGCCGGGCCGAGCACGGGCGTTGCATCGGCTGTGGCCGCACCATTATGGAGATCGCCGCCTGGGCCCGTTTCACCGACCGGGAGCGGGAGGAGATCATGGCCCGGCTGCGGGCCGAGGGCTACGACGGCGCCGTCGCCCCCGCGCCCGCTCCCGCGGATCCTCCGCAAGAAGACACCTCCCAGGAGGGTCGGGTGGCGGCCCCCGTGCCCGGTCCGGCGCCGGCCCCCGGGGCGGTGGTCCTGTGTCCCGCCACCCGGCATCTGCCCCGCTCGGTGCGCATCGACGGCATCCCTTACGGCGAGCGCGTGGTGCGGCTGGTGGAGGCCCTGCAGGCCATCGCCGACGGGGACGGCGATGGCGAGGCCTGCCGCGCCATCGCCCGCCGGGCCCTGGGGGAGGAGGGCTGACGGGACGGGTCGTGGTCCGCGCCGCCCGGTCCGGGCGCCTTGTGGAGGACCCTGCGATCCTTTAACCTGATTGCACCTCTCAGGTACACCGGGTGCGCACGGCGGTCACGCCGGCTTTCCGGTATCCAACCCGACATCCACGCACGCGCGCACGACCCCGCGTACAGGCCGGCGCAGGAGAGCATTGCCCATGCCCGTCATCACCCTTCCCGACGAAACCCAGCGGCGTTTCGAACATCCCGTCACCGTGGCCGAGGTGGCCGCCGACATCGGCCGGGGCCTGGCCAAGGCCGCCGTGGCCGGCAAGGTGGACGGCCGTTTGGTGGATACCCGCCACCCCATCGACCACGACGCCCGCGTCGCCATCATCACCGACCGGGATGCGGAGGGGCTGGAGGTGATCCGCCATTCCACCGCCCACCTCCTGGCCCACGCCGTGAAGACCCTGTATCCCTCGGCCCAGGTGACCATCGGGCCGGTGATCGACGACGGTTTCTACTACGACTTCGCCTTCGAGCGCCCCTTTCATCCGGAGGACCTGGAGAAGATCGAGGCCAAGATGAAGGAGCTGGCCAAGGCGGATCTCCCCCTGGAGCGGCGCGTCATGCCCCGGGACGAGGCCGTGGCCTTCTTCCGCGGGCAGGGGGAGGAGTACAAGGCCCGCATCATCGAGGAGATCCCCGAGGACCAGGAGCTCTCCCTGTACGCCCAGGGGGACTTCGTGGATCTGTGCCGCGGCCCCCATGTGCCCAGCACCGGCAAGCTCAAGGCCTTCAAGCTCACCAAGGTGGCCGGTGCCTACTGGCGCGGGGATGCCAACAACGAGATGCTGCAGCGCATCTACGGCACGGCCTGGCCCAACAAGCAGCAGCTGGAGGAATACCTGCACCGCCTGGCGGAGGCAGAACGCCGGGACCACCGGCGCATTGGCCAGGAACTGGACCTCTTCTCCATCCAGGACGAGGCCGGGGGCGGCCTGGTGTTCTGGCATCCCAAGGGGGCCCGCATCCGCCGCGCCATCGAACAGTTCTGGTTCGACATGCACGAGCGGGCCGGGTATGAATTCCTCTACACCCCCCATATCGCCAATCTGGACCTGTGGATGACCTCGGGCCATGCGGAGTTCTACGCCGACTCCATGTACGAGCCCATGGAGGACGACCACCAGCGCTTCCAGCTCAAGCCCATGAACTGCCCCTTCCACGTGCTGGTGTACAAGGACCGGCTGCACTCCTACCGGGACCTGCCCCTGCGCTGGGCGGAGATGGGCACGGTCTACCGGCGGGAGATGTCCGGTGCCCTGCACGGGCTCATGCGGGTGCGGGGCTTCACCCAGGACGACGCCCACATCTTCTGCCGCGAGGACCAGATCGAGGCGGAGATCCTGCGCATCCTGGATCTGACCCTGGACGTGCTGCGGGCCTTCGGCTTCAACGACTTCGACGTCAATCTCTCCACCCGCCCGGACAAGGCCGTGGGCTCGGATTACATCTGGGAGCACGCCACCGCCGCCCTCAAGGGGGCCCTGGAGAAGAAGGGGCTGGCCTATGAGGTGGACGCGGGCGGCGGCGCCTTCTACGGCCCCAAGATCGATATCAAGATCCGCGATGCCATCGGACGCCAGTGGCAGTGCTCCACCGTGCAGCTGGATTTCAACCTGCCGGAGCGCTTCGACATGGAATACGTGGACGAGGACAACCAGCGCCGCCGGCCCATCATGATCCACCGCGCCCTGTTGGGTTCGGTGGAGCGCTTCTTCGGCGTGCTCATCGAGCACTATGCCGGCGCCTTCCCCCTGTGGCTGGCCCCGGTGCAGGCCCAGGTGCTCACCATCACCGACCGCCAGGACGCCTATGCCCGGGAGGTGGTGCAGGCCCTGCGGGACCGCGGTCTGCGGGCGGATGCCGACTTGAGAAACGAGAAGATCGGCTTTAAAATCCGCGAACACACGCTACAGCGGGTGCCCTATCTCCTGGTGGTGGGAGACCGGGAGATGGACACCCGTACCGTTGCCGTGCGCACGCGCTCGGGTGAGGATCTGGGTTCCATGGACCTGGAATCGCTGCAGGATCGCCTCACCCGGGAGAACGCCGCCCGCGGCCCAATCAACGTGGAGGACTGACGTATCAGCGCCGGAAAAGAGAACCGACTCAACGAGCAGATCAGCGTCCCGCAGGTGCGCCTGATCGCCGAGGACGGCGAGAACATGGGGGTCATGCCCACGCGGGAGGCCCTGCGCATTGCCGAAGAATCCGAACTGGACCTGGTGGAGATCGTCCCCACCGCAGACCCGCCGGTCTGCCGGGTGATGGATTACGGCAAGTTCAAGTTCGAGCAGAGCAAGAAGACGCAGGCTGCCAAGAAAAACCAAAAACAGGTTCAGATCAAGGAAGTCAAGTTCCGACCGGGTACGGATGAAGGCGACTACGCCGTGAAACTCAGGAACCTCACCCGGTTCCTGGAGCACGGCGACAAATGCAAGGTCACCATCCGCTTCCGGGGCCGCGAGATGGCCCACCAGGAACTGGGCGCCAAGTTGCTGGACCGCATCGAGGGGGATCTCCAGGAACTGGCCACCGTGGAACAGCGGCCGAAGATGGAAGGCCGCCAGATGATCATGGTGATGGGCCCCAAGAAGAAATAACAAAGCCCCGGCCCGGTCCTCCCGGGTCCGAGGGCGAATCCAGCCGGATGTGCGGGTCCCGGTACACCTGCACGTCCCTAGCAACAGGACCGCCGTGACGGCGGCCTCATCAGGAGTCCGAAGATGCCGAAGATGAAGACCAACCGGGGCGCGGCCAAGCGCTTCAGGAAGACCGGCTCGGGGGCGTTCAAGCGCACCCAGTCCCACCGTCGTCATATCCTGACGAAGAAGAGCACCAAGCGTAAGCGCCAGCTGCGCAAGGCCTCCCACATCCACGCCTCGGATGTGGCCGCCGTGCGGCAGATGCTGCCCAACGCCTGATCTCATCGTCCACCAGGAGTCACGACCATGCCCCGAGTCAAAAGAGGTGTCACCGCCCACGCCAAGCACAAGAAGGTGCTGAAGAAGGCGAAGGGTTATTACGGTGCCCGCAGGAACGTCTATCGCGTCGCCACCCAGGCGGTCACCAAGGCCGGCCAGTACGCCTATCGCGACCGCCGCCAGCGTAAGCGCCAGTTCCGCGCCCTGTGGATCACGCGTATCAACGCCGCGGCCCGCCAGTTCGATCTCTCCTACAGCCGCCTCATCGACGGCCTGAACAAGGCCGGTGTCGAGATCGACCGCAAGGTGCTGGCGGACCTGGCGGTGCACGACATCGCCGCGTTCGGCCGCATCGCGGAGAAGGCCAAGGCAGCCCTCTGAACCGCCCGGACGGCGCCATCGCCGTCCCCCGGAGGCGCGGACCCGATCGAGACGGTCACCGGTTCGAGGCATCCGTCCGCGCCCCGCAAGGGTGAGCACGTCGAAAGGGGAAAGGCCGGGCCTTTCCCCTTTTTTTATTTCAACGCCAAAGACGGAAGCAGCCAGTGGAATCCCTTTCCAAAGTGACCGAAGCGGCGCTCCACGCCATCCGGGCGGCGCAGGACCTGCGCAAACTGGAGGATCTGCGCGTCCATTTCCTCGGCAAGAAGGGCGTCATCACCGAACAGCTCAAGGGCCTGGGGGGCCTGCCGGTGGAACAGCGCAAGCAGGCCGGAAAGACCATCAACGAGGCCAAGCAGCTGATCCTCCGGGCCCTGGAGCAGCGCCGTGAGGTGCTGGAGGCCGAGGAGCGGGAGGCGCGCCTGGTCCAGGAACGCCTGGATGTGACCCTGCCGGGGCGCCGCCAGGAACCCGGCGGTCTGCATCCGGTGACGCGCACGGTGGAGCGGGTGCAGCGGCTGCTGGGCCAGTTCGGCTTCCAGGTGGCGGAGGGGCCCGAGGTGGAGGACGATTACCACAACTTCGAGGCCCTCAACATCCCCGCGCATCACCCGGCCCGGGCGATGCACGACACCTTCTACTTCGATGCCCGGACCCTGCTGCGCACCCATACCTCGCCGGTTCAGGTGCGGGTGATGGAGGACCAGGCCCCGCCGCTGCGTATCATCGCCCCCGGCCGGGTCTACCGCTGCGATTCGGACCTGACCCACAGCCCCATGTTCCATCAGGTGGAGGGGCTCTGGGTGGAGGAGGGCGTCACCTTCGCCCACCTGCGCGGCATCCTGGACCATTTCCTCAAGGCCTTCTTCCAGCAGGAGGACCTGCAGACCCGGTTCCGTCCCTCCTATTTCCCCTTCACCGAGCCCTCGGCGGAGGTGGATATCCAATGCGTGCACTGCGGCGGGCAGGGCTGCCGGGTGTGCAAGCACACGGGCTGGCTGGAGGTGATGGGCTGCGGCATGGTCCATCCCAATGTCCTGGTGCAGGTGGGGATCGACGCCGACCGCTACACCGGCTTCGCCTTCGGTCTGGGCGTGGAGCGCATGGCCATGCTGCGCTATGGGGTCAACGACCTGCGCCTGTTCTTCGACAACGACATCCGCTTCCTGCGCCAGTTCGCCTGACGGGGGACCGCGCGGCCCCGGGGATCCTCCGCCGGGCACACGTTCGCATAACGGGAGTCATACATGAGAATCAGCAATCACTGGCTCGGCCAGTGGGTGGATCACGGCCTGTCCGTGGAGGCCCTGGGACACCGCCTGACCATGGCCGGCCTGGAACTGGATGCCATCGAGCCCGTGGGGGGCAGCTTCAGCGGCGTGGTGGTGGGCCGCGTCCTCTCGGTGCGCCCGCATCCCGATGCCGACAAGCTGCGGGTCTGCCTGGTGGACGACGGCAGCGGCGAGCCGGTGTCCGTGGTCTGTGGCGCCCCCAATGTGCGCGAGGGGATGCGGGCCCCCTTTGCCCCGGTGGGGGCGGTGCTGCCCAACGACTTCAAGCTCAAGAAGGTGAAGCTGCGGGGCGTACCCTCCCACGGCATGCTCTGCTCCGCCCGGGAGCTGGGTCTTTCGGAGGATCATGAGGGATTGATGGAACTGCCCGAGGACGCCCCGGTGGGGGCGGATCTGCGGGGGCTGCTGGATCTGGAGGATCAGGTCCTGGAGGTGGATCTCACCCCCAACCGGGCGGACTGCCTGAGCATGGCCGGGGTGGCCCGGGAGGTGGCCGCCCTCACCGGGCGGCCCCTGACCCCCGTGGACCCGGTGCCCGTGCCAGCGGCCTCCCAGGAAGGCGTTCCCGTGAACCTGGAGGCCCCGGCGGATTGCCCCCGCTATGCCCGCCGCGTGATCCGCGGCGTGGACCCGCAGGCGCAGACGCCGCTGTGGATGCGGGAGCGGCTGCGCCGCGCCGGGGTACGCAGCCTGGGCCCCCTGGTGGATGTGACCAACTACGTCATGCTGGAGTTGGGCCAGCCCATGCACGCCTTCGATCTGTCCGCCTTGAGCGGCGGGATCGTGGTGCGCCGGGCGCGTCCCGGAGAGCGTCTCACCCTGCTGGATGGGCAAAGCCTCACCCTGGATGGCGAGGATCTGGTGATCGCAGATCAGGAGAAGTGCCTGGCCCTGGCCGGGATCATGGGGGGCCGCGACAGCGGGGTGGGGGACGACACCCGGGACCTGCTGCTGGAGTCGGCCCATTTCAGCCCCACCGCCATCGCCGGCCGGGCCCGCTACCACGGCCTGCACACCGACTCCTCCCACCGCTTCGAGCGGGGCGTGGACCCGGACCTGCCGGCCCGTGCCCTGGAACGGGCCACGGGGCTGCTCTGCGAGATCGCCGGGGGCACACCAGGGCCGGCCCAGGTGGCCGAGACCCCCGAGCATCTGCCGGTCCGTTCCGGCATTCCATTCCGTTCCGCCCAGGTGGGGCGCCTGCTGGGGGTGGATATCCCGGAGGCGGAGATGCGGGGGATCCTGGAACGCCTGGGCTGCGTTGTGGACGCTTCGCAGGAGGCCTGGCAGGTGACTGCGCCGGGATATCGTTTCGATCTGGCCATCGAGGCCGACCTGATCGAGGAGATCGCGCGTATCCACGGCTACGAGCGGCTGCCCGCCCAGGTCCCGGCGATGGTGCCGCGGATCGACTGGCTGGACGAGGCGCGGGTGGATCTGCCCCGCCTGCGCCAGGTGCTCACGGACCTGGGCTATCTGGAGGCGGTGACCTTCAGCTTCGTGGACGGGGAACTGGAGGACCGCCTCGCCCCCGGGGTGGAGCCACTGCGTCTGGCCAACCCCCTGTCCTCGGAGATGGCGGTGATGCGCACCACCCTGTGGTCCGGCCTGCTCAAGGCCGCCCGCCACAACCTCAACCGTCAGCAGGAACGGGTACGGCTCTTTGAAACGGGCCTTAGGTTTATTCCCCAAGGGGATGATCTCAAACAGGAAAAGATGCTCGCCGGCATCCTCTGCGGACCCCTGTGCCCGGACCAGTGGGCACAGGAGACCCGTGGGGTGGACTTCTTCGACATGAAGGGGGACGTGGAGGCGGTGCTCGCCCGGGCGGGTCTGGAGTCCCGGGTGCGCTGGCAGGCCTTTGAGGACCCGGCCCTGCACCCCGGTCAGGGGGCGCAGCTGCTGTTGGACGGTGAAGCCGTGGGCCGTGCCGGGGCCCTGAACCCGGAGATCGCCTCCGCACTGGACATCGAAACCCCGGTGTACCTGTTCGAACTCCGCCTGGAGGCCGTCACCCGGGGCCGCATCCCCCGCTTCCGCGAGCAGAGCCGCTACCCGGCCATCCGCCGGGACCTGGCCCTGGTGGTGGAGGACTCGATCCCCGCAGCCCGGGTGCTGGAGGTAATCCACGGGCTGGAACTGCCCGTGCTGCAGGAGGTGAAGCTGTTCGACGTCTACGCCGGAAAAGGTGTCCCTGAAGGATGCAAAAGTCTCGCTTTGGGCTTGATTTTACAGGATTTATCCAGCACTCTAACCGACGAGGCCGTGGATCGCATGATCCAGGATATCGTCGAGAGACTGCAGCAAGAGGTGGGGGCGACCCTCAGGGCGTGATCGATGGCACTGACGAAGGCGGACATGGCGGAACGGCTGTTCGAGGAAGTGGGCTTGAACAAGCGCGAGGCCAAGGAACTGGTGGAACTCTTCTTCGAGGAGGTGCGTTCCGCCTTGGAGGCCGGCGAACAGGTGAAGCTCTCCGGTTTCGGTAACTTCACCCTCCGGGACAAGAACCAGCGCCCGGGCCGCAACCCCAAGACCGGCGAGGAGATCCCCATCTCGGCGCGGCGCGTGGTGACCTTCCGCCCGGGGCAGAAACTCAAGGCGAGGGTGGAGGCCTATGCCGGAAGCGGTCCACAACAGTGAACTGCCGGCCATCCCCGGCAAACGCTACTTCACCATCGGCGAGGTGAGCGAGCTCTGCGGCGTCAAGCCCCATGTGCTGCGCTACTGGGAACAGGAATTCCCTTCCCTCAAACCGGTGAAGCGCCGCGGCAACCGTCGTTACTACCAGCGCCACGATGTCCTCCTGATCCGCCAGATCCGCAGCCTTCTTTACGAACAGGGTTACACCATCGGCGGTGCCCGCCAGAAGCTCTCCGGACAGGCGGCCCGGGAGGACCTCAACCAGAGTCAGCAGATCATCCGGCAGATGCGCACGGAGCTGGAGGAGGTCTTGCAGATCCTGCGGCAGAAACCCTGAAGGCCTGTGGGTCCGGCCCATACCCCTTCACAAGCCCGCACCGATGCCCTATAATGCGCTTCTCTTTCGGGGCGTAGCGCAGCCTGGTAGCGCACCTGCATGGGGTGCAGGTGGTCGGAGGTTCAAATCCTCTCGCCCCGACCAAATATCCCAACGCCCGCAAAGCGGCCTCAGGTCAAACCTGAATCGAGCCGCTTGCCGATCCGTTCAAGGCCCGCTTCATGCGGGTCTTTTGCGTTCGGGGATCGGATGGGCTGGTCCCGTACCGCCGCTCCCATTCCCTTTATCCCGTGCTCTCCCCCCCAGTATGATGCCGTTCAGTCATGAACCATCCCTCCGGGACCACAGGAGAGTCCGATGCATCAGCAGGTGGAAGGGGCCTCCCATTCGGGAGCCGACACGGCCTGGCACGCCCTGGACATGGAATCGGCCCTGGAGGCCCTGGAGGCCGGACGCACGGGGCTGAGCGAAGGGGAGGCGCGGCGGCGGCGGGAGATCCATGGCCCCAACCGGCTGCGGCCGCCGGCTCGGCAGAGCGGCCTGAAACGCTTCCTGCTGCAGTTTCACAACGTCCTCATCTACGTGCTCATCGCCGCGGCGGTGGGCACCGCCTTCTTGCAGCATTGGGTGGATACCGGCGTCATCCTCGGCGTGGTCCTCATCAACGCCCTCATCGGCTATCTGCAGGAAGGCAAGGCGGAAAAGGCCCTGGACGCCATCCGTGACATGCTCTCCCCCAAGGCCATGGTGCTGCGGGAAGGGCGGCGCCAGACGGTGGACGCCCAGGAACTGGTCCCCGGCGACGTGGTGGTGCTGCAGGCAGGGGACCGGGTGCCCGCCGACCTGCGTCTGCTGCAGGCCCATAACCTGCGCATCGACGAGGCGGTGCTCACCGGGGAGTCGGTGGCGGTGGAGAAGGGGACGGCCCCCGTGGCCCGGGATGCCGAACTGGGGGATCGCACCTCCCTGGCCTTCTCCGGCACCCTGGTGTCCTATGGCCATGGCCTGGGCCTGGTCACCGCCACCGGGGACCGCACCGAGATCGGTCGGGTCAGCACCCTGCTGTCCCAGGTGGCCACCACCACCACGCCCCTGTTGCGCCAGATGGCCCAGTTCAGCCGCTGGCTCAGCGCGGGCATCGTGGCCATCGCCGCCATCACCTTTGTCTTCGGCCTGTGGGTGCGGGGCTACGCCGGGATGGAAATGTTCCTGGCGGCGGTGAGCCTGGCGGTGGCCGCCATCCCCGAGGGGCTGCCAGCCATCATGACCATCACCCTGGCCCTGGGGGTGCAGCGCATGGCCCGGCGCAACGCCATCATCCGGCGCCTGCCCGCGGTGGAGACCCTGGGGGCCGTCACCGTCATCTGCTCCGACAAGACCGGGACCCTGACCCGCAACGAGATGACGGTGCAGGAGGTGATCACCGGGGACCGGCATTACCGGGTCTCGGGGGTGGGTTATGCCCCCGAGGGCAGCTTTGAGCTGGAGGATCGGGAGGTGGATCCCCTGAAGGAGCCGGGGGCCCTGCCGGAACTGCTGCGCTCCGCCGTGTTGTGCAACGAGGCCCAGGTGCATCACCGGGACGGCCACTGGCGCCTGGAGGGGGATCCCACCGAGGGGGCCCTGATCACCGCCGGACTCAAGGCCGGCCTGGACCTGGAGGAGTTGCATGGCCGCATGCCCCGTACCGATGTCATCCCCTTCGAGTCCTCCTACAAGTTCATGGGCACCCTGCATCACAACCATGGGGGGCACGGCTTCATCTTCATGAAGGGGGCCCCGGAGCGCATCCTGGCGGCCTGCACCCATCAGCGGACCGTGCAGGGTGACGTGCCCGTGGACCGGGCCTGGTGGGAACAGGAGATGGAGGCGGTGGCCGCCCGGGGGCAGCGCCTGTTGGCCGTGGCGGTGCGGACCGTACCGGCCCACCACGAAGCCCTGTCCTTTGATGACATGGAAGGAGAGATGGTCCTGCTGGGCATGCTGGCCCTCATCGACCCGGCCCGGGAGGAGGCCATCCGGGCCGTGGCCGATTGTCACCGCGCAGGCATCCAGGTGCGCATGATCACCGGCGACCACGCCCTCACGGCCCGGGCCATCGGGGAGCAATTGGGAATCGTGGGCGAGGCCGGGGAGGTCCTGACCGGCCGGGAGATCGAGGAGATGGATGACGCCCGGCTGCAGGAGCGGGCGCGTCAGGTGCGGGTGTTCGCCCGCACCACCCCGGAACACAAGCTGCGCCTGGTGCGGGCCCTGCAGGCGGAGGATCACGTCGTGGCCATGACCGGCGACGGGGTCAACGACGCCCCCGCCCTGAAGCGGGCGGATGTGGGCGTGGCCATGGGCATCAAGGGCACCGAGGCGGCCAAGGAGGCTTCGGAGATGGTCCTGGCGGACGACAACTTCGCCTCCATCGCCCACGCGGTGGAGGAGGGCAGGACGGTCTACGACAATCTCAAGAAGGCCATCCTCTTCATCCTGCCCACCAACGGCGGGCAGGGGTTGACCATCGTCGCCGCCATCCTCCTGGGCCTGAGCCTGCCCCTGGAGCCGGTGCAGGTGCTCTGGGTGAACATGGTGACCGCCGTCACCCTGGCCCTGGCCCTGGCCTTCGAACCGCCTGAGCCGGGCCTCATGTCCCGCCGGCCACGGGATCCGGGTACGCCGCTGCTGACGGCATTCCTGATCTGGCGCGTGATCTTCGTCTCCGCCCTGCTGCTCATCGGTGCCTTCGGGCATTACTACTGGATGCTGCAGACGCAGGGCGCGGCCCAGGAGGTGGCCCGCACGGTGGCCATCAACACCTTCGTGGTGGGGCAGATCTTCTATCTCTTCAACAGCCGCTACATCCTGGAGTCGGTGCTCAACCTGAGGGGCCTGCTGGGCAGCCGCCCCGTGCTGCTGGCCATCGGCGTGCTGGTGGTGCTGCAGCTGCTGTTCACCTACACCGGACCCTTCCAGTTCCTGTTCAACACGGCCGCCATCGGCCTCGGCGAGTGGGCCCGCATCCTGGTCTTCGGTCTGGTGCTTTTCCTGGTGGTGGAGGCGGAGAAGGCCCTGCTGCGCCGCCGCTGGCAGGATCGGGGCGGCCTGGCCTGAGGTCCGCGCAGGGGGGGGCTTGCGAGTCGACCCCCCGGGAACGCCGAGCCCCAGCTCGGCATGCACAGAGCCAAGCTGGTGCTTGGCGCTCCCAGCGGCCCCCATGGAGACGCCAGGGAGCAGCCCGCCCCCTGGGAACGCCGAGCCCCAGCTCGGCATGCACA
>NZ_FOUO01000009.1 GCF_900114895.1 Ectothiorhodospira mobilis
CAATTCCAAAGAGCCCGACAGCTTCGCCCGGAGCGCTGGAGTGGAAAGACTCGTAACTGGTCGCATGTCGATATCGTCACCATGAATCCTGAGCGCGTTGCTCAAGATCAGCCACTGAAAATGGCTGCATAACGATGTGCTCTCAGGCGACAACCACCTTGACAGCCGCCGAGGCCCCCACGTGGAGCTCACAAACGCCGTCTTAATCCCTTCTTCTTCAGGGAAGGTTTTCGGTCTCTCGGAGGTCTTCACGCAGGACCTGGAGGACATGTCTTAATCCCTTCTTCTTCAGGGAAGGTTTTCGGTCGTCTGGTGGGTGCCCCGTGGGTAGGGGCGTGGTGGTCTTAATCCCTTCTTCTTCAGGGAAGGTTTTCGGTCCCCTGAAGATGGCCGAGAAATCCGCCCACATCGACGTCTTAATCCCTTCTTCTTCAGGGAAGGTTTTCGGTCTCCGTCGCACCGGAGCACCGTGCGGGCTGGCCGGATGTCTTAATCCCTTCTTCTTCAGGGAAGGTTTTCGGTCTGATTGCCGCTGCGCTGGCGAGCCAGGCAGCGAGCGTCTTAATCCCTTCTTCTTCAGGGAAGGTTTTCGGTCGCGGCATGAGGCAGGAGGAGCACCAGGAACAGGCGTCTTAATCCCTTCTTCTTCAGGGAAGGTTTTCGGTCAAGATGAAACAACAATTTACTGGTTTGAAGCGGAGTCTTAATCCCTTCTTCTTCAGGGAAGGTTTTCGGTCCAACCAACAAAGGAGAAGCACTATGAATCCGTCTTAATCCCTTCTTCTTCAGGGAAGGTTTTCGGTCGCGGGCGACGAGATGATCTCGTTCCATTATCCGATGTCTTAATCCCTTCTTCTTCAGGGAAGGTTTTCGGTCGAACCGAACCAGAGAACCGGGCGAATGAGTATAGGTCTTAATCCCTTCTTCTTCAGGGAAGGTTTTCGGTCTGCTCGATGCGGATAATGCTGCAGAAATCATGACTTGCAGCTGGGTTTCCGGAGAACTCCGGCTTCTGTGGAGGGAACTTCGGTTTGAGTGGGCCATTCCATCCGGATGGACGGGGGATACGGGGTATCCTGCTGCCGGTTGAATGTACTGGTTTGGTCTTCATGTCTTGTGCTGTCCTTGCAGGAAAAGGGCCAGGCCGGGGGCCTTATCGGAGTGTAGTTCCACATCGTCCGGAAGGCTACCCCGGCCCAGGGTATGAACCTCCATGGGGCGGGGGATGGGGTAGGCACGCACATCGTCTCTTCGGGGGTCGATGAGTTCTTCCAGGTCCTGCAGGAGACGGCCCAGTTGGCCGGTATGGCCTTCGTAGTAGAAGACCGAGTACTGCACCGGTTGGCCGTGTCCCTTGAGGAACCGGTGAACGCGGGTGAGGCGCTTGGGGTCGCGGATATCGTAGCAGATGATCCATTCCTTCTGCGCCGTCACCGACATCCCGAGATCTCCGAGCGGATGTGTCGTTTCAGATCCCCCAGGTGGTGGTGGACCCTGACGGCATTTTTCTGTACCCAGTTTTCAAAGAACACCAGGGCTTCGGGCCGGGTTTGCACCTGCCTGGGCAGGGTGCCGCAGTGCAGATTGAGTTCGGCCCACAGCAGGCGGGCGATGTCCTCCGCCAGCGGCAGGGGCACACCGCCAAAGCCCCAATAGTAGGGCTGCATCCCTTCCTTGTTCAATCGTTGTTCCACGACCCCGTAACACCATCCCAGGGATTCGTCGGGGAAATGGTTGGGGATCTGGTCGGCATAGACGAAGTCCCGCTTGATGCCCTCCAGGATGCCTGCCGGCGGGGGATGCCCCTGTCGACTGAGTGCGTTGCGCCAGGATTGCAGCACGTCCATGCGGCGGTGCTTCAGCCATTGGGGGTACTGATCGGGCCATTCGGGGCGATCCAGATAGCGCTGGATCGCGTCTGCCAGCGGTCCGGCACACCCGGGCGGTGGACTCAGGGTGCCCAGGGGGTGCCCTGATCCATCCACCCAGGTGATGGGGATGCCATATCCGAGACAGGCCTGCAGGGCCTTTCCGTTCCAGGTGACCTGTGGGCCGGAGAGGATGCGGTCCAGCCGGGACAGGGGCAGGTTCGTCACATGCGTCCCATTGCGCACCGCCAGGCTGGTGTCCCGGGCGGTAACCTCGCGTGGCCCCTCCAGGAGGTACAGGGGTTTGCGCGCGGGTTCCTGCAGGGGGTCATGTCTTCCATCATGGTGACCGTGCATCCCTTAATCCTCCTCCTGCTCCGGGTCTTCCAGCCATTGCGCCCCTTCGCTGCGCAGGGTCCGCGCCAGCCGGGCGCAGCGCTGCCGCAGCCAGCGGCGGTGGAGTGGTGCCGCGGTTTCCCAGTGGGCATAGAAATGCCGGCGGCCGGCCTTTCCCAGCAGGCAACCCTGGCCGTGCCGGCTGAAATGATCCGCGGTCAGTATCTCCTTGCGGAACAGCCCCCATACCCATTCGTCCGCCAGCGGCCTCAAGGGCTCCACGAGATCACAGGCGAGGGATTCGCGACCGATGGCCGGGCGATGATAGAAGCCGATCAGGGGGTCCAGCCCGGCGATCTGCGCGGCGCGTACGGCGTCGAAGTGCAGCAGGGTGTACGCCAGGGAGAGGCAGGCATTCACCGGGTCCCGGGGCGGGCGACGGTTGCGCCCGGAAAACCCCAATGCGGGCGGGAAGAGGCTGCGCAGGGCAGTGAAATAGGCACGGGCCGCAGCGCCCTCCAGCCCCCGCAGCGGGGGAATGGCGGGTTCGGGACCGGTTTCCAGGCGCCCCAGGCTGTCCGAGAGGGTTTGGATGCCATCGGTGAGAGCCTTGCGGGCATCGGGACGGGATCGCCTCGCCTTGCGCAGGAGGCGAACCTGGCGGGATACCTTGGCGCGCACCAGGTCCCGGGACCAGCGGCTGCAGAAGGACTCGTCCGAGAGGCGTCCGGTCTGGGCGATGCGTACCGCCGCCTCGTTGTGTCTGGGGCCCAACACCAGGGCGATGCGCCGGGATTGCCGCGGGCTGAGGACGAGCACCGAGGCCCCCGCCTCGGCCAGGCGCGACAACACCTCCGCGTCCAGGCGGGTCTGACGGCCCTGGATGATGACCCGTTCCAGCAATTTCAGGGGCACATTGCTGTAACGCGCCCCCTGCTGATAGAGGGCCAGGGCTTGGCCATCCATGCGTACCTCCAGGTCCGCACGGTCCAGCAGAAGGGTTCCCATGACATCACCCCATGTAAAACAGGTCCGGATCGCAGGGCTCGGCCCCCTGCCCTAAGGTATGCACCCGCCCGCGGGCATCCAGGCGCAGCAACAGGAAACGGTCCTCGCGCTCGTCCAGCAGCAGTGCCATATCGTGCAACAGTCCATGGCGCTCGGCCGGTGTGAGAAAGACCTCATGTACGGATTTCTGTCCGCCGGTGGCATAGGCCCTGACCAGGGCCAGGGCCGCCCGCAGACGACTGGGGGAGGAGACGTCATAGGCCGCCAGATAGAGGGCTCTCTTGGTCATCTTTCATGACACCTCCTCTCAGGAAAAACAGGGGGACGCCGCATCCCTGCGTCCCTGGCCCTTCCCTTGGTCCGGGCCGCGCCCCACGGGATGCACAATAGCGCCCCGGGTCCCTGGGGAGGGATGAGGCAGGCTTGCCACGGTGATCCATCGCCGGCAGGTGACGGGCCGATGGCCCCGGGAACCGCGACTGGTTGCGCTTCTCGATGCAGGTGCACTAGGGTGCCTTGTCTCCCTCTTCCCGGGCTGGCCTGCCGCGGGCTTCGCCCCGGGATGCGGGAGGTGACAAGCTTGCGGGATCATCACCGCTTCACGGCCCCTATACCGGAAACGGTCGACATCCCCTGCCCTGCCTCATCCACGATCATCCAAGGGACAATCCGACATGGCCCGTCTGTTCATCTCCTTTCTCGGAACCGGCAATTACCTCCCCTGCAACTACTGTCTGCCCGAGGACGGCCACGGGGCGCGGCGGGCGAACAATGTGCGTTTCGTCCAGACCGCCTTGCTGGGACTCCACTGCGCCGATTTTGGCCCCGAAGACCGGGCCCTGATCGCCTGCACACCCCAGGCCCGGGAGAAGCACCTGGAGGCCTTGCGGCATGAGCTGGAGGCCCGGGGCTGGCCGGGGCGCGTGGAGGCCCTCCCGATCCCCGAACCGGGAGGGACGGACGATGCCTGGGAGATCTTCCGGATCTTCAACGATGCGATACACGAGGGAGATGCCATCACCTTCGACATCACCCACTCGTTCCGCTTTCTCCCCCTCCTTTTCACCGTGCTGATCCAGTACCTGAAGGTCACCAAGGACATCCGTCTGAAAGGGGTGTACTACGGGGCCTTCGAACGCCTGGGCCCTCCCAGGCAGGTGGAGGCCATGCCCGTGGAAGAGCGGGATGCCCCCATCATGGACATGACCCCCTTCCTTGGCCTGTTCGACTGGAGCGTGGGCATCGACCGTTTCCTGCGCTCCGGTCAGCCGGACGATCTGAACCGCCTGGTCCAACAGGAGGTTCAACCCGTTCTCCGAGAGACCCAGGGCAAGGACGAAACGGCCCGTGCCCTGCGGGGCATCGCCCAGGGGCTTACGGAACTGGCGGAGGGGATCGATACGGTGCGGGGGCAGGAATTGGCCGAATTCAAGGCCCGGAAGCGCATCCTGGAACCCCTGCAGAGGGTGCAGACGGATATCCTGCCGCCGCTGCAACCCGTATTGGAGCGGCTTTCCGAGGACCTGGCGCTTTGGGAGGACCAATCTGCGGAAAATCTCCTCCACGCGGTGGGCTGGTGCATCCGCCACGGCCAGACCCAGCAGGGATATACCTTGTTGCAGGAGGGCATCATTACCCTGCTGGACCTGCGCATCCCCGAGATGGAGCGCATCGATGCAAAGGTGGCCGATACGAAGGCCGCCACGAAAGCGCGGCGTAATCTGCTTTCCAAGCTATTGAATGTGCTCGGCGGCAAGGAACCCAGGCCGGAGTCGGAATGGAAGGAAGAGCTGGCCGCCTATCCGGAGGTGGCCCGCGCCGCCCGGGAGTGGATCCCGAAGGCCCTGGTGCCCTGCTATGAGCGCATCACGCAGCTGCGCAACGACATCAACCACGGCGGTTTCATCCAACCTTCCAAGGCGAAGTCGCTCCGGGAGGAGCTGCAGCGCCTGCACCAGGAGGTTTCGGCCCTGCTTCTCACCTGAGAACCTTCCAGGATTACAGCGGATGCCCACCACCTACCAGCTCTACATCCATCTGCGCCGACCGTGCCGCCTCCAGGCGGGTCGGTTGCCGGCGGCGCGGCTGCCGGCGGGGTGGTATGTGTACACCGGCAGCGCACGGCGGAACCTGGCGGCGCGGGTGGAGCGGCATTTGCGTCGGGACAAGACCCTGCGCTGGCATGTGGACTGGCTGCTGACGCGGCGGGAGGCGCGGGTGGTGCATGTGGTGCTGTCGGAGGCGCCGGAGTGCCAGGCCAATGCCCGTGTGGGGGGCGAGGTGCCGGTGCCGGGGTTCGGGGCCTCGGACTGCCGCGCCGCCTGCGGCAGCCATCTGCGCTATCTGGGGCCGGAGCGCCCCAGGGTGGTGCCGGAAGCGGCGCTGCGGCGGCGCCGGCCGGGGCTACGGGCCCTGCGCGCGGCGCTGGAGGGGGGATGAGACGCTAGATCACCGCAACCGTACCCGCCCCTGGGAGTGCCGAGCACCCGAGGGGGCCGGGTGGGCCCGGCGGTCCTGGGGGGATTGCTGGGAGCGTCTAGCCTTGGTTTGGCCCTGTCGTGCCGAGCTGGGGCTCGGCGTTCCCAGGAGGGGGCGAGTGGGCCCGGCAGTGCTGTGGGGGTGCTGGGAGCGTCAAGCCTTGGTTTGGCCCTGTTGTGCCGAGCTGGGGGCTCGGCGTTCCCGGGGGCTGGTATCCGCCGTGGCTTTCCCTGGTCATGGGTGTTCAGGGTCGGCTACCATCCAATCATCATGCCCGAACTGGTCCATAGATATGAGCAAAATCCAATGAGTAGCGAAACTCGGCGGGACGAGGTGCTGGCGATCCTGCAGCAGTTCAAGGATCGCCGGGGGGAGCGCTATGGGATTACCAGAATCGGGTTGTTCGGTTCGGTGGCCCGAGGCGATTCGGGGCCGGACAGTGATATCGATGTCGTATACGAGACCGACGCACCCAATCTGTTTCGGGCCTCGCATATGCGCCAGGAGCTTGAGGAATGGATGGGCTGTCATGTGGACGTCATCCGGTTACGAGCCCGCATGAACCCACGTTTGAAGGCCCGCATCCAGAATGAGGCGCGTTATGTCACTTGATCCTCTGATCGTTGAACGATTGGAGGATGTACTGGCTGCACTTGAGCGCATCCCACGCCGATTCACCGGCATCACGACACCCGAAGATTTTTACGATAGCCCCGAGGGACAGGATCGACTGGATGCCATCTGTATGGTCCTGATCGCGGTGGGTGAAGCATTCAAGCAAATGGACAGGCAAACGGGTAGCAGCCTACTGGCACGCTATCCAGGCGTCGATTGGCCGGGTGTCAAAGGTGTTCGAGATGTGATCGCACACGGGTATTTTGATGTCGATGCCGAAGAGGTTTTCTCAATTTGTCAAAACGATATCCCAGTGCTCATGGATACGGTTCGCACCATGCTCAAGGATCTCTCCGATGATGCATCGTTATGATCTTGAGAAGGGGCAATAGAAATACCCTATCAGGAAACCTTTGATCAATGAGCCGGGAGCGCCGGACTCCAGATTGGCTCTGTGTATGCCGAGCTGGGGCTCGGCGTTCCCAGGAGGGGGCGAGTGGGCCCGGCGGTCCTGGGGGGGTGCTGGGAGCGCCTAGCACCAGCTTGGCTCTGTTCTTGCCGAGCTGGGGCTCGGCGTTCCCGGGGGGCCGGGTGGGTCCGGCGGTCCTGGGGGGCGCTGGGAGCGCCTAGCACCAGCTTGGCTCTGTTCTTGCCGAGCTGGGGCTCGGCGTTCCCGGGGGGCGGGTTTGGCCCGGCGGTCCTGGGGGGCGCTGGGAGCATCAAGACTTGGTTTGGCCCTGTCGTGCCGAGCTGGGGCTCGGCGTTCCCGGGGGGGGCGAGTTTGGCCCGGCGGTTCTGTGGGGGCGCTGGGAGCGTCTAGCCTTGGTGTGGCCCTGTCGTGCCGAGCTGGGGCTCGGCGTTCCCGGGGGGGCGGGTTTGGCTCGGCGTTCCCGGGGGATGGGCTTGAGGCTCGGCGTTCCCGGGGGCGGGGTTGGGGTTCGGGGCTCCCGGAGTGGCGTTTCTCAGTCGAAGACGATGGTCTTGTTGCCGTGGATGAGGACGCGGTCTTCCAGGTGGTAGCGCAGGCCCCGGGCGAGGACGGTGCGTTCCACGTCCCGGCCCAGGCGGATCAGGTCGTCCACGGTGTCGTCGTGATGCACGCGCACCACGTCCTGTTCGATGATGGGGCCCTCGTCCAGTTGGTCGGTGACGTAGTGGCAGGTGGCACCGATGAGCTTGACGCCCCGCTCGAAGGCCCGGTGGTAGGGCCTGGCGCCGACGAAGGACGGCAGGAAGCTGTGGTGGATGTTGATGATGCGCCCGGGATAGCGGGCGCAGACCTCGGGGGGGAGGATCTGCATGTAGCGGGCCAGGACCACGGTGTCGGCCCGGGCCTGGTCGATGAGTTCAGTGATGCGGGCGAAGGCGGCGGCCTTGTGATCCGGGTCCACCGGGACGTGGTGATAGGGGATGCCGTGCCATTCCACGTAGGCCCGCAGGTCCTCGTGGTTGGAGAGGACGCAGGGGATCTCCGCCAGCAGCTCGCCGCTGCGCCAGCGGTAGAGCAGGTCCGTGAGGCAGTGGTCCTGCCGGCTCACCAGGGGCACCACCCGCCGCGGGGTGATGTTGTCGATGACCTGCCAGCGCATGCCGTGGGCCTCGGCCACGGGGGCGAAGCGCTGGCGCAGGCCGTCCCCATCGAAGGGCAACGTGGCGGCATCGATCTCGCAGCGCATGAAGAACCAGCCGCTGGCGGCATCGCAGTGCTGGCTGGCCTCGGTGATGGAGCCGCCGTGTTCGGCGAGAAAGCCGCTCACCGCGGCGACGATCCCCACCCGGTCCGGGCAGGCGAAGGTGAGGCGGTAGCGCGGGCGTCGTTCGCTCATGGGTTGTCCGGGTCCAGGACGACGATGCCGTCCTCGTCGGCGAAGAGGAGATCGCCGGGGTTGAAGCGTACACCGGCAAAGCGCACGGGGATGTCCTCCCGGCCCTCGCCGCGTTTCTGGGTCTTCAGGGGATGGGTGGCCAGGGCCTTGATCCCCAGGGGCAATTCGGCGCAGGCGCGGGCATCACGGATGCAGCCGTATATCACCACGCCGGACCAGCCGTTCTTCACCGCCAGCAGGGCCAGCTGGTCCCCCAGCATGGCGCAGCGCAGGGAACCACCGGCGTCCACCACCAGCACACGGCCGCGGCCGCCCCGTTCCAGCAGGGTGCGCACCAGGGAATTGTCCTCGAAACACTTGAGGGTGACCACCTCCCCGCAGAAGGCCTTCTCGCCCCCATAGTCCCGGAAGACGGGTTCACAGATGCGGAGGTCCTCTCCCGGGTGCTCGTCGCACAGATCGGCCGTTCCCTGGAAGCTCAACCGCCGTGATGTCATGGATCGTTCTCTCCACTGGTTGGAAAAAAGCGGGGCCGCACCCGCAGGATGCGGGGCGGCCCCGGTGGTGGAACCGGATGCGGACCGGCCTCAGCTACTGAACTGGCCTTCCTCGGTGGAGCCCTTGAGGGCCGTCACCGAGGAGGTGCCACCCTGGATCACCGTGGTGATGTCGTCGAAGTAGCCGGCGCCCACCTCCTGCTGGTGGGAGACGAAGGTGTAGCCCTTCTCGCGGGCCTCGAACTCGGGCTGCTGCACCTTTTCCACGTAGTGCTTCATGCCCTCGCCGCGGGCGTAATCATAGGCCAGGTCGAACATGTTGAACCACATGCTGTGGATGCCCGCCAGGGTGATGAACTGGTACTTGTAGCCCATCTCCGAGAGCTTGTCCTGGAACTCGGCGATGCTGCGGTCGTCCAGGTTCTTCTTCCAGTTGAAGGACGGCGAACAGTTGTAGGCCAGGAGCTGCCCGGGATTCTTCTCCCGCACGGCCTCGGCGAACTCGCGGGCGAAGCCCAGATCCGGCGTGCCGGTCTCGCACCAGACCAGGTCGGCATAGGGGGCATAGGCCACGCCGCGGCTGATGGCCTGCTCCAGACCGTTCTTCACGTGGTAGAAGCCCTCGGCGGTGCGCTCGCCGGTGATAAAGGGCCGGTCGTTGTCGTCGAAGTCGGAGGTGAGCAGCGTGGCGGCCTCGGCGTCGGTGCGGGCCAGCAGCAGGGTGGGCACGCCCATGACGTCGGCGGCCATGCGCGCGGCGATGAGCTTGTGCACCGCCTCCTGGGTGGGCACCAGCACCTTGCCGCCCATGTGGCCGCATTTCTTCACCGCCGCCAGCTGGTCCTCGAAATGCACCCCGGCGGCGCCGGCGGTGATCATGTTCTTCATCAGCTCAAAGGCGTTGAGCACGCCGCCGAAACCGGCCTCGGCATCGGCCACGATGGGCAGGAAGTAGTCGACACCCTCCGGGTCTTCCGGGCTGATGCCCTTGGACCACTGGATCTCGTCGGCCCGCTTGAAGGCGTTGTTGATGCGGCGCACCACGGTGGGGACGGAGTCGTAGGCGTACAGGGACTGGTCGGGGTACATGGTCTCGGAGGTATTGGCATCCGCCGCCACCTGCCAGCCGGAGAGGTAGATGGCCTCGATGCCCGCCTTGGCCTGCTGCACGGCCTGTCCGCCGGTGAGGGCCCCCAGGCAGTTGACGTAGCCCTTGCGGGCGCCGCCATGGACCCGATCCCACAGCTTCTCGGCGCCGCGCCGGGCCAGGGTGTGTTCCACCTGCACGGAGCCCCGCAGACGCACCACATCGGCGGCGGTGTAGCCGCGGCGCACGTCCTTCCAGCGGGGGTTCTCGGCCCAGTCCTTCTCCAGCGCCTTGATCTGTTCTTCTCGATTCATGCCTGACCCTCTGTCACTTGAGCGAATGACCCGTCACCGGGCTTGTTGTATCCGGGGGCCTGGACCGCCCTTCCCTGCGAAGATGGCCGCCCGCCTGCTGCGGCGTCTGCCCTGCCCCGGCATTTGACGTAGAGCAATCCAGAGTAACGCGCACGGGAACAAATGCCAGCAAGAAATTTCAATAATAGTCATTAATTGATGCAATGCAACATAATCGGGCGCCAGCGCCGGTGGCCCCGGGCCCATGGGGGCCGATGAACGGTCTGCGGCAGCGCGTCATCCGACGGATCGCCCCGCCGGGGGCGTGATACAGTGATCGGGTATCCGGCCGTAACCGCATAACAGGTGACCAGGCATGCAGGATCGCGCACGGCAAATCGCCCGTTCCATCCTCACGGGTTTCGAGCGGCACTTCTCCTTCTTCCAGGAGATCACCAGCGGGGCCCGGGAACGCTTCGAGCAGGCGGACTGGGAGGCGGTGCGCGCCGCCTCGGTGAAGCGCATCAGCTCCTACGACGAGCGGGTGCAGGAGACCCAGGCCAAGGTCAGGGCCAACTTCGGCATGGAGGGGTTCGACAAGACCCTGTGGCAGCAGGTGAAGATCGCCTACATGGAGCTGCTGCAACACCATTCCCGCCCGGAGCTGGCGGAGACCTTCTACAACTCCGTCTTCTGCCGCCTGTTCGAGCGCAAGTACTACAACAACGACATGATCTTCGTGGAATCGGTGGCCGACCGGCAGGACCTGGCGGAGCGCTACCGGGGCTATCTCACCTTCCACACCCGGGACGGGGGCCTGGAGACCTGCATCTGGGAGATCCTCTCCGCCTTCTACTTCAACCTGCCCCACGCCGATCTGTCCCGGGACGTGGCCAACATCGCCCGCACCCTGGAGCAGCGCTCGGAGTTCGGGCCCGAGGCCATGGGGGATCTGCGCATCGACATCCTGGAGTTCCCCTTCTTCCGCAACAAGGCGGCCTATCTCATCGGCCGTGTGGTGCACGAGGGACGCAGCCACCCCTTCATCGTGCCCCTGACCAACAACGAACGCGGCGGGCTGGTGGCGGACACCCTGCTGGTGACACGCCAGGAGGCGGCGGCGGTGTTCAGCTTCGCCCGGGCCTACTTCCTGGTGAAGACGCCGGTGCCGGCGGCCACGGTGGCCTTCCTCAGCGACATCATGCCGGATAAACCCATCGCCGAGCTGTACATGAGCATCGGCTTCCACAAGCAGGCCAAGAACGAGTTCTACCGGGACTTCCTGCACCACCTGGAGCGCAGCGACGATGCCTTTGTCGTCGCCCAGGGCACGCCGGGGCTGGTGATGCTGGTGTTCACCCTGCCCTCCTACCGCTACGTGTTCAAGGTCATCAAGGACCGCTTCCCGCCGCAGAAGGAGGTGACCCACGAGCTCATCGAGCGGCGCTACCTGCAGGTGAAGATGCACGACCGCGTGGGCCGCATGGCCGACACCCTGGAGTTCTCCGAGGTGGCCTTCCCCCTGGACCGCTTCTCCCCCGAGCTTCTGGAGACCCTGCAGCGGGAGGCGGCCCACCAGCTGGAGATGGACGGGGACAACCTGGTGATCCGCCATCTCTACATCGAGAAGCGCATGCTGCCCCTGGATGTCTACCTGGAGCGGGCCAGCGAGGCCGAGGCGCGCCAGGCCCTGGACGACTGGGGGCAGGCCATCAAGCAGCTCATGGGGGTGAACATCTTCCCCGGCGACCTCTTGTTCAAGAACTTCGGCGTCACCAAGAGCGGCAAGGTGGTCTTCTACGACTACGACGAGATCTGCTATCTCACCGAATGCCACTTCCGCAAGATCCCCGAGCCCCCCTTCCCCGAGGATGAGCTCAGCTCCGAGGCCTGGTACTCGGCGGGGCCCAACGAGATCTTCCCGGAGGAGTTCATCACCTTCCTCAGCACCGACCCGAAGATCCGCCGCACCCTGAAGGAATTGCACCCGGAGCTGTTCGACTACCGCTACTGGCAGCGGCGCCAGGAGGAGGTGCGCCGGGGCATCCACGGGGATGTCTTCCCCTACCCCCAGTCCCTGCGTTTCGAGTATCACGCCCCGGACACAAGCCAGGCCCTTGAGCAGACCGTTACCGGCACCCGGGTCAGTTCATGCTGAGCAGGACTCGGCGTTTTCAGTGGCCGGGCCTTCCCACGGGGATCGCTGGGAGCGCCAAGCCTTGGTTTGGCCCTGTCGTGCCGAGCTGGGGCTCGGCGTTCCCGGGGGGGTGGATTGGGGCCCGGCGTACCCATGGGAGTCGCTGGGAGCGCCAAGCCCTAGCTTGGCCTTTTCCGTGCCGAGCTGGGGCTCGGCGTTCCCAGGGGGCGGGCTGGGTTCTGACGTGTCCATGGGGCGCTGGGAGCGCCAAGCCCCAGCTTGGCCTTGTCCGTGCCGAGCTGGGGCGCGGCGTTCCCGGGGGGCGGGTTGGGTCCGGCGTCTCCATGGGGATGGCTGGGAGCGCCAAGCCCCAGCTTGGCCTTGTCCGTGCCGAGCTGGGGCTCGGCGTTCCCAGGGGCGGGCTGGGTCCGGCGTCTCCATGGGGATGGTTGGGGGCGCCAAGCCCTAGCTTGGCTCTGTCCGTGCCGAGCTGGGGCTCGGCGTTCCCGGGGGGCGGGCTGGGTCCCGACGTGTCCATGGGGCGCTGGGAGCGCCAAGCCTTGGTTTGGCCCTGTCGTGCCGAGCTGGGGCTCGGCGTTCCCAGGGGGGTGGATTGGGGCCCGGCGTACCCATGGGAGTCGCTGGGAGCGCCAAGCCCTAGCTTGGCCTTTTCCGTGCCGAGCTGGGGCTCGGCGTTCCCGGGGGGTGGGCTGGGTCCGGCGTTCCCGCATGCCGATTCGGGTCCCATTCACGGCATATCAGGTCACAAGGCGGCGAAGCGCTCCGGGACGCCGCCTCCCGACCATGGCGCGCACGGCCTGGCGGCAACCTCGAAAAATGGCCCCCGCTGGGGCATCATAACCGCAGGCCTGTAGCCGGGCTTCATCCGCGTCGCACAACCCTCGTCTTTGAAAAGACCGTGACGTCCTGCTCTAGGAGCTGGGAGACCCATGCCCCCAGTGACGTTTTCCCCTGAACAACACCAGGCCATCCAGGCATTGGCTCGGCGCCATGGCTGGTGTCTGGTGATCCTGTTCGGTTCCACCGCACGGGAAGGGGCCGGACGCGATATCGATCTGGCTGTATTGCCGAAATGCGTGCCGGATTTCATGACCCAGGCCCGCTGGCTGCGGCAGTTGGAAGAGATCCTGCCCGGGCCGGTGGATCTGCTGGTACTGCACGATGGCACGGGCCCGTTGATCCGGTATCACGTGTTCCGGGATGGATTGTGCCTGCATGAAGAAGAACCCGGCCGCTTCGACCGGGAGCAGGACCGGGCCTTTTTCCTGTACGCCGACTCGGTTCAATTCCAGAAACACGCCGAGGAGCCGCTCTATCCATGACCCCGGACCGCGTGGAGATTATCCAGCGCAAGCTCAGGATGTTGAGGCAATTCCTCACCGACCTGGACTCCTATTCCACACTGGATACCCAGGGCCGGCGCAGGGAACATTACGCGGTGGAACGCCTGCTGCAACTCCTTTGCGAATCCTCGGCGGATCTCGGCCTGCAGCTACTGCGCCTGGAGGGGCACCCGCTGGCCGCCAGCTACCGGGAGGTCTTCGCCGTGCTGCGGGACCGTCTGGGCCTGCCGGAGGAACTGGCCAGCGCCCTGATGGACGCCTGCGCCATGCGCAATCTCCTCACCCATCTCTACGATTCCATCGATCTGGATCGGGTGATCGGGACCATCGAGCCTGCACTGGAGGTGTACGGGCGTTTCGAACGTTGGGTCCGCTCCAGGGTCGCCTGAGTACCACCGCCTGACCGTCACAAGGCGGCGAAGCGCTCGAGGGTGGCCGCCTCTCGGCCCATGGCGCGGGCCAGCCAGGGGGGCGGAGAGCCCCGGAGCACGGTCTGGAGTTCCTCCAGGATCTCCCGGGCGTGGACGCCCCCCGGGCGCTTGATGGGATGGACGCCGGCGCGGATCACCCGGGCGGCGGCGGGGCCGCCGATGCTCTCCACGTACAGCAGGTGACAGTCCCCGAGGAGCCCGGCGCGGGCGGCATTGCGCTCCGGTGCCTTGTCCAGCTGCGCCGTGGGGCGGATGTCCACCAGCAGGGCGGTGTCCCCCGAGACCTGATAGATCAGAAAGCGCACGCAGGAACCGAAGTGACCGTCCACCCGTTCCCCGCTGTTGGAGGCCAGGGCCACGCGCAGGGAGCCGGGCAGATCCCCTTCGCTGTAGGGGGCCAGGGGCGGCAGGGGCGGTTCCACCTCCCGCTCGCCGTGCAGGTAGCGCAGGGCCATGCCCAGGCCCCGTTCATCCCATGGAGGACCCTCCGCGTCCGCCGGGCGGGTGCGTTCCAGTCCTTCCTTCAGGTGATCGGCGCTGAGGCCGTCCAGGGCCTTCACCGTGATGGGCGCGCCGAGCCGGGAGATGAGGATCTCCACGAGGCGGGCGAGTTCGATGCCGGGGAGGACCCGGCGGGCCAGGGCAATGCGCAGGGCGCATTCACGGTCGAGCATCTCGGTGGGCATGGGGATCTCCGGGTTGCTGGATGGGGGCGGATCCCTCGCGGGCCTACAGGCGGCGGGCGCGCAGGGTGATGGGCAGGCGCGGGGCCTCGTCCATGGGTTCAAGGAAGTACCGGGATCCGTCCGCCAGGGTGACCTCGCCGCCCCAGCGGCCGGGGCCTTCGTGCTCCAGGGAGACGATGGCCTCCTCCAGGTCCTTCTTGGGGACGTAGAGGGAGAGATCGCCGCTGGCGGTACGGTTGATCATGACGCTGGGCATGGGGACGTGCTCCTGCAGGGTCTTGGGGGAACCCCGGGGGCCTGTGGCCCCCGGGGCGCGCTGCACCGGGCCGGCCTCAGCGCACCAGGTCGTAGTGGTAGTCGGTGACGCCCATCTCCATGGTCTCGTCGTCCAGCCGCTCCAGCACCGCGTTCACCAGGGTGGTGAGGATGTACATGCCGCCCTCGTAGCCCAGGGTGGTCATGCGGTGCAGGTGGTGGCGGTCGAAGATGGGGAAGCCCATGCGCACCAGCGGCACCTGGAACTCCCGGCCCTTGGTGAAGGTATCGCGCTCGATGAACTTGCCGTAGGAGTTGCCGATCATGAAGTCGGGCTTGTCGGTGAACACCAGGGAGCGCAGGTGCCAGAGGTCACGGTTGATGTGCACCTCCGCCTCGGCGCCGTAGGGGCTCTCGGAGAGGATCTGCTCCATGGCCTTCTTCCAGCGCTTGTTGGCGTGGTGCACCAGGATGTGCCGGGGCTCGGCCCCCAGTTCCAGGAGGAACTTGCTCATGCCCATGACAAAGTCCGCATCCCCCCACAGGGCGTACTTCTTGCCGTGCAGCCAGGTGTGGGAGTCGGTCATCATGTCCACCAGGCGGCCGCGTTCCCGCTCCAGGGATTCGGGGATGGGCCGGCCCGTGATCTCGGAGACCTTCATGAGGAAGGCATCGGTCCATTCAAGCCCCATGGGGATGTTCACCCTGGGCACCTCGTGCTTCCAGGTGCCCTGGATGAACTTGCGGGTCTTGTCCAGCTGCCAGGGCTGAAGCAGGAGGGTGTCCCGGGCGTTGGGGGCGTCCTGGATCTCGGCCCGGGAGGTGCCGCCAGCGTACATGCGGTACTCGCCATCGGCGGGGGTGTCCAGCACCTCCGCGGGATCGCACAGCAGGGTGTGGTCCACCCCCATCTCCTCCATCATGCGGTGCATGACCCGGTAGTTGCCCAGGTAGGTCTCGAAGCCGGGCACCAGGTTGAGCTTGCCGTTGCTGCCCGCTTCCTTGCCCTCCATGTCGTTGAGGGTGAAGTAGCGCATGGTCCCCTCGAACATGTTGTCCCAGCCCGTGACGTGACTGCCCACGAAGGACGGGGTATGGGCATAGGGCGTGGGGAAATCCTCGGGGATGGCCCCCTCCTTCTTGGCATTGCCCACATAGGCGTTGAGGTCGTCGCCGATGACCTCAGCCATGCAGGTGGTGGAGATGGCGATCATCTCCGGCTGGTACAGGGCCCTGGCGTTTTCCAGCCCCTCGGTCATGTTCTTGTGGCCGCCGAAGACCGCCGAGTCCTCGGTCATGGAGTCGGAGACGCAGGCCACCGGCTCGCGGAAGTGGCGGTTGAAATAGGTGCGGAAATAGGCGACGCAGCCCTGGGAGCCGTGCACATAGGGCAGGGTCTTCTCAAAGCCCAGGGAGCAGAGTACGGCCCCCAGGGGCTGGCAGGCCTTGGCGGGGTCCACCGTCAGGGCCTCCCGCTGGAAGTTGAGGTCCTTGTATTCCGCCGTGGTGGTCCACTCGAAGACCTCGCGGATCTTCTCGGGGCTGTAGGCCTCCTCGGAGACGGCCCGCTTGCGGGCCAGCATCTGCTGGTAGTCCTCCTCCTGGAAGAGGGGGTAGCAGGGCTTGATCTGTTCGGGGTTCTGGCTCATGGGTCTTTTCTCCTGCCGCGCCACTCATCCGTGGACGGACGGCCTTGGAAAACGGGATGGGGGTCGCGGCGCCGGGTGTGGCGCCGCGGGATCGTCACGCCGCCCTGGCGCCTTCGGCCGCTGCCTTCTTCCACGGGGCCTTCAACTGGTCCCAGCAGGGGTTGTTGAGGGTCATGTCCATGTCCCGGGCGAAGATGGCAAAGCCGTCGTAGCCGTGGTAGGGACCGGAATAGTCCCAGGAGTGCATCTGGCGGAAGGGGATGCCCATCTTCTGGAAGATGTACTTCTCCTTGATCCCCGAGCCCACCAGGTCCGGGCGCACCCGCTGCACGAACCGCTCCAGCTCGTAGCCGGTGATGTCGTCGAACAGCAGGGTGGCGTCGCCCATATCCTTGATGGTGCGGTCGTAGTCGTCGTTGTGGGCGAACTCGTAGCCGGCCCCCACCACCTCCATGCCCAGGTCCTCGTAGGCGCCGATGACATGCCGCGGGCGCAGGCCGCCCACGTAGAGCATCACCCTGCGCCCCTCCAGGCGCGGGCGGTACTTCTCGATGACCGCGTCCATCTGGGGCTGGTATTTGGCGATGACCCGCTCGGCCCCCTCCTGGATCTTGTCGTCGAACAGGGCGGCGATCTTGCGCAGGCTCTCGGCGATCTTGGTGGGGCCGAAGAAGTTGTATTCCATCCAGGGGATGCCGTACTTCTCCTCCATGTGCCGCGCCAGGTAGTTCATGGAGCGGTAGCAGTGCAGCAGGTTCACCTTGGCCTTGGGGGCCAGCTCCAGTTCAGACATCGTGCCGTCCCCGGACCACTGGGCCACCACCCGCAGGCCCATCTCCTCCAGCAGGATGCGCGAGGCCCAGGCGTCGCCGCCGATGTTGTAGTCGCCGGTGAGGGCCACGTCGTAGGGGGTGGACTCGAAGCGGTCGTCCCCGTCCCGGCGCGGCAGGACCCAGTCACGGATGGCGTCGTTGGCGATGTGGTGCCCCAGGGACTGGGACACCCCGCGAAAGCCCTCGCAGCGCAGGGGCACCACCGGCTTGTCCAGCTCCTTGCCCTTCTTCTTGGAGACGGACTCGATGTCATCGCCGATGAGCCCCACGGGGCACTCCGACTGGATGGTGATGCCCTTGTTCAGGGGGAACAGGGTCTCGATCTCGTCGATGAGCTTCTCCAGCTTCTTGTCACCGCCAAAGACGATGTCCTTCTCCTGGAAATCCGAGGTAAAGTTCATGGTGCCGAAGGCGTTCACCCCGGTGTGGCCGGTGTAGTAGTTGCGCCGGCCGGCGCGGGAGTACTGGCCGCAGCCCACGGGGCCGTGGGAGATATGCACCACGTCCTTGACCGGGCCCCAGACCACGCCCTTGGAGCCGGCGTAGGCGCAGCCGCGGATGGTCATCACGCCGGGCTGGGACTTGCGGTTGGAGACGATGCACTTCTTGGCGCTCTCCGCCGAGGGGTCGTTCACCGCCAGATGCTTGGCCCGGTCCTTGCGGGCCTTCTCCGGGTAGACCTCCAGCACCTCCTGGATGAGGGCCTCGGCCTCTTCGCGTTTCATTGCGCACATTGCAGGATGCTCCTCTGCTCGCCGCCACTTCGCCGTGGACGGGCGTCAGGTGGGATGGGCGACGCCGGACGTTCCGCCGTCGGGATCAGGCCGAGGCCCCCGCCTCTTCCTCGGCGGTCTTGCCGACGATGCTCTCGTCCTCCACGTCCAGGATGCCGAATTCCATGAGCAGGTCTTCCAGCTCGTCCATGGTGCAGGGGGTGGGTACGACGAAATGCTGGTTATCGATGACCTTCCGGGCCAGGGCGCGGTACTCGTCCGCCTGTTTGGCCTTGGGGTCGTACTCGATCACCGTCATGCGGCGGATCTCGGCCCGCTGCACCACGTTGTCCCGGGGCACGAAATGGATCATGGTGGTGCCCAGCTTCTCCGCCAGGGCGATGATGAGTTCGTCCTCGCGGTCGGTGTTGCGGCTGTTGCAGATCAGCCCCGCCAGGCGCACGCTGCCGGAACTGGCATACTTGACGATGCCCTTGGCGATGTTGTTAGCGGCAAACATGGCCATCATCTCGCCGGAGACGACGATGTAGATCTCCTGGGCCTTGTTCTCGCGGATGGGCATGGCAAACCCCCCGCAGACCACATCCCCCAGGACGTCGTAGAAGACGAAGTCCAGGTCTTCCTCGTAGGCGCCCTCTTCTTCCAGGAAGTTGATGGCGGTGATGACGCCGCGGCCGGCGCAGCCGACCCCCGGCTCGGGACCGCCGGACTCGACGCACTTGACGTCGCCGTAGCCGGTACGCATCACGTCCTCCAGCTCCAGGTCCTCGACGCTGCCGGCGTCGGCGGCCATCTGCATGATGGTCTGCTGGGCCTTGGCATGCAGGATCAGGCGGGTGGAGTCGGCCTTGGGATCGCAGCCGACGATCATGACCTTCTTGCCGGCCTCCGCCAGGGCGGCGACCAGATTCTGGGTGGTGGTGGACTTACCGATACCGCCCTTGCCATAGATGGCGCATTGACGTGTGGGCATGGTGTGGATCTCCTCTGACGCGGGTCAGGTTGGGTTCACCAGGGGGTTTGCAACCCCCGTGCCATGCCGGAAGATGGCTTCAACACCCTGTTTTAACGGAATAAAACCCCATACCAGGCAGGAATCGAGGCGTTGCATACACGACAAAGACCCCAGAGCTGTGGGGATAACGACACCGGCCCCACCCTGCCCGCCGGGGCGCGCCTGCCCATCAACCGCTGCAACCTGCCAGCGGTGATCCTGGGCAGCCTCACCTACCAGCGCCATCCGGCGCCCCTGTTGCTGGACGGGCTGGCGGACCTGCACCGGGACCTGTGGCGGCATCTGGACACCCTGGACGATCCCGCCCTGCGGGCGGAGGACTTCATGGCCTGGATGCGCGGACAGTTCTGCCTGGACGATCCGGCGGCCTGCGGCCTGACGGGGCCCGGAGGGCGGGAGAAGGCGGACTACCGGCGGCTGGTGCGGGGCTGGGGGTTCAACCCGGACGGAAGGGAGGCGGCGGTGATCAAGGGGTGGGTGGAATCCCGCTTCGGGCTGGTGACCCGCTTCCATCGCGGGCCCCTGCAGGAGGCCGCTGGCGAGGCCTACGCCCGCTTCCTGCACGAGCGCACCAGCGGGCTGTGCAACACCAACGCCCTGGAGGCCCAGCTGGATCTGCTCTACGGCTTCTGCCAATACGAGCTGGCCCGGCGCCATCCCGGGCGGACCCATCTCACCCTCCATCGGGGGGTCAACCGCCTGGAGGAACACGAGGTGCTCTCCCGGCCGGCCCGGGACCGGGCCGTGCTGCTGCTCAACAACGTGAACGCCTTCAGCCGTGTGCGTGAGCGGGCCGATGAGTTCGGGGACTCCATCCTCACGGCCCGTATCCCCATGACCAAGGTGTGCTGCTTCCAGGACCTGCTCCCGGGTCTGCTGCGCGGCGAGGGGGAGCACCTGGTGCTGGGCGGGCTCTGCGAGGTGACCGTCACCACCCTGTGACGCCCCGGGATCCGCCTACCGGCCCCGGGGGCGCCGGCCGCCATAGACAAAGGCGGCGGCGCAGGCCCCCTCGGGGGAGACCATGCAGGCCCCCAGGGTGGCGCTCACGGCCTCTCCGCCGTCCACAGGCCCCAGACCACCGCCAGGCGGTCACCGGCATGGATCAGGGGGATGCGCTCCCGTTCCCAGGGCGGGATACCCCGCGCCTGCAGCAGCTTCTTCAGCACCCGGGTGCGCCCCCCCAGGCGCAGCCGCTCCCCCCCCCGGCGCAGGCCCACCGTCACCGGGGCCGGCAGCGCGGCGGGATCCAGGCCATGGCAGCGCATCACCCCGTCGCGGGTCAGGGTCACGCCGGTGCCCGGCACCGCCAGCGGGGTGCGGCCGTCCCAGGGCAGGCACAACCCCGGCGGCGGCGCGGCAAGCGGTGCCATGGCATGGAGGGCATCGCGGTAACGGCGCACCTCGGCCCCGGGCCAGGCCACCCGCACGGCGGCATCGGGGGCGGCCCCCAGGGCCTGTTGCAGCAGGCTCTCCAGGCGCGCCCGGCCGGGCAGGGGCAGCCCCTTCTCCTCCAGCCAGCCCCGCAGGGCGTTGCGCTGGCGGGGACGGCGCAGCCGGGCCAGGGCGGCCACCGACAGGGTGCCGGGGTCTTCCCCCCGCAGGGTCTCCAGGTCCTCCCGCGCCCGCTCCGCCAAAAGGTCCTGGGCCTCGGCCTGCAGGGCCGCCGCCCGGGCCAGGGTGGCGTCCACGGCGGGCCAGCGCGCCCGCAGCAGGGGCAGGATCTCATGGCGCAGGCGATTGCGGTCCAGGGCGGGGTCTTGGTTGCTCTCGTCCTCCACCCAGTCCAGGCCGTGGGCGCGGGCGTAGGCCTCCAGTTGCGGGCGGTCCACCTCCAACAGCGGGCGGCCGTGCCAGCCGGGGCCCAGGGGCTGCCACAGGGGCATGGCCGCCAGCCCGGCGGGACCGGACCCGCGCAGGAGCTGGAGCAGCAGGGTCTCCGCCTGGTCGCGGCGGTGATGGGCGGTGAGCAGACCGTCCCCCGGCTGCATGAAGGCCGCCAGGGCGCCGTAGCGGGCATGCCGGGCCGCCGCCTCGGGGCTCTCGCCGCGGCCCGGGGCGGCGTCCACCCGCAGGCAGTGGAACGTCACCCCCAGGCGCCGGCACAGGGCCTCGCAGGCCGCGGCCCAGGCCTCCGCCCGGGGGCTCAGGCCGTGGTGCACATGGACCGCGATCAGGGGCGGGGCGCATTCCAGCCCGGCCAGGGCGTGCAGCAGGACCACCGAATCCAGGCCGCCGCTGAGGGCCGCCAGACGGCGCCGGGCGGGCGGCAGACGCCCCAGGGCCTGGCACAGCCTCTCGGGCACCTCCCCGCTCGCGGGGACGCGGTTCAACACCGCCCCCCGGTCGGGGTCAGACCTGGCCGTACTTGAGGATGCGCTGGTAGCGGGCCTCCACCAGCGCGTCGGGATCCTTGCATTGCAGTTCGTCCAGGGTCTCCACCAGCTGGTTCTTCAGGGTGTGGGCCATGGCCGCGGGATCGCGGTGGGCGCCCCCCAGGGGCTCGTCGATGACACGGTCGATCAGGCCCAGTTCCTTCAGGCGGGTGGAGGTGATGCCCATGGCCTCGGCGGCCTCCGGGGCCTTTTCCGCGCTCTTCCAGAGGATGGAGGCGCAGCCCTCGGGGGAGATCACCGCGTAGGTGCTGTAGCGCAGCATCTGCACCTGGTCCCCCACGCCCACCGCCAGGGCGCCGCCGGAGCCCCCCTCGCCCACCACGGTGCAGACGATGGGGGTGCGCAGCCGGGACATCTCCATGAGGTTGCGGGCGATGGCCTCGCTCTGGCCCCGTTCCTCCGCCCCCACGCCGGGGTAGGCCCCGGGGGTGTCGATGAAGGTGATGATGGGCAAGCCGAAGCGCTCCGCCGTCTGCATCAGCCGCAGGGCCTTGCGGTAGCCCTCGGGGCGGGGCATGCCGAAGTTGCGGTGGATCTTCTCGCGGGTGTCCCGCCCCTTCTGATGGCCGATGACCATCACCGGCTTGCCGGCCAGGCGCCCCACCCCGCCGACGATGGCGGGATCGTCGGCAAAGGCCCGGTCGCCGTGCAGTTCCTCGAAGTCCGTGAGCATGTGCGCCACGTAATCCAGGGTATACGGCCGCCGCGGATGGCGCGCCAGCTGGGCCACCTGCCAGGCCGACAGCTTGGAGAAGATGGACTCGGTGAGGCTCTTGCACTTGGCCTCCAGGCGGTTGATCTCGTCCTGGATGTTCACCTCGGCGTCGTCGCTGACGCGGCGAAGCTCTTCGATCTTCGCCTCCAGCTCGGCGATGGGCTGCTCGAAATCAAGGAAGTCCGGGTTCATCGGTCGCCGTCGGGTCGGTTGCTCGGAACCGGCCATTGTACACGGGGCGCCGGCGCAGAAAAGTGCCTCACGGATAGCGCACCCGCACCCCGTCCTCCCCCAGCAGCCCCTTGAGGCCTTGCAGGAGTTCCTCGCTGGGGCGTACCTGCCAGCCTTCGCCGAAACGCAGGCGGGCCCGCGCCTCCTGGTTGCAGTAGTCCAGGACCACGGCGCACTGGCCGTTGCGGTGGGGTTCCAGATGGGTGCGCAGGTGCTGTGCCAGCTCCGGCGTGGCATTGCCGTTCACCGCCAGGTCCAGGCGCCGGGCGAAGTGCTCCCGGGCCTGGTCCAGGTCCATGAGCTGGCGGCAGCGCAGACGCACGCCGCCGCTGAACTCGTCGATGGCCGCGCCCCCCTCCACCACCAGCAGGCGGTCCTTCACCAGGAGATGGCGGTAGCGTTGGTAGTCGTCGCCGAACAGGGCCACCTCCACGCGACCGCTGCGGTCGTCCAGGGTGAGGAAGGCCATGCGTCCGGACTGGCCGTTGCGGGTGCGGATGGCCACCATCAGGCCCGCCACCACCACCGTCTGCTCCCGGTGGCGCCCCCGGCCGGGGGGGGCATTGCCGCCGTCCTGACCGTTGTCCCCGGACAGGTCCGCCAAGAGGTCAGCGATGCGCTTTTTCGTCATCTGCGCCAGTTCCCGCTCGTAGCGCAGGATGGGATGGCCGGTGAGATAGAGCCCCAGGGTCTCCTTCTCCGCCAGCAGGCGGCTCTCCTCGTCCCACTCGGGCAGGATCTCGGTCTCCGGGGCCTCGGCCCGGGGCGGTTCCACCACGCCGAACAGGTCCCCCTGACCCACGCTCTCATCCCGCAGGTGCTGCTCCGCCCGGGACATGGCCTGGGGCAGGCGGTGCATGAGGGTGGCCCGGTTGGGGCCGATGGAATCCAGGGCCCCGGCCCGGATCAGGGCCTCCAGGGTGCGGCGGTTGATCTTCTGGGAGTCGGCCCGCAGGCACAGGTCGTCCAGGTCACGGAAGGGCCCGGCCTGGGCGCGCGCCTCCAGCAGCACCTGGATGGCCGATTCCCCCACCCCCTTGATGGCCCCGAGGCCGTAGACGATGGTGCGCGCGTCGCGCACCGTGAACTCGTGGCTGGAGGCGTTCACGTCCGGCGGGATCACCTCCAGGTCCATGGAGCGGCATTCGTCGATGAGATGGACGATCTTGTCCGTGTGGTCCATGTCCGCCGAGAGCACCGCCGCCATGAAGGCCGCCGGGTAATGGCACTTGAGCCAGGCGGTCTGGTAGGACAGCAGGGCATAGGCCGCGGAGTGGGACTTGTTGAAGCCGTAGCCCGCGAACTTCTCCATGAGGTCGAAGATGTAGGTGGCCGTGGCCTCGTCCACCCCCTGTTCCAGGGCCCCCTTGAGGAAGATCTCCCGCTGCTTGGCCATCTCCTCGGGCTTTTTCTTGCCCATGGCCCGGCGCAGCAGGTCGGCGCCCCCCAGGCTGTAGCCCGCCAGCACCTGGGCGATCTGCATCACCTGTTCCTGGTAGAGGATGACGCCGTGGGTGGGCCGCAGGATGGGCTCCAGGGCGGGATGGGGATAGTGCACCTCGGCCCGGCCGTGCTTGCGGTTGATGTAGTCGTCCACCATCCCCGACTGCAGCGGACCGGGGCGGTACAGGGCCACCAGGGCGATGATGTCCTCGAAATCGTCCGGCTGCAGGCGCTTGATCAGGTCCTTCATGCCCCGGGATTCCAGCTGGAAGACGGCGGTGGTCTCCTGACGCTTGAGCAGGCCGAAGGTGTCCGGGTCGTCCAGGGGGATGGCGTTGATGTCCGGGACCTGATCGGTGGAGGCCCCGATGTTGCGCACCGCCCAGTCGATGATGGTGAGGGTGCGCAGGCCCAGGAAGTCGAACTTCACCAGGCCGATGGCCTCCACGTCGTCCTTGTCGAACTGGGTCACCACCCCCTGGCCGCCGGGCTCGCAGAACAGGGGCGAGAAGTCCGTGAGGCGGGTGGGGGCGATGACCACCCCGCCGGCGTGTTTGCCGGCGTTGCGGGTCACCCCCTCCAGCTTGCGGGCCAGGTCGATGAGGGTGCGCACCTCCTCGTCGTCCTCGTAGCTCTGGCGCAGGTCCTCCTCCTGCTCCAGGGCCTTGTCCAGGGTCATCCCCAGTTCCATGGGGATCTGCTTGGCGATGCGGTCCACGAAGCCGTAGGGATGGCCCAGGACGCGGCCCACGTCCCGCACCACCGCCTTGGCGGCCATGGTGCCGTAGGTGATGATCTGGGAGACCTTCTCCCGGCCGTAGCGCTCGGCCACGTATTCGATGACCCGGTCCCGCTTCTCCATGCAGAAGTCCACATCGAAGTCGGGCATGGAGACGCGTTCGGGGTTGAGGAAGCGTTCGAACAGGAGTTCGTAGCGCAGGGGATCCAGATCGGTGATCTTCAGGGCGAAGGCCGCCAGGGAGCCGGCTCCGGAACCCCGCCCCGGCCCCACCGGCACGCCGTTGTCCTTGGCCCAGCGGATGAAGTCGGCCACGATGAGGAAGTAGCCGGGGAACCCCATCTGGCAGATGACGTCCAGCTCCCGCTCCAGACGCTCGTGGTAGGGGCGGGCCCGTTCCTCCCGCTCCGGGGTGTCCTCGGGGATGAGGACCCGCAGGCGTTCCTCCAGCCCCTCCCGGGCCTGGCTGCGGAAATAGGCATCGGTGGTCATGCCCTCGGGGATGGGGAACTGCGGCAGGTGGTTCTCCCCCAGGGTCAGGGTCAGGTTGCAGCGGCGGGCGATCTCCACCGTGTTCTCCAGGGCCTCCGGGATGTCCTGGAACAGGTCCTGCATCTCCTGGGGTGTGCGCAGGTACTGCTGGCGGCTGTAGAGCCGCGGGCGGCGCTCGTCGTCCAGCACCCGGCCGTCGTGGATGCAGACCCGGGCCTCGTGGGCGTCGAAGTCCTCCGCGCGCAAGAAGCGCACGTCGTTGCTGGCCACCACCGGCAGGCCCATGCGGGTCGCTAGATCCACGGCGCCATGGAGGTAGTCCTCCTCCCCTTCCCGGCCGGTGCGCACCAGTTCCAGGTAGAAGCGGTCCGGGAACAGGGCCGACCAGTGGGCGCAGGCCTCCATGGCCGCCTCGTCGTGGCGGGCGAGCAGGAGGCGCCCCACCTCCCCCTCGCGTGCGCCGGAGAGGGCGATCAGGCCGCGGCAGGTCTCCGGCGTGAACCAGTCCCGCTGCAGCACCGGGCTGCCGCTGTCCTGGCCCTCCAGGTAGGCGCGGCTCACCAGCCGGGTGAGGTTACGGTAGCCCTCGTCGTCCTGGCACAGCAGCACCAGGCGGGTGGGCGGGTCCGTGGGCTGCTGCGCCGTCACCCGTACATCCACCCCGGTGATGGGCTTCAGGCCGGCCCCCAGGGCGGCCTTGTGGAACTTCACCATGGCGAACAGGTTGTCCTGGTCGGTGACGGCGCAGGCGGGCATCCCCGATGCCCGGCAGGCCTCCACCAGGGGGCCGACCCGGACCAGGCCGTCCACCAGGGAGAACTCGGAATGCACGTGCAGGTGTACGAATCGGGGGGTCATGGATCCAGGGATCGGCTTGCGGGGCCATCGGGGAGGCGGGGATTGTCGCCCGTCTTGCGGGACGACTCAAATCCATCCCGACAGACGTTGCCCAGGAGATATGTGGGCCTCCCTACGAGGCCGTGAAAGCCCCTGTCCCGCGGGCTCATCCCTGGCCGGCGGCGCGCACCGGGGCAAAGCTGCGGCGGTGGCAGGGACTGGGGCCGAGACGGGCCAGGGCCGCGCGATGGGCGGCGGTGGGATAGCCCTTGTGTCCGGCCAGGCCGTAGCCGGGGTAGCGGGCATCCAGTTCCACCATGAGACGGTCCCGGTGCACCTTGGCGAGGATGGAGGCGGCGCCGATGGCGGCCACGCGGCGGTCCCCCCCCACCACGGCCCGGGCCGCACAGGGCAGATCGGGGCAGCGGTTGCCGTCCACCAGGACCAGGCTCGGGGCCCGGGCCAGCCCCTCCACGGCCCGGCGCATGGCCAGGAAGGTGGCCTGCAGGATGTTCAGCCGGTCGATCTCCTCCGGGTTGCAGATGCCCAGGGCCCAGGCCAGGGCCGTTTCCCGGATCACCCCTTCCAGGGCCTCGCGGCGGGCGGGGGTCAGGGTCTTGGAATCGGCCACCCCGTCCACGGGGCGGGCCGGATCCAGGATCACCGCGGCGGCCACCACGGGTCCGGCCAGGGGGCCCCGGCCCGCCTCATCCACACCGGCCACATCGGGCCGCACCAGACCAAGATCTGCATCGCACGCCAAAAGCGGGGCTCTCCCATGGGAAACGCAGCGGATGGATGGGATCGGCGGCCGTCGCAACGCCCGGGGGCGCCTTATGTTGGCGACGGGGATCCCGTAAAATGGGCGGGAAATTCTAGCATACGGCCCGGCGCTGTCCGGCCACGCCTCTTTGGTGAACACCGATGCGTATTGAAACCCAGGTACTGGAGCGCATTCGCGCCCTGCCGCCGGAACAGCAGGAAGAGGTGCTCGATTTCATCGAGTTCATCCGCTCGCGCAGGCCGATTCCTGCAAAGGACAGACCCATGGGCCTGTGCAAGGGGGAATTCAGGGTACCGGATGACTTCGATGCCCCCTTGCCTGATGAGGTCCTGCGCGATTTCGAGTCATGAACCTGTTGATCGATACCCACATCTTCCTGTGGTACATCACTGACGACGCACGCCTCTCCCCCGAAATCGCGCACGCCATCCGCCGACCGGAGAATCAGATCCACCTGAGCGCCGTTTCCCTTTGGGAATGTCTCGTCAAACATCAACTGGGCAAGCTCCCACTGCCACAGGCCCCGGAAGCCTATCTGCCTTTGCAAAGGCAACGACATGGAATCGCTTCCCTTGATCTGGATGAAGCCAGCATCCGCCATCTGGTCAAGCTGCCCGCATTACATCGCGACCCCTTCGATCGCATGCTGATCTGCCAGGCCATTGAACACGCCCTGGTCCTGGTGACCATGGACGAGGCCATCCGCCGTTATCCGGTGACCCTATTCGAGGTGGGGAGTCAGGGATAGGGTTTCCCGCACTCTGCGTTGGAAGCGGCCCAGGCCATGCGGGGTACAGGCATCGTCCCGGAAGAGACCGGCGGTGTGGCCGCCTTATGCCGCCTTATGTTGGCGACGGGGATCCCGTAAAATGGGCGGGAGATTCTAGCACATGGCCCGTCCCACGCTGGCGCCGTCTAATCCACACGCATTACACCGGAACTGATCCATGCACCCCATCCGATGCGCCGTCATCGGCGTCGGCTACCTTGGCCGTTTCCACGCCCAGAAATACGCCGCCGCCGATCATGCCCAACTGGTCGCCGTGGCCGACACGGATCCCGAGGCCGCCGCAAGGGTGGCGGCGGAATGCGGCTGCCGCGCCGTCACCGACTACCGCGAACTGCTGGGGGAAGTGGATGCGGTGAGCATCGTAGTACCCACCACGCTGCACTACGAGGTGGCCCGGGAGTGCATCGCCCACGGCGTGCACGTCCTGGTGGAGAAGCCCATCACCCGCACGGTGGCGGAGGCCGCGGAACTCAACCGGCTGGCCCGGGAGAAGAACGTGTGCCTGCAGGTGGGGCATCTGGAGCGTTTCAACGCCGCCCTCATGGAGGTGAGCCGCCGCCCCACCCCGCCCCTGTTCATCGAGTCCCACCGGCTGGCCCCCTTCAAGCCCCGCACCACGGACGTGAACGTGGTCCTGGATCTGATGATCCACGACATCGACATCATCCTGGACATGGTGCGCTCGCCGGTGAAATCCCTGGCGGCCAGCGGGGCCCGGGTGCTCTCCGATGCCCTGGACATCGCCAATGCCCGCATCGAGTTCGACAACGGCTGCGTGGCCAACGTCACCTCCAGCCGGGTCAGCCTCAAGAGCGAGCGCAAGATGCGCATCTTCCAGAAGAACGCCTATGTCTCCATCGACTTCCAGAACCGGGGCCTGTCGGTGCACCGGCTCGGGGACCGGGAGGCCTTCCCGGGGATCCCGGAGATCACCAGCGAGAACACCGTGTTCGAGGAAGGCGACGCCCTGAAGGTGGAGATCCAGGCCTTCCTGGAGGCGGTGCGCGGTGAGGCGCCGGTGGTCGTCAGCGGCGAGGACGGCCAGCGGGCCCTGGAGACGGCTATCCGCATCAGCGAGCTGCTCCATGGCGAGGCCCCCGTGCTGGGGCAGTCCGCGCCCTGACCCCGTGCCTCCCGCCCTGCGGGCACCCATTATCCAGACGAATTGATGAAGAAGGATTGCGCATGATCCCCATGGTTGACCTCAAGGCCCAGTACGCCCATCTCAAGGCGGAGATCGACGCCGCCGTGCAGGGGGTGCTGGCCGACACCCGTTTCATCCTGGGCCCCAATGTCCAGGCCCTGGAGTCGGAACTGGCGGCGTATCTGGGGGTGGAGCACGCCGTCACCTGCGCCTCGGGCACCGATGCCCTGCACCTGGCCCTGCGGGCCGCCGGCATCGGCCCCGGGGACGAGGTGATCACCACCGCCTTCACCTTCATCGCCACCGCCGAGGCCATCCGCTACGTGGGCGCCACGCCGGTGTTCGTGGACATCGACCCGAAGACCTTCAACATCGATCCCGAGCGGGTGGAGGCCGCCATCACGCCCCGCACCCGGGCCCTGCTGCCGGTGCACCTGTTCGGGCAGCCGGCGAACCTGCACGCCCTGTCGGACCTGTGCCAGGCACACGGTCTGATGCTCATCGAGGACTGCGCCCAGTCCTTCGGCGCCACCCTGGACGGGCGTCAGACGGGGGCCTTCGGGGATTTCGGCTGCTTCAGCTTCTTCCCCAGCAAGAACCTGGGGGCCTTCGGCGACGGCGGTCTGGTGACGGCGCGGGACGCAGAACACGCCGCCCTGCTGCGCAACCTGCGCAACCACGGCAGCGACGTGCGCTATCACCATGACCGCATCGGCTACAACAGCCGCCTGGACGAGATGCAGGCGGCCATCCTGCGGGTGAAGCTGCCCCATGTGGATGACTTCAACGCCCGCCGCCGGGCGGTGGCCCAGCGTTACCACGCAGGCCTTGCAGAGAGCGGCGCCACGCCCCCCTTCGAGGACGGCCTGGGGGTGCATGTCTTCCACCAGTACACCCTGCTGAGCGAGCACCGCGACGCCATCATGGCCGCCCTGCAGAAAGCGGAGGTGGCCTCGGCCATCTACTACCCCATCCCTTTGCACCGGCAGAAGGCCTTCGCCGACATCACCGCCGGGGTGGACCTGCCGGTGACCGAGGACGTGGCCGCCCGCTGCCTGTCCCTGCCCATCCACCCCGAGCTGCCCCTGGAGACGGCGGACCGCATCGCCGCCCGGGTGCGGGAGGCGGCACCGCGGTGAACACCCGCCCCCGGCACATCATGGTGGTGGCCGGAGAGGCCTCCGGGGACCAGCACGCAGCGGAGATGGTGCGCGCCCTGGAGCGATTGCGCCCGGGGAACCGCTACTCGGGCATGGGCTGCGACGCCCTGGCGGCGGCGGGCACGGAGCGGATCGTGGACGCCCGGGACCTGGCCGTGGTGGGCCTGTGGGAGGTCCTGGCCCACTACCGCGACATCCGCCGCGCCCTGGACACCCTCAAGGCCCGGCTGCGGGCGGACCCGCCGGACCTGCTGGTGCTGGTGGACTACGTGGAGTTCAACCTGCGCCTGGCGCGCACGGCCAAGGCCCTGGGGATCCCGGTGCTGTTCTACGTCAGCCCCCAGGTCTGGGCATGGCGCGCGCGGCGGGTGCGGCGCATCGGCGAGGTGATCGACGCCATGGCGGTGCTGTTCCCCTTCGAGACGGAATTCTACCAACGCCACGGCATCCCCGTGCGCTACGTGGGCAACCCCCTGGTGGACACGGTGCGCCCCGGCGCCCCGCCGGAGGTGATCCGCCAGGACCTGGATCTGGACCCGGAGGCTCAGGTGGTGGGCCTCCTGCCCGGCAGCCGCAGGGGCGAACTGCGCCGCCACCTGCCGGTGATGATGCAGACCTGCCGCTGGCTGCGCCGGCGCCATCCCCGGGTGCAGTTCGTCCTGCCCCTGGCCCCGGGGGTAAACGTGGAGCGGGATGTCACCCCCCATCTGGACCCGCAACTGGGGATCCGCCAGGTGACGGGGCGCACCCACGATGTGCTGGCCGCCAGCCACACCCTCATCATCGCCTCGGGCACGGCCACCCTGGAGGCGGCCCTGATGGGCACCCCCATGGCCATCCTCTATCGGGTCTCGCCGCTGACCTACGCCGTGCTCAAGCGCATGCTGCTGATCCGGGACATCGGCCTGGCCAACATCGTCGCCGGCGAACGCGTGGTGCAGGAATTCGTCCAGTCCCGGGCCCGGCCCGAGGCCATCGGGGCCGAGGTGGAACGCCTGCTCACCGATCCGGACTATCATCAACAGGTGTGCCAGGGACTGGCCCGGGTGCGCGCGCGCCTGGGCGATGGCGGGGCCTCGGAGAACGTGGCCCGCATGGCCCTGGAACTCATGGACCACGGGCGGCTGCTGCCGTCCGGCAATGCGTCCCCCACCACTGAGGCATCATGATGGCCGCAGCCATGAACGACACCGAACGTCCCAGCCGGCGCCGCTGGATCCCCCTGACCCTGGCGGGGACTACGATCCTGACCCTGGTGGGGGCCCTGGCCCTGCCGGGACAATCCGCCCTGGTCTCCCTGGTGCTGTTCATCTTCCTGTTCCCCTGCACCCTGATGGTCCTGCTGGTGCGCTGGTGGCCCCGGCGCCACTGCCGCACCCTGGAGGGGGGCGCCCGCTGGCGGCGGCGCCTCTACTTCGCCGCCGCCGCCTTCCTGCTGGCCGCGGTGGTGAACCTGCTGGGGGGCATGCGCTTCTTCGGCACCGCCGTGGGCACCACGCTGCTCACGGCGGGGACGCTGCTGCTGCCCCCGGCCATGGTGCTCACCCTGCTGGCCTTCTCCCTGAGCCGGGACGATCCCACCGAGGAATTGCTGGAGCCCGGCGAGGTGATCCGCTTCCATGCCGAGACCCACTGGGGGGTATTCCTGCCCTCCATCCTGCTCACCACCCTGGCCCTGGTGCTGGCCCTGGGGCCCTTCGGCCTGGGCGGGCTGTCCCTGGCGGCCATGATCTACCTGCTGCTGCTGCCCGGCCTGCTGGCCCGTGCCCTGACCACCTTCATCAACACGGAGGTGACGGTGACCGACCGCCATCTCATCACGGTCACCGGCACCCTCTGGCGGCGGCGGCACATCATCCCCCTGAAGGAGATCCAGGCGGCGGGGGTGTCCTGGGGATGGCTGGGGCGTCTGCTGCGCTACGGCAAGGTGGGGGTGATCTGCCATGATGAGACCAGCCTCAAGCTGTCCGGGCTGGCCGATCCCATGAAGGTCCAGGACCTGCTGGACCCCTTCAGGCCGGACCCGGAAGAGGCAACGCCGGTGGGAGGGCGGTCATGAAGGTGGAACTGCGTCTGGAGCTGGACGTGGACCTGACCCGCATCCGCCTCCGGGACGTGAAGGCCCTGGTGGAGCGCCTCTTCGCCGCCCGGGACATGGAGGCCATCCGGCGCATCCGCGTCCTGGACGTGCGCCTGGGGGAGCCAGAAGGCGGCGGGGACGACGCCCCCGGCAGCCGCTGATCCCCCGGCTCAGCCCTCGCCCCGGCGGGGGGCGGTGCGCACGATGCCCCGGTGCTTGTCCTGACTCTCGCGGATGAAGGCCACGAAGGCCGCCACCTCCGGGTGGGCCTGGGCCAACGGGGCCACGGCCTCCAAGCCGCGCTCCCGATCGCGCCCCCGCACCAGATGCTTGAAGGCGCGGTGCAGGGCGGACACCAGTTCCGGGGAGGCCCCCCGCCGCCGGAGCCCCACCTTATTGATACCCACCGCCCGGGCGTAATTGCCGGAGGCCAGGCAATACGGCGGCAGATCCCGGTTCAGGGCCGTGCCCATGCTGGTGAAGGCCTGGTCCCCGATGCGGCAGAACTGGTGCACCAGGGTAAAGCCGCCCAGCACCACCCGGTCCCCCACCTGGCAATGCCCCGCCAGGGAGGCGGCGTTGGAGAAGACCCCATGGCTGCCCACGCGGCAGTCGTGGGCGATGTGGACATAGGCCATGATGAGGTTGTCCGAACCCACACGGGTGCAACCGCCGCCCTTGGGGGTGCCGCGGCTCAGGGTCACGAATTCGCGAATGGTGTTGCGATCGCCGATCTCCAGGCGCGTGGGCTCACCGGCATAGCTCAGGTCCTGGGGGGCCTCCCCCAGGGAGGCGAACTGGAAGATCCGGCACTCCTCCCCCACCCGCGTACCCTCGCGGATGACCACATGGGGGCCGATATGGGTGCCGCGGCCGATCTCCACATCCGGCCCGATGACCGTGAACGGCCCGATGTGCACATCTTCCGCGATCCGCGCCCCGGGATCGATCACCGCCCGGGGGTCGATCATGATTCCACGTCCTTGCCGGCGCACATGAGACTGGCGGAGGCCACCACCTCGCCGTCCACCCGCGCCTCGCCGTTGAAGCGCCAGATGCCGCGCATGGTGCGCACATGCTCCACGTGCAGGTGCAGCTGGTCACCGGGCTCCACCTGACGGCGGAAACGGGCCTCGTCGATGCCCACGAAGAGATAGAGCTGTTGCCGATCGCCCCCCTCACCCCGGTGTTCCTGGGTCTTGAAGGCCAGCAAGCCCGTGGCCTGGGCCAGGGCCTCCAGGATGAGCACCCCGGGCATCACCGGCCGGATGGGGAAATGCCCCTGGAAGTAGGGTTCGTTGAAGGAGACGTTCTTGATGCCGTCCAGGTATTCACCGGGTTTGTACTCGGTGACCCGGTCCACCATCAGGAAGGGAAAACGGTGCGGCAGGCAGCGCAGCACCTCATGAATGGTCATCTGGTCCACGGATTGTTCCTGTTCTTTTCTGGGTCGATTCGGATCGGGCTCGTGATGGATTTGCAATTGGATTGCCAGGGAACCCCTGACGCCTTCCGTGGGGCATGATCCCGGTAGCGCCCGCCGCTTCTGGCCATGGGCGGAGGGGCGGACCTGCGCCGCGCTCAATCGCGCGCGTCCCCCTGCAGGACCCGCTCGATGCGGCGGATGCGCCGGAACAGATCCCCCAGGCGGCGCAGGTGGGCCAGGCTCCGGTTCCAATCGCCGGAGGGGGCCTGGGGTACCCCCGAGGAGTAGACCCCGGGGTCGGGGATGGAACGGGTCACCAGGGTCATGGCGGTGATGGTGACCCCGTCGGTGATCTCCAGGTGACCGAGGATACCGGCGCCGCCGCCGATGGCGCAGCCGCGGCCGATGCGGGCACTGCCCGCGATGCCGACGCACCCGGCCACGGCGGTGTGGGCGCCGATGCGCACGTTGTGGGCCACCTGCACCTGGTTGTCCAGCTTGACACCGTCCTCGAGGACGGTGTCCTCCAGGGCCCCCCGGTCGATGGTGGTGTTGGCCCCCACCTCCACGTCATCGCCGATGCGCACCCCGCCCACCTGGGGCACACGCACCCAGGCCTCGCCGTCCCGGGCGAAGCCGAAGCCGTCGGCGCCGATGACGGCCCCCGGCTGGATCAGGGCGCGGCGGCCCACCACCACGCCCCGGCCCAGGGTGACCCGGGCCTCGAGGCGGGAGTCCGCCCCCACGCGGCTGCCGGGTTCCAGGACACAGCCGGGGCCGAGGACGACACATTCTCCCAGTTCGCAGCCCGCCCCCACCACACAATGGGGGCCCACCGCGGCGGAGGGATGCACCCGGGCGCCGGGATCCACGTGGGCGGAGGGATGGATCCCCGGCGCAGGACTTGGCGGCGGGTGCAGCAGGCGCGCGGCCCGGGCAAAGCCCAGGTGGGGATCGTCACACACCAGGGCGGGCACGGGACACAGGGGCAGGTCCTCCGCCCCCAGGATCACCAGGCCGGCCCGCGTACCTTCCAGCGCCTGGCGATAGCGCCCCCGGGAGACGAAGGCCACCTGTCCCGGACCCGCCCGCTCCAGGGGGGCCACGGAGTCCACGCAGGCCCCTTCTTCCCCGCCGTGGAGCACGCCGCCCACCTGCACGGCCAGGGTCTGCAGGGTGACACCCATGCCGCCTTGGGCCTTATTCGCCGGAGGATTCGTATCGGCGGCGCAATTCCTCCAGGACTCGGCCGGTGATGTCCGCCCGGTCGCTGGCATAGACCACGGTGCGTTCGGTCACCACCAGATCCAGTTCATCCCGCTGGGCGATGTCGAGGATCACCGACTGCACCAGGCGCTGCACCCGGGCCAGTTCCTCGTTGCGCCGGGAGTTGAGATCCTCCTGGAACATCTCCTGGTTATGCTGAAACTCCCGGGAACGGTTACGGAATTCCCGCTGCAGCTCGGAGCGCTCGTCGCTGCCCATGATCTCCGCATCCCGCTCCAGGCGCTGCTGCATCTCCCGCAGGGCATCCCGCTCGGCCACCAGCTCCGCCTCCCGCGGGGAGAATTCCTGTTCCAGTTGTTTGAACAGGGCCTCCGTCTGCGGGCACTGCTCCATCACCCGGCTGATGTTGACGAAGGCCACCGCATCGGCGGCCAGGGTCACGGCGGGGACCGCCAGCAGGATGATGAGCCCCAGTACGTAACCCAGTGGACGGATATGCCTCTTCAATGTCTTTCTCCAGATGCTGCCCACCTTGGGCGGTGTCTTGGATCGGGATGCGGCCGTGGCTAGAACGAAGCGCCGATGTTGAACTGGAAGGTCTGCAGCTCATCATCGGGCTTGTCATTTAACGCTTCGGCCAGACTGAATGTCAACGCGCCCACCGGTGAGAGCCAGGTCCAGCCCACACCCGTGGAGAAACGGATCTCACCGGCCTCGAAGTCTTCGTAGGTGGGATAGACCTGACCGGCATCCAGAAAGATGCTCATGCGCATGTTGTCCGCCTCCTGCATGAAGGGGGGCGGGAAGATGAGTTCGGCGCCCCCCAGGAGGCGGAAGTTGCCGCCGTAGGGGTCTCCTTCACTGTCCCGGGTGCCCGGTGCCCCCAGGGTGTAGTCCTCGAACCCGCGCACGGAGCGGTATCCCCCGGCGAAGTATTTCTCGAAGAAGGGCAGATCCGAGGTGTCGCCATAGGCATCCCCATAGGCCACCTCCCCGGAGAGGCGCAGGACCAGGCGCTCGCGCAGGGGTAGATAATGCTGGTTGCGGTAGCTGAGCTTATAATACTCCAGATCGCTGCCGGGCAGGGACAGGTCCAGGCCGAGCCGCTGCAGGTTGCCCTTCTCGGCGAACACCGTGCGGTTGCGGGTGTCGTGGCTCAGGCTGGCCCCCAGGGTGTAGAGCTGATAGTCATTCCCTTCCCGGTCCAGGTAGTCGAAGATCTCGTCCGGCGTGTAGTCGGAGGTGATCACGTCCACCCCCTCGATCCCCGGAGTGATGCGGAAGGTGTCGTATTCCGTCAGGGGGATGCCGTAGGAGATGTCGGCGCCGAAGCGGTCCGAGGAATAGCGGGAGATATCCGCCTCGTAGGCGTCCGTCTCGCGGTAGTAGAGATTGAACCCCCGGCTGATGCCGTCGAGGGTGTAGTAGGGATTCATGTAGGACAGGCTGTAGACGGTGTTCACCTGGCTGTTGTTCAGGGTGACGGACACGCTGTTACCGGAACCCAGGAAATTGTCCTCCGAGAGGCTCATGTTGAGCAGCACACCGTCGCTCTGGGAGTACCCGGCGCCGATCATGAAGTTGCCCGACAGGCGTTCCTCCACGGTGATATCCAGGTCCACCTGATTGGATGATCCCGGCACGCGCCGAGTCTCCACGTTCACGTCCTGGATGTAGGGCAGGCGCTGCAGGCGCACCCGGGATCGTTCCACCCGTGAGGCGTCGTACCAGCCGGCCTCCATCTGGCGCATCTCCCGGCGCAGGACCTCGTCCCGGGTTCGATCGTTGCCGTTGAAGTGGATGCGGCGCACATAGACCCGCTGCCCGGGGTCCACGAAGAAGGTTAGGTCCACCTCGCCGTTTTCCTCGTCCACCTCGGGGATGGGATTGACGTTGGCGAAGGCATACCCCTCGTCCCCCAGACGGCGGGTCAGGGCCTCGGCGGATTCGGTCACCCGGCGGCGGGAGAAGATGTCCCCGGCCTCCACCTGCAGCAATTCCCGCAACTCGTCCTCGGCCACGATGAGTTCCCCGGCCAGCTTCACCTCACGGATGCGGTACTGCTCCCCTTCTTGTACGTTGATGGTGACGTAGAGGTCCTTGAAGTCGGGGGTGAGGGTGACCTGGGTGGAATCCAGGTTGAAGTTGAGAAAGCCCGAATCCAGATACAGGGAACGCAGGCGCTCCAGATCCCCCGAGAGGCGCTGCTTGGAATACTGGTCCCGCCGGCTGAAGGGGTTGTACCAGGGGGCGTTACCCGATTCGAAGCGGTCCAGGATGGTCTCGTCCGAATAGGTCTCATTGCCCACCACCCGGATGTCCCGGATGCGGGCCACCTGGCCCTCGGCGATGTCGATGATCACATCCACCCGGTTGCGCTCCAGGGGTTCCACCTCCACGTCCACCTGAACGTTGTACTTGCCCCGGGCGAAGTACTGCTGCAGCAGCTCGTTCTTCAGGCGCTCCAGCACGCCCCGGTTGAACACCCGGCCCCGGTCCAGCCCCACCTGCCGCAGGGCCTCTTCCAGTTGTTCGGTCTTGATGTCCCGGTTACCGCTGATGCGGACCTCGTTGATGGCCGGCCGTTCCTCCACGCGGACCACCAGGGTATCGTCGCGTCTGGAGAGGCGCACATCGGAGAAGAACCCGGTCTCGTACAGGGTCTGGATCACCTGTGGGCTGCGGCCGGGATCGAAGGTGTCCCCCACCTTTAGGGGCAGGTAGCTGTAGACCGTGCCGGGGGTGATGCGCTCCAGCCCCTCCACCCGGATGTCGCCGATGACGAAGCGGCCCTCTTCTTCGGCGTGCAGGGAGGCGGGGGCCACAATGGACAGGACCAGACCCGCGCCGGCGATGAGTCGTTGCACCTCAGGGGACATTCGGTTTCAACCCAGGATTCGCATGAAGTCGTTGTAGAGGGCCAGGGTCATGAGCATGGCGATCAGCGCCAGGCCGATGCGCTGCCCCACGGCCTCCACGGTCTCGGACACCGGGCTGCCCTTGACCAGTTCCACCGCGTAGTACAAAAGATGGCCGCCATCCAGCACGGGGATGGGCATGAGGTTGATGATGCCCAGACTCAGGCTCACCAGTCCGAGGAAACTGAGGAAGGCGCTCACCCCGATGAGGGCACTGGTGCCGGCGTACTCGGCGATGCTCACGGGCCCGGCGATGTTGCTCAGGGCGGCGTCCCCCGTGATCAGCCGTGCCATGACCCGCAGGGTCAGGGCAGACATCTCCCAGGTGCGGTCCAAACCCATCCACACGGCCGTGAAGGGGTCGTGACGGATCACCACCCGCATGGCCTCCGCTGCCGCCTCGTCTACCCGGGGATAGGCGCCAATGCGGCCCACAGTCTCGCCGTTCTCCCTCACCGCATCGGTATGCAGGGTGAGATCAAGCTCGCGGCCGTCGCGCCGGATGCGCAGCTGCAGGTCCTGATCCGGGCGGGCCTGGACATAAGCCACCCAGTCGTTCCAGTCCTGCAGGGGACGTCCGTCCACCTGCAGGATGCGATCCCCCGGACGCAGGCCGGCGCGGGCCGCCGCGCCGTCCGCCACCAGCTCCCCCAGCACCGGCTCGGACCAGGGGCGCCAGGGGCGGATGCCCAACTTGTCCAGCACCGTACCCTCGCCGGTGAGCAGATGCCGGCGTCCGTCCAGGTCCAGCAGCCGCACCGCCTCACCACCGCCGGAGGTACGCACCCGCAGCGCCAGGGAACCGCCGTCCATGCCCTCATCCAGCAGGGCCACGGCGGCCTGTTCCCAGGTACGCACCCGGGTATCCCCCACGGCCAGCAGCTCGTCCCGGGGCGCCACATCTGCCGCCGCGGCCACGGTACCGGGCTCCACGGCCCCCACCACGGGCTTCACGCCGCTCACCCCCAGGCTGTACATGAGGGCGAAGACGGCAATGGCAAAGAGGAAATTGGCCGCGGGCCCCGCCGCCACGATGGCGATGCGCCGCCCCACGGTCTGGCGGTTGAAGGCCCGGTGGCGTTCCGCCTCCGGCACCGGCGCCTCGCGCTCGTCCAGCATCTTCACGTAGCCCCCCAGGGGGATCGAGCCGAGGACATACTCGATGCCGTCCCGGCCGGCCACGCGCCGCCACAGGGGGCGGCCGAAGCCCACGGAGAAGCGCAGCACCTTGACGCCGCAACGCCGCGCCACCCAGTAGTGCCCGAACTCGTGCACGGTGACGAGGATGCCGATGGCCACCACGAAGGCGGCGATGCTCACCAGGAAGCTCATCGCCGCGTCGCACCGCCGATGCGGGTCACGGCCGCTCCCGCCGCCTCCCGTGCGGCCCGGTCCGCCTCCAGGATCTGCGCCAGCTCCAGGGCATCCCCCCGGGGGATCCCCTCCAGGGCCGATTCGATCACCCGGGGGATGTCGGTGAAGCGGATGCGCGCCTGCAGGAAGGCCTCCACCGCCACCTCGTTGGCGGCGTTGAGGATGGCGGTGGCGGTGCCGCCGGCGCGGAAGGCCTCATAGGCCAGGCGCAGGCAGGGGAAACGGTCCATATCCGGGGCCTCGAAGTCCAATCGCCCCACCCGCACGATGTCCAGGGGGTCCACCCCGGAGTGGATGCGCTCAGGCCAGGCCAGGGCATGGGCGATGGGGGTGCGCATGTCCGGGTTGCCCAGTTGGGCCAGGACGGAGCCGTCGCTGTAGGACACCATGGAATGGATCACGCTCTGGGGGTGCAGCACCACCTCCACCTTGTCGGGGGTGGTGTCGAACAGCCAGCAGGCCTCGATCAGCTCCAGCCCCTTGTTCATCATGGAGGCGGAGTCCACGGAGATCTTGCGCCCCATGACCCAGTTGGGATGGGCACAGGCCTGCTCCGGGGTCACCGCCTCCAGATCCTCCGCGGCATAGTCCCGGAAGGGGCCCCCGGAGGCGGTGAGCAGGATGCACTCCACCCCCACCCGTTCCAGGCCGTCGCCGAAGTCCCGGGGCATGCACTGGAAGATGGCGTTGTGCTCGCTGTCGATGGGGAGCAGTTCGGCACCGCTTTTGCGGATCTCGTCCATGAACAGGCGGCCCGACATCACCAGGGCCTCCTTGTTGGCCAGCAGCACCCGCTTGCCGGCCCGGGCCGCCGCCAGGGAAGGCAGCAAGCCGGCACCGCCGACGATGGCGGCCATGACGCAATGGGTCTGGGGCAGCCGCGCCACCTCCTCCAGGGCGTCGGCACCGGCCATGGCCTGGGTCTGCAGTCCGGCATCACGCAGGGCGGCGGCCAGCTCCCCCTCCCGGGCCGGATCGGCCACCACGGCGAATTCCGGGGTATGGACCCGGCACTGGGCCACCAGCCGCTCCACGTTGCCATTGGCCGTAAGGGCCACCACCCGGTAGCGCTTGGGGTGCCGGGCCACCACGTCCAGGGTATTGACCCCGATGGTGCCGGTGGCGCCCAGGACGGTGATGCCCATGGGGGAAGCGCTCATGTGAATCCTCTTCCGGTGTTCAATCGGTCGTGTCAAAGCCGGATCGCCCGGCCCTCCCCCTTGGCATTGCCGTGCCTGCCACCCCGGGGACGGGGGATCGTGAAGACGCTATCTTGCCACAAATCCGCCCCAGATCAGACCGGCAAGGAAGATGGGCGCGGCAGCGGTGAGGCTGTCGATGCGGTCCAGAACCCCGCCATGACCGGGCAGCAGGGTGCCGCTGTCCTTGGCCCCCGCCTCCCGTTTGAGCACGCTCTCGAAGAGGTCCCCGGCCACGGAGACCAGCACCGTGACCAGACACAGGAGTACGAAATAGACCCCCAGACGCGGGGTGACCCCCAGGGCCCACATCCCCAGCAGGGCCAGGGGCAGGGTCCCCAGGACGGCCCCCAGCAGCCCCTCCCGGGTCTTGCCGGGACTGATCTCCGGGGCCAGACGCGTGCGGCCGAAGCGCCGGCCGGTGAAATAGGCCGCGGTATCGGCGCCGGCGGTGAGCAGGATGAGATAAAGCACCAGCAGCGGCTGCACCTGGTGGAGCCATACCAGGGCGAGCCAGGCGGGGATCAGGGTCAGCCCCCCGGCCAGGGCGAACAGCAAGGGGCGCCGGGGGCCCTGCAGCAGGGGATGCCCGGGATGATAGACGGTCAGCCCCGCCACCACCAGCGGCCACCAGAGGACCGCCAGGGCCACGGGCCAGATCAGACCCTGGACGAACACCGACTGGGCACACCCCAGGGCCACTGCCCCCAGGGCGGTGACATAGAGGCCCCGGCGGGCACGGCCTTGCAGACCGCACAGGCGGCCCCATTCCCACGCCCCCAGGAGGATCACCCCCAGCATGGCGGCGGCAAAGGCCACCCCGGGCAACCAGAGCACTCCGGCCACCAGCCCGGCGGCCAGGAGCACGGCGGTGATCACCCGCTGCCTAAGCATCCCCGTTCCCCGCGATCTGTTCCTGGATGTGGCCGAATCGGCGCTGCCTGCCGGCGAAACAGGCGAAGGCCCGGTCCAGCTCGGTTTCGTCGAAATCGGGCCAGAGCACGTCGGAGAAATAGAGTTCGGTATAGGCCAGTTGCCACAGGAGGAAGTTGCTGATGCGCTTCTCCCCCCCCGTGCGGATGAAGAGATCGGGGTCCGGCAGTTGCGCCGTGGCCAGGTGCGATTCCAGCACCTGGGCCGTCACCGCCTGGGGATCCAGTTCGCCGGCATGGACGCGCTCTGCCAGACGCCGGGCGGCCTGGGTGATGTCCCAGCGCCCGCCATAGCTCACCGCCACCACCAGGTCCATGTGGTCGTTGCCCGCGGTGCGCGTCTCGGCCTCGGCCATGCGCTCCTGCAGACGTTCGGAAAAGGCGCTGCGATCACCGATGAAACGCAGACGGATGCCCTTTTCCACCAGCTCCGGGACCTCCCGGCCGATGGAACCCACGAACAGGTCCATGAGGGTCCCCACCTCGTGGCGCGGGCGGCGCCAGTTCTCGCTGCTGAAGGCGAACAGGGTCAGGACCTGCACGCCGCGGGCGGCGCATACGCGTACGGCCGTGCGCGCCGCCTTCACCCCCTGGCGGTGGCCCTCGGTGCGCGGCCGCATGCGGGCACGCGCCCAGCGGCCGTTGCCATCCATGATGATGGCCACGTGCCGGGGCACGCCTTCGAAGCTGGAGGAGAATTCCGTCACTGCCGGGACTGCGCCGCGCCGTTCAAACGGCCATCAGTTCCTTTTCCTTTTCCGCCAGGACCTTGTCCACCTCGGCCACGTACTGGTCCGTCAGCTTCTGGATCTCGTCCTGCCCCTTGCGTTCATCGTCCTCCGACAGGGTCTTGTCCTTGAGCAGGGACTTGAGTTCACCGTTGGCATCCCGACGGATGTTGCGGATGGCCACGCGGGCGTTCTCCGCCTCATGGCGCACCACCTTCACCAGCTCCTTGCGGCGCTCCTCGGTGAGGGCGGGCATGGGCACACGGATGACGGTCCCGGCGGTGGCCGGATTGAGGCCCAGATCCGAGTTCATGATGGCCTTCTCCACCTTGCCCACCATATCCCGCTCCCAGGGGGTCACGGTGAGGGTGCGGGCATCCTCCACGTTGACGCTGGCCACCTGGTGGATGGGCACCTCACTGCCGTAGTACTCCACATGGACATGGTCCATCAGGCTGGTGTGAGCACGACCGGTGCGGATCTTGGCCAACTCGTGACGCAGGGCCTCGATGCTCTTGCCCATGCGCGTGGCGGCGTCTTTCTTGATGGTATCCAGCATGTGGCACTAACCTCTCTCGACCAGGGTCCCCACGCGCTCTCCCATGACCAGGCGCTGGAGTTCCCCTTCCTTGTAGATATTGATGACCCGAAGGGGCATGTCGTTGTCCCGGCACATGACGATGGCGGTGGCGTCCATCACCCCGAGGCGGTGATTCAGGACCGCATCGTAGGTGAGCCGCTCGTAGCGCCGCGCGTCGGGATTCGATACCGGATCGGCATCGTAGACGCCATCCACCTTCGTGGCCTTGATCATGACGTCCGCGTTCATCTCGATGGCCCGCAGACTGGCGGCGGTATCGGTGGTGAAGAAGGGATTGCCGGTGCCCGCGGCAAAGACCACGATCCGCCCCTTTTCCAGGTGGCGCACGGCGCGTCGGCGGATGTAGTCCTCGCACACCTGGTTGATCTTCAGGGCGGACATGACGCGGCAGAACTTGCCCACCCGCTCCAGGGCGTCCTGCATGGCCAGGCCGTTCATCACCGTGGCCAGCATCCCCATATGGTCCGCGGTCACCCGGTCCATACCCGCCTGGGCCATACCCGCGCCGCGGAAGATGTTGCCGCCGCCGATGACGATGGCCACCTCCACCCCCAACCGGCTCAACTCCGCCACCTCCCGGGCCACCCGGCCCAGCACCTGGGGACAGATGCCGTACTCCTGGTCCCCCATGAGGGCCTCACCACTCAGCTTCAGCAGGATGCGCTTGAAGGCGGGCCGGTTGTCGTCTGTCATGGGGTAACCTGGATGACTGGTGATTCGGGACCGGGGCCCGAGGGGCCCCGGGGTGTATTGCTCGGGGGCGTCGCCCCCGGGAGGGTCCCGAGACTCAGGAACCCTTGGCCTGGGCCATCACCTCTTCGGCGAAGTTCTCGGTCTTCTTCTCGATGCCCTCGCCCACCTCGTAGCGGACGAAGCGGCGCACGCGGGCACCGGCCTGTTCAAGGAGCTTGCCCACGGCCTGGTCCGGGTCCTTGACGAAGGGCTGGCCCACCAGGGTGATCTCGCTCAGGTACTTCTTGATGCGGCCGCTGATCATCTTCTCGATGATCTCGGCGGGCTTGCCGCTCTCCTCCGCCTGGGAGCGGAAGATGGCCTTCTCCTTCTCCAGCAGCTCCTGGGGCACCTGGGTCTCGTCCACGCACACCGGATGGCTGGCGGCGATGTGCATGGCCAGGTCGCGGGCCAGGGATTCGTCGCCCCCTTCCAGCTCCACCACCACGCCGATGCGGGCACCGTGCAGATAGTGGCCGAGGACACTGTCGGCACCGCCCACCAGCTCGAAACGGCGCACCTGGACATTCTCACCGATCTTGGCCACCAGCGCGGCCCGGGTCTCCTCCAGGCTGCCCTCCTCGCCGGCCAGGGCCATGAGGGCGTCCACGTCCGCCGGCTCATGGGCCAGCACCTGGTCCGCCACCTGCTGGCTGAAGGCCTGGAAGTTTTCATCCTTGGCCACGAAGTCGGTCTCGCAGTTCACCTCGACGATGGCGGCGCGGTGGCCGTCCCCGGAGGCGGACACCACGATGCGACCCTCGGCGGCCACCCGGTCCGCCTTCTTCACCGCCTTGGCGGCGCCGGACTTGCGCATCTGCTCGATGGCGGCGTCCATATCCCCGCCGGCGGCGGTGAGGGCCTTCTTGCATTCCATCATGCCTGCGCCGGTGATCTCGCGCAGTTCTTTGACCATGGATGCGGAAATCTGCATTGGAAAATCACTCCTGAATGTTCGGTTTCCCCGCCGCGCCCGGATGCCCCGGCGCGGCGGGGGATTCGGCTGGGCCGCGCCTTAGGACTGGGCGGCGGGGGCAGCGGCCTCACCGGCGGGTGCCGGGGCCGCGCCCTCCTCCACCTCCACGAACTCGTCGGCCGAGCCGGCGCGGGCCACGTTACGGCCCTCGTTGATGGCGTCGGCGGCGGCCGTCAGGTACAGCTGGATGGCGCGCATGGCATCGTCGTTGCCGGGGATGACGTAATCCACGCCGTCCGGGGAATTGTTGCTGTCCACCACGGCCACCACCGGGATACCCAGCTTGCGCGCCTCGCTGATGGCGATGCGCTCATGGCCCACGTCGATCACGAACATCACGTCCGGCAGGCCGGGCATGTCCTTGATACCCCCGAGGCTGCGCTCCAGCTTCTCCATCTCGCGCACCCGCATCATGGCCTCCTTCTTGGCCAGGCGGTTGAGGGTGCCGTCCTCCTGCATGGCCTCCAGGTCCTTGAGGCGGCGGATGGACTGGCGCACCGTCTTGAAGTTGGTGAGCATGCCCCCCAGCCAGCGCTGGTTCACGTAGGGCATCTTGCAGCGCTTGGCGTGCTCCACCACCTGGTCCCGGGCGGAACGCTTGGTACCCACGAACAGGATGCTACCGCCATTGGCGGCCATCTTGCCCAGGTAGTTCATCGCATCGTTGAAGCAGGGGAGCGTCTTCTCGAGGTTGATGATGTGGATCTTGTTGCGGTGGCCGAAGATGTAGGGTTCCATCTTCGGGTTCCAGTACCGGGTCTGGTGGCCGAAATGGACACCGGCCTCGAGCATCTGACGCATGGTCACGTTGGCCATGAGGATTCTCCTGTTGTGTAGGGTTGAGCCTCCATGCGCCCCGCACAGCAACCCGCTGGGGGCACCCAGCTGTACGTGTCGGCGCATGTGTGGATTCTTGGATCAAGCGTGGGCACTCCGGTCCTGCGATTTGCATGGAGCGCGGGCGCTTTATACCATAAACGGTCTTTCACAACAAATGCATAGCGCGGCGCGCCGGGCCCGTACACCCACCCTGCCGGCGCCTCACCGAAGGATCCCACCCCGACGATGTCCGTAACCATCAAGACCCCCGAAGAGATCGAGAAGATGCGCGTGGCCGGCCGCATGGCCGCCGAAGTCCTGGAGATGATCGAGCCCCACGTGCGCGTGGGGGTCACCACGGATGAACTGGACCGCCTCTGCCACGATCACATCGTGAACGTGCAGAAGGCCACCCCCGCCCCCCTAAACTACCGCGGCTTCCCGCGATCCATCTGCACCTCCCTCAACCATCAGGTGTGCCATGGCATCCCCGGGGAACGGCAGCTCAAGGACGGGGACATCCTCAATATCGACATCACCGTGATCCACGAGGGCTATCATGGCGACACCAGCCGCATGTTCATGGTGGGCAAGCCTTCGGTGAAGGCGCGCCGCGTGGTGGAGGTGGCCCACGAGGCCCTGTGGCGCGGCATCCGCGAGGTGGCCCCCGGGGTGCGCCTGGGGGACATCGGCCACGCCATCCAGACCTACGTGGAGGCCCAGCGCTGCAGCGTGGTACGCGAATACTGTGGCCACGGCATCGGCCGCAAGTTCCACGAGGACCCGCAGGTGCTGCACTTCGGCAAGCCCGGGGAGGGCCTGGAACTGCGCCCGGGGATGACCTTCACCATCGAGCCCATGGTCAACCTGGGCAAGCGCCATACCAAGGTGCTGGCGGATGGCTGGACCGTGGTGACCAAGGACCACAGCCTGTCGGCCCAGTGGGAACACACCCTGGTGGTGACCGAGGACGGCTACGAGATCCTCACCCTGCGGTGCGACGAGCGCCCCGGCTGATGCCATGCCCCACTTGATCCCCCTCCCCCGGGTGCTGGCGCAGCGCCTGGACTGGCCCGCGCGGGAGGCGGCCCTCAAGGCCACGCCCACGCCGGACCGCCATGCCTTCATCCAGGTCCTGGAACGGGTGCAAGCGGCCCTGCGCTCCGCCTTCGAGGCCGGCTGCCCGGTGGAGGACCTGGTGCGGGGGCGGGCCGCCGTCGTGGACCGCCTGCTGGTGGAGGCCTGGTCGACCCTGGGTCTGGGCGCTCAGCCGGAACTGGGCCTGGCCGCCGTGGGCGGTTACGGCCGCGGCGAGTTGCACCCGGGTTCGGACATCGACATCCTCATCCTCTACCGCGACGGCGACCTGCCCGCCGCCACCGAGGAGGCCCTGGTGGACCTGCTCACCTTCCTCTGGGACATCGGCCTGGAGGTGGGCCACAGCGTGCGCAGCCTGGAGGACTGCACCCGCGAGGCCGAGCGGGACATCACCGTGGCCACCAACCTCCTGGAATACCGCCCCCTGGCCGGGCCCGATGCCCTGTTCGCCGATCTCGGGGCGCATATCGCGCCGGAACGCATGTGGAACAGCCGGGCCTTCTTCGCCGCCAAGCTGGAGGAACAGCAGGCCCGGCACATCCGTTTCGGGGAGACCGCCTACCGCCTGGAGCCCAACCTCAAGGAGAGCCCCGGCGGACTGCGGGACATCCAGATGATCGCCTGGGTCACCCGCCGCCACTTCGGCTCCGGTGACCTGGAGGAACTGGTGGACCACGGCTTCCTCACCGAGAACGAGTGCCGCGACCTGATGGAAGGGCGCGACTTCCTGTGGCGCGTGCGTTTCGCCCTGCACCTGCTGGCCGGACGCAAGGAGGACCGGCTGCTGTTCGACCACCAGCGCCGCCTCGCCCATCTGCTGGGCTTTTGCGACGCGGACCACAACCTGGCGGTGGAGCAGTTCATGCAGGTCTACTTCCGCACGGTTATGGGGCTGGAGCGGCTCAACGAGATGCTGCTGCAGCACTTTCGCGAGGCCATCCTGCTGGAGGACGACGGCGACGAGGTAATCCCCATCAACCGCCGCTTCCAGGCGCGGCGGGGGTTTCTGGAGATCACCCACCCCGGGGTCTTCCGCCAGTATCCACCCGCCCTGCTGGAGGCCTTCCTGCTGCTGCAGCAACACCCCGACCTGCAGGGGATCCGCGCCTCCACCATCCGCGAGATCCGCGCCCAACGCCATCTCATCGACGACCGTTTCCGTAACGACCTGGCCTGCCGCACCCTGTTCATGGAGATCCTGCGCCAGCCCCGGGGGGTCACCCATCAGCTGCGGCGCATGAACCGCTATGGCGTGCTCGCCGCCTACATCCCGGCCTTTGGCCTGATCGTGGGGCGCATGCAGTATGACCTGTTCCATGTCTACACCGTGGACGAGCACACCCTGGTGGTGATCCGCAACCTGCGGCGCATGGCCGATCCCGAGCACGCGGACGAACTGCCCGAGTGCTCGCGCATCTTCCGCCGCATCCCCAAGCCGGAGCTGCTCTACCTGGCGGGGCTGTTCCACGACATCGCCAAGGGGCGCGGCGGCGACCACTCCGAGCTGGGGGCCGAGGAAGCCCGCGCCTTCTGCCTGCACCACGGCCTGCCCCCCTTCGACGCCAATCTGGTGGCCTGGCTGGTGCGTTCCCACCTGCTGCTCTCCCTCACGGCCCAGCGTCGGGACACCTCCGACCCGGAGGTGGTCATGGAATTCGCCGCCCGGGTGGGCAACCTCATGCGCCTGAACTACCTCTACCTGCTCACCGTGGCGGACATCCGCGGCACCAACCCCCAGCTGTGGAACTCCTGGAAGAACTCCCTGCTGGAGAGCCTCTACACCGCCACCCGGCGCATGCTGCGCCGCGGCCTGGACAACCCCCCGGACCAGGAGGAGATGGTAGCGGAGGCGCAGAACCAGGCCCTGGGGATGCTGAAGGAACGGGGTCTGGACAAGGCCACGGTGCTTGCCGTCTGGAACGATTTCGACAGCGACTACTTCCTGCGCCACTCGGCGGACGAGATCGCCTGGCACACCCGCGCCATCCTGGAGGCGGACGAGGAGGACCTGCCCGTGGTGCAGGTGCGCCAGGAGACGGCCCGGGGCAGCACGGAGATCTTCCTCTACACCGAGGACCATCCCCACCTGTTCGCCCTCACCGCCACCGCCCTCACCCAGCTGGGGCTGGACATCGTGGATGCGCGCATCATCACCACCGCCAGCGGCCGCACCCTGGACACCTTCCTGGTGCTGGAGGACAGCGGCCAGCCCATCACCCAGGACTACCGCGTGCAGGAGATCGGCCGTCTGCTCAAGGAACGCCTGAAGGAACCCGACCGGCGTCCCGGCGCGGTGCGCCGCAACACCCCGCGGCGGCTCAAGCACTTCGACGTGCCCACGGAGGTGAGCTTCGCTCCCCGACCCCACCACCAGCGCACGGTGCTCGCGGTCACCACCGCGGACCGCCCCGGGCTGCTCTCCCGCATCGGCATCATCCTCACCGACTGCCGCGTGAAGGTGCACAACGCCAAGATCGCCACCGCCGGGGAACAGGCCGACGACATCTTCTATATCACCCACCTGGACGACACCCCCATCCAGGACCCGCAGGACCAGGCAAGGATCGCCGCGCGCCTGCGGGAGGCCCTGGATCCCCCCGGCGGCGAAGGGGCATGAATCCGGGCCCGCCCTTCCCCGGCGGCCCTGGCCCTGGCGTATACTCTCGGGCCTTTTGCACGGTCGCATCCCCATGATCCTGAACCCCGACCTGGACCGCCTCCAGCCCTACCCCTTCCAGCGCCTGGCCGCCCTCAAGGCCGGGATCACCCCGCCGGCGGAGCTGGAGCATATCCCCCTGTCCATCGGCGAGCCCCGTCATCCGGCCCCGCAGGTGGCGGTGCAGGCCCTGCAGGGGGCCCTGGACGGGCTCTCCCGCTATCCCGTCACCCGGGGCGAGGAGGCCCTGCGGGAGGCCATCGCCGCCTGGGCCACCCGGCGCTTTCACCTGCCCCAGACGGCCCTGGACCCAGGGCGCCACGTGCTGCCGGTGAACGGCACCCGGGAGGCCCTCTTTGCCCTGGCCCAGTGCGTGGTGGACCGCAACCGGCCGGATCCCCGGGTGCTCATGCCCAATCCCTTCTATCAGATCTATGAGGGGGCCGCGCTGCTGGCGGGGGCCCGCCCCGCCTTCATGGACCTGACGGCGGACAACGGCTTTTTGCCCGACCCCGACGCGGTGGATCCAGAGCTCTGGGACCGCTGCCAGCTGCTGTACCTGTGCAACCCGGGCAATCCCAGCGGGGCCGTGATGGACGAGGCGGCCCTGGTGCGCCTGTTGGAGCGGGCCCACCGGCATGACTTTGTCATCGCCGCCGACGAGTGCTATTCGGAGATCCACCCCCGGGACGGGACCCCGCCCCCGGGGATGCTGGGGGCGGCCCTCCGGGCCGGGTACGATGGTTTTGAGCGGGTACTGGTCTTCCACAGCCTGTCCAAGCGCTCCAACCTGCCCGGTCTGCGCTCGGGCTTCGTGGCCGGGGATGCCCGCCTGGTGGAGGCCTTTCACCGCTACCGCACCTACCACGGCTGCGCCATGGCGCCCCCGGCCCAGGCCGCCAGCATCGCCGCCTGGCGGGACGAGGCCCACGTGGTGGAGAATCAGGCCCTGTACGACCGCAAGTTCCGGGCGGTGCTGGAGATCCTGGACGGGGTGCTGGAGCTGCAGCGCCCCGCCGCCGGTTTCTACCTCTGGGCCCCCGTGCCCGGGGACGATACCGATTTCGCACGGGACCTGTTCGCCCGCGAGCATGTCACCGTGTTGCCCGGCAGCTACCTCTCCCGCGAGACCCCTGGCGGCAACCCCGGGCGCGGCCGGGTGCGCATGGCCCTGGTGGCCCCCCTGGAGGACTGCGTCGAGGCGGCGCAGCGCATGCGGCGTTTCCTGCAGGCCGGGGCCTGACCCGAATCCCTTTCACCCTCCCTGGAGAAACACACCATGAGCGATATCCAGACCCTGATCGAAGACGCCTTCGAGCACCGCAGCGAGATCACCCCCCGCGACGCCGACCCCAGGCTGCGGGACGCCGTCCACGAGGCCATCGACATGCTGGACCGGGGCACCGCCCGGGTGGCGGAGAAGCGGGACGGCCAGTGGGTGGTCAATGAATGGCTGAAGAAGGCGGTGCTGCTCTCCTTCCGACTCAATGACAACCAGTGCATCAAGGGCGGCTTCACCAACTACTACGACAAGGTGGAGGCCAAGTGGGCCGACGTGAACTCCCGCGAGCTGCGCGAAGGCGGTGTGCGCGTGGTGCCCCCGGCCACCGCCCGCAAGGGGTCCTACATCGCCCCCGGGGTGGTGCTCATGCCCTCCTACGTGAACATCGGCGCCTACGTGGACGCCGGCACCATGGTGGACACCTGGGCCACGGTGGGTTCCTGCGCCCAGATCGGCAAGAACGTACACCTCTCCGGCGGCGTGGGCATCGGCGGTGTGCTGGAGCCCCTGCAGGCGGCCCCCACCATCATCGAGGACAACTGCTTCATCGGCGCCCGCTCCGAGGTGGTGGAGGGGGTGATCGTGGAGGAGGGCTCGGTGATCTCCATGGGGGTCTACCTGGGCCAGAGCACCCGCATCTACGACCGCGAGCGGGACGAGATCCTCTACGGCCGCATCCCCGCCGGCTCGGTGGTGGTCTCCGGCAACTTGCCCTCCAAGGACGGCAAGTACAGCCTCTACTGCGCCGTCATCGTGAAGAAGGTGGACGAGAAGACCCGCTCCAAGGTGGGCATCAACGAGCTGCTGCGGGACCTGTAGGCCGTGGTCGACCCCGGCGCCCCAGCAGGGCGCCGGGAAGGGTGCCCCGGATCAATCCCGGTGCCCCTGACCGCGGTCGGAGGGAGGGCGGCGGCGCCGTTCCCGCAGGGCGCGGCGCACGGCCACGATCTGCCAGGCACAGAACCCCAAAAGGACACCGGCGGTGAGCAGGCCCTTGCCCAGGACCAGGGTGGTGGTGTCGATCATGGCGGGGACCTCCGTCCAAGGGTGAAGGGGGACTTCGGGATGGCCGAAGCCGGGAGCAAAGCCGATCCCGGGCGCTCGGCGGGGTCTCGTTCCGTTCCGTGCCCCAGGGGACGGGGCCGTTCTTTCGTGCGGCGTGGGGTTTTGCAGCGGGTGTCGACCGCAGGGATGCGGTCGTCAAGCCTCCAGGGAGGGATTCACGGCGTCCCGCTGCAGAAGCCCCCGTCGCACAACCGCACCCCAGGCCACCGCGGGAGCCCGGACTGTGATCCCTGACCCCGCCTTCAATCCCGGGTGAAGACCGCCATGGACTCCACATGGGCGGTATGGGGGAACATATCCATCACCCCGGCGGCCTCCAGATGGTAGCCGTGACGGTGCACCAGTTCCCCCGCATCCCGGGCCAGGGTGGCCGGGTTGCAGGAGACGTAGACCATGCGCTGTGGACCCAACCGGGCCAGCGGCGCCAGCATCTCCCGCGCCCCGGAACGCGGCGGATCCAGCAGCACCCGGTCCACCGGACCCTGCAGCCAGGGCGCATCGCTCACATCGGCCGCCAGGTCGGCGGCAAAATAGCGGGTGTTGCCGATACCGTTTCGGACCGCATTGGCCCGCGCCCGTTCCACCATGGCGGCATCCCCCTCCACGCCGGTGACCCGGGCCGCGCGCCGGGCCAGGGGCAGGGTGAAGTTACCCAGGCCGCAGAATAGGTCCAGCACCTGATGATCCGCCTCCACCTGCAGCAACTCCAGGGCCTGGGGCACCATCTTGCGGTTCACGTCCCGGTTCACCTGGATAAAATCCACCGGCGAGAAGGGGATCTCCAGACCTTCATCCGGATGGGCGAAGCACAGCTCGGCAGGCTCCAGGGGCCACAGGGGATGGATGCTCTGGGGACCCTTGGGCTGCAGCCAGACCTGCAGGCCCGTCTCCTCGGCGAAGGCCCGCAACCGCTCCCGGTCCGCCTCTCCCAGGGGATCCAGATGGCGGAACACCAGGGCCACCTGGTCGTCATCGGACACCCCCACCTCGATCTGGGGGATGCGGTCCCGGGCCCGCAGCCCCGTCAGCAGTTCACACAGCGCCAGGATGCGCTCCCCCACCGCCGGATGCAGCACGGGACAGGTCTCCAGCACCGCCAGGTAGGGGCTGCCCCGCTCGCGAAAGCCCACCAGCACGCCCCCCTTCTTGGGGACATGCTTCACCCCCAGCCGCGCCTTGCGCCGGTAGCCCCAGGCGGGCCCGGTGAGGGCCGGCAGCACCCTCCGGGGGGTCACCTCGCCGATGCGGGCCAGGTTGTCCATGAGCACCTGCCCCTTGGCCTGGATCTGGGCCCGGGGATCCATGTGCTGTAGCACACAACCGCCGCAGACCCCGAAATGGGGGCAACGGGGGTCCACCCGATCAGGCGAGGGCTCCAGCACGGCCTCCACCCGACCCTCGTCATAACGGCGCCGCCGGCGCAGGGGACGAAAGGTCACCACCTCCCCCGGCAGGACGCCGTCGATGAACACCGCCTTGCCCTCCACATGGGCCACGCCGCGGCCCTCATGGGTCAGGGAATCGATACGGGTGCGGATGGCCCCATCGGGGGACGGGGTCTGCGGGGAATCGGTCATGGAAAGGGTTTCGGTTGCCATGGGTTGCGGATGGTGCGGCGCCGGGGCGCGCCCCGGATCAATCCGTCTCGGGCGCGCCCTGCCAGGCGGCGAGAAAGTCCTGCAGATGCGCCCCTTCGGCCTGGGCCAGCATTTGCGCCAGACGCGCCTCCTCCCGGGCCAGGCCCTCGGGGCTCAGACGCCCGCGCAGGCGCTCGAAGCGCAGGAACACCAGGTAGGTGTTGAGCACATCCGTCTCGCAGTAATTGCGGATGCCCTGGATATCCCCGCCCTGCCAGGCGTCCCAGACACCGGCGCCGCTCATGCCCATCTTGCCCGGGAAGCCCAGCAGGGTGGCCACCTCATCCAGGGGGGCGTTGGCCCGCATCTGGTATCCCGCCAGGACATCCATGAGGTCCACGTGACGCCAATGGAAGCGGGAGAGGTAGTTGTTATAGCGAAAGGCCCGGTCCTCATCACCCACGTCCCAGTAACGCGGGGCGGACACCCCATGGACCAGGGCGCGGTAGTGCAGCACCGGCAGGTCGAAGCCGCCGCCGTTCCAGCTCACCAGCACGGGACTGTAGCGCTCGATGCCCTCGAAGAAACGCCCCACCAGTTCCGCCTCCCCGGACTCGGGCGTCCCCAGGGACCATACCTTGAGCTGGTCGCGGGTGGCCAGGACCACGGAGATGGCCACCACCCGGTGCAGGTGATGGGCCAGGAAGTCACTGCCGGTCTTCTGTATCCGCAGCTGCGACAGGGCCTTGGCCACCCCGGCGTCGTCCAGGTCCGCCATGCCGTGGATGCGCCGGCCGCCCTCGATGTCGGGGATGGTCTCGATATCGAAGACCATCACCGGTTCGCTCAGGGCCAGGCTCATGCCGGGAAGACACCGGTGGAGATGTAGCGGTCCCCACGGTCGCAGACGATGGCCACGATGACGGCATCGCTCAATTCCCGGGCCAGACGCAGGGCCACCGCCACGGCCCCGCCGGAGGACACCCCGGCGAAGATGCCCTCCCGCGCCGCCAGGGCGCGCATGGTCTCCTCCGCCTCGCCCTGGCTCACCTCCAGCACGGAGTCCACGCGCTGGGGTTCATAGATGCGCGGCAGGTAGGCCTGGGGCCAGCGGCGGATGCCGGGGATGCTGGACCCCTCCCCGGGCTGCACACCGACGATGCGCACCTGGGGATTGCGTTCCTTGAGGTAGCGGGACACCCCCATGATGGTGCCGGTGGTCCCCATGGCGCTGACGAAATGGGTCACGGCACCACCGGTGTCGCGCCAGATCTCCGGGCCCGTGGTGGCGTAGTGGGCACCCGGGTTGTCCGGGTTGGCGAACTGATCCAGCACCCGTCCCCGGCCCTCCCGTTCCATGGCCAGGGCCCGGTCCCGGGCACCCTCCATGCCCTCGTCCCGACCCACCAAAACCAGTTCGGCACCGAAGGCCTTCATGGAGGCACGGCGCTCGGCGCTCATGTTCTCGGGCATGATCAGCACCATGCGATAGCCGCGGATGGCCGCCGCCATGGCCAGGGCGATGCCGGTATTGCCGCTGGTGGCCTCGATGAGGGTGTCCCCGGGTCGGATCTCGCCCCGCGCCTCGGCCTGACGGATCATGTGCACCGCCGCCCGGTCCTTCACCGATCCCGCGGGGTTGTTCCCCTCCAGCTTTACGAGGAGGGTATTGCCGTTCCCCACGGGCAGGCGCACGAGGCGCACCAGCGGGGTATTGCCGACAAAATCTTCCAGGGTGGGATAGGCCATCTGCATCTGCCTCAGGGCCGGCGGGGATTCGGGAGCGGGGCTGCACCAGAGCGCGGCATTTTGATGTGTCATCTAGTATATAGACTCGGGACACACGTTTCGAACCTGGGCAAGGAGGCCGGAAACCGATCCGGCACACCCGGCCCACAGGAAACGCTCCGATGGCATAATGAGAACGGTGTCTCAAACTCCCCACCGGGAACGACATGGCCCTTGCCCGCATGATCCAACCCCTGTACCCCCGTGGCACCACCGCCCTCGCCGGCCTGCTGCTGGCGGGTGCCTGCCTCCACCCCGCCATGGCCCAGGAGGACTGGCCCACGGAGCAGGACTATTTCATGGACCTGCCCGTGGCCCTCACCGCCACGCGGCTGCAGCAGCCCCTGCAGGAGGCCCCCGCCTCGGTGACGGTCATCGACCGGGAATGGCTGGAACAGAGCGAGGCGCGCAACCTGGCCGACATCCTGCGTCAGGTCCCGGGTTTCATCGTGGGACGGGAAAACGGCAACCGGCCCATCGTCACCTACCACGCCCTGGCGGAGCAGTTCGTGCGCCAGGTGCAGGTGCTGGTGGACGGCCGTTCCATCTACAACCCCACCAGCGGCGGGGTGCAATGGCTGAGTCTTGCCCTGCCCCCGCAGGAGATCGAGCGCATCGAGGTGATCCGCGGCCCCAATGCCGCCGCCTATGGATCCAACTCCTTTCTCGCCATCATCAACATCATCACCCGACATCCGGGGGAGACCCGGGGGGAGCAGGTGGTCACCCGCCTGGGCAGCAACGGCATCCGGGACCTCTACCTGCGCCATGGCGGCACCACGCAGCAAAGTGCCTATCGCCTGTCGGTGTATCACCGGGAGGACGAGGGCTTCACCGGCAACCACGATCCCCGGGACAACACCGCCCTGCGCGGGCGCTTCGACTGGGACCTGGCCTCGGGGGTCACCCTCACCACGCAGTTAGGGCTCACCTATCTGGACAACGGCTTTGGTTCCGCCACCACCCCCGAGTATCCCGAGGGCGGATTCACCCAGGACTCCGGGCACCTGCACCTGACCCTGCAGGACAACCGCAATCCCGATGCCCTGCTCAAGGTGCAGTACTACCTCAATTTCCTCAATCTGCATGACGGTTACGCCCTGGATCCCTGCTGCCCAGTGGAGCGGGACGTCCATTCCCGCCGCCACGACCTGGAGGTGGAATCCCACCTCCAGCTCCGGGACGGCCTGCGCATGGTCTGGGGGGGCGGCGCCCGCCTGGACGCCTCCCGCAGCCAGGCCTACCTGGGCCATGACCGCTGGGTGCGGGACCATGTCTACCGCCTGTTCGCCAACCTGGAATGGTCCCCGGACCGGCGCTGGCTGGTCCATCTGGGCGGCATGTACGAGTCCAACGAGCTCAGCGGCAGCGATCTCATGCCCCGGCTGGCCCTGGTCTACATGCCCGATGCACAGCACAGCCTGCGCCTGGTGGCCAGCCGCGCCCTGCGCAGCCCCAGCCAGGTGGAGAAACGCTTCAACGAGCGCCTGGCCCCACCCCCCATGTCCGGCGTGGACCTGGAACCGGAGGAGATCCAGTCCTTCGAACTGGGCTATCACGGCCAGTGGCTCGGGGGGCGCCTGGTCAGCGATGTCAAGCTCTTCCGGGACCGCTTCAGCGACCTGATCCAGATCCCCTACGACGCCGCCTACTACCGCATCGGCACCGATGGCTACTTCCGCAACGCCGGCGACATGGACCTAAGCGGTGTCGAGGGCGCCCTGGACTATCGCCCCTGGGCAGACCTGCGCCTGCGCGGCGGGCTCTCCCTCCTGGACGCCAACCCCCAAGACCCCGAGGCCCGGCGCCAGGCCGACTCGGTACCGGGACACATCCTCCACCTGGGGATGCGCTACCACCTGCCCGGTCCCTGGCGGCTGTCGGCGGAGTATTACCACTATGGAAACATCCGCTGGGTGGACGATTCCCGCGGCCCCGCCACCGATGCCGGGGACGGATTCCTGGACCTGCACCTGCGCCGCCGCCTGGGCCCCGAAACCCACCTGGCCTTGTCCCTCACCGACGTACTGGCCTCGGGATACGACACCCGCACCCCGGCCTCCCTGCCCCCGGCCAACCGCCGGGGAACCGAAGGCTATGTCAGCCTGTCCATGGAATTCTGATCCCGCCATGCCCGCAGCGGCTCACCTCCCAACCCCAGAACCCCGCGGGTGCCCACCGCGGCCCCCAAGGTCCCCTGTGCAGGAAGCGGTTTCCAGGGCATGATCGGCGGACACGGACCGCCCCTTCACCCACCCCGGGAAGCCCGACACGGATAGAGATGACGCAGACACGGAAAGCCTGGTTCGCCCTGTTCCTTACGGCGGCCTTCTGCCTCTTCAGCCCACCCACCCGGGCCGGGGAAGCCATTGCCCCCTGCGAGGCATTCCAGCGGATCCTCTTTTTGGCCAGCGACGACACGCGCCTGCACCAGGAGGTCTTCCAGGGACTGCGCAGCCGTCTGCCCCAGGACATCCCCCTGGTCTACACCGCCCTGGGCGGTCCCGATGCCGCCCCCTGGGTGCAGAGCACCGACTGCCCCTGCTGCCTGGTGGTGACCTCCGGCACCCGCGCCCTGCAACACGCCGCGGAACGGGTCTCCCGGGCCCGGGTCCTGAGCATCACCATCCCCCGGGAGGCCTACGACCGGATCATGGCGCAGGTCCCGGACCCCCAGCGTTACGCCGCCGTCTACATGGACATCCCCCTGGAGCAGCGCATCGCCCTCACCCGTCGCCACCTGGCCGGCATGGAGCGCTTCGCCATCGTGCAAAGCGCCCAGGGCCCCTTCGCCGCACAGGGGGCGGATGATCCCGCCGAGGTGGTGCGCCTGGTCAGCCACGGGGAGGCCGATCTGGTGGACACCTTCACCCGCGCCGCACGCCAGGCCGATGCCATCCTCACCCTCCCCGACCGCCACATCTACAACCCGCGCACCATCGTCAGCATCATGATGACCACCTACCGACAGGGGACCCCCCTCATCGGCCATTCCGAGGCCCTGCTGCGGGCCGGTGCCCTTTTGTCCATCCACGCCCCGCCGCAGCGCCTGGGGACCGAGGCCGCGCACCTCATCCGCCACCCCCCGGCGGACTGGGGCGGCACCCGCCAACACACCCAAGAGCAGGTGGTGGCCGTCAACGAGCAGGTGGCCCGGGCCCTGCGCATCCACGTGGAGCGGCCCTGATGCAGGGGCGCATCCGCTATCGCATCCTGGCCCTGGCCCTCCTGCCCACCCTGGCGGTGGCGATGGCCCTGACGATCTACTGGACGGGGGTCAAGGTGCGGGAACTGGAGGCACAGATGATGGAGCGGGGCCACATGCTCGTGGCCTTCCTCGCCCCGGCCGCCGAATACGGCGTCATCTCCGGCAACCGCCAGTATCTGGAGGCGGTCACCTCCAAGGCTCGGGCCCAGCCCGATGTGGTGGAGGTGATCATCCGCGACCGGGGTGGGCGCCCCGTCTATACCCACCGCCAGGAGCTGCAGGAGCCGGATGGGGAAAACGCGCTCCTGCCCTGGGTGGCGACCCATCTGTTCGATGCCGAGGTACGCCATTTCCGGGAGCGCATCACCCTGACGGCCCTGGACGAATACGACCTGCCCCTGCCCGAGCCCATGGAAGGGGTCCTGGCGGAAGACCCCAGGCTGCTGGGCAGCGTGTCCGTGAGCCTCACCAGCCAGCCCACCCTGGTGCATCAGATCCGCTGGGTGCTGCAGAGCCTGGCCCTGATCCTGGTCATCGTGCTGCTGACCTGGCTGCTGGTGCTGCGTTGGAGCCTGCACCTGTCCCGGCCCCTGGAGGGGATCGCCGCCACCGTACGCCATATCGGCCGCGGCGACCTGTCGGCCCGCAGCCGGGTGCGGGTCAGCGGGGAACTGGGCCTGCTGCAGCGGGGCATCAACGCCATGGCCGAGAGCATCGAACGCTCCCAGCGCTCCATGGCGGAGCGGGTGAACCAGGCCACCCGCAGCCTGCAGGAGAAACTGGCGGAGATCGACGAGAAGAACCGCGCCCTCACCCGGGCCCGGGCCGAGGCGGACCTGGCCAACCGGCGCAAGTCCCAGTTCCTGGCCAGCATCAGCCACGAACTGCGCACCCCCCTGACGGCGATCCGAGGCTATATCGAACTGCTGCGGCAGCGCAGCGATCTGGACGAACAGGTCCGCACCTGGATCGCGGTCATCGATGAATCCAGCCAGGACACCCTCAAGCTGGTGAACGACCTGCTGGACATCTCCCGCATCGAATCCGGCAATCTGCCCCTGGAGAAGGCCGCATTCGACCTGGAACAACTGGTGGCGGAAGTGGCTCGCCTGTGCCGCCAGGGGGGGGCGCATCAGGCCGTGGACGTGATCGTGTACATGGATCCGGACATCCCGCAGCGATTGGTCTCCGATGCCATGCGCATCAAGCAGGTGCTCACCAACCTGCTCAGCAACGCGGTCAAGTTCACCCGCAATGGCCGGGTGATCGTACGCATCGGCATCCGGCCCTTCGCCCCCGCCCTGCTGCTGGAGATGGAGGTGCAGGACTTCGGCCCCGGCATCCCCGAGGATCAGCGGGAATCCATCTTCGAACCCTTCTATCAGGTGAACCGGGAAGGCAGCCGCAGCGGCTCGGGCGCCGGCCTGGGTCTGAGCATCACCCGCGGACTGCTGCAGGCACTGCAGGGGGAGATCCATGTGGAAAGCCGGCCGGAGGAAGGCAGCACCTTCCACCTCAACCTGCCGGTGGCCCCCGACGACACCCCGCCCCGCCCGGTGTCGCCCCCCGCCGTGGCGATGGTGTACCTGCTGATGGACGATGCCGAGGCCCTGGAGGTCTGCAGCACCTGTCTGCGCTCCCTGGGCATACCCCACCGCGCCTGCGATTCCCTGGAGGGCCTGTTCCAGGCCCTGGATCAGGGCCCGGAGGGCGCCCTGGCCCTGCTATGGCCATGCCACAGCGCCCCGGGCCTGGAGACGCTGCTGCGCACCCAGGGCCACCGCATCCCGCGGCTCATGCTCGCCGCCTTCTCCCATCTGCCGGAGGACCTGACCACGGCCCTGCGCCGCCAGGGGGCCGTGCTCATGCCCCCCATGATCTCGTCGCGGACCCTGGAGGCGCAGCTGCACCAGACCCAGCAGCGCCTGGCAGGGACCCCCCCGGCAGTCGCGGAGGCACCCGCAGACGACCCGCCGGGCATCGACGGCTGGCGCATCCTCATCGCCGATGACAACGCGGTCAACCGCCACCTGCTCAAGACCTTCGTGCGCCGCGCCGGAGGCGTCGTGGAGGAGGCGGAGAACGGGCGCGAGGCGGTGATGCGCTACCTGGAGGAACCCTGCGACGCCGTGCTCATGGACGTGCACATGCCGGTGCAGAACGGACCCCAGGCCCTGCAGGCCATCCGGGAGGAGGATCCGGGGGCCTTCGTCATCGCCCTCACCGCCGATGCCCGGCCCGAATTCCGGGAATCCCTGCTGGCCATGGGGTTCGACCAGGTCCTGGCCAAGCCCATCACCCAGGTGCAGCTGCGATCGGCCATCCGCAGCACCCCCCACGCCAATGGGCCCGGGGCCCCCAAGGACGCGGCGGGAGGGCCCCTGCACGAGCCGCAGCAGGCGGTACAGGCCGCCGGGGGATGTCCTGAGCTGGCCGAGGAACTGCGCCGGCTGCTGCTGAAGGATCTGCGCGCGGCCCATGACCAGCTCCAGCGGCAGGACCTGCCGTTAGAGGAGCTGGTGGAATGGGCCCACCGCCTCAAGGGGGCGGCGCGCTATTGCGCCGTGCCGTCTCTGGAGCGCTCCGCTGCTGCCCTGGAACAGAGCCTGCGGGCGGGTGAGGAGGACGTGGAGGGGCTGCGGGCGGATCTGCACACCCAGGTGCAACGGCTGCTCCGGGCCTGGGATACCGAGGTCAGCCGCTCATGACCACGAAGGCCAGGGCGAATTCCCGCTCGTCCGAGAGGCTGAGCTCCATCTGCACCACCCCCAGGCGCCGGGCCGTTTCCTGACCCTTTCCAGACAAGCGCAGCAGGGGCTTGCCCCGGGGGTCGCTGCACACCCGGGCATCCTGCAGCCCCATATCCGCCCCCAGGCCCACCCCCAGGGCCTTGGCCGCCGCCTCCTTGGCGGCGAAGCGCCGCGCCAGGAGGGCCGCCGGGGCACTGCTGGCACAAAAGGCATCCCACTCCTCGGGATGCAGGATGCGGCGGGCGAAGGCCTCCCCCCGCCGTGCCAGGGCCGCCTCCACCCGGGGGATGGAGACGAGGTCCGTGCCCACCCCGATCAGCCGCATGCCCGGGCCGCATCCATGCGGGCGCGCATCTCGGCCACTGCCGCACCGATGCCGTCGAACAGGGCCCGGGCCACGATGGCGTGGCCGATATTGAGCTCATGCAGCTCCGGGATGGCCGCCACCGGCCCCACATTGTCGTAATCCAGGCCGTGACCGGCGTTGACCACCAGGCCCTGGGCCCGGCCATAACGGGCGGCGTCCCGGATCTTCTCCAGCAGGGCGTGGCGCGTCTTTGCATCGGTGGCGTTGGCGTAGGCCCCGGTATGCAGCTCCACCACCGGCGCCCCGATGCGCCGGGCGGCGTCCAGATGGGCGTGCTCCGGTTCCACGAACAGGGACACCTGGATCCCCGCCCGCACCAGTTCCGCGCAGAAGGCCTTGAGATGCGCCTCCTGACCCAGGACATCCAGGCCGCCCTCGGTGGTCAGTTCCTCGCGCCGCTCCGGCACCAGGCAGCAGGCCTCGGGCCGCACCTCCAGGGCGATGGCATGCATCTCCGCGGTGGGGGCCATCTCCAGGTTCATGCCGGTGCGCAGCAAAGGGCGCAGGCCATAGACATCGGCATCCTGGATATGGCGCCGATCCTCCCGCAGGTGCAGGGTGATCATGTCGGCCCCGGCGTCCTCCACCCGGCGTACCGCCTCGCGCAGGTCGGGATAGGGCGTGCCCCGGGCCTGGCGGATGGTGGCCAGATGGTCGATGTTGACCCCGAGTCGCAGTGGTGTCGATGCGGCATTCATGATGTTCGGTCCAATCGCCCGCGGGCGATGAGTTGGCGTGAGACGATGGGTTTTCCTTCCAGGTGGTATTCCAGCAGGCGGCGCAACAGGCGCTGCGCCTCCCGCCGCTGCCCGCGTCCCTCCAGGCGGTCCTGCAGCAGGGCGGCGAGGCTGTCGCCGCCGATGGCATAGGGGGATTCCTCGCCGGGGGCCGCCGGCCGCGGCAGGCCCTGGGGGGGCACCACGTAGGTGACCTGGGCCTCCAGGGCCGCCGGGTCGATGAAATCCAGCCCCTCCCCCAGCAGCCGCAGCAGGGCCAGCTCGTAGCGGCGCAGACCGGGCTCCGGGGGCATTGCGGGATCGGCCAGGCCGGCGAGGACCGCCTCGTAGGCGGCATAGAAACCGGGATCGGGCAGCTGCCGGGGCAGGAGCTTGATCGCCAGCTCGTTCACATAGAGTCCGCACACCGCCCGCGCCCCCGTCAGGCGCAGCACCGCGGCCTCGTCGCAGCGGTTCAGGGTATGCACCTCGCCCCGGCCGGACCAGGCCAGGTCCAGGCGCACGAAGGGACGGGCGGTGCTGCGGCCGCGGCCCCGCCCTCCCCGCAGCACCGCCGCGATGCGTCCCTCCCCCGGGGTGAGCAACTCCAGCAATTGGCTGCTCTCCCGGTAAGGGCGGGCGTGGAGTACATAGCCGGGGCTGCCCTGAATCCGGTTCACGGGTCCACGTCGATCCCCATGCGGCGGATACCCTCCAGGTCCCCCTGCCAGGACTCACGCACCTTCGTCCAGAGCCTGAGCATCACCCGGCGCTCCAGCAGGGCCTCCAGCTCGTGGCGCGCGCCCATGCCCACGGCCTTGATCATGCGCCCGCCCTTGCCCACCACGATGGCCTTCTGGTTCTCCCGCTCCACCCAGATGACGGCGTCGATGTGCACTACATCCCCCTTCTCCTCCCAGCGCTCCACGTCCACGGAGGTGGCATAGGGCACCTCCTGGCCCAGGCGCTCCAGGAGCTGTTCACGGATCACCTCGGCGACGCGGAAGCGCTGCGGCCGGTCGGTGATCTCATCCTCCGGGAACAGATGGGGCCCCGGCGGCAGCCGGGCCATGAGGGCCTCCACCAGCGGCTCCACGTTCATCCCCTTGAGGGCGGACAGGGGGACCACCTCGCTAAACTCCAGGCGCCGGCGCAGACGGTCGATGAAGGGCAGCAGGCGGCCCTTGTCCTTGAGCCGGTCCACCTTGTTCACCACCAGCACCAGGGGACGGCCGCAGTCCTCCAGGAGCTGCGCCATGGCCTCGTCCGCCGCCAGCCAGCGGTCCGCCTCCACCACGAAGATCACCGCATCCACATCGTGCAGCGCCGCCTCGGCGGTGCGGTTGAGCACCTTTCCCAACAGCTTCGGGGCGTCCGGGTCCATGCCGGGGGTGTCCACCAGCACCAGTTGGTCCGGACCGCGGGTGATCAGGCCGCGGATGCGGTGGCGGGTGGTCTGGGCCTTGCGGCTGGCAGCGGCGATCTTCTCCCCCACCAGGTGGTTGAGCAGGGTGGACTTGCCCACATTGGGGCGGCCGACGATGGCCACATAGCCGCAGCGGGTGCCCCCCTGCGGCTCGGGAGGGGTGCCTGCAGGCTGGTCCTGCATATTCATGCCTCCTCCTGATCTGCGGCCAGGGTCTCCAGGGCCTTCTGGGCGGCGGCCTGCTCCGCCCGGCGCCGGCTGCTGCCCTCGCCCACGCACTCCAGCCCGCGCCGGGGGATGCGGCAGGCCGAGCGGAAATGCTGATCATGGGGCTTGCCCGTCACCTCCAGGAGCCGGTATTCCGGCGTCTCCAGGCCCCGGCGCTGCAGCCATTCCTGCAGGCGGGTCTTGGGGTCCTTGAGGGATTCCGCGCTGGGCAGGTCCTGGAGGCGGCGGGCGTAGAGGTCCAGCACGAACCTTTGGGCCACCTCGAATCCCTCCTGGAGGTACACGGCGCCGATCACCGCCTCCAGGGCGTCCGCCAGGATGGAGTCGCGGCGGTGACCGCCGCTCTTGCGCTCCCCCTCCCCCAGGCTGAGGGCGGCCCCCATGTCCATCCCCCGGGCGATGGCCGCCAGACTGTCCTTGTTCACCAGGGCGGCCCGCAGACGGCTGAGTTCCCCCTCGGGGGCCTCGGGCCGCATCTCGTAGAGCCGCGCGGCGATGACGAAGTTGAGCACGCCGTCGCCCAGAAATTCCAGGCGCTCGTTGTGCCGCGGCGCCGCGCTGCGATGGGTCAGGGCCTGGCGCAGCTCGGTGGAATCCCGCACCGGGGCGGGGAGCAGATCAAACAACCGTCCTGCACTCATTGGGCAAGGTGATAGCTGCGGTCCACCACCACCACGGCATCCAGATTGCCCAACAGGTGGGTGCGCGTCTCGTACTGCAGGCGCAGGGTCTGGACACCCTCCTTCTCCTCCAGGGAGATGACCTCCGGCTCCAGCGAATCCACGGAGTTCACCTGGAAGCCCTTGGCCAGCTCGCTGCGCAACTGGCGGATGTTCTTGTCCCGGGCTCCGGGGCGTTCCACCAGGTCCTCGACGATGGAGACCACCGTCCAGTTCTCGGCATAGATGGGGATGAGCCGGAAGGCCACCGTCCCCACCAGGACGAGGACCGCGATGAGGAGAAACCATTGCGTGATGCCGCCGCCGCTCTGTCTGTGCATGACCGTCACCTCTTCAGGAAGGTTGCCACTGAATGCCGGAATCGATCCCGCCGCGCCTCATCGGATGCGATCCCCCAACCGCTCCAGGCGCACCTTATTCGCCACTGGATCCCAGTTCATCCAGATGAGCATGGCCCGGCCCACCAGGTTCTCTTCGGGGACGAATCCCCAGAACCGGCTGTCGTTGCTGTTGTCCCGGTTGTCTCCCAGGACGAAATACATCCCCTCGGGGACCTCCACCTCACCCTGGGGCGAGGGACGCTCGGGCCATTCCAGGATGCGATGATGCACCTCCCCGAGACGTTCCTCCAGCAACCGGGCCCCGGTCATGGCCGCTCCGGCACCATCGCCCTCGTAACGCCCCAGGATCTCCACGGGCACCTGCTTACCGTTGATGTACAGGCGCTTGTCGCGGAAGGCCACCCGATCCCCGGGGAGCCCCACGATGCGCTTGATGTAGTCCTCGCTGGGCCGGCGGGGGAAGCGGAACACCGCCACGTCGCCGCGTTCGGGCTGACCCGTGTCCAGGATCCGGGTGTGCACCACGGGCAGGCGCAGGCCGTAGGCGAACTTGTTCACCAGGATGAAATCCCCCACCAGAAGGGTGGGCATCATGGACCCGGAGGGGATGCGGAACGGTTCGGCCACGAAGCTGCGCAGCAGCAGCACCACCAGCAGCACCGGGAAGAAGGAGCGGGCATATTCCACGTACCAGGGCTCCTTCTTCCGCCCCGGTTCATCCACCCCATCCGCCCCCTGGGAGGGGGACCGCAGGCGGTGCCAAAGGGCATATGCCAGCCAGATGAGGCCGGTGACCGCCGTCCCCAGGACCAGTGCCAGTTCCAGATCCAATGTCTTCCCCTTCTCCAGACCGCCCGGGGCGGTGCTCAGTTCTTGTGATCCACCTGCAGCACCGCCAGGAAGGCCTCCTGGGGTACCTCCACGCGGCCGATGTTCTTCATGCGCTTCTTGCCGGCCTTCTGCTTCTCCAGCAGCTTGCGCTTGCGCGTGGCGTCGCCGCCGTAGCACTTGGCGGTGACGTTCTTGCGCAGGGCCTTGACCGTGGAGCGGGCGATGATCTTGGAACCGATGGCCGCCTGGATGGCCACCTCGAACATCTGCCGCGGAATCAGTTCCGCCATGCGCTCGATCAGATCCCGCCCCCGAGCCTGGGACTGGTCGCGGTGCACGATGATGGACAGGGCATCCACCCGGTCGCCGTTGATGAGGATGTCCACCTTCACCAGGGGCGAGGCCTCGAAGCGCTTGAATTCGTAATCGAAGGAGGCGTAGCCGCGGCTCACCGACTTGAGGCGGTCGAAGAAGTCCATCACCACCTCGGACATGGGCATGTCATACCCCAGGGCGATCTGCTGACCCACATAGTGCATCTTGGTCTGCACGCCACGCTTTTCCGTGCACAGACCGATCACCGCCCCCACGTACTCCTGGGGCACGAGGATGCTGGCACTGATGATGGGTTCGCGGATCTCCGCCACCTGGTTCACCGGCGGCAGCTGCGACGGGTTGTGGATGGAGATCACCTCGCCGTCGGTGGTCTCCACCTCGTAGATGACCGTGGGCGCCGTGGTGATCAGATCCAGGCCGTATTCCCGTTCCAGGCGTTCCTGGATGATCTCCATGTGGAGCATGCCGAGGAAGCCGCAGCGGAAACCGAAGCCCAGGGCCTGGGAGGTCTCCGGTTCGTACTGCAGGGAGGCATCGTTGAGCCGCAACTTGTCCAGGGCGTCGCGCAGGTCGTTGAAATCGTCGGCGCTCACCGGGAAGATGCCGGCAAAGACCCGGGGCTGCACCTCCTTGAACCCGGGGATGGGGGCATCGGCCGGGTGATCGGCGCTGGTGATGGTGTCCCCCACCTTGGCCCCGCTGATGTCCTTGATGGTGGCCACCACGAACCCCACCTGCCCCGTGGACAGCTCCTCGCAGGGGGTGGGCTTGGGGGTGAAGATGCCCACCTTGTCCACCAGGTGGGTGCGGCCGGTGGCCATGGCAACGATCTTCTGCTTGGGGCGCAGGCAGCCCTGCTTCACCCGCACCAGGGCCACCACCCCCAGGTAATTGTCGAACCAGGAGTCGATGATCAGCGCCTTCAGGGGTCCGTCGGGATCCCCCTCCGGGGGCGGGATGCGCTGCACCAGGGCCTCCAGCAGCTCCGGCACCCCCTCGCCGGTCTTGGCGCTCACCCGCAGGGCGTCATGGGCCTCGATGCCAATGATCTCCTCGATCTCCTGGCAGACCCGGTCGGGATCGGCGGCGGGCAGGTCGATCTTGTTCAGCACCGGCACCACCTCCAGGCCCTGGTCGATGGCGGTGTAGCAGTTGGCCACGCTCTGCGCCTCCACCCCCTGGGAGGCGTCCACCACCAGAAGGGCCCCCTCGCAGGCATAGAGGGAGCGGGAGACCTCGTAGGAGAAGTCCACGTGCCCGGGGGTGTCGATGAAATTGAGCTGATAGACCTGGCCGTCCGGCGCGGTGTAGGGGAGCGAGACGCTCTGGGCCTTGATGGTGATGCCCCGCTCCCGCTCCAGATCCATGGAATCCAGAACCTGCTCCGCCATCTCCCGGTCCGTGAGGCCGCCGCACACCTGGATGAAGCGATCCGCCAGGGTGGACTTGCCGTGGTCGATATGGGCGATGATCGAGAAGTTCCGGATGTGTTTCTGCTTGACGTCGGTCAGATCACTGCTCATGAAAGCGGCTCGCAATGACGCACCCCCGCCGCGGCCCGAATCGGACGGCACGCGGCGGGGGTGCGCGGTGGGTTGCGGGCATTGTACAGGGCCGGCGCAGGCAGGAACAGCGGCCCTCCGGGGCCAGGGGCCCAGGGGCCGGGTGCGTCCTTCGGGGCGGTGGCCTCCAGGGGCTCGCCGCGCAATGGCTCAAAGGAGATCCAAACGCCCCAACAGATGACGGGCGTGGTCCAGGGTGGCCTCCCGCTCCGACGCATCCATGCGGCGCCAGGCGCGGTAGGGCATGGCCATGCGCGGGTGGGCAGCAAACTCCGCCTCGTGACGGAGCATGAAATCCCAGTAGAGGGCATTGAACGGGCAGGCATCGGCACCATGGCGGCGGCCGGGGTCGTACCGGCAGCCCTTGCAGTAGTCGGATTGGCGTTTGATGTAGCCGGCCGAGGCCGCATAGGGCTTGCTCGCCACCACCCCACCGTCGGCGTACTGGCTCATGCCGCGGGTATTGGGCAGCTCCACCCATTGGAAGGCATCGATGTAGATCCCCAGATACCAGGCATCCACCGCGTCGGGATCACATCCCGCCAGCAGGGCGAAATTTCCGATGACCATCAAGCGCTGGATGTGGTGGGCATAGGCCCTGCGCAGGGACTGGCCGATGGCGTGGCGCAGACAGGCCATGTGGGTCTCGCCGGTCCAGTACCAGCGGGGCAAGGGCCGGCGGGCCTGCAGGGCATTGGTCTCGGCATACCCGGGCATACGCCCCCAATAGACCCCGCGCACGTATTCGCGCCAGCCGAGGATCTGGCGCACGAACCCCTCGCAGGCGGCGATATCCACCGCACCCGTCTCAAAGGCCCCCAGCGCCGCATCCATGACCTCCCGGGGATGCAGCATCTTCGTGTTCAGGGCAAACGACAGGGCCGAATGGAACAGCAACGGCTCCCGGTGGCTCATCGCATCCTGAAAACGCCCAAAATACGGCAAGGCCCGGGTCACGAACGCCTCAAGCCCTGCGCGGGCCTGGGATCGGCTCAACGGCCAGGCCAGCGCGCCAGCACCGGGCTCCCCCAGGGTGCGCACCCCGGCGGCGACCACCTCCCCCCACAGCGCCGAGACATCCGTGGGCGCCCAGGGCCAGTCCGGGGCGGGCGGGTCTCCCGGCCAGCGGGCGCGGTTATCGGTATCGAAGTTCCAGCGCCCACCCACCGGTTTGGAGTGCTCGTCCAATAACAGGCCATGGCGGCGGCGCATGTCCCGATAGAAATATTCCAGACGCGGCACCCGTTCATTGAAAACCCGGGCCAATTCATCCCGGCCGACCAGGAAATGGGCCGAATCCACCACCGTGGTCGGCAGGCCGATGCGGGCAGCGGCCTCGTCCAGCACCCTTTCCACACGCCACTCATCGGCCTCCATGCGCTCGAATCGGGTCGCCTCATAGTGGGCGGCCAACCACTGGAGATTGGCGGCGAAATCCTGCCGGTTATCCGGATCACCGATGGTCAGATAGTGCACACGGTGACCTGCGTCCCGCAGGGCCCTGGCGAACCGTCGCATGGCCGCGAAGAGGGCCAGCACCTTTTGTGCATGATGGTGCACGTAATCGGTCTCGCTGCGGATCTCCATCATCACCACCACACAACCGGGATCCGGCTGGCGAAACCAGGGGTGTGAGGCGTTGAGCTGGTCCCCCAGCACCAGACGCAATGCCGTCATGCCATCCCCCTGCCCTTCCCGCCCGAACCGCGCTGGCGACGACAACGCTCGGAACAATAACGCACCTCATCCCACACGCGGGCCCACTTGCGCCGCCAGGTGAACGGCCGCCCGCAGACCGGGCAGATCTTGGTGGGCAGGTTGGGTTTCATGTGGCGCATCGGGGGTCCATGCTTGCGAGCGGGTAAACGCGCTAAGCCAATCAGCATCTGCGTTATGCCGCGATGCCCTCCACGACAAGATGACTCACATCGGTGCGTTCGCTTGCATGTTCGAAGGTGATTGCGCAGACATTGCCCCCGGAATCCACATCAAGAATGGTATTTTCATCCAGGTCTTTGGTCTCCGCTATATCACGATCACGGAACTCAATATACAGTGTATCTGTATCACTAAAATAGCTGACTTTCATTATTTGAATCCTCTACCCCTGAATTCAGGGGGCAAGTATCCGATTGCGCTTCAAGGCATCCATCAGGGGACGCCAGAGGGGTGCACCTCGGTGGACGCTCCTACCGCACCTTGTGCGGTGGGGTTTTCATTTTGCTATCTTATGGATACACAAAGGAGGTGCTCATGAGCGACATGAGCTGGGCCATCATCGCCGGCACGCTGTTCGCGTTGGTCCTGATCTTTCTCATGAAGAAGGTCGGGGGTTGGGCGGATAGGAAATACCATGAAATGAAGCTAAAGCGAAGACACTGAAGGCCCACGAAGCGAAATTATCCGGTTGCCCCCTCAAAAGCTGACCGGTCTTCCGTAAGCGTACCCGTTCACAGGGGATCCACCCCTCCCCTCTGAGATAAGACGATTCAGCGGTACCTTCTCGGCTTTGTTTAGCCTCACGTCAGGCTAGCTGCCAGGAGACCCATCCGGCCCCGCCATGCCCATGGGAGTCATGGGTTCAGGACATCTTCCAGGGCCTCGGCATCCAGGTGGTGACAGCACACCACTTCATCCTCCACCGCTACCACCGGGATCTTGAGGCCGAAGCGTTGCACCAGGGTGGGGTCGTCGTCGATGTCCACGACCCGCAATGTAAACCCCAGGCGCCCCCGCAGGGGGCGCAGCTCGTCCAGGAGGCGGTCGCACAGGTGGCAGCCCTCGCGGTGATACACCGTCACCACGAGGGGGGCACCACTCACTCAGGGATCTCCAGGGGCAGCCAGATGGGGCCGCGCTCGCGCTGTACCAGTACCCGGGCCACCCGGCCCCGAGGCAGTTCTTCCAGCATCGCTTCCAGCTGATCGGGGGATTCCAGGGCGGTGTGGTTGATCATCAGCAGCACGTCCCCGGGAAAGATCCCGGCCCGGGCGGCGGGTCCCGCGGTCACGTCCGTGACCAGTACCCCGCCCTCGGGCAGTTCCAGGCGCTCCCGCACCTCAGCGGGGATCGGGGCCACCTCCATGCCCAGCAACTCGCCGGCAAGTCCACGGTCTTCCTCGGCCGGTTCGGATCCCTGCGCCGGCCCCCGGGCCATCTTTTCCTCCTCGGGCAGTTCCTCGATGGTCACCTCCAGGGTCATGGGTTCCCCGTCCCGCAGGATCTCCACCTCGGCCCCCTCGCCCACCGGGGCCGCGCCCACCACCGGCGGCAGGGCGGCGGAGCGGGGGATCTCGTGGCCGTTAAAGGAGATGATCACGTCCCCGGCCTGCAATCCGGCGGCCTTGGCCGGGCTGTCCGGGAGCACCTGAGCCACCAGGGCCCCTGTGGGCCGGTCCATCCCCAGGGAATCGGCCAGTTCGCGGGTGACCTCCTGGATCAGGACCCCCAGCCAGCCGCGGGTGACGTGGCCCTTCTCCCGGATCTGGTCCACCACATCCCGGGCCACCTCGGCGGGGATGGCAAAGGAAAGGCCCATGAACCCACCGGTGCGGCTGTAGATCTGGGAGTTGATGCCGATCACCTCGCCGTCCAGGTTGAACAGGGGCCCGCCGGAGTTGCCGGGGTTGATGGCCACGTCGGTCTGGATGAAGGGGACATAGCTCTCACTGGGCAGGCTGCGTCCCTTGGCGCTGACGATGCCGGCGGTGACGGAGTGATCGAAGCCGAAGGGGGAGCCGATGGCCAGCACCCATTCCCCCACCTTCACATCCCGGGAATCTCCCAGTTCCAGGATGGGCAGGTCGCGGGCATCGATGCGCAACAGGGCGATGTCGGTCTTGGGATCGGAGCCCACCACCTCCGCCTCGAAGGTGCGCCGGTCGCTCAGGCGCACCTCGATGGCCTCGGCATCCTTGACCACGTGGTGGTTGGTGACCACATAGCCATCCCGGGAGAGGATAAAGCCGGAACCCAGGGACTCGCTGTCGAATTCGCGCCGGGGCACCCCGGGACCGCCCTCCCCAAAGAAATGGCGGAACAGATCCCCGAAGGGGCTGTCCTCCGGCAGGCCTTCCGGGAGTTCCAGCGGGGGATGCCCGAAACCTTCGGGTCCGGAGACCTTGCGGGAGGTGCTGATGTTTACCACCGCCGGGCTGTGTTTCTCCACCAGGGGGACGAAGTCCGGCAGGTCCCGGGCCTGGAGCGGCGCGGCAGCCAGGGCCACCGCCCCCAGCAGACAGAGGATGGCGGTTCTGCGCATCAGGGTCTTGATCATGGTTCGATGCTCGCGATTGGATTCAGTGGGGGGCGGGGGTCAGGGGGCCAGGATGCCTTCCGGCCCCTGCACGGGGATCTCCAGGCGCCGCAATACCACGGGCTGATAGCGCGGGTCGCGGGCGATGCGCCGGGTGAACAGGGCCAGCAGCCCGAGACCGGCCCCCAGCCCCAGGACCCCGCCGGCGACCACGGGTCCCTCACCTGCCTGGGGCCAGAGGGCACTGGCCAGCAGGGCGCCCCCCAGGAGGGTCAGCAGGGGCAGGAGATAGACGGCGAGGGATCCCTGCACCAGGGTGGATTCCTCGATCCCCACCACCACCCGCTCCCCCGGGCGCACCCCCACCGGGTCCAGGACCCGTACCTGGGTGTGGCGGTCCCCGAAGAACCGGGCCAGGGCACCGGTGCCGCAGGTGCCGGAGGCGGAACAGCCGCCGCATGCGCTCCTGCGCTGGGTGTCCACCCAGGCAAAACCGGGCTCGTCCACGGCGATGACCCGTGCGTCTTCCTCGATCATGGGCTCTCCTCCTGGGAGAAACGCAGTGCGCGGGCGATGCGTTGCACCGTCTCTCCGGGCACCTCCCCCAGCACCGTCACCTGGCGGCCGTCCCGGGTGAGGGAGGCCGCATGCAGGGGGCCTGAGCGCAGCAGACGCACCTGCTCCGACTCCGGGCCCTCGGCGGGGGCGATGAAGACCGATACGGTGGCCAGCCCGTCGCTGAGCATCAGATGGTGTACCGGTTCGGGGCTCACGTCCATGCGCCGCAGCCCCGCCGCCTGCAACCGGAATCCCGGCGGCAACGTGTCCAGGTGCCAATCCTGGCCTTCCCCGGACGGGGTCTTCGGGGTGACGGCGGAGAGTCGCTGCACCGACCGCCCGTCCTCTTCGGGGGGCTCGAAGCGCTCCCCCGGCAAGCTCTCGGGGAAGGCGATGCGGGTGAACAGGAACTGCTCCAACACCTTTCCCTCCCCGTCCAGCAGCGCACCGCGCAGGGGCAGATTGGTCTTTTCGTGGATGCACAGGTCGTAGCCGTAACGCAGCTGATCCAGGGGTTGGATCCGCACCTGGTGGCAGGGAAGCCCGGCGACGCGATCCGTACCGTCGAGCAGGAAGCGGTACGATGCCTCCTGCTCGTCGGATTCCTGATGCAACGGCAGCACCCCGGGCAGGCCCAGCATGGCATCACCGGGCCGCAGGCAGTGATTCACCCCCCGCGGGGCCAGGCAGGTGACGGCATCGCGGCTCCTGAACACCTCCCGGGGAACGCCGGTGAGGGCCATGAGGTGCTCCCGGGGACCATGGACGTCGTCATGGGTATGGGCCACGTGCAGGGTCTCCATGGCCCCGTCCCGGCCCACCACCAGCACCCCTTCGTAGGTGAGCCGCTCCACCGCCGCCCCCATGCCTTCCACCAGGGCGCGGGCTCCCGTCTCACCGGAGGCGGCGGAGGCCACCCCGTGGATCAGTACTGCGGCACCGAGTCCGAGACGGAGGGCTTGGGTGATGCTTTCATTCACTCGCGAACCCGTTCCCGCTGGCCGGGGTGTAGGGCGAGAGGTTCCGCGCCATGGCGGATTCGGTGTGATTGAGGAGATAACTGTCCATGCGGGCATCCACCCGCTCGATGGGAGAGGACCGGAAACGTTCCGCATCATTGGGGGAGGCGGTCAGCAGGCGGTCTGTGGACAGCCCCTCGGCCACCGGCCGGAAACCACCCCCATCCACCGCATCCAGGGAGGGGGTTGCCCCTTCCCCGGCGGCCATGGGGGCACCTCCGACCCCCGGGCGCTCGGAGAGGGACTGCACCCCCAGCAGGACCGCAGCGGCCACCACGGCCGCCATGGCCACGCCGGCCGCGGGCCGCGCCAGGCGCCCATGGCGCACCCACCACCCGGCCCGGGGCACGTCCTCCTCCTCGATGGCCTGCATAATGCGTCGGGAGAAGTCCGGCGGCGCCAGGGGACCGCTTCGTTCCCGCAAGAGATCCCCCATCAGGTGGTAGCGGGACCATCGCGCCAGCAACTCCGGGTCCCGTTCCAGTTCATCCACCAGGCGGCGGACCTCGAAGGCCTGGGCCTCGTCATCGGTCAGCGCGGAGAGTCGTTCCTCTTTCGTGGCATTCATGGGACTTCTCGCGTCTTTTGGAATCCGGTTTATTCCAGCAGGGGCCGCAGGGTCCGGTCGATGGCCTCGCGGGCGCGGAAGATCCGCGAACGCACGGTCCCGATGGGACAGCCCATGGCCTGTGCAATCTCTTCGTAGCTCATGCCTTCCAGCTCGCGAAGGGTGATGGCAGTCCTCAGATCCTCCGGCAAGGCCCCGATGGCCTCCTGCACGGCAATGCGTATCTCGTCGGACAGCAGTTCCCCTTCCGGGGTTGCATATTCCTTGAGCGCGGATTCGCCACCCATCTGCTCCGCGTCCTGGGCGTCCACCTCGAAGTCCGGCGTACGCCGGCCCTGGGAGACCAGGTGATTCTTCGCGGTGTTGATGGCGATCCGGTACAGCCAGGTATAGAACGCGCTCTCCCCACGGAAGTTCGCCAGGCCGCGGTAGGCCTTCACGAAGGCCTCCTGCGTCACATCCAGCGCGGTGGAGGGATCGTGCACATAGCGGGAGACCAGATGCACGATCTTGTGCTGGTATTTCTGCGCCAACACATCGAACGCCTTCCTGTCCCCGGACTGGACGCGCCTGACCAACTCCTCGTCGGTGATGTTATTGCCCATACGGGCATTCCCCCCCTGGGGGCACGTCCTGTACCCTACCTGCGATGGACATGAAAACCCTCGTGAAGTTCGTGCATATTGGACGGAGCCAAGGGCCCGCACGGGGATTTCCCTCCGAGACCTGTCGTGGATCATTCTTTTCCCGGTCCCTCCAGGACCCGTTTGGAGCGGTCCCGGAGTGCAGCCCCGCGCTGCATGGATGCCCTGCTAAGTGGTGACAAAATAACCCAGATCCCGAAGGCGCCTCAAGCAAGTCCCTGACCCCCCGGGATTTCGCGTACCCATTGATTCTTGCGGCACGGACGGCATCCCGGCCCTCCCGCGGACCGGCGCCCCCGGCCTGACCCAAGAAGGAGAATCCACACCCATGCAAGAGCGTGCACAGATGTCCCACCACCACGGCGGGGATGTCCTGATCATCGGCAGCGGTGCGGCCGGACTGAGCCTCGCCCTGCATCTGGCCCGTGAGCAGCGGGTCATGGTCCTGAGCAAGGGGCCCATCACCGAGGGCAGCACCCTCTATGCCCAGGGCGGCGTCTCCGCGGTGCTGGACCAGCAGGACTCGGTGCAGGCCCATGTGCGCGATACCCTGGAGGCCGGGGCCGGCCTGTGCGAGGAGGCGGCGGTGCAACAGACCGTATCCCACGGCCCCGAGAGCATCCAGTGGCTGCTGGACCTGGGCGTACCCTTCACCCGCGAACCCACGCCCGACGGCCGCGTGCAGCTGCATCTGACCCGGGAAGGGGGGCACAGCCACCGCCGCGTGGTGCACGCCGCCGATGCCACCGGCCGCGCCATCGAGATGACCCTGGTGGAGCAGGTGCGCCGGCACCCCAACATCCAGCTGTTCGAGAACCACATCGCGGTGGACCTGATCACCACCCGCAAGCTGGGCCTGCCCGAGCCCCGCTGCCTGGGGGCCTATGTGCTCAACCTGGACTCCCAGGAGGTGGAGATCTTCCAGGCCCCCGCCGTGGTCCTGGCCAGCGGCGGGGCCAGCCGGGTCTATCTCTATAGCAGCAACCCCAACGGCGCCACCGGCGACGGCATCGCCATGGCCTGGCGGGCGGGCTGCCGCGTGGCCAACATGGAATTCATGCAGTTCCATCCCACCTGCCTGTATCACCCCAAGGCCAAGTCCTTCCTCATCTCCGAGGCCGTGCGCGGTGAGGGGGGGCGCCTGCTGCTGCCGGACGGGACCCCCTTCATGCACCGTTTCCATCCCCGCGCCGAGCTGGCCCCCCGGGACGTGGTGGCGCGGGCCATCGACCACGAGATGAAGCGCCTGGGTGTGGAATGCGTCTACCTGGACATCTCCCACCAACCGGCCGATTTCGTGAAGGGGCATTTCCCCACCATCTACGAGCGCTGCCTGGAATACGGCTTCGACCTCACCCGGGATCCCCTGCCGGTGGTGCCCGCCGCCCACTACACCTGCGGCGGGGTGATGACCGACCTGAAGGCCCGCACCGACCTGCCGGGGCTCTATGCCGTGGGCGAGGTGGCCTACACCGGCCTGCACGGGGCCAACCGCATGGCCAGCAACTCCCTGCTGGAATGTCTGGTCTTCGCCCGCGAGGCCGCCCGGGACATCCAAGCCCGCGCGCACCAGACCGAGCCGGCGCCCCGGATCCCTCCCTGGGACGAGAGCCGCGTCACCGATTCCGACGAGGAGGTGGTGGTCTCCCACAACTGGGACGAGCTGCGCCGCTTCATGTGGGACTACGTGGGCATCGTGCGCTCCGACAAACGCCTGCAACGGGCCCTGCGCCGCATCGAGCTGCTGCAGGGGGAGATCCACGAGTACTACAGCAACTTCCGCGTCAGCAACGACCTGATCGAGCTGCGCAACCTGGCGCTGGTGGCGGAGATCATCATCCGCAGCGCCCTGAGCCGCCGCGAGAGCCGGGGACTGCACTACACCATCGACTACCCGCAACGGGACCCGGCCCTGGACGGACGGCCCACGGTGATGGATCCCGCAGGGACCGGGTGATCCGCCGCACGGCCATGGCCGCCCCGGATCCTTCCGCACCCGCCGGCAGGGGCCCGAAGGGCCCCGTCACCGGGGCCGGAACAGGTGCTCCCGGTAGTGGCGCAGTTCGGCGATGGAATCGCGGATGTCCTCCAGGGCCTGATGCGAGGCCCCCTTGGAGAGTTGGTTCAGCACCTCCGGCGCCCAGCGGCGGGCCAGCTCCTTGAGGGTGCTTACGTCCAGGTTGCGGTAATGGAAGAAGGCCTCCAGGTCGGGCATGCAGCGGTAGAGGAAGCGCCGGTCCTGGCAGATGCTGTTGCCGCACATGGGGGAGGTGCGCGGCGGCACGTACTCCTTGAGGAAACGCAGCGTGGCCTGTTCCGCGTCCACCTCGTTGTAGATGCTCTCGCGCACGCGTGCGATGAGCCCGGATCTTCCGTGGGTGCTGTGGTTCCAGTCGTCCATGCGGCCGAGGATCTCCTCGCTCTGGTGGATCGCGATCACCGGCCCTTCCGCCAGGACATTCAGGTCCTTGTCCGTAACGATGGTGGCGATCTCCAGGATGTAATCCGCCTGCGGATCCAGACCGGTCATCTCCAGGTCGATCCAGACCAGGTTCTCCGGATTCGGGTTCATGGGGGTCCTTATCTGTCGGTTGGGGGAGACGGCCCGGTTGCGGCGAACGCCAGGGCCGGTGAACAGTCTACATGCACAGGGCGATCCGTTTCGAGGCGCCCTCCGGTCCGGGACCGGACACCCACCTCGATGCGCGCAGCGCAGGAGGTTCCCCGATGCATACCGATCTGCACACCCGCCATTGCACCCCCTGCGAGGGGGGCACCCAAGCGCTGGAACCGGAAGCGGCCCGGGAACGGCTGCAGGCCCTGGACCCCGAATGGTCGCTGGACGATGCGGGCCGCGTCCTCCGCCGCACCCTGCGCTTTGAGGACTTCCACCACACCATGGCCTTCGTCAACGCCGTGGCCTGGATCGCCCACCGCCAGGACCATCACCCGGACCTGGAGGTGGGGTACAATACCTGTCGGGTGCATTTCAGCACCCACGCCATCGGCGGACTGTCGGACAACGACTTCATCTGCGCCGCCCGGGTGGACCGCCTGTTGCAGGACTGAAACGGCCGGGCCCCGGGCGCGATGGCCGCATCCCATCCATCGGCCCGGGAGCCCCATGACCGACCCCCAAAATGGCCGGGTGGTGACCCGCTTCGGATCGCAGATGCTGGTGCGGGACGAGGCGGGAGAGATCCACCGCTGCACCGCCCGCCGCCGCCTGGAGCACGCGGTGTGCAACGACCATGTGCACTGGCACCGGGACCCCCAGGGCCACGGGGTGGTCACGCGCATCCTGCCCCGGCACAACCTGCTGGAGCGCATGGACCCCCGCAGCCGCAAACGCAAGCGCGTGGCCGCCAACCTGGACCAGGTGGCGGTGGTGGTCGCCCCGGAGCCGGAACCCAACTGGTCCCTGGTGGACCGCTGCCTGGTGGCCATCGAGCAGTTGCCCGCCCGGGGGGTCATCGTCCTCAACAAGCGCGACCTGCTGCAGGATGGCCTCCCCCCGGAGCCGCTGCGGGAATACCGGGACCTGGGCTATGCCGTGCTGGCGATGAGCACCCAAGATGGCACGGGCCTGGAGGCCCTGCGGGAGACCCTCTCCCGGGGCACGGGCATCCTCCTGGGGCAGTCGGGGGTGGGCAAATCCTCCCTGGTGAAGGCCCTGCTGCCGGACCTGGAGATCCGCATCGGGGCCCTGTCGGCCATGGGCGGCGAAGGCGGCCGCCACACCACCACCAACGCCACCCTCTACCGCCTGGATACCGGGGGGGATCTCATCGACTCCCCCGGGGTGCGGGACTTCACCCCGCCCCCGGCCTCCCCACGGGAGGTACTGCAGGGGTTCGTGGAACTGCGGGAGCTGGCCGCCGGCTGCCGCTTCCACGACTGCAGCCACACGGTGGAACCGGGCTGCGCCGTGCGCGCCGCGCTGGAATCGGGCCGGGTAAGTCCGCGGCGCTTCGCCAGCTACCGTGCGCTCGTCGAAGAGACGGGATAAGGCACCGCGGGCCTCAGCCGGCGGGCCAGGCCATCTGCCGCCCGCCCAGCAGGTGCAGGTGCAGGTGATACACCGACTGCCCGCCGGCGGGGTTGCAGTTGATGACGGTGCGGTACCCGTCCTCGGCGATCCCCTCCTGCCGCGCCAGCTGTGCGGCCACCCAGTGCAGGCGTCCCACGAGCCCGGCATCCTCGGCGGAGAGGTCGTTGAGGGTGGCAATGTGGCGCTTCGGGATCACCAGGATATGCACCGGCGCCTGGGGATTGAGGTCGCGGAAGGCCAGGACCTCGTCGTCCTCGAAGACCGTGTCCGAGGGGATCTCGCCCTGGGCGATGCGGCAGAAGATACAGTCCGTCATGGGGTTCCTCTGAAGAACGCTGCCTGCGGCACATGCCGTGCCGCGTTGTCAGTACTCCCGGCGACCCTCGAAGGCATGGGAGAGGGTCCCCCGGTCCACGTATTCCAGGCCGCCCCCCAGGGGCACACCGTGGGCGATGCGAGTGGTGCGCACGCCCCGCTCGCGGGCCATCTCGCCGATGTAGTGGGCGGTCACCTCCCCCTCCACCGTGGTGCCGGTGGCGAGGATCAGTTCGCCGACCCCCTCCTGGGCGAGACGGGCCTCCAGGCGGTCCAGCCCCAGTTCCTCCGGGCCGATCCCGTCCAGGGGCGAGAGCTGCCCCAAAAGGACGTGATAGCGGCCGCGGAAGCCCGTGGCCTGCTCGATGGCCAGTACGTCCGCGGGGGTCTCCACCACGCAGATGACCCGCCCGTCGCGCCCGGGATCGGCGCAGATGGGGCAGACCTCGGCCTCCGTCAGGGTGCGGCAGACCCGGCAATGTCCGATGCGCTGCGCCGCTTCCTGCAGCACACCGGCCAGGCGCAGGGCACCCGGCCGGTCCCGCTCCAGGACATGGAGGGCCATGCGCTGCGCCGACTTGGGGCCCACCCCGGGCAGGCAGCGCAGGGCCTCCACCAGCTGATCCAGCAGCGGCGCCGCGGCCATGGGATCAGAACGGCATCTTGAAGCCCGGGGGCAGGCCCATGCCCTGGGTGACATTGGAGAGATGCTCGCGGCTCATCTCCTCCACCTTCTGCACGGCGTCGTTCATGGCCGCCGTCATCAGGTCTTCCAGCATGTCCCGGTCTTCCTCCAGCAGGCTGGGATCGATGCTCACCTTGCGCACCGCGTGCTTGCCCGTCATGGTGACGCTCACCATGCCGCCACCCGCGGAACCGGTCACCTCCATGCCGGCCAGTTCCTCCTGGGCCTTGGCCATGTCCTCCTGCATCTTCTGGGCCTGCTTCATCAAGTTGCCAAGTCCGCCTTTCAACATGTCGCTACCCTTGTATTCTCACTCGTGTAAAAAAGCCGTAGTTTAACAGGTCGTCCGGGGCGGGGGGGCTAGTCCTCCTCCCGCGGGCGCACCGATCCGGGCACCAGTTCCGCATCGAAGGTCTCCATCACCCCGCGCACCACCGGATCCTCGCGGATGGCGCGCTCCGCCGCCTGCTGGCGTTCCGCCCGCTGGCGGGCCTGGCGCGCCGCGGGGGTCTCCCCTTGGGTCTTCCCCACCTGGATGCGCACCCGCAACGCCTCCCCAAGGACGGAGCGCACCGCCGCCTCCAGCTTCTCCCGGGAGCGTTCGGTGTTCAGGTGCCCATGGGCGGCGTCCAGGCCCAGGACCAGTTCCCCCGCCTGCCGATCCATCAGGGCGCAGTGCCGGGCCAACTCCCCGGCCAGCCCCGTGAGCCCCAGGCGGCCGGCCAGATGCCCCCAGTCCAGGGGACCGCCATGGGGATCCTCCGGCTGCGCCCCTCCCTGCCCGGTGTCCCCGTCCCTGGGTGCCGTGGCGGGGGCGTCCGCCGCCGGGGCGGCGGGGGGCGGTGCCGTAGCCGAGGCGGTGGACTCGGATCTCGGCCCGGGGGTCTGCGGGGGGGCGCCCCGGCCCGCGCCCTGCCCCGCCGGCCCTGCCGCTACCGCCTGCCCGTCCGGGGACCGGGACTGAGAGGTGGGTTCGGTATCCGCCGGGCGGAAGGCCAGCATGCGCAGCAGGACCATCTCCAGGCCGAGCCGGGGATCCGGGGCCAGGGGCAGGTCCCGCCCCCCCACCAGGGCGATCTGATAGAAGAGCTGGACCGTGCCGGGATCCAGGGTGTCGGCCAGGTCCCGCAACAGGTCCGTATCCCCTTCCAGGGTGTCCAGGGTACCGGGCACCTGCTGCACCACCGCCACGTGGTGCAGTAGCGCCACCAGTTCAGAGAGCACCGCGCCGTAATCCGGCGCCTGGGCCGAGAGGGCCGCCACGGCATCCATGAGGGCACGGGCGTCGGCGGCGGCCAGGGCCCGGAGGATCGCGGCCAGGTGCTCGCCGGAGATGACCCCCAGCATCTCCCCCACCTCCGCCTCGCGCAGGCTGCCGCCGCCGTAGCCGATGGCCTGGTCCAACAGGCTGAGGGCATCGCGCATGCTGCCCGCAGCGGCCCGGGCCAGTTGCCTCACCGCACCGGGCTCGGCGGAGAGCCCCTCCCGTTGCACCACCCCTTCCAGGTGCCGGGCGATCATCTCGGGGGGCATGGCCTTGAGGTTGAACTGCAGGCAGCGGGAGAGGACCGTCACCGGCAGCTTCTGGGGATCGGTGGTGGCCAGCAGGAACTTCACATGCTCCGGCGGCTCCTCCAGGGTCTTGAGCAGGGCGTTGAAGCTGTGGGTGGAGAGCATGTGCACCTCGTCCACCAGATAGACCTTGAAGCGCCCGCGGGTAGGGGCGTAGGGGACGTTCTCCAGGAGCTCGCGGGTGTCCTCCACCCGGGTGCGGGAGGCGGCATCCACCTCGATCAGGTCGACGAAGCGCCCCTCGTCGATCTCGCGGCAGGCGCTGCAGCGGCCGCAGGGCTCGGGGGTGATGCCGGTCTCGCAGTTGAGGCACTTGGCCAGGAGACGGGCGATGGTGGTCTTGCCCACACCCCGGGTGCCGGTAAAGAGGTAGGCATGGTGCAGGCGCTGCTCCCGCAGGGCGTTCACCAGGGCGCGGACCACATGGGGCTGCCCCACCAGCTCGTCGAAGGTGCGGGGGCGCCATTTGCGGGCCAGGACCTGATAGCTCATGGGCGTCTTCGGGGAATGGCGGAGGGAGGCGGCAGGCCCGTCACGGCCTCGAGAGGGCGGCAACCCGCACCAGCCACACCCCGGCGCCCAAGTCCACTGCTACCGTTGCTCCCTTCCGGGCCTGGCGGGGTTCGCAGCTTATTGTCGCGGGGGGACCGATGCGGGTCACCATCAACAAGGTCTTGCAGGCACACTTGCGCTGCAAGGGATCGGATTATGGGCGTGCGGCCAGAGGGGCGTCAAGCATGCCTCGGCTCATGCCCCAGTTCATGGATGCGCAGGCGGGCGCCGTCCACCGCCCCGCGGGCCACATCCAGCAGATGACGATGATGGGTGAAGAGCAGGACCTGCCCCCCTTCGGCAAACGCCGCCAGGGCCCGCAGGACACGGGCGGCGCGGTGGTCGTCCGTGGTCACCAGGACATCGTCCAGTACCAGGGGCATCGCCCCTCGCCCCGCCCCGTGCAGCTCCAGGGCCGCCAGGCGCAGGGCCAGGTAGAGCTGGTCGCGGGTGCCCTCGCTCAGGGCCTCCACCTCCACCCGCCGGTCGTCCCGGCGCACCGCCCGCAGCACCGGCGGTTCCCGGGTGTCGTCGGTCTCCAGGCGCAGGTAACGGCCGTGGGTCATGAGATGGAAATGGCGGGAGGCGGCCTCCACCATGGGTCCCTGGGAGCGTTCCCGGAAGCGTTCCAGGGCGCGTTGCAGCAGGGTGTGGGCGAGGCGCAGGCGGATCCAGGGATGCACGGCGGCGGCCATGCCCGCCGCCGCCGACTCCATGGCCTCGCGGGCGCGGGCGGCCTCGCCGGAGGTGTCCACCTCTTCCAGGGCACGTCGCGCCGCCTCCTCCCGCTGCCGGGCCGTCTTCACATCCGCCTCCAGGGCCTCGATGTCGGCGCGGCAACGGGCCTGTTCCGATTCGATGGCCGCCAGGTCCAGGCCCTCCAGGCTCTTTCTGAGATCCGCCTCGGGGCGCGCCGAACTGCGCGAGAGCTGGGCCTGCATCCGGCGCAGTTCCTCGCGGGCGGCACGCTTCTGGGCGGCGCGGGCCTCCATCTCCGGCAGCTGCGCAAGGGGGACCCCGGCGGCGGCCGCCAGGGACTCCAGCACCGCCTCCTGGCGCTGGCGGGTCTCCTGGGCGCGGGCCTCATCCGCCCGCGCCCGGACCTGCTCCTGCTCCAGGGTGCGGCGCTGCTGCTCCCGCTCCTGGGCGGCGCGCAACCGGTCCCGGAGCCGGGCCGCCAGGTCTTCAGGGTCCTCGGGTTCGGGCTCCTGCAGCAGCCGGGCCAGGTCCCGGGCCCGGTCCGCAAAGGCATCCACCTGGGCCTGCTGGAGGTCCCGTCCCTCCCGCAGGGCCTCCAGATCCGCCTGCAGCCGCCCCAGTTCGTCCAGCTCCTCCAGACGGGCCCGAACCGCCGCCGGGGCGGCATCCTGCGGCAGGCGCAGGCGGCCGTGCCAGGCGGCCAGGGTACGGGCATGGCCGTCCCGGCAGGCCTGCAGTTCGTCCATCTCCGCCTGCAGGGATTCCCGTTCCCGCTGCCGTTGCCGGGCGGCGCGGCGGCGTTCCTCGCGGCGGGCCTCCCGGGCAGTGGCCTGCTGCTCCCAGGCCGCCGCCGCCTCGATCAGGACCCCCAGGTCCGTGGTGGCAGGGGTCTGCCCCAGGGCCCCCAGGGCGGCCTGGAGCTCCCGCACCGCCGCCTCCCGGGCGGCGGCCTCCCGGTCCCGCTGCGCGCGCTGGCGCTCCAGCCGATCCTGGGCCTCCAGCACCGTCTCCCGGCGCTGTTGCCACTGGCGCAGGGCAGCGGGCTCCAGGGGGGGCAAACCGCGTGCGTTCAGGGTCGCCCCCCAACGCTCCCGGTGCGCCTCCCGGGCCGCCTGCAGTTGCCGGCGCTCCGCCTCGATCTCCCCGAGCCGGGCCTCCATACGGGCGATACGCGCCCCGCATTCCTCGATGGCGGCGGCGCGGGTGGCATCCACCCGCAACCGGTCCGCCTGGTGATCGGCCTGGTCCACGGCCTGTTCGAAGGCGCGCACCGGATCGCTGCCGGTCTCCTGTCCCTGGAAGGCCTCTTCGGGAGCCGCCGAGCGCTCCACCCAGACCCGCCGGATGCCCGCCCAGAGGGCATCGCGCCGGGCACGGGCGGTGCGCAGGGTCTGGGCCGTCACCACCTCCTCCCCGGCGGTCAATTGTTGTCGGCGCAGGCGCTGTTCCTCCAGCTCGCCCTGCAACGACCGCGCCTCCCGCTGCAGGCGTTCCTGCTCTGCATCATGGCCGTCCACGCTGCGCTCGGCGGCGTCCACCTCGGCCGCAAGCAAGGGGCGCGCCCCGCGCAGGGCCCCGCAATCCCCCGCGCCCAGCTCCCCCAGGGCCCGGCCCTGCGCCTGTGCGAGGGTGTCGATGGCCGCGTCCTGCTCCTGCAGGCGGGCATCCACGTCCCCCAGGGCCCGGGCCCGCTGCAGGGCCTGTACCAGGGCCTCCCGGGCCGCGGTGTCCGCCAGCGTTGCGTTGGTATCGGCGTCCCGCTGCTCCCGTTGCAGCTGATCCAGACGTTGGCGACGGTCCTGCAGCCGCTGCACCAACCCGGGCAGGGCCTCCAGGGCCGTGTCCAGGGTGACCCGGTCCGCCTCCGAGGGCCGCGCCTGGAGCAGGTCCGGGGCCCCGGACCCGGGGTTGATGCGGTCTGCCCGTTGTTCCAGACGCTGTTCCAGATCCCGGCTGCGCGCCCGCTGCCGGCGCAGTTCCGTGTGCGCCTCGGCCACGGTATCCAGGCGCGCCGCGAGCCGCTCGATGGCGTCCGCGTGCTGCAGCAGATGGGTCTCCACGCTCAGCCCGGCCAGGCGCCGGGCGCATTGGGCCGCCCGGTCCCGGGCCTCCTGCAGATCGGTGTCGGCCCGCTCCAGGGCCTGCTGCGCCGCCAGGCGCCGGTCCCGGGCATCCTCGGCCAGGTCGGGGACCCGGGCAAGCCCGTCCAGTTGGCGGCGCAGGCCGTCCAGGTCCTGCAACAGCGGGGCCACGGTGCGCAGTTCCGCCAGCTCCCGTTCCCGGCGGCGCCGGGCCTCCAGGCGCTCCTCCAGGGCCTGTAGCGCCTGCGCGGCGCTGCGGTGCCCCCGCTGCAGTTGCTGCCATTGGGCCGGGCGGGTCTGGGCCGAGCGCAGCAGGTGGCGCTGCGTCTCCATCTCGTTCCAGGCCTGGTTGATGACCGGTTGTGTGCTGCGCCCGTGGGGGTTGAAATAGGCCTTGGCATCCGTCTCCAGACGCGACAGCACCCCGGGGATGCCCCGGGTGCCGGCGCTAGCCTCGAACAGGGCCGCCCCCAGTTCCCCCCGGCCCTCCAGCAGTTGTTGCCCCCCCTCCCGCAGGCGGGCGTGATCCAGCCCGAACATCTGCTCGAACTCGCGCCGCCCAAGGCCGCCGGTGAGGGCCCGCTCCTGCTCCGGGGTGGCGGCTTCCGGGGTCTTGGGACAGACCAGATCCTGGGCCACCTGCTGCAGGGTGTTGCGGTTGCCCTTGCGCCGGGACAGGGCCACGGGACGGCCTTGCTCGTCCTGGAAGAGCGCGCTGATGCGCAGGCGGTCATAGGGATGCAGGAAGGCGTCCGGCGTCTTCGCCGGGATGCCGAAACGCAGGTCGGCCATGGCCCGCAGCAACGAGGACTTGCCCGCCTCGTTGGGGCCGTGGACCAGGTGCAGGCCGTCCACCTGCCCCGGCTCGCCGAACACCAGCTCCGTGTCCGTGAACGGGCCGAAGGCCTCCAGTCTCAGGCGGATCAGTTTCATCCCCTTCCTTCCTCCCCGTCCTCCAGGCGCGCCCGCACGGTGGCCTCCGCATCCAGCAGCAGGGCGCGCAGTCCTTCCGGATCCTGCAGGGTGTCCAGCAGACCGGGGTCCGCCTCGGCGGGCAGGCGCTGGTGCAGTTCGCGGAGCTGCGCCTCCACCAGGGCCCGGGCCGCCTCGGGATCCGCCAGCAGGGTATCCACCTGGCGCACCAACTCCCCCACGGCATCGTCCCGGGCCGCCGCCACGGCCCGGTCCACGGGGGATGCACGCAGCCAGTCCACCCGTTCGATCCAGACATCCATGCCGTTCAGGTCCTGGGCCGCGGCCCGCACCTGGGCCTCCAGGGTCCCCGGCACCCGGGCCTCCAGTTGGTGCAGTCCCTCCCCGGCCCCGGCCAGGGTCACGCGTACCGCGTGCAGGCGTTCATCCCCCGGGGGCAGGGCCGCCGCCAGGGCCCGGGTCACCGCCCGGCCCAGGGGGACGATGTCCTCCATCCCGTCCAGCTCCACCCGCAGGCGGTGCCAGCGCACCTCGTCCAGCTCCAGGGGCTCCACCTCCACCCCCGCGGGGGTCACCCGCACCCGCTCGCAGCCCTTGGGTCCGGTCTCGTTGGCGTGCCGCCCCTGCAGATTGCCCGGGAAGACGATCCAGGGGTCCCGGCGCACCACCTCCCGGGCATGGACATGCCCCAGGGCCCAGTAGTCATAGCCCCGGGCGGCCAGGGTCGCCGCGTCGGTGGGGGCGTAGCGGTCGTGTCCGGGGCGGCCGCCCAGGCTGGTGTGCAGCAGGCCGATGTTGAAATACCCCGGCACGGGATCCGGGTAGGTGGGCACCCAGTCCTCCTCCACCGCCCGGTCCGGGAAACTGCGGCCATGGATGGCCACCTGCAGAGGGTCCAGGCGGTGGGTCTGCGGCCGCCGGCTGGAGAAGACGGTGACATTCTCCGGCCAGGGCAGCTGGCGGGTGATGACCCCCTGGGCGTCGTGGTTGCCCAGGATCATGAAGACCGGGATCCCGCCCCGGTGCAGTCGCACCATCTGCTCCCGGAAGAAGAGGCCGGTGTGGAAATCCTGCCAGTCCCGGTCGAAGATGTCCCCGGCCAGGAGCACGAAATCCACGCCCTGGGCCAGGGCGGCGTCCACCAGCCGTTCCAGAGCCGCGCGGGTGGCGTTGCGCAGCCGTTCCACCGGCGCGCCCTCGTAGCGGTCCAGGCCCCGCAGGGGGCTGTCGATGTGCAGGTCCGCGGCATGCAGGAACTCCATGGCCTATACCCCTCCCATCCGGTCCTTGCGTCGTGTCATCGCCCTGCCCTCGCGGACCTGTGCCGCGTTTGCCGAACTGGTACCATAAACGCCTTCGAACAACCCGGTATCCCCCGCATCATGATTGCATCCCGTCCCGCTGATCGTCGCCATCCCACCGTCCCGGTCCGCATCGGCCACGTCGTGGTCGGCGGGGACGCCCCGGTGGTGATCCAGTCCATGACCAACACCGACACCGCCGACGTGGAGGCCACGGTGGCCCAGGTGGCGGAGCTGGCCCGTGCCGGCTCGGAGCTGGTGCGCCTCACGGTCAACACCGAGGAGGCGGCGGCGGCCGTCCCCCGCATCCGCGAGCGCCTGGATGCCATGGGGGTGGACGCACCCCTCATCGGCGACTTCCACTTCAACGGCCACCGCCTGCTGAGCCGCCATCCCGCCTGCGCCGAGGCCCTGGCCAAGCTGCGCATCAACCCGGGCAACGTGGGCCGCGGCGCCAAGCGGGACAGCCAGTACGCCGAGATGATCGAGATGGCCTGTCATTACGACAAGCCGGTGCGCATCGGCGTCAACTGGGGCAGCCTGGACCAGGAACTGCTGGCGCGCATGATGGACGAGAACAACCGCCGCGGGCAGCCCCTGGACCCGGACACCGTGCAGCGGGAGGCCCTCATCGAGTCGGCCCTGGGCAGCGCCGCCCGGGCCGAGGAGATCGGCCTGGGGCACGACCGCATCCTCCTCTCCTGCAAGGTGAGCGGCGTGCAGCCCCTGATCCGGGTCTACCGGGACCTGGCGGCCCGCTGCGACTACCCCCTGCACCTGGGCCTGACCGAGGCCGGCATGGGGATCAAGGGCATCGTCGCCTCCACGGCGGGCCTGGCGGTCCTGCTGCAGGAAGGCATCGGCGACACCATCCGGGTCTCCCTCACCCCCGAGCCCGGCGCCTCCCGCACCCAGGAGGTCCAGGTGGCCCAGGAGATCCTGCAGAGCCTGGAGCTGCGCCGCTTCGCCCCGGCGGTGGTGGCCTGCCCCGGCTGCGGCCGCACCGCCAGCGACTACTTCCAGCACCTGGCCCGGGACATCCAGGACTATATCCGCGAACGCATGCCCGAGTGGCGCAACCGCTATCCCGGCGTGGAGGACATGACCGTGGCCGTCATGGGCTGCGTGGTCAACGGCCCGGGGGAGAGCAAGCACGCCGACATCGGCATCAGCCTGCCGGGCACCGGCGAGACCCCCGTGGCCCCCGTCTACGAGGACGGCGAGAAGACCGTCACCCTAAAAGGCGAGGACATCGCCCGGGAATTCCAGCAACTGGTGGACCGCTACGTGCAGCGCCGCTACGGGCAGGGGGCCTGACCCCCTCCCCATTCACCCGCCGGCCCGCCCCGCGAGGCGGGTCAATTCCCGCGCCGCCAGGGCCACCAGGGCCTTGAACTCGCCTGCCGTAGGGGCATCCAGGACGCAGTGCTGGGAACGCCGGTCGGCATAGACCAGGCCCTCGGCACGCTCCCCGGCGAACACCGAGTGCATGAGAAAGGCCCGCACTCCGATGAGATGCCGCAGGGCCTCCGGAACCCGCGGCCAGATGTCCTCCCGGTTGCCGTCGTGCAGCCAGAAGGCGGAGGGCCGCTGCATCACCACCGTCACCAGATGGTCTCCCTTCAGGTCCACCTGGAACCGGCCGAACTCCGGTTCATGATCCGCCCCTTCCACCCGCTCCGCCTCCAGGCGCTCGCCGTTTTCATCGAGGCGGGCGAAGACCACCCGGTTCAGCCCCAACCCCCGGTGCAGACCGTCCATGAGGGCATCCAGGACTACCTCACGGTCCTCCACGGTGCCGGCGGCAAGCCGTTCCCGGGCCCGCCCCAGGCTGTCCCGCCTCGGCGCCAGGCAGAGGCCGGGGGGACGCACGGCGCAAATCGATGCCGGTGGCGATTCCGGATCCAGACCGTCCAGGGGGTCCATGGCGTAAAGCTCGGCATAGCGGTTGAAGTCTTCCGTGGCCACGTTGATCTGCCCGATCAGTTCCTCCGGACCGCATTCCAGATACTCCGCTGCCTGCTGCAGCCGCATCCCCGCCTCGGGACGGGTCCAGCCCTCCAGGGCATCCCGGGCCAGTTCCGCCGCCAGCATCACCCCCAGGGCCCGGGGATGGCGGGCATTGGCCGGGCAGGTGCACTCCTGCACCATGGCGGGCAAGCCCCAGCGCACCGCCAGGCGATGCCCCACCGCCTCCAGGCTCACGTCCAGGGCGACGTACTCCGCCTCGTGGGGGAGCACGTCCCCGCGGCGCATCAGCTCCTGGTAGCGGGCGATGCGGCGTTCGTCGTGCACCGCGAACAGGAGTTCCCCCAGGCCGTAGAGCAACCCGGCCAGACCCACCTCCGAGGGGATCATGTCATGGCGCAGTTCCCCCCAGGCCTCCGCCAGGAGACCGGCGAAGACGCAGCGGGCGGCGGTGGATCGGTAGCGTTCCGCCGCCGCCGGCGGCAGGACCTGATCCACCCGGGGCCGTTCCCGAACCCGTTCCAGCACGCACCGCAGCCCCAGCATTATGACCGCCTCGTCCAGGGACACCACCGAATTGCGAAAATGCCGATGGGGGATCTGGTTGGCCATGCGGATGAGCCCCAGGGCCAGCCCCGGATCCCGCTGCACCAGCCGCCCCACGGCGCGCATGCTCAAGGTCTCATCCTCCGCTACTGCGGCGAACAGGGACGGCGTGCCGGGCAGCAGGGGCAGATCCACCCCCTCCAGTTCCTGCACCCAGGCCTCCAGGCGATCATTGTCCATACAGGACGCTCCCCGCGGTCTGATGTGTGATGCAATTCATGATTCGGGTATTATGGCGGTGTCGGTTCATCTCAAGCCAGCCCGGACAACGGGCCCAATCGGGAAAATCCGCTCGTGAATCTGATTATCGGTGCCATCGTGGTCGTCGTCTCCGTCTTCGGAGGCTGGATGCTGCACGGCGGGCAGTTGATCCTCGTCTGGCAGCCCTACGAATTCATCATCATTATCGGGGCGGCGCTGGGGGCGTTCATCATCGCCAACCCCATGAAGACGGTGCTGGAGGCCTTCAAGACCGTCCCGAAGCTGCTGGGCGGCTCGCCCTACAAGAAGCAGGACTACCTGGACCTGCTCAGCCTGATGAACGACCTGTTCACCAAGGCCCGCAAGGAGGGCCTGATGGGGATCGAGGAGGACGTGGAGGAACCGGAGAACAGCCCCCTGTTCGAGAAATACCCCCGCATCCTCAAGAACCACCACGCGGTGGAATTCATCTCCGACTACATGCGCCTGGTGGTCAGCGGCGCGATGAACCCCTTCGAGCTGGACAACCTCATGGACATCGACCTGGAGACCCACCACGAGGAGGTGGCCGCTCCCGGCCATGCGGTGATGCGGGTGGCCGACGGGCTCCCCGCCTTCGGGATCGTCGCCGCCGTGCTGGGGATCGTGAACACCATGAAGGCCCTGGACGGCCCCATCGACCAGATCGGCGGCCTCGTGGCCGCGGCCCTCATCGGCACCTTCACGGGCATCCTGCTGGCCTATGGCTTTGTCGGCCCCGTGGCCTCGGCCATGGAACGCCGGGCCGAGGAACAGACCAAGTTCCTGTCCTGCCTCAAGGCCTGCATCCTCGCCAATGTCCAGGGTTACAGTCCCCAGGTGGCCGTGGAGTTCGGCCGCAAGGCCATGGCCTCCAACCTGCGCCCCAGTTTCACCGAACTGGAGGAATACCTGCGGAACAACAAGGGATGATGCGCCGTGGCGGGTGAGGAAAAGAAACAACCCATCGTCATCAAGCGCATCGTCAAGAAGGACGGGCACCATGGCGGCGCCTGGAAGATCGCCTTCGCCGACTTCGCCATCGCCATGATGGCCTTCTTCCTGCTGCTGTGGATCCTGGCCTTCACCGACGAGATCCAGAAGGCGGCCATCTCCGAATACTTCCAGAACCCCTCGGCCGCCATGGGCATCAGCCCCACCCCGCCCCATCCCACCGAGGGCAGCGGCACCTCCCCGTCCATCATCGATTTCGAGGGGGCCGTGGAACCGGAAGACCCCGAGTCCGCCCAGGAACGGCGGGACGAGGCACGCCTGGAATCCCTCATGGAAGTGCTGGAGGAGGCCCTGGAGAAGAGCCAGGCCCTGAAGCCCTTCAAGGACCAGTTGCTGCTGGACATCACCCCCGAGGGCCTGCGCATCCAGATCGTGGACCGGGAGAACCGGCCCATGTTCGACCTGGGCAGCGGACAGTTGAAGGACTACTCCCGGGACATCCTCGAGGAACTGGGGGGGATCATCAACCGTGTGCCCAACCGCATCAGCATCACCGGACATACGGATACCCGCCGCTTCCCGCAGGAGGACTACACCAACTGGGAGCTGTCCACGGACCGGGCCAACGCCGCCCGCCGCGCCCTCATCGCAGGCGGGATGGAGGAGGACAAGGTGGCCCGGGTGGTGGGTCTGGGCTCCACGGTGCTGTTCGACAAGGCCGACCCGCAAAACCCCATCAACCGCCGCATCAGCATCATCGTCCTGAACCGGCAGGCGGAGGAGGCGATGCGGGAACAGAGCAGCGTGGAGTACGGCGGATCCCAGACGCCCATGCCCTCGAGCCCATGAACTTCACCTTCCGGCAGCTCAAGGCCTTCGAGGCGGTGGCCCGCCACCTGAGCTACACCCGCGCCTCGGAGGAACTGCACCTCACCCAGCCCGCCGTCTCCATGCAGATCCGCCAGCTGGAGGAGCACGTGGGCCTGCCGCTGTTCGAGCAGATCGGCAAGCGCATCCACCTTACCGATGCCGGCCGGGAGCTCTACCACTACAGCTGCGCCATCGCCGCCCAGGTGTCGGAACTGGAGATGGTGCTGGAGGAGATGAAGGGCCTGCGGCGCGGCCATCTCACCATCGCCGTGGCCAGCACCGCCAACTACTTCGTCCCCCGGCTCATCGCCGCCTTCTGCCAGCGGCACCAGGGGGTATCGGTCACCCTGGAGGTGACCAACCGGGAGGCCCTGCTCAACCTCCTGGCCATCAATGCCATGGACCTGGCCATCATGGGCCAGCCCGCCAGTTCCGACCCGGTGGCCCATCCCTTCATGGAGAATCCCCTGGTCATCATCGCCCCCCCGGACCATCCCCTGGCGGGGGAGAAAGGCATCCCCCTGCAGCGCCTGGCCGGCGAGGGCTTCGTGGTGCGGGAGAAGGGCTCCGGCACCCGCGCCTCCACGGAACGCTTCTTCGCTGAACACGGCGTGGCCATCCGCGCCACCCAGCAGATGCACAGCAGCGAGGCCATCAAGCAGGCCGTGGAGGCGGGCCTGGGCCTGGGGGTGCTGTCCCTGCACACCCTGGAGATGGAACTGGCCCTGAACCGCCTGGTGATCCTGGACGTGGAGGGTTTCCCCATCCGCCGCCACTGGTACCTGGTGCACCCCCGGGGCAAGCGCTTCTCCAAGGTGGGCGAGGCCTTTTTGAACTTCACCCTGGAGGAGGCCCGTCACGTCCTGCACCTGCCCACCCTACCCCGCAGTTGACAACCCGGCCCGGGCCCCATAGAATGCGGCCTTCTTCGGTTGGGGCGGTTAGCTCAGCGGTAGAGCACTGCCTTCACACGGCAGGGGTCGCTGGTTCGATCCCAGCACCGCCCACCAAAAGAAATCCTAAAAAGCCCGCTACACGCGGGCTTTTTTTATTCCCAACCCCCCCCCGCAGACGGAACACCGGATATGGGAAGGCGGGGCCTACCTGAACGCATACCGGTCTCGGGGCCGGCACACCTGCGCCGGTACTGCTTGCGGATCGGACGGCATGGGTCCGGCAGCATCACGATACGAACGATACGAATCCCAGGGGGCCGCTATACTCGGATGGACACATTCCAGATCATACCCTGAAGGGTCAAAGAGGAAGCAATGTCCATCTCCCTGCAGAGGATCCTGATCCTGCTCCTCCTGGGGCTGGCACCGCTCACATCGGTCCAGGCGCAGGGGGAACCCGGGGGAGAGACCCATCCCTTCTCCCTGCCGGATCTGCCCTATGCCTATGACGCGCTGGCGCCGGTGATCGACGCCGAGACCATGGAGATCCACCACGCCCGCCATCACCAGGGCTATGTGGACAAGCTCAACGCCGCCCTGGAGGACCTCCCCGAGGCGCGGGAGATGTCCCTGGAGGCGCTGTTGGAACATGCCTCCACGCTGCCCGCGGCGGTGCGCAACAACGCCGGGGGGCACTGGAACCACAGCTTCTTCTGGCGCTCCATGACCGCCCCGGGGGAGGGCGGCGCACCCGATCGGGACCTGCACCGGGCCCTGGAGGAGGCCTTCGGCTCCCTGGAGGGCTTTCGCGATGCCTTCGAGACCGCGGGCCTGGACCGCTTCGGCTCGGGATGGGTGTGGCTCATCGTGGAGGAGGATGGCGACCTGGCGGTCACCACCACCCCCAATCAGGACAACCCGCGGATGGATGTGGCCGATCCCCGGGGCACGCCCCTGCTGGGCAATGATCTCTGGGAACACGCCTACTACCTGAACTACCGCAACGCCCGGGGTGCCTACCTGCAGGCCTGGTGGGAGGTGGTGGACTGGGAACGGGTCAGCCGGCGCTTCGCCGAGGCCACCGACCGCTGAACCCACGCGGCGTTCACCCTCCCTCCTGCGGCGGCCAGCGCATCACCTCCCCATCCAGGGCGGTGCGCTGGCGCACCCGCTGGGCCAGGGTCGCGGCCTCATCCTGTCCTGCGGCCGGTCCCAGCAGGACGTGGTAGAGATCCAGGTGCCCGTTCCCCGGGCACCCCCCACCACCCGGGAGGTGAAGCCGTCCGCCTCCAGGTGGGCACTGAGTACCAGGGCCCGTTCCTCGTCCTGGAAACGGCCCATGCGCACGAACCAATCCCTAGCCCCTTCCTCGGACGCATTCGGATCTGCCGGGTTCTCGGAGGGGTCCTGCGATGTACCGGCGGTGTCTGCTTCCGGTGCGGAGGCGGTGGCCCGCAACGGCACGGGGGCGTCGTGACCCGCCATCCAGCCCACCGCCCGGGGCACGCCACGGGCCTGCGCCACCGTCGCCCGCACCCGGTTCCAGTCGACGCGGGCCTCCCGCCCGGCCACGGCGGCCATCACCCGCTCCAGGGCGGTCTCCAGGGGGGCAGGCGCCTGCGTGGCCCGCTCCTCCAGGGGGGGATGCACCTCCAGGTAGAGCACGCCGTCGCGCCAGCCCACCTTCACCGGCTGGTGCACGATGTGCACGGGGGTGCCCAAGTCCACATGGGGGAAGAGCACGCCGATGTCGTCGTTGTCCATGCGGATGCAGCCGTGGGTGGAACGCAGGCCGATGCCCGTGGACCAGTTGGTGCCGTGGATCAGGTAGGTGGGCCGGCTCAGACGCAGGGCATAGGCCCCCAGGGGGTTGTCCGGCCCCGCGGGCACCACATCCGGCAGGGACTTGCCTTGGGCGGCATAGGCCTGGCGCACCGAGTCGGGCGGGGTCCAGGTGGGATCCTCCCGTTTCTGGATCACCTCCAGGGTCCCCTGGGGCGTGCCCCACTCCCGGCGGCCGATGCTCACCGGATAGGTGGCGACACGACGCCCCTCCCCGGAGGGGGTCTCCTGGAAGTGATACAGGCGCATCTCCGGCAGATTGATGACGATGCCCTGCCGCGGCGTGTCCGGCAGCACGAACATCAGCGGCAGCAGCACCCGCGCCCCCTCCCCCGGGATCCAGGTGTTGAGTTCCGGATTGGCCAGGCGGATGGCCTGGAACCCCACCCGGTGGCGGCGAGCCACGTCGATGAGGGTATCCTCGTGCCGGGCCTGCACATGGCGCAGTGCCCCCACCACCGCGGTGTCCTCCTGCAGGGGGAAGTCCACGCGGGTCTGTGCGGCGGCGCAGGCACACCATAATGCAGCCAGGATCCCCGTGAGCAGGGGCACGGGTCGGGGCAGCTTCTGCGGCACGATCATTCCTCCACCACCCCCAGCAGACCTTCCCGCAGCCGCTCGATCTCATCCCGCAGGCGCGCCGCCTCCTCGAACTCCAGGTTACGGGCACAGGTGTACATGCGGTCCTCCAGGCGCTGGATCTCCCGGGCCGTGTCCTTGGGGGAACGGCGGGCGTATTCGGCCTCCTGTTCCGCCACCTTGGCAAAGCGCCGGGGCTCGGCCATGGTGTCGCCGGCGTGGGCCCCCTCCATGATATCGGCGACGCGCCGCTGAATCCCCTTGGGGGTGATGCCGTGGGCCGCATTGTGGGCCTGCTGTTTCTCCCGGCGGCGCTGGGTCTCGTCCATGGCCCGCTGCATGGAGCCGGTGATGGTGTCGGCGTAGAGGATGGCCTTGCCGTGGAGGTTGCGGGCGGCCCGGCCGATGGTCTGGATGAGGGAGCGGTCGGAGCGCAGGAACCCCTCCTTGTCGGCGTCCAGCACCGCCACCAGGGACACCTCGGGCATGTCCAGGCCCTCGCGCAGCAGATTGATGCCCACCAGCACGTCGAAGGTCCCCAGGCGCAGGTCGCGGATGATCTCCACCCGCTCCACGGTGTCGATGTCCGAGTGCAGGTAACGCACGCGGATGTCGTGCTCGGAGAGGTATTCCGTCAGGTCCTCGGCCATGCGCTTGGTGAGGGTGGTCACCAGCACCCGCTCGTTGGCCTCCACCCGCAGGCGGATCTCCGAGAGCACGTCGTCCACCTGGGTGGTGGCCGGACGCACCTCCACCTCCGGGTCCACCAGTCCGGTGGGGCGCACCACCTGCTCCACCACCTGCCCGGCCCGCTCGGTCTCGTACGGGCCGGGGGTGGCGGAGACATAGACCGTCTGGGGCGCCAGGGCCTCGAACTCCTCGAAACGCAGCGGCCGGTTGTCCATGGCCGAGGGCAGACGGAAACCGTATTGCACCAGGGTCTCCTTGCGGGAACGGTCCCCCTTGTACATGGCCCCCAGCTGCGGCACGGTGACGTGGCTCTCGTCGATCACCAGCAGGGCGTCCTCGGGCAGGTAGTCCAGAAAGCACGGTGGCGGTTCCCCGGGCCCGCGGCCCGAGAGATAGCGGGAGTAGTTCTCGATGCCGGAGCAGTAGCCCAGTTCCAGCATCATCTCCAGGTCGAAGCGGGTGCGCTGCTCCAGCCGCTGGGCCTCCACCAGCCGATCCGCCTCCCGCAGCTCCTGCAGGCGCTGGGTCAGTTCCGCCTTGATCTGCTCGATGGCCTCCAGCAGGGTCTCCCGGGGCGTGGCGTAGTGGGTCTTGGGGTAGACGGTGAGGCGCGGCACCTTGCGCAGCACCTCACCGGTGAGGGGGTCAAAGTAGGACAGCTGCTCGATCTCGTCGTCGAAGAGTTCGATGCGCACCGCCTCCCGCTCGGACTCCGCCGGATGGATGTCGATCACCTCACCGCGCACCCGGTAGGTGCCGCGCTTGAGTTCCATGTCATTGCGGGTGTACTGCAGCTCCGCCAGGCGGCGCAGCACCGTGCGCTGGTCGATGACATCCCCCCGCTTCAGGTGCAGCACCATCTGCAAATAGGCCCGCGGATCCCCCAGGCCGTAGATGGCGGAGACACTGGCGACGATGATGGCGTCCCGCCGCTCCAGCAGGGCGCGGGTGGCGGACAGGCGCATCTGTTCGATGTGGTCATTGATGGAGGCATCCTTCTCGATGAAGGTGTCCGAGGAAGGGACATAGGCCTCCGGCTGGTAGTAGTCGTAGTAGGAGACGAAGTACTCCACGGCATTGTGCGGGAAGAAGGCCTTCATCTCGCCGTAGAGCTGGGCCGCCAGGGTCTTGTTGGGGGCCATGACCAGGGTGGGTCGCTGCACCCGCTGGATCAGATTGGCGATGGTGAAGGTCTTGCCCGAGCCGGTGACCCCCAGCAGGATCTGGTGGGCCAGACCCGACTCCAGACCCTCCTCCAGGGCCTGGATGGCCCCGGGCTGGTCCCCGGCGGGCTGGTAGTCGGTGACGAGTTGGAAAGGCTGTCCCATGGGCTTATCTTGTTCGGTCAGTTTCAGTATCATTTCGTATGAAAAGCATTCCCGCGCAGCGGGCGCCCGTGCGCCCGCTGCGGCGCACGACACCCCTTCCATTCACCACCACCCCCGGATACCGCCTTGGACATCAAGCTCTCCTCCCGCGTTCAGCGCATCAAGCCCTCCCCCACCCTGGCCGTGAGCGCCCTCGCCGCCCAGCTGAAGGCCCAGGGACGCGACGTCATCGGCCTGGGGGCGGGTGAGCCCGACTTCAACACCCCGGACGCCATCAAGGAGGCGGGCATCACCGCCATCCGCGAGGGCAAGACCAAGTATACCGCCGTGGACGGCACCCCGGGGCTGAAACAGGCCATCATCGAAAAGTTCAAGCGGGACAACGGCCACCACTTCGAACCGGACCAGATCCTGGTCTCCTGCGGCGGCAAGCAGAGCTTCTTCAACCTCTGCCAGGCCCTGCTGGACGCCGGGGACGAGGTGATCATCCCGGCCCCCTACTGGGTGTCCTATCCGGACATGGTGCTGCTGGCGGACGGCAACCCCGTGATCGTGCCCACCGGCAAGGACCAGGGCTTCAAGATGACCCCGGCGCAGCTGGAGGGGGCCATCACCCCGCGCACCCGCCTGGTGGTGCTCAACAGCCCCTCCAACCCCACGGGCGTGGCCTACAGCCGCGAGGAACTGGCGGCCCTGGGCCAGGTGCTGCTGCGCCATCCCCATGTCCTGGTGGCCACCGACGACATGTACGAACACATGATGTTCAGGGGCGCCCCCTTCTGCAACATCCTCATGGCCTGCCCGGACCTGGAGGACCGCACCATCGTCCTCAACGGCGTGTCCAAGGCCTATGCCATGACCGGTTGGCGCATCGGCTATGCCGGCGGCCCCAAGCCCCTGATCGCCGCCATGAAGAAGATCCAGTCCCAGAGCACCTCCAACCCCACCTCCGTATCCCAGGAGGCGGCCGAGGCCGCCCTGAACGGTGACCAGAGCTGCGTGGGCGAGATGTGCCGCGCCTTCCAGGAACGCCATGACTACCTGATGGAGGCCCTGAACGCCATCCCCGGCGTGGAGTGCCTGCCCTCCGACGGCACCTTCTACTCCTTCCCCAGCGTGCAGGGGGCCATGGACAAGCTGGGCATCGACAGCGACGTGAAGTTCGCCGAACACCTGCTGGATCAGGTGGGCGTGGCCCTGGTGCCCGGTTCCGCCTTCGGGGCGGACGGTTACGTGCGCATCTCCTTCGCCACCAGCATGGACAACCTCAAGCAGGCGGTGGAGCGCATCGGCCGCGCCGTGACGGGCTGACCCCCTTGACGAGGCCCGGTGATCGCCGTAATATCCCGGGCCTCAACACGAGATTCCCCGGTAGCTCAGTCGGTAGAGCGGGTGACTGTTAATCACTAGGTCGGCGGTTCGAGCCCGTCCCGGGGAGCCAAAAGCAAAGAGCCCAGATCGCGGATCTGGGCCCTTTTCGTTTTGGAGGCCAGGCGCACCGGATCCCCTACCGGATGGCCCGTGCGTTCCGCTGCATCAGAGCGATCTCAACGCATTCTGCAGGCGTCGGCGCGCGTAGTCCCAGTGGATCCGCTCCTGCTCCAGGCGCGGCGCGACGCCCCAGCGGTTGCCCCGCAAACCCTCGAACACGGCCCGTTCCTCCGGGTTCAGCCCCAGCATTTTCCCCTCGGCCGCCGGTGTCTTCTCGTGGACCCACAGGTCGCGGTGGGCCAGGAGCGTCTCTTCGTCCATCAGCAGCGAGCGCACGGCGGGCAGATACCCACGCAAGCGGTTGAGGATGGCGAAGCCGTGGGTGTCGAGATCGCCCCAATAGAAGCAGGGGATGCCTTGAAGCCAGGGGAGCTGGGCGAAGGGTTCGACCGTATAGCCCTGCCCCATAAAGACGACGGCACCATCCATGGGCTCGAAGGCGAGCCCGGTCTGAAGGTTCTCGACGATCAAGGCACAGCGCACCGGAAGCTGGAGCCGTGCCACATCTTCCACCGGCACCTGGATATCCGCCAGGCCACCCACATGCATTTGCAGCGCCGCATCGAGCAGCCGCAGGCGCAGACGAGGCGGCGGCCGGCGCAGTCCGGTCAGCGCATAGAGATCGTCCTCGGCCTCGCTGGGGATGATCGCCCGCAGCCAGTCGGTGACCGTCTTGCCCCGCCCCTCCAGCCACTTGCTGTCCAGCCCCGGGACCGGGAGCTGCCGGGGATAGCAGTTCGAATGCGGGTGCGCCTCCAGCCAGCCCAGGAGGGCCACCAGGCGCTCGACATCCACCGACGCCCACTCGAACAGCACCTCCCGGTCGCGGGATACCGTCTCGGCAAGCGCCGGCCAGCGGGCGGTGATCCCGCGATAGCGGTGGACCGCTTCTTTCCAGGCCGCCCCGGCGCCGATGAATTCGACCACCTCGAGGGCGGATTCGAAACGGATCGCCTCGGGCAAGCGCTGTGTGCCCAGATTGGACCAGCGGCGCTCGACCCACTGCACGTTACCCGGGCCATCCCAATCGGCCCAGCGACCCTGCCACTGCTGCACCGCCCGCAATTGCTGTGCGGCCTCGCGCTCTCTCGGTAGCCCGAGGGGCAGTTGCAGCGGCCACGCCCCCTCCCCGCGGAGCCAGTAACGGCGCTGGGATTGATACCGAGTGCGCAGCCGTTGGGCCACCCCATCCGGATCAAGCAGGTAGGTCTTCGCCATGGGCTTGCGCCGAGAGCTTGAGCCGTTGCTCGCTGTGATCGTATTCGATGGGCAGGGTGGCCGAACGCTTGCGCTCGGTGATGTCGACAAAACAGGCACCGCCGATGAACGGCTCCAGGGTCATCACCGATTTCAGCGGCGTGGCGACGATCATCTGGAAGCCAAACTTCTTGAAGATGCGCAGGGCCAACTCGGTGAATTCGTTATCCGCCTTGCCGAAGGCCTCGTCCAGCACCACCGCTGCATAGACCGGCAACCCGCCGTCAGAACCGCCGAGCTGATAGCGCAGCGCCGCCGCGAGGCAGGTGGTCGCCAGCTTCTCCCGCTGGCCGCCCGACTTGCCCTGACTTCCGCGGTAGATCTCCACCTCATAGTCATTCTTCTGATCCAATTCCCGGCCGATGAACTCCACATGCAACCGCACATCCAGCACCTGTTCACGCCAGCGTCGCTGCTCCGGCTCATCCCCGCCGAGGCGCCGGACCATATCCCGCAGCACCAGAAAGCGATCTTCGGCGCTCTCCCGATCCATCTGCCAGGCATGACCAAGCACCTGTTGCACCTGTTCACGAAAGGCCCGCACATCGGGCAGATGGCGGTCGTTGATATCGATCTGCAGATAGGTGCCGGAATTGAACTCGGCGTCGGCCAGTCCCTCGTTGACCAGCTCCATGCGGGCGTGGATCTCCTTGCGGGCCTGGGAGATCTGGGCGTTGAGGGCGGCCAGGTTCTCCGTGCTCTGTTCCCGGAGCATGTCGAAAAACCGTTGTTCATACTCGGGCAGACCGTCCCGCTCCAGCCGCTCCAGGATGCGCAGGAATTCCGGGGCCGATTCGACCGTCGCGTCCACATCCGCGCCCTCCTGGGGCCACTCCCGCTTGAACTCGGCAAAGGCAGTCTCCATCCGCTTGATGCAATTGGCCCGCTCCTCGCGCTGAACCTTCAGCTGGTCGTTGAGGGCCCGTTCCACCTGACGCCGCCGATCGTCCAGGTTCTTGCGCGTGACCTCCCCCCTGGCCGCAAACCGCTCCTCGAGGGTCTCGCGCTGGGTCGCATCGGGGCGGATCAGGGTGGCGAGCTGATGGTCGGTGGCCTCCCGCTCCTGGGTCAGATTCTTCACTTGATACCCGATATTCCCGCGCTCCACCTCCACATTGCGCAGGCCCTCCTTGGCCTTTTCCAGGCACGCCCGCTGCGCCTCCATCCGCTTGCCCAGTTCCCGCAGCTCACGATTGCCCTCGCGCATTTCGCGCAGCTGCTCATCGAGGGCGGCGATCCGGTCCAGGGCGCTGGCCACATCCACATTCGTCCAGACGAGGTTGCTGATCGACATGCACGCCTCCACCCGCTGGCGCTGCGCCTCGCGCTCCTGGCGAAGGGCTTCCAGTTCCTCGTTACATTGGGCGATGATCGCGCCCAGTTCCTGGGCCCGGGCCTTGAACATGGCGAGCTTTTCGCGATTGTCGAAGCCGAGCACCCAGCGGCGCCGGTCATCGATGCGATGGCGATCGTCCTTCTCGTGGCGGTCGGGCCCGTGACGGACCTGTCCCTGGCGGGTCAGGGCCCGCTTCTCCCGGCGAAAATCCTGCAGGGAATCGACACAGGCGTAATCGAATCGGCGCGCCAGCTCCGCCTCCAGCCAGGGCCGGAAGGTGGTCTCCTTCAATGCCAGCTTGTGCAGCAACGAAGCCGGCCGCGGCTCAGTGGCCGCTGGGGCGATCCCGTCGTCGATTCGGTAGTAGACCAGCCGCCCGCCAAGGTGGGTGTCGTTGATGTGGCTGGAGACGGCCGCGTAGTACCGCTGCTCCACCAGCAACGAGAGGGCGAAACCGTGGAGCAGCCGCTCGATGGCACCCTGCCATTCGGCCGCCTCTTCCTTGACCTGGATCAGTTCCCCGGCAAAGGGCAACTCCGCCTCACTGCAGCCAACTGCCGCGGCGACGCTGGCGCGTAGTTCCAGCATGTGGGCCGGGATATTGGAAGGCTGGCGCTCCATGGCGTCGATTTCCCGGCGCACGGCCGTGAACTCCTTCTCCGCCTCTCCCTTTTGGTCACGGATGGCGTCGCGGCGATCGTCCACCGCCTCCTGGCCGTGGCCCCAGGCCTCGACGATGTGGCGTGCCTCGGCCACCTGTTCGCCAAAGCGGTGGGCATGATCCGGTACGGCCCAACCCATCACCTGGCAGGCCTGCTCCAGCTGGCCACGGCGCTGAAGACGCTCATCGCGCAACGATTCGGTCCTCGCCCGCTCCCGCTCCAGCGCCTCGATCCGATCCCCGCCACGCTCCCGGTGCTGCATCTCCAGTTGACGTAGCCGCTCCTCTTCGGACTCCAGTTGCTCGCGCCGCTGCTGCTGTTCCCCCTCCAGGCCCCGGTCACGGGTATGGAGCGCCTCGATCTCCTGGTCAAGCAGTTGCAGGCGGCGCTGCTCGGTATAGCCATCGATGGCCTGGAGCAGCCGCTCCTGCTCCAGAATCGTCTCCTCCAGGGCCTCCTTGCGGGTGTGCTGCTCCCGCGCCGGCTTGAGCGTGTCCACCTGACGTCGTGTGGTAACCACCTCCTGATGGGCCGCATCCAGCTCGCCGAACTCGGCCACCATGCGGTCGGCCACTTCGAACGACTTCGGCTGGTCGAGCATGAACTCCCGCAGAAAGCCATTGAGATCGCCGAGGTTCTTGGCCGACTGGGTCTTGTGCAGCAGCTTCAGGGCCATCTCCGACTCGATCCCGAGCAATTGGCGGAAACGCTCGCCGTAGGCGCTGAAAGTGGAACCAAAATGGTCGACATCCTCAAGACGCTTCTTCAGGCCACGGATGTCCAGGTCGAAGCCCTCCAGCTCCCGCGCCACGTCGAAGCCCCGCCCGGCGATCATGTAATGACGACCAACGTCCTGATTGCCCGCGGCGTTCCCCCGGAGCCAGTAGAGCTGGATCAGCGTCACCTCGCGGTCATCGGCATTGGCGTAGGTGAGGGCCAGGGCCGACCACGTGGTGCCGGTGCGAAGAAAGCGGGTGGCGATCTCCCCCGAACCGAGGTCTTTTTGATCTCCCCAGGCACCACGCACGTAGGAAGCGAGATTCCGGTCGCGCCGTCCACGATCCCCCTCTCGGGCGGCGGCGTTGAAGGCAAGCCACTTCGGAGGCACCAACAGCGCCGCCAGGGCATCGAGCAAGGTGGACTTGCCTGAGCCGGAGCGGCCGACGAACAGAAAGCCGTCCTCGGCGATGGCGATATCGTGCAGGTTGGAGAAGGTGCCCCAATTGAACACCTGGAGCCGACGCATGCGAAATTGTTGCCGGCGCAGCTGCGCTTCGACGTCGACAAAGAAATCGGCCTGGATGTTCACGATGCCGCCCCCTGGTCTTCGGACTCGGCCCGGACAGCACTGTATTGCTGGATCAGGGCCGTTACCTCTTCGGCGCTGAACAGCAGCTTGAGCGTCGGCGAGATCTCGAAGCGCCCTTCGCTGCCGCGGATGGCGCTGATCAGGCTATTCTTCTTGACCTTCTCGATGGCGGCGTTGACCCGCCGCTCGAATCCCGCCTGATCGGTATTGAGGGCCCGTTCGTACAATCGCATCTGCTCGACCATCTCATCCATGGAGACCACCGCCCGTTCTCCGCGCACATCGGCCTCGGCCAGCAGTTGCCGCAGGTAGAGCAGCAGCACCGATTCCAGGAAGGTCAGACGGGTGCGGCGCAGCAGGATGGGCGCCTCCAGTTCGCCGGTATCGGCCTGGCGCACGAAGGCCACCTGGGCGTCGGTGTCCACCACCAGATCAAGAAACAGATCTGCCAGACGGGAGCGAATGAGGTCCTGATAGCGCAGCAAGTCCGGCCAGAGCCGGCTGTGGCGACGCCCGTCCAGGGACGGGCCGGTCAGCAGCTGCACCAGAAGCCGGCGGGCGTCGGCCGGCAGTTGACCGGTATCGCCGGGATAGAGCGGCTCATGGGTCTCCGCATCCATGGGGGCCTCCATGGGGTCTGCCTGCTCCGTTTCATCCGTCTCGTGCATGACTCTCCCTCGTGAAATAGATGCGCGGGATGCGGGCGCAGCGGTCCACGCCGTCGAGGCCGGTCCAGCAGACCCGGTCCCGCCGATCCGAGGTGATCCCCTGCTGGACCCCCAGGGCCAGCAGCCCCACCACCGAACCGAGTCCCTGCTCGGCCGGATAGGCCTCCAGCACCTCGGCCACCGATACCTGTTGCCGCTCCTGCAGCAGCGCCCGCAATTGCTCCCGCAGACGGCGAAAATCGATCTCCGAATGGGCCAACAGTTCACTCACCGAGTCCAGGGAGATATCGGCCTCATCCGCCCTGGCGATGGCACCCTCGGCCTGGTCGCGGCTGGGGTCATGGAGTTGCCACTGCGCCAGGGAGCGGATATTCGCGCTGGTCAGATACAGGTCACGTCCCACATCATCGGTGGGGCGATAGGACGCCCTGGCCTCCATTGCCCGACGCTGGGCCAGGCGCAACAGCTTGTTCAGGCGGCGCTGTTCCTGATACTCGCGGCTCTGGACAAACTGCTTCAGCCCGCGGGCGAACTGCTGGAACACCTTGTGGACCTCGCCGCCGTTATCCAGCAGCACCCGGGTCAACTGCAGCAGAAAACGCCGCTCCCGCCGATCCAGCCGGTGGGCAAATTCCCTTGAGAGCACCCGGTCCAGGGCCTCCTCGAAGGCCAGGGATTGTTCGGAGTCGGTCAACAGGCGCCAGAAGGCACGAAACGCCTTGCCGGCATCGCTCTCGGCGATGACATCCACCCCGGAAAAGACCTTCTCCAGCACCTCGCCCCGGCTGCCCTCGTTGTCGACGATCTGCTCGCGCAGATCCCGATTCAGGGTGTAAAACTCGTCGCGGACCCGGCGGAAGTCATTGACCAACTCCTGGGAAAGCAGGAGCACCTCGCGTACCCGCTCCAGGGCCCGCTCCTCTGGCAGCGGCTCCAGCTTTCCTGCGCGGGCCGCCTCGATCTCAGCATCGATACGGGCCCGCTCGCGCAGCAGCGCCTCGATGCGCGCCTGGGGATCGGTCTCGGTCTGCTCCGCCAGTTGGCGCAGCTGATCCATGACCAGGGACAGGCGGGTCTCGGTGGCGACGGCACGCTGCTCGGTAAGCCCCTGAATGAACTGGATGGCACGCACCGCCGACGCGCTGAGTTCGTATTCCTCCTCACTCGCTCCTGGCTGAAGCGAGCGAAACAGATAGCCGGCGCGCACCCAGTTGGCCAGATAGACCTCGGCCGTCTGCGGGAGATCCACCCCCTGGGCACGCAGCTGCTCCAGATCCTGGCGCAACCGTTCCAGAAGGACGGAGCTGGGCAAACGCCGCTCCCGCTCCAGCAGATGCACCTGGAGCAATCCCAGGACGATGGGCGCATTGTCCTGGGCAAGCAGACTCCAGGCCGATTCCCTGCGCAGGCGCTGGTTGGCCAGGGCGTGTCGAGCGGCTTTCACCATGGGATCTTGGGTGCGATGAGCCAGCAGAAGGGCGAATAAATGCCGAGCCGGAAAAGCGGGACAGCCCCCTTCCACATCACCCGGATGGGCCTATCTTCCGCCTTCCATTCATGGATGAAAAGGGGGATCTCGGCCAAGGGGAGCCAGCTGAAGCCATGGGGGTCGTGCACTTCCGCTGTCCATTTCAATCCAGGCCCCATCCGCCTGCCCTGTGCAGCAGGGCATTGACCCAGGCCTCCCCCTCGCGGCCGGGGCGGGGGTCCTGGGTGGTCCAGGTCTCCAGCCCGGCCAGGCCGGGCAGGTCCCGGGTCCAGGCGCGGATGCGGGCCGTGTCGGCATCGGTGAAGCGGCGCCCCCGGTGCCAGCGCTCCCCCCGACCCTGCTTGAAGCTGCAGTAGAGCACGCCGCCGGGCACCAGGGCCCGCCACAGGCGCTGGAATGCGCCAGGGAGCCGGGCCTCGGGCACGTGCAGCAGGCTGGCGCAGGCCCAGATGCCGTCGTAGCAAGCCTCCTCCTCCAGTTCCTCGAAGCGGCGCACGGGCACCTCCCGGCCCAACAGGGCCGCGGCATGGGCGGCCAGGGCCGCGCTGGCATCGAAGGCACTCACCCGGTAGCCCTGGCGGGCAAAGGCCAGGGCGTCCCGCCCCGACCCGCAACCGGCATCCAGGATCCGCCCTCCCGGCGGCAGATGCCGCAGGAAGCGCCCCCGCAGGGAGCCCATGTCCACCGCCAGGGTATCGGCGATGAACTGCTCGGCGTGTTGGTTGTAGTAGTCGAGGGTCTGCATGTGCTGTTCAGGCCCGTGGATCGAAACGCCGAAGGGAAGCGAAGGTCGAGTTAAAGTCAGATCTGGTGTATGGGGAGAGGAAGGGTGGCGTATCCTGTTGATTGATCACGACCAAGATCTCAATCAACAAAAACGGACACGCCATAACCAAGTCTACCCTTCAAGCTGTTTCACAACCAGAACCGCAGGCCACGGATCCGCTGCACGAGCTGCTGCGCCAGGGTGCCCGCGACCTGATCACCCAGGCGGTCGAGGCCGAGCTGGCCACCTTCCTGGCGCAGTATGCCGGGCAGCGTCTCGAGGACGGGCGTCAGGCCGTGGTTCGCAACGGTCACCTGCCGGAGCGCACGATTCAGACCGGGATCGGTGATGTCAGCGTCAAGGTGCCCAAGGTGCGTGATCGCAGCGGCGGTGGTGCCTGCTTCAACAGCAGTCTGCTGCCGCCCTACCTGAAGCGGGCTCGAAGCGTTGAGGAGTTGATCCCCTGGCTCTACCTGAAGGGGGTCTCCACCGGGGACTACGGTTCGCCTGCGGACCAAGCGCAGCCGGAACTGCGGGTCCCGGGCGACGACCCTGGCAATGGTCTTCAAACTGCTTCAGAGCGCCCAGAAGCGCTGGAGACGCATCAAGCACTTCCAAAAGCTGGAACTGGTCATCAACAACGTCAAGTTCCAGGACGGAGAGCAAGTAATCGATCAGTCAGACAGGAACGCCGCCTGACCGTCGTACACCAGATTTGATAATAATCTCCCCCCACCAATACCAAAAGCTCACAGTTCGCTGTTGGCCTTTTTTAATGGAATGGCCTGCTCCCACCCTATTACGCTGCTTGGTGAGATATCTACGCAGCGAGACGAGGAGGAAACAGACCATGTCCATTGCA
>NZ_FOUO01000024.1 GCF_900114895.1 Ectothiorhodospira mobilis
AGAACGGGGTGAACCCCCGTCACTATCTGATCGATGTGCTTGAGCGCATCCAGGATCATCCCGCCAATCGCCTCCAAGAACTGCTGCCCTATCACTGGGCACCGCTGGCCCAGAGTTGCGGGGAGCATGCCAGCCCCGACTGACGGCTGGCTATACGGGGGCTACCGGACGGATACTGTTGGCTGCGGGGGCGCGGCATGGATCCCTCCTGGACGGTGGTTCCCGACCGATCTGGTGGCCGGTTACGGATAGATTAGCGCAGGGGAGGACTGCTCTTGAAGGGGGGTAGGGCGTGGTAAAGTGAAGGGCTTCCACGTTCCCCATGGACAAGTTGATCGATTGGGAAGCCCGCTGGGCGGATCTGGAGGCCAGGGGATGATGCCGTGGATGGGTAATTTTTCGAGGTTTCCTTCATGCGGTTCGATACGTCCAGTGGCGGTGGAGCATGAAGCTCAACGCGGGGACAGTAAGAACCACCAGTGCGATACCGATGCCGTAGTGCCACCCGACGGCTTCGGCTGCTCCACTGATCACCATGGTGGTGAGCAAACCGGTAACGGAGACGAGGATAAACCGTAGCCATGAATGTACAGCAGGAGCCTGACCAAAGCTCCAGATGGTGTTGCAGATGTATGAGACCAGGTTGGCGCCGATAAAGGCGAGCCCATTGGCTAAGGCGGGGGTTAGGGCTGCATACTTAATAAGGGTTGTAGCGAGCAGAATGTGTAGCAGGGTCGCCAATAACCCTACTTGTGCAAATCGGGACGCTTGCTTGATAAGGATCGACATTACTCACGGTCTTTTCAAAATCGCCACGACGGATACTCCGAAGGGGAAGGGGTGCTTGGCGACGATCGGGGCTTCAGCGGCAAAGATACGATGTAGTAGTCGATTAAGCCAAGCCGCTGGCATCCGATCGTCTTGCGCTGCCGACTGGCCCGTCAAACGTGCTAATACCCGTCGTGCAGCAATCACAGGGAAAAGGAAGGTGTTGAAGTAGCCGACCTTATCCACGACAAAGCCTTTTCGCTGAGCTAGTCGACTCAGTGCTCCAGCAGTGTAGCGCCTGAAATGGTGGTGAGCGCGGTCATGCTCGCTGAAGAGCCATTGATAGGCAGGAACAGTAAGCATGACCAGCCCCCCTGGCTTCGTTAAAGCGAATACCGCTTCTAGTGCTTCGGCATCTTGCTGGATATGCTCGAGGACATCGAAGAGGCATACCAGGTCAAATTGCTGTCCTTGTAAATTGTGGTCGTTTGGCAATGATCCTTGTAATAGGTTTAGTGAGGGCATTAACTGACGCGCATGGGCCAGTGCTTGAGGATCCATTTCTGTAGCAGTGACTTGCCCATACTCAGCAAGCATTGCCAGATTTCCGCCAGGTCCACATCCTATCTCGAGCAATTCAAGGGGCTTAATGGCTGCGCACTCTGACTGTGAGATTTCTGTGCTTATGACTTTGGCTAGGAGGTGACGCCTTGCGGTGAACCACCAATGGCTGGATTGATGCCCGATCATGCGCTGATAGACGTCTCTATCCATATTAATTCCTTTCGCTCGCCGGGCCATGCTGGCCTAGCTCATGGCTCATATCGCTCTTGTTGTCACTTTGATTTAAAGAGTGGTAGTAGGTCTTGCGCAGCAGATAGACCGGCCTCTGCTTCGTTTCCATATAGGTTCGGCCTAAATATTCTCCCAGGACACCTAGTCCTATGAGTTGAATACCGCCAAGGAAAAGGATAACGGTCAATAGCGAAGCATAGCCGGGTAGATCGACGCCGTAGATCAAGGTGCGAAGTATAATAAAATTACCATATATAAAGGATAAAGCCGCGATACTCGCGCCAAAGTAGCTCCATATGCGCAAAGGTGCAGTGCTATGGGATGTGATCCCCTCTAATGCAAAGTTCCACAGCCGCCATCCATTGAATTTGCTGGACCCGGCGCTTCGAGTCCCTCTTACATAATAGATGCTTGTGGACCGGAATCCTACCCAAACAAAAAGGCCTTTCATGAATCGTTGACGCTCAGGCATAAGCTTAATTGCTTCCACCACGCGCCGATCCATTAGGCGAAAGTCACCTGCATTTTCTGGCAGAGGGATATCGGCGATTTTGTTGTACATCCAGTAAAACCATTGCGCGGTGTTGCGTTTGAGCCAGCTATCGCTGCTGCGATCCTCACGCCGGGCCAGAACGACATCGTAACCCCGGCGCCACAGCGTAACCATTTCCGCAATCAATTCTGGAGGGTCTTGCAGATCGACATCAATCGGTATGACAGCCTCACCCCTGGCCATATCGAGACCGGCGGTTAGCGCAGCTTCTTTGCCAAAGTTACGCGTCAGTTCGTGGACTACGAGAGTCAGCATTTCTTCCTGCTGTATTTGGATCTGTAGAAGTTGATTTAGGGTTTGATCCTGGCTGCCATCGTCGATACAGATGATCTCGCATGGCTCGCCCAACTGACGAAGTACGGGGATCAGTCTAGAAAAAAAAGGGATCAGACTGTCTTCTTCGTTGTACAAGGGGCAGATTAACGAAATTATTGGCGATGGTCGCATGCGTGCATCCTTTAGATAATGATGATTCTCCATCATACAAACGGGCTCAGGGACGAGTCAGAGTGGACGCGTATTGATCTAGACCATGGGTAAAGGCATCCGGGGCGAGCACCCAGTGCTGGTCTATCAGGCCATAAGCGTCATGGCGATCCAGCTTCGGCAGGACTTTTTTTAACTCGCTATACTCACGAAAGACATAGAGTGCATGGGGGTCAAGCTCGCCAGCCATAAGTCGATTAATCCGCTCTTGCTTCTGCCTGAGTGCCTTCTCAGATGGTGGGCGACCATAGTAGGCGATATTGATGGCCATGTCCTGCATGGCGGCGTAATGTGAAAGGGGAATGAAATTTTCAACAGTGAAAGTAGGGGGGATTACGATGACATGATGATATACATCGGCCGCCTCTGGCCAGAAGGGTGAGGTAAGCGATGAAGTGTAAGTTGTGGAAAAAGGCTGATTGCTCACGCGATCCTTGTAAAGGGGAGAGAGATCAAGCCATTGAATAACCAAAGCCAATGCCAATATGGGGGCGGCAATCCAAGCAGGTCTGCGGCGAATGGTAAGGACTATGGAGAGCAGGGTCAATAAGTAAAAGGCGGGCCAGAACATGCGCCCGGTGGCTCGGAATACGTCGGTAAAATTTGTTAAGGGGGGTACATGAATTAGGGTATGTTTTCCTAACGTAACCATGGGGGAAAGAGCATACATTGCGAGGAGAGCCGCAGCGATAAACAGCGGAAAGTAAGGCTGAATGTGGCCACGCTCTATCTTCCAAAGACGCCATAGCCGCGGCAATCCAAAAATTAGCAGCAAGAGTGTACCCAGACCTAAGTAATTGAAACCTTCATATTGGCCCCAGGTGGCTGGTTTGTGATGTGGTATGAAGCCAGCATCAGTACTGGGTGTCGGCATCAAAGGAGCAAGAAGGTTCATTGAATAGAGGGTGCTGCCACCACCAGCAACGCTGCCAGCAGTAAAATATCCTGCTACCCACATGCTGAAGAGAAGAATAGAAAATACAATGCTCATTTGCAGCGCAATTGCCTGCCACCTGATCCAATTTGGCTTGAACCAGCGACTTAAAAGGTCGGCCGCCATGAGTGCCATCACCATAACTGCAAGGTAGGCATGCACAAGTGCGGCAATGGAAGCTAGTATGCCCCAGGATAAACCACTCCAGTGCAGCGGTGTTCTCCTATATAGCAAAATGCCTGCTAAAATTAGCCAATGACCCATCAGTGCGTAATGGCCGCCGCCGCGAAACGCCATGATAGAACTTAAAACAAAGAAGAGGCTTCCCAGTACAATTACTAGAGGATTTGAGGTAAAACGGGAAACCAGCAATGCGCCTAAACCCCCTTGCAGCATGTAGCTGATCGCTATCCATAGGCCAGTATATTGAAAAATCTCTGGAAGATATGCTGAAATGGGTTTGAGTAGCATTGCAAAGAGAGGTATGGAATCGGTATATACGATCGAACTCGATGATTCCATTCCGTAGCGATCGATCAGGCCCAGTGGCCACTGAGTAGGCTCGCTTCGATAGAAGTGCCAACCCAAGAAGTGAGTGGCGGCATCACCAATCATCAGCCAACCGTAGTTCAGTGGGTTCAGTCGATCAAAGCCATAGATGCTCAAGGCAAAGAGAAGCCCCATTACAGAAGCCAAGCCTACTGCCAGTATAATCTTCGATTGGTTTGAGCTCATGCGAATCCTTCGACTTGCTTTAAGTTATATATAGTTCTGTTGTTTAAGAGAGGTGCTGGTGATATAAATCCCTATCCCATTTCCCGATGAGGAGTTTCCATGACCCATTGGCAAGCCATTTCCCGAAATGACCACGCCCAGACTCGATATCGTCCGCGAGACAAGTATCACTTTGCCCAGGCTGAACAAGTGGCCCCCGTGCTTTTGGCGGAACTGCCCAAGCTGTTGCCTCATTACACGCTGGGTTTCATTGCGATGGAGCAAGGGTATCAGCCGGTGGTTTTGTTGAGCCTGGATGGCCAACGCAATCTCTATCTGGCCCCTTCTGGTGACTGGTTGGGCACTTATGTACCTGCTGCCATGCGTGGTTATCCATTCCGTCTGGCCGAGAATTCCCAGGGGGATAAGGTGTTCTGCATCGCGCGGGAACATCTTACCGATGATCCCGCTGCAGATCCGCTATTTGATGAGCAAGGTCAGCTTAGCGAACCTGTCGTTCAGACGTGGAATTTCCTTAAGCAATGCGAGCAGAACCGTCAGGCCACGCTGGCAGCAACTCAAGTGTTGAACAAGGCGGGTGTCATCGAGCCCTGGCCCTTGCAGATTCAGCGCCCCGAAGGTCAGGAGCCATTTAAGCTGAACGGCCTGCACCGGATCAGTGAACAGGCCCTCAATGCCCTGGATCCCGAGCAATACGCCAGGCTGCGCGGCGCTCCCATGGCCTTGGCTCATGCACAGTTGTTCTCCACGCATCAGGTGTCCGAGTTGGTGAAGCGTGCCGAATGGTTGTCCAAGGGGGTTGAGGCCCAAAAGCCGAAAGATCCTCTTGCGGATCTTTCGGCCGATGATCTCTTTGGTCAGGGAGAGGAGTTGTCGTTCCGTTTCGACCACTGATCGACTAAAGAGTATCGTTTCCACATCGGTTTTGCCACTCGGACCAACTGTCCATGGTCACCACCACACACCCCTGTAACGATCCACGCAGCACGGCCTCTGAAGGCGCGGCCTTCGATGGGGTGGTGCGTGTGTCCGTGGAGGGGTACTACGGCAGCGGGGTGCTGCTCCAGGGGGGGCGGGCCGTGCTCACCGCGGCCCATCTCTTCGAGCGGGGGTTGGACGGGGTTCGCGTCCGCTTTGAGGTGGGCGGTCAGGTGTGGACGCAGACGGCGCGGGAGGTGCTCGTCCATCCTGAGTATGATGCAGAGGACAACAACCGGGATCTGGCCCTGGTCTGGCTGGAAGGGGCGGCCCCGGTGGGGGCGGCGCGTCACGGGCTCTACCGCGAAGCGGATGAGGTGGGGCAGGTCTTTACCCTGGCGGGGTATGGGCTGCCGGGCACGGGCGAGGAGGGGGCCTGGGAAGACTATGACGGCGAGCCCTTGCGGCTTCAGGCGGGTAACCGCTTCGATGCCGATGTGGGGGTCCTGGTGGACGCGGTAGGGGGTAGCCTGGCCTGGGCGCCGGAGCCGGGCACGCAGTTGATCGCGGATTTCGATAACGGGGCCTCGGCCCACGATGCCTCGGGGATCCTCATGGGCCGGTATGACCAGGGCCTGGGGCCGGAGGAGGGGATGATCGCCCCGGGAGACAGCGGCGGGCCCGCCCTCATCGGGGACCGGGTGGCCGGGATCGCCAGTTATCTGGCCAGTTTGAGCCGTCATGGGGTGGAGCCGGATGTGGATGGGCTGGCCAACAGCAGTTTCGGCGAGGTGATGGCCTTCCAGCGGGTGAGCCGGGAGCAGGAGTGGATCGACCGTGCCCTGCGCTCGCGCCACCCGGATGCCCCGACCCGGCCGGGAGAGGTGGAGCAGGCGGTGACGGAGGGGGACGATGGCACGTCGTTGGCCTGGTTCCTCCTGGAGTTCACGGGGGTGCGTGAAACCCCCGATGCGTGGGTGAGCGTGGACTTCGAGACCCGCGATGGCACGGCCGAGGCCGGCAGCGATTATCTTCCGGTGTCGGGTCGGCTGGTGTTGTATCCGGGGGAGGACCACGCCGCGATCCCGGTGGAGGTGGTGGGAGACACCCGGCCGGAACCCGACGAGACCTTTCATCTGGCGGTGTTCAACCCCGAGGGGGGAGGTTTTGGCCCCGGTGTGGAGGAGCTCATCGCCACCCGTACCATCGTGGATGAGGACGGGTTCTGGGGCTGAGTGGCGTCTGGGGGCCGCGCCTGGGTAGGTCCCTTGGTTCTGTTACACTACCCGGTTCGTTTCACCTTTTTGAGGATCCATCCCCATGGCTGAAGACATTGCCCAGAATCCCCGCAGCATCACCATCGACGGTACGGAGTACCCGCTGGATCAGCTGTCCGAGAACGCCCGCAACCAGGTGATGAACCTGCGGGTTACGGATCAGGAGATCGCCCGTCTGAAGCAGCAACTGGCCATCTGCCAGACGGCCCGCGCGGCCTATGCCCGGGCCCTGGAGGCGGAGCTGCCCAAGACGGAGCAGTAATCATCTTCGCTTTTGGCCCCTGCCGCCATTTTTTTGTCCCGGTCAAACGGTGGCAGGGGCCTTTATGTGCAGGCAATACCGGTCGCGCCCGGCCTGCTTGGCGCGGTACATGGCGTTGTCCGCCTGGCGCAGTTGGTGGCGTGCCTTTGGCGAAGGCGAGGACAGGCATTCTTGAGTGTTTACCGGCGCTTTGATCACGTTAAAGCCATTACGTCAGGAGGGCGCATGGCCAGTAACCATCACGATACCGGGTACAAGGAGCTGTTCAGCTATCCCGAATTCGTCCAGCAGCTGATCGAAGGCTTCGCGCCCTCCGAGCTCTCCGAGTTGATGGACTTCTCGACGCTCAAGAACCACAGCGGCAACTACATCACACCGCTGTTCGAAGAGAAGTTCGAGGATGTGGTCTGGTCCGTGGAGGTGACCTGGCAGGGCGTGACCCAGCAGGTCTTCCTGTACATCCTGCTGGAGTTCCAGTCGGTGGTGGATCGCACCATGCCGATCCGCCTGATGCACTACGTGGCCTGCTTTTACAACCACCTGATCAAGACCAAGGTCACGACCGCTCGCCAGGGGATGCCGCCGATCCTGCCCATCGTGCTCTACAACGGGTCCCGAGACTGGACGGCCGAGCAAGACATCTACGACATGGTGCACCCGGAACCGCCCGCGTGCCTGCAAGTCTACCAGCCGCACCTGCGCTACTATCTGGTGAACGAAGGGCGCTACACTGATAAGGAACTGTATCTACGCCAGACGCCGCTGAGTGGCATATTCGGCGTCGAGAATGCGGGTCAGAGCTGGGATGCTCTGCAGCAGGCCGTGGATCGGATCGTGGCGATCATTCAGGCCGATCCCGATAAAGAACGCATCGACCGGATCATTACCCGCTGGCTCAAACGCCATTTGCATCGGCTTGGGGCCGAGATCGACCTGGACCAGCTTGAAAGCCTGGTGGAGGACAAAGATATGCTGGCAGAGAACCTGGAGAACTTGGTGAAGAAAGAGCGGCTGGAAGGACGCCAGGAAGGCGAGCAAGTCCGTGCTGAACAGATCGCCCGGAACCTGATTACCCGCACTGAAATGGACGACGCCATGATTGCAGAGATTGCTGGGCTTCCGATTGCAGATGTTATCCGGCTGCGTGGGGAAGGCAAGCATTGAGTTGATCCGGGACGCTTCCTGAGCCCCTCTATGTGTGCAGGCAGTACCGGTCGCGCCCGGCCTGCTTGGCGCGGTACATGGCGTTGTCCGCCTGGCGCAGCAGGTCGTCCGTGTCCACGGGCGCGTCCTGGGGATAGAAGGTGACGCCGATGCTCACGGACAGGGCCTCGGCCCCGGGGCCGGATTGGAGCACACCGCGGCAGGCCGTCAGGATGCGCTCGAGGATGGGGCGCACGGCCTCGGGGCCCTCCAGGTCCACCAGGATCCCGGCGAATTCGTCCCCGCCCAGGCGGGCCAGGGTATCCCCCTGGCGCAGGCAGGCGGAGATGCCCCGTCCCGCTGCCACCAGCAGGCGGTCGCCGGCGGCGTGCCCATAGCGGTCGTTCACGGTCTTGAAGCCGTCCAGGTCCATGAAGAGCACCGCCACCTGCTGTTCGGGTTGGCGGTCGCAATGGGCCATGGCCTGTTGCAGGCGATCCTGGAAGACCGCGCGGTTGGGCAGGTCGGTGAGGGGGTCGTGGCTGGCGCTGTGCTCCAGCCGGGCCTCCAGGGCCAGGCGCTCGGTGATGTCCGAGAGCACCACCACGTAGCGGCGGTCCTCGCCGTCACTGCCGGGCACGGCGCGGATGACGGTGTGGGCGGCGAACAGGCTGCCGTCCCGGCGGCGGCTCCAGAGTTCCCCCTGCCATTCCCCCGTCTCCCGCAGGGCCCGCCACAGGGCGGCGTAGACCTCCGGGCCGTGGCGGCCGGACTTGAGCAGGCTGGGGTCCTGCCCCAGCACCGCCTCGCGGCGGTGGCCGGTGAGGGCGGTGAAGGCGGGGTTCACGTCCAGGATGCGTCCCGACCCGTCGGTGACGAAGATGGCGTCCCCCGCGGCGTGGAAGACCGTGTCGCTGAGGACGAGGCGCTGCTGCTGGCGGCATTGTTCGATGGCCAGGCGGGTGAGGTTGGAGAAGGCCTCCACGGTCTGGATCTCCGCCGCATCGGGCTGGCCGGGGCTGGGGCGGTAGATGGCAAAGGTGGCGATGACCTGGCCCCGGGAATCGAACACGGGTTCGGACCAGCAGGCGGCGATGCCCTCGCGCAGCGCGTCCTGGCGAAAGTCCTGCCAATGGGGATGGGTGGCGATGTCCGCGGCGATCACCCTCCGGCCCAGGGCGGCGGCGGTGCCGCAGGCGCCGTTGCCTTCCCCCACGGGGATGCGCTGGCACACGCGGCGAAACCCCTGAGGTAGCCCCGGTGCCGCCCCCAGATGCAGATGCCGTCCGTCCGTCTCCAGGAGTTCGATGGAGGCCCAGCAGTCATCCAGCAGGTGTTCGATCCCGCGGGCGATGCTGTCCAGGATCTCGGGCAGTGCGGCGCGGTCCAGCACCTGCTGCAGCACCTGGCCGTGCAGGCGGTTGATGGTCTCGGCGTGCTTGCGGCGGGTGATGTCCAGGCAGTGGCCGATGTAGCCCAAGAATTCCCCATGGGGACTGTAGCGGGGCTGGCCGTCGTCCTGGATCCAGCGGTATTCGCCGCTGTGATGGCGCAGCCGGTAGTCCATGCTGAAGGGCTCGCGCCGCTCGAAGGCCTGGGTGTAGGTCTCCACGCAGCGGCCAAGGTCATCGGGATGGACCCCAGCGGTCCAGCCGTAGCCCCGTTCCTCCTCCAGGGTGCGCCCGGTAAAGGCCAGCCACACCCGGTTGAACCAGTCGCACTGCCCGTCCGTCCCCGAGGTCCAGATCAGGGCCGGCCCGCCGTCCACCAGGGCCCGAAGCCGGGATTCGCTCTCCTGCAGCGCCTCCAGGTCGGGTGGGTCGGGATGCCTGTGGCTCATGGTGCATGCCCCGGTCGGTGGCTGGAAAGAGTCTAATTCATAACTGTAGCATGCCCGCTCCATCCATGGGCCGATCCTGCCGCGCCGTGGGGGCCGGAAGACCTCGGGGGAGATCGAGGGTCAGGACAGGAAATCTTGATTTTTTTGTAAGAGATTCGCATTGTGCGGGATGATCACAACATCCCGACACTACGCCCGGTCCCATGCCCCACGCTTGAAACGTCATCACGGATTGACACCTTCCCCACAGCTAGCCGGGGCTTCTCGCGCAGTTTTGGTGAGGTATTTGTCCATCCGCCATGGCGACATCAGGAGTGCGCGATGAGGCGTTCGACATCAGGTTGCGAGCGTTGCTCGGCTTGCCACAGTTCATAAGATGACTGCAGGGCCATCCACTGTCTCGCGGTACTGATGCCGGCGCGTTCAAGACGCACGGCCAGGTCGGGGCTAATGCCAGCACGCTCATTGAGTACGCGCGAAAGTTGTACTCGGGTTAGCCCCAGTCGCTTTGCGGCGTCGCTTACGGTCAGGCCCAGGGCCTCGATGACATCCTCTCTCAAAATCTCGCCAGGATGTGGCGGGTTGAATAGGGCCATGATGATGTTACCTCTTGCTGTTTTAATGAGGGCCGATGCTAGTGATAGTCCTCGTAATTCACCAGCTCCACATCGCCACCGATGAAACGCCAAGTCACTCGCCAATTCCCGTTAACCTGTACTGACCAGAACCCTTCTCGATGGCCTTTCAGTTCATGCAGCTTGTACCCTGGTAAGTCCATATCCTGCGACTTTTTGGCTTCATCCAGGTTGGCCAGGATGCGACGCAGTTTCTTGACGTGGTCTTGCTGCACCCCTTTCGTTGATCCCTTCTCGTAAAGGGCTTTGAGCCCCTTGTGCTTGATGCTGACGATCACCCGTTCCCCCGACGATTTTTCGCATCATGATGCACTCTTGATTGTATAGCGTAACGTGTCAGGTTTCAAATGGACTAGGATTGGGCAGTCCGGAATGAGACGGGATGGAGACAGGCAGTCTTGCTTGGACAACACCCGGGCAAGATCCCGTGGTTGCCCCATGCTATCCTGCCCCGGATCGCCAAGGTCGTCCCCTCGGAGCGCCCATGTCCGCTGCACCTCGCCGCAAGCTGCCCATCGGCATCCAGACCTTCGCCGACATGCGCGAGGGGGGGTATTACTATGTGGACAAGACGCCGCTGATCCATCGGCTGGTGGAGGAGGGCAAGTACTACTTCCTCTCCCGCCCGCGCCGCTTCGGCAAGAGCCTGCTGCTGGACACCCTGCACTGCCTGTTCGCGGGGCGGGCCCCGCTCTTTGCAGGGCTCTATATCCACGACCGCTGGGACTGGCAGGCGCGTCATCCGGTGGTGCGGCTGAGTTTCGGCAGCGGCGTCCTGCAGGATCGGGCCGAACTGGACGTGCGCATCCGTCACCAGCTGGCCCGGAACCGGGAGGCGCTGGGGTTGCCCGCTGCGGCCGACACGGACATTACCGGTGCCTTCAGCGACCTGATCGCGGCCGCCCACCGCCAGCACGGACAGCGGGTGGTGGTGCTCATCGACGAATACGACAAGCCGATCCTGGACAACCTCCGGGATCCCGAGCGGGCCCGGGAGCTGCGCGAGGGGCTGAAGAACCTCTACAGCGTGCTCAAGGATGCCGACCCGCACCTGCGATTCGTCCTGCTCACGGGGGTGTCCAAGTTCAGCAAGGTGAGCCTGTTCTCGGGGCTGAACAACCTGCGGGACATCACCTTATCGCGGGAGTACGCCGCCATCTGCGGCTATACCGATGCGGACATCGACAGCGTCTTCGCCCCTGAGCTTTCGGGACTGGACCGGGAGCAGATCCGCCAGTGGTACAACGGCTATCGCTGGGGCGATGCGTCCGTGCCCTCGGTCTACAACCCCTTCGATGTCCTGCTGCTGTTCCAGGAGCGCCGTTTTGGCCCCTACTGGTTCGAATCCGCCACGCCCGCCTTTTTGGTGGAACTGCTGCGGGAGCGGGGGATCTTCACGCCCGCCCTCACCGCCTGGCACAGTCGCCCGGCCCTGCTGAGCCGCTTTGATGTGGACGATATCGGTACCGATGCCCTGTTGTTCCAGACCGGCTACCTCACCCTGAAGGACATCCACGAGGCCGTGCCCCATCGCCCGCTCTATCAGTTGGGCCTGCCCAATCAGGAAGTGGAAATCAGCCTGAATGAGGCACTCTTGCCGGTGCTGGGGGTCGACCATGGCGTCTTCGACCTTGTGGCCATGCGCCTTCCGGAGCTGCTGCGCCATGCCGACCTGGCCGGGCTGGAGGCCCATATGAAATCCCTCTACGCCGGGCTACCCCACGACGGGTACCGCAACAATCCCATCGCCCGGTACGAGGGCCACTACGCCAGCATCTTCTACAGCCACTTCGCCGCCCTGGGGGTTTCGGTGACGGTGGAGGACGCCAGCCACCACGGCAAGGTGGACATGACCGTGACCTTCGGCGGCCATATCTACCTGTTCGAGTTCAAGGTGGTGGAGCAGTTGCCCGAGGGGCGCGCCCTGGAGCAGATCAAGGCCAGGGGCTATGCGGACAAGTACCGCGCCGCCGGCCAGCCGATCCATCTCATCGGCGTGGAATTCTCCCGCGAGCAGCGCCAGATCGTGGCCTTCCAGGTGGAGACCCTGGATGCTGGCTGAGCCCTGCGGCAGAGGATGGCCTACCAGCAGGCCTCGGGGCTGCGCGTGCCCTGGTGGTCCAGGGTGAGGCTGTGGCATTCGGCCCCCTCCGCCGCCACCCGGCCGTCGGCGCCGGTGGCGGTGAGGGTGTAGCTGGAGGCGTCCGCCTCCACCGCCAGGGTATAGAAGCCCTCGGGGGATTCGGCGGCGATGTCGCAGTCCGCGTAGGTGAGGGTGCTGGTGTAACAGCGCTCCAGACGCTGTGCCGCCTCCGAGAGGGCCACCTTGCCGTCGGAGACCTGGGTGCGTTCCACGTAGCGCGTGTAGGAGGGGTAGGCGATGGCCGCCAGGATGCCGATGATGGCCACTGTGATCATGACCTCGATGAGGGTGAAGCCCCGGGGGGTGTGCTGGTTCACGTTCTCCTCCTTCTGGACCGGCCTGTTTGGGCCAGGGTAGCGGAAAGCGCGGGAGCTATCCCGCATTCGGTCGGTACCCATCGCCCGGCGATCGGGCCGATGGGATCTCCGGCAGGGGGGGGCTTCCTTCATGGTCTACAATATAGGCATTGGCCCCAGTGCCGCACTATGATACCCCCGTCATGAACGGTATCCCCATACGTCCCCCTCTCCCTGGCCGTTCCGGCCGAATCCCCGAGTTTCGATGATCGCCATGCGTCGCCAATCCGGTTTTACCCTTGTCGAAATCATGGTGACCATCGCCATCCTGGTGATCCTCATGACCGTTGGTATCCCCGGATTCCAGCGCATGATGGAGCAGAACCAACTGGCCACCCTATCCAACGAACTGCTGCGGTCCATGACCCTGGCCCGAAGCGAGGCCCTGAAGCGAGGGCGGGAGGTGATGGTGGAGCCCGCCGGGGAGGAGGGCTGGATGCAGGGCTGGGTGGTCTGGACGGACACCGACGGCGATGGTGATCGGGCGGATTCCGAGGTGATCCGGGTCATGGCCGCGCCGGATGCTGGCAAGCTCACGCTGGATCAATCCCCCGACAGCATCACCTATGAGCCCTCGGGCCTCGCCGGGGATTCCGGGTGTTTCCAGCTTTCGGGTACATCCGAGGGTAGTGTGCGCAGCGTACAAATCCTGCCGACGGGGCGCGCTGCTGTCTCGGGGGATGCATGTGATGATGATTGACGAAAAAATAACGACAAGACCAATGTATTCTTTCCCCATCTCATGGGGTACCACTCGAATTCATTGTTTTATTGCTGGGAAATACGGGCAGAATCCAGGGGTTGTGTATGATTAACTCAAACTGGAAATGCAATACCGGTGTTTCCCTGGTGGAAGTATTAGTGGCCTTGGTGGTGCTCTCTATCGGGATCCTTGGAGTCGCTGCATTGCATGCGACTGCATTAAAAAATAATACCAGCTCCTATGTTCGCAGCCAGATGATGATCGCAGCCTACGATTTGGCGGATCGAATGCGCGCCAACCGTGAGTCAGCGCTGGACGGTGACTACGATGGGATCAATGGAGCACAACATGGCAACTGCGAGACCGCTACAGGTTGTGTTCCGCAGCAGATGGCGGAACATGATATATGGACCTGGAAGAACCAGTTGGTCACCATCATTCCCAATGCTACTGGCATCGTCTGTCAGGATGCCAGTCCTGATGATGGTACTGGCCTGGGAGCTGCTGCCTGTAGCGGAAGTGGTGATCTGCGTGCCATCAAGATCTGGTGGCAGGACGATGAGGATGGCAGCACGACGCGCTTGGTGATAGGGGTTCGGTTATGAACCTTCAATTAGGTAAGGACAGATGCTGGACGCATCGGCTTGTGGCTAGGCCGCAGCAGCAAGGGATGACGCTAACTGAGTTGATGGTGGCGATGCTGCTTGGGCTGTTGCTAATTGCCGCCACCATCCAAGTCTTCATTGGCAGTAAGCAGACCTATCGCACTACGGAGGCCTCTTCCGTCGTTCAGGAAAACGGCCGGTTTGCCGATCACTTTCTTTCCCATGATTTGCGTATGGCGGGGTTCTTCGGATGCCTTGGTCAAAGCGAGTTGGAGTTTACCAACAATGTGGATGCCAGTTCCAATAAGTATCCCTCGGATGTCGGTGCAGCGGTGGATATCTCGTCAGAGAATGAGTTGCGTGCCTATGTGATTAGCAACAGTCTTCCCGCGGATCTGAGCGCACTTGGGTTGAACATGGGTAGCAACGAGGGTGATGTAATGCCCGATACCGAGGCGGTATTGATCCGCCGTGCCAATCAATGCCCTGGCGGGAGGGTGGTGCCACCGCTCATGGGAGATCAATCCGCCAATATCAAGATCGCGGATGCCGAATCCTGCGGGCTTGAACAAAATGCTGTTGCACTGATTACGGATTGCCAGACAGCCGATGCATTTGGCATCACCAACAATCCAGTTAGTGGAAGCAAAGATACACTGACCCATTCCAATGCTTTGAATCTCAGTAATAATCTGAGCACCACCTATGGTGAGGATGCTTGGGTGTATTCCATGTATGCTGCCGTTTATTATATCGGGCGTGATAGGGCAGGGGAGCCTTCTCTGTATCGCTGGTCGCTGGGCAAAGGAGGCACCATGCAAGCCGAGGAGCTCGTCGGAGATATCGAGGATCTGGCCTTTGAGTTTGGTATCGATCAGGACGAGGATTTTGTGGCGGATACCTATTTGGATACCAGTGAATTATCCGCAGCTGATTGGGCTCGGGTTGTGGCTGTGCGTTATTCGCTTGTTGCCCGTTCGAATGAAGAGAATGTGATCGATGACGTACAGGAATACCGTTTCGACGGGCAAGATATGGAAGGTACGGACCGAAGGTTGCGGCATGTCTTCACGAAGACTGTGTCGTTGCGTAACCGCCTTAAGTGACAGGGTCTGAATAGTGTGTACTCAACCGAAGAAACAGTCCGGGTCGGCCCTGATCATTGGTCTACTGATCCTTTTGATTATCACGATAACCGGTATCACGACGATACAGACCACTACGCTTCAGGAAAGGATGACGGGTGGGCTTCGGGATCGAGACCTTGCCTTTCAGGCTGCCGAGGCTGCGCTACGGGAAGCCGAGGAGGGAATTGCACCACAGGTGACTGAACCGTCCTGGATACAGCACCTTGGGAACTTGCCCAACGATCTGACTGCGCAGTCCCACACATGGTGGACCAATGATAGCAACACGCAGGAGGTGGATTTTGAGATCGTCGCCACCAACCCGCGATATGTGAGCGAAGGCGAGGCCTTCCTCCGCGATACACTTCGGATCGGGTCCGGTCCGGTAACGGGACGTCACATCTATCGCACGACGAGCCGGGGCACCGGCGGTACCGACAATGCGGTCATCATTCTGCGTTCCCGCTACGCCAAGCGCTATAACTGATGACGGCCGGAGGTTAATAACGATGAATCGGTTCCTCTCCTTCGCGTTGGCGGTAATGACGGCGCTTATACCGGCATATATTATGGCGGAACCGCTCGATCTGGCGGATGCCCCACTCGCTACGGCCACCAGCGCGGAGCCTAATGTCATGCTGCTGATCGATACCTCCGGCAGTATGGATAACATTATTTGGGCGGAAGGGTATGATCCCTCTGTAACCTATCCTGGTGGTTTTGATGCCAATGATGGTAATATCCATTTATATGCTACAAAAGACTTTGGAAATTGTGGGAATAATGGTGAATGGGTAGAAGATCAGGGTGGATGGAAGGATCTATGTTTGCCGGATCCTGTGGGGGGAGATGCCACTCGTTATACAGGTAACTATTTGAATTATTTGTTCTATATATACACTGAGGATGATACGGATTTGACTGACGGAACCATCCCTACTGAGACACGGATGCAGGTGGCCAAGGAGGTGGCTTCGCAGCTGGTCGAGAATACTCCAGGTATGCGTTTTGGAGTTTCACAGTTCTATGGTCCCACCTGGGATGATCACCGATGGGGTGAGGGGGCTGAAGTTGTGGCCGCTTGCGGGTCTTCTGTCTCTGATCTCACATCTGAGATTGCAGGTTTTACAGCAAGCACAAATACTCCACTGGCTGAGGCATTGTATGAAATTACACGGTATTACCGTGGCATGGATGCGTACTATACCAATGACGATTTTGCCAGTCCGATACAGTATCGTTGCCAGAAGAACTTTACGGTGGTGATCTCCGACGGATTGCCGACCTATGATACGAACATTCCAGGAAATGATCCGGCTGAATCCAGTGGTAGGGCACTGCCGGATTGGGATGGTCTCTCGCCGGATACGGATCCGGCAGATTATCCCGATTTTCCGCAGTATTCTGATGGTTTTCAGCCGGATGGGTATCCAAGTGAAGAGGGGTATTCTCTCTACCTCGATGACATCGCCAAATTCGGCTGGGATATCGACTTGAGAACCGGTGGCACCGACGATGCCGGAATGAGCTTCGACGATCCTGCGTTCGAACAGCAGAATATGGGGACGTATACCATCGGCTTTTCCACGGCGAATCAGATGCTTGAGGACGCAGCCGAATACGGTCATGGGGAATATCTTACTGCCGCGAATGCCGCAGAACTCTCGGCCGCGCTGCAAGCCGCAATTTCTGACATCGCGGCCCGCAGCAGCAGTTCCGCTTCCGCTACCTCAAATACCGGCTATATCGCCAGCGGCTCCCGGGTATTCCAGGCACGTTACAACTCGTCCAACTGGACAGGACAATTGTTGGCGTTCGCCATTGAATCGGATGTGGACAGCGAGGATTATGGGTTTCTGCAGAGAAATGGCCCCGTCACCGAAGGTGCTGTGTGGGATGCCGCCGAGGAAATCCCAGCGGCCGGTTCGCGCACCATCATGACCTATAACGGCGGAGGTGTGCCTTTCGCCTGGACTGACTTAAGCACGGCACAACAATCCGCCCTGGGCAGCGAGGACGTGTTGAGCTACCTGCGTGGTGACCAGTCCCAAGAGGTATCCAGTGGCGGGAGTTTTCGCAACCGGGATGCACTTCTTGGTGACATTGTGAATTCCAATCCGGTTTTTATGGGGGCGCCACCATTTAACTATCCTGATGATTGGAATGGAGACACCACGGAGCCAGAGGATGCATCCCCATACTCGAGCTTTGCAGTTAACCAAAATGACCGCACCCCGATGATCTATGTCGGAGCTAACGACGGTATGCTCCACGGTTTTGATGCCGAAACGGGGGAGGAGCGCATGGCCTATGTGCCCGGTTCCGTCTTTGAGAATCTCGACGAACTGGTAGATACCGATTATGCTCATCGCTATTTTGTGGACGGTTCGCCAACGATCGCTGATGCCTATTTTGATGGTTCCTGGCATACCGTTCTATTGGGGGGGCTAAATAAGGGTGGCCAGGGGATCTATGCGCTCGATGTGACCACTGCGACCTTCTCAGAGGGCAATGCCGATTCCACCGTGCTCTGGGAATTTACAGATGCAGATGATGTGGATCTTGGTTACACCTTTAGTCAACCGAACATTGTGCGGCTTCATAATGGGCAGTGGGCGGCCATCTTCGGTAATGGTTACAACAATACACGCGCCGATGGGGATGCCAGCACAACTGGGCACGCCGTTCTGTATATTGTCTCTATCGAGGATGGATCGCTGATCCGCAAAATCGATACAGGAGCTGGTACCGCCACCACGCCAAATGGTCTGGCAACAGTGAGCCCGGTGGATGTGGATGGAGATTATATCGTCGACCGGGTCTATGCCGGTGATCTTCAGGGTAACCTGTGGCGTTTCGATCTGGATGATGGTAATCCCAATCAATGGGGTATTCCTTTTTCCCAGGGGCAGACCCATGAGCCGCTGTTCAGCGCCTGTTCGGGTACACCATGCGATAGCAACCGGCAGCCCATTACCGTGCGTCCCGAGGTAGGTAGGGCTCCAAACAAACCCGGTGCGGTCATGCTCTATTTTGGTACAGGGAAGTATCTCGAGAATGGAGATGGTAATGTAGCTGATACGCCGCAAATGCAGAGATTCTATGGTGTACTGGATGAGGACCTTCCTGCCAATCAGTTCGATACGTTGGTTCCGGGGGATCTTCTCGAGCAGGAGATCCTGGTGGAAAGTTCCTTCAACGTCGAGGGAAACAGCCATTCATTGCGCGTGACCAGCGACTACACCTTGGGCTCGGAAGACAAGGGATGGTATATCGACCTTGCACCACCAGGCACTGGAAGCGTGGGTGAGATTGCTGTAACCGCTCCATTGTTGCGTGCTGGTCGGGTCTTCTTTACCACACTGATTCCTGGGGAAGATCCCTGCCAACCGGGTGGGCAAGGATGGCTTATGGAGTTGGATGCGATCAACGGCGGCCGGTTGAGTTATTCTCCCTTCGATCTGAATGACGACACCAGTTTCGACGATGGTGACTATGTCACAGTGACCGTTGAGGAAGGAGAGGGTGAAGAGATCCAGGTGCCTGCATCCGGAAAGAGACTGGACGTCGGAGGCGCCGATATGCCTGGCGTGATGTCCGGGGAAGGCAGTGAGTTCAAGTACATTTCGGGGGATGATGGCCTCCAGGTCGTCCGGGAAAACCCTGGCCCGGAGAGCATGGGGAGGATGTCTTGGGAGCAACTTCAATGAGTAATGGTCAACATACCTTTCTGCTGTTGCGGGGCACCTTCTTTTGCGGTGTGGTGAGCAGCAGTCTGCTCTTGTCCGGGAGCTTTGTTACCATGGCCCACGCTCAGATGCCGCCAGCTGAATCGGAAGAACCGGTCCACAGGCAGGCAGAATCCTATGTCGATGGGCGGATCACTGCCTTGGGAGGTTCGTCCATACAATTGGACTCTGGGGGCTATGCGTTGTCGGATGACGTTTCCGTTTTCGACCAGGTAGGACAGTCCATCCGCATCAACATGCTCCGTCAGGGTATGGATGTTCGTTGCCGACTGATGCCATCCCCAGGCGGAGGTCAGGTGATCCACGAGATCCGGGTGATGGTGCGTTGACCTGAGCCAGCCCTGACGGGTTTCTTATACCGGGCTTAAGATCACCGCCTCTTCTAAGAGGAGGCGGAGAGCAACGGCTGTGTTGATGGGGTTTGGTCCTAGATCTGTTCCAGTTTTCTTGGTGCCCGGCCCCTTGCGGGCCGGGCACCGTGCCATGGCGGAGGGAATCGTCAATTGGCCTCTTCAGTGATCTGGATGCAGAACCGGCCCTGAACGGTGTCCTTCACCGGGCTTTGGCTGTCCTCTACTTCCAGGATGAAGCAGTCGTTGCCGGCCTCGCTGGGGGTCCCGTGGATCACACCGGTTTCATCCAGTGTGAGGCCGGTGGGAAGGGACCCCTGGGTGCGGCGCCAGGTGTAGGGCACCGTGCCCCCGCTGGCTTCCAGCAGGACGAAGTAGAGTTCGTTCATGGTGCCTTCCGGCAGGGTCTCCTCGGTGAGGATGTTCAGGGGGGAGCCGGTGACGGAGGTCACCACGGCGATGCTGGCTGCGTCCTGTACGGGCTGGTCGATACCGTTGTCCACGTTGTTGTCCGCCCGGTCGGTGGTGACACGGATGCCGATGAAGCCTGTAGTGTTGCCGGCCTTGACGGAGATGCGGGCGCGGCCATCCTGGGAGGCGGTGGTGACGGTGGTTCCCTGGTTGGAGCTGCCATCGGCCCCTTGGGCCACCAGGTATTCGCCGGAGTCGGTGCCGGTGAAGATCTCCGCGCGGATGTTGTTCACCCCGTCCTCCGGGTCCTGGACGTACCCCAGGGCCTCGTCCAGCAGCAGGGGGGTGACCTGGGATGTGGAGGGAGCGCCCATTTCGGCCGGGAAGAGGTAGTCCTCGTACCAGTACAGGACGGTCTGGGCCGGTCGGCCGGTGCCTTGCATGGAGCCGACGGTCAGGGTTTGGTTGCCGGATACCGTGCCGCCGGATTCCGGGTTGACGGAGGCGGAGAGGACCACGTCCCCCGGGTTTTCGCTGCTGGTGAAGAAGAAGGTGGCCACCCCGTCCCCGCCCGTTTCCTCCACGGTGGAGCCCATGGCCTGTAAGAATTCGTTGATGTCTTCGGTCTCGGGGTCGTCCAGGGTGGTGATGTAGCCGCGGCTGACGTCCCGCACCGTCAGGGTCACGGGGGTGCCGGTGGGGGCGGCGTGGCCGGAGTCGTCGGTGACCCGCACGTTCACCTGCACGGTGTGATAGCAGTCCAGGCGCAGGCAGGGTTGCAGATTCAGGGGGTTGGCGGCCAGGGTGTCCCGGGCGGTCTCGAAGGCGACGCGGTAGGCCTGGTCCTGGTACCAGGTGTCGCTGTCACCGCCGCCGCAGGCGGTCAACATGCCTGACCCCAAAAGGAGGGCGGTGAGCGGGATGGGGTGAAGCGGATTCGATCGCACGTGCGGACTCCCTGATGCCTGTTGTGCCATGGTTACTTTCCGGGAAATGCCGGGGTGCCCCCAGCGGCATTACGGATCGCTCTGGATTCGCTGCTGTCGTGTATGCGGTTACTGCGCCAGCGTGGATTCCTCCACCACCTTGGGGGTGACGAAGATCAGCAGCTCGGCCTTGCTGTTCTCGGTGGAGCGGTTCTTGAAGAGGTTGCCGATGATGGGCAGGTCTCCGAAGAAGGGGGTCTTGAGCAGTTCCTCGCGGGAGCTGACCTCGTAGATGCCCCCCAGGACCACCGTTTCGCCGTTGCGCACGAAGACCTGGGTCTCCACCTCGCGGGTGTCGATGGCGGGGACGTTGCGCACCATGATGGGGCTGACCTCGTCCTTCTGCACGCGGATGTCGAGGATGATGTTGCCGTTGGGGGTGATCTGGGGGGTCACCTCCGTGGCCAGCACGGCCTCCTTGAACTCGACGCTGGTGGCGCCGCTGGAGGTGGCCTCCTCGTAGGGGATCTCCGTGCCCTGCTTGATGAGGGCGGTCTGGCCGTTGGCGGTGATCACCCGCGGGGTGGAGACCACCTCGCCCCGGCCTTCCAGTTGCAGGGCGGTGAGTTCCAGGTCCAGGAGGACATCCGGGCGCAGGATGGACAGACCGATGCCGCTGGTGCCGGTCTCGGTCACGGGCATGTTGACGTTGAGCCGGTCGTTGAGATCGGGGATGCCCACGGGAAAGGGGTTGCCCGTCTCGTTGAGGTTCTCGGCGGCCTCGCCGGTCATGCCGTCGGTGCCCTCCAGGCTGCCGCCGGTGTTGTAGATGGTGTCGCCGTTGCGCCTAGTGCCGGTGACACCGAAGCGCATGCCCAGCTCCCGGTCGAAGTCGTCGGTGGCGATGACGATGCGGGTCTCGATGAGCACCTGCTGCACGGGCACGTCCAGGCTGGTCACCAGCTGGCGGATCTCGTCCAGTTTATCGGCGGTGTCCTGCACCAGCAGGGTGTTGGTGCGGGAGTCCACGGTGAGGCTGCCGCGCTCGGAGAGGAAGCTGATGCCCTCGTCCTGGATGATGGCGGCCACGTCCTCGGCGCGGGCGTAGTTCACCTGGATGAACTCGGACTCGGCGGCTGTCAAGGTGGTTGTCGCCTGAGAGCACATCGTTATGCAGCCATTTTCAGTGGCTGATCTTGAGCAACACGCTCAGGATTCATGGTGACGATATCGACATGCGACCAGTTACGAGTCTTTCCACTCCAGCGCTCCGGGCGAAGCTGTCGGGCTCTTTGGAATTG
>NZ_FOUO01000020.1 GCF_900114895.1 Ectothiorhodospira mobilis
AGAACGGGGTGAACCCCCGTCACTATCTGATCGATGTGCTTGAGCGCATCCAGGATCATCCCGCCAATCGCCTCCAAGAACTGCTGCCCTATCACTGGGCACCGCTGGCCCAGAGTTGCGGGGAGCATGCCAGCCCCGACTGACGGCTGGCTATACGGGGGCTACCGGACGGATACCGCTATACAGATTCTGTATAAGGAGGCCTCTATCAATTGCTTACCTCCCCAAGCAACCCATTGATTCTATTGGGCGTCGATTTCAAAAAAATGAAATTATTAGCGGTTCCCTCTATCCTTTCAGGCGTTGCGCTTATTCTGTGAATTCAGGACCCCAAGCGACACACACGAAAACACACCCCTCTCCACAACGGATATTTCTCCGCTGCTGAAGGATCTGCATTCAGGGTTGATCAACCGATGGGACTGAATCGCGCCCTGGCGGGAGGGTCTATGGGCGGCGATGGGGTGCGGACTTTCCTTGTGCATGATGGTGCTCCGTGCAATGACCGTGCATCGGTCTCATTCTTTATGCCACAGCGGCCATCCGGGCATCAAGGCATGGGCAGGGATTTTTATCCTTAGACCCCGGCGGCGTTGCCATGGCCGCCGGGGGATCTTGCAGATCTGTAACGACCTGGGCTGTGGACCGGCCTGCGGCCCTTAGCCCCCTGCCTTGGCCTTGGCCTCGATGCGCCGGCGGTGGAGCACCGGTTCGGTGTAGCCGTTGGGTTGTTCCCGGCCGCGGAAGATGAGGTCGCAGGCGGCCTGGAAGGCCACGGAGGCGTCGAAGTCGTCGGCCATGGGGCGGTAGGCGGGGTCATCGTCGTTTTGCGCATCCACCACCCGGGCCATGCGCTTGAGGGTCTCCACCACCTGGGCGTCGTTGCAGATGCCGTGGTGCAGCCAGTTGGCGATGTGCTGGCTGGAGATGCGCAGGGTGGCCCGGTCTTCCATCAGGCCCACGTTGTTGATGTCCGGCACCTTGGAGCAGCCGATGCCCTGGTCGATCCAGCGCACCACGTAGCCCAGGATGCCCTGGGCGTTGTTGTCCAGTTCCTGCTGGATCTCTTCGGGGGTCCAGCGGGGATCGTTCTCCACCGGCAGGGTGAGGATGTCGTCCAGGGTGGCGCGGCGGGTGCCGGCCAGCTGGGCCTGGACCTGGGCCACGTCCACCTGGTGGTAATGCAGGGCGTGGAGCACCGCCGCCGTGGGGGACGGCACCCAGGCGGTGTTGGCCCCGGCCCGGGGATGGGCCACCTTCTGCTGGAGCATATCCGCCATGCGGTCGGGCATGGCCCACATGCCCTTGCCGATCTGGGCCCGGCCCCGGAGGCCGCAGGCCAGGCCCACGTCCACGTTCCAGTCCTCGTAGGCCTGCAGCCAGCGGGCGGACTTCATCTCGCCCTTGCGCAGCATGGGGCCCGCCTCCATGTCGGTGTGGATCTCGTCGCCGGTGCGGTCCAGGAAGCCGGTGTTGATGAACACCAGGCGCTCGCGCACCTCGCGGATGCAGGCCTGGAGGTTGACAGTGGTGCGCCGCTCCTCGTCCATGAGGCCCACCTTGAGGGTGTTGCGCGCCAGGCCCAGGGCGTCCTCGATGCGTGCGAACAGGGTGTTGGTGAAGGCGGCCTCCTGGGGGCCGTGCATCTTGGGCTTGACGATGTACACCGAACCGGCACGGGAGTTGCGCAGGGGGCCCTGGCCGCGCAGGTCGTGCAGGGCGATGAGGCTGGTGATCATGCCGTCCAGGATGCCCTCGGGCACCGGGTGCTCGTCCTGGTCCAGGACGGCGTTGAGGGCCATCAGGTGCCCCACGTTGCGCACGAACATGAGGGAGCGACCGTGCAGGACGAGGCGTCCGCCCTCGGGGGTGGTGTACTCCCGGTCCGGGTGCATGGACCGTTCCACGGTGCGGCCGCCCTTGTCGAAGGAGGTGGTGAGATCCCCCTTCATCAGGCCCAGCCAGTTGCGGTAGACGCTGACCTTGTCCTCGGCGTCCACCGCGGCCACGGAGTCCTCGCAGTCCATGATGGTGGTCAGGGCCGCCTCCATGAGCAGGTCCTTGATGCCGGCGGGGTCGCTGCGGCCGATGGGGTGCTGCGGGTCGAACTGGATCTCGAAGTGGATGCCGTGGTGTTCCAGCAGCACCGCCTCGGGGGCCTGGGGCTCGCCCCGGTAGCCCCGGAATTGGGCCGGGGTCTGCAGGGTGGTGGCCGTGCCGTCCTCCAGGGTCACCTGCAGCACGCCGTCCACCACGGCGTAACGGCGGGCTTCGTGGTGGCTGCCGGTGACCAGGGGCACGGTCTCATCCAGGAAGTCCCGGGCGCGGCGGATGACCCGCTCCCCGCGGCGGGGGTTGTACTGCGCGCCCCGCTGGCAGCCGTCGTCCTCGGGGAGGGCGTCGGTGCCATAGAGGGCGTCGTAGAGGCTGCCCCAGCGGGCGTTGACGGCGTTTAAGGCGTAGCGGGGGTTCATCACCGGCACCACCAGCTGGGGGCCGGCCTGGGTGGCGATCTCCGGATCGACATCCTGGGTGGTGATCTGCACCGGGGCCCCCTCCGGCTCCAGGTAGCCGATCTCCTCCAAAAAGGCGCGGTAGGCGGCGGGGTCCACCGGGCCCGGATGCTCCCGGTGCCAGGCGTCGATGCGCGATTGGAGTTCCTCGCGCCGGGCCAGGAGTTCCCGGTTGCGCGGGGCGAGGTCGTGGATGAGGGCGTCCAGGCCGGCCCAGAAGGCCTCGGAGGCGATGCCCGTGCCCGGCAGGGCCTCGTTCTCGATGAAGGCGTGCAGCTCGGCGGCCACCTTGAGGCGGCCGGCCATGACGTATTCGGTCATCATCTCGCGTCTCTCCGTTGCAGGGCGGGCCCGGATCCCGAGGGGTTCAGCGGGGTCTTTCGTCCTGGCCTTGGTGGATGACCACCAGGGCCCCTTCCGGCATGGTATCAAACAGGTCCATGACGTCCGCGTTGGTCATGCGCACGCAGCCCTGGGAGGCGGGGCGGCCGATGAGGCCTTCCTCGTCGGTGCCGTGGATGTAGATGTGGCGCTCCAGGGAGTCGATCCCCTGCCCCCGGTTCACCCCCTGCTCCAACCCCTCCAGGCGCAGGATGCGGGTGGTGATGTGGTCCCCCTCGGTGCGCCGGGGCTCGGTGACGATGGGGGTGGTCTCCCCCGTGGGCTCCCGCGCCACGAAGACGGCGCCCACGGGGGCATCGGCGCCGATCTTCTGCTGGATGCGGTGCACCCCGAGGGGGGTCTTGAGGCTGCCGTCCTCGTTGCCCAGGCCAAAACGGGAGGTGGATACCGGGTAGCTGGCCTGGATCTCCCCCTGGCGGATCACGTACAGCCGCTGCTCATCGGTGCGCACCACGGCCACGGGATCGGCCACGAAGTATTGGGGGAAGCGTTCCTCCAGGCGCTGGAGAACGGGTCGATACCAGGATTCCATGGAGGCCTCCGGGGAGAAGGTGTCCAGATACCAGCCAGCGCCCGCGGCGGAGGACCACACCGCCAGCAGCGCCAGGGCCATCTGCAGGATCGCGCGTCTTGCCATGTCAGGCGTTGTTGTACAGATCGAGGTTGGCGTACTTGCGTTCCTTCTTCTTCTTGGCCAGATCGTTGCGCCGGGCCTGCAATTGTTCCAGGTATTCCGGGGTGACGGGGGTGACATAGTCGCCGGTGAACACGGAGCAGTCGAAGTGCTGCAGCCTCGGGTTGCCCTTGCGCACGGCCCCCACCAGGTCGTCCAGGTCCTGGTAGATGAGGCGGTCGGCGGCGATGGCCTCGCACACCTCCGCCTCGCTGCGGCCATGGGCGATGAGTTCGCTGGCGGCGGGCATGTCGATGCCGTAGACGTTGGGATAACGCACCGGCGGGGCCGCCGAGGCGAAGTAGACCTTCCGCGCCCCGGACTCCCGGGCCATGAGGACGATCTCCCGGGAGGTGGTGCCGCGCACGATGGAATCGTCCACCAGCATGACGTTCTTGCCCTTGAACTCCAGGCCGATGGCATTGAGCTTCTGGCGCACGGATTTCCGCCGCTGGGTCTGCCCGGGCATGATGAAGGTGCGGCCGATGTAGCGGTTCTTGATGAAGCCCTCGCGGTACTTCACGTTGAGTTCGTGGGCCATCTCGATGGCCATGGTGCGGCCGGTGTCGGGGATGGGGATGATGACATCGATGTCGTGGTCCGGCCACTCCCGCAGGATCTTGCGCCCCAGGCGCGTGCCCATGCGCATGCGGGCGCGGTGCACCACCACGTCGTCGATGACCGAGTCGGGCCGGGCGAAGTAGACGAATTCGAAGATGCAGGGGGTCAGGGACGGGGACGGGGCGCACTGGCGCGTATGCAGCGTGCCGTCGCTCTCGATGTACACCGCCTCCCCCGGGTCCAGGTCCCGCACCAGTTCAAACCCCAGGGTGTCCAGGGCGACGCTCTCCGAGGCCACCATGTACTCGGGCCCGTCGGGGGTGTCGCGGCGCCCGAACACCACCGGGCGGATGCCGTGGGGGTCGCGAAAGCCCAGCACGCCCCGGCCGGCGATCATGGCCACCACGGCATAGGCCCCCTGGCAGCGGCGGTGTACGCCGCTCACGGCGTCGAAGACCTCCTCGTGGGTGACGGCCAGACCGTCGTGGCGGATCAGCTCCTGGGCCAGGATATTGAGCAGGATCTCGGAGTCGGATTCGGTGTTGATGTGCCGCCGGTCCTGGACGAAGAGCTCGCTCTTGAGTTCGGGGGCGTTGGTGAGGTTGCCGTTGTGGCCCAGGGTGATGCCGTAGGGGGAGTTCACGTAGAAGGGCTGGGCCTCGGCGGAGGAGGAACTGCCGGCGGTGGGGTAGCGCACGTGGCCGATGCCCATATGGCCGGTGAGGTTGCGCATGTGCTGCTCGTTGAAGACATCCCGCACCAGGCCGTTGTCCTTGCGCAGGTGCAGGTGTCCACCATGGTCACAGGTGACGATGCCGGCTGCGTCCTGGCCGCGGTGCTGCAACACCAGGAGGGCGTCGTACAGCGCCTGGTTGACCGGGCTGCGACCGACGATTCCGACGATTCCGCACATGATGGTCTCTCTTACGGGGTGAAGGGGGATTCGGGTTCTGAAGCGGGAGCGGGTTCGGGTACGGCGAGCGGGGTCTCAAAGACGAAGTTCTCCGCCAGTTCCGGCGGCAGCAGATCCCGCAGCCACAGGGCCAGGCGCTCGAACTGGGGCAGGAAGCGGCTGGCCTCCCACCAGGGTTCCTCGGGCATCACCGTGAGCCCCGCCAGCAGCACCACCACCGCCACGATGGCCACGCCCCGGGCCAGGCCGAAGACCACGCCGATGCTGCGGTCGGTGCCCGAAAGGCCGGTGCGTTTCACCAGCTGTCCCGCCAGGACATTGATCACCCCCCCCGCCAGGAGGACCAGGATGAAGAGGATAGCGAAGCCGATGACCGCCTGCAGGGTGGCGTCCTCCACCCCCAGGGGCAGCATCTGACCCAGGGGTGCCCCCTGGCTCAGGGCCAGGACGAAGGCCAAAACCCAGGTGGTCAGGGAGATGGCCTCTTTGACAAAGCCCCGGAAGAGGCTGATGACCGCCGAGAGGGCGATGACGGCCAGGATGGCGATATCGATCCAGATCATGTCCATGGGGGTCGCGGCTGCGTGACAGGAATTTTAACAAAGATCGCCCCGGCCGGCGGGCCGGGATGCGGGGATGCCGTTGCCCGGCCGGATCGGATGGCCAGGGACATCAGGGGTGTTGGACCAGGATGCCCGAACGTTCCATGGTCTCCTCCAAGCGCTCCTTGAGGCGCTCGGCGGCGCGGCGGTCCAGCTCCGGCCCCACCTTGACTCGGTGCAGGACCCGACCCTCCGCCTCGGTGCGTTCCAGAAAGGCGGGAAACCCGGCGGCCCGCAGCCGCTCCCGCTCCGCCACGGCGTTATCCCGATGGCTGAAACTGCCCACCTGGACCACCCAGCCGGTGGCCACGGGTTCGGCGGCCCCCTCCCGGGTCTGCGGCGGCCCCGCCTCGCCCCCCTGCCCTGGCAGCGGGCGGACCTCGCCCGCCCTGCTCTCGCCCCGGGCCGGGGGGGATACGCCTTGGCCGGCCCCGTCCTGGGGCCGCGACGGCAGCGGGCGGTGAAAGGCCGGCTCCGGGGGCACCTCCGCCGGGGCCTCCAGGCGGGCATGGTAGCCCGATCCGTCCAGCACCACGGGCAGGAAGATCACCGCCAGGGCAATGAGTACGGCCGCCCCGACCAGACGTTGTTTCAAGGCTGCTTCCACGGCAGGGTTTCGATACGGGCAGGGTCCCGGTAGGTGCCGGGACGAAACGGGCCCCTCCGGCGGGCGGAGGGGCCCTGGAGGATCACTGGTTCAGGGCGCGCAGCATCCAGGCCGTCTTCTCATGGACCCGCATGCGGTCGGAAACCAGGGCGGCGGTGGACTCGTCATCGGCGTCCTGGGCCATCTTCAGGACCTCGCGACCCGTCTTCACCACCTGCTCGTGGCCATGGGTGAGGAGGTCCACCATCTCCTTGCCGGAGGGGATGCCTTCCACCTCCTCGATGGAGCTCAGGCTGGCGAACTGCTTGTAGGTGCCGGGGGCCGGGACATCCAGGGTGCGGATGCGCTCGGCGATGTCGTCCACGGCGGTGGCCAGTTCGGTGTAGTGTTCCTCGAACATCATGTGCAGTTCGCGGAACTGCGGCCCCACCACGTTCCAGTGGAAGTTATGGGTCTGCAGGTAGAGGGTGTAGGAATCCGCCAGCAGGCGCTTGAGGCCCTCGGCGATCTTCACCCGATCCTGCTCGTTGATGCCGATATCGATCTTGCTCACGGGACGATCTCCTTCTGTCGTGTGGGGAATGATGGGAAACGGGCGCTGAGGGCTCAGGCTACCACGGCGCGAGTCGGGCCGCCGCCCCCTGCCGGATTGGAGAGACATTCAGGCCGCCGGTTCCCCGTGCGCCCAGGGAAACGGACCCTGCAACAGGGCGGAGGCGACATGGAACGAACCGAAGGCCATGATGCGGTCCCCGGGCCCGGCCTGCAACAGCGCGGCGCGACAGGCGTCACGGATGCCGGCATGGACCTGGACCGCGTCCGCGCCCGCGGCGCGCACATGGGCCGCCAGGATGCTCGGGTCCAAGGCCCGTTCCAGATCCAATTCGCCCAGGTGCCAGACCTGCACCCGGGGCATGAGCGGCGCCAGGATGCCGGGCACATCCTTGTCCGCCATCACCCCCATCACCGCCAGGGTGCGGCCGCTGCAGGGGGTCTGCGCCAGGTGCGCGGCCAGCATCGCCGCGGCCTGGGGGTTGTGGGCCACGTCCAGCCACACCGCCGGGCGCGCGTGCAGGCATTGCAGCCGCGCCGGCAGGCGGGCCCCGGCGATGCCGTCGCGCACGGCGCGCTCGGTAAGGGGCAGCAGGTCCTCCAGCAGCAGGGCGGCGCTGATGGCGGTGGCGGCATTGCCGTGCTGCACGGCCCCGGGCAGGCCCGGGGGCGGCAGGGCCTCCAGGGTCATGCCCATGCCCTGGTAGGTCCATGCCCCGTGCGCCTCCACCCGCTCCACGCCGTAGTCCTCGCCGATGCGGCTCAGGGCCGTACCCAGGTCGCGGGCGTGTTGCAGCAGGCGCTCGGGCGGGTCCGCGTCGCCGCACACCGCCGGCGCCCCGGCGCGGAAGATGCCCGCCTTCTCGAAGCCGATCTGCTCGCGGTCGTCGCCCAGGAATTGCTGGTGATCCAGGCCCACGGCGGTGACCACGGCCACGTCCGCATCCAGGATGTTCACCGCGTCCAGGCGCCCCCCCAGACCTACCTCCAGCAGCATGACGTCCACCGGGGCGCGGGCGAACAGCCACAGGGCCGCCAGGGTACCGAACTCGAAGTAGCTGAGGCTGGTGTCGCCGCGGGCGGCGTCGATGGCGGCGAAGGCCTGACACAGGGCCGCATCGTCCACCGCCGCCCCGTCGATGCGCACGCGCTCGTTGTAGCGCAGCAGGTGCGGCGAGGTGTAGGTGCCCACGCGGTAGCCCGCGGCGCGGTAGATGGCCTCCAGGAAGGCCACGGTGGAGCCCTTGCCGTTGGTCCCCCCCACGGTGATCACCGGGGCGCAGGCCGGGCGCAGCCCCATGGCGTCCGCCACCCGGCCCACCCGCTCCAGGCCCAGGTCGATGGGCCGCACATGCAGGCGTTCCTGCCAGTGCAGCCAATCCTGCAGCGTGTCGTGCCGGGGTTGGAGGGCGGCCGGTCCGCTCATGGGGCGTCCTTCTCCTGCCCCTGTGGCCGCTCCCGGGCCTCCTCGTCCCCGGCGCCGGTCTCCGCCTCGGGCAGGGCGGGGGCCGTCTCGCCGGAGGGGTCGGCGGGGGCCGTCTCCGCGGCGACCTCCCCGCCCTGCTCACGCACGCTGCGATGGGTGAGGATGGCCAGCAGCGAGGACAGGCGCGAGCGCATCTCGCGGCGGTCGATGATCATGTCGATGGCGCCGTGCTCCAGCAGGAATTCCGCCCGCTGGAAGCCCTCGGGCAGGGTCTCGCGCACGGTCTGCTTGATCACCCGGGGGCCGGCGAAGCCGATGAGGGCCCCGGGCTCGGCGGCGTTGATGTCCCCCAGGGTGGCCAGACTGGCGGAGACCCCGCCCATGGTGGGATCGGTCATGACGGAGATATAGGGCAGGCCGCTCTCGCGCAGGCGCGCCAGGGCGGCGCTGGTCTTGGCCATCTGCATGAGGGAGAACAGGGCCTCCTGCATGCGCGCGCCGCCGCTGGCGGAGAAGCACACCAGGGGGATGCCCGCCTCGCGGGCGGCGTTGACGCCGCGCACGAAGCGTTCCCCCACCACGGAGCCCATGGATCCGCCCATGAAGTGGAAGTCGAAGGCGGCGGCCACCACGGGCACCCCCTCCACCGCACCCTGCATCACCACCAGGGCATCCTTCTCGCCGGTGCTCTTCTGCGCGGCCTGCAGGCGGTCGCGATAGCGCTTGCTGTCGCGGAACTTGAGCATGTCCACGGGCTCGATCTGGGCGCCGATCTCGTGCCGCTCCCCCGCGTCCAGGAAGGTCTCCAGGCGGCGCCGTGCGCTGATGCGCATGTGATGGCCACACTTGGGGCAGACATCCAGATTGCGGTCCACCTCCGGGCGGTAGAGGGTGGCGGAGCAGCCCTCGCAGCGCAGCCAGAGGCCCTCGGGCACGGCGCGCTTGTTGGTGGCGTCGGTGCGGATGCGGGTGGGTACGAGTTTCTCAAACCAGCTCATGGGCGTCGTCTTCATCTCGGCAGTGGGCGCGGGGTCAGTCTGTCGAATCCATCGCCTGGCGCATCTCCCCCAGCAGGGCCGCCACGGCGGCGCGGCCGGCGGCGGGGTCGTCCACATGGGCCGCCACCTGCTGCACCAGGGCGCTGCCCACCACCACCGCATCGGCCACGCGGGAGACGCGGGCGGCGGTGGCGGCGTCGCGGATACCAAAGCCCACCCCCACCGGCAGGCCGGTGTGGCGGCGGATGCCCTCCACCCGCCGGGCGACCCCGTCCACGTCCAGGGTGGCGGCGCCGGTGACCCCCTTGAGGGAGACGTAATAGACGAATCCCGAGGCCGCGCGGCAGATGGCGTCCATACGCGCCTCGTTGCTGGTGGGGGCCAGCAGGAAGATAGGATCCACCCCGTGGCCCTGGAGACAGGCCGCCAGGTCCTCGCTCTCCTCCGGCGGCAGGTCCACGGTGAGCAGGCCGTCCACGCCCGCCGCGGCGGCCTCGGCGGCCAGGGTCTCGTACCCCATGGCCTCCACCGGATTGAGATAGCCCATGAGCACCACCGGGGTATCGGGGTCGTCGCGGCGGAAGGCGCGCACCATCTCCAGCACGCGCCGCAGGCTCACGTGGTGCTTCAGGGCCCGCTCGCAGGCCTGCTGGATGACGGGACCGTCGGCCATGGGGTCGGAGAACGGCACCCCCAGCTCGATGATATCGGCCCCCGCCTGCACCATGGCGTGCATCAGGGGCACGGTGTTGTCCGGGTCCGGATCACCGGCGGTGACGTAGGGGATCAGCGCCTTGCGGCCCTGGGCCGCGAGGGCTTCGAAACGGGCGGCGATGCGGCTCACAGTTCGATGCCCTCCATGCGGGCCACGGTGTTGATGTCCTTGTCGCCACGGCCCGACAGGTTGACGATGATGCCCTGATCGGGGCCCAGGGTCGGCGCCAGCTTCATCACCTGGGCGATGGCATGGCTGGACTCCAGGGCGGGGATGATCCCCTCGGTGCGGGTGAGGCGGTGGAAGCCCTCCAGGGCCTCCCGGTCGGTCACCGGCACGTACTGCACCCTGCCGGTGTCCTTGAGCCAGGCGTGCTCCGGGCCCACACCCGGGTAGTCCAGACCGGCGGAGACGGAGTGGGTCTCGGTGATCTGGCCGTCGGCGTCCTCCATGAGATAGGTGCGGTTGCCGTGCAGCACCCCCGGGCGGCCGGCGCACAGGGGGGCGGAGTGATGGCCGCTGTCGATGCCCTCCCCCGCCGCCTCGGCGCCGTACATGGCCACCCCGGCGTCGTCCAGGAAGGGATGGAACAGGCCGATGGCGTTGGAGCCGCCGCCGACACAGGCCACCAGGGCATCGGGCAGTTGCCCGGTGGCCTCCAGGTACTGGGCCCGGGCCTCGCGCCCGATCACCGCCTGGAAGTCCCGCACCATGGCGGGATAGGGATGGGGCCCCGCCACCGTGCCGATGATGTAGAAGGTATCGTCCACGTGGGTCACCCAGTCGCGCATGGCCTCGTTGAGGGCGTCCTTGAGGGTGCGCGAGCCGGAGGAAACCGGCACCACCTCGGCCCCCAGCAGGCGCATGCGGTAGACGTTGGGGGACTGGCGCTGGATGTCCTCCGCCCCCATGTAGATGACGCACTCCAGCCCCAGGCGGGCCGCCACCGTGGCGGTGGCCACGCCGTGCTGGCCGGCGCCGGTCTCGGCGATGATGCGGGTCTTGCCCATGCGCTTGGCGAGGAGGGCCTGGCCGATGGTGTTGTTCACCTTGTGGGCGCCGGTGTGGTTGAGATCCTCCCGCTTGAGATAGATCCGCGCCCCGCCCAGTTCGCGGCTCAGGCGCTCCGCCAGGTAGAGGGGGCTGGGGCGGCCCACGTACTGGGCCAGGTCCCGGTCCAGTTCCGCCAGGAAGTCCGCGTCGCCGAGATACTTGCGATAGGCCGCCTCCAGTTCCAGCAGGGGCTCCATCAGGGTCTCGGACACGAAGCGGCCGCCATAGGGGCCAAAGTGCCCGCGGGCGTCGGGGAAGGCGCCCCAATCAGGCGTCTGCTGATTCTCGGTCGACACGTCGTACCTCGCTCATGAATCGGGTGATGCGCCCGGGGTCCTTGATCCCGGGGGCCGCCTCCACGCCGCTGCTCACGTCCACGGCCCAGGGGCGGGTGCGGGCGATGGCTGCGGCCACGTTGTCCGGATGGAGCCCGCCGGCCAGGATCAGGGGCCGGTCCACGTCGCCGGGCCAGGACGCCCAGTCGAAGGTGCGGCCGGTCCCCCCCGCCTGCCCCGGGCCGTGGCTGTCCAGCAAAAAGCCCCGGGCCCGGGGATAGCGGGCCATGAAGGCCCGCGCCCAGCCGGGCTCGGCCATGGGCACCGCCTTGAGGTAGTCCATGCCGAAGGCGTCGCAGGCCTCGGGGGGCTCGTGGCCATGGAACTGCAGAAGATCCAGGGGCAGGGCCTCCAGCGCCGCTTGCACCGCATCCGTCCCGGCGTCCATGAACAGCCCCACGCGGGTGACGAAGGGGGGCAGCTGCGCCAGGATCAACCCCGCCTGCTCCAGGGTCACGGCCCGGGGGCTTGGCGCGTGGAGCACCAGGCCCACGGCGTCACAGCCGGCCGCCACGGCGGCCCTGGCGTCCGCCTCGCGGGTGATGCCGCAGATCTTGACACGGGTACGCATGGCCGTCCGCTGCAGTGGTCCAAACCTTGAAGCGTATCAGAAAACCGCGCACGGGATTAACCACACCGTGGCCTTCAGCCGTAGGTGGGGAGGATCGCCGGCGGCTGCAGATCAAAGCGCGGGTCGTAGCCCACCTGCACCAGATACAGACCGTCCGGGGGCGCGGTCACCCCCGCCTGATCCCGGTCCCGCACCCGCAGCAGTTCCTGCACCCACTCCACCTCCCGCTCGCCGCGGCCGATGGCCATGAGCACCCCGGCGATGTTGCGCACCATGTGGTGCAGGAAGGCGTTGGCGCGGATGTCCAGGTGGATGAAGTCACCGCTGCGGTGGACGCCGATCTCCTCCACCGTGCGCACCGGGGTGCGCGCCTGGCAGCCCCGGGCGCGGAAGCTGGTGAAGTCGTGCTCCCCCAGGAGCAGGCGCGCGGCCCGATCCATGACCCCGGCGTCCAGGGGGCGGTGGGTCCAGGTGACCCGGCGGCGCAGGATCGCCGGGCGCGTGGTACGGCAGAGGATGATGTACCGGTAGCGGCGCCAGCGGGCGGAGAAGCGGGCGTGGAAATCCCCGGGCACGGGCCGTACCCAGTGGAAGCTGAGTTCGGGGGAGAGATGGCTGTTGCCCCCCAGGAGCCAGGCCCGGGGCGGACGCACGGCACGGGTGTCGAAGTGGATCACCTGCCCCGTGGCGTGGACCCCGGCATCGGTACGCCCGGCACAGGTCACCTCCACCGGCTCGTCCGCCACCCGGGAGAGGGCCTTTTGCACCTGGGCCTGCAGGGTGCGGGCCTCCCGCTGGATCTGCCAGCCCCGGAAACCGGAACCGTCGTATTCAAGGCCAATGGCCAGACGCTGCAGGGAATCAGTCATGGAGCAAGGGGGATTGCCGTGGGCACCGCATGGGAGGCGGGATTGTACCCGCCGCCGGCCTCGGGGGCCATCAAGGCCCTCATCCCGCCAGGGCCAGGAGGGCCAGGGGCAGGATGACCAACGCCAGGGCCAGCCAGTGCCGGGGCGCGGGCGGGGCCTCGGACGGCAGGCGGATGGGGTCCAGGGGGGCCTCCTCCGCCGCCTGCAAGACGCGGTGGAACAGGTCGGCGGCCCGGTCCCCCAGCCGCCGCAGGCGTTGCCGCGGACCGCCCGCCTGCGCGCCGGAGGTGGCGGCCTCCGCGGCCAGCAGGCGCACCTGCGGCAGGGCCTCCAGGGTGAGCACCAGGCGCACGGCGAAACGCTCCCGGGGGAAGGCCAGGCGGGCCAGGGGCCGGGTGAGCCAGAGCAGGCCCTGCACCAGACGCTCGCGGGAGGTGCCCTGCAGCAGCCACACCACGGCCCCCACCGCCAACAGCAGCACCAGGGTGCGTTCCAGCCCCTGGAGCACACCGGTGACGCTGGGGGACAGGGGGCCGAGGCCCGGTGCCAGGGGCAGGCCCGGCGTGAACCAGCCGAAGACCAGCACGATGGAGAGGAAGAACCATTTCAGCCGGGCGGCCATGGCGGCGAAGCGGCGCAGGCCGGGGGGCCCCAGCCGGGCCAGGGCGGCGGCCACCAGGGCGCCTCCGGCCATCAGCACGGGCCAGCCCCCCTGGGCCACGCAGGCGATGTAGAGGATCACCCCCAGGATGCGGACGGCGGGATGCATGCCTGGATATGCGTGCATGAACAGCGGGCGGGCATGGGGGACGGCCCGCCGGGACGGCATGGGCGGGTCGCGATCACGGGATCTGCTGCATCAGTTCCCGGGCCTCCTGCTGCTGCTCTTCGTTGCCCTCGGCGATGACCTCCTCCAGGGTGGTGCGTGCCCCTTCGGCGTCCCCCATGTCGATATAGGCCCGGGCCAGATCCAGCTTGGTGCTGATCTCGTCCCCCAGGACGAAATCCTCCTCATCCAGGGATTCCTCGTCACCGGCGCTGCCGGCCTCGTCCTCGTGGAAGAAATCCTCCAGATCAAAACGGGTGGTGGAGGGCTCGGTGAAGGAGGCCTCCCGGCCGGCCCCTTCCCTGTCCTCATCGGTGGGGGACTCCTCTCCGTCCAGTTCGAAGCCGAGCCCCGCGGAATCCAGATCCAGGTCCAGATCCAGTTCGGGGAGTTCACCACGGGAGGCCGCTCCGGCCTGGCCTTCCTCCTCCTTCCCAAGCGGCCCACCAGAGGGGCGCTCCAGCTCCAGGGTGGGCAGGGTGGATCCGGAGGCCGTATCCCCGCGGTCCGCGCCCGATTCCAGGAACCGGGTGGGGGCCTCCTCGTCCGTATCCCCCGGGGGTTGCGTCCCGGCGGTGGACAGGTCCTCCGGCAGATCCAGGTCGAAATCCTCCAGCGCCGGGAGGCCCGGGGACCGATCCTCGTCCCTCCCGCTGGGGGGTGTTGCGGCCCCCTCCTCTTGCGCCAGGGACCCGAAACCGGGGCCTTCCTCCGTCTGCGGGCGGGGCTGCAACAGGGTCTCGTCCAGATCGTCCCGCAGACCGGGGCCCGAAGCGGAGGTTGCACCGGCCGGGGCCTCGGGGACGGTGACCCCGGCGCCACCGAAGAGGGGGTTCTCGGGCGCCAGTTCCTGCCCCATGGTCACCACCCGCTCCCAGAGCGCGCTGGGCCGGTCCCCCAGGCGCTCATGCATGGCGGTGGCCGCACGGGTGAAGGCATCGGCATCGTGGGCGGAGAAATGGGTCTCGGCCAGCTTGAAATGATAGTCCAGGCGCTCCGGGTGCTCTTCCAGGGCCGTTTCCAATAGCTCCCGGGCCTGCGTATACAGGCCATAGGCCAGGTACACGTCCGCCTCGGCGATGGTGTCGTCGTTGCTGACCTCGTCCGGGTTCTGTCCCTGGGCCAGGGTCTGGGACGCGGCGGTGGGGGTCCCCTGGGGCGGGGCCCCCTCTTCCCTGGATGCCGGTGCCTCACCGGCATCCCCCTCGGCGGGCGCGGGGGCCGGGGCGCTCTCCCCGGCGGGGGCCCCGAATTCCGTTGCCGTGTGCTGTGTGTCCTCACCCGCAGGGCGGTTGAGATCGGCCTCGGCGGGGGCCGTGGGTCCGCCCGCGGCCAGACCCGCCGTGGCGGCCCCCGCCGCCACGGCGGGGGTGGACCGGTCTCGTTCGGGCACGACGGCCGGGGGCGGTTCCCGTTCCGGCTCTCCAGCCCCGGCACCCCGCAGCCGGCGCAGCATCAGCAGGGCCAGGGCCCCGAGGAGGAGCACCGCCGCACCGATCCCCCCCAACAAGGTGGGGCTTTGCAGGATCGAGGCCACCGGGGAGGGCGGGCGCTGCACCTCCGGAGCCGCAGTGGATTCCGGGGACGGGGTCGGCGCCGGGGAGGAGGCCGGGGCCTCCCCGCTGCCCTCGTCCGGGGCGGGGGGAGTCGCACCCTCGCCCCGGGATTCAGCCCCGGACGGCGGGGCGGTCTCCACAGCCGGGGGCTCCGAGGCCGCGGTGTCTTCCGGCCCCATGCGGGCCTGGAGCCGGGCCAGCTGCTCGTTGGTCACCCCGAGCAATCGGCTCTGGCGTTCCAGCAGGGATTCCAGCTCACGGATGCGCTCGCGCAGTTCCTGGGCCTCCTGGCGGCGGGATTCGGTGGTCTCCCGCACCAGGGCCAGTTCCCGTTGCAGTCGCTCCACCTCGCCCTCGCCCTGGGCCTCCCGGGCCACGATCTCCAGACCGGCGACGGGGGTCTGCCCCTCCCCGCTCGCGGCCTCCTCGGCGGAGGGGCCCTCTTCCCCTTGCGCGGTGGGGCGGGTCTCGTCCCCGCCCTCCCCTTGCGCGGGCGTCTGGGGCCGGGGGGCCTCGGCCGCCTGGCGGCGGTAGTCCTCCCACAGGGCGTTCTGCCGGGCCACCGCCTGGCGGGCCTCGGCGGGGGACAGCCGGGTCACCTCGTCCCGACCGGGGATGCGCAGCACCTGGCCGCGGCGCAGGTTGTTGATGTTCCCCTCGCCGAAGGCCTCGGGATTGGCCCGCAGCAGGGCCATCATCATCTGCTCCACGGTGACGTCCCCGCCGGGACGGAAACGCTCCCCCAGGGCCCAGAGGGTGTCCCCCGCGCGCACGCGGTGGGTCTCCGGCAGGGCACTGTCCCCGGCCGCGCCTGCGCCATCGGCGCGGCCGTCGTCCCCGCGCCCCGTAAGGGCGGCGGCGGGCTCCGGCCGGGACTGCTCGAACAGGGCGGGGGGATCCAGCAGGAGGGTGTACTCGCGCACCAGCCGGCCGTTGGGCCAGCTGGCCTCCACGAGGAAGTTCAGGAAGGGTTCGCGCACGGGGCCATCGGAGGTGACGCGGATGCGGTAGCCGCCGTCGGGGAGGGCCACGGGCTCGAATTCGAGCCGCGTGAGCACCGGGGGACGGGGGATCCCCATGCGCTCGAACAGGGCAGGCGGTGCAAGGCGCACCACCAGATCCTCCACCTCCCGGGGATCCGCGGAGACCAGGCGGATCTCGGCCCGCAGGGGCTGGTTCAATGCCGAGCGGGGCTCGATCTCACCCAGGCCGAGCCCGAAGGTCGATCCCGGCGCGACCAGGGCCCACACCGCCGTTCCCAAAGCCAGTCTGCGCACTGCCGAATCCCCCTTGTCGTCACCCCCGCTTGAGGCCGGGGCCTTCCCCTTCCGGTGCCGAGGTCCCCGCACCCGGCCGTGTGCCGGCGGGCCGGGCCATTCAGCGCCCCGTGAGGTAGTCTTCTATCAGAACTTCCGCGATCTGGATACTGTTCAGGGCGGCGCCCTTGCGCACATTGTCGGCCACCACCCACAGATCCAGCCCCCGGGGATGGGAGATGTCCTCGCGGATGCGCCCGACAAAGACGGGATCGTGGGCCGAGGCCTCGGTCACCGCGGTGGGATAGCCCCCGTCCCCGCGCTCGTCCATCACCTGCACGCCGGGGGCCGCCATGAGCAGCTCCCGCGCCCGATCCGCCGTGATCTTCTCGCGGGTCTCGATGTGCACCGCCTCCGAGTGACCATAGAACACGGGGACACGCACGGCGGTGGGATTCACCTGGATGTGCTCGTCCTCGAAGATCTTGCGCGTCTCCCACACCATCTTCATCTCTTCCTTGGTATACCCGTTCTCCTGGAAGACGTCGATATGGGGCAGGCAGTTGAAGGCGATCTGCTTGGGATAGACGCTGCATTCCGCCGGACGGCCGTTGAGCAACTGGGCCGTCTGGGTGGCCAGTTCCTCGATGGCGTCCTTGCCGGTGCCGGACACCGCCTGGTAGGTGGCCACGTTGATGCGCTCGATGCCCACGGCATCGTGGATGGGCTTGAGGGCCACCAGCATCTGGATGGTGGAGCAATTGGGGTTGGCGATGATGCCCCGGTTGCGGTAGCCGGCCACGGCGTGGCGGTTCACCTCCGGCACCACCAGCGGAATGTCGGCGTCATAGCGGAACTGGGAGGTGTTGTCGATCACCACGCAACCGGCGGCGGCGGCCTTGGGGGCGTATTCCTTCGACACCGAGGCGCCGGGGGAGAACAGCCCGATCTGTACCTTGGAGAAATCGAACTCCGCCAGATCCTGCACCACCAGTTCACGCTTGCCGAAGGCCACGCGGGAACCGGCGGAGCGGCTGCTGGCCACGGCATGGACCTCCCCCAGGGGGAGATCGCGCTCGGCGAGGATGGAGAGCATGGCCTCCCCCACGGCACCGGTAGCGCCGACGACGGCCACATCAAAGGTCTGACTCATGGTTGTTGGATCCTTGGATGATTCGTTCGTGAAATCTGCCTGCCGGGAAGGGGGCGGCCCCTCAGTCGGCCAGGGCGGCCACCACCGCCTCGCCCATCTCCCGGGTACCCACCTTTGCGCAGCCCTCAGACCAGATATCCGGCGTGCGCTGGCCCTGGTCCAGGACGCGGCCCACGGCCGCCTCCACCCGATCCGCCTGGGCCGCCTCGCCCAGGCTGTAGCGCAACATCATGGCCACGGACAGGAGCGTGGCCAGGGGATTGGCCATGCCCTGGCCGGCGATGTCCGGCGCGGAGCCGTGGATCGGTTCGTAGAGCCCCTTGCCCTGGGCATCCAGCGAGGCGGAGGGCAGCATGCCGATGGACCCGGTGAGCATGGCCGCGGCGTCCGAGAGGATATCCCCGAACATGTTCTCGGTGACGATGACGTCGAACTGCTTGGGGGCCCGCACCAACTGCATGGCGGCATTGTCCACGTACATGTGGGACAGTGCCACGTCCGGGTAGTCCCTGGCCACCCTTTCCACCACCTCGCGCCACAACTGTGAGACCTCCAGCACATTGGCCTTATCCACGGAGCACAGGCGCCGGCCCCGCTTCATGGCGATCTCGAAACCGCTGCGGGCGATGCGCTCGATCTCCGGCTCGGAGTAGATGAGGGTATTGAAGCCCTCGCGCACCCCGTCCTCCCGGGTGCGGATGCCCCGGGGCTGGCCGAAGTAGGCCCCACCGGTGAGCTCCCGCAGGATCATGAGATCCAGGCCGCCGACGATGTCCGGCTTCAGGGCGGAGGCGGAGGCCAGCTGGGGATAGAGGATGGCGGGGCGCAGGTTGGCGAACAGCTCCAGCTGGGAGCGGATGGCCAGAAGTCCCCGCTCCGGGCGCTTCTCCCAGGGCAGCTGGTCATACCGCGGGCCGCCCACGGCCCCCAGCAGCACGCCGTCCGCCTCGCGGGCCAGGTCCAGGGTGGCCTGGGGGAGCGGCTCGCCGGCGGCGTCGTAGCCGGCACCGCCGATGGCGGCCTCTTCCAGTTCCACCGCCAGAGCGAAACGGTCCTTCAGGGCATGGAGCAGGCGCGTGGCCTCGGCCACGATCTCGGGACCGATGCCATCGCCGGGGAGGATGAGGATCTTGTGGGACATGGAGGGGTTTCCTGGTTCAAGGGTGTGCAAATGGAAAGATCCCCCCGCCCGCAGGAAGGGGGACCATCACCGGAGGCGCAAGGCCCGGAGGCGCGGGGCAATCAGGCCCGGGGGCCGGCGTCGAACAGCCAGGGGGCCTCGGCCCGCCGCCGCGCCTCGTAGGCCCGGATCTCGTCCGCATGCTGCAGGGTGAGGCCGATGTCGTCCAGCCCGTTGAGCAGGCAGTGGCGGCGGAAGGGCTCCACCTCGAAGGGGAAGGACTCACCGGAGGGGGTGGTGACCACCTGGGCCTCCAGGTCCACGGTGAGGGTATATCCGGGATGGGCCTGCACCTCCTCGAAGAGGCGGTCGACGATGGCCTCGTCCAGCACCACGGGGAGCAGGCCGTTCTTGAAACTGTTGCCGAAGAAGATGTCGGCGAAGCTGGGGGCGATCACCACCCGGAATCCGTAGTCGGTGAGGGCCCAGACGGCGTGCTCCCGGGAGGAACCGCAGCCAAAGTTCTTGCGCGCCAGCAGGATACGGGCCCCCTGGTAGCGGGGATCGTTGAGCACGAAGTCCGGGTTCACCCGGCGCTGGCCATGGTCCATGCCCGGCTCACCCGGGTCCAGGTAGCGCCAGTCATCGAACAGGGTGGGCCCGAAGCCGGTGCGCTTCACCGACTTCAGGTACTGCTTGGGGATGATGGCGTCGGTGTCCACGTTGGAGCGGTCCAGCGGCATCACCACAGCGTTCAGTTTGTCGAATCTTTCCATCATTGGGTCACCTCTCTCCGGGATGGGGCGGGGATCACAGGGTGCGCACGTCCACGAAATGCCCCGCCACCGCCGCCGCGGCGGCCATGGCCGGACTCACCAGATGGGTGCGCCCTCCCAGCCCCTGCCGGCCCTCGAAGTTACGGTTGGAGGTGGAGGCGCAGCGCTCGCCGGGTTCCAGACGGTCGGCGTTCATGGCCAGACACATGGAACAGCCCGGATCGCGCCACTCGAAACCCGCATCCCGGAAGATGCGGTCCAGCCCCTCGCGCTCCGCCTGCTGCTTCACCAGGCCGGAGCCGGGCACCACCATGGCCAGCTTGATGTGCTCCGCCACACGCCGGCCCTCCACCACCCGGGCCGCGGCGCGCAGGTCCTCCAGCCGGGCGTTGGTGCAGGAACCGATGAAGACCTTGTCCAGACGGATGTCGGTCACCGGCATGCCGGCCTGCAGCCCCATGTACTCCAGGGCCCGCTCCATGCCCCGGGCCTTCACCGGATCCCCGGCGGCGGCGGGATCCGGCACCCGGTCGGTCACCGGCACCACCATCTCCGGAGAGGTACCCCAGGTGACCTGGGGCACGATGTCGGCGGCATCGATGTGCACCTCGTGATCGAACACGGCATCGGCATCGGACTGCAGCTCGCGCCAGGCGGCCACCGCCCGCTCCCAGTCCTCGCCCTTGGGCGCGAAGGGACGGTCCTTTACATACTCGATGGTGGTGTCGTCCACCGCCACCATACCGGCCCGGGCCCCGGCCTCGATGGCCATGTTGCACACCGTCATGCGCCCCTCCATGGACAGATCCCGGATGGCCTCGCCGGCGAACTCGATGGCGCAGCCGGTCCCCCCGGCGGTGCCGATGCGCCCGATGATGGCCAGGACGATGTCCTTGGCGGTCACCCCGGGGCCCACGTGCCCGTCCACCGAGACGCGCATGTTCTTCATCTTCTTCTGCAACAGGCACTGGGTGGCCAGCACGTGCTCCACCTCCGAGGTGCCGATGCCCATGGACAGGGCGCCGAAGGCCCCGTGGGTGGAGGTGTGAGAATCGCCGCAGACCACGGTCATGCCCGGCAGGGTCGCCCCCTGCTCCGGGCCGATGACATGCACGATCCCCTGGCGCACATCCCCCATGGGGAAGAAGGTGATGCCGAAGGTGTTCACGTTCTCCTGCAGCGTCTCCAGCTGGGTGCGGGCCACCGGATCGGCCACCCCCTGGTCCCTGTCCTTGGTGGGCACGTTGTGGTCGGGCACCGCCACCACCGTATCCGTGCGCCAGGGCTTGCGCCCGGCCAGACGCAGCCCCTCGAAGGCCTGCGGCGAGGTAACCTCGTGGACCAGGTGCCGGTCGATGTACAGCAATGCCGTACCGTCCTCCTCCCGGCGCACCACATGGGCATCCCAGAGCTTGTCGTAGAGTGTCTTGCCAGTCATGGATGGGATCCTCCAATCGCTTTACAGGGAGGATAAGGGCTGCTTAAGGATAACACAAATTCATATTTTTCATGCAAACCATTCCGTGCAAGAATGGATGAGTCGGTGTGCGCCGCAGGGAAACGGCGCGCAAGCCTCCAGGGAAGGATCCAGGGCAGCCGCCGGCGGTAAAACCCCGCCAGAAGAAAATGGGCCGTGCCTGCGGGGGCTTTGCCGAAGACGGTGTGCGCCGCAGGGAAGCGGCGCGCAAGCCTCCAGGGAAGGATCCACGGCGGCCGCCGGCGGTAAACCCCCGCCAGAAGAAAATGGGCCGTGCCTGCGGGGGCTTTGCCGAAGGCGGTGTGCGCCGCAGGGAAGCGGCGCGCAAGCCTCCAGGGAAGGATCCACGGCGGCCGCCGGAGGTAAAGCCCCCGCAGGCACGGCCTCCTTACCAAGGGAGGAACCATGACCCCGGAAAACCTCAAGGCCTTCATCACCGTGGCCGCCACCGGCTCCTTCTCCGCCGCGGCCCAACAGCTCCACCTCACCCAGCCGGCGGTGAGCAAGCGGGTGGCCGCCCTGGAGACCGCCCTGGACCGGCGGCTCTTCGACCGCATCGGACGGCGCGTACACCTCACCGAGGCCGGACGGGTGCTCCTGCCCCGGGCGCGGCAGGTGATGGACGCCATGGACGAGGCCCGGCGCCTGCTGGACACCCTCTCCGGCCGCGTGGAGGGTCCGCTCCTCCTGGCCACCTCCCACCACATCGGCCTGTGGCGCCTGCCACCGGTGCTGCAGGCCTTCGCCGCCCGCCACCCCGCCGTGGAACTGGACCTGCGCTTCATGGACTCGGAAGAGGCCTGCCGCGCCGCCGAACAGGGCGCCGTGGACCTGGCCGTGGTCACCCTGCCCTCCCCGCCCTCGCCGCTGCTGACCGCCCGGCAGGTCTGGGACGACCCCCTGGTGCTGCTCACCGCCCCCGATCACCCCCTGGCCAGCGGCGCCGTGGATACCGCCCGCCTGGGCCAATACCCGGCCCTGCTCCCCCCCGCCGGCACCTTCACCCGCGGCCTGGTGGACACCGCCTTCGCCCGCCACGGCATCCGCCCGCCCCGGGTCCTGGAGACCCACTACCTGGAGAGCCTGCGCATGATGATTCGCATCGGTCTGGGCTGGGGCATCCTGCCCCGTTCCATGGCGCAAGGCCTCCACACCCTGGACTGGCCCGGTCTCGGCCTGCGCCGGGCCCTGGGCTGGGTGGCCCACCGCGACCGTACCCGCTCCAACGCCGCCTCCGCCCTGATCCACATGCTGGAGCATGCATCGGGAGATGCGCAGCATGACCTTGGCACGCCCGGGGCCGGGAACGGACCCTGGGGTCCGGCGGATCCCCCATCCCGCGGCGATCCGGGACTCAGTCCTGGTAATGGAACCGACAAGCGATGATGATCAGGCGCGACGCATCCGCGCGGTACACGAGACGATGCGTATCGTCGATGCGCCGCGACCAATAGCCGGAAAGGTTGCCGCGCAACGGCTGGGGTTTGCCGATCCCCGCGTAGGGCTCCCGCGCGGCCTCCCGGATCAGTGTATTGATGCGCCTGAGGGTCTTGCGATCCTGGGATTGCCAGTACAGATAGGCATCCCACGCATCCGGCACAAACAGGATACTGCGCAAGATCAGTCCTCGCCGGGATCCCGCAGCGTGTGTTCCTGTGCCTGACCTGCACGGTCCTGCTCGACCGCGCGGGCCAACGCCCTGGCATTGGCCGGGGTCGAAAGCAGATACAGGGTTTCCATCAGGCTGTTGTAGTGGGCCAGGGACATGACCACGGCATCGTCTTCGGCGTCACGGCGGCTGATGACGGTCACATCGACATCCCGCACGACGGAATCGAGCACGGATTTCAGGGCATTGCGTGCCCGGGAGTAGGTGATGACGTTCATGGCGGCCCGAACTTGTACAATGTATTGAACAAGTGTAGCAAAAGGGCGAATGAAATGGGCACCCGGGCCGATGCGCCCCACTCCCCTCAGACCGCGTGCTGCCGTGCCCGGCTGCCCGCCACGGCGGCGATCCAACCGGCCCCGGACAGGACCGCCGCCAGGACATAGACCGCCGAAGGATGGATCCCGTCCCAGACATAGCCACCGGCCAGGGAACCCAGGGCGCCCCCCACGCCGAAGCTCAGGGAGGTGTACAGGGCCTGCCCCCGCCCCTGCTGACGGCCCACGAAGAAACCGTGCACCAGGGAGATGGCGGCGGCATGATAGAGCCCGTAACTGGCGGCGTGCATCACCTGCACCAGCACCAGCATGGGCAGGACATCCACATACACCGCCAGCAGCCCCCAGCGCAGGGTGGTGATCAACAGCGCCAGGGAAAGCAGCCGCCAGGCCCCGAAGCGGGGCAGCCAGCGGTGCATCATGAGAAACACCCCCACCTCCGCCAGCACCCCCAGGGCCCAGAGATAGCCGGCCACGGTGCGGCTGTAGTCGTGGTTCTCCAGGTACAGGGTGAAGAAACCGTAGTACGGCCCGTGGCTGGCCTGCATGAGAAAACAGGCGATCAGCAGCAGGGCCACCGCGGGGATGCGCAGGGTGGTGGCCAGGGAGAGGGGCTCTGCGTGCACGGGGTGCCCCGCCCCGTCCCGCACCCGCCAGGTGACGAGCCATAGCACCGACAGCAGACCCAGCACGATCCACGGCAGGATCTGCACATCAAAGCGCTCGAACACCGCCCCCAGACTGGCCACGGAAAGCACGAAGCCGATGGAGCCCCACAGGCGGATGCGGCTGTAGGCGTGGGTCTTCTCCCCCAGGTGGTTCATGGTGGTGGCCTCGAACTGAGGCAGTGCCGCGTTCCAGAAGAAGCTGAACAGGGCCATGAAGGCCGCCACCCACCAGTAGCCGCTGAAGAACAACAGCCCCGAGAAGCACAGCATGGCCAGCCCCGCCGCCACCCGGATCACCCGCGTGCGCTGGCCGCTGCGATCCGCCACCCACCCCCAGACATTGGGGGCGATGATCTTGGTGCCCAGGATGATGGCCATGAGCTCGCCGATCTGCCCGGCGGAAAAGCCCTGGGCATCCAGGTACAACCCCCAGTAGGGCATGAAGGCCCCAATGCTGGCGAAATAGCAGAAATAGAAGCTGGAGAGGGTCCAGTAGGCGGCGGGCATGGGTCCGGTCTGAGGGGTAAACCCTTTATGATCGGCCCAAACCCGCGCCGGGTTCAATGCGCATCCACCTCGAAGGTGTCGGCCGGGCAGTGGGCGGCGTCCCAGGCCCGGGCGATGCGAAGCCCCCCGCCGGAGCGGGCCCGGCCCGTCTCGAAATCGACGATGGTGCAAAAATCCGCCTGAACCGGTGCCGGGGGGATGCGGCGGACGCGACCGTCGGTCAGCAACCACACCCCGATGTGGGCATGGGCCACCCGGCGCCGGAACCGCTTCATGATCCGGTCCGCCAGGTCCAGGCCCTGCCCCATGGGGGTGCCGCCACCTCCGGAGATGGGGGCGATCCAGTGCTCGTTGGCCAGTCCGGCCCGGGCGGGGGCCTGGATCACCCAGGCCTCCCGGCCGGAGAAGCCCACCACCGCCACCTGGGCCCGCTGCCGGTAGATCTGCTGCAGCCAGCCCGCCAGCAGCCCCTTGGCCAGGGACAGCCTGCCGCTGCGGAGCATGGAGGCGGAACAGTCCAGCACCAGGCAGTAGAGCACATCCCCGCCGCCGTGCCGGTGGCGATGCACCAGATGGGACCGCTTCAGAGGGCCCTGGCCCTTTTGCAGCAGGCTGCGATGCCAGTGGATGCCCCCGCCGGTACGGGCATCGGGATCCCGTTGCCGCCCCGGCCCCTCCCCCGCTCGGCTGGGCCGCCGCCCCGGCGCCTGCCGGGGCCTCAGGGCTTTTTTGGCGTCAGTTCCCCCACCTGGGCGAGGGTGCGCAGGGGCGCCGCCTCGGGAGGCAGTTCGCCCCAATCCCCCGGACCCTCCCCCGCGTCCCCCTGGGCATCCTCCGGGGTCCCGGCCCCCTCCCGGGGCGGCGGGGTCTGCCCCGAGCCCTGTTCACCCCCCGCCCCGGCGGGGGCGGGGTCCGTATCCGGCGACGGCTTGCGACGATGGGCCAGCACCAGATCCTGAACGGCATCCATGTCCTCCTCCCGGATGCGATCCTGCCCCTCCAGGGCCGCATGGGCCCGGGCCGCCCGCAGCATCACCAGATCGGCCCGTACCCCCTCCACCCCCGCCTCGTGACACAGGCGGCTGACCCGGGCATGGACCGCATCGGTGAACGGCAGGGTCTCCAGGGCGGCCCGGGCCTGGAGGATGCGCTGCCGCAGGGCCTGCTGGGCCTCGGCATGATCCGCCACGAACCCCTGCGGGTCGGTCTCGAAGGCCAGGCGGGCCCGTACGATCGCCTCCCGCGTCTCGGGGGGGATCGTCTCCCCCAGTTGCACGAACAGGCCGAAGCGGTCCAGCAACTGCGGGCGCAGCCCCCCTTCCTCGGGGTTCATGGTCCCCACCAGGACGAAACGGGCCTCGTGGGCATGGGAGATGCCGTCCCGCTCCACCCGGTTGATGCCGCTCACCGAGACATCCAGCAGCAGGTCCACCAGGCCGTCGGCCAGCAGGTTGACCTCGTCCACATAGAGCACCCCCTGATGGGCCCGGGCCAGCAGGCCGGGGCGGAAACGGGTGCGGCCGTGCTGCAGCACGTCCTCGAGATCCAGGGAGCCCAGCAGCTGTTCCTCGCTGCAACCCAGGGGCAGGTTGACGAACGCCCCTTCCGGCAGCAGCTGGGCCAGGGCCCGGGCACTGGTGGTCTTGGCCGAGCCCCGGGGGCCCTCGATGAGGACGCCGCCGATGAGGGGATCGATGGCCGCCAGCAGCAGTGCCGTCTGCATCCGGGGCATGCCGCGGATGGCGGTAAAGGGATATTCAGGACGGGGGGATGCGTGCATGCTGCCTCACTCTTCCAGGTGTTCCTCGGCATCGATGAGATGGCTCTGGAGCTGCTGCCGGTAGGGACCCGGATGTGCCCAGAGCCCTCGCTCCATGGCCTCCAGCAGCCGTTCGCACATCTCGTGCAGGGCATCCGGGTTGTGCCGCAGGAGGAACCCCCGGGCCCGGGGATCGTTGATATAGGCATCGGTCACCCGGGCATACTGATCGTCCCGCACCACCCGGGCGGTGGCGTCATAGGCGAACAGATAGTCCACGGTGGCCGCCATCTCGGCCGCGCCCTTGTAGCCGTGGCGCATGGCCCCTTCGATCCACTTGGGATTGGTCACCCGGGCACGGACGACGCGGCTGATCTCGTGTTCCAGGGTGTGGATGCGGGGTGATGCGGGATGGCTGTGGTCGCCGCAATAGACCCGGGGCTGGCGGCCGCTGAAGTGGCGCACCGCCGCCGTCATCCCCCCCTGGAACTGATAGTAGTCGTCGGAATCCAGCAGATCGTGCTCCCGGTTGTCCTGGTTGTGGAGCACCAGATCCAGGCCACCCAGGCGGCGGGTCAGGCTCTCCTGGGCCGCATCCCCCTCCTGATGCTGCCCGTAGGCATGACCGCCCCATTGCACATAGGCCCGGGCCAGATCCGCGTCCGACTGCCAGTTCCCGCTCTCCATCAGGCCCTGGATCCCCGCCCCGTAGGCCTCGGGCCGGGCGCCGAAGATGCGGTATCCGGCCTGCCGGCGGGCGGTCTCGGCATCCAGGCCCCGGGACGTGAGTTCCTCGGTCTCGCGGCGGATGCGCGCCCGCAGGGGGTTCATGTCCTCCGGCTCGTCCAGCCCGGCCACGGCCTGGACGGCGGCGTCAAACAGGCGGATCACCTGGGCAAAGGCATCGCGGAAGAGCCCGGAGATGCGCAGGGTGACATCGATGCGGGGCCGGCCCAGGGCCGACAGGGGCAGGATCTCGAAATCCGTCACCCGGTGGCTGCCGGCGGCCCAGCGGGGGCGGACGCCGATCAGGGCCATGGCCTGGGCCATGTCGTCCCCGCCGGTGCGCATGGTGGAGGTGCCCCAGACGGACAGGCCGATGGCCCGGGGATAGTCGCCGTTCTCCTGGATGTATTTCTCCACCGTCAGGCGCGCCGACTTCTGGCCCAGGGCCCAGCTGGTGGCCGTGGGGATGGCCCGGGCATCCACGGAGAAGAAGTTGCGCCCGGTGGGCAGGACATCGGGACGCCCCCGGGACGGGGCGCCGCTGGGTCCGGGGGGCACGAACCGCCCCTCCAGGCCCCGGCAGAGCTGTCCCAGTTCCTGGGGGCCGCAGGCCCGCAGGTCGGGAAGCAGCCGGTGCTCGATGCGCTCCAGGACCCGGCGGGTGTGATGCCATTGCGTCCCATCCTGGGGCAGACCATGGGCCAGCACCCGGCGGGCCAGGGCCTCCAGCCGCTCCCGGGTGTCCCCTTGATGGCGCCAGGGTTCCTCCAGCACGGAGACCAGGCAGGCGGGTCTCGACCCCTCCCAGGGGGTCTCCCAGTCGGCGTCCAGGGGATCGAACCCCTCCCCCAGTCCCAGGTCCCGGGCCAGGGCCCGGATCAGGCTGTCGTCGCCATCGCGCCCGGAGCCCGTGGGGAAGCGGCACAGCGCCAGCAGGGTGTCCCGCTCCTGGCGCCCTGCGGGGGAATGCCCGAAGACATGCAGCCCGTCGCGGATCTGGCTTTCCTTGAGTTCGCACAGGTAGGCATCGGTGCGGTTGAGCAGGAGCTGTTCCTCCGCCTCGCTGCGGGGGGCATCCAGGCCCAGGTCCCGGTGCAGGTCCTGGTCCACGATGGTCTCCAGGATCTGCCGGCGCAGGGCCCCCGCCCGGCGCCGGTCCAGCATCAGGGCCTCGTAGTATTCATCCACCTGGCGCTCCAGGTCGCGCACGGGTCCGTAGTTCTCCGCCCGGGTCAGCGGCGGCATGAGATGGTCGATGATGACCGCCTGGGAACGGCGTTTGGCCTGGGTGCCCTCCCCCGGGTCGTTGACGATGAAGGGATACAGATGCGGCATGGGACCGAAGACCAAATCCGGCCAGCAGGTCTCGCCCAGGGCCACGCTCTTGCCGGGCAGCCATTCCAGGCTGCCGTGCTTGCCCACGTGGACGATGGCGTCGCAGTCAAAGCGTTGCCGCAGCCACAGGTAGAAGGCCAGGTAGGCATGGGGCGGCACCAGGTCCGGGTCGTGGTAGTTGGCCATCATGTCCAGGTCATAGCCCCGGGCCGGCTGGATGCCGACGAACACCCGGCCGCAGCGGATCCCTGCGATCATGAAACGCTGCCGCCGCACCATGGGGTCGTCCTCCGGCGCCCCCCAACGCTGCAGCACGGCGCGGCGGTTCTCCTCGGGCAAGGTCTCGAAGAAGGCCCGGTACTCCGCCATGGCCAGGCTCTGGTGGGCAGGGCGCGCCGCGCGGCGGTCCGGGTCATTGGTCACCCCCTGGCGCAGACGGGCCATGAGGGCCTCGCCGTCGGCGGGGATGTCCTCCACGCCGTAGCCCTCTGCCGCCAGGCGGCGCAGGATGGCGATCACCGAGGCGGGGGTGTCCAGACCCACGCCGTTGCCCAGACGCCCCTCACGGGTGGGGTAGTTGGCCAGCACCAGCCCCAGGCGCTTGTCGGCGTTGGGGCGGCGGCGCAGCTGGCACCAGCGTCGTGCCAGTTCGCTCACGAAGGCGATGCGCTCCTCCCGGGGCTGATAGCGCACCACATCACTCTGGGTGTGGGGGCAGCGGTGGTCCCGCCCCTTGAAACTGACGGCCCGGGAGATGATGGCCCCGTCCATCTCCGGCAGGGCCACCTGCATGGCGATGTCCCGGGGCTGAAGCCCATGGGGGCTCTCCTCCCAGGCGGCCCGGTTGCCCCCGGAGAAGAGCACCTGCAGCACGGGCAGGTCGTCCACCAGGGCCGGTTCCCCGTCATTGCCGGCGCTGCGGGAGAAGGCCGTGGCGTTGAGCACCAGGGAGACGCCGTGCTCGCGGCAGAGCCGGCGCACGGCCTCCAGGCAGAGGCCGTCCTTGAGGGAGACCACGGCGATGGGCAGGGGGTTGAGACCGCGTTCCAGCAGCCCCCGGCACAGGGCCTCGATGACCCGGGTGTTCCCCGCCTGCAGGTGGGCCCGGTAGAACGGCAGGGCGACCCGGGGGGCCCCGGGGATCCACCGCGCCTGCCATTCCGCCACCGTGGCCGTCTCCTTCCCGGGGTGGAAGATGCTCACCCGGGGCAAAGGCCGCGGTGGCGGCACCTCCAGGGGCATGTCGAAGAAGGTAGCCCCCAGATAGCGGTAGAAGGCGCGGATGTTGGCGCTGCCCCCGGCCTTGAGATACTGCCACAGGGTGCGGGACACCTCGGGGGGGACCGTGCTCTTCATGAGCAGGTTGTGGTCCTCGCTGTGGTCGCCGGAGAACATGGCCAGGGGAATGCCCTTGCGCCGGCACAGGGCCACCACCTGCTCCGTGCCGTAGGGCCAGTAGCTCTCCCCTCCCAGGTGATCGATGAGGATCAGACGGGCCTTTTGCAGTACCTCCTCGACATAGAGATCCACCGAGGCCGGCTGGCCGAGATAGAGGAGATTGGCCAGCCGCACCGAGGGATAATCCGCCCATCCCCGGGCCCGGGGGCATTCGGCGGCCAGCAGCGCGAGGGTGGTATCCGCCGCGCTGAGGAGGACGATGTCCGCCGGATCCTGGTCCATGCGGGTGATCACCGAGGGATCGTCCACGAACCCACCGGGCTGGGCCGCCAGCAGGTGCATCAGCCCACGTCCTCGACGATGCAGGGGTCCAAGACGCGGCGCAGGGCCTCGGCCTGCAGATCCCGGCCGATGCACATGAGCCGGGTCCCTCGCCGCTCGTCCGGCCCCCAGGGGCGGTCGAAATAGCTCTCGAAGCGGGTGCCCACCCCCTGCACCACCAGACGCATCGGCTTCCCGGGCAGGTGGGCGAAGCCCTTGATGCGATAGATGGGGAAGCGGGCGGCCAGGGTCTCCAGACGCTCCATCAGCCGCTCCCGGTCCACCCCGGGCAGCTCCAGCAGGATGGAGTCGAAGGCATCGTGATCCTGATGATGGTGATGGTGATGGTGATGGTGATGGCCATGATCATGGCCCGCATGGGCGTGTCCGTGATGATCCGGACGCAGATGGATGCCCTCCTCGGAGGCATGGCCCAATCCCAGCAGGAGGGCGGGATCCAGGCGGCCGTGATGGCTGTGGATGATCTTCACCTGGGGCGGCAGCTCAGCCCGCACCAGGGCCTCCACCCGCTGCAGATCCGCGGCCTCCACCTGGTCCGTCTTGCTCAGCACCACCAGGTCCGCGGCGGTGAGCTGATCCTCGAAGAGTTCGTGCAGCCCGGAGAGGTGATCCAGATTGGGATCCTCCCGGCGCTGCCGGTCCACGGCCTTGGGATCGGCGGCGAACTGCCCCCGGGCCGTGGCGGGGGTGTCCACCACGGTGATCACCGCGTCCACCGTGCAGCCGGTCTGGATCTCCGGCCAGTTGAAGGCCTGCACCAGGGGCTTGGGCAGGGCCAGGCCCGAGGTCTCGATAAGGATATGGTCGATCTGGTCGCGCCGCTCCATGAGGGCCTGCATCACCGGGTAGAACTCCTCCTGCACCGTGCAGCACAGGCAGCCGTTGGCCAGTTCGTACATGGTCCCGGAAGTTTCATCACCTTCTACGTCACAGCCCAGTCCGCATCCCTGCAGGAGATCCCGGTCGATACCCAGTTCGCCGAACTCGTTGACGATGACGGCGATGCGGCGCCCGCCGGCGTTTTCCAGGACATGACGCAGCAGGGTGGTCTTACCGCTGCCGAGAAACCCCGTGAAGATGGTGGTGGGGATCTTGGTGGTGTTGAGCATATCGCCTCCTTGGGCAGGATCCGGGGCGCGTCGTTGGGGCCGCGCCCGGACCTTTGGTTCATGGATGCCTGGGGGTTGATGCGGCCTCAGAAACGGTAGCGGGCCCCCACCCGGAAGAACCGGCCGGGATCGGCATACAGTGAGGTGTCGTTCCCCCGGTCCATGAGATTGTCGATGCCGGCGCGCAGGGAGAGGTCCTGCCACCGGGGCGGCCGATACACCGCGGCCAGATCCATCAGGGCATAGGCCTGATCCCGCTCGGTGTTGGCGGCGTCCACGTAGCGTTCCCCCTGCCCCCGCAGGCGCAGATCCAGGTCCAGGTGCGGTGTGGGGGCCCAGCCCAGGCGGGCCACGCCGATGAAATCCGGGGTCTGGGTCAGTTCCCGGTCCGTCTCCCGGTCGACGGCCTCCAGCCAGGTGGCGTTCAGCCCCAGCCGGACCCGATGGGGCAGATCCAGCCGCAATACGGTCTCCAGGCCCCGGATGCGGGCATCCTGGATGTTCTTGAAGGTGAGATAGTCCCCGTCGCCCCGGGTCTTGGCGATCAGGTCGTCGTAGCGGGTCTCGAACACACCCACCTCGTAGGTCAGGCCCGGGGCCCTGGCGGCCCCCGCCACATGCCCCGAGATCCCCAGGTCCAGGGTCCGGCTGCGCTCCGGATCCAGCTCATGGGCCTGCTTACCTACGGCGGGCTCCACCACGTCCGACCCCAGCACGAGCCGGCCCCGGGGGTCCCGGGTATAGACCGTGTAGGAGCGCGCCTCCGGGATCTTGAACCCCTCGGCGTAATGGGCCCGCAGGCGCAGCCCGGGGGTGAGCCGATGCACCACCCCCGCCTGCAGGGCGGTGTTGTCCACCGCTTCCGAGGTGTCGTCGTGACGCACGCCATAGATCAGGTCGGTATGGGGCGTGACGGCCCACTGGTGCTGCACGAAGACGCCGGTGAGCCATTGCCGCGTCACCGGGTCCCGGGCCTGGGCCCGGTCCTCGTATTCCCGGTCCAGGTGCTGCACCCCCACCTGCAGACGATGATCCGGGCCGGGGGACCAGGTGGCCATCAGGTCGTGGGTCTCATCGGTGAAGGTCACACGTCGGGTGCCGAAATCGCTGTCGGACTGCCGGGCAAAGCCCATGTCCTGCCATGGCACCACGTAGACGTGGCGGTCCATGCGAAAGCGGCTGCGGTCCACGCGGTAACTCAGTTCCAGAGCCTCGCCGGCCATCCAGTCCACCCGGGCCGACAGGTCCCGGCGGCGGCTGTCCTCCACCTGGCGCACGGGAGTGTTGAGGGTGCTGCGCAACCGACCCTCTTCATCCGTCTCGGCCGTGGGCACGGGCAGATCGGTCTGGATGAAACGCCGCTCCCGGTCATCGCCGAGCAGGCCCGCCTCCAACCCCACACGGACGCGATCACTGACCCAGTGTTCCAGGTGGGCCTGCAGGTGATGCTGATCCGCCGAGGCCCGGTGGTCCTCCTCCAGGCTATAGGTATCGCGGATGCCGGTATTCCCCAGCTGCGAAGGTGTCTGCAGGGTCTCCCCGGTCTTCACCCGGATCCGGGCCAGGGCCTCCTCTGAGTGCGCATCGCGGCTCAGTGCACCGGCGGTGATGCGCCAGCGGGTGTCCCGGTCGCCAGCGGAAAAGGTCGCCGAGGGCGCCAGCAGTCCGCCCTCGGCGACCCCGTTCAGGCCGGCGTTGACATCCAGCGCGGCGGAAAACCCCTCCTGTGGAGACCGGGTCACCACGTTGATGACCCCGCCCAGGGCATCGGAACCATACAGCACGCTGCCCGGTCCCTTGACGATCTCCACCCACTCCACCTGCTGCACCGGGATGCGGCTGAAGGCGTCGCCCCGCCCGGAGGTGCCGGTGATGCGCCGGCCGTTGACCAGGAAGACGGCATCCTGGGTCCGCGCACCGCGAATGGACACCCGGTCGCCATCGGCGGGCACGTAGATACCCGCGATCTTCATCAGGGCCTCATCCAGCGTGGAGGCCCCGGTGCGCCGGATCTGCTCCGGGGTGACCACCTGCATCCCCACCGTGCTGCGGGAGAGGGTGCGGGGCGAACGGGTGGGCGCCGTCACGGTCAGTTCCGGCAGCCGGGCCGTGCCCCCCTCTGCCCCGGGCGGCGGCACGGTCTCTTCAGCAGGCGATGCCCTTTCCTGGGCAGGGGATGGAAGACAAAAGGCAAACAGGGGCAGACCAAGGGCCAGACCCGCAACCAGGGGTTGGGTTCTCGATGTCATCTGTCTGGGCGCAGGATGCGCCGGGTTGGTGTAGGGCCTACACCACGGGGAAGAAAAACGGATCCAGGGGAAGGGTCACATAGGGATCGACAGGCCCCGGTAACCGACAAGCCGCACCCCGCGGCACGCGTACCAAAGGCTGCAGGCCGGTCTCCGGGCTCGCGGCTGGACAGGAAAGGTCCCCTGTCCCGTGGATCCGCCTTCCCGTGAGATGCGCCTCATGACGACACCCCACAGTGGCCTGTAGACCCATTTCTCGCCGCTTACCGTTGCGGGGGCAGCGCCGGACTGACCGTGGATTCACGGCTTCACCGGCTTCCCGTTTAACTCCGGATGCATACACCGGGGCACCTGCAAGCCTGGTCCATCCCGGGATCTCCCCGGGACGGGGGATCCGCGGTGGAAAGGCAGGCGCCCCGCCACTGCGGATCACGGCGCGATACCCTAGTCGCATTTCCCCCCGAATACAACCGCCCCCCTTCCGGGGCAGCCACCCGGTAATCTGATCTCGTTCTACCTGAGTCAGCTTCCTGCATGCCTCATCGGTACGCCTGAATGGGTTTGGGGTAAGAACCACCTATTCTACGGCGGCAGCTGACCCTCCCTCTATCCGATCAGGCGTTGCGCTTATTCTGTGAATTCACGAGTTGCTCATATGCTTCATTTATTAGATGCATCAAGAAATTGCTACCTTCTTTGTCTGGATGGAGCTTTTGTGATAGCTGCCTGTAGCGTGACTTCAGTTCCTTTTGGTCAGGGACGTAAGTGAATCCAAAGACCTCTAGTGGATTGATTGCATTTATCGAATAACCTTGCCCGTACCTATTACCGAAACGCAACGACTGATTCTCTTGCATGAGTTTTTGATAATCTTGTTGGAGCGAATTTAGCTGTGCCTGCAACCTTACAATTTCAGATTTTTCATTTTGCTTCGCCAGCTCAATGGCACTACTAGCATTGAATGCGGAAACATCCATGCAGAATGCGTAACCTTGTTCATAGTAATGCCCCAATTCCCATTGAGTATTCGGGTTCGTGAGAACAGCCAGATATTCTTCACCCTTCTTTAGTACAACGTAATGGTAATACATACGTAAATCCTAGATTGTGTGCCAAGAAGCCTAACGATAAGCTGAGCCGCGCCGCCAAAGGCGCCGAGCCACAAATGCAAACGTGTCACGGCGTCGGCTCGACCGCATTTTTAGCGCGACATCTCGGAATGGGATGAATGGAGGAAAAACGCGTACACGATGGACGTATAAAACCATAGAGGTATAAGCCCTGTGTTTGCGACAATCTCTGCACCACCTGCAATGCCATATATCCCGAAAGCCAAAAAGAACGCTGCGGCCACCAGCATCCAATCGCTGTTCGTGTAGTGATCGGCAAGACTAACTATCGCATAGACCAATCCACCGATAACCGATGCCCAAAGCCCTTTACCAATAAATATTAACAAGAACATTGTTATCAGCACTACTTGCGACCCACCTTCGGGAAGGCTCACAGACCCCATGTTGCCTGCATCGATCTGCATCCCAGTCTGTAATATCCAGCTGGCCATAATCATCGGAAATGCGAGAACCTTCGACAGATCTTGAAGGCTTTTCACGTTCGAAAAATTTGGCACCAACTCTTTCATAGCGCTAACCCAGATATCTCATTAAATCCACTCACCCTTGCTCGCCGGGCTTTTCTTCCATCGACCGTAGGGAGCCAGTCCTTTCCAATCCAGAGATGAGCCTGAAGGGGAGTGATGGGTGAGGCTGTTCAGGCGGCCGGGTTTTGGGTTTTGTTGATGGAACGAAACAGATCAGCCCGGGCCTGGTTGAGCTGCCGGGCGGCCTCATTGTCGCTGATGGCGTAGGCGACTGCATCCAGTTGTTCGAAGGTGATGCCGGGCTTGAGGTAGTGGTCGGCTCCGGGCAGGGAT
>NZ_FOUO01000007.1 GCF_900114895.1 Ectothiorhodospira mobilis
TTCGGCACTTCGAGGTGACCGATGCCAGCGTCCACGACAGCCAGATGATCGACTTCCTCCTGGACGAGCACAACACCAGCGCGGACGTATGGGCCTACTCGGCCACTCCAGTGCATGGAATAGGGGGGGGCATGCGTTATACAATCAAGCGAGACCCAATATTAGGAAAGTAAATCTTCGACAAAAGCGTGGGGATCCCGCAGGTATAGGGTATTCATGGGGTGAGTCACGCTGGTGCAGCTTATTATGAACGGAATACTTGATAAAATATCCCTAGGTAATCTTTGGCTCTTTTCTCTTTTTGGATGGCTGGGCACATCTTTATCTACATTAGGTGGCATCATGCTGGTCTTGTTGACGGCTGTTCGCGCTCCGGTTTTTTGGAGGGATATGCGGCATCAACCACTTTTTTGGTATTCCATTGTGCTCATTTCTTTTTTTTTGGGGCACTATGTTATTTTACGATACCAGCAGCCGCTGGCTGTGCCTCCAGACCTTGATGTACTCGAAGGTTTTATTCTTCTTTGTTTTTTTTCAGTTATCGCTTGGGTCTTGAAAGGTAAATCCTTAAGCTTAGTCCGTTCGGTTTTGGTTTTGGCTGCGATAGGTCTTTTGGCTAGTTTTGTATTGCATATCGATTGGGCTGATATCGCAAGCTTTTTTGAAAAGCGGCAATCATTCGGGAAGGCAGCAATTGCCCAAGGTCTTTACGCTGGTTTGGTATTGTTTGGATTTTTTGTTTTTCTGGCATCATTGTTAGATCTTGTTGGAAATCGAAAATGGAAAAAAATAGTGGCGATCGCCTTTTGGTTGATTGGAGTTATCGTAGCGGCGACTGCGTTTCTAGCAACTCAGTCGAGGGGGGCTTGGGGCGCCTTTATCGTGGCCATCATCGTTGCATTCTTCGGGGCTATGGTTCATTGCCCTCACGCACTCTATACGAATGGTAAAAGGCTCGCTCTGCCACTAATATTGGGTGCTATCTTTATGGTCGGTTTGGTGGTATATTATCAGGAGGCTATTTTTGATCGTTTACTGCAAGATTCGAGTGTGTATGAGCAGCTGATTACTGTCGACCGGGAGAGCATTCCCTACAGCTCGGTTGGTCGTCGCGCGCATATGTGGATTTATGGAATTCAGTGCTGGATGGAACGGCCTATGCTGGGTTGGGGGGTTGGTAGTGCTCAACCACTCCTTAAGCAGGATCCGAATTTGGCAATACACCCGCATTTTCATAACACTTATATCCAGATCTTGGTTGAAACTGGCCTAGTTGGTCTGTTGCTTTTTTGCGGTCTTGTGCTGCTCCTGCTTTTTTCTTTGTGCAACTCTTTTAAAAAAGGAAATATCCCGTTAGATATTTTCATATTTTTGATTGGGGCTTGGGTGATGGTGTTGACTTGGAGCTTAATAGATACGCGCCTTATACATTATGACGGGCGCTTCCTTTGGTTATTGCTGATGGGTGTAACAATGGTTGTCTCGCAGGGTTGGCTGCGCCGTAAAAGCAAAAGCGCCTAGAAGCCGGTGGCATGAAAATTATAGTCATCCGTCTTTCCGCTATCGGTGACATCGTGATGGCATCACCGCTGGTGGCGGCGTTACGTCGGCGTTATCCGCGGGCGCATATCGCCTGGTTGGTGCAACCTGAGTCCCGCGATCTGCTGGTGGATCACCCACAGCTCGACGAGGTGATTGTCTGGCCTCGCAACGAGTGGCGCCAGCTCTTGGCTGAACGACGTTATCGCGAATTGGCGGGGCGCCTGCGGGCTTTTCGGCGCGAGCTGCGCGAGCACGGGTTTGATCTCGCCATCGACCTGCAGGGCCTGATGAAGAGCGGCTGGCTGGCCTGGCTTTCCGGGGCGCCCGAGCGCGTGGGACTGGGTTCGCGCGAGGGTAGTCGCTGGTTGATGACGCAAGTGGTCGAGCGTGGAGGACAGGCCGAGTGGATCGGTTCGGAGTACCGGTACCTGGCCGAGGCGCTGGCGCTGCCGGTGGCGGATTTCCGCATGGAGGTTGGCATCGGAGCGGAGGCGGAACGGTCAGCGGGGGCACTGTTGGAGGCGCATGTGGGACAGCGATCCTACGCCGTAGGCTGCCCCTTCACCACCCGGCCGCAGAAGCACTGGGTGGAGACCGCGTGGGCCGATCTGGCCCGGGCGCTCTATGCCCGTCATGGCCTGCCCCTGGTGCTGCTGGGGGGGCCGGGGGACCGGGCGGCGGCGCAGCGCATCGCCGCCCGGGCGGGGGAGGCGGTGGAGGATCTGGTGGGCCGGACCTCGCTCACCCAGGCGGCGGCGGTGATCCGCGGGGCGCGCCTGCTGGTGGGGGTGGATACGGGGTTGACCCATATGGGCCCCGCCTTCGATGTGCCCACCGTGGCCCTGTTCGGCTCCACCTGTCCCTATCTGGAGACGGGCCGGGAGAATACTACGGTGATCTATCACGATCTGCCCTGCGCCCCGTGCCGGCGCAATCCGGTCTGCCATGGGCGCTTCGATTGCATGACCGGCATCACCCCGGAGGAGGTGCTGCAGCGGGTGGCGCAGGTCATGCCCCATGGGGAGGAGAGCACCTGATGCGCGTGCTGCATGTGGAGACGGGGCGGCACCTGTACGGCGGGGCCCTGCAGGTGCGCTATCTCATGGAGGGCCTGGCCCGGCGCGGGATCGCCAACGTCCTGGTCTGCCCCCAGGGGGCCGCCATCGCCGAGGGGGCCGGGGCTTACTGCGAGCGGGTGTTGCCCCTGCCCATGGGCGGGGACCTGGATCTGAAGTTCATCCTGCGTCTGCTGCGGGTGATGCGTCAGGTACAGCCGGATGTGGTGCATCTGCACAGCCGCCGCGGCGCGGATGTCCTGGGGGGGCTGGCCGCCCGCTGGGCGGGGGTGCCGGCCGTGCTGTCGCGCCGGGTGGACAACCCCGAGCCGGCCCCCTGGGCGCGGGTGAAGTACCGGCTGTTCCATCGCGTGATCACCATCTCGGAGGCCATCCGGGCGGTGCTGATCCACGAGGGGGTGACGCCGCGGCGGGTGGTCTGTGTCCCCAGTGCCGTGGATACGGAGCGCTACCGTCCGGTGTGTGAGCGGGCCTGGTTCCAGGAGGCCTTTGGCCTGGAGGAATACGAGAAGACCGTGGGGGTGGTGGCCCAGCTCATCCCCCGCAAGGGGCACCGCCACCTGCTGGCGGCCATCCCCGGGATCATCCAGGCAGAGCCCCGGGTGCGGTTCCTGTTCTTCGGTCAGGGCCCCCTGGAGGCGGAGCTGCGGGCGCGGATCCAGGAGGAGGGGCTGGCGGGGCATGTGGCCCTGATGGGATTCCGGGACGATCTGGAGCGGGTGCTGCCCTGCCTGGACCTGCTGGTGCACCCGGCAGAGATGGAGGGACTGGGGGTGTCCCTGCTGCAGGCGGCGTCCTGCGGCGTCCCCCTGGTGGGGGCCCGGGCGGGGGGCGTGCCCGAGATCATTGGGGAGGACGCCGGTGTGCTGGTGCCCCCGGGGGACCCGCCGGCCCTGGAGCGGGCGGTGGTGGACCTGCTCAAGGACCCGGAGCGGCGCGCCCGCCTGGGGGCCGCCGGTCGGCGGCGGGTGCAGGCCCGGTTTTCCATCGATGCCATGGTGGAGGGCAATCTGCGGGTCTACCAGGAGGTCCTTGGTGCGGCCCCCGGCCGGGGCTGAATCCATTTTGGGGGCCGCGGGCGCCCACTGGCCCCGGCGCCTCCCGCCGGGTACCATCCCCGCCCTTTCCCTTAGAGCCAAGATGAGGTGAGCGGCCGTGAATCTGGATTGGCCGGCATTCGAACGGGCCCGCGTGGTGGTGGCGGGGGATCTGATGCTGGATCGCTACTGGTCCGGCCCCGCCGCGCGCATCTCCCCGGAGGCCCCGGTGCCGGTGGTGCAGGTCACTGGCGTGGAGGAGCGCGCCGGGGGGGCGGCCAATGTGGCGGTGAACCTGGCCCGATTGGGGGTGGGGGTCGCCCTGGGGGGCATCACCGGCGCCGACGAGGCGGGCGACACCCTCGCCCGGCTGCTGCAGGCGGAGGGGATCGCCTGTGCCCTGCTGCGGGATCCGCATCGCCCCACCATCACCAAGCTGCGGGTGATGAGCCGGCATCAGCAACTCCTGCGCCTGGACTTCGAGGCCCCCCTGGAGGGGGACCATCCCGCCGCCCTGGGGCGTACTCTGGAGCCGCACCTGGCCGGGGCCGGGGCCCTGGTGCTCTCCGATTACGGCAAGGGCACCCTGGCGGATGCCCCCGCGCTCATCGCCCGGGGGCGGGCCGCGGGTCTGCCGGTGCTGGTGGATCCCAAGGGGCGGGACTTCTCCCGCTACCGCGGTGCCACGGTGCTCACCCCCAACCTGGCGGAGTTGGAGGCGGTGGTGGGGGCCTGCCCCCGGGACGATCTGCTGCTGGAGCAGGGCGAGCGCCTGCGCCGGGAGCTGGGGCTGGAGGCCCTGCTGGTGACCCTGAGCGAACGCGGCATGCTGCTGATCCGGGAGGGGCAAGACCCCCTGCACCTGCCCACCCGGGCGCGGGAGGTGTTCGACGTCACCGGCGCCGGGGATACGGTCATCGCCGTGGTGGCCGCCGCCCTGGCGGCGGGGCAGGGCATGGCCGAGGCCGCCGCCCTGGCCAACCTGGCGGCCGGCCGGGTGGTGGGCAAGCTGGGCACGGGGCATGTCACCCCGGCGGAACTGCGTGCCGCCATGCGCGGGCATCAGGGGGGTTGGAGCGGCCGCATGACCCAGGCGGAACTGCTGGATGCCGTGGCGGAGGCCCGCGGGCGCGGTGAGCGCATCGTCATGACCAACGGCTGCTTTGACATCCTCCACGCCGGCCACGTGGACTACCTGGAGCGGGCCCGCCGCCTGGGGGACCGGCTCGTGGTGGCGGTGAACGACGACGCCTCCGTGGCCCGCCTCAAGGGGGATGCCCGTCCCGTGAATCCCCTGGAGCGGCGCATGGCGGTGCTCTCGGGGCTGGCCTCGGTGGACTGGGTGGTGCCCTTCGCCGAGGACACCCCCGAGCGCCTGATCTGCGCCGTGGCCCCGGATGTGCTGGTGAAGGGGGGGGACTACCGCCCCGAGGCCATCGCCGGCGGGGACTGCGTGCGCCGCGCCGGCGGGCGGGTGGAGGTGCTGCCCTTCGTGGAGGGGGCCTCCACCAGCGGGCTCATCCGGCGCATCCGCGGGGAGGACTGAATGGCCGCCGCGATCCTGCGCGGGGGCTATACCTGGCTGCTGCGGCTGCTGCTGCCCGTGCTGCTCCTGCGCCTGCTCTGGCGCGGCCGCCGGCAGCCGGCCTACCGCCGTCGTCTGGGGGAGCGGCTGGGATTCGCCCCCCGGCTGGAACCCCGGGCGCGGCGGCTCTGGGTGCACGCCGTGTCGGTGGGGGAGGTGATCGCGGCGGTGCCCCTGATCCGGGCCTGGCAGGCCCGTTTTCCCGGGGAGGCCGTGCTGGTGACCACCACCACCCCCACGGGCATGGAAGAGGTGGCGCGGCGACTGGGGGGCGAGGTGGATCACCGCTATCTCCCCCTGGACCTGCCGGGCGCCATGGCCCGGTTCATCAAGCGCTGCCCGGCGCAGCGCCTGCTGGTGATGGAGACCGAGCTCTGGCCCAATCTCTACCGGGCCTGCCGGCGCCGCGGCGTGCCGGTGATGCTGGTGAATGCGCGCCTCTCGGCCCGCTCCTTACGGGGCTATGCCCGCCTGCGGCCGCTGCTGCGGGCCACCCTGGCGGATACCGCCCTCATCGCCGCGCGGGAGGCGGAGGACGCGCGGCGGTTCCTGGCCCTGGGGGCCGCGCCCGGGCGGGTGCAGGTGGTGGGGAATCTCAAGTACGACCTCGGCCTGTCCGCGGCGGTGCGTCAGGCGGCCCGGGATCTGCGCCGGGCTCTGGGGGTGCGGCCGGTGTGGATCGCCGCCAGCACCCATGAAGGCGAGGAGGCGCGGCTGCTGCAGGCCCATGCCGGGTTGCGGCAGCGCCGCCCCGATGCCCTACTGATCCTGGTGCCCCGCCATCCCGAGCGCTTCGATGCCGTGGCCCGGCTCTGCCAGGGGGCCGGGTTGCCCATGGTACGGCGCAGCGCCGGGGGCCTGCCCGGGGCGGAGGCCGCCGTCTGGCTGGGGGACACCATGGGGGAGCTGCTCACCCTCTGCGGCGCGGCGGATGTGGCCTTCATGGGGGGCAGCCTGGTGCCCGTGGGCGGACACAATCCCCTGGAGCCCGCAGCCCATGGCGTGCCCGTGATCACCGGGCCCCATGTCTTCAACTTCGAGGCGGTGTACGCCGACCTGGAGGCGGCGGGGGGGGTGCTGCGGCTGGCGGATGCCGGGGAACTGGCCGGTGCCCTGGCGGCCCTGCTGGGGGATGCCGCGGCCCGGGAGGGCCTGGCGGCGGGGGCGGCGCGGGTGCTTAAGGCGAACCGGGGGGCCGTGGACCGCCTCGTGGACCGGGCGGCGGCGCTCTGAGGCGTCAGCGCACCAGGGGCAGCAGGTCCCGGAAGCGGGGATGGCGGCTGTCCCCCAGCCACTCGAAGAGCACGGACTCGTAGTTGCTGACGATGATCCCCGCCCGGGCCATGCGCTCCAGGGCGTTGCGCCGGTGTTCCGCATCCCGGGAGCAGACCCCGTCCTGCGCCACGAAGACCGCAAAGCCCGCCTGCAGCAGCCCCAGGGCGGTCTGCAGGATGCACACATGGGCCTCCATGCCGCAGAGGACCACCTGCGGGCGCGCCAGGCCCTGCAGCCGCTCCATGATGGGTTCCTCGCCGCAGCAGGAGAAGGCGGTCTTCTCCAGGAGGCGGGCCGTGTCGGGGAGCGCGGCCTTCACCGCCGCCTCCGTGGGGCCGATCCCCTGGGGGTACTGTTCGCTGACGGTGACGGGGATCTCCAGGGTGGCCGCCGCCCGCGCCAGCCCCGCGGCCGTGCGGCAGACCCGGGCGCGGTCCGCCTCGGCCATGGCCGAGGCCAGACGTTCCTGGATGTCCACCACCAGCAACTGGCTGTGGCGGGCATCGCATACCCCAGCGGCCTGGTCCGCGTCCATGGTCCTCAGTCCAGCCAGGCGTTGATGGCCGCAAGATCCTGCTCGGAGAGCGTACCGGCGGCCTGCTTCAGGCGCAGGGTGTCCAGGAGGTAGGCATAGCGGGCATCCGCCAGGTCCCGCTCGGCGCCGAACACCCGGCGCAGTTCCAGGAGCACGTCCACGGCGGTGCGGGTGCCCACCTCGAAGCCCGCCTGGGCCGCCTCATAGGAGGCACGGGTGGATTCCAGGGCCTGCTCCAGGGCGCGCACCCGGGAGATGTCGGAGTTCACCGAAAGGAAGGCGCCGCGGACCTGGCGGACGGTCTCCCGCCGCACCTGTTCCTGCTGCTGGCGGGCGGCGTCGAAGTTCTCCCGGGCCTCGCGGGTGAGGGAACTGGTGCGGCCCCCGGTGAAGAGGGGGATGTTCAGTTGCACGCCGATCTGGGTGTCGGCGCCATCCCGCAGCTGCCCCGTCATGGCCGCGGGGGCGTCCTTGAAATCCTGGTCCGTGTAGCTGGCGGAGAGGCCCAGGGTGGGGTAATGCCCCGCCCGCTGGCGCTTGATCTCCTCGGCGGCGGTCTCCGTGGCCAGGCGGGTGGCGGCCAGGTTCAGGTTCTGTTCCAGGGCGGTCTCCACCCAGCGGTCCCGGTTGGCGGGATCGGGCGGCGTGAGGGTCAGGCGGTCACTGAGTGCCGCCAGTTCCTCATAGAAGCGCCCGGTGATGACGGAGAGATCCTCCTCGGCCTGGTCCAGGCGGTTCTGGGCGGCGATCTCCTCGGCCACCGCCAGGTCGTACTGGGCCCGGGCCTCCTTCACGTCGGTGATGGCGATCAGGCCCACATCAAAGCGCCGCTGCACCTGTTCCAATTGGCGTTCGATGGCCTCCTTCTCCGCCTTGGCGAAGTCGAGATCCTCCCGCGCGGAGAGGACACCGAAGTAGGCCTCGGCCACCCGCAGGAGCAGTTCCTGACGGGCCGCGTCGCGGGTGGCGGTGGCCCGGGCGATGCCCAGGTCCGCCTGGCGCAGGGCCACGTAGTTGGCATGATCGTAGAGGCTCTGTTCCAGGGAGAGATCGAAGGTCCGGCTCTGGTAGTCGTATTCCTGGCCCTCGTCGGGTTCACTCTCGGTATGGGCATAGCCGGCGCCGCCCCGGATCTGGGGCAGCAGGGCGGAGCGGGCCTGGGGGCGCTGTTCCAGGGCCGCCCGGTATTCCGCCTCGGCCCGCCGCAGCTCGGGATCCTCTTCCAGGGCGGTGCGGTAGACCTCCATGAGATCGGCCGCCTGCAGGGGGGCGGCCGTGACGATCGCGAGGGACAGGCCTGCGAGCCATGTCTTCGGGGTTCGGGTCATGTATCTCTCCTGCCAGGCGGGGTAAAGGGACCAGTATATCAGGGATTGTGAATATCCTATCCGGTGCGCCAGGCGGTGAAAACCGGCCCATCAGCCGTAGACCGGGAGGGTGGGATCCACCTCCCGGGCCCAGGCGTCGATGCCCCCTTCCAGGTTGATCAGGCGGGAGAACCCCTGGTGTTCCAGCCAGAGCCCCGCCTGGCGTGAGCGGATGCCGTGATGACAGATCAGGACGATCTCGGCCTGGGGGTCCAGGGTTTCTGCATGTTCGGGCAGCCTGGCCAGGGGGCAGAGATGCGAGCCCGGGAGGTGGACGATGTCGTACTCCCAGGGCTCGCGCACATCCAGCAACAGGGGCGGCGTTGCGGCGTGGTCCAGATGTTCCCGCAGCGCGCGTGCCGACAGGCGCTGCACGGGCGGGGCTTCAGAAGACGAAGCGGGGCCGGGCCTCCTGGCCCACCAGGGGCTTGAGGCAGGTCTCGAAGAGTCGCTGGTGGGTGAATTCCCGTTCTCCCAGGCGTGTTACCAGGCGCGCCTCCATCACCGGCGGTTCCCCCACCACCACGAACAGGCGGCCGCCCACGTTGAGTTGCTGCTCAAAGAACTCCCGGTAGCGGGCCATGGAGGCGGTCAGGGCGATGACGTCGTATTTCTCGTGCCGGCCCGCTTTCCAGCCTTCGGCGGCATTGCCCGTATGCAGGGTGATGTTGAACAGGGCCTGTTCCCGCAGGCGCCGGCGCGCGGCCTGGGTGAAGTCCTGGTGGATGTCCACGGACTCCACATGGGCCGCCAGCTTCGCCAAACAGGCGGTGACATAGCCCGAACCGGTGCCCACCTCCAGGACCACGTCATGGGTCTGAATCTCCAGGGCCTGCAGCAGGCGCCCCTCCACATTGGGACGCATCATGGATTCGCCGTGGCCCAGGGGGATCTCCAGGTCGGCGTAGGCCAGCTGGGCGTGGGAGGGGGGTACGAAGGCCTCCCGGGGGGTCTCCTCCATCACCGAGAGCACGCGCGGGTCCAGCACCTCCCAGGTGCGGACCTGCTGTTCGACCATGTTGAAACGAGCCTGTTCGAGGTTCATGGTGGGGGCTTCCCGTAGGGTCTGGTGGTTGTGTTCCGGGGGCGGCGGGGCCTTGACCGGTTATGATGTTATGCGTTCGGAAGGTTACGGCCTCGGGCGGGGACGGGCAAGCCCCGGTGAAGGGCCCCGCTTGAAGGGCGAAGCAGGCAGAGGGCTAAGGGATGTTCGAGGCGGCGGAACTGGGGCGCAGGGTGGAGCGGGAGGCCTACAAGTCGGCGGTGCCGCGCCTGCGCGCGGAGCTGCTGGCGGCGCAGCGACGCCTGCGGGACTCCGACGTGGCGGTAATCGTCCTGGTGGAGGGGGTGGACGGTGTCGGCCGCGGCGAGGTGGTGAATCGCCTCAACACCTGGCTGGATACCCGCGGCGTGGCCACCCACGCCTTCTGGGAGGAGGAGATCGAGGAACAGGCCCGCCCGCCCATGTGGCGTTACTGGCACTCCATGCCCGCGCGGGGCGGCATCGGCATCTTCTTCGGCGGTTGGTACGCCCGCCCCATCCGGGAGCGGGTGCAGGAGAAGGGGGACGAGGCGGCGCTGCACGAAGCCCTCACCCGCATCCGCGACTTCGAGAGCATGTTGGTGGCCGACGGGGCCCTCATCGTCAAGTTCTGGTTCCACCTGCCCCGGGAGGTGCAGAAGGCGCGCCTGCAGGCGCGGCTGAAGGACCCGGCCAGCCGCTGGTACCGCCTGCCCCGGGGCAAGGAGCAGGCGCTGCGCTACCGGCGCCTGGTGGAGACCGGCGAACGGGTGATCCGGGAGACCGACAGCGGTCTGGCCCCCTGGTATCTCATCGAGGCCACGGACCCCCGCTACCGGGACCTCACCGTGGGGCGCACCCTGCGGGATGCCATCGAGGAGCGCCTGCAGGCGGGCGGCCCCCCGGCGGAGGGGTTCACCCCCTCCCATGCCCCGAGCCTGCCGGCGGATGCCCCGGCCCGGGTGACGGTGCTGGATCACCTGGATCTGCGCCAGTCCCTGGAGAAGGCCGAGTACAAGCGCCGCCTGAAGCGGGCCCAGGCCCGGCTGCGGGATCTCACCTGGCGGGCCTGGGACCAGGGGGTGTCCACGGTGGTGGTCTTCGAGGGCTGGGATGCCGCCGGCAAGGGGGGCACCATCCGCCGGCTCACCGCCGGCATCGATGCCCGGCTCTACCGGGTGGTGGCCATCGCTGCCCCCAGCGACGAGGAACGGGCGCATCACTACCTCTGGCGTTTCTGGCGCCATGTGCCCCGCCGCGGGCGCATGACCGTGTACGACCGTTCCTGGTACGGGCGGGTGCTGGTGGAGCGGGTGGAGGGCCTGGCCGCGGAGGACCGCTGGCGCCGGGCCTACCACGAGATCAACGATTTCGAGGAGCAGTTGGTGGAGCACGGCACCGTGGTGCTCAAGTTCTGGCTGCATGTGAGCGAGGCGGAACAGCTGGCGCGCTTTCGCGAGCGGGAGCAGGTGGCCTACAAGCAGCACAAGATCACCGACGAGGACTGGCGCAACCGCCAAAGACGCCCGGACTACGAGGCGGCGGTGAATGAGATGGTGGTGCGCACCAGCACCGAGTACGCCCCCTGGACCCTGGTCCCCGCCGAGGACAAGCGCTTCGCCCGGGTCACCGTGCTGGAGACCGTCTGCCAGCGGCTCGAAGCGGCCCTGGCCGCATGTGGAAAGTGAATCCCTCTTGGCCGGATGGCAGGAGCGGTTGCATCTCCCCGGCGACTGGGCTAGCTTGAACCCAAGAAGAAGCTAGGGGTGCCCGTACGGGCTGAGAGACACCCTTGGAACCTGATCCGGATCACACCGGCGGAGGGAAGCTTCGGATGTGCCCGTAAAGCGCTCCGTGCCTCTCCCGCCCCAGGAGGCCAACCCATGAGCGCCATACCCCACTCCCTTGTCCAGAAGACCGCCCGGGTGTCCGAGGAGGTCACGCGTCCCTTCCCCGGTTCCCGCAAGATCCACGTCACCGGCTCGCGCCCGGACCTGCGCGTGCCCATGCGCGAGGTGATCCAGGCCCCCACGCGCACCGCCGCGGGCGAGGAGGAGAACCCCCCGATCCCCGTCTACGACACCTCCGGGCCCTATACCGATCCCGAGGTGCGGGTGGACCTGATGCAGGGGCTGCCCAGCGTGCGCAGCGCCTGGATCCAGGAGCGCGGGGATACGGAGGTGCTGGACGGGCCCAGCTCCCGCTACGGGCGGGACCGGGCGGCGGACCCGCAACTGGCCCACCTGCGTTTTGAGCACATCCGCGCCCCCCGGCGGGCCCGGGCCGGCGCCAACATTACCCAGATGCACTATGCCCGCCGCGGCATCGTCACCCCCGAGATGGAGTACGTGGCCATCCGCGAGAACGGCCGCCTGCAGGAACTGCGGGAGGATCCCCGCTATGCGGCCCTGCTGCGCCAGCACCCCGGCGAGGCCTTCGGCGCGCGCATCCCCGAGGTGATCACCCCCGAGTTCGTGCGCGACGAGGTGGCCGCCGGCCGCGCCGTGATCCCCGCCAACATCAACCACCCGGAGCTGGAGCCCATGATCATCGGGCGTAACTTCCGGGTGAAGATCAACACCAACATCGGCAACTCCTCGGTCAGCTCCGGCATCGAGGAGGAGGTGGAGAAGCTGGTGTGGTCCTGCCGCTGGGGCGGGGACACCCTCATGGACCTGTCCACCGGCAAGCACATCCACGAGACCCGGGAATGGGTGATCCGCAACAGCCCGGTGCCCATCGGCACGGTGCCCATCTACCAGGCCCTGGAGAAGGTGGACGGCAAGGCGGAGGAGCTCACCTGGGAGCTGTTCCGCGACACCCTCATCGAGCAGGCGGAGCAGGGGGTGGACTACTTCACCATCCACGCCGGCGTGCTGCTGCGCTATGTGCCGCTGACGGCCCGGCGCCTCACCGGCATCGTCTCCCGCGGGGGCTCCATCCTGGCCAAGTGGTGCCTGGCCCACCACCGGGAGAACTTCCTCTACACCCACTTCGAGGAGATCTGCGAGATCATGAAGGCCTATGACGTGGCCTTCTCCCTGGGGGATGGCCTGCGCCCCGGCAGCCTGGCGGACGCCAACGATGCGGCCCAGTTCGCCGAACTGGAGACCCTGGGGGAGCTGACCAAGATCGCCTGGCGGCACGATGTGCAGGTGATGATCGAGGGCCCCGGCCACATCCCCCTGCAGCGGGTGAAGGAGAACGTGGACAAGGAACTCGAGGACTGCTTCGAGGCCCCCTTCTACACCCTGGGCCCCCTGGTGACCGACATCGCCCCGGCCTATGACCACATCACCTCGGGTATCGGCGCGGCCAACATCGGCTGGTACGGCACCGCCATGCTGTGCTACGTCACCCCCAAGGAGCACCTGGGGCTGCCGGACAAGGAGGACGTGCGCGACGGCATCATCACCTACCGCATCGCCGCCCACGCCGCGGATCTGGCCAAGGGCTTCCCCGGGGTGCAGCTGCAGGACAACGCCCTGTCCAAGGCCCGCTTCGAGTTCCGCTGGGAGGACCAGTTCAACCTCTCCCTGGACCCGGAACGGGCGCGCTCCTTCCATGATGAGACCCTGCCGCAGCAGGCCCACAAGGTGGCCCATTTCTGTTCCATGTGCGGGCCCCACTTCTGCTCCATGAAGATCACCCAGGACGTGCGCGACTACGCCGCCGCCCAGGGGATGTCGGCGCAGGAGGCCCTGGAGCAGGGGATGCAGGAGAAGGCGGCGGAGTTCGTGGAAAAGGGGGCGAAGGTGTACCGAAAGGTCTGAGCCCGGCCGCGGGCCTGCCGCCGACAGGGAGGCCCGCGGGCCCGGGTTGCGTTATTCGGGCTCGCCGAAACGGTCCTGGATCAGCCCCGTGAGGGCGTCCAGGGCCTGATCGGCATCCCCCCCCTCGGCGATCAGGCGCACCTGGCTGCCGCGGCTGGCGGCCAGCATCATCACCCCCATGATGCTCTTGCCGTTGACCCGGCGGCTGCCCTTCTCCACCTCCAGCTCGGCCTCGTACTGGTTGGCCAGGTTGACGAACTTGGCGGCGGCGCGGGCGTGCATGCCCAGCTTGTTGACGATGGTGATCTCGCGGGTGGGCATCAGCTGTGGGTCTCGCAGAGCAGGATGCCGTCGTGGCCCCCGCTGATGGCCTTGTTCACCAGTTCGTGCAGGCGCAGGGTGGGGTAGTTGAGCACACGCACCAGCATGGGCAGGTTGATGCCCGCGATCACCTGCACCCGGGGCTGCTGCATCAGGCGGTTGGCGATGTTGCTGGGGGTGGAGCCGTACATGTCCGTGAGCACCAGCACGCCGTCCCCCGCATTGAGGTGATGGTAGTCCTCCAGGGCCCGGGTCAGCACCTCGTCCGGGTCCTCCGCCTGGGACACGGCCAGGCACCGGGTCTCCAGGGGGATGGTGCCCATCATGGAGCGGGCGGTGCTCAGCAGGTCCTCGCCGATGCGGTTGTGGGTGATGATCAGGAGTCCAACGGACATGATGCCCTACCGGTGTTCAAAGGTCAGGTCAGTTCCCGGTGGCGGGTGCTGATGGCTTCGCCCCGCAGGGCCCGGAGATCCGCCGCCAGGCGTTCGGCCAGGTAGACGGAGCGGTGCTGCCCGCCGGTACAGCCGATGGAGACCGTCAGGTAGCTGCGGTTGTCGCGCTCGAACCGGGGGATCCAGGTGGCCAGGAAATCCCGCAGCGATACATGCATCTCCTCCACCAGCGGGTGGCTGCCGAGAAAATTCGCCACCTCCGGATCCAGGCCCGTGAGGGCGCGCAGGCGCGGCTCCCAGTGGGGATTGGGCAGACAGCGTACATCGAAGACGAAATCCGAGTCCACCGGCGTGCCGTGCTTGAAGCCGAAGGAGCGGATCAGCACCGAAAGCCCCGAGGCCTCCGCCTGTTCCACCCGCTGGCGCACGGTGTCGCTGAGCTGGTGCACGTTGGTGCGGGTGGTGTCGATGGCCAGGTCCGCCTGCTCCACCACCGGCGCCAGCAGCTGCCGTTCCAGCTGGATGGCCTCCACCAGGGGGAGGTCCTCCCGGGTCAGGGGGTGGCGGCGCCGGGTCTCACTGAAGCGGCGCAGCAGGGTGGGTTCCTCGGCCTGGAGAAAGAGGATCTGCAGGTCCACACCCAGGTCGCGGATCTCTCTTGCGATCTCGCTGAAGTGTTGCAGGGCCTCGGTGCCGCTGCGGGCGTCGATGCCCACCGCCGTCTGGTCGTAGAGGCCGTGTCCGGCGGCCATGAACTGGCGCACCACGGCCGTGAGCAGGCCGATGTGCAGGTTGTCCATGCAGTAGTAGCCCGCGTCCTCCAGGGCGTGCAGGGCCACGGTCTTGCCGGAGCCCGAGAGTCCGCTGACGATGACCAGTTTCATGCCGGCGGGTCCTGCATCTGGCGGTGCATGCGTTCGGCCAGGTCGTCCCCGGCGTAGTAGCCGCGCAGGCGCAGCAGGTGATTGCGTACCGCCGCCTCCACCATCACCGCCAGGTTGCGCCCCGGGGCCACGGGCAGGGTGATGACGGGCACCTCCAGCCCCAGGACCTCGCGGGTGTAGCGCCCGCCGTGGAGACGGTCGATGTCCCCGGGGCGCACCGTCTTCTGGTCCTTGAGTTCGATGATCAGGCGCAGGTACTTGCTGTTCTTGATGGCGCTGTCGCCGTACATGGCACGGATGTTGAGCACCCCCAGGCCCCGCACCTCGAGGAAGTTCTCCAGCACCGCGGGGCAGGTGCCCCGCAGGATGTCCGGGGCGATGCGGGCGAATTCCGGGGCGTCGTCGGCCACCAGGCGGTGGCCGCGGCTGATGAGCTCCAGGGCCAGTTCGCTCTTGCCCACGGCGCTCTTGCCCGTCACCAGCACACCGATGCCCAGCACCTCCATGAACACCCCGTGCAGGGTGACGGTCTCGGCCAGCTTGTCGCTGAAGAAGTAGCGCAGGATGTTGATCAGCTCGTGGCTGGGCAGGGCCGTGCGCAACAGCGGCACCGCCTGGGTCTCCGCCAGGGTCTCCAGTTCGGGCAGGGGGGCGAGACCGTCGGTGACGATGAGCAGGGCGGCCTCGCCACTGCAGAGTTGGTCCAGGATGTCGCGCCGGGAGTTCTTGCGCAGGGACCAGAGATAGCGCATCTCGTCGTGGCCCAGCACCTGGATGCGGTTGGGGTGGATGATGTTCAGGTGTCCCACCAGGGCCGGTCCGCCCTTGGGGCCGGCGGCGTGCTGCGGCACCTCCCGGTGGATCCCCTGGCGGCCGGCCACCCAGGTGAGCCCCAGGCGCTCCTCCATGGCCTCGAGGATGTCGGCGACGGTGAGGGATCCACTCATAGGGGTCAATCGCCGTCGCCGGTGCTCCACCGTCCCAACAGATCCAGGATCTCGCGGGTGCTGCCCGCGTCCCGCAGCCGCGCCAGGGTCTCCGGGTCGGAGAACATGCGCGCCAGCACGGCCAGGATCTGCAGGTGCTCCTCGCTGGACTCTGTGGGGACCACCAGGGCGAAGAGGATGTCCACCGGCTCGCTGTCGGGGGCGTCGTAGTCCACCCCCCGGTCCAGCCGCAGCAGGGCGGCGCAGGCCTCGTCCGCGCCCTCCAGCCGCCCGTGGGGGATGGCCACCCCATGCCCCAGGCCGGTGCTGCCCAGGCGTTCCCTCGCCAGCAGGCTGTCGAAGATCTCCCCCGTGGTCAGCTTGGGGAGCCGGGTGGAGAGCATCTCACCCAGCATCTCCAGGGCCCGCTTCTTGCTGCTGACCTCGGCGGTGCAGTGCACGCGGTCCGAGCCGAGGAGCTCACCGATGTTCATGCAGGGTCACTCGACGTGATTGCGGTGGGAGCCTTCGGCGCGGTGATGGTCCTTGAGCTTCTCCTTGTGCTTGACCACCTGGCGGTCCAGCTTGTCCACGAGGGCGTCGATGGCGGCGTACATGTCGCCGTCGGTGGCATCGGCGTGGATCTGGTTGCCGCTGAGCAGCAGGTTGGCCTCCGCCTTCTGTTGCAGCTTCTCCACGGTCAGGATCACGTGTACGTCGATCACGTTGTCGAAATGCCGCTCCAGGCGCTGGAATTTCTCGTTCACGTAGTTGCGCAGCGCGTCGGTCAGGTCGACATGATGACCGGTGAGGTTGATCTGCATGGGGATACTCCTTGGATTGGGGATGTGGGTTGCGGCGCAGTTCAGGTGAGCCGCTTGCGTTCGCTGGATGGCGGGATGGCCATGGCTTCCCGGTACTTGGCGACGGTGCGCCTGGCCACGTGGATGCCCCGGTCCACCAGGATCTGGGCGATCTTGCTGTCGCTCATGGGTTTGTTGCCCGGCTCCTCGGCGATGAGCTTACGGATCATGGCGCGGATGGCGGTGGCGGAACATTCCCCGCCGTCGGCGGTGCCCACGTGGCTCGAGAAGAAGTACTTGAACTCGAAGATGCCGCGGGGCGTGTGCATGTATTTTTGTGTGGTCACCCGGGAGATGGTGGATTCGTGCATCTCCAGTTGTTCGGCGATGTCGCGCAATACCAGGGGCTTCATGGCCTCCTCGCCGTATTCCAGGAAGGCCCGCTGGTGCTCGACGATGGCGGTGCCCACCCGCAGCAGGGTCTCGTTGCGGCTCTGCAGGCTCTTGATGAACCAGCGGGCCTCCTGCAGGTTGTTGCGCAGATAGGTGTTGTCCTCGCTGGAATCGGCGCGGCGCACGTAACTGGCGTACAGGGGGTTGACCCGCAGGCGCGGCGCGATCTCGGGGTTCAGCTCCACCTGCCAGCGGCCCTCGCGCTTGCGCACGAAGACATCGGGGACGATGTATTCGGGGGCGCCGGCGCTGATGAGGGCGCCGGGGCGGGGGTTGAGGGTCTGGATGAGGGCGATGACCTGCTGCAGCTGCTCTGCATCGAGCCGCAGGCGGCGCTGCAGACCCTTGTGGTCGCGGGCGCCCAGGGCGTCCAGGTGTTCCGTCACCAGTTGCAGGGCCTCCTGCAGCCATGGGGTGTCCGGTGGCAGTTGCGCCAGTTGCAGGGCCAGGCATTCCGAGAGGTCGCGGGCGCCGACGCCCACCGGGTCCAGGTGCTGCACCATGTGCAGCACCGCCTCCACCTCGTCCAGCCCCACCGCCTCGTCGCCGCCCAGGCTGGCATGGATCTGGTCCAGGGGTTCGGCCAGGTAGCCGTCCTCGTTGAGGGCGTCGACGAGGGTGAGGGCGATGGCCCGGTCCTGCTCGCTCATCGACGACAGATGAATCTGCCACATGAGATGCTCGTGGAGGCTTTCGGCGGGCCCGCTCTGGTTTTCGAACAGGTCCCGCCCTTCGGGTTCCGCCGGGCCGGGGCCGGAGGGGGGGATATCGTAGATGTCGTCCCAGTTGCTGTCCACCGGCAATTCTTCGGGGATGTCCCCGGTGCCGGCGTCGCCACCGGAGTCCTGCTCCGTCGGGGCCTCCGTCGCCTCCCGCGCTTCCTGGTCCCGCGCCTCCGTGGCCTCGGCTTCCTGTTCCGCTTCGCCCTCTTCCAGGGCCTCCAGCATGGGGTTGGTCTCCAGGGTCTCCTGGATCTGGGCCTGCAACTCCAGCGTGGAGAGCTGCAGCAGGCGGATGGCCTGTTGCAGCTGGGGGGTCATGGTGAGGTTCTGACCCAGACGGAGCTGGACGGAGGGCTTTAGCATGGCATGTGGCGCGTCATCGGATCCGGCAGGGGTGGGGCGGACGGCCCTGTGGGCCGGCCGCCGTCACCGCTTGGCTTGTCATGGGGATTATACGGCGACACGGCCGAATTGGGACATGGGGGGTGAAATCGTTTTTGTTCAAAGACTTGGTGTCATAGTCGGAAATGTTCCCCCAGATACACCCGGCGCACCTGGGGATCGGAGAGCACCTCTTCCGGCGAACCCCGGCTGATCACCCGGCCGTCGCTGAGGATATAGGCGCGGGTGCAGATCCCCAGGGTCTCGCGCACGTTGTGGTCGGTGATGAGGACGCCGATGCCGCGGGCGGTGAGGTGGGCGATGATGCGCTGGATCTCGATCACGGAGATGGGGTCCACCCCGGCGAAGGGTTCATCCAGGAGGATGAAGGCGGGTTCCGTGGCCAGGGCCCGGGCGATCTCCACCCGCCGGCGTTCGCCCCCGGAGAGGCTGATCCCCGGGTTGTCCCGGATGTGGGCGATCTGGAATTCCTCCAGCAGGTTCTCCAGGTGGTCCTGGCGCTGGGCCCGATCCAGGTCGCCGCGCACCTCCAGCACCGCCAGGATGTTCTCCGCCACGCTGAGCTTGCGGAAGACGGAGGGCTCCTGGGGGAGGTAGCCCAGCCCCAGCCGGGCCCGGGCGTGCATGGGCAGGCGGGTGATATCGCGGCCGTCCAGGAGGATGCGCCCCTCATCGCAGGGCACCAGGCCCACGATCATGTAGAAACAGGTGGTCTTGCCGGCGCCGTTGGGACCCAGCAGGCCCACCACCTCGCCGCTCTCCACGGCGAGGGCGGTGCCGTCCACGGGGCGCCGGGAGCGGTAGCGTTTCACCAGGTCCAGGGCCTCGAGGCGGCTCATGCCCGGTTCACTCCGTCTCCGCGGGCCGCTCGCCCGGGGTGAAGATGGCCTCCACGCGGCCGGTCTCGCCGGTGCTGGCCTCGAGGACGGCCTTCTCCAGGTCGTAGACGATACGGTCGCCGCGGAATTCGTCCTCCGACTGCAGGATGCGGGCATTGCCGCTGAGGATCACCTCCTGGGACGGTGGCAGGAAGGTCATGCGCTGCGCCTCGGCATGGACCGGGCGGCCGTCCTTGTCCAGGGTGTCCAGCCTGGCCGGCTCGCCTTCCGCCTCCATGCGCTCCAGCTCCCGTTCGGGGGAATGCACCGTGACCACGTCGCCGCGGATGACCGTGTCCCCCTGGGTGATGGTGACATTGCCGCGATAGATACTGATGCCGCGGCGGTCGTCCAGGTGGGCGCGGTCCGCCTCCACGTGCACGGGCAGTTCCGTGTCCTGCTGGGCCGTGGCCCCGGATGCCCATAGCAACAGGGGGAGCAGCAGCAGGGCCCAGGGGCGCAGGCCAAGATCATGGACCGGGTGCATATTCCCCCCGTACCTGTCGGTGCAAATCAAGGGTTTCACGTGCCAGGTTCAGTGTCATGCCGATGCCTTCGGCGTGGTAGCGGGGGGCCTCCAGCCGGGCCGGGGTCCGGGAGGTGGCCTCCTGTTGCGGCACCCGCACCAGCACGTCGCTGGTGCGGATGTCCAGGGGCGGCCGCCCGGGGGCGGCGATGCGGTTCAGGTCCACCTGCCCCTGCAATCTTACCCGATCCCCATCGGGGGCGATCCAGCCGGTCTCCGACTGCAGCACCCAGTGGGGTGTGCCCTGTTCCTGCAGCAGCAGCACCGGCGCGGTGAGCAGCCGGGCGCCGTCCCGCTGGCGCTGTTCCATGCGCCGCCCCGAGAGGCGGTAGCGCAGTGTCCCGGTCTCGTCCATGGACCAGACGGTGAAGTCCTCGGCGAAGAATTCCGGGGCGTCGGGGGAGACGGTCCCCGGGGTCGCCAGGCGGCGTTGCTCCGGGCCGCTGGCCAGCCAGTAGCCGAGGCTGGCCGCCAGCACGAGAGTCAGGATGCCCAGGCGCCGGCCGCGGTTCATCCCAGGTAGGGGGCCAGGGTCGCCTGCAGGGTGTCCTGGGCGTCCATGATCAGTTCGCAGGCCTCGCGTACGGCGCCGCGGCCGCCCCCCAGGGTGGTGACGTGGTGGGCCTGTTCCCGCACCAGGGGGTGGGCGTCGGCCACCGCCAGGCCCAGGATCACGCGGCGCATCACCGGCAGATCCACGATGTCGTCCCCCATATAGGCCGTTTCCTCCGGGCGCACCCCGGCGGTGTCCAGCAGGCCCTGCAGGGCGTCCAGCTTGTCGCGCCGGCCCTGGACGATATGGCGGATGCCCAGTTCACGGCAGCGGTGCTCCACCACCCGGGATTGGCGTCCGGTGAGGATGCCCACGGCCACACCGCTGTCCTGCAGCAGACGGATGCCATGGCCGTCGCGGCTGTGGAAGGCCTTGTACTGCTGGCCGTCGTCCCCGAGGAAGAGGCTGCCGTCGGTGAGGACCCCGTCCACGTCCAAAAGGAGGAGGCGCACCGCCCGGGCGCGTTCAAGGAGTGTCGCTGTCATGGCGCGAGGATAGCACGGGCCCCGCGTGCGGGGCAGCGGGGCTCAGACCACCCCGGACCGCAGCAGGTCGTGCATGTTCAGGGCCCCCACCAGGCGCCCGTGCTCCACCACGGGCAGGGCGTTGATCTTGTGGTCCTCCATGAGCTTGAGGGCCTCGGCGGCCAGCATCCCGGGCTGGGCGTGGCGGCACTGCCGGGTCATCACCTCGCCGATGCGGGTGGCGTGGATGTCCAGCCCCCGGTCCAGGGTGCGGCGCAGGTCGCCGTCGGTGTAGACCCCCACGAGGTGGCGCTGCTCGTCCACCACCGCGGTCATGCCCAGTCCCTGGCGGGTGATCTCCAGCAGGGCGTCGGTGAGCGCGGCGTCGGCGCGCACCATGGGGATGCGCTCGCCGGTGTGCATGATGTCCGCCACGTGCAGCAGCAGGCGCCGGCCCAGGCGTCCGCCGGGGTGGGAGCGGGCGAAATCCTCGGCGGTGAACCCCCGGGCCTCCAGCAGGGCCACCGCCAGGGCATCCCCCATGGCCAGGGTGGCGGTGGTGCTGGTGGTGGGGGCCAACCCCAGGGGGCAGGCCTCCCGGGCCACGCTCACGTCCAGGTGCACCGTGGCCTCCCGCGCCAGGGTGGAGCGGGGGTTGCCGGTGAGGGCCACCAGGGGCACCCCCTGGCGGCGGATCAGGGGCAGGATGGTGAGCAGTTCGTCGGTCTCCCCGGAGTTGGACAGGGCCAGCACCGTGTCCCCCGGGGTGATCATGCCCAGGTCCCCGTGGCTGGCCTCGCCGGGGTGGACGAAGAAGGCGGGGGTGCCGGTGCTGGCCAGGGTGGCGGCGATCTTGCCGCCGATATGACCGGACTTGCCCATGCCGGTGACCACGACGCGGCCGGTACAGCCCAGCAGGTGCTCGCAGGCCCGGACGAAGGCCTCGTCCAGGCGTTCGCACAGGTCCAGGATGCCCCGGGCCTCGGTCTCCAGGACCGCCCGGGCCAGTTCGAGTGTTTTTTCGGGATGTTCTTTCATGGGGCTATCATAAACGGTACTGTGGATCCTCGGCAGGTCCCGGCGGCTGCGATCTTGGCACGGTGAGACCTCCCATCAGCCCTCGCGGCCACCCCAACCCCTCAACGGGGGCGGGGCAAGCCGGGATCCCCGCGGATCTGTACGGGGATGACTTGACACCCCGGGCGTCCTCACCGGAACATTTTCATAACGACCCCGCAAGGGGCATTCCCATAGACCCCCCGGCCCATCCAAGGATCCGTACATTCCCCCCGTGCCTGACAAGACCCCCTGGATCGAGATCCGCGACCTGCGTTTCGCCCGGGGCGGGCGCACCATCTTCGATGGCCTGAACATCCGCATCCCCCGCGGCCAGGTGGCGGCCATCATGGGGCCCAGCGGGTCGGGCAAGACCACCCTGCTGCGCCTTATCGGCGGGCAACTGCGCCCCGACCGCGGCCAGGTGCTGGTGGACGGGCAGGACGTGCACCGTCTCTCGCGCCGGGCCCTGTACCGCCTGCGCCGGCGCATGGGCATGCTCTTCCAGAGCGGCGCCCTGCTCACCGACCTGGATGTCTTCGACAATGTGGCCTTCCCCATCCGCGAGAACACCCGCCTGCCGGAGCCGGTGGTGCGGGCCCTGGTGCTCATGAAGCTGGAGGCGGTGGGGCTGCGCGGGGCGCGGGACCTGCATCCGGCGGAACTCTCCGGCGGCATGGCCCGGCGGGTGGCCCTGGCCCGGGCCATCGCCCTGGACCCGGAGCTGATGATGTACGATGAACCCTTCACCGGTCTGGACCCCATCACCATGGGGGTCATCGTCACCCTCATCCGCCGTCTCCACGATGCCCTGGGCATGACCAGCATCGTGGTCTCCCATGACGTGGCCGAGACCAGTTCCATCGCCGACTGGGTGTATCTCATCTCCGACGGCCGGGTGGTGGACCAGGGGCCGCCCGCGCGCCTGCAGGAGGCGGCCACCGATTGGTCGCGGCAGTTCCTGCAGGGGCTGCCGGATGGCCCGGTACCCTTCCACTATCCGGCACCGGACTACCTGGGGGATCTCATGAATGCGGAGGGGAGGCGATGACGGCGCTGCAGGCCCTGGGACGCTGGTGGCTGGGGGTGCTGGGGCGTCTGGGGCGGGGGCATCTCTTCCTGCTGCGCACCCTGGTGGCCCTGGGGCCCCTGATGCTGCGTCCGCGGCTGTGGATTCGGGAGCTCTACTCCGTGGGGGTGCGTTCGCTTTTGATCATCCTGGTCTCGGGGCTGTTCGTGGGCATGGTGCTGGGCTATCAGGGTTACATCACCCTGGTGGACTTTGGCAGCGCCGAGGCCCTGGGGACGGTGGTGGCCCTGTCCCTGGTGCGCGAGCTGGGGCCGGTGGTGACGGCGCTGCTGTTCGCCGGGCGGGCCGGTTCGGCCCTGACCGCCGAGATCGGGCTCATGAAGGCCACCGAGCAGCTCTCCAGCATGGAGATGATGGCGGTGGATCCCTACCGCCGGGTGCTGGCGCCGCGGTTTTTTGCCGGGATCCTCTCCATGCCCCTGTTGGCGGCCCTTTTCAGCGCCGTGGGCGTGGCAGGGGGGTACCTGGTGGGGGTGGGCGTGCTGGGGGTGGACGCCGGGGCCTACTGGGCGCAGATGCAGGCCAACGTGGATGTCTTTGACGATGTCCTCAACGGCGTGATCAAGAGCCTGGTATTCGGCCTGGTGGCCACCTGGATCGCCGTCTTCGAGGGCTACGACACCGAGCCCACGGCCGAGGGGGTGAGCCGCGCCACCACCCGCACCGTGGTGCACACCGCCCTGGCCGTGCTGGCCCTGGATTTCATCCTCACCGGCCTGATGTTCGGTGCGCTTTAACGGAACGGCAAGATGACGACACGCTGGATCGAGATCACCGTCGGTTTGTTCGTGGCCCTGGGGATCGGGGCCCTGTTCGTCCTGGCCCTGAAGGTGAGCAACCTGAGCGAGTACGGCGGCGAGGAGGGCTACCAGGTGCATGCCTACTTCAGCAACATCGGCGGTCTGAAGGAACGGGCCCCCGTCACCCTGGCCGGGGTGCGGGTGGGGCGGGTGAGCGACATCCGCTACGACCCCGAGCGCTTCCAGGCGCGGGTGACCCTGACCCTGTCGGCACAGCACGACTACCTGCCCAAGGACACCCAGGCCAGCATCTACACCGCCGGTCTTTTGGGTGAGCAGTACGTCGCCCTGGAGCCGGGGGCCGAGGAGGCGGTGCTGGAGGATGGGGACACCCTGCTGTTCACCCAGTCGGCGGTGGTGCTGGAGGAGCTCATCGGGCGCCTCATGGTGAACCTCACCCAGGACTGAGGCCGTGAAGCCGCGTGGCACCATCCCTGCCATGTGTTACGGAGGATCGAGATGCGATCACTGAAAGCCCTTCTTGCGGCCCTGCTCCTGGGGATGTGCATCCCGGCCCTGGCCGCCGCCATGCCGGAGCGGGATCCGGTGGACCTGGTGGAGACCACGGCAGACCGGGTGCTGAGTGAGCTGCGGGAGAACCCCGAGCGCACCCGCGAGAATCCGGAATTCCTCTTCGATCTGGTGGACGAGATCATCCTGCCGCTGATCGACTTCGAGGGCATGTCCCGGCTCATCCTCGCCCGCCACTGGCGCACCGCCACCCCGGAGCAGCGGGAGCGCTTCACCGAGGCCTTCCGCGACATGTTGGTGCGCACCTACACCCGGCAGATGGCCGAGCATATGGACAAGGACATCCGTGTCCTGCCCCATCGCAGCTTCAGGGACGAGCGCATGGCCTTGGTGGCCACCGAGATCGTCATGGGGCAGGGGGAGTCCAATATCCCGGTCAACTATCGTCTGCGGCCCGTGGACGGGCACTGGAAGGTCTTCGACCTGGAGGTGGATGGGTTGAGCTTCGTCACCAACTTCCGCACGGCCTTCGGCGCCGAGGTGGAAAAGGAAGGGCTGGACGCCCTCATCCGCCGTCTGGAGGAGGGGGATAAGGCCCTCGTGGAGGAGGCCGTGGAGACCGGCGGGGCCTCATGACGCAGGCGCACCTGGAGGAGATCCCCGGGGGGCTGCGTCTGATGGGCCCGCTGACCCGGGAGACGGTACCCCGCCTGTGGTCCGAGGCACCGGCGTGGCTGCGCTCGGGGGATGTCCCCTGCCGCGTGGACCTGTCCGGCGTCACCCGCAGTGACTCCGCCGGGGTGGCCCTGTTGCTGGCCTGGCTGCGCCTGCGGGGCGGGCAGGGCCTGGTCTGTGCCGGTGTGCCGGAGCACATGCGCCCCCTGATCCGTCTCAGCGACCTGGAGGGGGTGCTGCCTGAGGCGGGGCCGCAGGAGGGGTGAACCGGCGGGACGGTGGTTTTCCCCGTTGGGGGGTGCCTGCCCCGCGCGGGCTTTTCCGCTATCATGCCCACCCCATGGACAAGCTCATCATCAGAGGGGGTCGCCCGCTTGAGGGCGACGTACGCATCTCCGGCGCCAAGAACGCCGTGCTGCCCATCCTGGCGGCCACCCTGCTGGCGGACGGCCCCATGGTCATCGGCAACGTCCCCCACCTGCAGGACGTGACCACCACCATGGGGTTGCTGGGGCGGATGGGGGTGTCGCTGACCCTGGACGAGCGCATGCGCATCGAGGTGGACCCCAACACCCTGCGCGAGTGCGTCGCCCCCTATGACCTGGTGCGCACCATGCGCGCCTCCATCCTGGTGCTGGGGCCGCTGCTGGCCCGCTACGGCAAGGCGGAGGTGTCCCTGCCCGGGGGCTGCGCCATCGGCTCGCGGCCGGTGAACCTGCACCTCAAGGGTCTGGAGGCCATGGGGGCGGAGATCCGCGTGGAGGACGGCTACATCCGCGCCCGCGCCCCGCGTCTGCGGGGGGCCAGGCTGGTGCTGGACACCGTCACCGTCACCGGCACGGAGAACCTGCTCATGGCCGCCACCCTGGCCGAGGGCACCACCGTCATCGAGAACGCCGCCCGGGAACCGGAGGTCATCGATCTGGCCCACTGTCTCATCGCCATGGGGGCGCGCATCGGGGGGGTGGGCACCGACACCCTCACGGTGGAGGGGGTGCCCATGCTGCGGGGCTGCGCCTATGATGTGTTGCCGGACCGCATCGAGACCGGCACCTTCCTGGTGGCTGCGGCCCTCACCGGCGGCCGGGTGCGGCTGCGGGACACCGAGCCCAAGACCCTGGACGCGGTACTGGCGAAGCTGGAGGAGGCCGGGGCCCGGCTGGAGGTGGGGCCCGACTGGATCGAGCTGGATATGCGCGGGCGCCGTCCCCGGGCCGTGAGCCTGCGCACCGCCCCGTATCCGGCCTTCCCCACGGACATGCAGGCCCAGTTCGTGGCCCTCAACGCGCTTGCCGAGGGCACCGGGGCGGTGACGGAGACGGTATTCGAGAACCGCTTCATGCACGCCCTGGAGATGCAGCGCATGGGGGCGGACATCCGTATCGAGGGCAACACCGCCATCATCCGCGGCGTGGACCACCTGGACGGGGCGCCGGTGATGGCCACGGACCTGCGGGCCTCCGCCAGCCTGATCCTGGCGGGCCTGGCGGCCCGCGGCGAGACCGTCGTGGACCGCATCTATCACATCGATCGCGGCTACGAGTGCATCGAGGAGAAGCTGTCCCAGCTCGGCGCCGACATTCGCCGCATACCCGGATGAATCCATGCCAGAGAAGACCCTGACCATCGCCCTGTCCAAGGGCCGCATCTACCAGGACACCCTGCCGCTGCTGGCGGAGGCCGGCATCGAACCCGCCGACGACCCGGAGACCAGTCGCAAGCTGATCCTGGAGACCAACCGGGACGATGTGAAGCTGGTGGTGATCCGGGCCGCGGACGTGCCCACCTATGTGCAGTACGGGGCGGCGGACCTGGGGGTATCGGGCAAGGACGTGCTCATGGAGCACGGCGGCGAGGGCATCTACGAGCCTCTGGATCTGAACATCGCCCGCTGCCGGCTCATGGTGGCGGGCCGGCCCGGGGCCCATCTGCGCCCCGGCCGGCTGCGGGTGGCCACCAAGTTCGTCCAGGCCACCCGGCGCCACTTCGCCGCCCGGGGCCGCCAGGTGGAGATCATCAAGCTCTATGGCTCCATGGAGCTGGCCCCCCTGGTGGGGCTGGCGGACTGCATCGTGGACCTGGTGGACACCGGTAACACCCTGCGGGCTAACGGCCTGGAACCCCTGGAGCCCATCGCCGACATCAGTTCCCGGCTGGTGGTGAACAAGGCGGCCATGAAGATGAAGTCCGCCCGTATCAAGGACCTGGTCGCCCAGCTGTCGGCGGCGGTGGAACGGCGCCGCTGAACCGCCGCGCCCCCCGTCCCGGTCCCGGGACGCTACACACGAACACCCGGAACGATCCATGCCATACCCCACCGATGATCTGAGAATCGTCAACATCCGCGAGGCCCTGCCGCCGCGCCGGCTGCTGGAGGACCTGCCCATCACCGAGGCCGCCGCCCGCACCGTGTTCGAGACGCGCCGCGCCCTGCAGGCCATCCTTCGGGGGGAGGACGACCGCCTGGTGGTGATCGCCGGTCCCTGTTCCATCCACGACGTGGAGGCGGCCCGGGATTATGCCCGGCATCTGGCCGCGGCCCGGGATGCGTTGGCCGGGGACCTGCTGGTGATCATGCGGGTCTATTTCGAGAAACCCCGTACCATCGTCGGCTGGAAGGGCTTGATCAACGACCCCGGCCTGGACGGCAGCTTCGAGATCAACAAGGGCCTGCACCTGGCCCGGGGCCTGCTGCTGCACCTGGCGGACTCGGGCATGCCCGGGGCCACGGAATACCTGGATCCCATCAGCCCGCAGTACATCTCCGACCTGGTGGCCTGGGGGGCTATCGGCGCGCGCACCACCGAGAGCCAGGTGCACCGGGAACTGGCCTCCGGCCTGTCCTGCCCGGTGGGCTTCAAGAACAGCACCGACGGCAGCCTGCAGATCGCCATCGACGCCATCCGCTCCGCCGGCAAGCCGCACCATTTCCTGTCGGTGACCAAGGCCGGTCACTCCGCCATCTTCTCCACCGCGGGCAATCCCGACGGGCATATCATCCTGCGCGGCGGGCGCCGGCCCAACTACGACGCCGCCAGCATCCAGGAGGCCGCCTCGGCCCTGGAGGACGCCGGTCTGCCGGCCCGCCTCATGGTGGACTGCAGCCACGCCAACAGCCGCAAGGACCCGGCGCGGCAGGCGCAGGTGGCCCGTGACGTGGCCGCCCAGGTGGGGGCGGGGGACCGGCGTATCATGGGGATGATGCTGGAGAGCCACCTGGTGGCCGGACGCCAGGACGTGACCCCGGGGCGGCCCCTGACCTACGGCCAGAGCATCACCGACGCCTGCATGGGCTGGGACGATACCCTGCCCGTGCTGCAGGAACTGGCGGCCGGGGTGCGGTCGCGCCGCGCCGCCGCCGGCCGGGACTGAGCCCCGGTCCTTAGATCCAACGCCGAATCCGCGGGAGAATCTTCATGCCGATCATCAACCGACTCGACAGCAGCGAGGCCGACTTCCGGGAGCGGCTCGACCGCCTCCTGGCCTGGGAGGGGGTCTCCGACGAGGCCGTGACCCGCACCGTGAGCGAGATCCTGGCCGACGTGCGCCGGCGCGGGGATGCCGCCCTGCTGGAGTACACCGCCCGTTTCGACCGCCTGCAGCGCCCCCGGGTGGCCGACCTGGAGATCCCCCCGGAGCGCCTGCGCCAGGCCCTGGAGGGGCTGGACGCGGAGCAGCGCCAGGCCCTGGAGACGGCCGCCGGGCGGGTGCGGCGCTACGCCGAACACCAGCGCCTGGCCGACTGGCAGTACACCGAGCCCGACGGCACGGTGCTGGGGCAGCAGATCACCCCCCTGGACCGGGTGGGGCTGTACGTCCCCGGGGGCAAGGCGGCCTATCCCTCCTCGGTGATCATGAACGCCGTGCCCGCCAAGGTGGCCGGGGTGCCCGAGGTGGTGATGGTGGTGCCCACCCCGGATGGCACCCTGAACGAACTGGTGCTGGCCGCCGCCGCCGTGGCGGGGGTGGACCGCGTCTTTGCCCTGGGCGGGGCCCAGGCGGTGGCGGCCCTGGCCTATGGCACCGAGACCGTGCCGGCGGTGGACAAGATCGTGGGCCCGGGCAATATCTACGTGGCCACGGCCAAGCGCATGGTCTTTGGCCAGGTGGGCATCGATATGGTGGCCGGGCCCTCGGAGATCCTGGTGATCTGCGACGGGCAGACCGATCCCACCTGGATCGCCGCCGATCTCTTCTCCCAGGCGGAGCACGATGAGGATGCCCAGGCCCTGCTGGTCTGTCCGGATGGTCCCTACCTGGAGATGGTGGTGGCCGCCATGGACGAGCTGCTCACGGAGATGCCCCGGGCGGAGATCATCCGCACCTCCCTGGCGGCCCGTGGCGCCCTGATCCGGGTGCGGGACCTGGACGAGGCGGTGGCGGTGGCCAACCACGTGGCCCCCGAGCACCTGGAGCTGTCGGTGGCCGATCCCGCCGCCCTGGCCAGCCGCATCCGCCATGCCGGGGCCATCTTCATGGGCCGGCACACGGCCGAGGCGGTGGGGGACTACTGCGCCGGGCCCAATCACGTGCTGCCCACCTCACGCACGGCGCGCTTCTCCTCGCCGCTGGGGGTGTACGATTTCCAGAAGCGTTCCAGTCTCATCCAGTGTTCCCCGGCGGGGGCCGCCGCACTGGGCCGCACCGCCGCGGTGCTGGCCCGGGGCGAGGGGCTGGTGGCCCATGCCCGTTCCGCGCAGTACCGGACGCAAGACGAAGAAGCGAAGTGATGACCTGGACCCCCGAGACCCTGATCCGGCCCGAGATCCTGGGCCAGTCCGCCTATCCGGTGCCTGCCTCCGGGGGGCTGGTCAAGCTGGACGCCATGGAAAACCCCTACGAATGGCCCGAGTCCCTGCGCCGCCCCTGGTCGGAGCGCCTGGCCGGGGTGGCGGTGAACCGTTACCCGGACCCCCGGGCCGAGGATCTGGTGGCCGCCCTGCGGCGGGTGATGGGGATCCCCGAGGGGGCGCAGGTGATGCTGGGCAACGGTTCCGACGAACTCATCCAGATCCTGCTCATGGCCCTGGCCGGTCCCGGGCGGGTGGTGATGGCGCCGGAGCCGGCCTTTGTCATGTACCGCACCGTGGCCCGCTGGCTGGGCATGGAGTACGTGGGGGTGCCGCTGCGGGAGGACTTCGCCCTGGACCTTCCGGCCCTGCAGCGGGCCCTGGAGACCCACCGGCCCGCCGTGCTGTTTCTGGCCTATCCCAACAATCCCTCCGGGAATCTCTGGCCCCGGGATGCCATGGAGGCCCTGATCGAGACGGCGCCGGGGCTGGTGGTGGTGGATGAGGCCTACAGCCCCTTCGCCGCCGACAGCTTCCTGCCGGCGGCGGGATCCCATCCCCGTCTGCTGGTGATGCGCACCGTCTCCAAGCTGGGGCTGGCCGGCCTGCGCCTGGGCTATCTCTGCGGACCGGCCCCCTGGCTGGGGCAGCTGGACAAGCTGCGCCTGCCCTACAACGTCAACACCCTCACCCAGGCGGCGGCCCGCTTCGCCCTGGAGCACCACGACGTGCTCGAGGCCCAGGCGGCGGCCATCCGTCGGGATCGGGAGACCCTGTACCGTGCGCTGCAGGGCCTGGAGGGGATCGAGCCCTTCCCCAGCGAGGCCAACTTCATCCTCTTTCGCACGCCCCCGGGCCGGGCCCGGGCCGTGTTCGAGGGCATCCGCGCCCGCGGGGTCCTCATCAAGGACCTCTCGGGGCAGGGGGGAAGCCTGACGGACTGCCTGCGGGTGACCGTGGGCACCCCCGAGGAGAACGCCCGCTTTCTGGATGCCCTCATCGGGGCCCTGGCCGGGGGCGGTTGAGGCCGCCCCCGGGGGTCAGGAGGCCTGCATACGTGGCCGTTGACCCACCCGGGCCTTGAGTTCCAGGGGACGGTCGTCGCGGATCCCGCGGATCTCCAGGGTCTCCCCGGGACGGCGCCTGGCGATGAGATTCAGGGCCTTCTGGGCGCTGCTGATGCGGGTGCCGTCCAGGTGGGTGATGACATCCCCGGGACGGATCCCCGCCTGCGCCGCCGGGCCCCGGGCCAGCACCCCCGCCACCAGGATGCCGCGGGTGTCCTCCAGGCCGAAGGAGGCCGCCAGCTGCGGTGTGATCTCCTGGATCTCGATGCCCAGCCAGCCGCGCACCACCGCCCCCTGTTCGATGATCTGGGTCATGACGTCCCGGGCCAGGTCCACGGGGATGGCAAAGCCGATGCCCTGGGAGCCGCCGGAGCGGGTGAAGATGGCGGTGTTGATCCCCACCAATTCGCCGTGGGCGTTCACCAGGGCGCCGCCGGAGTTGCCCGGGTTGATGGCGGCATCGGTCTGGATGAAGTTCTCGTAGGTGTTCAGCCCCAGGCGGGAACGGCCCTTGGCGCTGACGATCCCCTGGGTGACCGTCTGTCCCACCCCGAAGGGGTTGCCGATGGCCAGCACCACGTCCCCCACCCGCAGCCCGCGGGCATCACCGGTGACGACGCTGGGCAGCCGGTCGCCGGTGTCCAGCTTGAGCACCGCCAGGTCGGTCTCCGGATCGGTGCCCACCACCCGGGCCGGATGGCTGCGGCCGTCGGCCCGCATCACCTCGATGGCGTCGGCCCCTTCGATCACATGGTTGTTGGTGAGGATGTGACCCTGGGGGCTCATGATCACCCCGGAGCCCAGGTTGGTCTGGGTGCGGCGCTGGGGGGCGCCAAAGCCCTCGCCGAAGAATTCCCGGAACACCGGGTCATCCAGGAAGGGATGGGCGCGCTGGATCACCGTCTTGCGGGTGTAGATGTTCACCACTGCCGGCGCGGCCCGTTCCACCGCAGTGGCATAGGATATCGCTCCGCCAGCTGCCTGTAGGGAGGTCGGTCGGCTGCTCTGCACCACCTCCACCACCGGGGCGGGGTCGCGCACGACACCGGGAAAGAGCACCAGGATCAGGACCGCGGCCCCCAGGCCGACGGCCACCCCCCGGGTGAGGAAAGGACGAATGCGAGTCATGGCGTTAAAATACCACAAGCACCCCAAGGGGGGCGGATGCCCCGCCGTTCCAAGCCATGCCGCGAAGGCTGCGGCCGGAGTCCTTGCCATGGTCGAACTCGATGCCCTCGTCCGCCATCTGGATGCCCTGCTGGACGCGGGGGCCTTCCAGGACTATTGCCCCAATGGTCTGCAGGTCCAGGGGCGCCCCCGGGTGGGCCGCCTGGTGAGCGGCGTCACCGCCAGCCAGGCCCTCATCGAGGCCGCCGTGGAACGGGGGGCGGATGCCCTGCTGGTGCATCATGGCTACTTCTGGAAAGGGGAGTCCCCCTGCATCACGGGGATGAAGCGCCGCCGTCTGGGAATGCTGCTGGCCCACGACATCAGCCTGATCGCCTATCATCTGCCCCTGGATGCCCATGCGGAACTGGGCAATAACGCCCAATTGGGACGTCTGCTGGGGTTTGTTACGGAGGCCCCGCTGCGCCCGGACGGCATCGGTTGCCTCGGGCGGCTGGATGCGCCCCAGGACGGGGCGGCTCTGAAGACGCGCATCGCCGCGCGGTTGGGGCGGGAGCCCCTGTGGATCCCCGGCGGGGACACCCCGGTGCGGCGGGTGGCCTGGTGCACCGGCGGGGCCCAGGGGATGATCGAACAGGCCGCGGCGGCGGGGATGGATGCCTTCATCAGCGGGGAGATCTCCGAACAGACCGTGCATGTGGCGCGAGAGGCGGGTATTCATTATTACGCCGCCGGCCATCATGCCACCGAGCGTTATGGTCCACGGGCCCTGGGGGAGGCCGTGGCAGAGACCTTCGGCATCGAGCATGCGTTCATCGATATCGATAATCCTGCATAGATCAATGCATCTTGCTGCAGTTGTTTGTCATCCTTGACGGAATGGGCTTATTCGGGAATCCTACTGCGCTTTGAGTGCCCCGGTGCGTCGAAGGGTTTTGGGGGCGTGCGTTCACCCTGAAAGGCCCGGTGTGCGATCGGGCGCCCAGCGACCAGCGGTACTTCATGGACCTCAACGGGAGAATCTTTGAATGTCTTACGAAGACGTGAACCAGAATCGACGGCGATTCCTGGTCGCGGCCACGAGCGTGGTCGGCGGAGCAGGGGTCGCCGCGGTGGCCTATCCCTATCTGGCTTCATTGTCCCCCAGCGCCCGGGCTCAGGCGGCAGGTGCTCCGGTGGAGGTGGATGTCAGCGGGATCGAGCCGGGGCAGCTCGTCCAGGTGGAATGGCGCGGTAAGCCCGTGTGGGTGACGTACCGCACTGAGGAGATGCTGGAGCTGCTGCCCAAGAACCGCGAGCGGCTGGTGGATCCGGACTCCGAGGTGGCGAGCCAGCAGCCCGATTATTGTGCGAACCCCACCCGTTCGCGCCGGCCTGAACTCTCCGTGCTCATCGGCATCTGCACCCACCTGGGCTGCACCCCCAGCTACCGTCCCGAGGTGGCCCCGGAGGACTTGGGGGAGAACTGGTATGGTGGCTACTTCTGTGCCTGCCACGGTTCCAAGTTCGATCTGGCGGGGCGGGTCTGGCGTAACATGCCGGCACCGACGAACCTGGTGATTCCGCGCCATATGTACAAGTCGGATAACCTGCTGGTGATAGGCGAAGACGAAGAAGGAGTCGCGGCATGAGAGCTATCCTCGACTGGATTGACGCCAGGTATCCGCTCACCAAGGTCTGGAATGAGCACCTGGCGGAATACTACACGCCGAAGAACATGAATTTCTGGTACTACTTCGGTTCCCTGTCCTTCCTGGTGCTGGCGATCCAGATCGTCTCCGGCATCTTCCTGACCATGTTCTACAAGCCGGATGCCCAACTGGCCTTCGCCTCCGTGGAGTACATCATGCGCGATGTGCAGTGGGGCTGGCTCATCCGCTACATGCATGCGGTGGGGGCCTCCGCGTTCTTCATCGTGGTGTATCTGCACATGTACCGCGGCCTGCTCTACGGGTCCTACAAGCGCCCGCGGGAGCTCATCTGGATCACCGGTGTGCTCATCTACCTGGTGCTGATGACCGAAGCCTTTTCCGGGTACATGCTGCCCTGGGGACAGATGTCATACTGGGGGGCGCAGGTGATCGTGAACCTGTTCAGCACCTTCCCGGTGATCGGACCGGACCTGGTGACCTGGATCCGCGGTGACTTCCTCGTCTCCGACGCCACCCTGACCCGCTTCTACGCCCTGCACGTGGTGGCCCTGCCGCTGGTGCTGGTGGGTCTGTCCTTCGTGCACGTGGTGGCCCTGCATGCGGTGGGTTCCAACAATCCCGACGGTGTGGAGACCAAGTACTTTACCGACGAGAACGGCCGTCCCCTGGACAGCATCCCGTTCCATCCCTACTACACCGTGAAGGACATGGTGGGTTTCGGGGTCTTCGCCATCATCTTCTTCGGCATCGTCTTCTTCGCCCCCGAGGCAGGCGGCTACTTCCTGGAGAAGAACAACTTCGAGATTGCCGATCCCCTGACCACCCCTGAACTGATCCACCCGGTGTGGTACTTCGGCGCCTTCTACTCCATGCTGCGCGTCATTCCCGATCCGCTGCTGGGGGTGCTGGTGATGTTCGCCGCCCCGCTGGTGCTGTTGTTCCTGCCCTGGATCGATCGCAACCCCATCCTGTCGGTGCGCTACCGCAGCCCCATCCACAAGTTCAATCTGGTGACCTTTGGCGTGGTCTTCCTGGTGCTCACCTACCTGGGGTTGCAGCACATCACCACCTTGAACCAAGAAATCGCCCTGCGCCTGACCCTGGTCTACTACCTGTTCTTCTTCGTGCTCTGGTTCCATAGCAAGCCGCGTTCCGATGCGTTCAGTTGGGGGTGGTTCCTGGCGATCGTCGCCGCCTACAGCTACTACGACTTCACGCGTATCGCGGCCGATGGGGACCGGGTGACGATCATGACCTGGTGGCTGGTGCCGACCCTGTATCTGGGGATCTGCCTGCTGCTGCCCCTGTTCTCCCAGCTCAACGAAGAAAAGCCGGTTCCGGCGAGGGTGACTTCGTGATGAAAAAGATTCTGACACTCAGTCTTGTGATGTTCCTGGGGGCCCCGGGCCTGGCCCAATCGTCCGGTGGAGGGGTCCATCTGGAGGAAGCCAATGTCGACCTGACCGACCAGGCCTCCCTGCAGCGGGGTGCGGAGTACTTCTTCGATTACTGCATCGGGTGCCATTCCCTGCAGTACGAGCGCTATACCACCATCGCCAAGGGGCTGGGCCTCTCCGAGGAGCAGGTTACCGAGAAGTTTATCCATACCCGTACCGAGAAGGGTGACCCCTCTGCTGTGGGCAGCCTGATCGAGATCGCCATGCGTCCCGAGGATGCGGAGCAGTGGTTTGCCCAGCCGGCCCCGGATCTGACCCTCACCGCCCGTCAACGGGGTGCGGACTGGATCTACAGCATGTTGCAGGGCTTCTATCTGGACGAGGGGACCACCTTCGGTGTCAACAACCGGGTCTTCCCGGACATGGGGATGCCCCACGTCCTTTGGGAACTCCAGGGCTGGCAGGAGAATGTCGGTGAGGAGGGCCATGTGGAGCTGGAGTTGAAGAAAGAAGGCAGCATGTCCCCCGAGGAGTTCGACGATGTTGTGCGCGACATCACGGCCTTCCTGGTCTACATGGGCGAGCCGATCCAGTTGGAGCGTGAGCGCATCGGCGTGTGGGCACTGGGCTTTTTGGTGATCTTCACCTTCCTGGCCTACCTGCTGAAGAAGGAGTACTGGCGCGACGTGCATTGACGCCGTGTCACGCCCCGGGGCAGGGAAGCCCCCCGATTGTCTGGCGGGCGCGCATGGCGCGCCCGCTTGCCCAGGGAGAGCCCCCATGGCGTCCGTCGCCAATCGCAGATCTGTCATGACCCTGTTTTCGTCCCCGGCCTGCCCCCGCTGTCACGCGGTGCGGATCGTCCTGGCCGAGAAGGACATCGCCTTCGAGATCGCCCAGGTGGATCCCGAGGCCATCCCCGAGGACCTATCCCATCTCAACCCCTACGGTTCGGTCCCCACCCTTGTGGACCGGGAACTGGTCCTGTACGGTACCCAGGTCATCCAGGAGTACCTGGATGAGCGGTTTCCCCATCCGCCGCTGATGCCGGTGGATCCCGTCTCCCGTGCCAGCACCCGCCTCGCCCTCTATCGCGTGGAACGGGACTGGTATCACGGGATCGATGAACTGCAGGCCGCCTCCGGGCGGTCCGCCACGGCGGCACGCCGCGTCCTGCTGGAGAGCCTGACCGCCTCCGCGGAGGTCTTCGCCGCCAGGCCTTTCTTCCTCGGCGACGATTTCAGCATCCTGGATGCCGCCGTGGCCCCGGTGCTGTGGCAACTGCCGCAGCGGGGCATCCCCATGGAGCGGCTGCCGCAGCCGGTCCAGGCCTACGCCCGGCGCATCTTTGCGCGGGAGGCCTTTCAAAAGAGCCTGAGCGAGGCCGAAAGGGAGGGGATCTGATCCGGATGCCGGCGAGACCCGAGCCTGTGCAAGCCCACGCCCGTGAGCGAGTGTGATCATGACCTCCAGCCGTCCCTATCTCATCCGCGCCATCTATGAGTGGATCGTGGACAACGGCCTGACGCCGCATCTGCTGGTGGACGCGGCCCAGGACGTGGTGGTGCCCCGGGAGTATGTGGAGGCCGGGCGCATCGTCCTGAACGTGGCCCCCATGGCGGTCAATGGCCTGAACATCGGCAACGAGGAGGTGACCTTCAGCGCCCGTTTCGGCGGGCGGCCCATGAGTGTGCAGGTGCCCGTGGAGCGGGTGCTGGCCATCTACACCCGGGAGAACGGCCAGGGCATGATGTTCGCCGAGCCCGAGGAGGGGGATGGCGGGGACGAGCCCCCGCCGGAAGGGGGCGATGGTCCCGATGGCGGTGACGGCGGGGGCCGCAAGGGGCCGAGCCTGCGGGTGGTGAAGTAGTTCCCACCCGCCAGGGTCGGGGCTTCAGGCCCCGCCGGGGCGGGATGCCAAGGGGGAGGGCTGCACGGGCATCCCCTTGCCCGGGTTGAGGATGTCCGCCGGATCGAAGCAGGCCTTGATGCCGCGCATCAGGTCCAGCGCCTCCGGGCTCAGTTCCCGGTCCACATAGTCCCGCTTGGCGATGCCCACGCCGTGCTCCCCCGAGAGGGTGCCCTGTTGGGACAGGACCCGATCGAACAGCCGCTCCAGGCAGGGGGTGGCCGCCGCCATCTGGCGGGGGTCATCCGGGTCCACCAGCAGATTCACGTGGATGTTGCCGTTGCCGGCATGGCCGAAGCAGACGATGGGGATGGCGTATTCCCGGGACAGGGCCTCCACGTCCCGAATCAGGTCCGGCATGCGGGAGACGGGTACGGCCACGTCCTCGTTGATCTTCTTGGGGGCGACGTGCCGCAGGGCGGGGGAGAGGGCCTTGCGCGTGGCCCACAGGGCCCGCACCTCCTCTTGGGTTCGGGCCTGGGTGAGGGACAGGCAGCCCTGGCCCCGGGCGGCCTCGGCCACCCGCTCGGTCGCCTCCGCCAGGCCCGCCTCGGGGGCGTCCACCTCGATCATGAGCAGTCCCCCCGCCCCCTCGGGCAGCGGGGCGGTGGAGTATTGGCGGATCATGGCGATGGCCTGGCCGTCCATGAACTCCAGGGCGCAGGGGATCACCGGCTGGGCCATGATGCGGGAGACGGCCCGGGCGGCCGCCTCCATGGAGTCATAGATCCCCTGGAGGGTGCGTTTGCCCTCCGCCAGGGGGGTGAGGCGCAAGACCGCCTCGGTGAGGATGCCCAGGGTCCCCTCGGAGCCGATGAGCAGCCGGGTCAGGTCATAACCCACCACCCCCTTGGTGGTGCGCACACCCGTGCGCAGGACTCGACCGCTGCCGGTGACCGCGGTCAGGCCCAGGGTGTTCTCCCGCGGGGTGCCGTATTTCACCGCCCGGGGCCCGGCGGCGTTGTAGGCCAGGTTACCCCCGACGGTGCAATAGGCGGCGCTGGTGGGGTCCGGGGGCCAGAAGAATCCGTGGGCGGCGGCGGCATCCTGGACGGCCTGGTTGGTGACGCCCGGTTGCACCACCATAAGCCGGTTGTCCGGGTCCAGTTCCAGGATGCGGTCCATGCGCTCGAAGCTGAGCACCACGCCGCCCCGGTCCGGCACCGTGGCGCCGGTGGTGCCGGTGCCCCGGCCCCGGGCGATGAGGGGGATCCAACGGTCACGGCAGGCCTCCACCACCGCCTGTACCTGAGCCGTGTCGGTGGCGAAGATCACCGCCTGGGGCGGGGCGTGGAGACGGGAGTTGTCCCCCCCGTAGGCCCAGCAGTCCCCCGGCGCCGTGCGCAGGTTCCCGGGGCCGGCGGCATTGGCCAGGGCCTGGAGGGCGCTCTCGCTGAGGGGGGCTGGAGGGGTCATTCACGGATCCCCAGGAGCTGGCGGTCGATGAGATCGCACAGGGCGTGGATGGCCACCAAGTGGGTCTCCTGGATGCGCGCCGTGCGCTCGGAAGGGGCGCGGATCTCCACGTCCCGGGAGGTGAGTTGCCCCGCCAGCGGTCCCCCGTCCCGGCCGGTGAGGGCGATCACCCGCAGGTCCCGTTCCCGGGCGGCTTCGATGGCCCGCAGGATGTTGAGGGAACGGCCGGAGGTGGAGATGGCCACGAGCACGTCCCCGTGTTGCCCCAGGACACGCACCTGACGGGCGAAGATCTGCTCGAAGGCATCGTCGTTGGCGATGGAGGTGAGGGTGGAGGTGTCGGTGGTCAGGGCGATGGCCGGCAACCCGGGGCGGTCGTGTTCGAAGCGGTTCACCATCTCGGAGGCGAAGTGCTGGGCGTCGGCCGCCGAGCCCCCGTTGCCGCAGATCAGGATCTTGTGTCCCCCAAGCAGGGCCTCCAGCAGGCAACCGGCGGCGGCGGCGACGGTGTCCGGGAGGCGTTCGGCCGCCAGGCGCTGGGTCTCGGCGGTCTCGGTGAAGGTTTGGCGGATGAGCTCTTGCAGGTTCATGGGGTTGGCGGGCCTTAGCTGTGGGCCTCGAAGGCGTTGGGGATCCACTGGAGGCGGTCGTCCGCCTCGATGACGACCACATCCAGACGGGCGCTGCCACCTTGGCCATGGGCCTGCAGGTAGTGGGCGGCGGCGGCCAGGATGCGGCGCTGCTTGCGTGTGTCGATGCTGGCCAGGGCGCCGCCGAAGCGGGCCGAGCGGCGTTGGCGCACCTCCACGAAGACCAGGGTGCCCTGGTCCTCCATGACCAGGTCGATCTCGCCCGCCTTGCAGCGATATTGGGCGGATCGAAAGCGCAGGCCCCGGGATTCCAGGTGGGCCCGGGCGCGGGCCTCGGCGCGGTCCCCCTGGGCACGGCGGTTCATGGGGCGTCCAGGGGCAGGGGTGCCACGGTGCCGCCCCGAAGCAACTGCGGCCGCCCATCCATGAACCGGGCCCAGTTCAGGGTCCGCAGGACGCGGCCCCGGCCGTCCAGGTGCAGGCGGCCGGTGAGTCCCTCGTAGCCCGCGCCGTCACCCCGTGCAAGTTCCCCCAGGCGGGGGAGGAGGTGCAGGGCATCGAAGCCCAGGGCCACCAGCCGCGGCAGCCGGTGGGCCGCTTCGGATCCCCTTTCATCCAGGCGGCGTCTCAGTTCCGGGCGGGGGTTGGCCTCCTCCAGTACCCAGGGGATGTCGGCGAACAGGATGCCTCCCAGGTCTTCGTCCATGGAGGGATCGGGTTGGGCGGTGTAGATATGGGAGGTGGCCATCACCGGTAGCGACCCTGCGTGATGATAGCGCAATTGGGGCCGGATCAGGCGCGCCTGCTGGGGTGAGGCGGCGAGAAAGATCAGATCCACATCCTCCCGATAGCGAGGTGCTTCCTCCTCCTCCCCTGTCTCGTCATCCTCCGAAGTGGGATCTTCCGGCGGTGGGCGGATGTGCAACGTGTCCTTGATCAGGGCCTCGAAGTCCGTGGCGGTGGCAGGATAGTATCCCACCTCGCGCACCACCCCGGCCAGGGCGGAGAAACGGGCCTCAAAGGCCCGCTGCAGGCGCACCCCGAGCGCCGTGTCCGGTGCCAGGATCACCGCCTGTTGCAGGCCGTCCAGGATGGCCCGCTCGGCCACCTGCCGGGCCTCGTCCTCCGGGTTCAGGCCGAACTGATAGAGGTCCTCGGGGAAGGGGCCGTCGCCGGGGATTTGGTTCAGTGCCAGGGTGGGTACGGACAGCTCCTCCTCTGCCGCCAGTTCCTCCACCGCGGCCCGGGTGAGGGGGCCGATCACCCATTGGGCGCCCCCCTGCACGGCGGCCCGGTAGTGTTCCTGTGCCCGGGCGGCATCCCCGGTGGTGTCATGGAACTCCAGTCGAGGACGGCGATCCGGGGGCAGGTCGAAATAGGCGGCGGTGATGCCTTCCTGGATGGCCCGGCCGGCGGTGGCCAGGGGGCCGCTCAGGGGGAGCAGCACCGCCACCCGGCCGGGGGAGCGCCGGGCCTGCTCCCAACGTTCGGTGAGCCGTTGTGTGATCCGGGGATGGGCGGGGTGTCCGGGGTGGCTGCGGCGCCATTCCTCCAGGTCCCTGGGGCGCGGTGCGGGATCCCGGGCGAGGCGGGCAAGGCGCACCCAGCCCTTCGCGTCGGGGGGCAGGTCCTCCCGGGCCAGCCCTTCCAGGACCTGGTCGGGGGCCTCGCTGAGGCGTGTCCACAGGGCCTCCACCCGACTGCGGCGCTGCGCATCGTCCCCGGCGGCCGCTGCGGCGGCCAGGTCCGCCACCGCTCCGGTCCACTGATCCAGGGCCCAGCGGGCTCGGCCCCGGATCTCCATGACCTGCTGCAGAAGCGCAGCGTCCAGTTCCCCGGGTTCCGGGGGGAGCCGCTCCAGGGCCGTCTCCGGATCGCCCTGGTGGAGGGCGAGCCGCGCCTGCATCAGGGCAAGGCGCCCACGGTCCCTGCCCCGCAGCTCCTGCCCGGCCAGTTCCGCGGCGAGGGCCTGGGCCTGCTGCCAGGCCTCTTTGCCGGCGGCCTCGCGGCTGAGCAGGTCCAGGGCCTCCAGTTGCAGCTGCGCACGGGGAGCTCCCCGGGTTTCCCCTGCGGCTTGCAGGTAACGCCGCGCCGCGGCTTCGTATTCACCGGCCGACGCCAGTTCGCGGGCCTCCTCCAGGAGGGGGGCATCTGCCGGTGGGGCGGGGGCCATGCCGGCGCACCCGCTCAGTAACAGCAGCAGGAAGATGGTTGCCCCCGCCACCAGGGGGCGCCATGGCCTTGGGCGGGAGGGGGCTCGGCGGTGGGGATGGGGTATCGTGCAGTGCGTCATGGGTCCTCGGTGGGGCCGGTCGGGGGTTGCTTTCACGGCACCCCCGGGCGGGTTAGACTCGGCCCCTTTCCATAAAGGGCTCAGTATCTTGGGCGGGGTGCGACGTGTCAATTGAAGCCGGTGTGCTGTATGTGGTGGCCACACCCATCGGGAACCTGGGGGATCTCTCCCCGCGGGCGGTGGAGGTGCTGCGCGACGTGGACGGCATCGCCGCCGAGGATACGCGCCATACCGCGGGTCTTTTGACCCATGCCGGTATCCGCACACCCCTGGTCAGCCTCCATGAGCACAACGAGGAACGTCAGGTGCCGGGGATCCTGAGCCGGCTGCAGAAGGGGGAGGCCCTGGCCCTGGTGAGTGATGCCGGCACCCCCCTGGTGAGTGACCCCGGGTATCGCCTGGTGCGGGCGGCCCGGGAGGCCGGGGTTCGGGTCTCGCCGGTGCCGGGGCCCTGCGCCTTCGTGGCGGCCCTGTCAGCCAGCGGGCTGCCGTCGGACCGGTTCCTGTTCGAAGGATTCCTTCCGGCCCGTGCCCCGGCGCGGCGCAGGCGCCTTCAGGCCCTGGCGGAGGAGACCTGCACCCTGATCTTCTACGAGTCCAGCCACCGCATCGCGGCGGGGCTGGAGGATATGGCGCAGGTCCTGGGGGGCGCGCGCCCGGCGGTGGTGGCCCGGGAGCTCACCAAGACCTTCGAGCAGATCCAGGGCGGCACCCTGGCATCGCTGAACACCTGGCTGGCCGAGGCGGCCGATCACCGGCGGGGGGAGTTCGTGGTGCTGGTGGCCGGCGCCCCGGATGCCCCGGCGCAGACACTGGATCCCGAGGCGGAACGGATCCTTGCCCTGTGTCTGCGGGAGATGCCCCTGAAACGGGCCGCCCGCCTGACGGCGGAGATCACCGGTCTGCCGCGCAACCGGCTCTATGCCCGGGGGCTGGAATGGCCGGGCCGTGGGTCGGGCGGTGAGGACCGCTGATCCGCTATGGGGGGGCACCGGGCCGTTGGGCTCGATCTTTGCTTCTATGCGGATCTACAGTACACTGTCCCATGGAGTCGGCCAGACAGCCGCTGCGGCCGCGTGCCGTGGAGGAAAGTCCGGGCTCCACAGGGCAGGGCGCCAGGTAATGCCTGGGCGGCGCGAGCCGACGGAAAGTGCCACAGAGAGCAGACCGCCGATGGCCCGCAAGGGCACAGGTAAGGGTGAAAGGGTGCGGTAAGAGCGCACCGCGCGGGTGGTAACACGCCGCGGCACGGTAAACCCCGCCCGGAGCAAGGCCAAATAGGGGTGCACAGGTGTGGCCCGCACTGCACCCGGGTAGGCCGCTTGAGGCGCGCGGTGACGCGCGTCCCAGAGGAATGGCTGTCCACGACAGAACCCGGCTTATCGGCCGGCTCCAACCCCTCATCCGATCGCCTCCCCGGCGATTCCCCCCCATCCCGACACCCCCTACCCGCCGTGTCCGCGGCGGCGTGGAATCCGACCTTTTTCTGAGCATTTTCCCGCAACCAATTGATCCATATGGAAACTCCATCCAGGGTTGAGGGCTGGATGTGAAGGTTCGGGTAACTATTTGTGACGCAAGCATAAATCTCGGTCATCGCCGCCGGTTTTTACCTTGACACCCCCGTGAAGGCCTACCTATAGTGGGGACGCATGGGGATATGTGGTGGTTGGTGGGGCGAATGTCCTAAGCCGACCCCTTTCGTGGGTGAACTGTCATGGGCGTTCAGGGGAAGGTCCTGCCGGAACCCCCCGGTGGAGGACCGAGGCGGTCGTGTTTCGCGGGGTAACCAATCTGAACCTGGATGCCAAAGGGCGCATGGCGATGCCCCATCGCTATCGCGACCGCCTGACGCAGACCTGCGAGGGGCATCTCATCGTCACCGTGGATCGAGACGGCTGTCTCCTGGTCTATCCCCTTCCCGAGTGGGAGCGCATCGAACAGGCCCTCATGAGCCGCCCCAATGTGGATCGGCGGGTGCGGCGGTTACAGCGCCTGCTGGTGGGGCATGCCACCGAATGTGATCTGGATGGCCAGGGACGGATCCTGCTGCCCACGCCCCTGCGCGAGTACGCCGGGCTGGAGAAGCGGGTGGTGCTCGTGGGCCAAGGCAACAAATTCGAACTGTGGGACGAAGAGACCTGGGTGCGCCGCCGCGACCAGTGGTTCCGGGAGGAGGAAGACGAAGGTGAACCAGGCGAAGGACTGGACACCCTCACCCTGTGAGGGAGAGGGGGACGACCATCGCCCGGTGATGCTGCGGGAGTCCGTGGAGGCCCTGGCCATCCGCCAGGAGGGTCTCTACGTGGACGCCACCTTCGGGCGCGGGGGGCACAGTGCCGCCATCCTGGAACGGCTCGGCCCCGGGGGCCGTCTCATCGCCCTGGATCAGGATCCGCAGGCGGAGGCGGTGGCCCGGCGCATGGCCCTGGACCCGCGGCTGGAGTTTGTGCGCACCTCCTTCGTGGAGCTGGGGGCGGTGCTGGCCGCGCGGGAACTGGCAGGCCGCGTGGATGGGATCCTGTTGGATCTGGGGGTCTCCTCGCCGCAGTTGGATGACCCGCAGCGGGGATTCAGTTTCATGAGGGACGGCCCGCTGGATATGCGCATGGATCCCACCCGCGGGGAGTCGGCGGCCGACTGGCTGGCCCGGGCCGAAGAGGCGGAGATCGCCGCGGTGCTGCGCGACTTGGGTGAAGAGCGCTTCGCCCGGCGCATCGCCCGGCGGCTGGTGGAGGCGCGCCGTGAGGCGCCCATTCGCAGCACCGGGGCGCTGGCGGCGCTGATCGCCGAGGCCGTGCCCCGCCGCGAGCGGCACAAGCATCCGGCGACGCGCAGCTTTCAGGCCATCCGCATGCGGGTCAACGGTGAACTGGAGGCCCTGGATGCCTGCCTGGGGCAGGTGCCCGCCGCCTTGGCCCCCGGGGGGCGGGTGGCGGTGATCAGTTTCCATTCCCTGGAGGACCGTCGGGTGAAGCGGTTCATGCGGCGACAGGTACAGGGCGAGCCCTTGCCCCGCGAGCTCCCGGTGCGGGATCCGCCGCCGGGCCGGACCCTGCGCCTCGTGGGCCGTGCCCACCGGCCGCAGGAGGATGAGGTGATGACCAACCCCCGGGCCCGGAGCGCGGTCCTGCGGGTGGCGGAGCGGTTGCCATGAGCCTGCGCCCCTGGTTGCTGGGCCTGCTCTTTGCCCTGGTGATGTCCAGTGCGCTGGGGGTGGTGTACAGCCGCCACCAGAGCCGCGTCCTCTTCATGGGGCTGCAGCAGGCCCTGGAACGGCGCGATGCATTGAACGTGGAATGGGGGCGGTTGCAATTGGAACAGAGCACCTGGGCCACCCACGGGCGTATCGAGCGGGAGGCCCGCGAGCGTCTGGGCATGCGCATGCCCGATGCCCGCAGCACCGTGATCCTGCTGGAATGAAGATGAACGAGCGAGGCACAACCGTAAAGCCCTGGCGCCGCACCTTCGTGCTGGCGGCGTTTGCGTTCGCCTTCGCCACGGTGGTGGTGCGCGGGGTGGACCTGCAGGTGCTGCAGCAGGACTTCCTGCGCAGCGAGGGGGAGGCGCGCCAGCTGCGGGTGGTCTCGCTGCCGGCCCATCGCGGCATGATCACCGACCGCAACGGCGAACCCCTGGCCATGAGCACCCCGGTGGATACGGTCTGGGCCCATCCCGGCAAGGCCCTGACCGATCCCCAGGGGCTGGCGGCCCTGGCACGGGTCCTGGAAATGGATGCCCAGGCCCTGCGGCGCAGGCTGGAGCGCCGCGCCGGACGTGAGTTTGTCTACCTGCGCCGTCACGTCACGCCGGAGACGGGGCGGCAGGTGGCCGCCCTGGAGATCCCCGGCGTGGGGCTGCAGCGGGAGTACCACCGGTACTACCCCTTTGGGGAGGTGACGGCTCATGTGCTGGGATTCACCGACATCGACGATCGCGGGCTCGCAGGGCTGGAGTTGGCCTTCGACGATCACCTCTCCGGGCAGGTGGGGGCCAAACGGGTGCTCCAGGATCGTCATGGGCGGATCATCCGGGACGTGGAATCCATCCGTCCCGCCCGGCCCGGAAAGGATCTGCGCCTGACCATCGATCAGCGCATCCAGTACCTGGCCTACCGGGAACTGAAGGCTGCGGTGGTGGCCCATGGCGCCCGCGGCGGATCCCTGGTGCTTCTGGATGCCCGTACCGGCGGCATCCTGGCCATGGCCAATCAGCCCTCCTTCAATCCCAACAACCGGGACACCCTCCAGCCCGGACGGACCCGCAACCGGGCGGTGACCGACAGCATCGAGCCCGGTTCCACCATGAAGCCCTTCACCGTGGTGGCTGCCCTGGAGTCCGGCCGGTTTGGCCCCGGCAGCCAGCTGGAGACCGGCCCCGGGTATTTCCGTGTGGGCGAGGCCTTGGTTCGGGATCACCGCAACTACGGCACCATCGACCTGCGCACCCTGCTGGTGAAGTCCTCCAATGTGGGCGCGGCCCGCCTGGCCCTGAAGCTGGAACCCCGCCGCCTCTGGGAGACCTTCTATGCCGTGGGGTTCGGCCGGCGCACCGGCAGCGGTTTCCCCGGTGAGGCCCATGGCCGCCTGCGGGACTTCCTCTATTGGCGGGAGGTGGAACAGGCCACCATGGCCTTCGGCTATGGCCTTTCGGTGTCCGTCCTGCAACTGGCCCAGGCCTACGCGGCCCTGGCCAATGATGGCGTGCTCGTGCCGGTCCATTTTACGCCCGATGAGGTCTCCTACAGGGAGCCCCGCCGGGTGATGAGCCAGGCCACCGCCCGCAGCGTGGTGCGCATGCTGGAGGGGGTGGTGTCCCCGGAGGGCACGGCCAGCCGTGCGGCGGTGGAGGGGTATCGCGTCGCCGGCAAGACCGGAACCGCACGCAAGCTGGGTAGTGACGGCTATGCCGAGGGCCGTCACCGGGCCCTGTTTGCCGGGATGGCCCCCGCCAGCGATCCACGCCTGGTGATGGTGGTGATGATCGACGAGCCTGCCGGAGAGGAATACTACGGCGGCCAGGTGGCCGCCCCCGTCTTTTCCCGGGTGATGCAGGGGGCCCTGCGTCTCATGGACATCCCGCCGGACGATCTGCCTGAGTTGCGGACCGTATCCGGCCCCGAGCGGCGGGCACCCGCATGAGCCGCTCCCCGCATCCATGGCGATTGGACCGGCTGCTGGGTCCGGGGGTGGAGGTGCCCTCCGGCGGCGACATGCCTGTCCAGGGGCTGGCCCTGGACAGCCGGGGCGCGCGCCCCGGAGAGGCCTTCTTCGCCCTCTGCGGGGGCCATCAACACGGCCTGCTCCATGCCCCTCAGGCGGTGGAGCGGGGGGCCGTGGCCGTGATCTGGGAGCCGGTGGAGGGCATCATGCCCCCGGATCCCACGGTCCTGGGGGTGCCCTGCGTCGCCGTTCCCGGACTGCGCCAGCACCTGGGGGCCATTGCCGCCCGTTTCCATGGCCATCCCAGCCATGAGCTACAGGTGGTGGGTGTCACCGGCACCGACGGCAAGACCTCCGTCAGTCATTTCCTGGCCACGGCCCTGGATACCATGGCCCCCCCCTGTGGCCTGATGGGGACCCTGGGTAACGGCCGCCCCGGGGCCCTGGTGCCCACGCAATGGACCACCCCCGACGCCCTCGCAGTGCAGGCCGGCCTGGCCGCGCTGCGGGATCAGGGGGTGCGCCGTGTGGTCATGGAGGTCTCCTCCCATGCCCTGGACCAGCGACGGGTGGACGGGGTCGAGTTCGACGTGGCCATCCTCACCCACCTGGGGCGGGATCACCTGGACTATCACGTCACCCCCCATGCCTATGGCGAGGCCAAGGCCCGGCTGTTCCGTTGGCCCCACCTGAAGACGGCCATCCTCAATCTGGACGATCCCTTCGGCGTCCAGCTGGCGGGGCGCCTGGACGGACAGGTGCCCGTTCTGGGCTATGGCCTGTCCCCGGACCCCGGCAAACGGGATCAATTGCTGGCCCGGGAGGTGGAATGCCTGCCCCGGGGGCTGCGCTTTGCCGTGGAGACGCCCTGGGGCGAGGGCGTCCTGGAGGCGGGTGTCCTGGGACGATTCAATGTCTACAACCTGCTGGCGGCCCTGGGGGGGCTGTTGAGCCTGGACGTGGGCCTGGCCGAAGCCCTGGAGCACCTGGGTCACGCCGCCACCGTGCCCGGACGCATGGAATGCTTCCACAGCGCCAACGGACCGACGCTGGTGGTGGACTACGCCCACACCCCCGGGGCCCTCGTCCAGGCCCTGCAGGCGGCCCGGGAGCACTGCGATGGGCGTCTGTGGTGTGTCTTCGGCTGTGGCGGCGACCGGGACCGGGGCAAGCGGCCGCTGATGGCCGCCGCCGCCGAGCGCCATGCCGACCGGGTCCTCCTCACCAGCGACAACCCCCGCCACGAGGACCCCATGGCCATCCTGCGGGAGGTGTGCACCGGTTTCGCCGATCCCGGTGGGGTGATCGTAGAGCCGGAGCGGGAGACGGCCATACGCCGGGCCTACGAGGAGGCGGCCCCGGGGGACCTGGTGCTGGTGGCCGGCAAGGGGCACGAGACCGGGCAGACCATCGGCGACCAGTGCCGCCCCTACAGCGACCGCCAACTGGCCGCCGCCCTCACCGGGCGGGAGGGGGCGCCATGATGCAACTGCCCCTTTCGGAAGTGGCCCGCATCACCGGTGGACGCCTGCACGGGGCCGACGGCACCGTCCGCGGCGTGTTCAGCGACAGCCGGCAACCGCTGCCGGGGGGGCTGTTCGTCGCCCTGCGCGGGCCCCGCTTCGATGGCCATGCCTTTGCCGGAGCGGACCTGCCCGCCGCCGGTCTCTTGGTGGAGCGCCCCGTGGCCAGCCCTCTGCCGTGGGTGGAGGTGGCCGATACCCGCCGCGCCCTGGCGGATCTGGCCGCCGCCTGGCGCCGGCGCTGCGGGGCGGCGGTGGTGGCCCTCACCGGCAGCAACGGCAAGACCACGGTCAAGGAGATGCTGGCGGCCATCCTGCACACCATGGGGCCGGTATGGGCCACCCGGGGCAATCTGAACAACGAACTCGGGGTACCCCTCACCCTGCTGGGACTCTCCCCCGGGGACCGTTTCGCGGTCATCGAGATGGGGGCGAACCATGCCGGTGAGATCGCCGGCCTCACGGCCCTGGCGGCCCCCGACGTGGCCCTGATCACCAATGCCGGCCCCGCCCATCTGGAGGGCTTTGGCAGCATCGAGGCGGTGGCCCGGGCCAAGGGGGAGATCTTCTCGGGACTGGCGGCGGATGGCGTGGCCGTGATCAACGGCGACGATCCCCATGCCGATTATTGGGCCGGGTTCAACACCCACCGCCGGGTGCTGCGCTTCGGTCTGCGGCCGGACGTGGATGTGGCCGGCGAGTTGGATGCCCAAGGGCGTCTGCGCATCACCGCCGCAGGGGAGACGGTGACGGTGGCCCTGCCCCTGGCGGGGGAGCACAACCGCAGCAATGCCCTGGCGGCCGCGGCTGCCGCCCTGGCCCTGGGGGTGGATCTCCAGGGGGTGCGCTCCGGTCTGGAGGCCATGCCCCCGGTGCCGGGACGCCTGGCCTTGCGCCCCGGCAGTGGCGGTGTGCGCCTCATCGACGACAGCTACAACGCCAACCCGGCGTCGGTGCGGGCCGCCATCCAGGTCCTGGCCAAGGAGCCGGGACGGCGCTTCCTGGTGCTGGGGGACATGGGGGAACTGGGCACGGCGGCCCCGGAACTGCACGCGGCGGTGGGGCGCCATGCCGCCGAACACGGTATCGATGGATTCTGGGCCACCGGCCCCCTGTGCCGCCATGCGGTGGAGGCCTTCGGGCCGGGGGGGCGTCACTTCCCGGACCGGCAGGCACTGATCACGGCCCTGCGGGGGACACTGCGATCGGGGGATGTGGTGTTGGTGAAGGGTTCACGGTCCCAGCGCATGGATGCGGTGGCCGATGCCTTGGCGGTCTGCGCCGGGGCGGATCATGACAAGCATCCAGGGGGAGGGTGAGCATGCTGCTCATTCTGTTTGACTATCTGGCCCAGTTTTATTCGGGGTTTCACGTGTTTCAGTATCTGACCCTGCGGGCCATCCTGGGGGTGATCACGGCCCTGCTCATCGCCTTCGCCATCGGCCCGGGGATGATCAAGCGCCTCACCCTGTACAAGATCGGCCAGCAGGTGCGCGACGACGGTCCCGAGACCCACCTGGGCAAGGCGGGCACCCCCACCATGGGCGGGGCACTGATCCTGGTGGCGGTGGCGCTGAGCACCCTGCTGTGGAGCGATCTGGGCAATCGTTTCGTCTGGATCGTGCTCATCACCACCCTCCTGTTCGGGGTCATCGGCGGCATCGACGATTACTTGAAGCTGCGCTACGGCAACAGCCGCGGCCTGTCGGCACGGCGCAAGTTCCTGTGGCAGTCCCTGGTGGCCCTGGGCTGCGCCGGCCTGCTCTATACCACCGCCCAGGCCCCCATCGAGACCACCCTGATCGTGCCCGTCTTCAAGGACGTGGCCATCGATCTGGGACTCTGGTTCATCCCCCTGGTGTGGCTGGTGGTGGTGGGCTCCAGCAATGCCGTGAATCTCACCGACGGTCTGGACGGGCTGGCCATCATGCCCAGCGTGCTGGTGGCCGGGGCCCTGGGGATCTTCGCCTACGTCTCGGGACACGCCATCTTTGCCGATTACCTGGGCATCCCCTTCGTGCATGGGGCGGGGGAGTTGGCCATCTTCGCCGCGGCCCTGGTGGGGGCCGGCATGGGTTTTCTCTGGTTCAACGCCTATCCGGCGCAGGTGTTCATGGGGGACGTGGGGGCCCTGGCCCTGGGGGCGGCCCTGGGCCTGCTGGCGGTGGTCACCCGCCAGGAGATCGTGCTGGTGATCATGGGCGGGGTCTTCGTGGTGGAGACCCTGTCGGTGATCGTACAGGTGTTGTCCTACCGGCTCACGGGGCGGCGGGTCTTTCGCATGGCGCCGCTGCATCATCATTTCGAACTCAAGGGCTGGCCCGAACCTCGGGTCATCGTGCGTTTCTGGATCATCACCGTGGTCCTGGTCCTGGTGGGCCTGGCCACCCTGAAGGTCCGCTGAGGGCGGGGACGGCGTGCAGGGGATGAACACACTCATCGTGGGACTGGGGGAGACGGGGCTCTCCGTGGCGCGGCATCTGGCCGCCCGCGGCGAGGCCTTCTGCGTCGCCGACTCCCGCCTGTCCCCGCCGGGAGTGGCCGCCCTCGGCGCCCTGGATCCGGCCATCCCGGTGCACCTCGGGCCCTTCGATCCCGGTCTGTTCACCCGCTTCTCGCGTCTGCTGCTGAGCCCCGGGGTGAGCCCGCAGGAACCCGCCGTGGCCGCGGCCCGGGCGGCGGGGGCCCATATCCTGGGGGACATCGCCCTGTTCGCCGATGTGGCCCGGGCCCCGGTGGTGGGGATCACCGGTTCCAACGGCAAGAGCACCGTCACCACCCTGGTGGCGGAGATGGCCCGGGCCGCCGGCCGCCGTGTGGGTGTGGGGGGTAACCTGGGACCGCCCGCCCTGGATCTGCTGACGGACCCGGAACCGGATCTCTACGTGTTGGAGCTCTCCAGCTTCCAGTTGGAGACTGCCCGGGGGCTGCGCTGTGCCGCGGCGGCGGTGCTCAACGTGGCCGCCGATCACATGGATCGTCATGCCCACCTGGATGCGTACGCCGCTGCCAAGGCGCGGATCTACGCCGGGGCCGGTGTGGCTGTGCGCAACCGGGAGGATCCCCGGGTGCGGGACATGCCGGGTCCCGCGGGGATCACCTTCGGCCTGGGGGAACCGGCGGAAGGGGACTACGGCCTGGTGCGCTGCGGGGAGGAAGAATGGCTCGGCCGGGGCAGGGAACCGCTGCTGCCGGTGTCGGCACTGCGTCTGTTCGGGCGTCACAACCTGGCCAACGCCCTGGCGGCCCTGGCCCTGGGGGAGGCGGTGGACCTGCCCATGGCCGCCCGCCTGCAGGCGCTGCAACGCTTCTCCGGGCTGCCCCACCGTTGCCAGTGGGTGGCCCGGGTGCGGGGCGTGGACTGGTACAACGATTCCAAGGGCACGAACCTGGGGTCCACCCTGGCGGCCCTGGAGGGGCTGCAGGGCCCGGTGGTGCTCATCGCCGGCGGCCAGGGCAAGGGGCAGGACTTCACGCCCCTGCGGGAGGCGGTGCGCGGCAAGGCCCGGGGGGTGATCCTGCTGGGTCAGGATGCCGCCCGTATCGAGTCCGCCCTGGACGGTGTCGTGCCGGTGGTGCGGGTCTCGCACATGGAGCAGGCGGTGGCCGAAGCCGGACGCCTGGCCCGGCGGGGGGATTGCGTATTGCTGTCCCCCGCCTGCGCCAGCTTCGATCTGTTCCGGGGCTATGCCCATCGGGGCGAGGTGTTTGAATCCGCGGTACGGAGGGGACTGGCATGATCGGGGCCTCCCTACAGGCGAGCCGGGGTGCGCACAAGCGCGCCGTGCGCGGTCTGCATCAGTGGCTGGATCCAGGGCTGACCCTGACGGTCCTGGCCCTGGTTTCCCTGGGGCTGGTGATGGTGGCCTCCGCCTCCATCGGGGTGGCCGATGCGCAACTGGGCCAGCCCTTCCATTATCTGTTGCGGCAGGGGATCTACGTGCTCATGGGGGGCATCGTCGCCTGGGGGATGTACTGCACGCCGCTGGAGCTTTGGGAGCGGTCCGGGGCGGCGGCCCTGCTGGGGATCTTCCTGCTGCTGGTGCTGGTGCTGGTGCCGGGGGTGGGGCATACCGTCAACGGTGCCACGCGCTGGATCTCCTTGGGCCTGTTCAACCTGCAGGTCTCGGAGGTGGTCAAGCTCCTGGTCCCCATCTATCTGGCCGGTTACCTGGTGCGCCACGGGGAACAGGTGCGCCGCAGCCTGGCGGGTTTCGCCAAACCCCTGATCCTGATGGGGCTGACCACGCTCCTGCTGCTGGCCCAGCCGGACTTCGGCGCGGGGGTGGTGCTCCTGGCGGTGACCCTGGGGATGCTCTTCCTTGCCGGGGCCCGGCTCTGGCAGTTCGCCCTGCTGCTGTCCGGGGTGTGTGCGCTTATGGGCTTCGCCATCGTCCAGACCCCCTATCGCATGGCCCGGCTCACCGGCTTTTTGAACCCGTGGACCGATCCCTTCGACAGCGGCTTCCAGCTCACCCAGTCCCTCATCGCCATCGGCAGCGGCTCCTGGTTCGGGGTGGGGCTCGGCGGCAGTGTGCAGAAGCTGTTCTACTTGCCCGAGGCCCATAACGACTTCCTGTTCGCCGTGCTGGCGGAGGAGCTGGGCCTGGCGGGGGTCACCGTGGTGGCGCTCCTGTTCGCCGTGCTGGTGTGGCGCAGCTTCGCCATCGCCCGGGCCGCGGAGCTGGCCGGGCGGGCCTTCGGGGCCTATCTGGCCTGGGGCATCGGCATCTGGATCGGGCTGCAGGCCTTCATCAACATGGGGGTGAATATGGGCATCCTGCCCACCAAGGGGCTCACCCTGCCCCTGATGAGCTATGGCGGCAGTTCCATGCTGGTGACCCTGGCCGCCATGGGGCTTCTCGCCCGGGTCCACCGGGAGACCCGCGCCAGCGGCGCGGCATTGCATCGGGGGGAGACATGAGCGGCGGTCCCATCCTCATCATGGCCGGGGGCACCGGGGGGCATGTCTTCCCGGGACTGGCGGTGGCCGATGCCCTGCGCGCCCAAGGCGAGGCGGTGTGCTGGCTGGGCAGCGCCCGTGGGCTGGAGGCGCGGCTGGTGCCCGCCGCCGGCATCCCCTTTTACACGCTTCCGGTGAGCGGCCTGCGGGGCAAAGGCATGGGCACCTGGCTCATGGCCCCCTGGCGCCTGGGGGCGGCCCTGTGGGCCGCCCTGGGGTTGATGCTGCGTCTGCGTCCCCGGGTCGTGCTCGGGTTGGGGGGATTCGCCTCCGGTCCCGGCGGGCTCATGGCCGCCGCCCTGGGTCGGCCCCTGGTGATCCATGAACAGAACGCGGTGGCCGGTCTCACCAACCGCGCCTTGGCCCGGCTCGCCGACCGGGTCCTGCAGGCCTTCCCGGACACCTTCCCCGCGCCGCGCCGGCCGGTGACGGTGGGGAATCCGGTGCGCGAGGACATCCTGCGCCTGGCGCCGCCCCAGGAGCGCCTGGCCGGTCGGGAGGGGCCGTTGCGGCTGCTGGTGCTGGGGGGCAGCCTGGGGGCCCTGGCCCTGAACACCCGGGTGCCCGAGGCGGTGGCCCGGCTGCCGGCGGCGCAGCTGCCGCAGATCCGCCATCAGGCCGGGGAGCGCACCCTGGAGGCGGCCCGCGAGGCCTATCGCCAGGCCGGTGTCGAGGCGGATGTGGGGCCCTTCATCGAGGACATGGCCGAGGCCTATGCCTGGGCGGACCTGGTGATCTGCCGCGCCGGTGCCCTCACCGTATGCGAACTGGCCGCCGCCGGCGTGGCCTCGCTGCTGGTGCCCTATCCCCACGCCGTGGACGATCACCAGCGGGCCAACGCCCGCCACCTGGCCGATGCCGGGGCCGCCTGGCTCGTGCCCCAGGATGCACTGGACGCCGCCGACCTGGCGGCCCGTCTGCAATCCCTGGACCGTGCGACCCTGGGGCGGATGGCACAGCGGGCCCGGTCCCTGGCCTGCCCCGATGCCGCCCGGCAGGTGGCCGGGGCCTGCCTCGCCCTCGCCGGGGAAGGAGAACGCCCATGACCCCTCCCGCCACCATGATGGGCATGCGCCGCATCCGCCGCATCCACTTCGTGGGCATCGGCGGTTCCGGCATGGGCGGGATCGCCGAGGTGCTGGCCAACCTGGGCTACCGGGTCACCGGCTCGGACCTGGCGGAGAATGCCGTCACCCGGCGCCTGGCGGAACGGGGGGTGGTGATCCACCGGGGCCACGCGGCGGCCCATGCCGAGGGGGCCGATGTGCTGGTGGTCTCCAGCGCCGTGGGCAACGATAACCCCGAGGTGCAGGCGGCCCATGCCCGGCGCATCCCGGTGGTGCCCCGGGCGCAGATGCTGGCGGAGCTCATGCGCTTTCGCTATGGCATCGCCGTGGCCGGCACCCATGGCAAGACCACCACCACCAGCCTGGTGGCCAGCCTGCTGGCGGAGGGGGGGCTCGACCCCACCTTCGTCATCGGCGGCCGGCTCAACAGCACCGCCAGCCATTCCCGCCTGGGCCAGGGGCATTACCTGGTGGCGGAGGCGGACGAGAGCGATGCCTCCTTCCTCTGCCTGCAGCCCATGATCTCGGTGGTCACCAACATCGATGCCGATCATCTGGCCGCCTATGAGGGGGAATTCGAGCGCCTGCAGGAGGCCTTTCTCGAGTTCCTGCACCATCTGCCCTTCTACGGGTTGGCGGTGCTGTGCGTGGACGACGCGCAGATCCGAGCCCTTCTGACCCGGGTGGGTCGCCCCGTGCTCACCTACGGTGTGGACTCGGAGGCGGACGTGCGTGCCGTGGATCTGCAGCCCCTGGGCACGCAGACCCGTTTCGGCCTGTGCCTGCCGGGCCGGCCGCAGCCCTTGCCGGTGACGCTGAACCTGCCCGGGCGGCACAACGTGCTCAATGCCCTGGCGGCGGCGGCCGTGGCCCACGAGCTGGGGGTGGAGGATGCCGCCATCCAGCGGGCCCTGGCGGGTTTTCAGGGCATCGGCCGCCGCTTCCAGGTGTATGGCGAGATCCCGGTGCCGGCGGGCCGGGTCCTGCTGGTGGACGACTATGGTCACCATCCCACGGAGGTGGCGGCCACCCTGGCGGCGGCCCGCGCCGCCTGGCCGCAGCGGCGGCTGGTGCTGGCCTTCCAGCCCCACCGCTATACCCGTACCCGGGACCTGTTCGAGGACTTCACCCAGGTGCTTTCCGGGGCCGATGCCCTGTTGCTGCTGGAGGTCTACCCCGCCGGCGAGGCCCCCATCCAGGGGGCCGACGGCCGTACCCTGGCCCGGGCCGTGCGCATGCGCGGGCGGGTGGATCCGGTCTTCGTGGAGACGCCGGAACGCCTGGCCCCGGTGTTGGCGGACCTGCTGCAGGACGGGGATGTGCTGCTCACCCAGGGGGCGGGCAATGTGGGGGCCCTGGCCGCCGCCCTGCCCGCGGCCCTGGCCCCCCGGGGAGGTGCGGCATGATGCGCGTGCCCGACATGCCAGAGACGAACGGGCTGCGCGGGGAGCTGCGCCGCGACGAGCCCATGGTGCGCCACACCCTCTGGCGCGTGGGCGGTCCGGCGGACCGCTGGTACCGCCCCGCGGATACCGAGGACCTGGCCCGCTTCCTGGCCCGGCTGCCCGCCGATGAGCCCCTGTTCTGGTTGGGGCTGGGCAGCAACCTGCTGGTGCGCGACGGCGGTTTGCGGGGCACGGTCCTCACCCCCGGACGGGGCATGGATCAGCTGCAGTTCCTGGAGGGAAACCGGGTCCGGGCCGGGGCCGGGATCGGCGTCCCCCGCCTGGCCCGGCTTTGCGCGGATCGGGGCCTCTGCGGCCTGGAGTTCCTGGTGGGGATCCCCGGGACCCTGGGGGGGGCGCTGGCCATGAACGCCGGGGCCTTTGGCGACGAGATCTGGTCCCGTGTGGAGTCGGTGCTGTGCATGGACCGCCGTGGCGGGCTGCACCGGTACGACCGTGGGGCCTTCACCGCCGGCTACCGCCATGTGCAGGGCCCCCGGGAGGGGGGCTTCGTGGAGGCGGTGCTGCGCCTGGAACCGGGGGACCCCGAGGCGGCGCGCCAGCGCATGCAGGCATTGCTGCAACGGCGCAACCGTACCCAGCCGGTGGGCGTGCCCACCTGCGGTTCGGTGTTTCGCAATCCCGAGGGGGACCACGCCGGGCGGCTCATCGAGGCGGCGGGTCTCAAGGGGCTGGCCATCGGCGGGGCGCAGGTATCGCAACGCCACGCCAACTTCATCGTCAATACCGGCGGGGCCCGCGCCGCGGACATGGAGGCCCTGATGGAAGAGGTGCGCCGGCGGGTGCGTGCGCACCACGGCGTGGACCTGCAGCCCGAGGTGTGCATCCTCGGCGAGCCGGCGGAGGTGTGCGTGCCATGACGCGGCGGGATCCTGCGGATTACGGCCGGGTGGCGGTGCTCATGGGGGGGTGGTCCGCGGAGCGGGCCATCTCCCTGCGCAGCGGCCAGGCGGTGCTGCACTCCCTGCGCACGGCGGGGGTGGACGCCCACGGCGTGGACGCGGACCGGGATGTGCTCCAGGTGCTGCAGCGGGGGCATTTCGATCGTGTGTTCATCGCCCTGCACGGCCGCGGCGGTGAGGACGGGGTGGTGCAGGGGGCCCTGGAACTGGCGGGGATCCCCTATACCGGCAGCGGCGTGGCCGCCTCGGCCGTGGCCATGGACAAGCTCATGAGCAAGCGCCTGTGGCGCGGCGCCGGTCTGCCCACGCCGGAGTTTTGCGTGCTGCAGCCGGGGTTCGATCCGGGGGCGGTGGTGGCGGCCCTGGGCCTGCCGCTCATCGTCAAGCCGGCCCTGGAAGGCTCCAGCATCGGCATGACCCGGGTGAACCGGGCCGAGGAGCTGGTACAGGCCCATGCCACGGCGGCGGCCTGCGGCGGCCCCGTGCTGGCCGAGGCCTGGATCACGGGCCAGGAGTACACGGCGGCGATCCTGGACGGCGAGGCCCTGCCCCTGATCCGGCTGGAGACGCCGCGGGCCTTCTACGACTACGAGGCCAAGTATCTCGCCGGGGACACCCGCTACCTGTGTCCCTGCGGGCTGCCCCCCGAGGAGGAGGCCCGGTTGCAGACCCTGGCCCTGGAGGCCTTTGCCGCCGTCACTGCCAGGGGGTGGGGCCGGGTGGACCTGATGCGGGACGAATCGGGTCAAGCCTGGCTCATCGAGGTGAACACCGTGCCCGGGATGACCGATCACAGCCTGGTGCCCATGGCCGCCCGGGCCGCGGGCCTGGATCTTGAGGACCTGGTGCTGCGCATCCTGGACACCACGTTTGTGCACGGGGAGGCGTGATGGCCCGGCGCGGACAGGGTATGGCTCGGCGCAGGCGGCCCCGCACCCCTTGGTGGCAACGGGTGTCCTGGGGGCGCCTGGGGCGGACCCTGGGGGGGACGGGGCTGCTGGTGGCCCTGGCGGGGACGGTCTGGACCCTGACCGGGTATCTGGACCGGGTGGATACCCTGCCGGTGGAGCGGGTGACGGTGGAGGGGGAGCTGCGCCATCTGCCCCGGGAGACGGTGCAGGAGGTGGTCTCGGCGCACCTGCCCGCCGGGTTCTTCACCCTGGACCTGGCGGCGGTGCGGCGGGACCTGGAGGCCCTGCCCTGGATCCGCAACGCCTCGGTGGAGCGGGTCTGGCCCGATGGGGTGCGCCTGCGGGTGGACGAGCAGGTGCCGGTGGCCCGCTGGGGGGATGCCGCGGTGCTCAATCAGTACGGCGAGCCATTCCGGCCGGGGGCGGGCACGTTGCCCCCGGGGCTGCCGGCCCTGGAGGGGCCGCCGGGACGGGAGCGGGTGCTCATGGAGCGGCTGCTGGCGGTGCAGGCCCGCCTGGCGGATGTGGGACTGGAGGTGGCGGGGCTGACGGAGGACGCGCGCCGTTCCTGGACCGTCTACCTCGCCGATGGCAGCCGGGTGCTCATGGGCCGGGGCATGGACCCGGCGCGGCTGGACCGCCTGGTGCGTATGTATCCGCGCCTGCGGGCCTACCGTGAGGCCCCCATCCGGCGCATCGATATGCGTTACGCCAACGGCATCGCCGTGGCCTGGGTCCCGGCGGGGGTGGAGGGATGAACAAGGTGCAGGTCCCGGTGCGGCAGAGATTCAGCAGGGTCACGTTCGTGGAGATGAGGATTCATGCCCAAACGCTCGGATAGAGGAATGATCGTCGGTCTCGACATCGGCACCTCCAAGGTGGAGGCCATCGTGGGCGAGATCACCGATGACGGGGGCATCGAGATCGTCGGCATCGGCAGCCATCCCTCCCGCGGGCTGAAGAAGGGGGTGGTGGTGAACATCGAGTCCACCGTGCAGTCCATCCAGCGGGCGGTGGAGGAGGCGGAGCTCATGGCCGGTTGCCAGATCCACTCCGTGTTCACCGGCATCGCCGGCAGCCACGTGAAGAGCCTCAACTCCACCGGGGTGGTGGCCATCAAGGATCAGGAGGTGACGCCGGCGGACGTGGAACGGGTCATCGACGCCGCCCGCGCGGTGGCCATCCCGGCGGATCAGCGCATCCTCCATGTCCTGCCCCAGGAATTCATCATCGACGAACAGGAGGGGATCCGCGAGCCGGTGGGGATGTCCGGGGTGCGTCTGGAGGCCAAGGTACACCTGGTCACCGGCGCGGTGTCGGCGGCGCAGAACATCACCAAGTGTGTGCGCCGCTGCGGCCTGGAGGTGGACGACATCATCCTGGAGCAGCTGGCCTCCAGCCACGCCGTGCTCACCGAGGACGAACGCGAGCTGGGGGTGTGTCTGGTGGATATCGGCGGCGGCACCACCGATATCGCGGTGTTCACCGACGGGGCCATCCGCCACACGGCGGTGATCCCCATCGCCGGCGATCAGGTGACCAACGACATCGCCGTGGCCCTGCGTACCCCCACCCAGTACGCCGAGGACCTGAAGATCCGCTACGCCTGCGCCCTGCGCCAGCTGGCGGATCCGGAGGAGACCATCGAGGTGCCCGGGGTGGGGGACCGGCCGCCGCGGCGGCTCTCCCGCCAGACCCTGGCGGGGGTGGTGGAGCCCCGCTACGAGGAGCTGCTCTCCCTGGTGCAGGCGGAACTGCGCCGCTCCGGCTGCGAGGAGATGGCCGCTGCAGGGGTGGTGCTCACCGGGGGCTCCTCGAAGATGGAGGGGGTGGCGGAGCTGGCGGAGGAGGTGTTCCACATGCCGGTGCGTCTGGGCGTACCCCAGGGGGTCACCGGTCTGGTGGACGCCGTGCGTCACCCGGTGCATTCCACCGGCGTGGGGCTGTTGCTTTTCGGCCATCGCAGCCGCCAGGAAGGTTCGGCGGAGGGGCTGCGCGGAGGCGGTATGAAAACGGTATGGGCACGCATGCGCAACTGGTTCCAGGGGAACCTGTGACGGCCCGGGGGAGAAACAAACTCAGTCTACGGCGGCGGGTGACGCCCAGCGGGCGGCCTGCAAATCAATCGGATGCAACGCAAGGGTTGTTAGGAGGTAGCAGTCATGTTTGAACTTATGGATACCTATCCGCAGAACGCGGTGATCAAGGTGATCGGCGTCGGCGGTGGCGGCGGCAATGCCGTGCAGCACATGGTCAACGCCTCCATCGAGGGCGTGGACTTCGTCTGCGCCAACACCGATGCCCAGGCCCTGAAGCGGGTGGATGCCAAGACCCTGCTGCAGATGGGCGCCCACATCACCAAGGGGCTGGGGGCCGGTGCCGACCCGGGCGTGGGCCGCGAGGCCGCCCTGGAGGACCGGGAACGCATCCAGGAGGTGATCGACGGGGCCGACATGGTCTTCATCACCGCCGGCATGGGCGGCGGCACGGGCACCGGGGCCGCCCCGGTGGTGGCGCAGATCGCCAAGGAGATGGGGGTGCTGACGGTGGCCGTGGTCACCAAGCCCTTCCCCTTCGAGGGCAAGAAGCGCATGCAGGTAGCCCAGTCGGGCATGGAGAACCTGGCCAAGTACGTGGACTCGCTCATCACCATCCCCAACGACAAGCTGCTCTCGGTGCTGGGCAAGAACGTGACCCTGCTGGATGCCTTCAAGGCCGCCAACGATGTCCTTCTGGGAGCCGTGCAGGGGATCGCTGAACTCATCACCCGTCCGGGGCTGATCAACGTGGACTTCGCCGACGTGCGCACGGTGATGTCCGAGATGGGTATGGCCATGATGGGCACCGGCACCGCCTCCGGTGGAGACCGGGCCCGGGTGGCGGCCGAGGCGGCCATCTCCAGCCCGCTGCTGGAGGACGTGAACATCGCCGGGGCCCGCGGCATCCTGGTGAACGTCACCGCCGGCATGGACATGTCCATCGGTGAATTCGAGGAGGTGGGCGCCGCAGTGAAGGAGTTCGCCTCCGAGGATGCCACCGTGGTGGTGGGTACGGTCATCGACCCGGACATGAACGACGAACTGCGGGTCACCCTGGTGGCCACCGGTCTCGGCGCCCAGTCTCAGGTCGCCCGCCCGGCGCGGGAGAAGCCCAATGTGAAACTGGTGGAAACCCGCCAGCAGGTGGCCGCCGCAGGGGGCGGTGCCGTGGCCACCCAGGCGGATCCGGAGCTGGAGATGATGGATTACGGCCAGGGCGAGCGCCCCGCGGCATCCGCACGCCGCAGCAAGCCCCAGGGGCAGACCTACGACGGCTCCGGCAAGTCCAACATGGACTACCTGGACATCCCCGCCTTCCTGCGCAAGCAGGCGGACTGAGGATGCCTGCACGCAGCGGCCGCCCCGGTCCGGGGCGGTCCGGCTGTCCCTCCAAAGGCCCCTCCGGGCGGGGCCATCCCCCGGAATGCCTGCATGCTGCGCTGCAACATGGTGACAGCTGTGGTATTGTTACCGACTTTTTACGGGCCAGGTCATGATTTGCCGCGGCGGGAACGGCAGGAGGGCCGTCCAACCCGCTCGCCCATCCGAGGACACATACCTTGATCAGACAGCGTACGCTCAAGAACACGATCCGGGCCACCGGGGTCGGGCTCCATACCGGGGAGAAGGTCTACCTGATGTTGCGGCCGGCCCCGGTGAACACCGGTGTGGTCTTTCGCCGCGTGGACCTGGAGCCTGCGGTGGAGATCCGGGCCCATCCGGAGGGGGTGGGGGACACCTGCCTCTCCACCTCCCTGGTGCAGGACGGGGTGCGTGTCTCCACGGTGGAACACCTGATGTCGGCGGTGGCCGGCCTGGGGGTCGACAACCTCTACGTGGATCTCAGCGCCGCCGAGGTCCCCATCATGGATGGCAGCGCCGGACCCTTCGTCTTCCTCATCCAGTCCGCCGGCATCGTCGAGCAGAACGCCCCGAAGCGCTTCATCCGCATCCGCAAGCGGGTGGAGGTGCGGGAAGACGACAAATGGGCCCGCCTGGATCCCTTTGACGGCTTCAAGGTGGCCTTTTCCATCGGTTTTGAGCATCCCATCTTCAAGGATGGCATCCAGAGCGCCGAACTGGATTTTTCCACCACGTCCTTCGTCAAGGAGGTGAGCCGCGCCCGCACCTTCGGGTTCATGCGGGACATCGAGGCCCTGCGCAGCAAGCGCCTGGCCCTGGGGGGGAGCCTGGACAACGCCGTGGTGCTGGACGACTTCCGCGTGCTGAATGAGGACGGTCTGCGCTACCGGGACGAGTTCGTCAAGCACAAGATCCTGGACGCCATCGGCGACACCTACCTGCTGGGGCACAGCCTCATCGGCGCCTTCACCGGCCATAAATCGGGTCATGCCCTGAACAACTGCCTGACGCGCAAGCTGATCCAGGACCCGCAGGCCTACGAGATCATCACCTTCGAGGAGGAGGGAAAGCGCGTGCCCATCTCCTACGCCCAGCCGGCCGCCGCCCCCATCTGAGCCCGCCCCGCCTCAGCGGTCGGCCAGGCGGCGCAGGCTGCGCCTCAGATCCGGGTCCGCCACCGCCCGCGCGGCGTGCTGCAGGGCCTCCCGTGCACGCGGGCTGAGGGGGGGCGGCGGTGTGCCCTGGCCAGTATCCAGGGCCCGCATGGCCGGCTGCACCCGGATGCGCACCGTGCGTGCCGTGACGCCATGGTGGTCCCGCACCTGCTTGAGGATCTCCCGGCGCATGTAGCGCAGGGGATAGGCCCAACTCCCCCCGTCCGTCACCAGCACCAGTTCCCCGTCCCGCAGATTGCCCACCCAGCAGTGGGGCCGCAGCTGTGGCGGCAACAGTTCGCGCACGCTGCCGGTCAGGGCCTCCAGGCGGCGGGCATGCTCCAGCATATGGGGATCGAGATAGGTCCTGGGGGCTCTCATGGGGCGCGGTGGGGCGGCTTGGGATGGACAGATCGAGTCTAGCAATGCCCAAGGGGGGAACACCATGCCCGCACCCTCCCGCTGTACTGGGGGGCGCCGTCCCGCTGCCCCCTGCGTGGCGGTGTCGGATCGGTTATCATCGTCCCCTGTCTTTGGGCAACCCGACGTAGAGCCTTCATGGTCAAGTCCCTGGTAAGAAAGATCTTCGGCAGCCGCAACGACCGCCTGGTCAAGCGTTACGGCAAGGTGGTGGAGCAGGTCAACGCCTTCGAGGAGGAGGTCCGAGGGCTCTCGGATGAGGCCCTCAAGGGGCGCATGCAGACCTTCCGGGAGCGCCTCGACCGGGGCGAAACCGTGGACGACTTGCTCCCGGAGGTCTTCGCCGTGGTGCGTGAGGCGGCGCGCCGGGTCATGGGGATGCGTCACTTCGACGTGCAGCTCATCGGCGGCATGGTCCTCCACGACGGGCGCATCGCCGAGATGCGCACCGGCGAGGGCAAGACCCTGGTGGCCACCCTCTCGGCCTGCCTCAACGCCCTGCCCGGCCGGGGGGTGCACATCATCACGGTCAACGACTACCTGGCCCGCCGCGACGCCGCCTGGATGGGCCGCCTCTACCACGCCCTGGGGCTGAGCGTCGGGGTCATCAACTCCTCCGGCGGGCGGGGCGTGGACAGCGCCTCCTATGTCTTTGATCCGGAATTCCCCGGTTCCGAAGAGGCCCCGGTCCACCTGCGACCCGTGACCCGGCGGGAGGCCTATGCCGCGGATATCACCTACGGCACCAACAACGAATTCGGCTTTGACTACCTGCGGGACAACATGGCTTTCCGCCCGGAGGACCGGGTGCAACGGGACCTGGCCTACGCCATCGTGGACGAGGTGGACTCCATCCTCATCGACGAGGCGCGCACGCCCCTGATCATCTCCGGACCCACCAGTGAGAACTCGGACCTCTATCTGCGCATGAAGGACATCGTGCCGCAGCTCACCCCCCAGGCCGATGAGGAATCCGAGGGGGATTATTACGTCGAGGAGAAGGTCAAGCAGGTCTTTCTGTCCGAGGAGGGGCAGGAAAAGGCCGAGCGCCTGCTGCGGGAGGCGGGGCTGCTGCGGGAGGACCAGGCCCTTTTCGATGCCGCCAGCATCCCCGTGCTGCATCACCTGAACGCCGCCCTGCGGGCCCATGCCCTGTTCCAGCGGGACGTGCACTACCTGGTGCGGGACAACAAGGTCCTCATCATCGACGAGTTCACCGGCCGCATCATGCCCGGCCGGCGCTGGTCCGAGGGCCTGCACCAGGCCATCGAGGCCAAGGAAGGGGTGCCGATCCAGAACGAGAACCAGACCCTGGCCTCCATCACCTTCCAGAACTTCTTCCGCCTCTACGACAAGCTCTCGGGCATGACCGGCACGGCCGACACCGAGGCCTACGAATTCCAGCACATCTATGCCCTGGAGGTGGTGGTCATCCCCACCAACAAGCCCATGATCCGGGATGACCTCCAGGACGTGGTCTACATGACCCAGAAGGAGAAGTACAAGGCCATCATCGAGGAGATCCAGGACTGCGTGCAGCGGCGCCAGCCGGTGCTGGTGGGGACCGCCTCGGTGGAGGCCTCGGAGACCCTCTCGGGGATGCTGAAGAAGGCCGGCATCCACCACGAGGTGCTCAACGCCAAGCAGCACGAACGGGAGGCCCATATCGTCGCCCAGGCGGGCCGGCCGGGGGCCGTGACCATCGCCACCAACATGGCCGGCCGCGGGACCGACATCGTCCTCGGAGGCAGCCTGGACGCGGAACTGGAGGCCCTGGGGGAGCATCCCGATCCGGCCCAGGTGGAGCGGATCAAGGCCGAGTGGGCCAAGCGCCATGAGGCGGTGCTGGATGCCGGCGGTCTGCACATCATCGGCTCCGAGCGCCATGAGTCCCGCCGTATCGACAACCAGCTGCGGGGCCGTGCAGGCCGCCAGGGGGACCCGGGTTCGAGCCGCTTCTTCCTCTCCCTGGAGGACAACCTCATGCGCATCTTCGCCTCCGACCGGGTGAAGACGGTGATGCAGCGCCTGGGCATGAAGGAGGGGGAATCCATCGAGAACCCCTGGGTGACCCGTGCCATCGAGAACGCCCAGCGCAAGGTGGAGGGGCACAACTTCGACATCCGCAAGAACCTGCTGGAATACGATGACGTGGCCAACGACCAGCGCCGCGTCATCTACGAGCAGCGCCGTGAGGTCCTGGATGCCGACGCCATCTCCGACACCATCGCCTCGGTACTGGACGACGTGGTGGACGGGGTCTTCGCCAGCCATGTGCCCCCGGGGAGCGTGGAGGAGCAGTGGGACGTGCAGGGTCTGACCCAGACCCTGGAGAAGGACTTCGCCCTGCAGGCGGATGTGGCCGCCTGGCTGGAGGCGGACGACGATCTCCACGAGGAGAGCCTGCGGGAACGGCTGCGGGAGCGCTTCAAGCAGGCCTTGAAGGACAAGGAGTCCGTGGTGGGGCCGGAGATGATGCGGCGCATCGAGAAGGACGTGATGCTGCAGGTGCTGGACAGCCACTGGAAGGAGCATCTGGTGGCCATGGACTACCTGCGCCAGGGGATCGGCCTGCGCGGGTATGCCCAGCGCAACCCCAAGCAGGAGTACAAGCGCGAGGCCTTCGCCATGTTCGAGTCCCTGCTGGAACGGGTGAAGCACGACGTCATCTCCATGCTCATGCGCCTGCAGGTGCACTCCGCCGAGGACGCCGCCGCCCTGGAGACCCAGGGCCGCAGCGCCCGCCCCCAGGAGATGGAGTTCCAGCACGCCGAGCCGCAGGCCGCCCTGTCCCAGCAGGCGCAGGAGGAGGCGCCGGAGGGGGCCCGCACCGGGGAAGAGGCGGGTGAACCGGAGCGGCCCTACCGTCGTGAGGGGCCCAAGCTGGGGCGCAACGATCCCTGCTGGTGTGGTTCCGGCAAGAAGTACAAGCACTGCCACGGCCGCCTGGAGTGAGCCAGGCCATGGCCGTGCACCTGCATGAACCCGAGACCCTGCTGCCCGTCCCCGGGGTGCGCCTGTCGGCGGTGGCCGCCGGCATCCGCTACCAGGGGCGGGACGACCTGGTGCTGATGGAACTGGCCCCGGGGACCGCCTGCGCCGCGGTCTTCACCCGCAATGCCTTCTGCGCCGCCCCGGTGCAGGTGGCCCGCAGCCATCTGCAGCACTCGCGCAGCCCCCGCTACCTGCTCATCAACGCCGGCAATGCCAATGCCGGTACCGGCGAGGCGGGCAGGGTGGCGGCCCTGGACTGCTGCCGGGCGGTGGCCGGGGAGGGGGATTGCGCCCCCGAGGCGGTACTGCCCTTCTCCACCGGGGTGATCGGGGAACCCCTGCCGGTGGGGCGCATCACCACGGCGCTGCCGGCGGCCCGGTCCGCCCTGTCCGCCCAGGGCTGGATCCCGGCCATGCGCGCCATCATGACCACCGACACCGTGGGCAAGGGCATCAGCGAGCGGGTGACCCTCTCCGGTGGCGAGGTGACCCTCACCGGCATCGCCAAGGGTTCGGGCATGATCCACCCGGACATGGCCACCATGCTGGCCTTTGTGGCCACCGATGCCCGTGTGCCCGAAGAGACCCTGCAGGACCTGCTCCAGGGCTGCGTGGACACCAGCTTCAACGCCATCACCGTGGACGGCGATACCTCCACCAACGATGCCTGTGTCCTGGCGGCCACCGGGGCCTCCGGGGTGGGCCTGGCGGGAGAGGCCGACGTGGCGGCCTTCGCGGCCGCCCTGGACCGCGTCTGCCGCCACCTGGCCCAGGCCATCGTGCGCGACGGCGAGGGGGCCACCAAGTTTGTCACCGTGCGGGTGGAATCTGCCCGGGACATCGCCGAGGCCCGCCGCGTGGCCACCACCGTGGCCCTCTCCCCCCTGGTGAAGACGGCCCTGTTCGCCAGCGATCCCAACTGGGGGCGCATCCTGGCGGCGGTGGGCCGGGCCGAAGTGGCGGACCTGGACGTGGGGGCGGTGTGCATCCATCTGGACGAGGTGTGCATCGTCCGCAATGGGGGGCGCGACCCGGGATACCAGGAGGCGGACGGGGCCCGGGTCATGGCCCGGGACGAGCCGGTGATCAGCATCCATCTGGGGGGGCGGGGTACGGCCTGCACCGAGATCTACACCTGCGATCTTTCCTTCGAGTACGTGCGCATCAACGCCGAGTACCGCTCCTGAGGGGATCCCCCCATGCCGCGGCGGGTCCGCGGAGCTGCAAAGGCCTTTCTCCATACCCATGACCGCACCCCGTTGCCTTGACGTCGCCATCGGCGTGATCCTGGATCCATCCGGGGCCTGTCTCGTGGCCCGCCGTCCCCGGGATCTGCCCCAGGGTGGGCGGTGGGAGTTCCCCGGCGGCAAGGTGGCCCCGGGGGAGTCACCGGCCCGGGCCCTGGCGCGGGAGCTGGACGAGGAGCTGGGGATCCTGCCCCGGCGGGCGGCGCCGCTGATCACCGTGGCCCATGATTACCCCGAGGGGTGCGTGCGTCTGCACGTGTTCACGGTCCATGGCTACGCCGGCAGCCCCCGGGGCCGGGAGGGACAGCCCCTGCGCTGGGTGCCCGTGCAGGACCTGCCGGGGCTGGAGTTCCCCGCCGCCAACCGGCCCATCCTGCGGGCCCTGAGCCTGCCGGACCGCTACCTGATCACCCCGGATCATCCGGATCCGGAGGCGGTGCTGCGGGGGCTGGCCCGTACCCTGGAGAAGGGGACGGTGCGGCTGGTGCAGTTGCGGGCCCCGGCCTGGACGCAGGCAGAGGTGCTGGCCCTGGCGCGGGAGGCGGTGCCCCTGTGCCACCGCCATGGGGCCCGGATCCTGGTCAATGCCGACCCGCAAACGGCCGCTGCGGCGGGGGCCGACGGGGTCCATCTCAACGGGGTACGGCTGGCGCAGTGGGCGGCAAAGGGGGCGCGCCCCCAGGTGGGGGATGGGCAGCTCGTGGCCGCCTCCGTGCACGACGCGGATTCCCTGGGGCAGGCCCGGGGCCTGGGATGTGATTTTGTCGTAATCTCCCCGGTGGCCCCCACGGCCACCCATCCGGGGGCCAGGCCTTTGGGCTGGAACCGGTTCGCGGAACTGGCGCGGGCCGCGGGTTGCCCCGTTTATGCCCTGGGGGGGATGACCCCGGCGCACATCCCCCGGGCCCGGGCTCGGGGCGGCCAGGGCGTGGCGGGGATCCGCGGCCTGTGGCAGGGGGAAGGGGTCGGCGGGTGATCCCGGGCTACGGGGGCCGCGCCCACGGCCGGGCCCATCTCCGGGGAGGATGCACCGGGGTCTACAGGGCGCAGCAGGTGAGGACGAACTCCACGTCCCGGTTGCATTGCGGGGCGCGGTTGCGCAGGTCCCCGGGTTCCAGGAAACGCACGTTGAACCGCTGCCGGCCGGCGCTGATCTCGGGATAGCAGGGGGCGTTCTGCGGCAGGGCGATGCGGATCATCTGCCAGGGCTGGCCGGGATCCAGGGTCTGCTCGTGGAAGCCCTGGGGCGCCGTCAGCTCCTTGGGGTTGCCGCTCTCGCGCACCAGCTTGAGGATCAGGGCCACCGCCTCCTGCACCACGGAGAAGGGGGCCGCCCATTCCTCCAGCTGCCGCCGGCGTTCCGCCGCCGGGCGCATGAGCCAGAAGTGGTAGGCCGGCAGGTCGAAGTCACAGGTCCCCCCGGGGATGGCCGCCCGCTGGCGGATGCTGTTGAAGAAGTCGCTGCCCTTGACCGCCTGATCCAGCTGGCCGCTCAGGGTGTGGATGGATTCGATGAGGCGGCGCTGCTGTTTCATCACCGACTGCAGCCGCCGGGGGTCCACCCCGGGGTCCTCCCCCAGCCGGCTGAAATGGGCCACCTGGCGTTCCAGTTCCTTCATGAGCTCACGCTTGAGATCCACCCGGTGGGTGAGGTTGATCAGTTCGATCAGGGTGAGCAGGCAATGGTGGGTGTCCGGACCGCTGTCCTGCTGCAGGCTGTGCCGGAAGCGCTGCATGAGCACCTCCAGGCGCATGAACAGACGCATGCGCTCATGCAGGGGCTGTTCGTAGATGACGGAACCCTTCACGGCTGGACCCGCTGGCGGTGGCTGGGGCGCATGATCTCTATTTTCCGTTCTGCGTCCGAAATTCACAAACATGTCGTCCCCTCGGCCCGGGGAGGGCGGTCATGGATCCCCGGCGGAGGCGGCCCGTTCCAGGTAGCGGCGGTGCAGGGCCTCCACCCGCGGCTCCAGTTCGCTGGGTGGGCCGCTGTTGTCGATGACATCATCCGCGGCCTGCAGCCGGAGTTCCCGGGGGGCCTGGGCCTCCAGGATGGCCTGGATCTGCTGCGGTGATACGCCGTCCCGCGCCCCGGCCCGCTGCCGCTGCAGGTCCTGGGGACAATCCACCACCAGCACCCGGTCCACCCGGTGCTGCATCCCGGACTCGACCAGAAGGGGGGCCACCAACAGGCAGTAGGGGGCCTTAGTTGTTGATTTTTGGCGATCTATTGCCTCCCAGATCATAGGGTGAAGGATTCCCTCCAGTCTGTGACGGGCTTGGCTGTTCCGGAATACCCGGTCCCGGAGGGCGGCCCGATCCAGCTGTCCCCGCGGATCCAGGATGTCCTCGCCGAAGGCCTCCACCAGGGCCCGCAACCCGGGGGTGCCCGGGGCCACCACCTGCCGGGCCACCCGGTCGGCATCGATGATCCCGGCGCCGCGGGCCTCGAACAGGCGGGCCACGGTGGACTTGCCGCTGCCGATGCCGCCGGTGAGACCGACGGTGAAGGGGGCCGTGGGGGAGGCGGCGGGTGTGGGGATCATCACCAGGCCAGGCCCGCACCGCGCAGGTAGGCCGTCACCAGGGGGTCGCCCCAGAGCAGGGCGATCCAGCCGGCGGCGGCCAGGTAGGGACCGAAGGGGATGGGCAACTCCCGGTCGCGTCCGCGCAGGACGATGAGGGCGATGCCCACCAGGGCCCCCACCAGGGAGGCCAGGAGGATGACCAGTGGCAGCATCTGCCAGCCCAGCCAGGCCCCCAGCAGGGCGAAGAGCTTGAAGTCGCCATAGCCCATGCCTTCCTTGCCGGTGAGCAGGCGGAAGGCCTGGTACACGCCCCACAGGCTGAGATAGCCGATCACCGCCCCCAGGAGGCTGCTGGTGGGGTCGGTGAAGAGGGTCCCCAGATTGACCAGCAGCCCGAGCCAGAGTACCGGCAGGGTGAGGGCATCCGGCAGCAGGGAGGTGCGCAGGTCGATCACCGCCAGGGCCAGCAGGCTCCAGGTGAGGGCCAGGGCGGCCGCCCCGGCCCAGGTGACCCCGAAATGGGCCACCACCACCACGGACAGCACCGCCGTCACCCCCTCCACCAGGGGGTACTGGGGGGAGATGCGGGCGCGGCAGGCGGCGCAGCGTCCGCGCAGCACCAGATAGCTGAGCAGGGGGATGTTCTCCAGGGGGCCGATGCGGTGTCCGCAGGCGGGGCAGCGGGATCCGGGCACCAGCAGGTTGAAGGGGCCATGGGCCTCTTCCCCGGCCGCGTCCTCGTTCCCCAGCCAGGCGCGGGCCTCGCGCTGCCATTGGCGTTCCATCATCACCGGCAGGCGGTGGATGACCACATTGAGGAAGCTCCCTATCACCGCCCCCAGCAGGGCGGCGGCAGCGAGGATCCAGGCGGGGTGCAGGCCGAGCAGATCCGTCATACCACCGACCCCAGCTGGAAGATGGGCAGGTACATGGCGATCACCAGGCCGCCCACCACGATCCCCAAAAAGGCCATGATCATGGGCTCCATGAGGCTGGAGAGGGCATCCACCATGTTGTCCACCTCCTCCTCGTAGAAGTCCGCCACCTTGCCCAGCATCTCGTCCAGGGAGCCGGATTCTTCACCGATGGCCACCATCTGCACCACCATGTTGGGGAATACGTTGGTGTCGCGCATGGCCTGTTGCAGCTGGGTGCCGCCGGCGGTCTCATCGCGCATGCGCATGGTGGCCTCGTAGTAGAGGGCGTTGCCGGTGGCCCCGGCCACCGACTGCATGGCCTCCACCAGGGGGACGCCGGCGGAGAACATGGTGGCCAGGGTGCGGGCGAAGCGGGCGATGGCCGCCTTGCGCAGCAGTTCCCCCACCACCGGGATGCGCAGGGAGAGCAGGTCCAGTTGCCGGCGAAAGCCCGGGGAGCGCTTGCGCGCCTGGGTGAAGGCGACCCCGGCCAGGGCGATGCCGCCGAAGACGGCCCACCAGTAGGCCTGAAAGAACTCGGAGATGCCGATGACAAAGCGGGTGAAGACCGGCAGGTCGGCGCCGAATCCCCGGAACAGGTCCTGGAACTGGGGCACCACGAAGATCAGCAGGATGGCGGTGACGATGAAGGCCACCACGATCACCGCCGCCGGGTAGAACATGGCCTTCTTGATCTTGGCCTTGAGGGATTCGGTCTTCTCCTTATAAGTGGCGATGCGGTTCAGCAGGGTCTCCAGGGCCCCGGACTGCTCGCCGGCGCTCACCAGGTTGACCACCAGGTCATCGAACTGCAGGGGGTGCCTGCGCAGGGCGCTGGCGAAGGTGGAGCCGCCCTCCACATCCGACTTGATGCGGATGATCAGCTCCTGCATGGAGGGGTTCTCGTGCCCACGCCCCACGATCTCGAAGGCCTGCACCAAGGGGACGCCAGCACTCATCATGGTGGACATCTGACGCAGGAACACGGCCACGTCCTTGGGCGTGATCTTCTTCTTGGCGCCGAACAGGGGCTTGGGTTTCTTTCGGATCTTCAGGGGGTTGATGCCCTGGCGCCGCAGCTCGGCCTTGGCCAGGTTCTCGCTGGTGGCGCTGGTCTCCCCCTTGACCCGCACCCCCTTCTTGTCCACCCCTTCCCAGATGAAGATCGTGGTTGACTCGGCCATGGTTTAATCCTTGGTGACGCGGTTGATCTCTTCGAGGCTGGTGATGCCCGCCTTGACCTTGAGCAGCCCGGCGCGGCGCAGGTCGTCCACCCCCTCGCTGCGCGCCTGTTCCGCCAGCTGCATGGCGTTGCCCCCCTCCAGGATCAGACGCTGCATGGACTCGGACACGGGCAGGACCTGGTAGATGCCCACCCGGCCCTTGTAACCCTGGGTGCAGCGGTCGCAGCCCACGGGCTTGTACAGGGTGATCCCCTGTTCCACTTCTTCCTCGGTGAAGCCCTCCTCCAGCAGCACCTCCTTGGGCACCTCCTCCGGGGCCTTGCAATGATTGCACAGGCGCCGTGCCAGACGCTGGGCAATGATCAGCAGGATGGAGGAGGCGATGTTGTAGGCGGGCACGCCCATGTTGGCCAGCCGGGTGAGGGTCTGGGGGGCGTCGTTGGTGTGCAGGGTGGAGAGCACCAGATGTCCCGTCTGCGCCGCCTTGATGGCGATTTCCGCCGTCTCCAGGTCGCGGATCTCCCCCACCATGATCACGTCCGGGTCCTGGCGCAGGAAGGCGCGCAGGGCGCTGGCGAAGGTGAGCCCCACCTTGGTGTTGACGTTCACCTGGTTGATGCCGGGCATGTTGATCTCCGCCGGGTCCTCGGCGGTGGAGATGTTGCGGTCCGGGGTATTGAGGATGCCCAGGCCCGTGTACAGGGACACGGTCTTGCCCGAACCCGTGGGGCCGGTGACCAGGATCATGCCGTAGGGCTTGCTCAGGGCATTCATGTAGAGCTCTTTCTGGTGGGGCTCGTAGCCCAGTTCGTCGATGCCCAAAAAGGCGCTGGTGGGGTCCAGGATACGCAGCACCACCTTCTCGCCGTAGAGGGTGGGGCAGGTGTTGACGCGAAAGTCGATGGCGCGGTTGCGCGAGAGCTGCATCTTGATGCGCCCGTCCTGGGGGATGCGCCGCTCGGAGATGTCCATGCGGGAGAGGACCTTGATGCGGGCGATGATGCGCGGCGCTAGGTTCACCGGGGGATGGGCCACCTCGGTGAGCACCCCGTCCATGCGAAAGCGCACCCGGAATTCCCGCTCGTAGGGTTCGAAGTGGATGTCCGAGGCCTTCTTGTTGATGGCATCCAGCATGACCTTGTTGACGAAGCGCACCACCGGGGTGTCGTCCAGCTCGCTCTCGGAGACCTCCGGTCCCTTGTCGTCCTCATCGCTCTTGAGCTGGAGGTCGTCCAGGTCCTCGTCCATGAGGCCTTCCATCATGCTGCGGGAGTCGTTGAGGCTGTCTTCGATGAGCCGGGTGAGCTTGTCCTGTTCCACCAGCACCGGCTCGGTGGCGATGCCGGTGTTGAACTTGATCTCATCCAGGGCGGTGAGGTTCATGGGATCGGCCAGGCCCACGAACAGCCGGTTGCCCCGGCGGTACAGGGGCAGGGCCTGGTGCTGGCGCACCAGCTTCTCGTCCACCAGGTTGCGGGGCAGGTGCTCCCGGTCCAGGGCCTCCAGGTCGAATACGGGGGTGCCGAATTCCTCCGAGGCCGCCTGGGCCAGGTCGCGGGCGTTCACCAGCTTCTCGTCCACCAGGCAGGCCACCAGGGGGACGCGCTTCTTGCGCGCCTGTTCCATGGCCCGGTTGGCGTCGGATTCGTTGAGGAGTCCGTCCTGGACCAGTCTGCGGGCGAGGCCGCTGAGGGGCAGGGAGCTGGCGGGTGTCGACATGGTGGACCGTTCTGGGTATGGATTGGGGGCGGGGGCTTCACACGGCCGTGGTCGCGTGTCCGGCGGCGTCAGTCATGGTGAAGCCCCAACTGTCTCAGGCGAAAACGCATCTGGCGCCGGGTCAGGCCCAGCAGACGGGCCGCGGCGTCGGCCTCGCCGCCACTGCGCTCCAGGGCCTGGAGGAGGGCCTGTTTCTCCTCCGATGCCAGCCGTGCCTCCAGGGGTTCCCCGCAGGCCCGGGCAGGGGGGGGCTCCACGGCACTGGGAAACTGCAGGTCCTGGGGGCCGATGAGCGCCCCGTCCGAGAGGGTAGCCGCCCGCTCCAGGATGTTTTCCAGCTCGCGCACGTTGCCGGGATAGTCGTAGCGCTCCAGCCGCGCCAGGGCCTCGGGGCTGAGCCGCCGGCGCCCCTCCGCCGCGCGTTGCGCCAGGCGCTCCAGGATATGTTCCGCCAGTTGCGGCAGGTCCTCCATGCGCTCCCGCAGGCTGGGCACCCGCAGCTCGATCACATTGAGCCGGTAGAAGAGGTCCTGGCGGAACCGGCCCGCCTGGACCTCCTGGGTGAGGTCTTTGTGGGAGGCGGAGAGGATGCGCACGTCCGTGGCGGTCTCCGTCTGGGCCCCCACCGGCCGCACCGCCCGTTCCTGGATGGCCCGCAGGAGTTTCACCTGCATGTGCAGGGGCAGTTCCGCCACCTCGTCGAGGAACAGGGTACCGCCGTGGGCGGCCTGGAAGAGCCCGGGCCGGTCGGCGGTGGCCCCGGTGAAGCTCCCCTTGACGTGGCCGAAGAACTCGCTCTCCATCAATTCGGTGGGGATGGCGCCGCAGTTCACCGGAACGAACGGCTGGTCCGCCCGCGGACCCCGGCGGTGGATCTCCCGGGCCACCCGCTCCTTGCCGCTGCCGGACTCCCCGAGAATATAGACCGGGGCCTGGCTGCGCGCCAGCTTGGTCAGGGTCTCCTTCAGCCGGCGCATGGCCGGGGCATCCCCCAACAGGGGTTCCCCCTCCCCCTCGCCGGGCGATGGCGTGCCCTTCCCTTCCCCGGAGAGCTTGAGCGCCGTGTGCACCAGGTCCCGCAGGGTCTTGAGTTCCACCGGCTTGGAGACGAAATCGAAGGCCCCGGCCTTGAGGGCCTGTACCGCGGTGTCCACGCAGCCGTAGGCCGTGATCACCGCCACCGGTAATCGGGGATGGCGTTCCTGGATGTATTGCACCAGTTCGATGCCGTCCCCGTCCGGCAGGCGCATGTCGGTGAGGCACAGGTCAAAGTGGTCGCTCTCCAGAAACCCCCGGGCTTGGGACAATGAGTTGGCGGCGCGGGTCTGCAGTTTCATCCGCCCCAGGGTGATCTCCAGCAACTCCCGGATGTCGGGTTCGTCATCGATGATCAGAACGTTGCGGATGCCCATAGGGGTGACGTCGGCCTTGGCTCAGGCGGGCGGGACGGACCCGCGCGGCTCCTGTGCGGGGAAGCGGATGCGAAAGCAGCTGCCGCCCGTGGGCAGCGGGAGGTATTCCAGTGTCCCCCCGTTGTTTTCGCACAGCTCCCGGGCAATGTACAGACCGAGTCCCGTACCCCGGGTGCCGGAGGTGACGAAGGGCTCGAAGAGCTGGCGCAGGATGGCGGGGCGGACCCCGTGGCCTGCGTCCTGGACGTCCACGAAGGGGCGGGAAGCGGGGGTGTCCATGCCCCCCTGGATACGGATCTGTGGCGGCTCCCCATCCCGGGTGCCGTAACGCAGGGCATTCAGGCACAGGTTCCAGAGCACCTGGTGCAGTTGTTCCGGGTCGAAGCGCGCCTGCAGGACCTCGGGCCCGAGGCGCACCTCCAGCTGGGCCGGTGTCAGGTGATGATGGGCGCGGAAGTCCCGTGCGAAGGTCTCCAGCCAGGGGCCCAGGTCCAGGGTCTCCGAGCGGGGGGCGGCGCGCCGCGACAACCCCAGGACGTTCTCGATGAGGCGGTTCATGCGCCGGCTCTGGTCCTGGATGATCCCCGCCAGCCGGCGGTCCGGGGCCTCCAGGGTTTCGGACTCCCCCAACAGCTGCGCGGCGTGGCTGATGGCCCCCAGGGGGTTGCGGATCTCGTGGGCGATGCTGGCGGTCAGGCGCCCCAGGGAGGCCAGTTTCGCCGCCTGCATCTGGCGGCGAAGCTCCGCCGTGTCCTCCATGAAGATGAGGGTGCCCACGGCCCGGTCCACCCCCAGTCGCGTGAAGCGCACCCGCAACTCCGGGCCCCGGGCGTCGGCGGGGATGGTGTGCAGGTCCTGGCCCGCGGGGGCCGCCTGCAGCCAGCGGCGCCAGGCCGCCTCCACCCCGGGGGCGAGTCGCGCCAGGCGATGCGGCGTTGTGGCGGCCGGGTGCCCCAGCAGGGCCCAGGCCGCCTCGTTGATGAGATAGACCTGGCCGTCGTCGTTGACCACGATGATGCCCGACTGCATGCGTTCGATGATGTGGGCGTTGAGTTCGGCCAGGTTGGCCAGGTCAATGCTGTGGCGCCGCGCCAGGGCCTCGCTCTCCCGCGCCCGCCGCGAGAGCACCAGGGCCAGCAGGGCGGTGGCGAAGAGCCCGGCCCCCAGCAGGCCGGCCTGGGTGAGTCCGGCGTCCTCGGAGGGCTGGGTCAGGCCGATGCGCAGCTGGGAGATCAGCAGCGCCAGCGAGGCCAGGGCGGCGAAGAAGAGGGCGGGGCGGCCCGGTGCCAGCAGGGCCAGGCCCGCCACGGCCGGGATGGCCAGCATGCCCAGGCCACTGTCGACGCCGCCGCTGGCGTGGGTCAGGACGGTGATCAAGAGCACATCGGCCGTGCCCTGGAGGGGGATCTGCAGATCCGCTGCGGGACGCCGCAGGCGGGCCCCGGTGCCGAAGGCCAGGCTCAGGGCCACGTAGAGGGCGGCGGCGGCGAGGAAGAGGCGCGGGTGGCTGCTGCCCAGGGCCTCCGGGCCCGTGCCCAGGAGCATCAGGGCCAGCAGGAGTCCGGCGACGAAGAGGCGATAGAAGGAAAACAGGCGCAGTGCCCGCCAGGTCTCCTCCGGCGAGCGTCCCGCGGTGAGGCCCTGGGGCGTGTCGCCGCGCATGGCCCGGATGCGTTCGAGGGGTGGCGGCAGGGGCCGTTATTCTCGTGTAGACTCTGGGGTCATGGCGAGACGGCGGTGGTCCTCGGAGCAGTATGCCCGATCGCCGTCGCGCACGGCCTCCTCCTCGGGCACATGCAGCCCGCAGTAGTCGCAGCGCACCATCCTGCGGCTGCCCAGCTGGCCCGGCGTGGGTCGCTTCACATCGGGGGTGCGCAGCAGCAGGCGGACCACCATGAACAGCAGCACGAGAGAGGCGATGAGAAACAGGATGTGCATCGGTCGCGTGAGCCGGTTTGAGTGATGTGGCAAAAGGTACTACAGAAACGGCGTTGGCGGTGAATCCCCCGGCCGGGACGTGGTCGGTGGTTGTCAGCAAAATCCATCCCTTGGATACTGCGAATCCATGAACCTGCACGAGTTTCAGGCCAAGGCCCTGCTGGGCCGCTACGGCATCCCGGTGCCGCAGGGGGTGTGCGTGGACGATGTCGCCGAGGCGGAGGCGGCCGCCCGTCGGCTGGGGGGGGATGCCTGGGTGGTCAAGGCCCAGGTTCATGCCGGAGGCCGCGGCAAGGCCGGGGGTGTGCGCCGGGTGTCCGGTCCCGGGGCCCTGCGCGAGGCGGTGGATCAGCTGCTGGGCAGCGATCTGGTCACCCCCCAGAGCGGTGGCCGGGGCTTGCCGGTGGACCAGGTCCTGGTGGAGACCCTCACCGACATCCGCCGGGAACTCTATGTCAGCCTGCTGGTGGACCGAGGTCCCGGACGGGTGGCGGTGGTGGTCTCCGATGCCGGGGGCATGGACATCGAGGAGGTGGCCGCCCGCACCCCGGAGCGGCTGCTGACCCTGCATGTGGATCCGGTGACCGGGCTCATGCCCTACCAGGGACGCCGCGCCGCCTTCGCCCTGGGGCTGGAGGGGGGGCAGGTGGCCGCCTTCACGGACCTGCTCACCCGCCTCTATGAACTGTTCATCTCCAGCGACGCCAGCCTGGTGGAGATCAACCCCCTGGTGGTGACGGGGGACGGGGCGCTGGTGGCCCTGGACGCCAAGGTCAACGTGGACGACAACGCCCTGTACCGCCGTTCCGACCTGGCTTTGCTGCGGGATATGCGTCAGGAGGACCCCCGCGAGGCCCGGGCCCGGGAGCACGAACTCAACTACGTGCGCCTGGACGGCAACATCGGCTGCATGGTCAACGGCGCCGGTCTGGCCATGGCCACCATGGACCTGATCCAGTTGCACGGTGGTGCCCCCGCCAACTTCCTGGACGTGGGTGGCGGCACCACCGCGGCCCGAGTGAGTGAGGCCTTCAAGCTGATCCTCTCCGACGATGCGGTGCGTGCCGTCTTCGTCAACATCTTCGGGGGCATCGTGCGCTGCGACCTCATCGCCGAGGGCATCATCGCCGCGGTGCAGGAGGTGCACGTGGAGGTGCCGGTGGTGGTGCGCCTGGAGGGCACCAAGGTGGAGGAGGGGCGGCGCCTGCTGGCGGAGAGCGGGTTCAACATCATCACCGCCCGGGGCCTCACCGACGGGGCCCGCCGGGTGGTGGAGGCGGCCGGGGGCTGATCCGGGGCGCGACACACCCAGGGCGGCGCCCGTGCCGCATGCGACGACGAGGCCGACGCGGACCTTCCATGAGCATCCTGATCGACAAGCACACCCGGGTCATCTGCCAGGGCTTCACCGGCCGGCAGGGGACCTTCCATTCCGAGCAGTCCATTGCCTACGGCACCCGCATGGTGGGGGGGGTCACCCCCGGCAAGGGGGGGCAGCGTCACCTGGGACTGCCGGTGTTCGATACCGTGTACGAGGCCGTGGAACAGGCCGGGGCCGAGGCCACCATGATCTATGTGCCGGCCGCCTTCGCCGCCGACGCCATCCTGGAGGCGGCGGACGCCGGCATTCGGGTCATCGTCTGCATCACCGAGGGGATCCCGGTGCTGGACATGCTCCAGGTGCGCACCGCCCTGCAAGGGCGGGAGGTACACCTCATCGGACCCAACTGCCCCGGCATCATCACCCCCGGGGAGTGCAAGATCGGCATCATGCCGGGCCATATCCATACCCCCGGCCGGGTGGGCATCGTCTCCCGCTCCGGCACCCTCACCTACGAGGCGGTGCAGCAGACCACGGAGACCGGGCTCGGCCAGAGCACCTGCGTGGGCATCGGCGGCGATCCCATCCAGGGCATGGATTTCGTGGACTGCCTGGAGCGCTTCCAGCAGGACGAGGGCACCGAGGGGATCATCCTGGTGGGGGAGATCGGCGGCACCGCCGAGGAGGCCGCCGCCGATTACATCCGCGCCCATGTCACCAAGCCGGTGGTGGCCTACATCGCCGGCGTGACGGCACCCCCGGGGCGGCGCATGGGCCATGCCGGGGCCATCGTCTCCGGGGGGCAGGGCACGGCAGACCAGAAGTTCGCCGCCCTGGAAGCGGCCGGTGTGACGGTGGTGCGCTCCCCGGCGGACATGGGTCGGCAGATGCAGGCCCTGCTGGCCTGATCCCCCCGCAACCGGCCCGCAACTCCGGTCCCGATCCCGTTCCCGGGTGGGGCCCTATCCTCCCTTGACTGCATACCGCCATGGACCGATCCCCTGACCCGCACATGCCCCAGACGATCCGGATCGCCCTGGCCCAGGTGAACCTCCTGGTGGGCGACGTGGAAGGCAATGCCGAGCGCATCATCGCCGCCGCCCGCGAGGCCCGGGACCGGGATGGGGCCACCCTGGTGATGTTCCCCGAACTGGCCCTCACCGGCTATCCACCGGAGGATCTGCTGCTGCGCAAAAGCCTGTTGCAGCGGGTCTCCCGTGCCCTGGAACAGCTGGCCCGGGAGACTCGGGGCATCGACTGCCTGCTGGGGCTGCCCATGGAGGATGAACAGGGACTGTTCAATAGCGCCGTGCTCCTGCGGGATGGGGGCGTGGTGGCGCGCTATGACAAGCAGATCCTGCCCAACTACAGCGTCTTCGACGAGAAACGCTACTTCCATCCAGGACGGGAGGCCTGTGTCGTGGAGATAGGCGGTATCCCCATGGGGGTGACCGTCTGCGAGGACATCTGGGCACCGGGGCCGGCGACCCGGGCCCGGGAGGCGGGGGCCGAACTGATCCTCAATATCAACGCCTCGCCCTATCACCTGGGCAAGCACGATGAACGGGTCCAGGTGTTGCAGGCCCGGGTGCGGGAGACGGGTCTGCCGGTGGTCTACGTCAATCTGGTGGGGGGGCAGGACGAGCTGGTGTTCGACGGTCATTCCCTGGCCATGGACGCCAGCGGCCAACTGTGCCTGGCGGCGCCCCCCTGGCGGGAACACCGGGCACTTTTGGAGGTGCACCGGGAGGACGGGCGGGTGCATCTCCGCGGCGGGGTGATGGCCCCGCCCCAGCCCCCCGAGGCCAGCCTCTACGACGCCCTGGTCCTGGGGGTGCGGGACTACGTCAACAAGAACGGCTTCAAGGGGGTGGTACTGGGGCTCTCCGGCGGCATCGATTCGGCACTGGCCCTGTGCATCGCCGTGGACGCCCTGGGGCCGGAGGCGGTGGAGGCCATCATGATGCCCTACCGCTACACCGCCGACATGAGCCGGGAGGATGCCCGCGCCCAGGCGCGGCTGCTGGGGGTGCACTTTCGCGAGATCCCCATCGCCCCCATGGTGGAGGCCTTCATGGACAGTCTGGCGGAGGCCTTCTCCGGGCTGGCGGCGGACACCACCGAGGAGAACATCCAGGCCCGCTGCCGGGGCACCATCCTCATGGCCTTCTCCAACAAGACCGGGCGCATGCTCCTCACCACCGGCAACAAGAGCGAACTGGCCGTGGGCTATGCCACCCTCTACGGGGACATGGCCGGGGGATTCGCCCCCCTCAAGGACGTCTCCAAGCTCTGGGTCTACCGCCTGGCCCGGTTCCGCAACGCCCGGGGGCCGGCCATCCCCCAGCGGGTCATCGATCGCCCGCCCTCGGCGGAACTGGCCCCGGGGCAGCAGGACGAGGACAGCCTGCCGCCCTACGCAGTGCTGGATCCCATCCTGGAGCGCTTCGTGGAGCAGGACCAGTCCTTCGGCCAGATCGTCGAGGCGGGCTTCGATGCGGCCGTGGTGCGCCGCGTCATCGGTCTGGTGCTGCGCAATGAGTACAAGCGCCGCCAGGCCCCGCCGGGGGTGCGGGTGACGCGCCGCGCCTTCGGCAAGGACCGGCGCTATCCCATTACATCCGGCTATGGGCGGCTGCTAAAATAATCCGCTTGTGGCATGTTGGCCGCTTCCATGACTGCTCAGGAAAACCAATTCCATGAAGAAGATCGAAGCCATCATCAAGCCGTTCAAGCTCGAGGACGTGCGCGAGGCGCTGATGGAGATCGGCGTCACCGGCCTCACCGCCACCGAGGTGAAGGGCTTCGGGCGGCAGAAGGGCCATACCGAGCTCTATCGCGGTGCCGAATACGTGGTGGATTTCATCCCCAAGGTGAAGCTGGAGATCGGCGTGGATGACGGCCTCGTGGATGCCTGCGTCGAGGCCATCATCAAGGCCGCGCGCACCGGCAAGATCGGCGACGGCAAGATCTTCGTCAGTGACATGGAGCGGGCCATCCGCATCCGCACCGGCGAGGAGAACAGCGACGCCCTCTGAGGGCGGGGCCGCCTAGCGGCGGCTCACCACCTCATCCAGGGGCCGCCGGTGGGACTCCTCCGGCAGCTCCGCCGGGTAGCCGATGCACAGCAGGGCCACGGGCCGCAGCCCCGGTTGCAGTTCCAGCGCCTGCAGCACGGCCGCCTCGTCGAAGAAGCCCACCCAGGTGGATCCGAGGCCCGCGGCCACGGCGGCCAGCTGGGCGTAGGCGGCGGCGATGGTGGCGTCCTGCAGGGCGAACAGGTCCCGCCCCCGCTGGCCGTACTGTTGCCCGGCACGCTCGGCATCGGTGCAGAAGACCAGGGTGACCGGGGCCTGGGCCACGAAGTCCTGGCCATTGGCGGCGTGCATGAGCCGCTCGCGCAGCTGCGGGTCGCTCACGCTGACGATACGGTAGGACTGCAGGTCCCCGGCCGAAGGGGCGGCCACCGCCGTCTCCAGGATGGCATGCAGCTTTTCCGGCTCCACCGGCATGTCCGTCTGATAGCGGCGCACGGAATGGCGGTGCCGGACCGTCTGAAAGAAATTCCACATGCCCGCGTTCTCCTCGTGGTGTGGGTCAGCCTTCATCCTGCGCGGTGGAGCGGGCCGCCTGCCGCAGCCTTGAGGCCCGCTCCGGGAAGTTCTCCTCCAGGACCCGCAGGGCGTCCTGCGAAAGGTCCTCCAGGCCCAGGTGCCGGTAGGCCCGCACCATGACCTCCAGGGCATCGGGCACTGCCTCGGCCCCGGCGTAGTGTTCCACCACGTAGGCCCCGCGCCGGGCTGCGGCCAGCCAGGCGCCGCGGCGCATGTAGTGCTCGGCCACGTGGATCTCGTGGGCCGCCAGCTGGTTGCGCAGGTGGATCATGCGCGCGCGGGCGTCTTTGGCATAGCGGCTGTCCGGATAGCGGCGTACCACGATACCGAAGTCCTCGAAGGCCTGTTGCAGGGGGTGGGCATCGCGCCGCGCCGGGTCGCGGTTGAACAGGCGGTCCAGGATGCCTTGCTCGGGGCCGGCGTTCACCCGTCCCCGCAGGTAGTAGGCATAGTCCACATGGGGGTGGCGGGGGTTCATGCGCAGGAAGCGGTCGATGGCGGCCAGGGCCATCTCCGGCTCCTGGGCCTTGTAGTAGGCGTAGGCGATCTCCAGTTGCGCCTGCTGGGCATAGGGCCCGAAGGGGTAGCGGGCCTCCAGGGTCTCGTAATGGGATACGGCCTGCTCGTAATTGCCCCGCTCCAGGGCGGCCTGGGCCTCCTGGTAAAAGCGCTGGGCGGACCAATCCTCCTTGGGGTCCTGGCCCATGGCGGCACAACCCACCGCTAGGAGCGGCAGCAGGGCCAAAAAGATGAGGCGTGCAACAGCAGACATGGGAACCATGGGATGCGAATGATCGAGATCCACGAGTATAACCGACCTGCGGCATCGCGGTCTTCAGGCCCTGGGGCGGGAGAGGGCAGGGCATGAGCACCGAACGCATCGAACTGGATGCCCGCATCCCCGAGGACCTGGCCGGGCAGCGACTGGACGCGGCCCTGGCCCGGGTCTTCCCCGACTATTCCCGCAGCCGCATCCGCCAGTGGATCGATACCGGCCGGGTGCAGGTGGCGGGGCAGGTGCGCCGTCCCCGCGACCGGGTGGCCGGTGGTGAGGTGGTGGCCATCCGGGCGGTCCTGGAGACCGCCGCGCAGGATCCCGCCGAGGACCTGCCCCTGGATATCGTGCACGAGGACGCGGCCCTGCTGGTGATCCACAAGCCGGCGGGTCTGGTGGTGCATCCGGCGGCGGGGCATCCCAGCGGCACCCTGCTCAATGCCCTGCTGCACCACGCCCCGGAGGTGGGTGCCTTGCCCCGGGCGGGTCTGGTGCACCGCCTGGACAAGGATACCTCCGGGCTGCTGGTGGTGGCCCGTACCCTGGAGGCCCACACCGAGCTGGTGCGCCAGTTGCAGGCCCGCACCATGGGGCGGGAGTACCTGGCCCTGGTGCAGGGGGAGCCGGTGGCTGGCGGCCGCATCGAGGCCCCCGTGGGGCGCCATCCCGTGGACCGCAAGCGCATGGCCGTGGTCGCGGGGGGGCGTTTCGCCGTAACCCATTACCGGGTGGAGGCCCGTCTGAACGGTTTCACCCTGCTGCGGGTGCGCCTGGAGACGGGGCGTACCCACCAGATCCGGGTGCACATGGCCCACCTGCGCCATCCCATCGTCGGCGATCCCGTCTATGGCGGACGCATGCGCCCGCCCCCGGGTCTGGGGGAGGCGGCCCTTGCGGCCCTGCAGGGTTTTCACCGCCAGGCCCTGCACGCCGCCCGCCTGAGCCTGGAGCATCCCCTTTCGGGGGAGCGGGTGAGCTGGGAGGTGCCCCTGCCCGGGGACATGGCCGGCCTTTTGGCGGCCCTGGGGGAGGGACTTCCAAACCCCGCCCACGGGAGGTAAGATTCCGCTTCCGGCGGAGTGTCCGCCGGGACTTCTGAGGCAACAGAGGCTTGATTGTCGATGGACAGTTGTTGTAGCCGCATGCGTGGCGAGGCCGTCCAGGGCCTTCTGCCGGCGTGCCGCACGCATCTCCAGGGGGCCTCCCGGACGCGGTGATCCCGCCCCACGGGCGCCCTGGACGATCCGGCACGGCCGGTTCCGGGGAAGCCCGAACTTCTCTCGAGGTATGCATCACAGGCTCCGCGGGCCCAACCGCGGGGCGGGTGGGGATGACACCGTCCCTTTCCCGTGCAGCCCTTTCCCCGGAAAACCCGGACCTCTCCTCCCGCGCATGCCCTGCGGCCCGTGTGGCTGCGCGTCGTCACCGCAACCCGCCTGAGGCGGCGGAGGAGAGCACCATGACCCGAATCACCCACAACATCACCCGCATCTTCGGTCCGTTGCGCCGTTCCCCGGCGGCTGCCACCGATCCGGCCCGGGCCGCACCCCTGGAGCCGCAGGCGGAGGAGGTGACCCGCGCCTGGCGCCGAGGCGCCTTCGGCACGGCGCGCCTCGCCTTCCTGGCGCTGGCGGAGGCCTCGCAGATCCGGGTCCTGCACTCCATGGAGCCCGATGAGCTGCGCAGGCTGGGCAGCGGGCTGCCGGCGGCCACCGTGATCCGCCTGTGTGAGCGGCTGCCGCAGGAGCGGCGGCGTCCCCTGCTGCAGGCCTTGCCGCGTCAGCGGCGGCGTGCCCGGGACGGGCTGACGGAGAGACGGCCTTCCCGTGTTTGAGGCGGGGCCATCCTCCCGTCATGCCACCGTGGCATCCTGTGCTGGGGACTTCCTCTGCTCCGATGCCTCCCGTGAACGCCGTCCGCCTGAATCCGGTACATCGCCATGCCAGCCCCCCACGAACATGATCTGGATGTGGTCCTTGAATGCCTGGAGCAGGCCGATCTCACCGGTCTGCGTCAACGTCTGGACGAGATGCGCATCCAGGACATCGCCCATGTGCTCATGGCCCTGGAGCCGGATCCCCGCCGCGAGGTCTTCCGCCTCCTGGCCCCGGGGCGGCGCGTGGACGTGTTCTCCTATCTGGACCCCCATCATCAGCTGCAACTGATCGAACAGATCTCGGCGGCGGAGGGGCGCTTCCTCCTCTCCGAGATGTTGCCGGATGACCTCACCGCCCTGTTGGAGGACCTGCCAAAAGAGCAGGTGCGCCGCCTGTTGCGGTTGCTGCCGTTTCGTTCCATCCGCCGTGCCCTGACCCTGCTGGGCTATCCGGAGGACAGCTGCGGACGCCTCATGACCACGGCGGTGGTGAGCGTGCGCCCGCACTGGACCATGGCCCGGGCCCTGGAGCATCTGCGCGACCAGGTGGAGGTGGGGGAGACGGTGAACCTGGTCTATGTCACCGACGAGGACGGGGTGCTGCAGGGGGTGTTGCCCCTCAAGTATTTCCTCAAGGCGGATCTGGACAGCCCCGTGGAGGGCCTCATGGCCCGCAACCTGGTGTCCATCCGTGCCGATGAGCCCCAGGAGGAGGCCCTGCGCACCATGCGCCACTACGATCTACCCGCCCTGCCGGTGGTGGACGAGGCCGGAGAGCTCCTGGGGGTGATCACCGTGGACGATGTCTTCGACGTGGAGCAGGAGGAGACCACCGAGGATTTCCACCGCATGGGCAGCGTGGGGACCATGAGCCTGAGCCTGCGGGATGCCCACCCCGGGCTGCTGTACCGCAAGCGCATCTTCTGGCTGCTGGTGCTGGTGGCGGTGAACATCCTGGGGGGCATGGTGATCTCCGCCTATGAGGCGGCCATCGAGGCGGTGGTGGTGCTGGTGTTCTTCCTGCCCCTGATCATCGCCGGTGGCGGCAATGCAGGCGCCCAGTCGGCCACCCTCATGGTGCGATCCCTGGCCACCGGCGAGGTGCAGCCAAAGGACTGGCTGCGCCTTTGGGGGAAGGAACTGGGGGTGGCCGCGGCCCTGGGGGGGACCATGGCCCTTACCGTGGCGGCCCTGGGGTTCTGGCGCGGCGGGGGGGAGATCGCCCTGGTGGTGTCCCTGGCGATGCTGTTGGTGGTGCTGGTGGGCAGCATGGTGGGCATGATCCTGCCGTTTGTGCTGTCCCGCCTGAGACTGGATCCGGCCACTTCCAGTGCCCCCCTGGTGACCTCCATCGCCGACGTGGCGGGGATCTTCATCTATTTCGGCCTGGCCACGGCCGTGCTGGGCCTGGGGGGGTGAAGTGGCCCGCCTCCATGCCTGAGAATCCTGGACCCAAGACTGCGGGAAGATGCCGGTGGAGATGACCGAACCCCTGGATTTCGAGGACCTGAGGCGGCGGCTCGGGGAGGAGGCGCGTGCGGAACTGGCCCCCCTGTTGGAGGGGCTGCAGGACCAGGACGTGGCCGCCCTGGCGGCCGGGCTGGCCCCGGAGGAGGGGGTCCGGCTGATCCGTGCCCTGGCCCCGGAGCGGGCGCCGGATGTCTTTTCCTATCTCCCCCTGGAGCAGCAGCGGGGTTTGCTGGAGATCCTGAACGACGACGAACGGACCCGGATCCTGGCGCGGGTGTCCTTCGATGATGTGGCGGCCCTGCTGGATGGCCTGCCGGAGTCGGAGACCGCGGCCCTGCTGGCGCTGCTGCCGGGGGATCGCCGGCGTCTGGTGCGCCAGTTGCTTTCCTATCCCCGGGAGAGCGCGGGCCGGCGCATGACCCCGGGGTTCCTGGCGGTGCGTCCCGGCTGGACCCTGGGCCAGGCCCTGGATCACCTGCGCAGCGAGTACGAACAAAGCGAGACGGTCAATGTGGTCTTCGTCACCGATGACGCGGGGCACCTCCTGGGGACGGTCCGGCTCCGGGATCTGCTGGTGGGCTCGCCGCGGCGGCGGGTGGACAGCCTGCTTCAGGAGGAGGTGATCTCCACCCGGGTGGATACGGACCAGGAGGAGGCGGCTTGGCTCATCCGTCATTACGACCTGGAGGTCCTGCCGGTGGTGGATGCACGGGATGTGCTGGTGGGGATCCTCACCGTGGACGATGTCATGGATGTGGTCACCGAGGAGACCACGGAGGATTTCCTGCGCATGGGCAGCGTCGGGCCCATCGCCCCGGGGTTGAAGGATGCCGCCCTGGGGCTGCTCTACCGCAAGCGGGTGGGGTGGCTGATCATCCTGGTATTCGTCAACCTGATCAGCGGGGCGGTGATCTCCCTGTTCGAGCGTTCCATCGAGGCGGTGGTGGCCCTGGTGTTCTTCCTGCCCCTGGTGATCGCCACCGGCGGCAACGCCGGCTCCCAGGCCTCGACCCTGTTGGTGCGATCCCTGGCCACGGGGGAGGTCCAGTCCCGGGATTGGTTGCGTCTGCTGGGCAAGGAGTTGCTGGTCTCCGGTGCCCTGGGTCTGACCCTGGGGGGGACGGTGTGGCTTGCGGCGGTATGGTTGGCCGGGCCCCAGGTGGGGCTGGCGGTGGCCGTGGCCATGGTGCTGGTGGTGGTCCTGGGCAGTCTGGTGGGGCTGCTGCTGCCGCTGGTGCTGACCCGCCTGAGGCTGGATCCAGCCACGGCCAGCGCGCCGCTGGTGACGTCCATCTCCGACGTGGGGGGGATCCTGCTCTATTTCGCCGTGGCCACGGCGATCCTGGCCTTGGGCGGATAGGTTCAGTGCAGCGCCCCCGCGCAGGGGGCCCTTTAAGGGCGGATCGCGCCGTGGGGTAGGAGGTCGAGCCGGGTCCCTGGAAGCGGGCGTGCGCCGCAGGGAGGCGGCGCGCGAGCCTACAGGGAGGTATTCACGGCGTCCCGCTGGAAGGGACCCGGCTCGACCGTGCCGGCCAAAAGGCACACCCGTCGCCCTGAGGGCCCCCTGCGCGGGGGCGCTGCATCTGGGGGGAGATGCCCCGGCCATGCCGGGGACACCTCCCCTTGGGCATCACATCTCGCGGCCGAAGGCCTCCTTGAAGCGGGCCTCGATGTCGGCGCGGCTGGGGGCGTGGTTCTGCGGCCCCAGGTGCTCGATCTTGATGGCCCCCATGAGGGAGGCGACCCGGCCCGTGGTCTCCCAGTCCAGGCCGTTGAGCAGGCCCCAGAGCAGTCCGGCGCGGTAGGCATCGCCGCAGCCCGTGGGATCCTTGATCCCCTGGATGGGGGCGGAGGGGATCTGGATCTGCTGCCCCTCGGTGTAGATGGTGGAGCCGTCCCCCCCGCGGGTGATGATCAGGGCCTTCACGTGGCGGGCCAGCTCTTCATGGCTCCAGCCGGTGCGCTCGCTCATGAGCTGGGCCTCGTAGTCGTTCAGGGTGACGTAGGTGGCCTGTTCCACGAAGCGGCGCAGGTCGTCGCCATCGAACATGGGCATGCCCTGGCCCGGGTCGAAGATGAACGGGATCCCCGCCTCGGCGAACTGCTGGGCATGCTGGATCATGCCGTCGCGGCCGTCGGGGGAGACGATGCCCAGGGTGATGCCGCTGGCATCGGTCACGCGATTGCGGTGGGATTCCCCCATGGCGCCGGGGTGGAAGGCGGTGATCTGGTTATCGTCCTGGTCGGTGGTGATGAAGGCCTGGCCGGTGTAGTGCTCCGGCACCACCGTGATGTGCTTCTGCTGGATGCCGCACTTGTCCAGCCACTCGGCGTAGACATCGAAATCCGCGCCGACGGTGGCCATGGGAACCGGGTCCCCCCCTAAAAGCTTCAGGTTGTAGGCAATGTTGCCGGCGCATCCGCCAAATTCCCGCCGCATCGCCGGGACCAGGAAGGACACGTTGAGCATGTGCACCTTCTCCGGGAGGATGTGGTTCTTGAAGCGGTCGGGGAAGACCATGATGGTGTCGAAGGCGTAGGAACCGCAGATGAGAGCAGACATTGGAACTCCTGATGTGGGTTGGAAGCGGACGGGCGCCCGGGGCAACGGCCCGGGTACGATGTGACGCGCTCCGCCGGCGTCGGTCGGGCCGTGATGGGGCCCGGTGCCCATGAGACATGGCCGGGGGAGGATGCGGATGCCGCGGGTCCGCCGCCGCAGTTGGGCGGGGCGCCCGGAGGTGTTGCAGGGGGCACATGATAGAGGTCTTGGCGGTCAATTGCGAATCCGGACCCGGCGGGTGTATGTTCATACGGCCGCCGCAGGCCTGCGGCGGCCACCCAGAACCAGGCGGGAGAACGCGCATCATGGTGTCCACGGAAGCCTTCCCCGAACGTCCCTATACCCGGGGCGAGGAGCTGGCCAATACCTTCAGCCACGGCCTGGCCCTGCTGGCGGCGTTGGCGGGGATCCCCTTCCTGCTGCTGGAGGCGGTTGGTACCGGCAGCGCCGGGTTCGTCGTGGGGGCGGCGATCTTTTCCACCACCATGGTCCTGCTCTACCTGGCCTCCACCCTCTATCACGCCGTGCCACCGGTGGGTCGGGCCAAGCGGGTCTTCCGCGTCCTGGACCACTCGGCCATCTTCCTGCTCATCGCTGGCACCTACACCCCCTTCACCCTGGGGATCCTGGGCGGTCCCTGGGGGTGGACCCTATTCGGTCTGGTCTGGACCCTGGCGGGCCTGGGGGTGCTGCTCAAGTCCTTCAACGGCATCCCCCATCCGGTGCTCTCCACCGGCCTCTACCTGCTCATGGGCTGGCTGGTGCTCATCGCCATCGTGCCCCTCTACCGGCTCATGCCCCTGCCGGGTCTGCTCTGGCTGCTGGCGGGGGGGCTGGCCTATACCGGCGGAGTGGTCTTCTTCGCTTTAGACCGGTACCTGCCCTACGGGCATTTCGTCTGGCACCTGTTCGTCATGGCCGGTACGGTATGCCACTACTTCGCGGTGCTCTGGTACGGGGCCTGATCCTGCTCGTCGGCAACGGGTACGGGGCAGGGCGGCAGGGCGGGGCAGGGTGCGGCGCAGGCTCCGCCCCCGGCCGCTGCCAGCGCCGTCCGGGTCTGGCGGTACACCGGATCCTCCGGTGCCAGCATCAGGGCGCAGCCCGCCGCCTGCCGCGCCGTTTCCGGGCATCCGGCCGCTTGCAGGGCATGGGCCAGATTGTTCCAGGCGGACGCGGTGTCCGGGGCGTTTTGGATGAGCCGCCGATAGGCCGCCGCGGCCGCGGCGGGGCGCTTGAGGGCGTGGAAGGCGTTGCCCAGTGCGAACCAGGACGCCGGCTCCCCGGGCCATCGGGTCACGGCGGCGGCGTAGGCCCGCAGGGCCTGCCGGCGCTGGCCCGTCTCCTCCAGTTCCAGGGCGGCCCGCAGCCAGGGGAGGGGTCGGGCGGAGACGGGGGGTGAGCCCGGGTCCCGGATCACGATCCCCCATCCCCCACCCCGTTGCCAGGTGCGCTCGAAGGTGGACAGGGCCGTGACATGACGGCGGCGCGTGCCGGAGCGCAGGAGGATGCGGCGCCGCTCCAGGTCGAAGCCCACCACCACGGCATAATGCCAGCGGGGCAGGGCGCTCAGCCCCAGGTTCTGCAGCACCAGCACCGGCTCGCCGGCGGCCACCTCCGTCAGCAGCGCCTCCAGGCGGGGAGGGAGCGGATAGGGCACCAGCCCCCGGGCGCGCACGGCGGCCCGGATCTCCGTCTGCAGGCTGCCCCGCCGGCCGGGGACGTAGATCTCCCCCCGCAGGGCCTCGGGATCCGCCGCCCGGCCCCGGGCCTGCAGCACGGTGGCCAGGGCGGCGGGGCCGCACTGGTAGCGCGATTGGGGATGAAAAGGAACCTGCTCCAGCTCCACCGCCGTCGGCAGGTCCCGGGGCGGGGCCTGTTCCAGTTGGCGGGTCTGCGGGGCCGTGGCGCACCCGGCCAGCAGCAGCACGGCGATCGGGATCAGGGCCCGCAGGCCGGTCAAACCGCAGCTCCTGCGATGGTACGGGTCAGTCCACCGGGCGCACGAAGGGGAAGATGTCCGTGGCGCCGATGACATCCGTGACGATGAACACCACGAAGATGAAGGCGGCCACCCCCAGGATGCTGGAGCCGCCGGCGGGCATCTCCTCCATGCGGCGGTTGAGCTCGGCCACCTCGGCATCGCTCAGCCGGGCGACCCGTTCCGCGGCTTGGTCGGGATCCACCCCCAGGGCGGACAGCTGTTCGCGCACCGCCTCCCGGTCCAGGGCCTGCAGCAACTGCGCCCGTTCCCAGCGGGCCTCTTCGCCCTGCAGCATCTGTTCGGTTCCCACCATGGCCGCATGTACGGGGGCAAAGACCAGGGGCAACGCGGTGAGCAGGCAGACGAGGGCGGCGGCCCAGCGGGTCTTGGGTCTTGGGGTCATGGCATCGTTCTCCTCGGGAGGTCGGGAATCCTTGGGATGGATGGCGCTACGCCGGGTATTGTTGTCTTTGGGCCGTGGCGGGTCAATCGACACGGCTCACACCCCGGGGGCATGCGCCGCGCTTGCGCCCCCGGGGCCGCCCCCCTAGGCTGACACGGCGCAAGAGGCGAGGGTCGGGGTATGCACAAGGCCGAGCGGCGGGAGATCCTGGGCTGGGCGATGTACGATTTCGCCAGCCAGGCCTACACCCTGCTGATCATCACCGTCATCTTCGGTGACCTGTTCACGCGGGTGATCGTGGGGGATGCGGCCAACGACTATCGCCTGGGGAACCTGCTGTGGAGCCTGTCCCTGGCCGCCAGCTACCTCCTGGTGGTGCTCACCGGGCCCCTGGCCGGGGCCATCATGGACTTCTCCGCCGCCCGCAAGCGGTTCCTCTTCGGTAGCTACGCCCTGAGCGCGGTGACCACGGCCCTGTTGTACTTCGTCGCCCCCGGCTGGGTGTGGCTGGGGGTGGTGCTGATCATCCTCTCCAACTTCGCCTTCTCCATGGGGGAGGCCTTCATCGCCAGCTTCCTGCCGGATCTGGGGCCCCCGGAGGCCCTGGGGCGCATCTCCGGCTTCGGCTGGGCCATGGGCTACCTGGGGGGGCTTTTGGCCACCGCCTTTGCCCTGGCGGTGCTGGGAGAGGTGAGCGCGGAGAATTTCGACCGGGTGCGCTGGGTGGGGCCCTTCGCCGCCGCCTTCCTGCTGCTGGCGGCCCTGCCCACCTTCCTCTGGTTGCAGGAACGGGGCCGGGGGCGGCGGCTGGGCCATCTGCGCGCCTATGTGATCATGGGCCGGCGGCGTGTGCGCAGGACGGTGAAGGCCCTGGGTCACCGGCGCGATCTGGGGGTGTTGCTGCTGTCGGTCTTCTTTGCCATGGCCGCCATCTATATCATTATTGCCTTTACCTTTATCTACGGGGCCCAGGTGATCCGCTGGGACGAGTCCGTGCGGGTGACCATGTTCGTCATCGTCCAGATCACCGCCGCCGCCGGGGCCCTGGGCTTTGGACACCTGCAGGACCGTCTGGGGGCCCGGCGCGTCTACCTGGCCACCCTGGTCCTGTGGATGCTGGCGGTGGGGCTGATCTCCCTCACCCCCTGGCTGGGGCACCGGCTGGGGGTGGAGGGGCAGCACGTCTTCCTGGTGGTGGGCGCCCTGGCGGGGGCCTGTCTGGGGGCAACCCAGTCCGCCGGCCGTACCCTGGTGGGGCTCATGGCCCCGGCGGGGCGGGTGGCGGAGTGCTTCGGCTTCTGGGGCGTGTCGGCCAAGGCCGCCGCCATCCTGGGCCTGGTGGCGGTGGGGGTGTTGCAGGCCCTGGTGGGGCTGCAGCTGTCCATCCTGCTGTGCATGGTCCTGTTCGGCCTGGCCTTCTGGGTGGGCCTGGCCCTGGAGGATCCCGGCCCGGGGCGGCGAGTGGCCCATGCCCCGTAATCCATTCCTTGCATCCATGCGGAACCCGACATGTCAGTGACCGTCGTCTATCCCGGGACTTTCGATCCCATCACCCACGGACACACGGATATCGTGCGCCGTGCCCAGCGGCTCTTCGACCAGGTGCTGGTGGCCGTGGCCGCGAATCCCTCCAAGCGCCCCACCTTCAGCCTCGAGGAGCGGGTGGCCATGGCCCGGGAGACCCTGGCGGATATGGAGCACGTGCAGGTGGTGGGTTTTGATGGCCTGCTGGCCCGGTTCGCCAAGGAGCAGGGGGCGCGGGTGCTGCTGCGGGGGCTGCGCGCCGTTTCGGACTTCGAGCATGAGTTCCAGCTGGCGGGCATGAACCGGCATCTGGCCCCGGATCTGGAGACCATCTTCCTCACCCCCGCGGAGGAGTATGCCTACGTATCCTCAAGCCTAGTAAGGGAAATTGCCTTGTTGGGCGGGGATGTTTCACACTTCGTCTCCGGCAACGTGGAGGCTGCGCTGCGGGCGCGCTTGCGCTAGCATGGGCGGTTGTCCGCCGGGGCGGTGTTGTTCAGGACGGGCAACGGTCACGGGCCGCGTGTCCGCCACCGGCCGCTCGACCCGATACGGATCTGGAACCAGATCTTGACGAGATGAAGAAGAGGAAAATGCCTTATGGCCCTGATGATTACCGATGAGTGCATCAACTGTGACGTGTGCGAGCCCGAGTGCCCCAACGGCGCCATCACCCCGGGGGACGAGATCTACGTGATCAACCCCGACCTGTGCACCGAGTGCGTGGGCCATTTCGATGTCCCCCAGTGCGTGGAGGTCTGCCCGGTGGACTGCATCGTCAAGGATCCGGATCACGAGGAGTCCCAGGAGGAGCTCATGGCCAAGTTCCAGCGCATCACCGGCGGCACGGCCTGACGCACCTGCCGGGGATCCCCGCAGGATGCATCCAGGAGGGGCCCGCGGGCCCCTCCTGGCGTTTGGGGCCTCGGCCGGGCTTCAGCGCTGGCAGCGGGGGCAGTAGTAGCTGGAGCGCCCCTGTTGTGGGATGCGCCGGATGGGGGTTTGGCAGACGGGGCAGGGATGGTCGGCCCGGCCGTAGGCCCGCAGGGACTGGGCGAAATAACCCGGGCGACCGTCCTCCCGCAGGAAGTCCCGCAGGGTGGTGCCCCCCTGTTCCAGGGCCTCCTCCAGCACCCGGCGCAGGGCCGCCGCCAGACGCTCGGCCTCCGCCCGGGTGATCCGCCCGGCGGCCCGGCGCGGTCGGATGCCGGCCAGGAAGAGGGCCTCGGTGGCGTAGATGTTGCCGATCCCCGCCACCACCTGGGCGTTCATGATCAGGGCCTTGATGCTGCTGCGCCGCCCCCGGGAGATGCGATACAGGTAGGGGCCGTCGAACCCCGGCTCCAGGGGTTCCGGCCCCAACCGGGCCAGCAGGGGATGGGGTGGGCCCGCCGCCTCGAACCAGTGCAGGCTGCCAAAGCGGCGGGGGTCGTGCAGGCGCAGGACCATGCCCGACTCCAGGCCCAGGTCCACGTGGTCGTGGGGCCCCGCCGGGGTGTCCTGCGCCACCAGGCGCAGGCTGCCGGACATCCCCAGGTGCAACAGGGCGATGCCCGGCGGGGCATGGATCAGCAGGTACTTGCCCCGCCGGGTGAGGGCCTGCACGGGGCGCCCCGTCAGGTGCTGCGCCAGGTCCGGGGGCACCGGCCAGCGCAGGCGCGGCTCGCGCACCCGGATGTGCGTGAACCGCTGTCCCACCAGGTGGGGGGCGAGTCCGCGGCGGGTGGTCTCCACCTCCGGCAGTTCAGGCATACAGGCCCTCGATCTCCACCAGCAGGTCCTCACGGCAGACGTCCCCCCGCAGCAGCAGCAGGGGCGGGACGGGGTCCAGGGCGGCCTCCAGCCCGGCCTGCACCCACTGGGCGTCCGCCGCGTGGCGGACATAGGCCTTGAGCAGGGAGAGGCGTTCCGGGCCGGCCTCCGGGGCCGCCAGGGGTGGCTCCCCCGTGGCCCGCATCACCGCCTTCAGGTTCGCCAGGATCTCGCGCAACTGGGCGCTGACCTCGTCGTGACAGGTCTCGTGGCCCACGATGCTGGCGGTGCCGGAGATGTAGAGGTGAGGACCGCCCGACCAGTGGCGCAGGGTGGCCCGGGAGAAGGAGGGGCTGCGGGGGCCGTAGCGCGCCGGATAATGGAAGGCGCTCACCTGCCGCGGGTTCTCGATCTGCCTGCCTGGCTCCCGGCCGGCGAGGAAATAGATCAACACCCCCGGGGCCCGGGTGCCGATGGCGGTGGCGGCGGGCAGGTCCCCCTCCTCCAGGGGGATCCGTTCCAGGGCCCGGTGCCGTCCGAGGCAGAAGTTCTGGTAGCGGTCCAGGCCGTGGTGGCGCTCGTGCAGGCGCGGGAAGTAGTTCCACACCCGTAGCAGGGCGGGGAAGCCCATCTCCCGGTGGAAGGCCAGGAGCCGTGCATAGGCGTGTTCCGCGGCCGCGGCCAGGTCGTCGCCGAAGCGGTCTTCATCCAGGTGCATCCAGCCGAACAGGACCTGCTGCGTGCAGGTGTAGCCCACCCCGTCCCGGAAGCCGCCGTGCACCGGTTCCGTCGCCCGCCACACCTCCACCGGGGCGTTCGGGGCGAGGGGGGGCAGGGCCAGGTCCAGGGTGTCCGGACAGGTGGGATCGGAACGGTTCGCCGCGCCGAAGCGGATCCGGGCCAGGCGGTAGGGGTCGTGCTCCGGCACCCGTTGCGGGTCTTCCAGGCGGATGCTCAGGGGGGGGCTGGGGGTCTGTGGCATGGGCTCCATGGTACCAGTTGCGCACGTTCATCTCGTTGCGCGAGGGGTCTGCCGGTCTCAGGGGGTCAGTTGCTGTTCCAGGTCATATGCCCAGGCCACCGCCTCCAGATAGAGGCGGCTGGTGGTCTCCTCCGAAAGGCCACGGAAACCGCGGGGGCGGTGCGGGTCATCGGTCTCGAAAGCGCGGGCGCAGTCCAGGGCCTCCCCCATGGGGCCGGCCTGCCGCAGCAGGGCCTGTTTCACCTCCTCGCTCAGGGGCAGGTCTTGCAGGGCCTCTTCCATGGGCCGCTGGATGAGTTGGTCCAGGATGGAGAACAGGCCCACGGTGAAGAAGCTGTCCAGGCGACCCATGCCCGCCGCACGGGCCAGGGTCTGGCAGGTGCGCGCCCGGATCAGGGCCGTGGGCATGGCCTGGGGCGGGATGTTCTCCAGGCGGCGCAGGGCGATCAGGCTGATCCACTTGCGGATGGCCCGGGTTCCCAGGTAGACCACCGCCCGGTGGATGGATTCCACGGGGCGCACCAGGCCGAAGAACGGGGAGTTGATGAAGCGCAGGAGCTGGTAGCTCAGGGAGACATCGCTGGCGATGAGCTGTTCCAGTTCCCGGGGGTCCAGGTCCGGCTGGTGGATGCGGGCCATGAGCTGCATCACCACCAGCTGGTTGGCCATGAGCCGGGGTCCCCGCACCACGTTGGGCCGGCTGAGGCCATAGCCCTGGAAGTAGTCGAACCCCAGGTCGCGGCAGAAGGTGAGCTGCTCGGGGGTTTCCACCTTTTCCGCCAGCAGCTGCACCCGGTAGGGCCGCAAGCGGCCCACCAGGGTCCTCAGCTCCTTTGGACTCCACTGCAGCACGTCCAGCTTGACGATGCTGGCCAGGTGCAGCAGGGGCGCGTGGGTCTCGTCGAAGACGTAGTCATCCAGGGCGATGCGGTATCCGGCCCGGGTCAGGCGGGCCACCGCGGCGATGAGTTCACCGTCCACGGGGATATCCTCGATCACCTCCAGCACCACCCGTTCCGGCGGCAGGGCCATGGCGATCTCCCCGGTGAGGAAGTTGCGGGTGAGGTTGATGAAGGCGAGGCACTGACCCACCAGGCGGTCCAGGCCCAGGTCGATGAAGGCGCTCTGGATCACCTCTGAGGTGGCCGTGTCCCCGTCGGGGAAATGGGCCTGGTTCGCCGCGCTGTCCCGGAACAGGAGTTCGAAGGCCTGGACGCGGAACTCCCGATCATAGATGGGCTGTCTTCCTACGAAGGCCTCTGACATGGGGCGGGGCGGCATCCGGCCGATGCGCTAGTAAGGGCGAGATGCTAAGAGTAGCAGGGTCGATTCATCCGGCACATCCCTGCAAGGGATGGGACATGGCTCCGGATGGGGCGCGGCCTGAGGGCACGCTCCGGGGATGGGGGAGACGTCATTGGGGGATCGGGAGGGGCCGGAACCGATCCGGCCCCCCAGGGGGCGGCCGGAGGGAGCGCCCCGCAAGGGGCGGCGATCAGCCCGGTAGGAGAGGCCTTACTTGATCTTGGCTTCCTTGTACATCACATGCTTGCGCACGACGGGATCGAATTTCTTGATCTCCATCTTCTCGGGCATGTTCCGCTTGTTCTTGGTGGTCGTGTAGAAGTGACCGGTGCCGGCGCTGGAGACCAGTCGGATCTTTTCCCGGATGCCTTTTGCCATCGTCTTGTCTCCTTCAGATTCGTTCGCCGCGGGCCCGCAGCTCCGCCAGGACGCTGTCGATGCCCTTCTTGTCGATGATGCGCATCCCCTTCTGGCTCAGGCGCAGCTTGACGAAGCGGTTCTCGCTCTCCACCCAGAAGCGGTGTTCGTGCAGGTTGGGCAGGAAGCGGCGGCGGGTCTTCCTGTGCGCGTGGGACACGTTGTTCCCGCTCATCGGGCGCTTACCCGTGATTTGGCAGACTCGGGCCATGGGGTGTTCTCCGGAAAAACCAGGCTGATTGGAAAGGCGCAAGACAGTAGCAGATACCCCCACCGGGGGCAAGTCCCGTGGGGCCCCGTGCCAGGCCGGGACTGGTCCGCGAAGGGGCCGGCGTATATAGTCGCTTCCCATGGATATTGTCTATATTCGCGATCTGAGGGTCGAGACCACCGTCGGCATCTTCGACTGGGAGCGCAGCATCCGCCAGCAGGTGCGCATCGACCTGGAGATGGGCACGGACATCCGCGCCGGGGCCGGCAGCGACCGGATCCAGGATGTGCTGGACTACAAGACGGTGGCCAAGCGGGTCATCGCACTGGTGGAGGGGAATCAGCGGGAGCTGGTGGAGGCCATGGCCGAGGACATCGCCGACATGCTCCTGCGGGAGTTTTCCATCCCCTGGCTGCGCCTCACCCTGGGCAAGCCCGGGGCCGTGCGCGGGGCGCGGGAGGTGGGGGTGGTCATCGAGCGCGGGGAGCGCACCCCGTGACCGCCGGGGGGATCCTGCGCCGGGCCTATGTGAGCATCGGCTCCAACGTGGACCGGGCCCGGTACGTGCGCATCGCCGCCGACGAGCTTCGGGCGGCCTTCGGGGCGGTGACGTTCTCCCCCGTCTACGAGACCGGGGCGGTGGGCTTCGACGGCCAGCCCTTCTATAACCTGGCGGCGGGGTTCGATACCCGGCTCCCCCCCGCGGATCTGGTGCAGCGGCTCAAGGCTATGGAGGCACGCCACGGCCGCAGCCACGGCGCTGCCCGTTTCGCCGACCGGACCCTGGATCTGGACCTGCTGCTTCTGGGGGACTGTGTCCAGGAACGGCCGCCGCTGCCCCGGGGGGATATCCTCCGCCACGCCTTTGTCCTGCGCCCCCTGGCGGATATCGCCCCGGACCTGCCCCATCCCGTTGTGGGGCGCAGCATCGGGGAACTCTGGGCGGGTTTTGAACCCGGCGGGCAGTGGTTGCGCCGGGTGGAGTTTTCCTGGGACGAGCCCCCCCGCTGAGCGGGGCCGGAGTCACTGGGTGGTGGTGCGCCCGCCGTCCACGGGGATGAGCTGGCCGGTGATGTAGTGGGCGTCGCGGATCAAAAACAGCGCGGTGCGGGCGATGTCCTCCGGCGAGCCCTCGCGCTTGAGGGCCGTGCGCTGGATCATCTCCTGGTGGGTGGCGGCGTTCTCCTCCGCCTCGGGCCAGAGGATGGCCCCGGGGGCGATGCCGTTGACCCGCACCCGCGGCCCCAGCTCCCGCGCCAGGGCCTGGGTGAGCATCCACAGCCCCGCCTTGGCGGCGCAGTACAGGGGATAGCCCTGCAGGGGGCGCAGGGCGTGGATGTCCACGATGTTGACGATGCAGCCGCCGCTGCGTTCCAGGGCCGGGGCCAGGGCCTGGGAGAGGAACAGGGGGGCCTTGAGGTTGGTCCCCATGAGGTCGTCCCAGTGGGCCTCGGTGATCTCCCCCAGGGGGGTGGGGTAGAACGTGGAGGCGTTGTTCACCAGCACGTCCACCCGCCCGAAGGCCGCCTCCGCCGCCTGGGCCAGGCGCTGCGGTCCGCCCGCCTCCAGGAGTTCCCCGTCCACCAGGTGCACGGAGCCCGGGCGCCGGGCCTCCAGTTCCGCCTGCAGGTGGCGGGCCGCCTCGCCGGAGCGGCGGTAGTGGACCACCAGGTCCATGCCCTCTTCGTGCAGGCTGCGGGCGATGCTGGCGCCGATGCGCCGTGCCCCGCCCGTGATCACCGCCGTGCGCCCCTGCAGGGGGCTTTCCGCTCTCTGTTCCACGCTCATGACTCCCTCTTGCGGCCTTGGGGCAGGTCACCGCGCCCTTGAGCCCCATCGTTCCCGGGGCGACAATCCCGCCCCATCTTCCCGAGCCTTTGTTGGACCGTGCCCATGTCCGTGGATTCCCCCTTGCCCGAACCCGATCCCGAGGCCCTGCGGGTCAGCCAGCGGCTGGTGCGGCAGATCCAGGAGGAGAGTAACGCAGGAGGCGGCTGGCTGTCCTTCCGCCGCTACATGGAGCTGGCCCTGTATGCCCCGGGGCTGGGCTACTACGCCGCCGGCAGCCACAAGCTGGGGCGGGGCGGGGATTTTGTCACCGCCCCGGAGGTGTCGCCGGTCTTCGGCCAGTGCCTGGCGCGCCAGTGTGCCCAGGTGCTGCGGGCCCTGGACGGCGGTTCCATCCTGGAGTTCGGCGCCGGCAGCGGTCGCCTGGCGGTGGACATGCTCCGGGCCCTGGACGACTTGGGGACCCTGCCGGAGGCCTACGCCATCCTGGAGCCGAGCCCGGATCTGCGCCAGCGCCAGGAGGCCGCGGTGACAGAACTGCCCCCGGATCTGCGCCGTCGGGTGTGCTGGCGGGACACCCTGCCCGATCCCGGCAGTTTCCGGGGCGTGATGCTGGGCAATGAGGTGCTGGACGCCATGCCGGTGGAGGTCTTCCGCTGGGATGGAGCCCAGGTGCAGGAGCGGGGGGTCTGCATGGGCGAACGCGGACTGGCGTGGGCCGAGCGCCCGGCGGGGGAGGCCCTGGCGGAGCGGGTAGCGGCGCTGCGGGCCGAGCAGGGGGACACCTGGCCGCCGGATTACATCTCGGAATGGAACCCGGGGCTGGGGCCCTGGGTGCGCGCCCTGGGGGAGGTCCTGGAGCGGGGTGTGGTGCTGTTGTTGGACTATGGCTATCCCCGCGCCGAGTACTACAGCGCGCAACGCCGCCGGGGCACCCTCATCGCCCACTACCGCCATCGCGCCCTGGAGGACCCCCTGGCCTGGCCCGGCCTGATGGACATCACCGCCAACGTGGATTTCACCGCAGTGGCCGAGGCGGGCCGGGCGGCGGGCCTTGCGCTGCTGGGCTACACCACCCAGGCGTGGTTCCTCGTGGGGGCGGGGCTGGAGGCGGTGCTGGCCGCCCGCGCCAGCGAGGATCCCGGGGCGCAGGCGGCCCTGGCGGCCCAGGTGCGCATGCTCACCCTGCCCTCGGAGATGGGGGAGCGGTTCCAGGTGATGGCCCTGGGCCGGGGGGTGTCCCAGCCCCTGGACGGGTTTACCGGCCGGGATCTGAGCCGGCGGCTCTGAGTCCTCAGGTCCGGGGTTCCTTTCGCAGGCTGCCCACGGCCTGCACCCGGCGCCGGTGCATCTCCTTGCGGATAGCGGGCCCCCGGAAGCCATCCGCCATCACCTTCCGGGCCTGTACCGACTGGCAGCGTTCCAGGGCCTGGCGCACGTGATCCGCCTGGGGATAGGGGCGCGACTCGAAGCCGGTGCGGCCGCGGTAGTCCGCCTCACAGGCCAGGAGGATGGCGTCCAGGCGTTCGGGGCGGCGGAAGGCATCCAGGTCCTCCAGGGTGCGTACCAGGGTCTCCGGGCGCAACTCGAAGGCCCGGTGGATGTGGCCGTGGTAACGGGACATGGCCCGGGCCGTGTCGCGGTAGCGGTTGGGGATGCGGTAGCGCGCGCAGAGGGCGTCGATCAGACCCACGCCCCGCTGTTCGTGCCCCCGGTGGCTGGGCAGGATCTCGGCCGGCGTGGTGCCCTTGCCCAGGTCGTGGGTGAGGGCGGCGAAGCGCACCACCGGGTCCGGGGACAGTGCGGCGGCCTGCTCCAGCACCATGAAGGTGTGTACGCCCGTGTCCACCTCCGGATGGTAGCGGGGGGGCTGGGGGACACCGAACAGGGCCTCCAGCTCCGGGAAGAGCACGCCCAGGGCCCCGCAGGCCCGCAGCACCCGGAAGTAGACCGCGGGGGCGTCGCTGGTCAGGGCCTTCTCCGTCTCCTGCCAGACCCGCTCCGGGGTGAGGCTGTCCAGTTCACCGCTGGCGGTCATGCGCCCCATCAGGGCCAGGGTCTCGTCCGCCACGCGAAAGCCCAGGGGGGCGAGGCGGGCGGCGAAACGGGCCACCCGCAGCACCCGCAGCGGGTCCTCGCTGAAGGCGGGGGAGATATGGCGCAGCAGCCGATCCTCCAGGTCCCGCTGGCCGCCAAAGGGGTCCACCAGGTGCCCCCGGGCATCCCGGGCCATGGCATTGACGGTCAGATCCCGCCGGGCCAGGTCCTCCTCCAGGGTGACGCCGGGATCGGCATGCACCTGGAAGCCCCGGTGGCCGGGACCCGTCTTGCGTTCGGTGCGCGCCAGGGCGTGCTCCTCGCCGGTCTTTGGATGGAGGAAGACGGGGAAATCCCGCCCCACCTGGCGAAAGCCGAGGTTGCGCATGGCCTCCGGGGTGGCCCCCACCACCACCCAGTCCCTTTCCTTCACCTCAAGGCCCAGGAGTCCGTCCCGGACCGCACCGCCCACCAGATAGGTCTCCATGGGGGTCAGTGGGGCCGGCTGCGCAGCTGCTGCAGGCGGCCCTGCAGATCGCTGGGGACCAGCACATCGGCCACCACGGCCTCCAGGGGGGTGGGGCAAGGGTCCCCCGCCGGGCACTGCGCCCCCACCTGCAGGGTGCGGTGCCGGTCCAGGCCGGTGTGCCCGCCGGGCAGGTGGCCCGTCAGCCAGGCCCGGGGGGCGGCCAGGGCGTCCGGCAGCGGCAGGATGCGGCACGGGCGGTTCAGGGTGTGGGCCACATAGGCGGCCAACTCCCCCAGGGTGTAGGTCCGGGGACCGCACAGGTCGTGCCGGTCACCGCCCCGGTGGGGGCTGAACAGGGCCTGTACGAGCCGTTCCACCACGTCCATGACGTAGACCGGGGCCAGCCGCGCCCCGGCGTTGGCCAGCAGGAGGCGCCGGTGTTCCTGGATGCGGGCCGCCAGGGGGGTGAGCAGGGCGTCCCCGCGGCCGAAGATGGGGGCGGGACGGAAGCTGGTCACCCGCACTTCTTCGGCCATGGCATGCACCAGGTCCTCGCCGGCCCCCTTGGTGCGCAGGAAGGTGCTGGCGCCGCCATGGGCATCGGCGTGCAGGGCGCTCATGTAGACAAGGCGCTGCACCCGCGCCAGCCGTGCCGCCTCCACCACGGTGCGGGGCAGGTCCACGTGCACCCGGCGCTGCAGCTTGGCATGGCCGTCGGGGATCCCCACCAGGTGGATGATGGCGTCACTGCCCTCGAAGGCATGCTGCAGGTCGGTGACGTTGCCGTAGTCCGTTTCCACCAGCACCACACCGGGCAGGACCAGCAGGGGGCGGGCCCGCTGCACACGGCGCGTGAAGACCTTGACCTGCAGGCCGGCCGCAGACAGGGCCTTCACCAGGTGGCGACCGACAAAGCCGGTCCCTCCGAGGACACAGACCGTCCGGATGTTCATCGGAAGACGTTCCTTTTTGGTTGCATGACGCGCGGGCGTCCCGGGCGACGGCGCCCGCACGGCCGGGGCAGGGCCGGCGGAAATGGAACCGGGTTGATCATTCCGATCCCCCCGGTGGGGCGCAATATATTATGGTAAGGCTTCAACATTTGCAGAGGAGTTCACCCGTGCCCATGAGTTCTGTCAATCCCGCCAACGGTTCCGTGCTCGAGGTGTTCGAGACCTGGGACCAGGTGCGAATTGACAAGGCCCTCGCCACGGCGGCGCGCGCCGCCGCCAACTGGCGGGCCCTGCCCCTGGAGGAGCGCGTGGCGTTGCTGCGCCGCGCCGCCGGCCTCCTGCGCGAGCGCCGCGAGCCCCTGGCGGGGAGGATCACCCGGGAGATGGGCAAGCTCCTGCGGGAGGCCCGCACCGAGATCGACCGCTGTGTCACGGTGTGCGACTACTATGCCGATCACGCCGCCACCTTCCTGGGGGACGAGCCCATGGAGGTGGCCTGGGGGCGCGCCCTGCGGGTGCACCAGCCCCTGGGGACCATCCTCGGGGTCATGCCCTGGAACTTCCCCTTCTGGCAGGTCTTCCGCTTCGCCGCCCCGACCCTGCTGGCGGGGAACACCGTACTGCTCAAACACGCCTCCAACGTCCCCCGCTGCGCCCTGGCTATTGAAGAGGTCTTTCGTGACGCGGGCCTCCCCGACGGGGTCTTCCAGAGCCTGATGGTGCCCGCCAGCGCCGTGGCCGGGATCCTGGCCGACCCTAGGGTATACGGTGTCAGCCTCACCGGCAGCGAGAAGGCGGGCCGGGCGGTGGCCGCCGCCGCGGGCGAGGCCCTCAAGCCCTCGGTGCTGGAACTGGGGGGATCGGACCCCTTCATCGTCCTGGAGGACGCCGACCTGGATCGGGCGGTGGAACAGGCCCTGGTCTCCCGTTTCCAGAATGCCGGTCAGAGCTGTATCGCGGCCAAGCGCTTCATCCTGCTGCCGCAGGTGGCGGATGCCTTCCTGGAGCGGCTCCGGGCCGGTGTCGAGGCCCTGGTCCCCGGGGATCCGGCCCGGGAGGAGACCACCCTGGCCCCCATGGCCCGGGAGGATCTGAGGGATGAGTTGCATGCCCAGGTGGAGCAGTCCATCGCCGCCGGGGCCGTGGCGGTGACCGGCTGCCGCCCCCTGCCCGGTAAGGGGGCCTGGTACGCCCCCTCCATCCTGGATCGGGTGACGCCGCAGGCCCGGGCCTATCACGAGGAGCTCTTCGGCCCCGTGGCCACGGTGATCCGGGCCCAGGACGAGGCGGATGCCGTGCGCATCGCCAACGAGACCCGCTTCGGCCTGGGGGGCAGCGTCTGGACCCGGGACCTGGAACGGGGCGAGGCGGTGGCGCGCCACCTGGTCTGCGGCAACGCCTTCGTCAACGCCCTGGTGAAGAGCGACCCGGCCCTGCCCTTTGGCGGGGTGAAGGATTCCGGCTACGGGCGTGAACTGGGGCGGGATGGCATGCTCGCCTTCGTCAATCTCAAGACCCTGCGCCTGGGCTGAAGGGGCCCATGTCCCCGGAGGATCTGTCCACGGAGGTGATGCGCGAATACGGCTACTGGGCCCTGGGGGTGCTCATGCTGGTGGTGGCCCCCGAGGCCCTCATGCCCTTCGTGGGCTTTCTGGCGCACCAGGGGATGCTGGGTTTCTGGCCCTCGGTGCTGGCGGGTACGGCCGGCGGCACCGCCGGTTCCCTGATCATCTATGCCGTGGTGCGCCGCGCCGGCGAGGCCCGGGTGCGGGCCTGGATGGTTCGTCGTGGTCACTGGCTGCTGCTGCACGAGTCCGACCTGGACCGTATCCTCCGGCTGTTCGCCCGGCGCGGCCGCTGGTTCGTGGCCCTGGGGCGGCTCCTGCCCAGCATCCGTAGCCTGGTGAATATCCCGGCGGGTCTGCTGCCCATGCCCCTGGCGCCCTTCCTCTGGCTGACCCTGCTGGGCACCCTGGGTTGGAACCTGGTGCTGACCCTGGCGGGGTACTGCCTGGGGGCCCAGTGGAGCCTGCTGGAGCCCTACCTGGGTTTCTATGGCACCCTGGTGATCGTACTCTTGGTGCTGCTGGCCGGGATCTTCACGGTCCGGCGGCTGCTGCGGCGGTCCCTGGGCGGACGCTAGACTGGGAGAGGGATGGGCATGGGACGCTGCACGGTCCGGGGATGGCGGTCCAAGGGGCTTGTGCTGCTCCTGTGGATGTCCGGCCTATGCGGGGCCGGGGCGCAGGAGGCCGTCGTGGTGGACTCGATCCGCTTCGAGGGCAACGAGGTTACCCGGGAGCAGGTGTTGCGCCAGGAACTCCTCTTTCGTGAGGGGGATCCCCTGGATCGCGAGGCGGTGGAGGAGACCCGCCAGGCCCTGATGAACCTGGGGCTGTTCCAGTCCGTGCAGGCCCGGGTGGAGACCCGCGGGGAGACGGCCGCCGTCGTCTATCACCTGGAGGAGAAGTACTACTTCTTCCCGCTGCCCCGCCTGAGCCGCACCTCCGATGGGGATGTGCGCTACGGCGGCGACCTGCGTTTCGATAACTTCCTGGGGCTGAACCAACGGCTGCGCCTCCTGCTGGAGTGGGAGGACGCGGGCAGCGATGCCTCGGCGGAGGGTTCCCGGCGCCTGGATCTGAGCTACGAGGTGCCGCGCCTGCCGGGGTCCGCCTGGGGGGTGGCCCTGGACGTCAAGGACGAGCACCTGAACGAGTCCGGGGTGGATGAGCCGGAGCACGTGCCCTATGACGAGTCGATCCAGCGCCTGGGGGTGTCCGTCTCCCGCTGGCTGGATCGCCGGGGTCCCAGTTCCGGTTGGCGCGCCGGTCTGGGTGTGGCCTGGGAACAGCGCCGGTATGAACGCCTGCAGGTCCCCGGTCCGATCCCCGACGGGGCCCGGGACATCACCTGGAGCGGCAGCCTGCGCTATACGGACGTGACGGACCTGGGGGTGCGCCGCGAGGGGGTGGCCTATGGCGCGGGACTGTCCTGGGGCAGTCCCGCGCTGGGGTCCTCCCGGGGGCATCAGTCCTTGTCCCTGGACTACCGGGCCTACCGTACCTTGGGGGAGGGGCCCCTGCCCTCGAATCTCAATTACCGTATGCGCCTGGCGCTGGCCAGCGGCAGCCCCTTTGGCGGCGAGCCCCATTCCCTGGGGGGCAGCGATCAACTGCGGGGTTATCCCCGGGATTACCGCAAGGGGGACGTGCTCGCCCTGCTCAACATCGAGTACCTGCGTCCGGTCCTGGGCAAACCGGAGTTGCGCGCCGTGGGCTTTGTGGACGTGGGCGGGGTCTGGCCCCGACGCCATGTGGATCTGTCCGACCTGCATGCCGGGGTGGGGGTGGGGCTGCGCATCAACCTCAAGTGGTTCGTGCGCACCAACCTGCGGCTGGATTATGCCTATGGCATCGATGCCCGTGACAGCAAGGTGTATGCCGGCACCAGCCATACCTTCTGAAGCCTCCTTTTCCTGTGGGCCGATCCCCTGTAAAGTATTGATCCATGGTCTTTAAGCGTCCCGAGTCGGTGCTGGTGGTGGTGCATGATGCCGCCGGTCGGGTGCTGCTGTTACGCCGCTGCCGGCCCGCGGGCTTCTGGCAGTCGGTCACCGGCAGCCTGGAATGGGGGGAGTCCCCCGGGGAGGCCGCACGCCGGGAGCTGCGGGAGGAGACCGGTCTGGATCCCGCCGCCCTGGTGGATCGGCACCGGCAGGTGCGCTTTCCCATCGCAGGCCCCTGGAAGGCACGCTATGCCCCGGGGGTGTGCGAGAATCTGGAACACCAGTTCACCCTGCAGACGGAGGAGGCGGCCAAGGTGACCCTAAGCCCCCTGGAACATGATGCCTGCCTCTGGCTGCCCCGCGGGGAGGCCGCCGCCCGGGCCTCTTCCTGGAGCGACGCCGAGGCCATCCTCCGGTTCGTACCCGAGGCGGCGGATCGCCATGCGTGAGGCGGTGGTCTGCCTGCACGGCCTGTGGATGACGGGTCTGGAGATGGGCCTGCTGTGCCGCCGCCTGCGGGGGGAGGGCTTCGCCGTGCACCGTTTCCGCTATTCCAGTATCCTGGCCAGCCCCCGGGTCAACGCCGCACGGCTGGACGCCTTCCTGCAGTCCCTGGATGCCGACGTGATCCACCTGGTGGCCCACAGCCTGGGGGGGATCGTGGTGCTGCACCTCTTCCACCATCACCCCGTGCAGAAGCCGGGGCGGATCGTCATGCTGGGCACCCCCGTGTCCGGCAGCCGGGTGGCCGCGGCCCTGGCCAGTACGCCGCTGACCCGCTGGGTCCTGGGACGCAGTATCCAGGGGGGGCTGTTGGGCGATGCCCCCCGCTGGAAGGGGATCCGGGAGCTGGGCATGATCGCCGGTTCCCGCGGCATGGGGATGGGCCGGCTCATGGGCAAGGGGCGCAAGGCGCGCGGGGATGGCACCATCGCCGTGGAGGAAACCCGCATCAGCGGGTTGCAGGCCCATCTCACGGTGCCCTGCAGTCACTTCGGCCTGTTGTTCTCCCGGCCCGTGGCCCGGGCCGTGGCCGCCTTCCTGCGGGCCGGCACCTTCGAACACCGCCCCCCTTCGCGTCCCTGAGGGCGCTCCAGGCAGGGATTTCCCAGACACCTTACGAACGCTAATGAACGAGAGGGCACATGGCCGGACACAGTAAGTGGGCGAACATCCAGCACCGCAAGAATGCCCAGGACGCCAAACGCGGCAAGCTGTTCACCAAGCTGATCAAGGAGATCACCGTGGCCGCCCGCATGGGTGGTTCCGACATCAACGCCAATCCGCGGCTGCGCCTGGCGGTGGACAAGGCCCTGGACGCCAACATGACCAAGGATACGGTGGAGCGGGCCATCAAGCGCGGCGCCGGGGAATTGGAGGGGGTGAACTACGAGGAGATCCGCTACGAGGGTTACGGCCCCGGCGGAGCCGCCATCATGGTGGACTGCATGACCGACAACCGCAACCGCACCGTCTCGGAGGTGCGCCATGCCTTCAGCAAGTGCGGCGGCAACCTGGGTACCGACGGTTCCGTGGCCTATCTCTTCAACAAGACCGGGGTGCTCACCTACCCGCCGGGATCGGACGACGAGCGCATCATGGAGGCGGCCCTGGAGGCCGGGGCCGAGGATGTGGTGGTCAATGACGACGGCTCCGTGGAGGTCCTGGCCGAACCCGATCAGTACGATGACGTGCGCCAGGCCATGATCGACGCGGACCTGAGACCCGAGCGCGGTGAGGTGACCATGCGCGCCGCAACCGCCAGCCCCCTGGACCCGGACAGCGCCCATCAGGTGCTCAAACTGCTGAACATGCTGGATGACCTGGACGACGTGCAGAACATCTATACCAACGCCGACTTCCCGGACGAGGTCATGCAGGACGCCGCCGGATGAGGGGCTCATCCCGGCTGGTGGGGCGGCGCTGATGCGCATCCTCGGCATCGATCCCGGCTCCCGCGTCACCGGCTATGGTGTAGTGGACAGCGACGGCCGGCGCAGCCTCTGGGTGGACAGCGGCTGCCTGCGGGTGCAGGGGGACGGCCTGCCCGAACGCCTGGGTTGCATCTTCCGCCGCGTGCAGGACCTCATCCGCGAGTACCGGCCCGAGGTCATGGCCATCGAACAGGTCTTCGTCTCCCGCAACCCGGACTCCGCCCTGAAGCTGGGCCAGGCCCGGGGCGCAGCCATCTGTGCCGGGGTGCAGGAGGGGCTGGCGGTGGCGGAATACGGCCCCCGGGTCATCAAGCAGGCGGTGGTGGGCACCGGCGCCGCCACCAAGGAACAGATGCAGCACATGGTCACCCTGATCCTCTCCCTGTCCCGGCGGCCCGCCACCGATGCCGCCGACGCCCTGGCGGTGGCCCTGTGTCATGCCCATACCCAGGCCACCCTGGCCCGTCTGCCGGCGGCCCTGGCCGGGAGGGGACGATGATCGGGCGCCTGCGGGGCATCGTGGCGGTGAAGCAGCCGCCCCAGCTGCTGCTGGAGGTGAATGGCGTGGGCTATGAGCTGGAGGCCCCCCTGTCCACCTTCTGTGAACTTCCGGAGGTGGGCGGGGAGGCGGTGCTGCACACCCATCTGCACGTGCGCGAGGACGCCCATATCCTCTACGCCTTCGCCAGCCCCCGGGAGCGGGCCCTGTTCCGCAGCCTCATCCGGGTCAGCGGCGTGGGGGCGAAGATGGCCCTGGCCATCCTCTCGGGCATGAGTGCGGAGGCCTTCCACCGCTGTGTCGTGGACAACGACACCGCCACCCTCACGCGCCTGCCGGGCATCGGCCGCAAGACCGCCGAGCGCCTGGTGATCGAGATGCGCGACCGGGTGGGGCTGGCGGAGGACGGCCAGACCGCTGCCCTGCCCGCGGGGGCCCCGCCCCCGGCATCCCCGGACCCGGCGCAGGAGGCGGTGGCCGCGCTGGTGGCCCTGGGCTACAAGCCCCAGGAGGCCAGCCGTCTGGTGTCCAAGGTGGAAGGGGAGGCCGAGGGCAGCGAGGAGATGATCCGCCTGGCCCTGCGCCTCACCCTGCGGGCCAGCGGATGAGGGCCTTATCCGGGCTGCGGTATGGGCATGGGGACTGAGATGGCGATGCCCACCCTGCTGGAGGCCCTGCTTCTGGGAGGATTGGCGGGCCTGGCCATCCCCCTGGGGGGGCTTCTGGCGGCGGTGGAGCGGCTGCAGCCTGACTGGCTGGAGGATGAGTTGCGCCATGCCGTACTGGCCTTTGGCGCCGGTGTACTGGTGGCCGCCGTGGCCCTGGTGCTGGTGCCCGAGGGCAGCCGTCACCTGGGGATGGCCGGTGTGGCCCTGGCCATGGCGGGTGGCAGCCTGGCCTTCATGGCCTTGGACCGCTGGCTCGCGGCAAGCGGAGGGGAGCGTGGCCAGTTCATGGCCATGATGCTGGATTTTCTGCCGGAGGCGGCGGCCCTGGGGGCGCTGCTGGGCAGCGGCGCGAAGACGGCCCTGTTGCTGGCTCTACTCATGGCCCTGCAGAATCTGCCCGAGGGCTTCAACGCCTACCGGGAACTACGGGCCGGCAGTCTGTGGTCTCCGCGGCGTATCCTGCTGTCCTTCGCCGGGATCATGCTCCTGGGGCCCTTGGCGGCTTTGGGAGGGCTCACATGGTTGGTGCACTGGCCGGCCGTGCTGGGGTGGATCATGCTGGCCGCCAGTGGAGGTATTCTCTATCTGGTGTTCCAGGATATCGCCCCGCAGGTCCCCTTACAGCGCCATTGGGCGCCGTCCCTGGGGGCGGTGTTCGGTTTTCTTTTGGGACTTTTGGGGCATTTATGGGTCGGTGGGTGAGCCTCCCGGTCAGGATATGCGCGTTGCGGCGCGATTCAATACAATCACCCTTCGACTCCTATCCAGGTCACCCATGACGGACCGTATCATCAGCCCCGACGCCCTCGCGGCCGACGACGAGGCCCTGGAGCGTTCCATCCGTCCCCGGCGCCTGGCGGACTACGACGGCCAGCCCGCCGTTCGCGAGCAGATGGAGATCTTCATCTCCGCCGCCCGGGGGCGCGATGAGGCTTTGGATCATGTCCTCATCTTCGGCCCGCCGGGGCTAGGCAAGACCACCCTGTCCCATATCATCGCCCAGGAACTGGGGGTGAACCTGCGCCAGACCTCCGGCCCGGTGCTGGAGCGGCCGGGGGACCTGGCGGCCCTGCTCACCAATCTGGAGCCGCGGGACGTCCTCTTCGTGGACGAGATCCACCGCCTCTCGCCGGTGGTGGAGGAGGTGTTGTATCCGGCCCTGGAGGACTTCCAGCTGGACATCGTCATCGGCGAGGGGCCGGCGGCCCGCTCCATCAAGATCGACCTGCCCCCCTTCACCCTGGTGGGGGCCACCACTCGTGCCGGCCTGCTCACCTCGCCGCTGCGGGACCGGTTCGGCATCGTCCAGCGCCTGGAGTACTACGGCACCGACGACCTGGCACGCATCGTCACCCGCGCGGCCGGCATCCTGGGGGTGACCGTGGATCCCTCCGGGGCGCGCCAGATCGCCCGCCGCGCCCGGGGCACGCCGCGCATCGCCAACCGGCTCCTGCGCCGGGTGCGGGACTACGCCCAGATCCGGGCGGATGGGGTCATCACCGATGAGGTGGCGGACCGGGCCCTGGATATGCTGAACGTGGACGCCCATGGTTTCGATGCCCAGGACCGGCGCCTGCTGCTGGCCGTGATCGACAAGTTCGACGGGGGGCCCGTGGGCGTGGACAGCCTGGCGGCCGCCATCGGCGAGGAGCGGGGCACCATCGAGGATGTCCTGGAACCCTACCTGATCCAGCAGGGCTTCCTCATGCGCACCCCCCGGGGCCGCATGGCCACCAGCCGCACCTACCGTCACTTCGGCCTGCGGGTGCCCGATGCCCTGGCGGAACGGGCGGCCCGTCCGGGGGATCTGTTCGACCCCCCCGAACCGTCCCCCCAGGATTGAAATCCATTGCCTGAACTGCAACCGATTCCCGTGACCCGATCCCCTGATTCCGGCACCATCCCCAGCCCATTCCAGTGGCCCGTGCGCATCTACTGGGAGGACACCGACGCGGGCGGCGTGGTGTTCTATGCCAACTACCTCAAATACATGGAACGCGCCCGTACCGAGTGGCTGCGCACCCTGGGCTACGAGCAGCAGCGCCTGCGGGACGAGGAGGGCATCCTCTTCGTCGTGCGCCGCGTGGAGGTGGACTACCTGCGTCCCGCCGTGCTGGATGACCGGGTGCTGGTGAGCGCCCAACTGGTGGAGATGAAACGGGCCAGCCTGGTGATCCGCCACGCCCTGCAGCGGGAGACCCCGGAGGGGGAAGGGGAACTGCTGTGCCGCGGCGTGGTCAGGATTGCCTGTCTGGATGCGCGGCGTCTTGCCCCCCGCGCCATCCCCAAGGCGCTGGCCCGGGCCATGAACAGCGGAGAATGAACGAAGTGAGTGTGGATCTGTCCCTCTATCGTCTCGTCCTGGACGCCAGCTGGCTGGTGCAGGCGGTCATGCTGCTGCTGCTGCTGGCCTCGGTCTTCTCCTGGATGATCATCCTCATCAAGGCCCGGGTGCTGGCGGAGGCGCGGCGGGCGGCGGAGGCCTTCGAGGACCGGTTCTGGTCCGGGGTGGAACTCAGCCATCTCTACGACACCCTGCGCCGCCGCGAGGATGTGAGCGGTCTGGAGCACGTCTTCACTATGGGGTTCAAGGCCTTTTTGCAGCACCGCCGTCAGGCCCGGGATCCGGCGGACCGCACCCAGGTGACGGGGGGGGCCGAGCGGGCCATGCGCGTGGCCATCGCCCGGGAAGGGGAGCGGCTGGAGGGCTATCTGCCGGTGCTGGCCACCATCGCCTCCACCAGCCCCTATGTCGGCCTTTTTGGTACCGTTTGGGGCATCATGAACGCCTTCATGGGCCTCTCCGGGGAGCGGCAGGCCACCCTGGCCATGGTGGCCCCGGGGATCGCCGAGGCCTTGATCGCCACCGCCCTGGGGCTGTTCGCCGCCATCCCCGCGGTGATCGCCTACAACGCCTTCTCGGCCCGGGTGGACCGGCTCCTGGGGCGGTATGACAACTTCGCCGATGAACTCTCCGGCCTGCTGCAGCGGCAACCCGTGCCCCGGGAACGGGAGGCGGCGGACTGATGCCCGCCCAGGCCCCGAGACGGCGCCGGCCCAAGCGGCGCGGCATGTCCGAGATCAACGTCGTGCCCTTCATCGACGTGATGCTGGTGCTGCTCATCATCTTCATGGTTACCGCCCCGTTGCTGCACCAGGGGGTGGAGGTGGATCTGCCCCGGGCCCAGGCCCAGCCCCTGGACGAGGCCCTGCAGGCGGAGGAGCCCATCGTGGTGACGGTGTCCCGGGACGGCGCCGTGACCCTCAACCAGGGGCCGGCGGCGGATACCCCGCTACCCCCCGGGGCGCTGCAGGAAGCGGTGCAGGCCCTCCTCGCCGGGGATCCCGAAACGCCAGTCTTCGTGCGCGGGGACCGCTTCGTGCGCTACGGCGAGGTGGTGGACGCCATGGTCACCCTGCAGGCCGCCGGTGCCCCCCGGGTGGGGCTGATCACCGATCCGCCGGACGAGGCGGAGGGCAGCGGGTGAGCCCATGCCGGGACTGATCGCCCGCCACGGGGGGGTGTTTGTCGCCGTGCTCGCGGGACATCTGCTCCTGCTGCTGGCCCTGGGCCTGCGCCTGGATTGGGTCCCCCCGGCGCCGGAACCGGGGCCTTCGCCGCAGGTGGAGGTGATCGAGGCCATGGCCGTCTCGGGAGAGGCCTTTGACCGGGCCCGCCAGGCCCGGCTGGAAGCGGAACGCCAGCGCCGGGAGGAGGCGGAGCGCCAGCGCCAGGCGGAGCTGGAGCGCCAGCGCCGGGAGGAGGCGGAACGCCAACGCCAGGCGGAGCTGGAACGTAAGCGCCAGGAGGAGGCGGAGCGCCAGCGCCAGGCGGAGCTGGAGCGCCAGCGCCGGGAGGAGGCGGAACGCCAACGCCAGGCGGAGCTGGAGCGCCAGCGCCGGGAGGAGGCGGAGCGCCAGCGCCAGGCGGAGCTGGAACGTAAGCGCCAGGAGGAGGCGGAGCGCCAGCGTCAGGCGGAGCTGGAGCGCCAGCGCCGAGAGGAGGCGGAGCGCCAACGCCAGGCGGAGCGCCAACGCCAGGCGGAGCTGGAACGCCAGCGCCAGCTGGAGGCGGAGCGCCGCCGGGAGTTGCAGGAAGAGGAACAGCGGCGCAGGGAACAGGCCCGCCTGCAGGATGAATATATTGCCCGGATCCGCTATGCCGTGGAGCGCCACTGGCGCCTGCCCACGGGGGAACAAGCCGGCCAGAGTGCCAAGGTGTTGGTGCGCCAGACCCCCGGCGGCTTCATCCGCGAGGTGCGGGTGGAGCAGTGCAACGGCACGCCCGTGTTCTGCGATTCCGTGGAACGGGCCGTGCGTCTGGCCGAGCCACTGCCCGAGCCGCCGGATCCGGACCTGTTCCAGCGGGAGATCCGCTTCATATTCGACCCGTCCTGATACGCGTCGGGGCCAGACCGAAACCGAGCCCGGGATGCGGGAGCGACCCATGATGGCAAGACGAATCCTACTGATCCTGATCCTGCTGTGGCTGCCCGGCATCGTCCAGGCGGCCCTGGAGATCCGCGTCACCCAGGGGGTGGAAGGGGCCACCCCGGTGGCCGTGGTGCCCTTTGCCTGGTCCGGTGAGGCAAAGCCGCCGCAGGACCTGGCGGCCATCGTCGCCGCCGATCTGGGGCGCAGCGGCCGCTTTGCCCCCGTGGCCCGTGAGGACCTCCCCGCCCGTCCCCATGCCCTGGATCAGGTGGAGATGGAGCGCTGGCGGGGCGGTGTCAGTGACTACCTGGTGGTGGGCCGGCTGGACCGCCTGGAGGACGGCCGTTTCCGCGTACGCTTCCAGCTCATCGACGCGGTCTCCGGGCGGGAGATGGAGGGTTACCGCCTCACGGTGCCGGTGGAACGTCTGCGCCGCGCCGCCCACCGCATCAGCGACATCGTTTACGAACGCCTTACCGGCGAGCGGGGGGCCTTCGACACCCGGGTGGCCTATGTGCGCGTCATCCGGGACGGGGAGGACACCCGCTACGCCCTGCAGGTGGCCGATGCCGACGGTCACAATCCCCGTACCGTGTTCCGTTCCCGGCGGCCCATCCTGTCCCCGTCCTGGGCCCCGGATGGCCAGCGTCTGGCCTATGTCTCCTTCGAGAACCGCCGCTCCGAGGTCTACATCCAGGACCTGTCCAGCGGCGAGCGCACCCTCCTGGCGTCCTATGCGGGCATCAACGGGGCCCCGGCCTGGTCTCCGGACGGGCAGCGGCTGGCCCTGACCCTGTCCCGGGAAGGGGACCCGGATATCCATGTCTACGACCTGCGGGATGGTTCCCTGCGCCGGGTCACCCGGGACCGGGCCATCGACACCGAGCCCCAATGGATGCCCGACGGCCGTTCCCTGGTGTTTACCTCCGACCGCGCCGGCCAGCCACAACTCTATCGGGTGGATCTGCGCGGGGGGCGGCCGCAGCGCCTCAGCTTCCAGGGGCGCTACAATGGCGATGCCGCCGTCGCACCGGATGGGGACCGTATCGCCATGGTGCACGGCGAAGACGGGGGCTTTCGCATCGCCCTGCTGGACCTGCGCGGGGGTAGTTTGCGGCCCCTCACCGATGGCCCCATGGACGAATCCCCCAGTTTCGCGCCCAACGGCAGCATGCTCATCTATGCCACCGCCCAGGATGGCCGGGGCGTGCTGGCGGCGGTGAGCGCCGATGGCCGGGTGCACCAGCGCCTGGTGGTGCAGGAGGGCGAGGTGCGCGAGCCGGCCTGGTCGCCGTTTCTGGACTGAACCGTCATTTTGAGCGTCGAATCTTCCCAACCCAGCCATTCCGAGGACATCATCCATGCCCGTCTCAAACACCGGCCCCACGGCCTTCAAGATCCTGATTTCCTTCCTGCTGGCGACGACTTTGGCGGCCTGCGCCACGGTGGACCGAAGCCCCGGGGAAGGCGGTGACCGCACCCCCGCGGACGGCTCCGGGGGCGGAGCGGGCGATGCCCGCGGTGCCGGGGATGCCGGGGTGGAGGTCCGCGGCCTGGGGGACGGGGAGGGGATCGCCTTGGATCCCCTGGAGGATCCCGACAGCCCCCTCTCCCAGCGGGTGATCCACTTCGGCTTTGATGAGGCCTCCGTGCCGGCCCAATACCTGGGTCTCATCGCCGCCCACGGCGACTATCTGGCGCGCAATCCCGAACAGACGGTGCGCCTGGAGGGCCACACCGACGAGCGGGGTACCCGGGAGTACAACCTGGCCCTGGGGGAGCGCCGTGCCCGGGCAGTGCAGCGCATGCTGGAGCTGCAGGGGGCCTCCGCGGACCAGATCCAGGTGGTGAGTTATGGCGAGGAGATGCCCGTGGATCCGGCCAGCAACGAGGCGGCCTGGAAACAGAACCGGCGCGTGGAGATCGTCTATGAGGGGGATCAGGGATGATGCGCCGTCCCCAACGGTTGCGCCCCTTCTTGCTGTTGCCTTTGGTGTCGGCCCTATCGGTCCTGCCGGCCCAGGCCCAACAATCTGCTGAGGGCGCCGGGACACTGGAGGACCGGGTGGGCCGGCTGGAGCGCATCCTGGAGAATGCCGACCTCATGGAGCTGTTCAACCGCCTGCAGGCCCTGGAGGCCCAGGTGCGGGAGCTGCGGGGAGAGAACGAGGCCCTGCGCCATGAACTGGAGCGGCTGGGGACGCGGCAGCGGGATCTGTACCTGGACGTGGACAGCCGCCTGCAGGCTCTGGAACAGGCCGGGGACGGCGATACCCCCCCGGCGCAGGGGGATGGGCAGGATGAGGCCGCCTATCAGGAGGCCTTCGACCGGCTGCGGGCGGGGGAGTACCGCAAGGCCATCGCGGCCTTCTCCGCCTTCCTCGAGACTCATCCCGACAGCCCCCTGGCGGCCAATGCCCAGTATTGGCTGGGGGAGGGGTATTATGTGACCGGGGACTTCGAGCGCGCCCTGGAGGCCTTTGCGGCGGTACCCGAGACCTACCCGCAGAGCAACAAGGTGCCGGATGCCCGCCTCAAGCAGGGATACAGCCTCTACGAACTGGAACGCTGGTCGGCGGCGCGGGAGGTGCTGGAGGCGGTGCGCGAGGACTACCCGGACACCACCGTGGCGCGGCTGGCAGAGCAGCGCCTGCAGATGCTCGGCGAGCGGGGTGAGTGAGATCACCCGGGCCGGGGGGGCCGTGCCTCCATCCCCCGCCCGCGGGTCCGGCCTGCGGGTGACGGAGATCTTCACCTCCCTGCAGGGGGAGGCACGGGAGATGGGCCGGCCCACGGTCTTTGTCCGCCTCACCGGCTGTCCGCTGCGCTGCAGCTACTGCGACACCGCCCATGCCTTCTCCGGGGGGGCGGTCCGGTCCCTGGAGGCGGTGTTGGCGCAGGTGGCCGCGGCGGGGGTGGGGCCGGTGTGCGTCACCGGCGGCGAGCCCCTGGCCCAGCCCGCCTGCCTGCCCCTGCTGTCCGCCCTGTGCGACGCCGGCCACGAGGTCTCCCTGGAGACCGGGGGTGCCCTGGATGTCTCCGGCGTGGACCCCCGGGTGGTGAAGGTGCTGGATCTCAAGACCCCGGGTTCCGGCGAGTCGCACCGCAATCTCTGGTCCAACCTGGAGCACCTGGGCCCCCGGGATCAGGTGAAGTTCGTCCTTATGGACCGGGCCGATTACGATTGGGCCCGGGGGGTGATGGGGCGCTACGCACTGCCCGAGCGGGTGGAGGTGCTCCTGTCCCCCGTGGCGGGCCGCCTCTCTCCGGTGCAACTGGCGGACTGGATCCTGGCGGACCGTCTGCCGGTGCGCTTCCAGTTGCAGTTGCACAAACTGCTCTGGGGGGATGCGCCGGGGCGGTGATGCGCCCCCAGGGCCCCACTCCCGTGTCCATCCTGCCCGTACGATCCTGAAGGTGATTCCCATGAAGCAAGCCGTCGTCCTCCTCTCCGGGGGCATGGATTCCGCCACCGTCCTGGCCCTGGCCCGGGCCGAGGGATTCGCATGCCATTGCCTGAGCTTTCGCTACGGCCAGCGCCACCAGGCCGAGCTGCAGGCCGCCGCCGACCTGGCCCGGGCCCTGGGGGCGGTGGATCACCGTGTGGTGGACCTGAACCTGGCCCTGTTCGGCGGTTCGGCCCTCACCGATGAGGCCATCCAGGTGCCCGAGACCCCGGGGCAGGGCATCCCGGTGACCTACGTCCCCGCCCGCAACACGGTGTTCCTTTCCATCGCCCTGGCCTGGGCGGAGGTGCTCCAGGCCCGGGACCTGTTCATCGGCGTCAACGCCGTGGACTACTCCGGTTATCCCGACTGCCGTCCCGCCTTCATCGAGGCCTTCGAGACCATGGCCAACCTGGCCACCAAGGCCGGGGTGGAGGGGGATCGTTTCCATATCCGCACCCCGCTGATGCAACTGTCCAAGGCGGAGATCATCCGCCGGGGCACGGCGGCGGGGGTGGACTTCGCCCGTACGGTGTCCTGCTACCAGGCCGATGATCAGGGCCGCGCCTGCGGGGTGTGTGACGCCTGCCGCCTGCGGGCCCGGGGCTTTGCCGAGGCGGGTCTGCCCGATCCCACCCGCTACCGCTGAGGGGCGCTAGCCGGGGATGGACAAAACCCCTTGATCCGGGTATCGAAAAGACTGAATAGGGGCGCCCCGGGCCCTGGGGCAGAATGGGGCACGAGGCATCAGGCATCCACCGGCGCGCCCGTGCGCCGCAACACCTGAAGGAGGGGCGATGACCTTCGAGAGCTTCGGCACGGCCGCGGCCGCCATGCTGGCCGGCGTCTTCTTCCTGGCCTTCATCCTGGGGGCGGTGGTCCAAAAGACCCAGTTCTGCACCATGGGGGCCGTATCCGACTGGGTGAACATGGGGGATCTGGGTCGCATGCGCGCCTGGCTCCTGGCCATCGCCGTGGCCATGCTGGGGGTGGCGCTCCTGGAACCCCTGGGCCTGATCCAGGCCGACGGCGCCTTCCCGCCCTACCGGGCCCCCAGCCTTGCCTGGGTGGAGCACGTACTGGGGGGCTTTCTCTTTGGCATCGGCATGACCCTGGCCAGCGGCTGCGGCAACAAGACCCTGGTGCGCATCGGTGGGGGCAACCTCAAATCCCTGGTGGTGCTGCTGGTCATCGCGGTGGTGGCCTACTTCATGATCAACCCCTTCCCCGGCACCGCCCATACCCTCTATTCCCTGTTCTTCCATCCCTGGACCTCCCCCCTGGCCATCGACCTGGGCCGTTCCCAGGACCTGGGCTCCCTGCTGGCCGGGAGCGAATACGGCCCCTGGGCCCGTACCGCCATCGGCCTCCTGCTGGGGGTGGGGCTGTTGGTATGGCTGCTGCGCCACCGCGAGTTTCGTCGCAACCGGGACCACGTCCTGGGCGGCCTGGTGGTGGGTCTGGCGGTGGTGGGGGCCTGGGCGGTCACCAGTGTCGTCACCATCGACGATGGCTTCGGCAGCCAGGTACCTCCTGCGGCCTACGTGCAGGACTGGGCCTTCCTGGCAGACGGCCCCGAGGGGCGTCCCGCCGAGGCGGCCCCCTGGTCGCCGCAGTCCTTCACCTTCATCAACCCCATGTCCCAGTCCCTGCGCTATGCGGCCAGCGGCTTTGATACGGCGGTGCTCTACGTGGGGGTGATGGCCCTGGCGGGGGTGATCCTGGGGGCCTTGTTCTGGGCCCTGGTCACCCGGGGATTCCGTCTGGAATGGTTCGCCTCGGGGCGCGACTTCGCACACCACCTGCTGGGTGCCGTGCTCATGGCCGTGGGGGGCGTGCTGGGCATGGGCTGCACCATCGGCCAGGGGGTGACCGGCATCTCGACCCTGGCCCTGGGCGGATTCTTCACCTTCGCCAGCATCGTCTTCGGGGCCGCCCTGACCATGAAGATCCAGTACTACCGCATGCTCCACGAGGACGAGGCCAGCTTCCCCAAGGCCCTGGTGACCGCCCTGGTGGACATGCGCCTGCTGCCCCGCCGCCTGCGCAGGCTGGAGGCCCTTTAGGCCCTGCCCGGGCGGGGGGTTGGTTCACCCCCGCCCGGGGCGATTCGATGGGGAAGAAGGGCCGATGGCCAACCAGCGCTGGGACTCTGCCGGCGAAAAGATCGGGGTTGTTCAGGTCCCGGCATACCACAAGCCCCACGGGGCGGGGACGGCAGGTCCTGACCGGAGCCGCTTGGGAGCCCCAGCGGAGCCACGGGGATGAAAAAGTAGATGAACCAGGGGAGAGGGGGCGGATAACCGCCTGATTGAATTGGTGGGTCGTGTAGGATTCGAACCTACGACCAATGGATTAAAAGTCCACTGCTCTACCAGCTGAGCTAACGACCCACGGGGCGATGGGGTAGGGGATACCCCACGAAAGGGAATGCATGATACACGAACCGCCTCGGAATGCAACCTGTCCTGTATGCTGCGCGCCTGCCCGCAGGGATGCGTAAAGGTACACCTTTGTCTCCCCGATCGTTCGTCGAGGAAGTCGGATTCAAGTGGCGGTACAGGGTAAGTCCGATGGATTCGGTTACGCGTTCGTCCGCAGGGGTAGAGAAGAACAAAGCATTGTCAGGACGAGAGCACTCTCCAGTGCCACCTGGAAACGTCGCAAAACCAGCCAGTAGGTTAGGAATTAACGTATGGCCCGCACACCCCCGCGACGCCCGATACCGGCCGCCACCCGGAACAGGTCCGGTATGTTCAGACGGCCATCGGCTGTCCGGCTCATCACCCCAATCTCAATGGCTGCCTCGATCAACGCATCCTCTTCACAGCGCCCCGCCGTGGGCGTCTCCAGGGCATGGGGAGGGAGATAGGGGCTGGGGCCGTCCTCATCCTCTTGGCCATCGCCAGCCCTCTCCCGGATGGCCTCCAGCACATGCGCCTCACGCCAGCGGGCATAGAACTCCTCCGCCGAGGCCGGGACCGTCATCCCCTTCAGTGGCGCCAGGATCTGCCGCACCCACGGATAATCCTCCCGCAATTCGGCCAGTCGGATACTGGAGGCCTCCTGCACTCCCTGCTTGATGCCCTCGAAATGGAGCAGAACCCCCTCCCCAGGATATCGCCGTTCCGTGATCGTTTGCGCCTTCTTCAGGGCCACGAGAAAACTGCGCGGGCTGATCTGCCCCTTGGCGTCCGCCAGGTGGGTGGGCAACCAGGTGTGCGTCTTTCCCCGGCGCCGGTTGCGCCCCATGAAAGGGCTGGCGATAGCATTGAGTGCCGCCGCCTGGGCGGTATCGCGAGTGCGCAGCGCCTCCGGAACCACATAAACCACCGTACCGTCGATCTCGACCGGCTCGAACGATTCCCCTTGCGAGGCAGCCACCCAATCCCGGAAGGCCGCACCGGCGTCGGGATCATTCCCCAATTGATGCCACAACAAGGCGTAGAGATCGGCCCGACGCCATTTTAGGTCCACCGCGCCATGGGTAAGCTTGGAGGAATCGGGAAATGCCCAGATCCCCTCGTCTTCCCACATGTCAGGCCGGATGAAGAACTTGGTGCGAATGGCGCGGTACTGACGAAGATCCAGCCCGACCCGCAACAGCCCCCGCAGCAGGATCCGGATCCTTCGCCAATCTTCCCCTATACGTTCCAGAGCATCGAATACCACAACGTGGCGTTCCCCCCGGGCGCGCAGCTGATCATCCAAACTGGCGAACAACCGCTCCTCCATCTCCGGATCTTCGGCCAAACGCTGCACCCGCCCATCCCAGCTCGCCACATCCCGAAACGGCGAATCCTCCGATGCGGCCATAAGCTGATGCAGGATCACGGTCCGCCAGATGTCCTCGGCCCTGAATCCGTTATCCAGCAACCGGCCCAGTACCCGGCGGGAGGGGTGGTTGCGGTTATCCACACCGGAGGAAAACCCCCAGCCCACTTGTACCTTGTCCAGCCGGAGGCGCTTCAATTGCCGGCCGATGACCATGCGCGTGGTCTCGCCATTGAGGGCCGCGCTCCAGAAACTCTTGCCGGTGCCACGGTCCCCCACCACCACCGCCGTATCGGGATTGAGGGCGCTCTCATGGCCCGGCACCACATACATCTCCGAGGGTTCCGGTGGCTGGATTCCGTGGCCCATCTCCTCCGGGATGGCCTGGAACGCGCACTGCAGGTCCTCCACCGGCACATGGGGTTGGCTCATCGGTTGGCATCCTCCTGCAGGCTTAAAACGGCTTCCAGACCCTGGAAGAACTCGCCAAAGGCCTCGCGGATCGCATGCTCACCCACCTCGGCCAACTGTTCCATCGGGTTGAACGCCTCAAAATGGTCACTGCGTAGTATCGCCAGCGGCCAGTGCGGTCCTTCCGGATCCTGCTCATCAAATGTGAACGCCCATTCTTCCTTCCCTGGCGGCGTTGCCGGAGACAGTTCATCTTCTTCCGCGCTCTCCGAGATTGGTGGCAGTTCATCGTAGAGGGTGTCCACCCACACACCATACGCGTTGGAGGCAAAGCGACGTTTATCCGCTTCCCGCATCCCCGAGCGAGCCTGCACCATGTGGAAACGCTGTCGCCAGTCGCCCCCCCCCCACGGCCCCTCATGGACAGAGGCAAGCCGGGACAGATGACCGAACAGATACCGATACCCTTCCCACGTCGCGGGCACATCCACGGCAAAGAAGAAGACCTCGGCCTGCAGGTGCAACAGGGTGGCCGCCACCGTCTCGTGCAATCCGGCACGACTGTCGATCAACACTACTTCGGGCCGTACCTGCGCCTCCAGCTCAGCAATCATCCGCCGAAGACGTGCCGCAAACCCATTGCCATCCTCTCCTTCCAGATAGGCCCGCGCCAGCTTTGCCAGGACGTTATCCGGATGATCCATGGTGCGGCGACCCACAGCCGGTGCCACCCAAAGGCCCGGGCTCTCCGCCAGCGGGCTCTCGGCCACCATCTCCCGCATCAGGTCAGGGCCGGCATTACCCACCAGATCCTCGACCAGCCAGTCGAGCACCCCGTAATCCGGGCGCGAGTCCACCGGCAACATATGCGCCCCCAGGCCCGGCGCCTCCAGGTCCAGATCCACCAGCAGCACCGTGCGTCCCTGACGCACCAGCTCTCGCCCCCAGAGCATCATGGCGGTGGACCGCCCGACACCGCCCTTCAGGCTGTGAAACACCAATCGCGGGCAATGGGCCTCTCGCTCCGATTCGGGCTGGTGGACCCAGTCCTGCCCCATGGCGCGCCGTTCCACCACCTGCACACCCGTATCCTCAACCCAGTACATCAGGCTTGGTTCCCAGAACAGGGCTTCACCGGCCAGGGTATCTGAACATCGCCCCACCCCGCTGTCCTCTCCCGGGCTATAGGGTCCCAAAGTCTCCCGCAGGCGCTGGCGCACGGCCACCAGGGCCTCGTCAGACCAGTCATCCGGCACCACGAGATACAACCGGCCGTGCATATCCCGCACCACACGCATGCGGGAGAAATCCGCCTCCGGGCACACCTCGAGGACCGAGGCCACCATCCGCGGGATGCACCCATCAAAGGTCACCCGCTGCCTCTCTTGCATGCTCATACTCCCAACTGCGCCGCTGCACAGGTGCGGCGCGCATGTTCACGATGCCTTGCCACCAACTCGCTGTTGAATTGGCAGTCCGACCAATATCGATTTCTGATCTGCCATCCGTGCATATAATCGCTGGTGTTCAGTAATTGATAGAGCCCGCCCCGAGCACGCCCGCTCACCCACTTCTTCGCATCACCCACCAACTCCGGCAGATGCTTGTATGGCAGTTTACGCTCCCCGCCTGGGATGTTGGTCATCGCATGCTTCAACGCACACTCCGCCGCCAGCCCGAAGGCGTGGCTGGCACCGCCGTACCGATTTGCGCGCCACAGGTATTCCCCATCCTGCAACCAGCGCACCGCTGCTTGCCGATAATCCTCCATGTTCGTCTCCGCCGCATATGAATCCAGGGTCGGTGTGCATCAAGTGGTGGGCATGCTTGCCCCATGGTGCCCGGTCGCCATGCCTTCACCAAAGCCTTTCGATGGGTTCAACGCTCGTGGAGCGGGCAAAATCTGTTCAATGGCACCCTCCGGCAGCCGTGCGGCTAGGGTAACATGCCTATTCCAGGCAACAGCTGAATGGCATGGCCATTGGAGGCTGGATCGCGCAAAACCAGCATCTCAATGACGACAGACCGCACCGACGCCGTCTGCAAATACGGTCTCATCGATCACAAGTAAGCGATCATGTAGAGATGGAGCGTCATGCCCTTCCAGCATGGTCACTCGGGGGGCACCTTGGGTTCTCCGATGGAGCTCTTCCCCTGCGCCCGCCGCCGATGGCCCCCTTGGGGTTTACAAATAGGGCGCCAGCATGCCGTGGATATCCACCCGGGCCTGCAGCTTGCGGCAGAGCATGAAGGTGCCCATGAACTTGCGGTGCAGGAAGAGGGTGGCCGGTTCGGGCATGTTGTTGAAGCGCTGGTCCAGGAACAGCTCCCGGCCCCGGTGGAAGACCCGTTCGAACAGGTCCGACTGGCCGAAGTCGTAGGGGCCGGGGGTGCGCACCGGTTCCCCGGAGAGATGCAGCAGGTCCAGCATCTCCCTCACCTCCACCGTGGGGGAGGTCTCGGTGAGATAGCCCAGGTCGATGCAGGCCCGGTGCATGGCCTCCCGGTCCCCGTCGCGGGTGGCCCGGGCCAGGCGGCGGTAGGTCTCCACCCAGTGCGCGTGGATGGCATGGGCGGCGCCATAGTCCAGCAGGGCGATGCGTCGGGTGTCGGCGTCGTAGAGGTAGTTGCTGAAATTGGGGTCGGTCTGCACCAGGCCGAAGTCGAACAACTCGCGGAAGGTGAGCCGGGCCAGCAGTCCGGCCACCCGGTCCCGGTCCGCCTGACTGTGCCGGGTCTCCACCACCCGGTCCACCGGCTCGCCCGTGAGGAAGTCCATGGCCAGGATCTGCGGCGTGCACAGGTCCCGGTGCGGCCGGGGCACGATCAGGTCCGGGTCCTCCCCGAGGCGGTCGGCGTAGGTCTCCATGGCGTCGGCCTCGGCGGCGTAGTCCGTCTCCCGGTGCAGCTGGCGGCGGGCCTCCTCGAACAGGGGGGCCGGGTCCACGCCCCTGGGCATCATGCGGAAGTTCTTCACCAGGAAGGACAGATTGCGGATGTCGCTGTCGATGCTCTCGCGCACGCCGGGGAACTGGATCTTCAGGGCCAGATCCCGCCCGTCCCGGGTGCGGGCCCGGTGCACCTGGCCGATGGAGGCGGCGGCGATGGGGGTGAGGTCCATGTGCTCGAAGCGCTGTTCCCAGCCCCGGCCGTATTCCCGGTTGAGCACGGCGCTGAGCTGGCCCAGGGGCATGGGCTCGGCGCTCTGGCGCAGCGCCCCCAGGATCTCCGTCACCTCGGGACCGAAGATGTCGCTGCCGTCCATGGACATGAGCTGGCCCATCTTCATGACGGCGCCGCGCATGCGCGCCAGGCGCTGGGTGAAGCGCCGGGCGTGGGGGCCGGAGAGGGGGATGCGCCCCGGGGCGGGTCCACCCCGGGAGAGCTGGGTGAGTCCCTTGACGCCGATGCCGGCGGCCAGGGAGCCTGAGGCCATGCCCAGGTGCCACAGGCGACCGAGACGGGAGCTGGGAACGGGGTTGGAGCGGCGCTTGGTGTCGTCCGGCATGAAGCGGTCCTTGGATCGGGGTGGGTGTATCAGGGACCGCTAATACTGAGGGGAGTTTCAACCGAGTGCAACACCCGGGTATTTACACCAGCACCTCCAGGGCGGGGGGATGGCCGAGGAAGCGCTCGGGGCTGGCGCTGTGGCCGTAGGCGCCGGACTGGTGGATCACCACCAGGTCGCCGGGGGCGGCAGGGGGCAGCGCCAGGCGGTCGGCCAGCAGGTCCAGGGGGGTGCACAGGGGCCCCACCACCGAGGCGGTCTCCCGCTCGGCCACGTCCATGCGGTTGCCGATGACCACCGGATAGTTCTTGCGGATGATCTGGCCGAAGTTGCCGGAGGCGGCCAGGTGGTGGTGCAGGCCGCCGTCCGTCACCAGGAAGGGATGCCCCCGGGAGGTCTTGCGATCCAGGACGCGGCAGACATAGACCCCCGCCTCCCCCACCAGGTAGCGGCCCAGTTCCAGGATCAGCCGGGCCTCGGGGAGATCCCGGGCCGCGCGCGTCACAAGCGCCGCCAGATGTTCGCCAATGGGTGCCGGATCCAGGGGCCTTTCCCCCGGGAAATAGGGGATGCCAAAGCCCCCGCCCAGGTTCAGGCTGCGTACCGGGGCCGGGGCGTGTTCCGCCAGGCGCAGGGCCAGGTCAAAGCACTGGCGCTGGGCCTCGATGATGGCCTCGGCGCGCAGGTTCTGGGAGCCGGCGAAGAGGTGGAAGCCCTCGAAGGCCAGGCCGGCCTTGCCGATGGCCCGCAGCAGTTCCGGGACCTCTTCGGCATCCACGCCGAAGGGCTTGGGACCGCCCCCCATCTTCATGCCGGAGCTCTTGAGCTCGAAGTCGGGGTTGACCCGCACCGCTACCCGGGCGGGGAGCCCCAGGTCCCGGGAGGCGCGGGCCAGGAACGGCACCTCGCGGAAGGATTCCAGGTTCACCAGGATGCCCGCAGCCACGGCCTGGTGCAGTTCCTCTGCCCGTTTGCCGGGGCCGGCGAAGCTGATCTCGGCGGGATCGGCGCCGGTGTCCAGGGCGGTCTTCAGCTCGCCGGAGGAGGCCACGTCCAGGCCGTCCACCCGGCTGGCCAGGTGGGCCACCAGGGCGGGCATGGGATTGGCCTTGACGGCGTAGTGCAGCCGCACCCCCTCGGGCAGATGGGCCCGCAGCCGTTCCACCCGGCGGGTGATGAGGGCCCGGTCATAGGCGTAGAAGGGGGTCTGCCCCACCCGCGCCGCCAGGCGGGAGAGGGGCAGGCCGCCGATGAGCAGTTCCCCGTCCTGGTGGGGGAAGCCCTCGACGGGGGCGTGGACAGGGGCGGTGGTGTCATTCACGGGAGTACCTCGCGGCCAGGGTATTGCGGTCCAGTTTGCCGTTGGGGTTGCGCGGCAGGGGGCCTGTATGCACGTGGATCTCGGCGGGGACCATGTAGGCGGGCATGCGGCTGCGGCATTCCGTCATCAGGACCTCGGTGTCCATCTCCTCCCCGTCGCGCGCGGTGACCACCGCGACGATGGCTTGCCCCAGGGTGGGGTGGGGCACGCCGAAGGCCACGCATTCCCCCACCTTTTGGGTGGCATAGAGGATCTCCTCCACCTCCGTGGGGCTGACCCGGTAGCCGGAGGTCTTGATCATCTCGTCACGGCGGCCGATGAAGTAGAGATAGCCCTCCTCGTCGCGGCGCACGGTGTCCCCGGAGAACACGGCCATCTCCGGCAGCACCAGGCCCCCGGGACGTCCGGGGGTCGTGGACGGCAGGGGACGGAAGTGTCGTGCGGTGCGCTCCGGATCGTTCCAGTAGCCCTGGGCCACCAGGGCGCCGCGCTGCACCAGTTCGCCGGGTTCATGGGGGGCGCAGGGGCTACCGTCCTCCCGCAGCACCAGCACCTCGGCGTTGGGGATGGCCTTGCCGATGGAGTCCGCACGCCGGTCCACCTCCTCCGGGGGCAGGTAGGTGGCGCGGAAGGCCTCGGTGAGGCCGTACATGAGGTAGGGCCGGGTGCGGGGCAGGATTCGGCGCAGGCGCTGCAGGGTCTCCCGGGGCATGTGCCCGCCGGTGTTGGCGATGTAGCGCAGGTGGTCGCGGATGCCCTGGGGCCATTCCAACGCGGCCAACTGGATCCACAGGGGCGGCACCGCGGTCAGGCCGGTGACCCGTTCCCGTTCCATGGCCTTGAGCACGTCCCGGGGCAGGAGGTGGTTGAGCAGGACCACCCGGGCCCCGCTGGCGAAGGCGGTGGTGAGCTGGGAGAAGCCGGCGTCGAAGGACAGGGGCAGGGCGGCCAGCAGGGTGTCCTCGGGGCGGTTCTCCAGATACTGGGCCACGCTCTGGGCCCCCATGACCAGGTTGCGATGGGAGAGCACCACCCCCTTGGGGCCGCCGGTGCTGCCCGAGGTATAGAGGATGGCCGCCATATCCGTGTCGATCACCCGAGGCGCCGGGCCGGGCGCCTCCGTGGGGAGTTGGGACCAGGCGTGGCAGTCGGCGGTACCGGTGGGCGCCGCCTCCTCGGGGGAGGCGTCCACGAGGAGGATATGGCGCAGGTCGTGGCAGTGTTCCAGGGTGTCCTTCAGGGCCGTGAGCCGGGCCGTGGAGGTGACCAGTACGCGCACGTTGCAGTGGCGCAGGATGTAGCCCACCTGCTGTGCCTTGAGCACGGGGTTCACCGGTACGAAGGCCCCGCCGGCGGCGCTGGTGCCAAAGAGGGCGGTCACCGTCTCCAGGCGCTTCTCCAGGTACACCGCCACCCGTTCCCCCCGTTCCAGGTCCAGGGCCTGCAGGGCGGCGGCAAAACCCCGGATGGCCGCTGCGAGGCCGGCATAATCCAGGTGCCGTTCGCCGTGGCAGACGGCGGGGGCCTCTGGCGTTTGCTCCGCCCGATGGAATGGCAGGTGGTGCAGGAGATGGCTGGCATGCATGTCAGGCCCCCGGGTCGGGATAGGCTGCGGTCGGCCGCCGCATGTCGCGGATGCCGGTTCCGATCTTAGCAGTGCGGGCGCGAATTGGGATCCGGTTGCCCGCCGTTGGCGGGTTGGTGCTAGATTCCTTTCCAGGGCGGGCGCGGTCCGTCAGGTCTCCGCCAAGCATAGGGAGAGGGACGATGTGGTATAGCTCGATGATGGGGTATCGGTGGTTCCTGGCCGGTTGCCTGTGCCTTTTGTGGACGGTGTGGCCGGGGACCTTGGGGGCCGACGGATTGGCGGACACGGTGGAGGAGGTGACGCCTTCGGTGCTCGGGGTGGGGACCTGGCAGGCCACCCGCAGCCCCCGGGCCGATCTGCGCGGGAGCGGGTTCGTCGTGGGGGACGGGCGTCATGTGGTCACCAACCATCATGTCATCCCCCCGATCCTGGACACGGAGAACCGCGAACACCTGGCGGTGTTCGTGCCGGGGCGGGGTGGAAAGGGGGTGGAGATGCGCCCGGCCCGGCGGGTGGCCCTGGATGAACGCCGGGATCTGGCCCTGCTGCGCATCGAGGGCAGGCCGCTGCCGGCGCTGGGCATCGGTGATTCCGGCGGCCTGCGGCCGGGGGACGAAGTCGCCCTTACGGGGTTTCCCATCGGCGCGGTCCTGGGTCTGGTGCCGGCCACCCACGTGGGGATCGTCTCCGCCATCACCCCCATCGCCCTGCCCATGCACTCCACGCAGAACCTGGATCCGGCGGTGATCCGGCGGCTGCGGGATCCCTTCGATGTCTTCCAGCTGGACCTCACCGCCTATCCCGGCAACAGCGGCGGCCCGCTCTTCCGCCCCGGGGACCCCAGGGTCGTCGGCGTGCTGAACATGGTCTTCGTCAAGGAGGGCCGGGAGCGGGCCCTGGATCGGCCCAGCGGGATCAGCTACGCCATCCCGGGGAACCATGTGCGTGACCTCATGCGGCAGGCGGATCTGAATCCCTGATGCCCCGGTCGCAGACGTCCCGCTGGGCGCTGGCGGCCTGGTTGTCCCTGGCGGGGGTGCTCTACCTCACTCTGCTGCCCTTCGAGTTCGAGGATCATGGCCTGGCCGAGGGCTGGCGGCATTTCACCGCCTTGCGTCCCGGTGGCATGCAGGCGGCGGATCGCCAGCAGTGGGTGGCCAATGTGCTCATGTTCCTGCCCCTGGGGTTCTTCTGGAACGGCTGGCTGCAGGCGGGGGTGCGTGGACGGGTGGCCGCCTGGGGGGTGGGTCTTTCGGTGGTTGCCCTGGGGGCACTCACCACGGCCACGGTGGAGTTCCTGCATTTCTGGATCCCGGATCGGGAGCCCTCGCTGCTGGATATGAGCGGCAACGCCCTGGGGGCGTTGCTGGGGGTGTTGGCCTGGCACGGGCTGGCAGGACGCCGGGGCGGCCTTCTGCTGCAGCGGCTGCGCAGGGGGGGCTCCCAGGCCTTACGTACGGGGCTGGTCCTCTATGCCGTGCTCTATCTGATGCTGGCCCTGCTGCCCCTGGACTTCATGCTCTCCTGGACGGAGGTGGCGGCCAAGCTCTCCGGGGACGGCTGGGGGGGCTGGCGCGCCGGCGGTGGGGTGGATGATTTGCGCTGGCTGCTGCTGCGTCTTTTGGAGGTGCTGTTCACCCTGCCGCTTGGGGTGCTCCTGGCCATGGGGGCGGGGAGGCGGCGGGCGGGAATGGCTTGGGTTGCCGGGGCGATGCTCTTCGGTTTGGGATTGGGGCTGCTGCTGGAACTGGCCCAGTTCCTCACCGTGAACGGGGTGGCCGAGGGGGCCTCGGTCCTTTTCCGGGGGATGGGCGTGGCGGCCGGTGCGGCCCTCTTCCAGGGCCGCGGGGGTCTGCGGCCGGAGAGGATGCGCCCCTGGATGAGGCCGTCGCTGAGCCTGGCAGCAATCCCCTATCTGCTGCTCCTGATCCTGTTGAATCTGGGGGGCCAGGGTTTTTCCCCGGAGCCGGCGGTGGCGGAGAAGCTGGCGCACCTGCGCCTCCTGCCCGGTTACTACCATTACCATGTGTCCGAGGCGGCGGCCATCTCCAGCGTGTTCCTGCATCTGGCCCTCTATGCCCCCCTGGGCGCGGCCATCTGGCTCTGGTGCTGGGGCAGCGGCCGGGTGCCCCGCGCCGGAACGGCCCTCGCGGTCTCCTGGGCCTTCGCATTGGCGCTGCTGTTGGAGACGGGCAAGCTCTTTCTGGAGGGGCTGCGTCCCGACCCGGCCGGGCCTTTCATCGCCGCCGTTGCGGCCGGTCTGGCCTGGGGGGTCTGCGCCTGGCTGCGGGGTGTGGTGGAGGGGAGTTCCGGGCCGGTGACCGTGGCGGCGGCCCCATCCCGGGGCGCTGCCCTGGCCTTTCCCGGTTTCGTGCCCGATGCCACCGGCACCGTCCCCCGCTCCGGCCACCGCTGCGGGGATCCATCGAAGAATGGGGCGGCCCCGGGACGAGGGTCCAGCTGGGAGGGGCGGGGGATGCCCTGTGGAGGGAGGGGCGCGGTCTCCGGGGAGAGGGTCATGGAAGATATGGTGGGGCCGTCCCCGTGGATGATCCCCGGGGTGCTGCTGGCCGTGGTGACCCTGGCCCTGGCGCTGCTCTGGCCCGTCGCTCCTGGGTGGTTGGCGGTGGGCACCGCCGTCTATGGGGTGGTGCTGTGGTACCGACCGGATAGTGCCTGGCTGCTGATCCCGCCCCTGGTCCCGCTTCTGGATCTGTCCCTGTGGACGGGATGGCGGTATCTGGATGAACTGGATCTGTTCCTGCTGGCCACCGCCGCCGTGCTTTGCCTGCGCTGGCGGGGTAGGGCGGGTCCCCCTTGGCTGCCCCCGATGCTGGGCTGGGCCCTGGTGGCCCTGGCCCTGTCCACGGCGGTGAGCCTGTGGCTGGCCCTGATGCCGCCGCCCCCGGTGGAGGCCGATACCTGGGTCCGGTACACCCATCCCTATCATGGGCTGCGGGTGGTCAAGGGTCTGTTCTGGGCGCTGCTCTTATTCATTCTGACGCGTGGGGTGGTGCGTTCACCGGGCTGGCTGTTGAGCCATCGCCTCCTCCCGGGCATGGTGCTGTCCCTGGCCGTGGGACTGGGGACGGTGCTCCATGAGCGCTGGGCCTATCCGGGGTTGCTGGATTTCGATAGCGGCTATCGGGTCACTGGCAATTTCACCGACATGCACGTGGGCGGTCCCAGCATCGAGACCTTCCTGGTGATGGCCTTGCCCTGGGTATTGCTTTGGGTCTGGCGACGGCGTTCGGCGGCAGTGGTCCTGGCCGCCGCCGTACTGCTTGTTGTCGGGATCTATGCCCTGGCCGTGACCTACTCCCGGGGGGGATACCTGGGCCTGGCCGTGGCGGCGGGCGTGGTCTTGACCGGAATGATCGCTGCCGCCGCGGCCTCGCGGCAGCGGGGACTTCTACCCCTGACGCTGGTGCTGCCCCTGCTGGTGGGTGGGGTGGCCCTGCCCTGGGTTGCGGGGGGGCATGTGGGGGAGCGTATGGATCGGGTGGAGGCGGACTTTGAGCGGCGCATGGCGCATTGGCGCCTGGCCCTGGATCTACGCCCGCCGGGTGTGGTACCGGCGCTGCTCGGTGCCGGGCCGGGGGCCTTCCCGGGCGCCTATGCTGCGGGCAACCCTGCCGGACGCCTCCCGGGGAATTTCGCCCTGGAGGATGGGGCCCTTCTCCTGGGCGGCGGGGATTCGCTGTATATGAATCAGCGCCTGGGGCGTCTCCCCCCGGGGGGGTATACCCTCAGCCTTCAGGCCCGGGGCGACGCAGTGGCCGACCTTGGCGTGTATGTGTGTCGCAAGAAGATTCGCTACAGCTTCGACTGTCACCACGCCCGGCTGGAGTGGCCGGCCGGGGCCTCAAGGGGGGAGGAGCAGACATGGCGTTTCGAGCATCGACCCGGACCGCGGGAGGCGCGGGGCTGGGTCTTGACCCTGGCTGCCCCCGCGGCGTCGAGTCCGATCCGCGTGGAGGGTGTGAGCCTGGTCTCCGGCGACGGGCGGGAATGGCTGCGCAATGGCGATTTCACCCAGGGGCTGCGCCATTGGTACTTCTCCAGCGATCACCTCTGGCCCTGGCGGGTGGAGAACCAATGGCTGGAGATCCTGTTCGACCAGGGTTGGCTGGGATTGCTGGCCTTCTGCGCCGTCCTGGTGGCGGGGCTGGGGCATTTGGCGCGGGGCGCCCTGGCGGGGCATGTCACCGATGCCTGTCTGCTGGCCTCCCTGGCCGGGGTCCTGGGGGTGGGGGTGTTCGGTACGGTGTTCTGGTCCCCCCGTCTGGAGATGCTCTTCTACCTGATCCTGCTTTTGGGGGTGGCAGCGGCGCGGGAGCGTGCCCGCCTGGAGGCCGCCCCGGGGCGGTCCCGGGGCCACGAATCGGGGCGGAATGCGCCCCCGGATGCCGGATTTGTGCGCAGTCAGCACCCGGATCACAAACCTGCCGGGCGCTGCTGACGGGGCCCGCACGCTTTGCCCTCTATGTCCGTGGCCACGCCCTGAGGATGCCGCCGCATCTGCTGTTGCCCCATCTGCTGCGCAAGGGGTTGCGGCGCATGCGCCCGGAGCCGGATCCGCGGCCTGGGGCATTGCAGCGTGCCGCCCTTGCCCGGGGGGATGGGGGGGTCAGTAGGCGGGATCCCGTTCCCAGGCCAGGGCCGTGCCCACGATGGTCTCCAGGTCGTCGTGGCGCGGGGTCCAGCCGAGCACCTGGCGGATGCGCTCGGCGGCGGCCACCAGGCTCGGCGGGTCCCCCGGGCGGCGGGGGCGTTCCCGGATGTCCAGGCGGCGGCCGCTCAGCCGCTGCACCGTATCCAGTACCTGGCGTACGCTGGTGCCGTGGCCGTAGCCCACGTTGAAGGTGTCCGAAGGGCCGCCGCGACGCAGGTAATTGAGGGCGTCCAGGTGGGCGGCGGCCAGGTCGGTGACATGGATATAGTCGCGCACGCCGGTGCCGTCGGGGGTGGGGTAGTCGTTGCCGAAGACCGCCACGTGGTCGCGCCGGCCCACGGCGGCCTCGCAGGCCACCTTCACCAGCAGGGTGGCCTGGCGGGTGGACTGACCGATGCGTCCCTCGGGGTCGGACCCGGCCACGTTGAAGTAGCGCAGGGCCACGTGGCGCAGGGATGTGGCCGCGGACAGGTCCCGCAGCATCCATTCGCTCATGAGCTTGGAGCGACCATAGGGGTTGATGGGATCCGTGGGGCCGTCCTCCCGGGCGAGGCCGTCTTCCGGGATGCCGTAGACGGCGGCGGTGGAGGAGAAGACGAGATGTTTCACCCCCGCCTGGGCGCAGCACTGCAGCAGGCTGCGGGTGCCGCAGGTGTTGTTGTGGTAGTAGCCGAGGGGGTCGGACACGGATTCCGGCACCACCGTGCGGGCCGCGAAGTGCATCACCGTGTCCACGTCGTGGGCCTGGAGCAGGCCGCGCACCAGACGGGAATCGGCCACGTCCCCGATGATCAATTCCCCTTGGTGGACCGCCGCGGCGAAGCCGGTGGAGAGATCGTCCAGGACCACCACGCGTTCGCCGGCCTCGGCCAGCATGAGGGCCACATGGGCGCCGATGTAGCCGGCGCCGCCGGTGACCAGGATGCCTTTTGCGGGCATCAGACCTCCCCGGGGCCGGGGATCAATCCCTGCGCCCCCTGCCGATGGCGTAGTAGGCGAAGCCCATGTCCTCCATGTGGCGCGGCTCGTACAGGTTGCGGCCGTCGAAGATGACCGGCTGCTTCAGGGCCTTGCGGATGCGTTCGAAGTCCGGGCTGCGGAAGACGTTCCACTCGGTGACGATGACCAGGGCGTCCGCCCCCTCCAGGGCCTGTTCATGGTCGTCGCAAAGGACCAGGTCGTCCCGGTGGCCATAGATGTGGGTGCATTCCTCCATGGCCACCGGGTCGTGGGCGCGCACCCGGGCCCCGGCGGCCCACAGGGCCTCCATGAGGCGGCGGCTGGAGGCCTCGCGCATGTCGTCGGTGTTGGGCTTGAAGGCCAGGCCCCACAGGGCGATGGTGCGGCCCTTGAGATCGCCGCCAAAGTGGCTGTGGAGCTTCTGGAACAGGCGCTCCTTCTGGCGCTCGTTCACCTCCTCTACTGCGGTCAGCAGACGCGCCTCGAACCCCGCCTGCCGGGCCGTGCGCTCCAGGGCCTTGACGTCCTTGGGGAAGCAGGAGCCGCCATAGCCGCAGCCGGGATAGATGAAGTGGTAGCCGATGCGCGGATCCGAGCCAATGCCCTGGCGCACGTCCTCGATGTCCGCTCCCAGGCGTTCCGCCAGGTTGGCCAGTTCGTTCATGAAGCTGATCTTCGTGGCCAGCATGGCGTTGGCGGCGTATTTGGTGAGTTCCGCGGAGCGGATGTCCATGAGCAGCATGCGGTCGTGGTTGCGGGTGAAGGGGGCGTAGAGGGCGCGCATGAGTTCCCCCGTGCGCGGGTTGTCCGTGCCCACGATGACGCGGTCCGGCTTCATGAAGTCATCCAGGGCCGCGCCCTCCTTGAGGAACTCGGGGTTGGATACCACGTCGAAGTCCACCTGCGCCCCGCGTCCCTGCAGGATGTCGCGGATGGCCTCCCTTACCCGGTCCGCCGTGCCCACCGGCACGGTGGACTTGTTTACGACGATGCGGTACTCGTCCATGTGCTCGGCCACGGTGCGGGCCACGGCCAGCACGTGGCGCAGATCCGCCGAGCCGTCCTCGTCCGGGGGGGTGCCCACGGCGATGAACTGGAACAGGCCGTGGCGCACCCCTTCGGCGGGGTCCAGGGTGAAGGCCAGCCGGCCCGCCTGGGTGTTCTCGGTGACCATGGCCTCCAGACCCGGCTCGTAGATGGGGACCTCGCCCCGGTTGAGCCGGTCGATCTTGTCCGGGTCCACGTCCACGCAGAGCACGTGATTACCCACCTCCGCCAGGCAGGCGCCCGTGACCAGGCCGACATAGCCGGAGCCGTAGATGGTGACCTTCATGGGATGGCTTTCCTCTGGTGATGAGGGCCGGGGATGCGGCCGTGATCCTGCGGGACCGGCGGAAAGGCGCTCGGCGGCCCCGGTATTTGGGCAATACTAGCAAAGGGGCGTGTCGCGATCATTTCATTCAGCGGCGCCCCATTGGGGGTGTTGACATGCGCCCCGCGTGAGAGAATAATGCTGGCCTTTCGCATCTGGAGGGGTTCCCGAGCGGTCAAAGGGGGCAGACTGTAAATCTGCTGGCTCAGCCTTCGAAGGTTCGAATCCTTCCCCCTCCACCAGATTTCCGGATCCGCCACATACAGCGGATACAGTGCAAGACGGGTGAGGGTGCGGCAGGCGCGGGGCGCCGCCGCGAAGCGCTCGGGCCGCCCTGGTGTCACGGCGGGTTTCGCGGGTGTAGTTCAATGGTAGAACCTCAGCCTTCCAAGCTGATGATGTGGGTTCGATTCCCATCACCCGCTCCAACAAGATGAGATGGTGTCGCAGGGAGGCGGTACGCGGTTTTTGCCCATGTAGCTCAGTCGGTAGAGCACTTCCTTGGTAAGGAAGAGGTCACCGGTTCAAGTCCGGTCATGGGCTCCATATTCCAGTCAGCAGTCAGGTCCCGCAGCGTTCCGAGCGGGATAGCAAGAACTTCAACCGGGGTGCTTTAGACCATGTCGAAGGAAAAATTCGAGCGTAAGAAGCCGCACGTGAACGTAGGCACGATTGGTCACGTGGACCATGGCAAGACCACGCTGACGGCGGCGCTGACGGTGTGTCAGGCGAAGAGATACGGTGGTGAATCCCGGGCCTACGACCAGATCGACAACGCCCCGGAAGAGCGTGCCCGCGGGATCACCATTGCCACGGCGCACGTGGAATATGAATCGGACAACCGTCACTACGCCCACGTGGACTGCCCCGGACACGCGGACTACGTGAAGAACATGATCACGGGTGCGGCGCAGATGGACGGTGCCATCCTGGTGGTGTCCGCGGCCGACGGCCCGATGCCGCAGACGCGGGAACACATCCTGCTGGCGCGCCAGGTGGGTGTGCCCAGCATCGTGGTGTTCCTGAACAAGGCGGACATGGTGGACGATCCGGAGCTGCTGGAGCTGGTGGAGATGGAGGTCCGCGACCTGCTGTCCAGCTACGACTTCCCCGGGGACGACACCCCGATTGTGACCGGTTCGGCGCTGAAGGCCCTGGAAGGGGACACCTCCGAGATCGGAGTGCCGGCCATCGAGAAGCTGATTGACGCCCTGGACAGCTACATCCCCGAGCCGGAGCGTGCGGTGGATGGCGCCTTCCTGATGCCGGTGGAGGACGTGTTCTCCATCTCCGGACGCGGCACGGTGGTGACCGGCCGCGTGGAGCGCGGCATCGTCAAGGTGGGCGACGAAGTGGAGATTGTGGGCATCACGGACACCAAGAAGACCACGGTGACCGGTGTGGAGATGTTCCGCAAGCTGCTGGATCAGGGCCAGGCCGGGGACAACGTGGGTGTGCTGCTGCGTGGCACGAAGCGGGACGAGGTGGAGCGAGGTCAGGTGCTGTGCAAGCCCGGCTCCATCACGCCGCACACCAAGTTCGAGGCGGAGGTGTACGTGCTGTCGAAGGACGAAGGGGGTCGTCACACCCCGTTCTTCAACGGCTACCGTCCGCAGTTCTACTTCCGTACGACGGACGTGACCGGATCGGTGGATCTTCCGGAAGGGGTGGAGATGGTGATGCCGGGTGACAACGTGAAGATGACGGTGTCCCTGATCGCCCCCATCGCGATGGAAGACGGTCTGCGCTTCGCCATCCGCGAAGGTGGCCGCACCGTCGGCGCCGGCGTCGTCTCCAAGATCATCGAGTAAGACGGTACGGCAGGCCGCGCACCTTGGGTGCGCGGCCGGTGCAGACGGATCGGCCGGATAACCCGGGACACTCGCCACTGGCGCCCACCCGGTGTATCCTGTATCTTTCCCTCCTGTACCTGAAGTTTACAGGCCAGTAGCTCAATTGGCAGAGCAGCGGTCTCCAAAACCGCAGGTTGGGGGTTCGAGTCCCTCCTGGCCTGCCATCTCTCGCAGTCTGTTGCGCAAGCAACCGGGTCGATTCCTATCCCATGGCAGGCAAAACGGAAGTTGAACGTTCCGGCCTCGACACCGCCAAGCTGGGCTTGGCCGTCGGGATGCTGGTGGCGGGCATCGTGGCATTCTATTGGTTCTCTGATCAGTCCACTCTGTTGCGGGCGATAGGTCTCGTGGCCGTCTCCGCTGTGGCGGTGGCCATCGGCATGACCACGGCCAAGGGGCGCGCCTTGGCCGGCTATCTCCGGGATTCCCGCACCGAGGTCCGCAAGATGGTCTGGCCGAGCCGGGCCGAGACGGTCCAGACCACCCTGGTGGTGCTGGCCGTCACCCTCCTGGTGGCAATCCTCCTGTGGCTGATCGACATGCTCCTGGGGTGGTCGATCCGCGAATTCATTCGCTGAATTGGGAAGTCAAGATGGCCCTGCGTTGGTACGTCGTGCATGCCTATTCCGGTTTTGAGAACCAGGTGAAGCGCTCCCTCAATGAGCGCATTCACCGCATGGGCATGGAAGACCGGTTCGGCGAGATCCTGGTCCCCACCGAAGAGGTGGTGGAGATGCGGGATGGGCAGAAGCGCAAGAGTGAGCGCAAGTTCTTCCCGGGCTACGTGCTGGTGCAGATGGAGATGGACGAGGATACCTGGCATCTGGTCAAGGATGTGCCCAGGGTGCTCGGCTTCATCGGTGCCAACCAGGACCGGCCCACCCCCCTCTCCGAGAAGGAGGCCGAGGCCATCCTCAACCGCATGCAGGAGGGGGCGGAAAAGCCCCGTCCCAAGGTGCTCTTCGAGCCCGGCGAGGTGGTGCGGGTCATCGAGGGGCCCTTCAACGACTTCAACGGCGTGGTGGAAGAGGTCAACTACGACAAGAACCGCCTGCTGGTGGCGGTGCAGATCTTCGGGCGTTCCACGCCCGTGGAGCTGGAATTCCATCAGGTGGAGAAGACCTGAGATCCATCACGGCATGAAACCGCGGTCCCGTCCAGGGGGCCCGGGTCTTTCCCACGGGGAGCCGCAAGGCGTCCGCACCCGAACCCAGGAGTTGTACCATGGCAAAGAAGATCGAGGCTTACATCAAGCTTCAGGTCCCGGCCGGCAAGGCCAATCCGAGTCCGCCGGTGGGCCCCGCGCTGGGTCAGCGCGGTGTGAACATCATGGAATTCTGCAAGGCGTTCAACGCCCAGACCCAGGACATGGAGCCGGGGCTGCCGATTCCCGTGGTGATCACCGTCTATTCCGACCGCAGTTTCACCTTCATCACCAAGACCCCGCCGGCCTCCGTATTGCTGCGCAAGGCCGCAGGCATCCAGAAGGGGTCCGCCACGCCCAACACCGCCAAGGTGGGCAAGGTGACCCGCGAGCAGGTGGAGGAGATCGCCCGCACCAAGTGGCCGGATCTCACCGCGGCGGATATGGATGCGGCGGTGCGTACCGTCGCCGGCAGTGCCCGCAGCATGGGCCTGGACGTGGAGGGTCTGTAAGATGGCGAAGCTGAGCAAGCGCATGCGGGCCATCCGCGAGAAGCTGGAGCCCGGTAAGCTTTATCCCCTGAACGAGGCCATCGGCCTGCTCAAGGAGACCGCCTCGGCCAAGTTTTCCGAGTCGGTGGACGTGAGCGTCAACCTGGGGGTAGATCCCCGCAAGTCCGACCAGGTGGTGCGCGGTTCCACCGTGCTGCCCCACGGCACCGGCAAGTCCGTGCGCGTGGCCGTGTTCACCCAGGGGGCCAATGCCGACGCCGCACAGGAAGCCGGTGCCGATATCGTGGGTATGGATGATCTGGCCGAGCAGGTGAAGGCCGGCAACCTGGATTTCGATGTGGTCATCGCCAGCCCCGACGCCATGCGCGTCGTGGGCCAGCTGGGTCAGATCCTGGGTCCCCGCGGCCTGATGCCCAACCCCAAGGTGGGCACCGTGACCACCGATGTGGCCACGGCGGTAAAGAACGCCAAGGCCGGTCAGGTGCGCTACCGTACCGACAAGGGGGGGATCATCCACTGCAGCATCGGCAAGGTGAATTTCGAACCCCAGGCCCTGGAAGAGAACCTGGCGGCCCTGTTGGGTGACCTGATGAAGGCCAAACCCTCGGCCGCCAAGGGCATTTACATGAAGAAGGTGACCCTGTCCACCACCATGGGGCCCGGGGTTGCGGTGGATCAGGGGTCGCTTTCCCTCTGAGGCCGCCGGAGTCGGACCCGAGCCCCGCGCCGCAGAAACTGCGGCGCGGGGGGAGCGTCGTCCCTGTCGGACGGCCAGGTATTGCAGTTCATTGCATTTGGGTGGGACTGCCGGCGTGTCCGGCAGCCGTCCAAGACCGCAGGCGCGGCGTCCCGGACGCCGCTTAATGGCCCCGGCCGCCTGCGCAGACGGTGTCTCCCGATTCAGGTTCTTCCTGCTGAGGGTACGCCGTGAAGTGGGTCGGGGGACGTTCTCCCGACTTTATCACTCAGCGGCGGAGGCGCAAGCCCCGTCGTCAGACAGGAGGTAGGTAATCCGTGGCACTGAATCTCGAAGACAAGAAGGCGATTGTCTCTGAGGTCGCCGCGGTGGCCGCTCAAGCGCATTCGGCGGTCGCCGCCGAATACCGTGGACTGAGCGTGGCGGAGATGACCGAACTGCGCCAGAAGGCGCGGGAAACGGGCGTCTACCTGCGTGTGGTGAAGAACTCCCTGGCCCGCCGTGCGGTGCAGGGGACGGACTTCGAATGCATGCAGGAGGGGATGGTGGGGCCGCTGGTCCTGGCCTTCTCCCAGGAAGACCCCGGTGCCGCCGCGCGACTGGTGAAGGACTTCTCCAAAGACCACAAGCAGCTTGAGTGCAAGATGGTGTCCCTGAGCGGGCAGTTGCTGGGCCCTGCGGAACTCGACCGCGTGGCCAGCATCCCGAACCGCGATCAGGCCATCAGCATGCTCATGGCAACGATGAAGGCCCCGCTGGACAAGTTTGCGCGCACCGTCAACGAGGTGCCCGGCAAGCTGGTCCGTACCGTGGCCGCCATCCGCGATCAGAAGCAGGCCGCCGCCTGACCCCATTCATTGAACCGAATCGGGTGTTTCACCCTCTGAGGAGTTAGATCAATGGCAGTTTCGAAAGAAGACATCCTGGAAACCATTTCCAACATGACCGTCCTGGAGATCGTCGACCTGATCTCCGCCATGGAAGAGAAGTTCGGTGTCTCCGCCGCGGCCGCCGTGGCTGCTGCTCCGGCCGCTGCCGGCGGCGCCGCTGAGGCCGCCGAGGAGGCCAAGGACGAGTTCGACGTGGTGATGACCAGCTTCGGCTCCAACAAGGTGGGCGTGATCAAGGTCGTGCGCGGCCTCACCGGCCTGGGCCTGAAGGAGGCCAAGGATATGGTGGAAGGCACGCCGGCCACCATCAAGGAAGGGGCCAACAAGGAAGAAGCCGAGAAGATGAAGAAGGAACTGGAAGAAGCGGGTGCCAGTGTCGAACTGAAGTAAGGCATTGGACTGGTTGTTCCAGGAAGGACCCGTCCTTTCAGTCCAGGGGCTGGCGGTGTGACCACCGCCGGCCTCTTTCTGCTTGTCCCGGCTCACTGTCTCCTGTGAGTGGCGTGTCGATTCTAGTGTGAGGAATCACAATGGCTTATAGCTACACCGAGAAGAAGCGAATCCGCAAGGATTTCGGCAAACGGCCCCAGATCCTCGACGTCCCCTATCTGTTGGCCACGCAGATTGATTCCTACCGGCAGTTCCTCCAGATGCGCGACCCCCAGGACGGTGGGCGTGAGGACGTGGGTCTGCACGCCGCCTTCAAGTCGGTGTTCCCCATCGTGAGCTACTCCGGCACGGTGGAGTTGCAGTACGTCAGCTATCGTCTGGGTGACCCGGTTTTCGATGTCAAGGAGTGCCAGCTGCGGGGTATGAACTATTCGGCCCCCCTGCGGGTGCTGCTGCGCCTGGTGATCTACGACAAGGATGCCCCCGCGGGCTCCCGTGTCGTCAAGGACATCAAGGAGCAGGAGGTCTACATGGGCGAACTGCCGCTCATGACCGAGAACGGCACCTTCGTGGTCAACGGTACGGAGCGGGTCATCGTCTCCCAGCTGCACCGTTCCCCGGGGGTCTTCTTCGATCATGACAAGGGCAAGACCCACAGCTCCGGCAAGTTGCTGTTCAATGCCCGCGTGATCCCCTACCGGGGGTCCTGGCTGGATTTCGAGTTCGATCCCAAGGACGCCATCTTCGTGCGCATCGACCGCCGCCGCAAACTGCCGGCCACGGTGCTGCTGCGGGCCCTGGGGATGGATACCGAGGAGATCCTCAACACCTTCTTCGAGACCACCGAGATCCGGGTGCGCTCGGAGGGGTTGGAGATGGAGCTGGTGCCCGCGCGTCTGCGGGGCGAGTCCGCATCCTTCGATATCCGCATCGGCGACGACCTGTTGGTGGAGGCCGGCCGGCGCATCACCGCACGCCACGTGCGCCAGATGGAGCAGGCGGGGCTCAGTTCCCTGGAGGTGCCGGATGATGCCGTCCTTGGCAAGATCCTGGCCCACGGAGTGGTGGACGAGGACAGCGGCGAGGTGATCGCCAACCCCAATGACGAGATCACCTCCGATCTGCTGGAGCGGATCCGGCAGAGTGGGCAAAAGGGGTTCCGGGTGCTGTACACCAACGAACTGGACCACGGACCCTATATCTCCAACACCCTGAAGATCGACACCACGCGCTCGCAGCTGGAGGCGCAGGTGGAGATCTATCGCATGATGCGTCCCGGTGAGCCGCCCACCAAGGAGGCCGCCGAGACCCTGTTCAGCAACCTGTTCTTTAGCGAGGATCGCTACGACCTCTCCCCCGTGGGGCGGATGAAGTTCAACCGCCGCGTGGGCCGCGAGGAGGAGACCGGTGCGGGCGTGCTGGACAACCAGGATATCCTGGACGTGCTCCACACCCTGATCGATATCCGCAACGGTAACGGCCAGGTGGACGACATCGACCACCTGGGCAACCGCCGCGTGCGCAGCGTCGGGGAGATGGCGGAGAACGTCTTCCGCGTCGGCCTGGTGCGCGTGGAGCGGGCCGTGAAGGAGCGTCTGAGCGTGGCCGAGAGCGAGGGCCTGATGCCCCAGGAGCTCATCAACGCCAAGCCGGTGGCGGCGGCGGTGAAGGAGTTCTTCGGCTCCAGCCAGCTGTCCCAGTTCATGGATCAGAACAACCCCCTGTCCGAGGTGACCCACAAGCGGCGCATCTCGGCCCTGGGGCCCGGCGGCCTCACCCGCGAGCGGGCCGGCTTCGAGGTGCGCGACGTGCACCCCACCCATTACGGCCGCGTCTGCCCCATCGAGACCCCGGAAGGTCCCAACATCGGCCTCATCAACTCCCTGGCGGTGTATGCCCGCACCAACCGCTACGGTTTCCTGGAGACCCCCTACCGGCGGGTGGAGGATGGCCGGGTGACCGAGGAGATCCACTACCTCTCCGCCATCGAGGAAGGGAACTACGTCATCGCCCAGGCCAACGCCACCCTGGACGATGAGGGCCGTCTGACGGACGAGCTGGTGTCCTGCCGTTTCCAGAACGAGTTCACCATGTCCACGCCGGACAAGATCCAGTTCATGGACATCTCGCCCAAGCAGATCGTCTCCGTGGCCGCGGCGCTGATCCCGTTTTTGGAGCATGACGACGCCAACCGCGCCCTCATGGGTTCCAACATGCAGCGCCAGGCCGTGCCCTGTCTGCGGGCGGAGACCCCGGTGGTGGGCACCGGCATCGAGCGCACGGTGGCCATCGACTCCGGTTCCTCCATCGTCGCCCGCCGCGGCGGGGTGGTGGACTCGGTGGACGCCGCCCGCGTGGTGGTGCGCGTCAACGACGACGAGACCGAGGCGGGTGAACCGGGTGTGGACATCTACAACTTCACCAAGTACACCCGTTCCAACCAGAACACCTGTATCAACCAGAGCCCGCTGGTGCGGGTGGGTGATGTCATCGCCCGGGGGGATGTGCTGGCGGACGGCTCCTCCACCGACCTGGGGGAACTGGCCCTGGGGCAAAACATGCTCGTGGCCTTCATGCCCTGGAACGGCTACAACTTCGAGGACTCCATCCTCATCTCCGAACGGGTGGTGCAGGAGGACCGCTTCACCTCCATCCACATCGAGGAACTCACCTGTGTGGCCCGGGACACCAAGCTGGGGCCCGAGGAGATCAGCGCCGACATCCCCAACGTCTCCGAGGGGCTGCTGTCCAAGCTGGACGAGTCCGGCATCGTCTTCGTCGGCGCCGAGGTGAAGCCGGGGGATATCCTGGTGGGCAAGGTCACCCCCAAGGGCGAGACCCAGCTCACCCCCGAGGAGAAGCTGCTGCGCGCCATCTTCGGTGAGAAGGCCTCGGACGTGAAGGACACCAGCCTGCGCGTCCCCTCTGGCATCGACGGCACGGTCATCGATGTGCGCGTCTTCACCCGCGACGGGGTGGAGAAGGACAAGCGCGCCCTGCAGATCGAGGAGGCGGCCCTGGAGTCCGTGCGCAAGGACCTCAAGGATCAGCTGCGCATCTACGAGGATGACGTCTACGACCGCGTGGAGAAGCTCCTGGTGGGTAAGCTGGCCGCCGGTGGACCCGGGGGTCTGAAGGACGGGGCCAAGGTCACCCGCAGCTACCTGGGGGAACTGCCCCGGGAGAAGTGGTTCGAGATCCGCATGCGCTCCGAGGAGGTCAACGAGCAGCTGGAACTCATGGCCGCCCAGATCAAGGCCCAGCACGACGACTTCGAGAAGCGCTTCCGTGAGCAGAAGGAGAAGCTCACCGCCGGGGATGACCTGGCCCCGGGGGTGCTCAAGATGGTCAAGGTCTACGTGGCCGTGAAACGCCGCATGCAGCCGGGGGACAAGATGGCCGGCCGCCACGGCAACAAGGGGGTGGTCTCCATGATCGTGCCGGTGGAGGACATGCCCTTCACCGAGGACGGCACCCCCATGGACATCGTCCTCAACCCCCTGGGTGTGCCCTCGCGCATGAACGTGGGGCAGGTGCTGGAGACCCACCTGGGCTGGGCCGCCAAGGGGCTGGGCCTGAAGATCGGGCGCATGCTCGAGGCCAAGGCGGAGGTGGACGAGCTGCGCCGCTTCCTGGATCAGGTGTACAACCACGACGAGCGCACCCGCCGCGAGGACCTCTCCAGCCTCAGCGACGAGGAGGTGCTGGAACTGGCGAAGAACCTGCGCAAGGGGGTGCCCATGGCCACCCCGGTCTTCGACGGGGCCGAGGAAGCGGAGATCAAGGCCATGCTGCGCTTGGCGGACCTGCCCGAGAGCGGGCAGGCGAGGCTCTACGACGGGCGTACCGGCGATGCCTTCGACCGCCCGGTGACCGTGGGCTACATGCACATGCTCAAGCTCAACCACCTGGTGGATGACAAGATGCATGCCCGCTCCACGGGGCCCTACAGCCTGGTGACGCAGCAGCCCCTGGGCGGCAAGGCCCAGTTCGGCGGCCAGCGCTTCGGCGAGATGGAGGTCTGGGCGCTGGAGGCCTACGGCGCCGCCTACACCCTGCAGGAGATGCTCACCGTCAAGTCGGACGACGTTCAGGGAAGAAACAAGATGTACAAGAACATCGTCGACGGCGATCACCGGATGGAGGCGAACATCCCCGAGTCGTTCAATGTGCTCATGAAGGAAATCCGTTCGCTGGCCATCAATATCGAACTGGAGCAGGACTGAGGGAGGTCCCGCGGCGGGGCCCATGGACGCCCCGCCGCCCTCCGGGAAGCGCGTGCTCCAACTCTATCGAGGTGAATCGATGAAAGACCTTCTCAATCTCTTCAGACAGCAGGGCCAGGTGGAGGAATTCGACGCCATCCGCATCGCCCTGGCTTCGCCGGAGATGATCCGTTCCTGGTCCTACGGCGAGGTGAAGAAGCCGGAGACCATCAACTACCGCACCTTCAAGCCGGAGCGGGACGGGCTCTTCTGCGCCAAGATCTTCGGGCCCATCAAGGACTACGAATGCCTGTGCGGCAAGTACAAGCGCCTCAAGCACCGCGGCGTGGTGTGCGAGAAGTGCGGCGTGGAGGTGACCCAGACCAAGGTGCGCCGTGAGCGCATGGGGCATATCGAGCTGGCCAGCCCCGTGGCCCACATCTGGTTCCTCAAGAGCCTGCCCTCGCGCATCGGCCTGCTCATGGACATGACCCTGCGGGACATCGAGCGCATCCTCTATTTCGAGGCCTTCGTGGTCATCGACCCGGGCATGACCACCCTGGAACGCGGCCAGCTCATGAGCGACGAGCAGTACCTGGAGGCCATCGAGGAGCACGGGGACGAGTTCGATGCCCGCATGGGTGCCGAGGCGGTGTACGAGCTGCTGCGTTCCATCGACCTGCAGGCCGAGGCCAGCCGGCTGCGCACCGAGGTGCGCGAGACCAACTCGGACACCAAGGTGAAGCGTCTGGCCAAGCGCCTCAAGATCATCGAATCCTTCCTGGATTCGGGCAACAAGCCCGAGTGGATGATCCTGGAGGTGCTGCCGGTGCTGCCGCCGGACCTGCGCCCCCTGGTGCCCCTGGACGGCGGCCGTTTCGCCACCTCCGACCTGAACGATCTCTACCGCCGGGTGATCAACCGTAACAACCGCCTCAAGCGGCTGCTGGAGCTCAACGCCCCGGACATCATCGTGCGCAACGAGAAGCGCATGCTGCAGGAGTCCGTGGACGCCCTGCTGGACAACGGCCGCCGCGGCCGCGCCATCACCGGCACCAACAAGCGCCCCCTCAAGTCCCTGGCGGACATGATCAAGGGCAAGCAGGGGCGCTTCCGCCAGAACCTGCTGGGCAAGCGCGTGGACTACTCCGGCCGTTCCGTGATCGTGGTGGGGCCCACCCTGCGCCTGCACCAGTGCGGCCTGCCCAAGAAGATGGCCCTGGAGCTGTTCAAGCCCTTCATCTTCGGCAAGCTCCATCGCCGCGGCCTGGCCACCACCATCAAGGCGGCCAAGAAGCTGGTGGAACGGGAAGGGCCCGAGGTCTGGGACATCCTGGACGAGGTCATCCGGGAGCACCCGGTGATGCTCAACCGGGCCCCCACGCTGCACCGCCTGGGGATCCAGGCCTTCGAGCCGGTGCTCATCGAGGGCAAGGCCATCCAGCTCCACCCCCTGGTCTGCGCCGCGTTCAACGCGGACTTCGACGGCGACCAGATGGCGGTGCACGTGCCCCTGTCCCTGGAGGCGCAGCTGGAGGCGCGGGCATTGATGATGTCCACCAACAACGTCCTCTCCCCGGCCAATGGCGACCCCATCATCGTGCCCTCCCAGGACATCGTGCTGGGGCTGTACTACATGTCCCGCGAGCGGGTGAACGTGAAGGGGGAGGGCATGCGTTTCGCCGACGTGGACGAGGTGCACCGGGCCTATGAGAACGGTGTGGCCGAACTCCACGCCCGGGTGCAGGTGCGCATCCGCGAGGTGACCTTCGATGAGTCCGGCGAGCGTGTGGAGACCTTCAAGCGCTACGACACCACCGTGGGCCGATCCCTGCTGTCGCGCATCCTGCCCGACGGCCTGCCCTTCGAGGTGGTCAACCGGGACCTGAACAAGAAGGCCATCTCCGGCCTCATCAACACCTGCTACCGCCGCGTGGGTCTGAAGGAGACGGTGGTCTTCGCCGACCAGCTCATGTACACCGGTTTCCGCTATTCCACCCGCGGCGGCATCTCCTTCGGCATCAACGACATGGTCATCCCCGAGGAGAAGACGGGCATCCTCGCCTCCGCCGAGGCGCAGGTGAAGGACATCGAGGACCAGTACGCCTCGGGTCTGGTGACCAAGGGGGAACGCTACAACAAGGTGGTGGACATCTGGTCCCATACCAACGACCAGATCTCCAAGGCCATGATGGAGAAGCTGGGTACGGATGAGCTGGTGGATGCCGAGGGCAACACCGTGCGCCAGCCCTCGTTCAACTCCATCTTCATGATGGCCGACTCCGGGGCCCGTGGTTCCGCCGCCCAGATGCGCCAGCTGGCGGGGATGCGCGGCCTCATGGCCAAGCCGGACGGCTCCATCATCGAGACCCCCATCACGGCGAACTTCCGTGAGGGCCTGAACGTGCTGCAGTACTTCATTTCCACCCATGGCGCCCGTAAGGGTCTGGCGGACACGGCGCTCAAGACCGCCAATTCCGGCTACCTGACCCGTCGCCTGGTGGACGTGGCCCAGGACCTGGTGGTCACCGAGGAGGATTGCGGTACGGAAGAGGGCATCGTCATGAAGCCCATCATCGAGGGGGGGGACGTGGTGGAGCCCCTGCGCGAGCGGGTCCTCGGGCGGGTCACCGCCAAGGACGTGCTGGCCCTCAACGGCGACGTCATCATGCCCAAGGGCACCTTGCTGGACGAGGCCAAGGTGGACGCCATGGAGGCGGCCGGCGTGGACGAGGTGGTGGTGCGTTCTGCCATCACCTGCCAGACCCGCCACGGCATCTGCGCCAAGTGCTATGGCCGTGATCTGGCCCGTGGCCACGAGGTGAACATCGGCGAGGCGGTGGGGGTCATCGCGGCCCAGTCCATCGGCGAACCGGGCACGCAGCTGACCATGCGCACCTTCCACATCGGCGGCGCCGCCAGCCGGACCGCGGCCGCCAGCAACATCACCGTCAAGGCCGAGGGCACCATCCGTCTGCACAACATCAAGACGGTGAAGAACAAGCAGGACAACCTGGTGGCGGTGTCCCGTTCCGGTGAGATCGGCGTCATCGACGAGGCCGGGCGTGAACGCGAGCGCTACAAGCTGCCCTACGGTGCCGTCATCCTGGTCGAGGACGGGAATCGCGTCGAGGCCGGCCAGGAAGTGGCCACCTGGGACCCCCACACCCACCCCATCATCACCGAGGTGGCGGGGACCATCCGTCTGCACGACTTCATCGAGGGGGTCACGGTCACCAAGCAGGTGGACGAGGTCACCGGCCTCAGTTCCACGGTGGTGATCGATCCCAAGTCCCGGGGGTCCGCCGGCAAGGACCTGCGCCCCATGGTGAAGCTGGTGGATGGCCAGGGCCGCGACCTGTGCCTGGCCGGTACGGACATCCCGGCCCAGTACATCCTGCCCGCCAACTCCATCGTGAACCTGGAGGACGGCTCCACGGTGGAGGTGGGGGACGTGGTCGCCCGCATCCCCCAGGAGTCGTCCAAGACCCGCGACATCACCGGCGGTCTGCCGCGGGTGGCGGACCTGTTCGAGGCGAGAAAGCCCAAAGAGCCCGCCATCCTGGCGGAGCGCTCCGGCACGGTGAGCTTCGGCAAGGACACCAAGGGCAAGCAGCGCCTGGTCATCACCGACGAGAAGACGGGGGAGAGCCACGAGGAGCTGATCCCCAAATGGCGCCAGGTGAGCGTGTTCGAGGGCGAGCACGTGGAGAAGGGGGAGGTGATCGCCGAGGGCGAGCCCAATCCCCACGACATCCTGCGCCTGCTGGGGATCACCGCCCTGGCGGAGTACATGGTGCAGGAGATCCAGGACGTCTACCGCCTGCAGGGCGTGAAGATCAACGACAAGCACATCGAGGTGATCATCCGCCAGATGCTGCGCAAGGTGGATATCCAGCACCCGGGGGAAGGCCGTTTCCTCACCGGCGAGCAGGTGGACCGCTCCCGGGTCCTGGAGGAGATCGAACGCCTGGGCGCGGAGAAGCAGCCGCCCCTCTACGAGCGGGTGCTGCTGGGGATCACCAAGGCCTCCCTGGTGACCGAATCCTTCATCTCCGCGGCCTCCTTCCAGGAGACCACCCGCGTGCTCACCGAATCCGCGGTCCGCGGCGCACGGGACGACCTGCGGGGTCTGAAGGAGAACGTCATCGTCGGCCGGCTGATCCCCGCCGGCACCGGACTGGCCTATCACAAGGAGCGGCGCCGCCGGCGCCACGGCCAAGGCCTTACCCTGGAGATGCCGGAACCGGCCCAGGCCGAACCCGAATCCGACACCCTGCCGCAGGGGGATGGGGAGAGCATTACCCCGCCGCCGGCTCAGGACGAGGGTCCGGCGCCGCAGGCCACGGGCGACGGCGATAATTGAGCACGGCGCAGGCCGGAAAAAGGCCCGCCCACCGTGATCTCCCCGGGGGCAGCCGCGGGGCGTGACTTGACACGCCCCGCGGCTCTGCCTAACATAACGCACCCTCGACAGGTCGGTAGGGTCCGGCCTGTCGTTGTTTTTGGGCTAGGAGAAAAGCTTTCATGGCAACAATCAACCAGTTAGTGCGCAAGCCACGCAAGCGGCCGAGTGAAAAGAGTAGTGTGCCGGCACTGGAAGCCTGCCCGCAGAAGCGTGGGGTTTGCACCCGTGTGTACACCACGACGCCAAAGAAGCCGAACTCGGCCCTGCGTAAGGTGGCGCGTGTGCGCCTGACCAACGGTTACGAAGTCTCCAGCTACATCGGTGGGGAAGGGCATAACCTTCAGGAACACTCGGTGGTGCTCATCCGTGGCGGTCGTGTCAAGGACCTCCCGGGTGTGCGCTATCATACGGTTCGCGGCAGCCTGGATACCCAGGGTGTGCAGAACCGCAAGCAGGCGCGCTCCAAGTACGGCGCCAAGCGCCCCAAGAAGGCCTAAGGGCTCGTTGAGATAGGACCATGTCGAGAAGATCCGAAGCTCCCAAGCGTACGATCCTGCCGGATCCCAAGTACAAGAGCGAGATGCTCGCCAAGTTCATCAATACCGTGATGCGCGACGGCAAGAAGTCCGTGGCCGAACGGGTCATCTACGGTGCCCTCGACCAGATCGAATCCAAGAAGGGGGACGGTCTGGGTGTGCTCGAGCAGGCGCTGGAGAACGTGCGTCCCCGTGTGGAGGTGAAGTCCCGCCGTGTCGGTGGCGCCACCTACCAGGTGCCGGTGGAGGTGCGCTCCGTGCGCCAGAACGCCCTGGCCATGCGCTGGCTGGTGGACGCCTCCCGCAAGCGGGGGGAGAAGTCCATGGCCCTGAAGCTGGCGGGCGAGCTCATGGACGCCGCCGACAGCAAGGGCTCTGCCGTGAAGAAGCGCGAAGACACCCACCGCATGGCGGAAGCCAACAAGGCCTTCTCCCATTACCGCTGGTGATTGGGCCCAAAAGGCAATCGATTCTCTGAGGTATCTTTAAAGTGGCACGCAAAACACCCATCGAGCGCTACCGTAACATCGGGATCATGGCGCACATCGACGCCGGCAAGACCACCACCACGGAGCGGATCCTGTTCTACACCGGTGTGTCCCACAAGCTCGGTGAGGTGCACGACGGCGCCGCGACCATGGACTGGATGGAGCAGGAACAGGAGCGCGGCATCACCATCACCTCCGCTGCCACCACCTGCTTCTGGCCGGGGATGGAAAAGCAGTTCCCCGAATACCGCATCAATATCATCGACACCCCCGGGCACGTGGACTTCACCATCGAGGTGGAGCGCAGCCTGAGGGTCCTGGACGGCGCCTGCGCCGTCTTCTGTGCCGTGGGCGGTGTGGAGCCCCAGTCCGAGACCGTGTGGCGCCAGGCCAACAAGTACCAGGTGCCGCGCATGGCCTTCGTCAACAAGATGGACCGGGCCGGTGCCAACTTCCTGCGCGTGGTGGAGCAGATCAAGACCCGGCTGGCGGCCAATCCGGTGCCGTTGCAGCTGCCCATCGGCGCCGAGGACCAGTTCGAAGGGGTGGTGGACCTCATCAAGATGAAGGCCATCTATTGGGATGCGGACAATTTCGGTATGACCTTCCAGGAGAAGGACATCCCCGCCGAGATGCAGGCCGACTGTGAGCAGTGGCGTGAGCATCTGGTGGAGGCCGCCGCCGAGGCCTCGGAAGAGCTCATGGAGAAATACCTGGACAGCGGTGAGCTGACCACCGAGGAGATCAAGCAGGGCCTGCGCATGCGCACCCTGAACAACGAGATCGTCCCGGCCCTGTGCGGCTCCGCCTTCAAGAATAAGGGCGTGCAGGCCATGCTGGATGCCGTGGTGGAATACATGCCGTCGCCGACGGATGTGCTGGCCATCAAGGGCAATCTGGACGATGCCAACGAGACGGAGGCCCTGCGTCACTCCTCCGATGATGAGCCCTTCGCCGCCCTGGCTTTCAAGATCGCCACGGACCCGTTCGTGGGTACCCTGACCTTCTTCCGCGTCTACTCCGGCGTGGTAAAGTCCGGTGACACCGTGTTCAATCCGATCAAGGGCAAGCGTGAACGCGTCGGTCGCATCGTGCAGATGCACTCCAACTCCCGTGAGGAGATCAAGGAGGTGCGCGCCGGTGACATCGCCGCCGCCGTGGGTCTGAAGGATGTCACCACCGGGGACACCCTGTGCGATCCCAGCAACGTGATCACCCTGGAGCGCATGGAGTTCCCGGATCCGGTGATCTCCGTGGCCGTGGAGCCCAAGACCAAGACCGACCAGGAAAAGATGGGCGTGGCCCTGGGCAAGCTGGCCCAGGAAGACCCCTCCTTCCAGGTGCGCACCGACGAGGAGTCCGGGCAGACCATCATCTCCGGGATGGGGGAGCTGCACCTGGATATCATCGTCGACCGTCTCAAGCGCGAGTTCAAGGTGGAGGCCAATGTGGGTCAGCCCCAGGTGGCGTACCGTGAGACCGTGCGCAAGTCGGTGGAACAGGAAGGCAAGTTCGTGCGCCAGTCCGGTGGCCGGGGTCAGTACGGCCACGTCTGGCTGCGTATCGAGCCCCTGGAGCCAGGCTCCGGCTATGAGTTCGTCAACGCCATCGTTGGCGGTGTGGTGCCCCGGGAATACATCCCGGCCGTGGATAAGGGGATCCAGGAGGCGGCCCAGAACGGGGTCATCGCCGGCTTCCCTGTGGTGGACTTCAAGGTCACCCTGTTCGACGGGTCTTACCACGATGTGGACTCCTCCGAAACCGCCTTCAAGATCGCCGGCTCCATGGCCTTCAAGGAGGGCGCGCCCAAGGCAGGCGCGGTCCTGCTGGAGCCCATCATGAAGGTGGAGGTGGTGACCCCCGAGGAGTACATGGGGGATGTCATGGGTGACCTGAACCGTCGCCGCGGTCTGGTGCAGGGCATGGACGATGCCCCCGCAGGCAAGGTGGTCCGGGCCGAGGTGCCGCTGGCAGAGATGTTCGGATACTCCACCGACCTGCGCTCGGCCACCCAGGGCCGCGCCGTGTACTCCATGGAGTTTTGCAAGTACGCGGAGGCGCCGTCCAGCGTGGCGGAAGCGATCATCAAGAAGGCGTCCTGATCGGGGCCGCTTTCCCGGCTCCAGAAGCATTGAACGAGATTGAAGGGGTAGCAAGGTGTCGAAGGAAAAATTCGAGCGTAAGAAGCCGCACGTGAACGTAGGCACGATTGGTCACGTGGACCATGGCAAGACCACGCTGACGGCGGCGCTGACGGTGTGTCAGGCGAAGAGATACGGTGGTGAATCCCGGGCCTACGACCAGATCGACAACGCCCCGGAAGAGCGTGCCCGCGGGATCACCATTGCCACGGCGCACGTGGAATATGAATCGGACAACCGTCACTACGCCCACGTGGACTGCCCCGGACACGCGGACTACGTGAAGAACATGATCACGGGTGCGGCGCAGATGGACGGCGCCATCCTGGTGGTGTCCGCGGCCGACGGCCCGATGCCGCAGACGCGGGAACACATCCTGCTGGCGCGCCAGGTGGGTGTGCCCAGCATCGTGGTGTTCCTGAACAAGGCGGACATGGTGGACGATCCGGAGCTGCTGGAGCTGGTGGAGATGGAGGTCCGCGACCTGCTGTCCAGCTACGACTTCCCCGGGGACGACACCCCGATTGTGACCGGTTCGGCGCTGAAGGCCCTGGAAGGGGACACCTCCGAGATCGGAGTGCCGGCCATCGAGAAGCTGATTGACGCCCTGGACAGCTACATCCCCGAGCCGGAGCGTGCGGTGGATGGCGCCTTCCTGATGCCGGTGGAGGACGTGTTCTCCATCTCCGGACGCGGCACGGTGGTGACCGGCCGCGTGGAGCGCGGCATCGTCAAGGTGGGCGACGAAGTGGAGATTGTGGGCATCACGGACACCAAGAAGACCACGGTGACCGGTGTGGAGATGTTCCGCAAGCTGCTGGATCAGGGCCAGGCCGGGGACAACGTGGGTGTGCTGCTGCGTGGCACGAAGCGGGACGAGGTGGAGCGAGGTCAGGTGCTGTGCAAGCCCGGCTCCATCACGCCGCACACCAAGTTCGAGGCGGAGGTGTACGTGCTGTCGAAGGACGAAGGGGGTCGTCACACCCCGTTCTTCAACGGCTACCGTCCGCAGTTCTACTTCCGTACGACGGACGTGACCGGATCGGTGGATCTTCCGGAAGGGGTGGAGATGGTGATGCCGGGTGACAACGTGAAGATGACGGTGTCCCTGATCGCCCCCATCGCGATGGAAGACGGTCTGCGCTTCGCCATCCGCGAAGGTGGCCGCACCGTCGGCGCCGGCGTCGTCTCCAAGATCATCGAGTAAGCGCCCATGCCTGCCAACCAGAGAATCCGAATCCGCCTGAAGGCGTTCGACCACCGGCTCATCGACCGCTCCGCCCTGGAGATCGTGGAGACCGCCAAACGCACGGGGGCCCGGGTGAAGGGCCCCATCCCCCTGCCCACCAAGCAGGAGCGGTTCACCGTGCTCATCTCGCCCCACGTCAACAAGGACGCGCGGGATCAGTACGAGATCCGCACCCACAAGCGCCTCATGGATATCATGGATCCCACGGACAAGACCGTGGACGCCCTGATGAAGCTGGATCTGGCCGCGGGCGTGGATGTGCAAATAAAGCTTAACTAAGCCGTCTTCCTGTGGCATAATTGTGGGCTTTCCATGGCCCGGTACAGGGTTGACTTGTACCGGGCCGTGATTTTCAGAACGAGAGAATAATCCTTCGATGCTCCGGGGTCCGGGGTGGAAGCAGAGGTAGTGTCATGGCAATCGGACTGGTCGGTCGCAAGGTGGGCATGACCCGTGTCTTCACAGAAGACGGGGTGTCCCTGCCGGTATCAGTGATTGAAGTGGAGCCGAACCGGGTTACCCAGGTGAAGACTCCGGAGCGCGACGGCTACCGTGGTCTGCAGGTGGCCTTCGGTACCCGTAAGGCGAGCCGCGTCAACCGGCCCATGGCCGGTCACCTGGCCAAGGCCGGCGTGGAGCCGGGCCGGGGCATGTGGGAGTTCCGGCTGGACGGGGAGGAAGGTGCGGATATCGACGCCGGCGCGCAACTGGATGTGAGCCTGTTTGCCGTGGGTCAGCGGGTGGATGTCACCGGCACCAGCAAGGGCAAGGGGTTTCAGGGTGTGGTCAAGCGTCACAACTTCAGCACCCAGGACGCCACCCACGGCAACTCCCTGTCCCACCGTGCCCCCGGTTCCATCGGTCAGAACCAGACCCCGGGGCGCGTGCTCAAGGGTAAGAAGATGGCCGGCCAGATGGGCAATGAGCGCTGCACCACTCAGAACCTGGAGGTGGTTCGGGTGGATGCCGAGCGCAACCTGCTCCTGATCCGTGGCGCGGTCCCGGGTTCCACCGGGGGTGACGTGGTGGTGCGTCCCTCAGTCAAGGCGAAAGGTTGAGTCTCATGAAGCTCCAGGTTCAAGACACGCAGCAGGAGGTCGAGGTCTCCGAGGGCACCTTCGCCCGGGACTTCAACGAGGCGCTGGTGCACCAGGCAGTGGTGGCCCACATGGCCGCCGGCCGGGCCGGCACCTCCGCGCAGAAGGGACGCAGCGATGTCCGTGGCGGCGGGGCCAAGCCCTGGCGTCAGAAGGGCACCGGGCGCGCCCGTGCCGGTACCATCCGCAGCCCGCTGTGGCGTGGGGGTGGTAAGACCTTTGCTGCGACCACCCGAAGCTATCGGCAGAAGCTGAACAAGAAGATGTACCGGGCTGCCATGGCCAGCATCCTTTCGGAGCTGGTGCGTCAGGAGCGCCTGGTGCTGGTGGATGATTTTCGTGTGGCCGAGCCGCGCACCAAGGCGATGACCGCCAAGCTGGCGGAATTGGGCCTGGATCGGGTGACCATCGTGACCGCTGAGGCCGATGCCAATCTCTATCTCTCGGCCCGCAATCTCCCCGGAGTGGATGTCCTGGAGATCACGGAGATCAACCCGGTGGCCCTGGTGGGCGCGGAGCGGGTGCTGATGACGGTGCCTGCGCTGAAGCATATTGAAGGGTGGTTGTCATGAACGAGGAAAGACTGCTGAAGGTGCTCAAAGGGCCCCATGTCTCCGAAAAGGCGACCCTGCTCGGGGATGCGGCCAACCAGCATGTGTTCAGGGTGGCCACCGATGCGACCCGGGACGAGGTGCGCGCCGCAGTGGAGAAGCTCTTCGAGGTGAAGGTGGCCTCCGTGCGTGTCCTCAATCAAAAGGGCAAAAGCAAGCGCATGGGCCGCTTCCAGGGGCGCCGCAACCACTGGAGAAAGGCCTACGTGACCCTTGAACCGGGTTACGACATCGAACTGGCCGGCAACGAGTAACCGGAAAGGTAACGCGAAATGGCGATCGTCAAATCGAAACCCACTTCCGCGGGCCGCCGCTTTGTGGTCCGGGGTGTGAACCCCGACCTGCACAAGGGCGAGCCCTACGGTCCGCTGCTGGCCAAGAAGAACCGCACCGGGGGTCGGAACAATCAGGGGCGCATCACCACCCGTCACGTGGGTGGGGGTCATAAGCAGCGCTACCGCGTCGTGGACTTCAAGCGCAACAAGGACGATATCCCAGGGCGTGTGGAGCGCCTGGAGTATGATCCTAACCGCAGCGCCCACCTGGCGCTGGTGCTCTACCGGGATGGTGAGCGCCGCTACATCATCGCCCCCAAGGGGGTAAAGGCCGGCGCCGAGGTCCTTTCTGGGCAGCATGCCCCGATCCGTCCGGGCAACGCCCTGCCGCTGCGCAACATCCCGGTGGGTACCGTGGTCCATTGCGTGGAGCTGAAGGCAGGCAAGGGGGCGCAGATGGCCCGCAGTGCCGGCGCCTCGGTGCAGCTGGTGGCCCGTGAAGGTCAATATGCCACCTTGCGCCTGCGCTCCGGCGAGATGCGTAAGGTGCACGCGGACTGCCGTGCCACGGTGGGCGAGGTGAGCAACTCCGAGCACAGCCTGCGAAAATACGGCAAGGCAGGGGCGCGGCGCTGGCTGGGGATCCGGCCGACGGTGCGCGGCACGGCCATGAACCCGGTGGACCACCCCCATGGGGGCGGTGAGGGCCGCAACTTTGGCCAGCACCCGGTGACGCCGTGGGGTATCCCCACCAAGGGATACAAGACCCGCAAGAACAAGCGGACGGACAGCATGATTGTGCGCCGTCGGAAAGCGAAGTAACTGTTTGAGGGGATAGGTCAGTGCCGCGTTCGCTTAAAAAAGGTCCTTTTGTCGATCATCACCTGTACAAGAAGGTCGAGCAGGCGGCCGCCAATAACGATCGGCGCCCCATCAAGACCTGGTCGCGCCGGTCCATGGTGATCCCGCAGATGGTGGGTCTGACCATCGCGGTGCACAACGGGCGGCAGCACGTGCCCGTGCTGGTGAATGAAAACATGGTGGGCCACAAGCTCGGCGAGTTCGCGGTGACGCGGACCTTCAAGGGCCACGTGGCCGACAAGAAGGCAAGGTAAGGGGTCGATCATGGAAACCGTCGCAAAACTGCGGTTCGCACGGGTGTCGCCACAGAAATGCCGCCTGGTGGCGGATCAGGTGCGGGGTCTCCCGGTGGAGCGCGCCCTGCAGGTGCTGACGTTCAGCCCGAAGAAGTCCGCGCACATGGTGCGGAAGGTCCTGGAATCGGCCATCGCCAACGCCGAACACAATGACGGCGCCGACGTGGACGAGCTGCGGGTATCGCGCATCTGTGTGGATCAGGGGCCGGTGCTCAAGCGCATCGAGGCCCGGGCCAAGGGCCGCGCGAACCGCATCCACAAACGTACAAGCCACATTACCGTCGCCGTCAGCGCCGAGTAACACAGGGGTCTGAGATGGGTCAGAAAGTCAATCCGGTCGGCTTCCGTCTGGGGGTGTCCGCAGACTGGACATCCACCTGGTATGCCGATGGTGGCAGTTATGCCGACAACCTGCACAGCGATCTTGAACTTCGCCAGTTCCTGAAGCGTAAGCTCTCCCAGGCCTCGGTGAGTCGCATCGAGATCGCACGGCCGGCACGCCAGGCCTTCATCACCATCCACACGGCGCGTCCCGGGATCGTCATCGGTAAGAAAGGCGAGGACATCGAGGCGCTGCGCCGTGAAGTGGCGGGTCGTCTCGGCCTGCCGGCCCCCAGTGTGAAGATCAACATCGAGGAGATCCGCAAGCCGGAGACCGATGCGCAGCTGGTGGCCGAGAGCATCGCCCAGCAGCTGGAACGCCGCATCATGTTCCGCCGCGCCATGAAGCGGGCCGTGGGTAATGCCATGCGACTGGGTGCCCAGGGGGTGAAGGTGCACGTCTCCGGCCGCCTGAACGGCGCCGAGATCGCCCGCAGCGAATGGTACCGCGAGGGGCGTGTGCCCCTGCACACCCTGCGCGCCGACATCGATTACGGGTTTGCCGAGGCCCGCACCACCTACGGCATCATCGGTGTGAAGGTGTGGGTGTTCAAGGGTGAGGTGTTCGACTTCGAGCGCAAGACCGATGTCCCGCAGGACGGCAAGGCCGCGGTGAATTGAGGAGTTGAATGATGCTGCAGCCCAAGAAGACCAAATTCCGAAAGCAGTCCAAGGGGCGGAACCGTGGCCTGGCCCAGTCCGGCAACAAGGTGAGCTTCGGTGAATACGCCCTGCAGTCCGTGGATCGCGGCCGGGTCACCGCCCGCCAGATCGAGGCCGCCCGTCGTGCCATGAACCGGCACATCAAGCGCGGGGGTAAGATCTGGATCCGGATCTTCCCGGACGTACCTGTAACCAAGAAGCCCGTGGAAGTACGTATGGGTAAGGGCAAGGGGAACGTGGAGTACTGGGTGTGCAAGATCCAGCCCGGTCGCGTCCTCTATGAGATGGAAGGCGTGAGCGAGGAGGTGGCCCGTGAGGCCTTCCGCCTGGCGGCCGCGAAGCTGCCCATCAAGACCGCATTTGTGACCCGGCAGGTGATGTGATGAAGGCGAGCGAACTGCGCGACCGGAATTCCGAGGAACTGAAGGCGGAGCTGTTGGAGCTCTACCGGGAACAGTTCAAGATGCGCATGCAGAACGGCACGGGCCAGATGCCGCGCCCCGACCGGTTCGGCAAGGTCCGCAAGGACATTGCGCGTATCAAGACCGTGCTCAACGAGCGTTCAAGGGCGGGCGAGTAAGTCATGAGCGAACAAGAAGTGAAAGAACAGCGGGCGGTGACGGGTCATGTCATCAGCGACAAGATGGAAAAGACGCGTACGGTGCTGATCGAGCGCCGTGTGCGCCATCCGCTCTATGGCAAGTACATGCGCCGCTCCACCAAGCTGCACGTGCACGACGAGGGCAACGAGTCCCGCAAGGGCGACAAGGTCCTGATCAAGGAATGCCGCCCCATGTCCCGCACGAAGACCTTCCGCCTGCTGAAGGTCCTTGAGCGCGCGCCTGAATGAGATCCGGCCAGGCCACCACTGACACGAGTGAGATCAGATCATGATTCAGATGCAGACGGTTTTGGATGCGGCGGACAACAGCGGGGCGCGCAAGGTCCAGTGCATCAAGGTGCTTGGCGGATCGCACCGTCGCTACGCGGCCATCGGGGATATCGTCAAGGTGAGCGTCAAGGACGCCATCCCCCGGGGTAAGGTGAAGAAGGGCGAGGTCTATAACGCCGTGGTCGTGCGCACCGCCAAGGGGGTCCGGCGCCCCGACGGCTCGGTGATCCGTTTCGATCGCAATGCGGCCGTTCTGCTCAACAATCAGCTGCAGCCCATTGGGACGCGTATCTTCGGACCCGTTACGCGCGAACTGCGCGGCGAGAAGTTCATGAAGATCATTTCCCTGGCGCCGGAAGTGCTGTAACGCGAGAGGCTGAGGTAGAGACATGCGCAGAATACGACAGGGTGATGACGTCGTCGTCATCACCGGCAAGGATAAGGGCCGCCGCGGAACCGTGCTGAAGGTGGTGGACGCCGAGCGGGTGGTGGTGCAGAACGTCAACATGGTGAAGAAGCACCAAAAGGGCAACCCCTACACCGGCGTGGAGGGCGGCATCATCGAGAAGGAGATGCCCCTGCACGTGTCCAACGTGATGCTGTTCAATCCCGCCAGTGGCAAGGGAGATCGCGTCGGATTCCGCACGTTGGAGGACGGCCGCAAGGTGCGCTACTACAAGTCCAACAACGAAGTCGTCGACGCGTCTTGAGGTGAATTGCGATGGCCAGGTTGAAAGCACACTACGAAGACACCGTCGTCAAGCAGCTCATGGAGCGCTTCGGCTACAAGAACGTGATGGAAGTCCCCCGCATCACCAAGATCACCCTGAACATGGGGCTGGGTGAGGCGGTCGTCGACAAGAAGAAGATCGAGCACGCCGTCTCCGATATGGCCACCATCGCCGGTCAGAGACCTGTGGTGACCCGTGCGCGTAAATCCATCGCCGGCTTCAAGATCCGGGACGGCTATCCCATCGGGTGCAAGGTCACCCTGCGCCGGGAACGGATGTTCGAATTCCTGGATCGGCTGGTGAACGTGGCCCTGCCCCGGGTGCGGGATTTCCGCGGCCTGAACGCCAAGGCCTTTGATGGTCGCGGCAACTACAACATGGGCATCCGCGAGCAGATCATCTTCCCGGAAGTGGATTACGACAAGATCGACGCGCTGCGTGGGATGGACATCACCATCACCACCACGGCCAAGACCGATGAGGAAGGGCGGGCGCTCCTGGAGGCCTTCCAATTCCCGTTCAAGCACTGAGAGGTTCGAGAGCATGGCCAAGATTTCCATGATGGAGCGTGAAAAGAAGCGCGCGCAGCTGGTGAAGCGGTATGCCGCCAAGCGCGCCGAGCTCAAGGCGCTCATCAGTAACCCGGAGACTTCCCCCGAGGCGCGGATGGAGGCGGTGGTGCAGTTGCAGAAGCTGCCGCGGGATTCCAGCCCGGCGCGCAAGCGCAACCGTTGCCGGCTGACGGGGCGTCCCCACGGGTACTACCGGAAATTCGGCCTGGCTCGCAACAAGCTGCGCGAAGCGGCCATGCGGGGCGACGTGCCCGGTCTGGTCAAGTCGAGCTGGTAAGAGGGAAAGACCTGATATGAGCATGACCGATCCCGTGGCAGACCTGCTGACCCGCATCCGCAACGGCCAGCGCGCTGCCAAGAATGAAGTGAGCCTGCCCGCCTCCAAGCTGAAGGTGGCCATCGCCCAAGTCCTCAAGGAAGAGGGCTACGTCAGCGATGTGAGGGTCGAGGAGCAGGACAAGAAACCCGTCATGACGGTGAAGCTGAAGTACTTCCAGGGTCAGCCCGTGATCGAAAAGATCCAGCGTGTGAGCCGGCCCGGCCTGCGCATCTACCGGGGTAAGGATGAACTCCCCCGGGTGATCGGCGGCCTGGGCGTTGCCGTGGTGTCCACCTCCCGCGGGGTGATGACCGACCGCCAGGCGCGAGCCCAGGGCCAGGGCGGTGAAGTGCTCTGCGTCGTCTCCTAATCGGATTGAAGCCATGTCCCGAGTAGCGAAAAACCCCATCACACTGCCCAGCGGTGTCGATGTGTCGATCAGCGATAAAATGATCTCCGTGAAGGGGCCCAAGGGGAACATGCAGTTCCCCATGCATCCCCTGGTCGAGGTGGCGCAGGAAGAGGGCGTCGTCCGATTCCGCCCCGCAGGCGGCAACGAGAAGCACTATGCCATCACCGGGACGCTGCGCGCCCTGGTGAATAACATGGTAGTGGGCGTGAGCCGCGGCTTTGAGCGCAAGCTGGAGCTGGTGGGCGTGGGATATCGTGCCCAGGCCCAGGGCAACAAGCTGAACCTCACCCTCGGACTGTCCCACCCCGTGGAGTATCCGGTGCCCGAGGGCATCACCGTGGAGACACCGAGCCAGACCGAGATCGTCGTCAAGGGGATCGACAAGCAGAAGGTCGGCCAGGTGGCGGCAGAGATCAGGGGCTTCCGCCCCCCCGAACCCTACAAGGGCAAGGGTGTGCGGTATGCGGATGAACAGATCATCCGTAAGGAAGCCAAGAAGAAATAAGGCAAGGTGACCGCGATGGACAAAAAGACAGCACGACTCCGGCGCGCCAGCCGTGCCCGCCACAAGATCCGCGAACTGGGGAGCCACCGCCTGTGTGTGCATCGCACGCCTCGGCATGTGTATGCCCAGATCATCGCCCCCTCGGGTTCCGAGGTGGTGGCCTGCGCCTCCACCCTCGAGACCTCCGTACGGGAAGGTCTGAAGTCCACGGGCAATGTGGAGGCGGCCACCACCGTGGGCCGTCTCATCGCCGAACGGGCCGCCGAAAAGGGGATCCGCAAGGTGGCCTTCGACCGTTCGGGGTTCAGGTATCACGGCCGCGTGAAGGCGCTGGCCGAGGCCGCCCGCGAAGGCGGTCTGGAATTTTGACGGGGGTGATGCAATGGCAACGGTGAACTCGAACGACAACGACGGTCTGCAAGAAAAGCTGATCTCCGTCAATCGCGTGGCCAAGGTGGTGAAGGGCGGCCGTCAATTCCGCTTCACCGCCCTGACGGTGGTTGGGGATGGCAACGGTAAGGTGGGCTTTGGCTATGGCAAGGCCCGTGAGGTGCCCCTGGCCATCCAGAAGGCCATGGAGGCCGCGCGCAAGAACATGCGTAGGATCTCCCTGAAAGACGGCACGCTGTACTATTCCACCACCGCGCGCCACGGGGCCGCCAAGGTCTTCATGCAGCCCGCCTCCGAGGGTACGGGTATCATCGCCGGTGGTGCCATGCGCGCCGTCTTCGAGGTGGCCGGTGTGCGCAACGTGCTGGCCAAATGCGTCGGATCACGCAATGCCGGCAACGTGGTGCGGGCGACCCTGAACGGGTTGACCTCCCTGCATGACCCGGAACAGATCGCCGCCAAGCGCGGCAAGAAACTGGATGAGATCACGGGGTAAGTCATGGCGGGCGAGAACGAATTGAAGGTGACCCTGGTGCGCAGCAAGCACGGCCGGCTGAAGAAGCATGCGGCCTGCCTGCGCGGTCTTGGCATCCGCCGGATCCACCAGACGGTGACGGTCAAAGACACGCCGGAGAACCGGGGCATGATCAACCGGGTCTCCTATCTCCTGAAGGTCGAGGAGGCTTGAGATGAGACTCAACGAACTGAGCCCGGGTGAGGGCAGTCGTCCCACCGCACGTCGTGTGGGCCGGGGCATCGGCTCCGGTCTGGGCAAGACCTGCGGCCGTGGCCATAAGGGTCAGAAGTCCCGTTCCGGTGGCTACACCAAGGTGGGTTTTGAAGGGGGCCAGATGCCCCTGCAGCGCCGCCTGCCCAAGAGCGGCTTCACATCCCGCAGCCGGGACTGGTGCGCCGAGGTGCGCCTGCACGAGCTGGCCGGACTGGAGGGTGCTGTGGACCTGGCGGCCTTGAAGGAGGCCGGCATCGTCCCGGTTCAGGCCAAGCGGGCCAAGGTGATCGCCTCCGGTGTACTGGAGCAGGCGGTGAACCTTCGCGGGATTTCGGTGACCAAGGGGGCCCGCGCCGCCATTGAGGCGGCCGGCGGGAAGGTCGAGGAATAAGTGGCTGCATCCAATCGCGCAGGGGGCATGTCCTTGGGGGGCGTGGGGAAGTTCACCGAACTTCGCCAGCGCCTCCTGTTCGTGCTCATGGCCCTGGTGGTCTATCGCATCGGGACCTTCATCCCGGTGCCGGGCATCGACCCCCAGGCCCTGGAACAGTTCTACCAGGCCCAGTCGGGCACCATCCTGGACATGTTCAACATGTTCTCCGGTGGTGCCCTGGAGCGCCTGTCCATGTTCGCCCTGGGGGTCATGCCCTATATCTCGGCCTCCATCGTCATGCAGCTCCTGGCGGCCACCGTACCGGCCCTGCAGCAGATCAAGAAGGAAGGGGAGTCCGGCCGCCGTAAGATCACCCAGTGGACACGCTATGGCACGGTGGCCCTCGCCTTCTTCCAGAGCATCGGCATCGCCGTGGCCCTGAACCAGCAGACCATGGGCGGGGATACCGTGGCCCTCTATCCGGGCCTCGGCTTCATCTTCACCACCGTGGTCACCCTGGTGACGGGGACGGTCTTCCTCATGTGGCTGGGGGAGCAGGTCACCGAGCGGGGCATCGGCAATGGCATCTCCATCATCATCTTCGCCGGCATCGTGGCTGGGTTGCCGGGCGCCTTTGCGGGTACCCTGGAACTGGCCAGCACCGGTGAGCTGTCCCCGGCCTTTGTCATCCTGCTCATGGCCATGGGTTTGGCCGTGGTGGGGCTGGTGGTGTTCGTGGAGCGGGGCCAGCGGCGCATTACGGTGAACTACGCCAAGCGTCAGGTGGGTCGGAAGATCTACGGGGGCCAGAGCAGTCATCTGCCGCTGAAATTGAACATGGCCGGGGTGATCCCCCCCATCTTCGCCTCCAGCATCATCCTGTTCCCGGCGACCCTGGGGACCTGGTTTGGTCAGGCCGAAGGGGTGGGCTGGCTTCAGGACTTGGCCACGGCCCTGGGGCCGGGGCAGCCGCTGTATGTGATGATGTATGGCGCGGCCATCATCTTCTTCTGCTTCTTCTATACCGCCCTGGTGTTCAACGCCCGGGAGACGGCTGAAAACCTGAAGAAGTCCGGGGCCTTCATCCCCGGGATCCGCCCCGGTCAGCAGACCGAGCGTTACATCGATGGGGTGATGACCCGTCTGACGGGGGTCGGCGCCATCTACATCGCCGGGGTCTGCCTGATGCCCGAATTCCTGATCCTGTACTGGAATGTGCCGTTCTACTTCGGCGGTGCCTCCCTGCTGATCATGGTGATCGTGGTGATGGATTTCATGGCTCAACTGCAGGCGCACCTGGTCTCCCATCAGTACGAGGGCCTGATGCGCAAGGCCAATCTCAAGGGATATGGCAAGTCGGGCACGCCGCGCTGAGCCGTTCAACCTGAGGATAGAGACATGAAAGTACGTGCGTCCGTGAAGAAAATCTGCCGTCACTGCAAGATCATCCGCCGCAACGGCGTGGTGCGCGTGATCTGCTCCGACCCGCGGCACAAGCAGCGCCAGGGTTGAGCATTGATTTGACGGTGTTCAATGGTTAAAATAGCCGGCTTTTCCGCCGGTTCTTGGAGATAGCTGGATGGCTCGTGTAGCAGGTGTCAACATTCCCGACCATAAGCATGCGGTCATCGCCTTGCAGGCGATCTACGGCATCGGTCACACCCGTTCGCAGAAGATCTGCGACGCGGCCGGGATCCGGCCGGAGCAGAAGGTCCGCGACCTGACCGAGGAAGAGGTGGAGAAGCTGCGCGCCGAGGTGGGGCGGTACACGGTGGAGGGGGATCTTCGCCGGGAGACGTCCATGAACATCAAGCGCCTGATGGACCTGGGCTGCTACCGGGGTCTGCGGCACCGTCGCGGCCTCCCGCTTCGTGGCCAGCGCACCCGCACGAATGCGCGCACCCGCAAGGGGCCGCGTCGACCCATCCGCAAGTAATATCGAGATCGACAGGACATACCTATGGCACAGGCCTCCACGCGGACCCGTAAGAAGGTCAAAAAGTCCGTATCCGACGGGGTGGCGCATGTCTATGCGTCGTTTAACAACACCATCGTGACCATCACCGACCGCCAGGGGAATACACTGAGTTGGGCGACGGCGGGAGGCTCCGGTTTCCGTGGTTCCCGCAAGAGCACCCCGTTTGCGGCCCAGGTGGCCGCCGAGCGGGCCGGCACGGCCGCGCAGGAATACGGGCTGAAGAATCTCGAGGTGCTGGTGAAGGGTCCGGGTCCCGGACGCGAATCGGCGGTGCGCGCCTTGAATAACGTGGGCTACAAGATCACGAACATCAGTGATGTGACGCCCATCCCGCACAACGGCTGCCGCCCGCCCAAGAAGCGCCGCGTCTAAGACTGGAGGATCTTCTTATGGCACGCTACATCGGTCCGAAGTGCAAGCTCAGCCGCCGCGAAGGTGCGGATCTTTCCCTGAAGAGCCGCGCCCGCGCCCTGGATTCCAAGTGCAAGCTGGACAAGGCCCCTGGTCAGCACGGCGATCGCCGCACCCGGCTTTCGGATTATGGCCTGCAGCTGCGGGAAAAGCAGAAGCTGCGTCGCATCTACGGGGTCCTGGAGAAGCAGTTCCGCAACTACTACAAGGAAGCCAGCCGGCTGAAGGGGTCCACCGGCGACAACCTGCTCAAGCTGCTGGAATGCCGCCTCGACAACGTGGTCTACCGCATGGGCTTTGCCACTACTCGCGCTGAAGCGCGTCAGCTGGTGAGTCACAAGGCGGTGCTGGTGAACGGTCGCACGGTCAATATCCCTTCCTACCAGGTGAAGGCCACCGATGTGGTCTCCATCCGCGAAAAGGCCCGCAAGCAGGTGCGCATCCAGGATGCCCTGGCCCTGGCCGAGCAGTATGGTTTTCCGGAATGGGTGGAAGTGGACAGCAAGAAGATGGAAGGGGTATTCAAGAGTGTCCCCGAGCGCAGCGATCTGCCGGCGGACATCAATGAGTCCCTGGTGGTCGAGCTCTACTCCAAGTAACCCGTAACAGAGGTCGTTCATGCAGACCAAGGTCAACGAACTCCTGAAGCCTCGTCACATCGAGGTGCAGACGGTCTCCGACAAGCTGTCGAAGATCGTCCTGGAGCCGCTGGAGCGGGGCTTCGGCCATACCCTCGGCAACGCGCTGCGGCGCATCCTGCTGTCCTCGATCCCGGGGGCGGCGGTGCTGGAAGTGGAGATCGAGGGTGTGCTCCATGAGTACACCACCCTGGAAGGGGTGCAGGAGGACGTGGTCGACGTGCTCTTGAACCTCAAGGGCGTGGCCATCCGTATGCATAGCCGGGATGAGGCCACCCTGACCCTGCGCAAGCGCGGTCCCGGTGTGGTCATGGCAGGGGACATCACCCTGGATCATGATGTGGAAGTGGTGAATCCCGAGCATGAGATCGCCCATCTCACCAAGAGCGGCGAGCTCAACATGACCTTGAAGGTGGGTCGCGGCCGGGGGTATCAGCCGGTTACGGCACGCCGCTCCGCGGAGAGCGAGGATTCCCCCATCGGGCGCCTGCTCCTGGATGCCAGCTTCAGCCCCATCCGCCGGGTGGCCTATAAGGTGGAGAGCGCCCGTGTGGAGCAGCGCACCGACATGGACCGGCTGATCATCGAGCTGGAGACCAACGGCACCCTGAGCCCGGATGATGCCATCCGCGAGGCGGCGGGGATCCTGCAAAGCCAGCTCATGGCCTTCGTGGAGTTGCGTGGCGACGAAACGGTTGCCCAGGAAAGCAAGTCGATGGACATCGATCCCATCCTGCTGCGTCCGGTAGACGATCTGGAGCTGACCGTGCGTTCGGCCAACTGCCTGAAGGCGGAAAACATCTACTACATCGGTGATCTCATCCAGAAGACCGAGGTGGAGCTGCTCAAGACCCCGAACCTCGGCAAGAAGTCCCTCACGGAGATCAAGGACGTGTTGGCCTCCCATGGCCTTTCCATGGGGATGCGCCTGGAGAATTGGCCGCCGCCGGGTCTGAAAGATCACGAGAAAAAGAGCACCGGCTGAAACGCCGGAGCCCAGCATCTGACTGAAGGATAGAAAAGCCATGCGTCACCGCAAGTCGGGTAGGCAACTCAACCGCAACAGCTCGCACCGTAAGGCGACCATGCAGGCGCTGACCCTGGCCCTGCTGCGTCATGAGGTGATCCGTACCACCGTACCCAAGGCCAAGGAGCTGAGACGGGTGGCCGAGCCCCTGATCACCCTGGCCAAGAAGGACAGCGTGCATACCCGCCGCTTGGCCTTCTCCCGCCTGCGGGATGATGCCGTGGTGGGTAAGCTGTTCACCGAACTGGGGCCGCGTTACCAGCAGCGTCCCGGTGGTTATCTGCGTATCCTCAAGTGCGGCTACCGCAAGGGCGACAACGCCCCCATGGCCTATGTGGAACTGGTGGATCGACCCGATCCGGCCGAGGTAGGGGAGACCGCCTGAGGTCGTGGGCGGGCGCGGTCCGATGGGGCTGCTTCCGCACAACTCGAGGGCAGGACAGGAAGCCGGCGCAAGCCGGCTTCTTGCGTTACAGCATCCCGCTGGCCTACTGAGGCTGGGAGATGGCCATGATCGTGACCTTCACGGATTTCGGATGGGAGGGGCCTTACATCGGGCAGATGGAGGCCGTGCTGCGCATGCGGGCGCCGCAAGTGCCGGTGGTCCACCTGCAAAGGGATGCACCGACCTGGAACCCCCGGGCGGCAGCCTATCTCCTGAGCCATCTGGTGGAGCCTTTCCCGGCAGGGACGGTATTCCTCTGCGTGGTGGATCCCGGCGTGGGCACGGCGCGACGCCCCATCATCCTGCAGACCCCAAAGGCATGGTGGGTGGGGCCGGATAACGGGCTCATGATCCCTGCGGCCCGGGACCAGGGGCTGTTGGGTGCCTGGACGATCCCATATCCAGAGCTGGAACCCTCCGTGAGTTTCCACGGCCGGGATCTCTTTGCCCCAACTGCTGCCAGCCTGGCCCAGGGGGAGAGTCCGTCGGGGGAGGGTATCCCCTTGGACACCTTGGTGGGGGTGGACTGGCCGCGGGCGCTCCGGGAGGTCATCTACGTGGATGCCTACGGCAATCTGGTCACCGGCATCCCCGGGGCCGAGATGCCGTCCTCGGCCCGAATCCGCCTGCATGGGCACACCCTATCCCATGCCCGGGTATTCGGCGCGGCCCGGCCGGGAGAGCCTTTCTGGTACGTAAATTCCATGGGGCTGGTGGAGGTGGCGATCCGCTGTGATCGCGCAGCATCCCGGCTGCATGCGGGTATCGGTGCCGGTGTGGTCGTAGAGGGCCTGCCCGGGGGTGATGCAGACGATAAGGGGGCATGACATGAAACCCAGAAGTGCATACCGGTTCATACGGGCGACTCGTCCCTTCACCTTCAGCGTGGCCATCGCCGCCTGTGGTCTGGGGACCATACTGGCCCTTCGTGATGGCTACGGCAGTCCCTGGTTGGCCCTGCTCATCGTCGCCACCGGCATCCTCCTGCAGGCCGCTGTGAACCTGATCAACGATCATGCCGATCTGCCCATGCTGGAGCAGGAGCGCGCCGCGGCGGATCCCGGACATCGGGTCCAGGTGGAGGCGGTCATGGGGGCCATCCGTCGCAATTTCCGCATCGGGGTACTGTTCCTGGCCATCGCCTTTCTCATCGGCCTCGGGCTCGTATGGGTCCAGGGCTGGCTGTTGCTGTTCTTCGTCGTCGTGGGGTTGCTGGGGGCGTATTACTACTCCGCCGAACCCATCCACTACAAACGGCGGGGACTGGGGGTGGTCCTGGTCTTCTGGCTGATGGGGGTGCTGCTGGTGGGGGGCTCTGCCCTGGCCATGGGGGCCCCACTGACCCTGGAGATCCTGCTGATCAGCGTGCCCTTCAGCCTGCTCACCTCCCTGGTGCTTCTGGGGAATGAGATCCGGGATCAGGAGGCAGATCGCAGGAACGGCCTGCGCACCCTCACGGTGCGCATCGGGCCCCGCCGGGCACGTCAGCTCTTTTTCATGATGTTGCTGGCCATCTATCTTTCCAGCCTGCTGTTGTGGTGGGGTGGGCTGGTGCCGTATTTCTGGCCCCAGCTCCTGTCCCTCTTCCTGGCGTGGCCAGCGGCCCGGGCGGTGTGGCGGGAGGATGGGGATCGCCGCTGGCTGCCCCAGCAAACGGGCCGATTGTTTGCGGTCTTCGCCCTGCTGTTCATGTTGGAATACCTGGTGGATGGCTGGCTGGGGGGGTATTTCTAGGGGCGGCTGTGTCACTGCTTCTGGGGGCAGGGGCATCACTGGCTCTGCACCCCAGGCGAATCGCCCGCAACTAACTGTCTGTAGGCGACATTTCAAAAAACTGTCAAAAAAGAGTTGTAGGGGTATTGACGGTTATTCTGGATGGCCTATAATGCGCGCTCTCCAACGGCGAGGCGGTGAAGAGC
>NZ_FOUO01000006.1 GCF_900114895.1 Ectothiorhodospira mobilis
CAACCTCTGACTCGGGCGGCCTGACGCCTGAGAGATACAACCCGGTTAGAGCTTAAACCCCCTGTCAGGTGGTCCAGCAGATGGGGTCCACTTCAATGAGCTGGGTCGTGTTGCTGGCCATGGATGCCTTTTGGATGGATTCACTGCATTGGAATGGGGTCACGCAAGTGGTTGCCCGCGAGGGGTGCCCCTGCGGGCCAGGCTCCGCCACGGCCGGTTGCCCGGCGGTGGCAGACGCCCGGGGGCATCGGCCAGTCGGGGTCTGCCTGGCCGGCACCCCCGGGCCGCTTTGCCTCACCCGACGCGGGAGTGCACGCTCAGCGCCGTGACCGTGATCAGGATCAGCCCCATGCCCAGGATCTGCAGGGCGGCCAGGCTCTCCCCCAGGACCACGACGCCGAACAGGGACGCGGTGACCGGCTCCACCATGGCCACGATGGAGGCCACGGCCGGGGCGGTGTGGTTCAGGCCGACGATGTAGAAGATGAAGGACAGCCCCGCGCCCAGCACCCCCAGGATGACGAACAGCGGCCAGGTGGGGGCGCCCAGTACCGCCACGGCCTGGCCGGCATCCCCCGTCCAGATGAGGATGGTGACCAGGGCCGCGAAGGCGATCACGAGGATCGCCTGGGGGGTACCGTGGGGGGCCGCATACTTGAAGCCGAAGATGAACAGGGCATAGGACAGGCCGGAGAGCAGCCCGGCGGCGACCCCCAGGGGCGTGACACCGCCGGCCCCGGTCTCCAGGATGCGCGTGAGCAGCACGACGCCGATCATCACCATGACGATGGCGATCCACTTGAACAGGGTGGGCCGCTCCAGCCGGAGGGCAAAGGACACCAGGAAGACGAACACCGGCGCGCAGTACATCAGCGTCGCCGCCACCGCGACGCTGCCCTCGGCGATGCTGACGAAATAGAAGGCGAAGTTCCCGGCCACACCGAGACCGGCGATGGCCGACCAGAACCATAACCGGGGGTTGGACAGGCCGCTGCCCCGGGGGCGCAGGGCCAGCCAGACGAGCACGAACAACAGCCCGATGGCCCCCCGGTAGAACGACACCACCAGCGCATCCCAGCCGTCGGCCATGAGGATCCCGCCGATCCCCCCCGAAAGCCCCCAGCACAGGGCCGCCAGGATCACCATGGCGGTACTCACGCCCGCCGCCTTTTCCGTTTGAATGGTATTCAAACCAGACCTTTATGGGTTCATGGGTTTCTTGCCCCACCACGCGCCGGGCGCGCGGTGTGGTTGCGCAGGCGAGCCTACCGCATTCCGGTGCCGGTTGCAGTGACGGGCCGGGGCGGGACCGGATGCGGTATGATCCGGCCGTCATCCAGTGTATTCCCCGCAATGCCCCCCGAACCCTACGACGTCCTGGTCATCGGCGGCGGCCTGGCCGCCCTGTGTGCCGCCCTCGCGGCCCGCGAGGCCGGGGCCTCGGCGCTGCTGGTGGACCGGGCCCCCAAGGCCCTGCGCGGCGGCAACGCCCGCCATTCCCGCAACCTGCGCATCGCCCACGATGCCCCCTCGCCCCTGTTTCCAGGGCAATACGGCGTGGAGGAGTTCATTGCCGATCTGGAGACGGCCCACGGGGGCCACGGCGACCCGGAGCTGGTGCGCATCCTGGCCCAGGGCTCGGCGGAACTGCCCGGGTGGCTTCAGGCCCGGGGCGTGCGCTTCCAGCTGCCGGAGCGCGGTGCCCTGCCCTGGTCGCGCAAGACCGCCTTCTTCCTGGGGGGCGGGCGCACCCTCATGAACGCCCTGTATGCCGCCGCCGAGGACCGGGGGGTGGCGATCCGCTACGACACCCACGTGACGCATCTGGAGCTGGAGGATGCCCGGGTGCACACGCTCCCCTGCCGGGGGCCGGAGGGGGAGGGCCTCCTGCGGGCCCGGCGCGTGGTCTGCTGCAGCGGCGGCTACCAGGCGGACCGCCGCGCCCTGGCCGCCGCCGGTTGCCCCGGGGCCTTGCACTACATCAACCGCGGCAGCCCCCATGTCACCGGCGACCTGCTGCTGCAGTTGCTGGACCAGGGGGCCGCCCCGTCCGGGGTGCCCGGCACCTGCCACCGGGTGGCGGTGCATGCCTGCTCGCCGCCGGAGGACGGGGGCATCGTCACCCGTGTGGACGGCATGCCCTGGGGGCTGGTGGTGGACACCCAAGGCCGGCGCTTCCAGGACGAGGGGGAGGTGATCACGCCGCGGCGCTATTCCGCCTGGGGCCGCTGGGTGTCGGACACCCCCGGGGCCCGGGCCCACCTGATCCTGGATGACGCCGGCCTGCGGCGGGCGCCGCCCTCCCTGTACCCGCCGCTGACGGCCCAGACCCTGGAGGACCTGGGCCGCAGGCTCCAACTCCCCCCCGGGGCCCTGGAGCGGACCGTACAGCGCTACCACGCCGCCCGGGTGGACGGCGGCGACGACCCCCTGGCCCATTACACCACCGGCCTGACGCCCCCCAAGAGCCACTGCGCCCTGCCCCTGGAGCGCCCGCCCTTCCACGCCTGGACCCTGGCCCCGGGGGTCACCTTCACCGGCCATGGCCTGGCGGTGGACCCCCGGGGGCGCATCCGCCGGCGCCACGCCCCCCCTTGCCAGACCCTGTACGCCGCCGGGATGATCATGTCCCCGGCGGTGCTGGGCCCCGGCTACGTGGCCGGGGCCGCCCTGACCCTGTGCGCCGTGTTCGGCCGCATCGCCGGCGAGGCGGCTGCCCGGGGATGATCGGGACCGCAAGTCACCCCGCCCAAATCCCCGGCGGCGGAACCGTCCGCCCCCGGCGGGTTCCCAATCCAGGACCGCCCCCCATGCCTTCTCTGCCATGACTCAGCCCAAAGCCCCCAACGCAACGGAAACGGAGACGGAGACGCAGACGGACGCCGAGACCCGCCGCACCCTGCACCTGTGCAACATCTGCGGCTTCTGCACCGGCCTGTGCGCGGTCTTTCGCAGTGCCGAGCGGCGCCCGGCCCTGACCCAGGCGGACCTGGACCACCTGGCCCATCTCTGCCACAACTGCCGGGCCTGCTGGTACGCCTGCCAGTACGCCCCGCCCCATGCCTTCGCCATCAATGTCCCCGCCACCCTGGCCCGCCACCGCGCCCGCAGCTACCGGCGCTACGCCTGGCCCCGGCCCCTGGCGGGGCTGCTGGCCCGCAGCGGCACCGCCACCACGGCGGTGGCCCTTTTCACCACCTTGCTGGTGCCCCTGCTCACCCTGCTGTGGGTACCCGGTGAGGTGCTCTTCGCCGCCCACCGGGCCGAGGGGGCGTTCTATCAAGTGATCCCCTGGGGGCTGATGAGCGCGGTGGCGGGCCTTACCCTGGGTTTCTCCCTGCTGGCGGTGGCGGTGGGCCTGGCCCGTTACTGGCGGGACATCGGCCGCGGCGGCCCGCCGGCCGTCTCCGTCTGGCGGGCCCTGCCGGCGGCAGCCCGGGACCTGTTCACCCTGCGCAACCTGGAGGGCGGGGGCGGCGGCTGCAACGACCGCGGCGAGCGCCCCGGTCACGCCCGGCGGCGCCTGCATCACGCCCTGTTCTACGGCTTTTTGCTGTGTCTGGCCGCCACCACCGTGGCCGCCGGCTATCACCACTTCCTGCACTGGCAGGCCCCCTACCCCTTCTTCAGCCTGCCCACCCTGCTGGGCACCGTGGGCGGCCTGTCCATGGTCACGGGGGCGGCGGGGCTGATCCGGCTCAAGCGCGGCGCCGACCCGGCCCCCACCGCCGCCGAGACCCTGCCCGCGGACTACGCCCTGCTGGGCCTGCTGCTGGCCACCGCCGCCACCGGCCTGCTGCTGCTGGCCCTGCGCCAGACCCCGGCCATGGGGCTGCTCCTGGCCCTGCACCTGGGCACGGTGCTGGGGTTTTTCGTGATGATCCCCTACAGCAAGTTCGTCCATGGCGCCTACCGCGCCGCGTCCCTGCTACGGGCCGCCATGGAACGCCCCACCGATCGGCCCACGGGCCTGGATCTGACTTGAGCCAAACCCCTCAGACGGAAGCGGCCTCCTCCGTAGCCGCCAGCCGCTGCCGCAGCCGCTGGGCCAGGCGGGCCGCCGGCTCCGTGGGACGCCCCGGGGCACGGTGCAGGGCGATGTCCACCCAAGGCAGGGGGGGCAACCCCTCCGCCTCCCCCAGGGGGCGCAGCCCCGCAGCCATCATGGAAGGGGTCAGCACCGTCACCGCCAGACCGGCCCGGACCGCCGCCAGCAGACCGGCCAGGCCATTGCCCGTGTAGGCCACTCGCCAGGATCGGTCCGCCGCCTCCAGGGCCTCCAGGGCTTGTTCCCGGAAGATGCAGGTCCCCCGGCGGGAAAGGGCCAGAGGCAAGGGATCCCGCCGGTGCGCGGCGTGATCCGAGGCCCCGGTCCACCACAGTGGCTCCCGGCGCAGGGTCTCCCCTCCGGGGCTGCCGGGCTGTCGGGTCACCACCGCCAGATCCAATCCCCCGGCGCGTACCTTGCGCACCAGATCCATGCTCAGACCGCACTCAACCGTCAACTCCACGCCGGGGAAACGTTCCTCGAATTCCGTCAGCAGGGGCGGGATGAAACCCAGATAGTCATCGGGGATACCGAGCCGCAGCCGTCCCCCCAGACGGGCGGCGCGCAGTTCCTGCCAGGCCAGGGCGTGATGGCGCAACATCTCCCGGGCATGGGCCAGCAGCCGCTCCCCCTCCGGGGTCGGGGTCAAGGTGGTCCGCTCCAGAAGACGGTGACCGGTGCGCCGCTCCAGCCGCGCCAGATGGGCGCTCACCGTGGACTGGGCCCGGTGCAGCCGTCTGCCGGCGGCGGTGAACCCGCCGCTGTCCACCACCGCCACCAGGGACTGTAATTGTTCCAGATCGAGGGGATGCCCCTCACCCATCATGCTTTGTGATTCTTCCATCTCAAAAATTCGTTTCCGTCATGTGTTTTGCATCCCTATCTTCGCCCCCGAAACGGCATATTTCCAGGCATGAGGAGGCAGATGACATGCAGCACGGATCGGAAACCATAAGCGGTATCCTCGGGGGTGTTTTCAGCGTGATTCTCTGGAGCGGCCTGCCGGTGCTGCGGGGGATGACGGACCTGCCCCCCCTGCAAGTGGCCGCCGTCGCCTTGGGAGTGGCGGCCCTGATGAGTGGGGGGGTGACGCGGCTGGCTTCCGCATCCCGCCCCGGGCGCCCCGCGGCCGGTGGGGCCATGTACTGGATCGCCGGCGTGGGTGGCCTGGCGGGGGCGTTGTATTTCTATTTCCTCGCCCTGGGGCTGGGGGACCCGGCCGTGGTGACCCTGATCACCTACACCTGGCCCCTGGGCTTTGTCCTGGCCGCCGAACTCCGCACCGGTCGCCGGCCGCGGCCGGCCATACTCACCGGGGCAACCATCGCCTTTGCCGGCATCGCGCCACTACTGGCTGCAGGGGGCGGCGGCCCAACCCCCGCGGCCGCCTGGCTGGCGGGACTGGCCAGCGGTGGCGCATGGATCGCCTTCTCCCTCTATTTACGTGATGCGGGATCACTGCCCTTCGGTGCCTGGGCAGGCCTGTTCGGTCGCGCCGCCGGGGTGGTGCTGTTCCTCCACCTGGCCCTGGAAACCACCTTCTGGGGAGATGCAGGAGACTGGCTCGCCGCCGCCGCCATCGGCATCGGGCCCTATGGCCTCGCCTTCATGACCTGGGGATACGCCCTGCGCCACGGGCCCGCCGGTCTGTTGGGCACCCTGACCTATGCCGTGCCGGTCCTCGCCAGTGCCGCCCTGGTGGCCCTGGGCCGGAGCCCGGCGGACCCACGTCTGGCCCTGGCTGCGGCGGCAGTGGTGGGCGGCGCCCTGATCGCCTCCGGTGGACCGGGTCCGTTTCGTCCGAGACGCCGCTGGCCGCAGCAGCGGACGAACGCTTGACCCCCGCCCGATCATGGCCCCCGACCCGGCCATGGGGCTATGATCCGGGGATGGACACCTTAAACCTGCCCGCGCCGCCCGACTACGGCGGGCGCAGCCTGGCCAACCTCATGGCCTCCCTGTCGGCGGGCCTGGGCGGCCCCCTGCCGCCCCAGGGGCCGCTGGCGGCGCTGCCGCCGGAGGCGGTGGGTGGCCATCGCCACGTGGTGCTGGTGCTGGTGGACGGCCTGGGGGATGCCTTCCTCCAGGGCCAGCCCGCCCCCTTCCTCAACGGCCACCGCCTGGCGGGGATCGAATCGGTCTTCCCCACCACCACCGCCTCCGGCATCACCACGGTGCTCACGGGGGACACCCCCGCGGTCCACGGCCTCACCGGCTGGCACGTGCACTTTCGCGAACTGGGGGCCGTGCTGGCGGTGCTGCCGGGGGTGCCCCGCTACGGCGGCGTGGGCTATGACCAGGCGCAGGTGGACCTGGGGCGGCTGCTGGGGCACCACAGCCTGTTCGACCGCCTGCCGGTGGCCTCGGCCCTGGTGACGCCGGAGCACATCGCCCGCACCCCCTTCAACGCGGCCCATCAGGGCCGGGCGCGGCTGTACCCCTTCAAGGGGCTGGATCACATGGTGGAGCAGGTGGTGACGGCGGTGCGGGGCGGCGACACCCCCCGCTTCGTCTACGCCTACTGGCCGGATCTGGACGCCCGCGGCCACGAGCACGGCCCCGATGGCGCCGAGACCCGCCGCCACCTGCAGCAAGTGGACACGGCCCTGGCGGCCCTGGCCCGCCGTCTGGCGGGCACCGACACCCTGCTGCTGGTGACCGCCGACCACGGCATGGTGGCGGCACGCCACCGGGCGGACCTGGCGGACCACCCCGGCATCGCCCGCTGCCTGGCCCTGCCCCTGTGCGGCGAGCCGCGGGTGGCCTTCGCCTACGTGCGCCACGGCTGGCACGAGACCTTCGCCCGGCGGGTGCGGGAGGAACTGGGCCATGCCTGTACCCTGGTGCCCAGCCACCGGCTGTTGGAGCGGGGCTGGTTCGGGCCGGGACGGCACCACCCGGAACTGGAGACGCGCATCGGGGACTTCGCCCTGGTCATGCACCCGGGCTGGGTGCTGCAGGACCGCATCCTCGGGCGCGAACCCCACCCCATGGCGGGGGTGCACGGCGGCCTGGACCGGCGCGAGGTGGAGATCCCGCTGGTGCGCGCCCTGTGCTGACCGGGGGCCGCGGCGGCGGGGAGGCCGGCGCGGCGTCGTGTTACCATGGTGGGCCACTCAAGCGGAACAGGAACCCGCCATGTCCGACGCCGATGCCCTGTTCGACCGTGCCGCGAGCCAGACCGTGGAGCTGGCCAACCGCCTGAGCGAGTCCGATCCCAAGGCGGATCTGTGGGATATCGCCGACGGCCTCCTGGCCGGTGCGGTGCACTACTGGCTGTACACCCGCCAGCCCTGCGGCGACCCCCGCTGCGAGCAGTGCGCCCCCATCAGCACCGCCGAGGAGCGCCTGGCCCTGCTGCTGCAGGACGTGGAGCAGTACGCCCGCGACAGCGACTACTACCACGCCCCCACCGACCTCAACGTGGGCCGCGCCTGAGGCCTCAGCCCGGCAGGCGCAGCACCCACGCCGCCCCCCCCCCACTCCGGGCTCCTGTCCAGTTGCAGACGCCCGCCGTAGGCCTGGACGATCTCGCTCACCACCGCCATGCCGATGCCCAGGCTCCCTCTTTGACCCCCTCCCCACGGCTCACGCCGGGGGATTCCTCGTGCGAAACGCGGGTTTTCAGGCGTGAGAGGATTTCATTCGGCAGTGAACTTCTGTTTCCCCATGGTGCCAATAGTGATACCGTTTTGGCATGGCGTCCGTGGGTAAGATCCTTGATCAGATGCGGCGCGAACCGGCTCATGTGCGGTTCGCGGATCTGATCAAGGTATGCGAGGCGTATTTCGGGCAACCCCGTCAGCATGGCACCAGCCATGCCATTTTCAAGACCCCTTGGGCGGGTGATCCTCGAATCAATATCCAGAATGCCAAAGGGGGTGCCAAGCCCTACCAGGTGAGGCAAGTATTGCTCGCCATCGAGAAACTGGAGAGCATGGACAATGCAGAGTGATCACTATACCTACCGCGTTACCTGGTCCCCCGAAGATGGCGAATACGTCGGCCTGTGCACCGAGTTCCCTTCGCTGTCCTGGTTGGCCGACTCCCCGGATGCGGCCTTGCAGGGTGTGCGACGTTTGGTGGCCGATGCGGTAGCCGATATGGAGGCCGCCGGCGAGGATGTTCCCGTGCCATTGGCGGAAAAACACTACACCGGTGAGTTCCGCGTCCGCATCCCCCCTGAACTCCACCGCGACTTGGCGATCCAGGCCGCGGAACAGCGCGTAAGCCTGAACCGGCTGGTGAGTGCCAAGCTTGCGTCCACGCCGAAATAAAATCCCTACAACGCGCTTGGGATATCCAAAGGACGACTACCACGCCCCCACCGACCTCAACGTGGGCCGCGCCTGAGGCCTCAGCCGGGCAGGCGCAGCACCCACGCCGCACCCCCCCACTCCGGGCTCCTGTCCAGCTGCAGACGCCCGCCGTAGGCCTGGACGATCTCGCTCACCACCGCCATGCCGATGCCCTGGCCCGGGACCCCCTCGTCCAGGCGGCCGCCCCGGGCCAGGATCGCCGGCACCTGTGCCGGGTCGATGCCCGGCCCGTCGTCCTCCACCCGTACCTCCAGCCCGCCATCGTCGCCTTCCCGGGCCCGCACCCGCACGCGGCGGCGGCAGAACTTCCAGGCGTTGTCCATGAGGTTGCCCAGCAGTTCCATGAGATCCCCCTCGCTGCCGCGGAATCGTACCGCCTCCGGCACCTCCAGGGTGCATTCCACCCCGCGCCCGGCATAGACCTTGGCCAGGGAATCCGCCAGGCGGCGCACCACCGGCGCCACCGCCTGGGGGGCCGCCAGGGGGCTGCGGCCCGCGGTGCCGGCCCGCTGCAACTGGTAGGCGATGATACGGTCCATGCGCTCCAGTTGCTCCAGGGCCTGCCGGCCCGCCGCTTCCCCGGCCGTGCCCAGGGTCCCCCGCAGCACCGCCAGGGGCGTCTTCAGGCTGTGGGCCAGGTCCGCCAGGCCGTCCCGGTAACGGGCCTGGCGCGCCCGCTCCGCATGGATGAGGGCGTTGAGGTTGTCCGTCAGGGCGCGCAGCTCCAGGGGATACCCCCCGGCAAGACGGGACTGCTCCCCCCGCTCCATGGCCCGCAGCTCCCGGGCCACCCGCCGCAGGGGCTTCAGGCCCAGGTAGAGGGCCAGGGACTGGGCCGCCAGCAGCAGCACCGCCAGGGCCGCCAGCCAGCCCCAGAGGCTGCGGCGGTAGGAACGCAGCTGGGCCTCCAGGGCGGTACGATCCTCCGCCACGGTGAAGGTGAGGGGGACGTTGCCCTCACCGGTCTCCCAGGTCACCGTCATGCGGGCCATGAAGGGCGCCTCCCCGGCGGTGTCCGCGGCCTCCCCCAGGGACGAGGGGGAACGCCACAGCACATCCCCGTCACCGCCGGTGATGCGCGCATAGAGCCCCGAATCGGGCAGGTTCAGACGGGCCTCCGGCAGGCGCTCGGGCAGGCGCACGTCACCATCGGCGTCCACCTCCACCGCCCCCATGAGCAGGTAGAGCTGGCCCTGCAGGCGCTGCATCACCGCCTGGGTGGCGCTGTCGCGGAAGGCCCGCTCCAGGGCCAGGGCCGTGAGCCCGGCGAACACCGCCACCACCAGGGCGGCGATGAGGCCCACGCGCAGGGTGAGGGAGTTCATTGCGCCCCGCCGGGGACCAGGGTGAGGCGGTAGCCGCGGCCGCGCAGGGTCTCGATGGGGGCGAGTTGCCCGTCCGGGTCCAGCTTGCGCCGCAACCGGGCGATGAGCACCTCCAGCACGTTGCTGTCCCGGTCCTCGTCGTGGGGGTAGAGATAGTCCGCCAGGGACTGGCGCGAGAGCACCTGTCCGGCATGGCGCGCCAGGTGCTCCAGCAGGCGGTACTCGAAGGTGGTGAGGGCCACGGGCCGGCCGTGCACCGTCACCTGCTGGGCGGCGGTGTCCAGCACCAGGGGACCCAGCACCAGGCGCCCGTCGGTGCTGCCGGCGGCGCGCCGGGCCAGGGCCTTGAGACGGGCCACCAGTTCCTCCATGTGGAAGGGCTTGACCAGGTAGTCGTCCGCCCCCGCCTCCAGGCCCTGCACCTTCTCCTGCCACTGCCCCCGGGCGGTGAGGATGAGCACGGGCAGGTCCCGCCCCGCGGCGCGCACCTGGAGGATCACCTCCAGCCCCGGCATCCCCGGCAGCCCCAGGTCCACCACGGCCACGTCGGCGGGGTATTCCATGAGCTGGAAGAGGCCGTCGCGGCCATCCCCGCTGGTGTCCACCATCCAGCCCTCGTCCTCCAGGCGCTGGCGCAGCTGCGCCAGCAGGGCGGGCTCGTCCTCGATCACCACCACGCGCATGGCGTCACTGCCACTGGCCCGTGGCGGCGTCCACGCGGATATCCCGCACCCGCTGATCCTGCAGCAGCACGCGGATGCGATGCACCCGCTGGCCCTCCTCCTCCAGGGTCTCCGCCGAGAGCACGCGCCCGCCGGTGCGCGCCTGCACCTGCGCCACCGCCTCGTCCAGGGTCACCGGAGCCACCTCTGCGCCCTGCGGGGACCCGGCCTGGGCCAGGTGCGGTCCGGGGACCGGCTGGGCGGGGACGGCGCCGGCCCAAAGGCACAGGCACAGCAACAGACACAACATGCGCAACGGCGGGCGCGGAAAACGGCATGGGGAAGCGGGGCGTTTCATGGTCTCCAAGTCTAGCAGCAGGCATCCCCGAGGGCAGCGTGTCCGTGCCTCCCCGCCCCGGGAAGGCGGCTCAGAACCAGTGGCGATCGTTCAGGTTCAGATCCACCCGTGTGCGTGACCCGGCGCGGTGCAGATCCCCCCCGGTGTCGCGGCGGGGCGGCCGCATACGGCTGTCGCAGCCTTGGCGGTGCGGTCCGGCACAGGGATCCCGCTGCGCACCGGCACGGTGGCCGTGGGCCGGTGCCCACGGGGGCGGACCGGCGTGGGCGCCGGGATGTCCCCGGTCCCGGCCATGGCCGGGGGGATCGGCCAGGGCGGTGGAGGCGCCGAGGGCGGTCACCAGGGCCAGCCCCAGGGCGGCGAGGATGGGATGCTTGGAAGGGTGCATGGTCGGATCTCCTGCGCAATCGTGTACAAGGCGAACCGGCCCCGATGTATGGCACCATGGGGCCTGTGACGGGTATACCGCCATCGGCATGAACCCGGGCTGAACCGCGCCCCCTGCAGTGGAGGCCCCATGGACAAGACGGCATGGCTGGTCATCAGCGGCATCGGCCTGTTCCTGGTGGGGCAGTTCGCCCTCCTCTACCACACCCGGGGCATGCAGGGGCGGATGCGCCGCCCGCAGACACCCCCCCATGAACCCCGGCAGGACCGATCCGCCATGAGCGAGACCCCTGAAAGCAGCGAAGACCTCCGCAACCGCCTCCGGCAGGAGACAGGGCCCATCGGCTGGGAGGAACTGCAACGGCACTTCGCCCGCGGCGCCGTGCTGCGGGTGGATGCCAGCCTGGACCTTTTGGACGCCGCCGAGGCCCTGGTGCGGGATGACCGCGACGCAGTGGCGGCCTACCTGGAGGCGGGCCGGCTGCTCCGGGCCACCACAGAGCACGCCCGCGACTGGGCCGCGCGCCAGGCCCGTTTCGAGGCCGTGGTGGTGGCCCCCTGGGTGCTGGTGCGGGAGCACTGAGCCCCTGGTCTTCCCTTCGGCGCGCCCGGTATCATCGCGCTACACTCGGTCAGACATCCGCCGGGCCGACCCGCCGCGCCCCGGCCGGCGGTGCGCAGCAACGCCCCGGCGGCGCGGTATGCGGGGTGACATCATGATGCAGCTCAATCCCAGCTTCGTGTGCTGGTTCATCGAGCACACCCGGGAGTTCCATGCCCAAGAGGATGTCCTGCTGCCGGAGGAGCCCGACGAGGGGGACGAGGACTGGATCGACGAGGCCCTGGCGGAACACGGGGAAAACGTCCTCTATCTGGAACTGAAGAACGCCGTGGATGACCTGGATCCCGGCTTCCAGGCCGAACTGGTGGCCCTCATGTGGCTCGGCCGCGGCGACTATGGGGCGGAGGAATGGAATGCCGCCCTGGTGGAGGCCCGCGCCGGCTGGAACCCGCGCACGGCGGACTACCTGCTGGCCACCCCCATGGCGGCCGACTACCTGGCCGAGGGGCTGGCCATGCTGGGGCACGACTGCGAAGACGAGACATAGGAGACACCCGCAGCCGATGGATGTGCTCTACACCCTGCGTGTCCAGGCCCGCTACAGCCGCTGGGCCAACGCCCAGTTGCTGGGGTTTTGCGACACCCTGGAAGATGACGTGCGCAAGCGCCGCTGGATGGGGCCGCAGGGCTCCATCCACGGCCTGTTCAACCGCATGCTGCTGCTGGACCGTATCTGGCTGGGGCGCATGCTGGGCAAGCCCTACGGCCACCGGGACACCGACCAGATCCTGTACAACGACTACGGCCTGCTGCGGGCCGAGCGCATGCGCACGGACACGGAGATCATGAACTTCGTGCAGAACCTGGCGGAACCCAACCTGGACCGTCAGGTGACCTTCACCCTGGAATACGAACCCCGGGAGTGCACCCTGCAGTTGGGGGAATGCCTCATGAACCTGCTGCACCGGCAGAGCACCCAGCGCGGCCAGATCATGGCCCTGCTGCAGCAGTCGGACGTGGAACCCCCCACCCTGGACATCGTCACCATGCCCGGCATGGCCGACTGAGCCCCCCACCCTTTGCGAAGATCCCCATGAAGCACCCCACCGCCCTGCGCTCCATCACCTACCACGGCCTGGAGGACGGGCCGCGGCTCATCGTCCTGGGCGCCGTGCACGGCAACGAGACCTGCGGCACCCAGGCCATCGGGCGCGTGCTGGCGGATCTGGACGCGGGGCGGCTGGAGCTGGCCCGGGGCCAGCTCACCTTCGTGCCCGTGGCCAATCCCCTGGCCCACGCCCTGGGGCAGCGCTCGGGGGAGCGCAACCTCAACCGCAACTTTCGCATCAGCGCGCGCCCCGAGGACTTCGAGGACCGGGTGGCCAACCGCCTCGGCCCCCTGCTGCGGGACCACGACGTCCTCCTGGACCTGCACTCCTTCCACACCGCGGGCGAGCCCTTCGTCATGCTGGGCCCCCGGGACAACGACGGCGAACTGGAACCCTTTGACGGCGCCCGGGAGGAGGAGGCCCTGGCCCTGCGCCTGGGGGCGCGGCGCTTCGTGGAGGGCTGGCTGGACACCTACGCCCGCGGCGTGGCGCGGCGGCTGCGCAATCCCAACGCCTCCCTGCGGGCACAGATGCTGAGCACCGATCCCGCCTACGGCGTGGGCACCACCGAGTTCATGCGCGCCCATGGCGGCCGTGCCCTCACCCTGGAATGCGGCCAGCACGACGACCCCAAGGCCCCCGAGGTGGCCCATCGCGCCATCCTCAACACCCTGGCCCACCTGAAGCTCCTGGACCGGCCCGATCCCCAGCCGGTGCGGGATGCCCAGGTGCTGCGGCTGGTGGAGGTGGTGGACCGGGAGCACCCGGAGGACACCTTCGCGCGGCCCTGGAAGAGCTTCGACCCCGTGGCCGCCGGCGAGGTCATCGGCCGGCGCGCCGGCGGCGAACCCGTCACCGCCCCCACCGAGGGCTTCATCGTCTTCCCCAATCCCAACGCCCAGCCGGGCAACGAATGGTTCTACCGGGCGGAGTTCAGCGACCGCTTCCAGGGCCGCTAACGGACCCCCGGTTCCTACCCCCCGGTCCCTCCCGGGGCCGCATCCTGGCGGCGCCGCGCCACCCGGCGGGCGTGCTCCACCACCTTGAGCTGGGCCAGGGCGCGCAGCAGTTCGGCGTGGGCGGCGTCGCGGTCGCTGAACAGCACGCTCTCCTCCATGATCTCCCGGGCGCGGCGCTCCGCGGCCCGGGCGGCTGCCTCGTCGATCTCCTCACTGCGCAGGGCGGTGTCCGCCAGGACGATGGTGCGATCCGGCTGCACCTCCACCATGCCGCCGGAGACATAGAGGAAGTCCTCCTCCTGCCGTCCCTCGGGCAGGAAGCGGGCCACCCCGGGGAGCACGGGGGTGAGCAGGGGGGAATGCCCCGGCAGGATCCCCAGTTCCCCATCGACCCCTTTCAGGGTCACGCGGTGCACGGGGCCGCTGAAGAGCGCGGCCTCGGCGCTGACGATCTCCAGTTGCAGGGTGGCCTGCCGGGGTGCCCGGGCGGCAGCGTGGCTCATGCCCGCCCCTCCCCGTGAAGGGCCCCATGGGGCAGCGGCACACCGGCGTCGGCCATGGCCTGCAGGATCAATCGTGCCACCCGCTCCCAGTCGTGCAGCCGGTCGGTGTTGATGGTGAGGTCGAACTGGGTGGCGTCGTTGGTGCGCCGGCGCACCAGGTCCCAGAGGAACTGCTGGCGCTGGTGGTTGATGGTCTCCACCTTCTCCCGGGCCTCCGCCTCCGCCAGGCCCTCGGCGGCGGCCACCCGCGGGGCGCAGTAGCGGGGGGAACCGGCGATGCGCACACGAAAGGCGCCCCGGTCCCGCAGGAAGACATGGGCCCCCCGGCCCACGATCACCCCGCCCTCGGCGCTGAGGGCCAGCAGCACGTCCACCAGGGCCCGGCGGTAGGCGGTGAGGTGATACACATCCCCCGAGAGCACGGAATAGATCCAGTGGGTCTTCCACGCCGAGACCTTCTCGTCCAGTTCCGCCAGCAGGGCGCGGTCCTGCTCCGCGTGCTTGGCCACCCGGTCCAGGATGGTCTCGTCGAAGGACGAGACCCCCAGGCGCCGGGCCAGGATGCGCGCCACCTCTTCGCCGCCGGCACCGTAGTCCCGGGAGAGGGTCACCAGGGGCTTGGCGGGGGATCCGCCGCCCTGGCGGCCGCGGATCTCGGTGCGGATGTAGCGTTGGATGAGGTCATTGACGTCGTGCATGGGCCCCCCTGGCGCATGGAATGGGTCTGCCATGGTACAACGGCAGGACCGGCCCAACGACCGCCCGGAGGGAATCATGCACGAGGAGATGCCCTATTTCCGTCCCGTGGGGGAGATCTGCCAGCGGCAGGTGATCACCTGCCTGCCCGGCGAAAACCTCGTGGATGTGGTAAAAAACATGAAGGCGCACAACATCTCCAGCGTCGTGGCCCTGGACGAGGGGGGCCGCCCCGCGGGCATCCTCACGGACCGGGATCTGCGCAACAAGGTGATCCCCTCGGGGCGCGATCCCGCCGCCTTCCGGGTGGAGGAGGTGATGTCCCGGCCGCTGGTGAGCATCGGCGAAACCGATGTCCTCTACGAGGCCCTGTACCGCATGTCCACCCGGGGGATCCACCGGCTGGTGGTGACGGACGCGCAGGGGGAGCTCAAGGGCATCCTCACCGACACGGATATCCTGCGTATGCAGAGCCATTCCCCACACCAACTGGTCCGGGACATTGAGCGCTCCAACAGCGTCGAGGACCTGCGGGCGATGCACACGCGCATCCAGGACCTGATCCTCCACCTGAGCGGAACCACCACCCCGGTGGCGGAGATGGTGCGGCTCATCGCCCGTCTCAACGATCACATCCTCATGCGCCTGATCCAGCTCCTGGTGAAGCGGGATTTCCGCGACCTGCCCCGGGGGCTGGCCTTCGTGGTCATGGGCAGCGAGGGGCGCATGGAGCAGACCCTGTCCACGGACCAGGACAACGCCATCCTCTACGCCGACGGTCTGGACGACCACCAGGTGGACCGCATCCGCGCCTTCTCCGAGGCCCTCATCGCCGCCCTGGTGGAGATCGGTGTGCCCCCCTGCCCCGGCGGCATCATGGCCCGCAACGCCGCTTGGCGGCGCAGCCTCTCGGACTGGACCCACGAGCTGGACCGCTGGCTCACCACCCCCAGCCCGAAGAACATCCCCAACGCCTCCATGTTCACGGACCTGCGCACCCTCTACGGCGATGCCTCCCTGGAACGCCGGCTCAAGGCCCACATCTACCGCCGCCTGGACGAGAACAAGCTCTTTGTCATGCGCATGGCCGAGAACATGCAGCGCTTCGCCCCGCCCCTGGGCTGGCGCGGCCGCATCAAGACCGGCAGCGGCGGCGAGGTGGACCTGAAGAAGGCCGGCATCTTCGCCCTCACCGACGGCATCAAGGCCCTGGCCCTGGAGGCCCACGCCCTGGACGGCGACACCCACCAGCGGGTGCAGACCCTGGTGAAGCAGGGCGTCCTGGAACGGGACCAGGCGGGGGACCTGCTGGAGAGCTTCGACTTCCTCGTGCTCATGCGCCTGCGCGGCCAGGTGCGGGCCATCCAGCGGGGGCGCAAGCCCGGCAACAGCGTGCGCCTCTCGGACCTCAGCCAGATGGAACAGGGCAAGCTGCGCATCGCCCTGGAGGACGTGGCCCGCTTCCAGCGCTTCGTTGCCAGCCATTTCAACCTGGGTCTGCTGCGCTAGCCCGGGAATGACCGCCATGACCCGCCCCCTCCCCACCCCCCCGGTGGCCACCTATTCCATCGTCGCACGCGATCCCGAAAGCGGCTTTTTGGGGGTGGCGGTGCAGTCGCACCATTTCGCCGTGGGCAGCGTCGCCCCCTTCGCCCAGGCCGGCGTGGGCGCCGGCACCATCCAGTCCTTCGCCCGGCGCATCTACGCCAGCGAGGGGCTGCGCCTCATGGAGGAAGGGGCCAGCGCCGGCGACGCACTGCGGCGCCTGCTGGCCCGTGATCACCACATGGATTACCGCCAGGCGGCCATGGTGGACACCGGGGGGCGCGTGGTGGCCCATACGGGCCAGGCCTGCATCCCAGAGGCCGGCCATCACCTGGGGGAGGAGTATGTCTGCCTGGGCAACATGCTCCTGCGGGAGGGCACCTGGGAGGCCATGGGCGAGGCCTTCGAGGCGGCCGGCGGGGATCTGCCCCTGCGCCTGCTGGCGGCCCTGGAGGCGGCCCAGGCCCAGGGCGGCGATCTGCGGGGGCGGCGCTCGGCCGCCATGCGGGTGGTGGCCCCCGCCCCCACCGGCGACCCCGGCGAGGACACCCCCCTGGACCTGCGGGTGGAGGATCACCCCCACCCGGTGAGCGAGCTGCGCCGCCTGGTGGACCTGTGGGCCGCCTACGACCACAACACCCGCGGCGGCCATCACCTGCGCCATGGGGACTACGAACGGGCCGTGGCGGAATTCGAACGCGCCGAGGCCCTGGCCCCCGAGGAATCGGAACTGGTCTTCTGGCGCGGCGTGGCCCTGGTGAACGCCGGCCACGCGCAAGAGGCCCGGGTCCTGTTCCGGTGCCTGTTCCGCGAATCGGACCACTGGGCCCTGATGCTGACGCGGTTGGCCCGAAGCGGTTTCCTGCCGGACACCCCCGGTCTGCTGGGCGGGCTCATCCCGAAGCAGTACCGCAACACCCCCGAGGTGCGCTCGGCCATTCAGGCAGACGGGGCATGAAACCTCCCGGCGGCGGATCCAGCCATTGACCCCGGTGCCCGAGATCCTGCCCCTGGCCCTGGGAGTATGTCTCGCCGCGGGCCTGGTGCACGGGGCCTTCGGTCTGGGTTTCCCTTTGGTGGCCACGCCGATGCTGGCCCTGGGGACGGACGTGCGCACCGCCGTGCTGCTCACCCTGGTGCCCAACCTCGGGGTCAATCTCTGGAGTCTGGTGCACGGCGGGGGCTGGCGGGAGAGCGTTGCCCGCTACTGGCCCGTGGCCCTTTGGATGCTCCTGGGCTCCGCCGTCGGCACCCTGCTCCTGGTGGTCATGGACCCGAACCCCTTCCGCCTGCTGCTGGCGGCCACGATGGTGCTCTATCTCCTCTCCCACCGCCTGGAGCGGGTGGACTGGAGCCGCATCCGCCGCCATCCCGCCGGCAGCGGGGCCTGGGCCGGCTTCATCGGCGGGGTGCTGGGGGGGACGGTGAACGTGGGCGGACCGGTCCTGATGATCTATTTCCTGGAGCTGCGGGTGCCCCCCCTGGTGTTGGTGCAGGCCATCAACCTCTGCTTCCTCCTGGGCAAGGGTACCCAGGCCGCCACCTTCGCTGCCCTGGGTCTCTTCGACCTGGCGCTGTTCAAGGCCTCCCTCCCCCTGCTGATCGCCGCCCTGGCGGGCCTGAGGGCCGGCATGTGGATCCGGGAGCGAGTGGATGCCTTCACCTACCGGGGCTGGCTTCGCGGCCTGCTGTGGCTGCTCTGCGGGCTTCTGGTGGTGCAGTTCATCCGCGATCTCTGATCCCTTCAGTCCGGGGACGCGCCCGACCCGGTCGACCCCTTGCCGGCGGGCTTCCCCTCCCCCGGGGAAGCGGACATGCCCCGCAGCTCCTGCAGGCTGTCGCGAAAGCGGGCATCCAGCTGCGTCATGGTGGCCTCCTGGGTGCGCAGCACCTGCTGGGAGGCCTCCCGCAGATGGCCGCTCAGGTGGTCGTAGATGCGCCCCACCATATCCATCTGGCGGGCGGCCCGCTGCGCCGGGTCCTCGTCCGCCGAAAGCTGTCCCGCACTGCGATTCATCTCCTCGAAGACCTCCCGCATCAGATCCGCCTGGTGGCGCATCAGGGCCTCCGTCCCTTCCAGGAGGGTGCGGTTGGCGGCCACCACCGCCTCCATATTGCGGCGCTGGGCCTCCATCAGGACCTGTGGGTCCATGGAAGGCAGGCCGTACTGCTGCATGAGACGGCGCACCTGTTCCATGTAACGGTTGGGATCGAACAGGTACATCAGCTCGGACACATCGAAGGGATTGCTCTGTTCGGCCATGACCCTCTCCTCCACGTTGCCGGGCGATCTCCACCGCCCATCAAGGGAAGCGTAGTGCAAAAAGGGCCCCGGCGCGGGACGGGAGACCGCATCCGCGGGCACAACCCTGTGGATAAGCTGTACAAAACCAGTAGACAGCCCGACGGGATGGCTTTATCCACAATCCGCACACAGGCTATCCGGACCTTGCCCAAGGGGACACACACACCACAGGAGACCTATAAACCGTTGAATTTATTAGTTATTTAAAAGGTTATCCAGGGCCTATGCCGGTCCTAATTATTACTATGATCTTTTCAATACAAAAAATAGTTACAGACCCTGCGCTGCACCGAAGCCCCCCAAAGACCCCCCGAAGCGATCCAGGAAATGCGGCTATTCAATCCCCACGGCGAAGATAAGCCAGGGCCGCGGCCTCGTCGGCCACGGTCTGCAGATCCTGATGAAAAACGCTGGGGATCTCCCGGGGCCGACCGCTGCCCGCATCCACGAAGACCCACTGGGTGCGGGCCCGCACCACCGGTTTCAGGTCACGGGCGCGGACGAAGCAATAGCCCCGGGGGGATTGCCGCCGGCCCAGGGCCTCCACCCAGGTGAGCAGCAGCAACTCATCCCCGGCATGGGTGGGCCGCAGGTATTCGATGTGGTGGGCGCGCACCACCCAGGTGGCCCCCAGGGACCGGTAGCGTTCCAGGGTCCAGCCCCGGGCGGCGGAATGGGCCAGGGCGATCTCCTGCATCCAGCGGAGGTATTCCAGGTTGTTGGTGTGCCCGTTGAGGTCGATGGCCTCGGCGGGGACCTGGATTCGACGCACATAGACGGGCCCCACGGGACCCTGTTCCTGGACTTCTGGAAAATGGGATGTCTGCTTCATGGGGTATCTGCTGTGATGGGGATCCGATCCATGAGGAGGGGAATGGATGTGGACGGGGTCGATTTTCCGCTATGATCCCTCCAGTTACACAGTGAACCAATGTCATGGCACCGTGCAAACCGTCCCTTGATAAAGACCACTTCAGGATGCCATTCCAATGGAACGTTTCATCGAAAGACTGATCTATGCATCCCGCTGGCTCATGGCACCGATTTACTTCGTTCTAAGCTTTGTTTTGATCGCCCTGGGCATCAATTTTTTCCAGGAGATTTTCATATCCTGCCCAATATCTTGAGCATGAAAGAGGCGGATCTGATCCTCGTCACCTTGTCCCTGATCGATATTGCGCTGGTGGGGGGATTGATCGTGATGGTGATGTTCTCCGGCTACGAGAATTTCGTTTCCCGTCTTGATCTTGAAGCCAATGCCGACAAGCTTTCCTGGCTGGGGAAACTGGATGCAGGTTCGCTGAAGAACAAGGTCGCCGCATCCATCGTGGCCATCTCCTCGATCCATCTGCTCAAGGTCTTTATGAATACGGAGAATATCGAGAACGACAAGATCCAATGGTACCTGCTGCTGCATATCACCTTCGTGGTGTCAGCATTCGCCATGGGTTATCTGGATCGGCTCACCCGGGAAAAATAGTGCCCTGGGATTACAGCAAGCCCCGGCTGTTCTGGGGCATGTAGGCCGGCCGCATGAAAGGCGATTTCACCCTTGCGGACATCCTGAAATGTATCCTTTCCCGGGCGGGATGTCCTGTGGGGGAAGCCGTCCAGTAGCTGTTACCCCCTAATTTCCCAATGTCTTCAGCAGGGGATTGCATCGGTGTGCAATTCGTCTGCGTTGTGGCCGCTTTCTGCTTATTGGGCTGGTCGGTCGTAACCGGCAAGATGTTGATCCAGCGACCAGATGGTGACACGGCGCTGCGGGTTCTGATTACAGAGCCGCTGCCAGTCGTGGATGATGGAGAGGTCACCCAGGCCGCTCCCTCGGCTGGCGTGGTCCGGAAATTCCGACAGCCATGCCTGCAGGTGTTCGGCCTCCAGGAAATTGATTGGTTTAAAGGGACTCTGGCCTTTCAATGCCATTTCGACCTGGTGCACGAAGCGTTGAGCACAAGCTCGGCGCTCGCGGCCGTCGCCTTGCTGTCCGATATGGTTGCCGGTCTCCAGGATCGTCGCCATGGGTAAAAACATAGATTCTTCCCGGGTGACCCGAGCTTCCAGCTCCGCGATGATATCAATATGAAGGCTGTCCATCCCGGGCACGTTGAGGATCTCCACGAATACCGATGTATCAACGAGACAGATGGCGCTCATCCCCGAGACTCCGTGTCCTGCTTGAGCTCCTCCAGCCAGGCCAGGGCCGCGGCACGGCGCTGCTCCGGGGAGGTGTCGTCCTTAAGGAAGCGCTCCAGCACCTTGCGGGTCATCAGTTGGCCTAGCGGCCCTTGGGCAACGAGCTCGCTATAGCGTTCCATGTCGCCCAGGCGTACCAGGCGGCTATCCCCATGCTGCGGGTCGCGGTAGCAACACAGCACATCGGCCAGGGCGGCATCAGGCAGGGCATCCAGCAGGGCCGGGTTGTGGGAGGTCATCAGTACCCGCAGCTGCCGTTGGCTGGCTACCTCCCGAATCTGCCTCACCAGCACATGGGCCCGGCTGGAGTGAACCCCATTGTCTACCTCCTCAATGATCAACAACGCGCCCTCGGGTGCTGACAAGAGCGCAGCGCCCACGGCCAGAACGCGCAATGTGCCATCGGAAAGCAACGGGGCATCCACGAAGCGCTGTTGTTCGCCGAAGGTCTCTTCCAAGCTGACCATGACGTCCTGACGAGGTGTTTCGATGAACCGGATATCGGTGATGTCCTGTTCAGGCAATGATTGGATCAATTCGAGTAGGGCCTGCTTACCAGTCGGGTTCTGACAAAGCTGGTAGAGCACCGCGGAGAGGTTGCGGCCGTCCTCCTTAAGGTGCTTGTCTCCGGCGTACTCGTAGTCGCGCATCTGCGCTGGACGCGGGTCGAGGAAGACGATATTCCGCAGCGTCTCGCGCAGTGTACGGGCCACTTCAGGAATCAGCTCTTGTGCCTCGGCGTGGGATTGTTGGAAACGGCCGGGCGTCTCCAGCTGATAGAACACCGCTTGGCGATTGGAGCAGGGGATATGCGGCTTGATGCGCCCGCGGCGAAAGTTGTTATAGGCGACGCTGATCTCGTCGCTGTGCTCGTTGGGTTCGCTGTCCACCCGGTAGAGTGGAACTTTCTCGTCGGGGTGAGTGATCTGTTCGCCCGCCACCACCAGCTGCTCGCTAAGCTGATCGATGGTGATGGAGAAGTCGCCCCAGCCCTCAGGGGCATCGGCCAGGTGCGCCTCCAGGGTAAACGGCTCGCCATCCTCTCTGAACAGATCACGGGCCTGGCCACGCACCACGGTATCGCCCCCCTGGATATCGCGTTCGATATCGTCCAGGCGCTTCCCCTTGGCCAGCCAGTTGAGTAAGCGAATACCCTCCAGGGCGTTGCTCTTGCCCGAGGCGTTGGGGCCGATCAGGAAGGTCAGCGGTGCCAGGTCCAGCCTGGCCTGTCGATAGCTCTTGAAGTTGGTCAGCTGAATGGAGGTCAGCATGGCATAGCCCTCGGTTACTGGGTAATCACCGGGCCGTCCTGCAGGGCTTCGCGCAGCTCATGGCGAACGTTTTCCAGCCAGGCGTCGATTCCAGAAGGGTATCAGACCGTGAGGGTCTAGGAACCAGGAGCGAAAGCAGGTCTCACTTGCCGATACAGAAATCGGCGAAGATGCGGCCCAGCAGGTCCTCGTTGGTGACGCGGCCGGTGATCTCCCCCAGGGCCTCCTGGGCCAGGCGCAACTCCTCGGCCAGCAGCTCCGGGGCCACGCCTGCCTGCAGGTGGCCGCGGGCGGCCTCCAGGTGGGTCTGCATGCGTTCCAGGGCGTCCAGGTGGCGGCGGCGGGCGGTGAACAGGCCTTCCTCCTTACCGTGGTAGTGCAACAGGTCCCGGATGCGGGCCTTGAGACGGTCCATGCCCTCTCCGGTGAGGGCGGAAATCGGGATGCGGTCTTCGCCGTACTCCCGTGGCGGGTCGGGAAGGCGGTCGATCTTGTTGAGCAGGGTGATCACGGGCAGGGCGGGGTCCAGACGCGCCCGGATGGCCGCCTCCGCCTCGCCCTCCCCCGCCGTGGCGTCCACCACCAGGAGGATGACATCGGCGCGCTCCATCTCTGTCCAGGCGCGGCGCATCCCCTCCTGCTCCACCGGGTCCTCGGAGGCATGCAGGCCGGCGGTGTCCACCAGGTGCAGGGGCAGGCCGTCCAGGCTCAGGTGCTCCCGCAGGACGTCCCGGGTGGTGCCGGGGATGGCGGTGACGATGGCCGTCTCCCGGTCCGCCAGGCGGTTGAGCAGGCTGGATTTGCCGGCGTTGGGGCGGCCGGCGATGACCAGGTGGGCCCCCTCCTGCAGCAGGCGCCCCTGCCCCGCCCCTTCCAGGAGTTGTTGCAATTCCTCCCGCAAATGCTCCAGCCGGTCCCCCACGGCGGTATCGGCCAGCAGGTCCAGCTCCTCCTCGGGGAAGTCCAGGGCGGCCTCCACGTGGCTGCGCAAGACGGTGAGGGCCTCGGCCAGGGCCTCGGTGCGACGGGAAAGGGCCCCTTCCAGGGTGCGCAAGGCGCCGCGGGCGGCGGCGGCGGAACCGGCGTCGATGAGGTCCGCCACCGCCTCGGCCTGGGCCAGGTCCATGCGGTCGTTGAGGAAGGCCCGCTGGGTGAATTCCCCGGGCCGGGCCAGGCGGCAGCCGTGGCCCAGGCAGGCGGTGAGCACCCGGTCCATGACCACCGGGCCGCCATGGCCCTGGAACTCCAGCAGGTCCTCGCCGGTATAGGAACGGGGTCCGGGGAAGAACAGGGCCAGGCCCTGGTCCACGGGCTGTCCCTGGGGATCGCGGAAGGTGGCCAGGGTGGCCATGCGGGGCTCCGGCACCCGCCCCAGGGCGGACCGGGCGATTCCGGCGGCCCCGGGGCCGGAGATGCGCACGATCCCCACCCCGCCCCGCCCCGGCGGGGTAGCGATGGCGGCGATGGTGTCTCCAGCCGGGGCGCTCATGGCCGTGCCGGGATCAGTCCCCCTTGGCTGCTTTCTTGCCAGTATTCTTGCCGGTATCGTAGCCCTCGGCCTGCAGCCTGCGGGTGATGTAATACTGCTGAGCGATGGACAGGAGGTTGTTCACCAGCCAGTAGAGCACCAAGCCCGCGGGGAAGAAGGCGAAGAACACCGTGAAGATGGGCGGCAGGGCCATCATGACCTTCTGCTGCACCGGGTCCATGGGGGCGGGATTGAGCTTCTGCTGAGCCAGCATGCTCACCCCCATGAGGATGGGCAACACGAAGAAGGGATCCCGCACCGAAAGATCCTGGATCCACAGGATCCACGGCGCCTGGCGCAGCTCCACGCTTTCCAGCAGCACCCAGTACAGGGCGATGAACACGGGGATCTGTACCAGGATGGGCAGACAACCCCCCAGGGGATTGATCTTCTCCTTCTTGTACAGCTCCATGAGGGCCTGGTTCATGCGCTGCTTGTCATCCCCGAAGCGTTCCTTCAGGGCCATCATCTTGGGCTGCACCGCGCGCATCTTGGCCATGGAACGGTAGCTGGTGGCCGAGAGCTTGTAGAAGGCCAGCTTGATGAGCAGGGTCAGGAAGATAATGGACCAGCCCCAGTTGCCCACCAGGCTGTGGATCAGGTCCAGCATCCAGAACAGCGGCTTGGACAGGAAGGTGAACAAGCCGTAGTCCACCGTCAGTTCCAGGCCCTCGGCGATTTCGGAGAGGGGTTCCTGCAGCTTGGGCCCGATCCAGAGACGGGTTTCGAACGCCCCGCTCCCGCCGGGGGCCACCGTCTGGGCCTCGGAGCGCAGCCCGATGATGTAGCGCGGTTCGTCGGGAGTGCCCACCTCCCGGGTGTAGAGCAGGTTCTCCTCCCCGGCCTCGGGCACCCAGGCGCTCAGGAAGTAGTGCTCGATGAGGGCGATCCACCCCCCCTGGAGCTCCTTGGAATCCACCTTCTCTGCCAGGCTCTCCAGTTCCTCCTTGCGGTAGCCGCCGTCGTAGTAGGCAGCGCCGGTGAAGGTGTACAGGAACCAGGAGTCCCGATCGGGGGTGGGTCCGTGGCGCAGCTGGCGGTACTGGCGTCCGGTCCAGGCCGCGTCGCTGCCGTTTTCCACCCGGTGGCTCACGTCCACGAGGAATTCCCCGCGGCGGAAGGTGTAGGTCTTGGTGACGCGGATGCCCTCGTCGTTCTCCCAGGTGAGGGGCACCTGCAGGACATCCTGGCCATCCTGGAGGCGGAATTCCGTGGCCGGTGCCTCATACACCGCATGGTGCGTGGGCGCCCGGTCCCCATGGTCGATACCGGAGACGCGGTCGTGGATCAGGCCCGACTGGGCCACGTAGGCCCGTTCCTGTTCATTCAGGATGGTGGTGGGCTCATCCGGCTGGTTCAGACTGACGGGATAGGTGGGCAAGTCCGCGCGCACGATGTCGCCGCCGCGGGTATCGATGTACAGGTCCAGGGTATCGGTCACCACATGGATGCGCCGGCCCGCACCGGCCCCTTCGGAGGCCTCCGTGTTCGGGGCCTCCCCGGCCTCGGACAGGGCGGCGTCGGGGAGATCGTCCCGGTTGGCGGCGCCATCTCCGCCGGCGACCTCCTGGGTCTCCTGGGCCGTTTGCGGCTGCGGGCCATAATCCACGTTCCAGGTCTGCCAGACCAGGAACAGCAGGAAAACGAAACTGAGGTAGAGGACGGGGCGCAGGTTATCCATGGTCTCGGGGGGCTCGCTGGGGGCCTTGGACGGGATCGGGTACGGGATCGTAGCCGCCTTCGCACCAGGGATGGCAACGGGCGAGGCGGCGCAGGGTCAGCCAGGAGCCGCGCAGGGCCCCGTGTCGCTGGATGGCCTCGATGCCATAGCAGGAACAGGTGGGCACGAAGCGGCAGTGCTGTCCGATAAACGGGCTTAGGGTATAGCGGTAGGCCTGGATCAGCAGGATGAGGAGTTTTTGCATTGGCGGACCACCCGGTTCCAGAGACGCTCGAGGATCTGGTAGAGATCCTGGTTCGTGTACTCCTCGGCCCCGCGCCGGCACATGATCACCACGTCCACCGGGGGTAGTTGGCTGCGCCGGTGGCGGAAGGACTCCCGCACCAGGCGCTTGATCCGCTGCCTCTGACTGGCCCGGCGCAGGTTGCGCTTGGAGATGGCCAGCCCGAGGCGGGCGCTGTCTTCCTGCGTCGGCCGGCAAACGGCGGTGAAGGGATGCAGGTTGATGCGCCGCCCCCCCTGGAAGACACCCCGGTATTCTGCGGCTCGGGTGAGCCGTACCGTCCTGGGGAAACGCCGGTCCCCGGAAACGGTCAATCGCTCAGGGACACAGACGTGCACGGCCCTTGGCGCGGCGCGCGGACAGGACCTTGCGGCCGCCACGGGTGGCCATGCGGGCCCGGAAGCCGTGGGTGCGCTTGCGGTGCAGGTTACTGGGCTGAAATGTTCTTTTCATGACGGCGGACCCTGTGTCGTGGGGTTGCGCGGGCATCGGGCACCCGATCAAGGCGCGTAAAATTACCCGCGATCGCCATGGGTGTCAATCTCGGCGGCTGGGGATCTGTGGAAAAAGATGTGGATAACCTGGAAGCCCGGCAGTTAGACTTGAGGGTTTCCCCCACCCTTTTCCGCCAGGAGATCCGCCTTGGTCAGCAGCGCCTTGTGGCAACAGTGCGTGGCACGCCTCGAGAGCGAACTCTCGGAACAGCAGCTCAACACCTGGATCCGCCCCCTGCATGCCGTGGAGGAGGAAGGGGTGTTGCGGCTGCTGGCGCCGAACCGTTTCGTGCTGGACTGGGTGAAGGATCATTTCTTCCAGCGCATCGGCCAGGTGGTGACCGAGACCGCGGGGCATGACGACGTGCGCGTGAGCCTGGAGGTGGGCAGCGGCCGCAAGACCGCCTCCAGCCCACGGGCCCCGGAACGCCCCGATGCCGGTGCAACCCGTAGCGCCGAGGCCACGCGGGAGGCCGCCGATCCCCGGCCAGCGGCCAGTTCACCGCAGTTCACCAATAATCTCAATCCCAACTTCACCTTCGTGAACTTCGTCGAGGGCAAGTCCAACCAGCTGGCCCGGGCCGCCAGCCTGCAGGTGGCCAGTAATGTGGGCAAGGCCTACAACCCGCTGTTCCTCTATGGCGGTACGGGCCTGGGCAAGACCCACCTGATGCACGCCATCGGCAATGCCATGCTGGATCAGAACCCCGCCGCCAAGGTGGTGTATCTGCATTCCGAGCGCTTCGTGGCGGACATGATCAAGGCCTTGCAACACAACTCCATCGACGAGTTCAAGCGCTACTACCGTTCGGTGGATGCCCTGCTCATCGACGATATCCAGTTCTTCGCCGGCAAGGAGCGCTCCCAGGAGGAATTCTTCCACACCTTCAACGCCCTGCTGGAGAGCCAGCAGCAGGTGATCCTCACCTGTGACCGTTACCCCCGGGAGGTGGACGGCCTGGAGGACCGGCTCAAGTCCCGTTTCGGCTGGGGGCTGACCGTGGCCATCGAACCGGCGGAACTGGAGACACGGGTGGCCATCCTGCACCGCAAGGCGGAGGAATCGGGGGTGGAACTGCCCAATGAGGTGGCCTTCTTCGTGGCCAAGCGCATCCGCTCCAACATCCGCGAACTGGAGGGGGCCCTGCGCCGGGTGATCGCCAACGCCCATTTCACCGGCCGTCCCATCACCCTGGACTTCGCCAAGGAGGCCCTGCACGACCTGCTGGCCCTGCAGGACAAGCTGGTGACCATCGACAACATCCAGAAGACGGTGGCGGAGTACTACAAGATCCGGGTCTCGGACCTGCACTCCACCCGCCGCAGCCGCTCCATCACCCGCCCCAGACAGGTGGCCATGGCCCTGGCCAAGGAGCTCACCAGCCACAGCCTGCCCGAGATCGGCAAGGCCTTCGGCGGCCGGGACCACACCACGGTGATCCATGCCTGCCGTAAGGTGGAGGAATTGCGCGAATCCGATGCCCGCATCAACGAGGACTTCGTGAATCTGCTGCGCACGCTCACCAGCTGACGTGGGCAAGGCTGGGGATAACCTGTGACTGGGCGGAGGACGGGAAATGCGGGGTGGTGTTGTCCACAACCCACCCACAGCCTTTCGACTCCCTTCCCGACAGCCGGCGCACAGGGAAATTCACCTGCAAGTCATTGAAATAAAAAGGTAATTCAGGGATACCCACAACATGGGGACTGCCCTTATTACTATCATTGAAAAGATCAATACCTAATTAAAGACCAACACGGGGTGAAGCCGATGAGATTCAGCATCCAGAGGGAGACCCTCCTCAAGCCGCTGCAGCAGGTGATTGGGGCGGTGGAAAAGCGCCAGACCATGCCCATCCTGGGCAACGTCCTCCTCCGGGCCGGGGAGGACGGGTTGAGCCTGGTGGCCACGGACCTGGAAGTGGAATGGCTCGCCCATTGGGAACACGATGTGGAGGCCCCGGGGCAGACCACGGTTTCGGCGCGCAAGCTCCTGGACATCTGCCGCGCCCTGCCGGACGAGGCCAGTATCCAGTTGCGCCAGGAGGAGGACCGCCTGCTGGTGCAATCGGGCCGATCCCGTTTCCAACTGAGCACCCTGCCCGCGGAGGACTTTCCGGAACTGGAAGGGGTGAAGGGGGGGCTGACCCTGGAGCTTCCCCAACGGGATCTCCTGGAGCTGATGGATCGCACCTCCTTTGCCATGGCGATGCAGGATGTGCGCTACTACCTCAACGGTCTGATGCTGGAACTGGAGCGGGGCCGGGTCCGCTGCGTGGCCACCGACGGCCACCGGCTTTCCCTGTATGAGGTGGAGGCCGTCGTGGAGACGGAGCAGCCCCGTCAGGTGATCCTGCCCCGCAAGGGGGTAATGGAGCTCAGCCGCCTGTTGGAGCGGGTGGATGATCCGGTGCGCCTGGAGGTGGGCAGCAATCATCTGCGCGCCCACTTCTCCGGGGTACGCTTCACCTCCAAACTCATCGATGGCCGCTTCCCGGATTACCGGCGCGTGATCCCCCAGGAGGAGGGGCAGGTGATGAAGGTGGAGCGTGAGGTACTGCGCCAGGCCCTGAGCCGCACCGCCATCCTCTCCAACGAGAAGTACCGCGGCGTACGCATGGAGCTGACCCGGGATCGACTGGTACTCCAGGCCCACAATCCCGAACAGGAAGAGGCGGAGGAGGAACTGGAGGTGGAATACCAGGGCCCGGACCTGGAGATCGGTTTCAACGTCGGTTACCTCACCGATGTCATGGCCCACCTGGGAGGCGATGACGTCCGTATGGGCCTTCGGGATGCCGGTTCTTCTGTCCTGGTGAGGGACAGCGATTCCGAGCGGGCCCTCTACGTGGTCATGCCCATCCGGTTGTGATGTCGCGGCGGGTCGCGGTGCCGGTTGCCTGAGATGATCCTGCGCCGCCTGGATCTGCTGCACCTGCGCATCTTCGAACGGGTCCGCCTGGAGCCTTGCGCGGGGCTGAACGTGATCACCGGTCCCAACGCCTCCGGCAAGACCAGCCTGCTGGAGGGGATCCATCTCCTGGCCACGGGTCGTTCCTTTCGCACCGCCCGCATCGGCCCCGTGATCCGCCGGGGGGCCTCGGGGGTGATGGTGACAGGGCGTCTGGAGGGGGAGCGCGGTGAGTTGGTCCATCTGGGCATCCGCAAGGGGGAGCGGGGCACCCAGGCCCGTGTCCAGGGGCGCCGGGTGCGGGCCCAGACGGAGTTGGCCCGGCTCTTCCCCGTCCAGGCCATCCATCCCGACAGCCACGAACTCCTGGCCGGTCCCCCGGGGGAGCGCCGGGGGTTCCTGGATTGGGGCCTGTTCCATTCCGAGGAGGAGTACCTGCCCGTGCTGCAGGGCTACCGCCGCGCCCTGCAGCAGCGCAACGAGGCCCTGCGCCTCGGTTCACCGGACCGGGCCCTTTCGGCCTGGGAGCGGGAGATGGACCGCCATGGCCGGCAACTGGACGCCTTTCGACGCGATTATCTACTGGCCCTGGGAGAGACGGTCACCGACCTGCGCTCGCGTCTGCCCGTGGAGGGGGCATTGGAATGGCAGTACCGCCGCGGCTGGCGGGAGGAGGAATCCCTGGAAGAGGTCCTGGCCCGCGGCCGGGAACGGGAAAGGGAGATGGGCTATACCCTGTGGGGACCCCATCGCGCGGAGGTGATCTTTCGTCACGAGGGAGTCTCCCTCTCCCAGGAGGCCTCCCGGGGGCAGCAGAAGACGGCGGTACTGCTGCTGCGCCTGGCCCAGGTGGCCCTGCACCGCAGACGCACCACACGACCCGTGGTGGTCCTGGTGGACGATCTCGCCTCGGAACTGGACCCGGCCCGCTGTGCCGGTGCCCTGGATCTGCTGCGCCACCTGGGCTGCCAGGTCTTTGTCACCGCCATCCAGGGGGATTCCCTGGAGGTTTCCGGCTGGGAGGAGATCCGGATGTTCCACGTGGAACATGGGCAGCTCCGGGGGGCATGAGCCCTCATCCCATGCCATGGTCTGAGGGTCCACTACCCAGACCCCGGTCTGATCGGGCACCCGGAACCACCGCCTACCCTGCCCTGGATGCCTTGGGTTCCTCCCTTGTTCGGTCACCCCTTCCAGCCTCTGAAATCAGACTTCAAGGCAAGACTGGTGAATACATCCATGATCCTTTCGAGCCAGCGGCTAAAACCACGCCCCGATCAAAACCAAAGCAGCCGGTTGGGCGCAGGAAGGGCACTACTCGGTGAAAATGACCTCCAAAGAGGAACCCGGCAGGACAGCTGAGTGTGGGGGATGGGAGAGATGGGGCATATTTTACAATCGCGGCCCTGAATCCGGCGTATCGGAATCAGGATCCAGGAGATCCTTCTCTGTGGATTCCACTTTTAATTCATGGACTTGATGACGATCTGAATCCGTATCGCAAACCCGGTCGAAGATGATGGTTGCGAGACGCGAACAGGTGGCTTTAACCGCCTGCCAGTCATGCCAGCGAGGATCGAGGTTCTTGTACTCGCTGAGTTCGGTTTCTTCCAAGTCGTAGGGCAGCGCGTTGCCAAGTTGCACCTGCAACTGCTGTAGCGGCGATTCCCCGTTGTCCTGCTGGTAGAGCCTGTCGAACGATTGCAGCGCATTAGCAACGTTTTCATCGCCCATGTGATTGGCCAAGGCCACGAAGTCGAGGTAGTCTCGCGTGGCATTGCGCTTGAGGATCAGCACGCCCTTGATGCGCAGAATCTCACCTTCGGTTGGAACGGTGATTCGCGCACCGTGATAGTCCACCACCGCCGTTTCCAGCGGTTCGTCGCGGATAAGCTGACGAACGCCCGTCTCGATACCGTCGAGACTGCCAAGGATTTGCACGGGGCGCTGCACGCGAGCCGTTTTCCAGCCTGCGACCGACTCAAGCTCAGCCAGCACTTCATCGAAACGATGGCGCAGATCGGTCAGCACATGGTCGGCGTCACGGGAGAAACGATGCTCTGCATGGATTGCTGAGGCGGTTCCTCCGACCAGCACAGCATCCGGTAGGATGCGCTGGAGCCGTGCGGCAGAGGACAAAACGAGTTCCCAATCAGGCAGTGGCGCGGTGTGCTTCGACATAATGCATCCAGAAGTGATAGCGCTGCGCATAGGGATCGCTGAGATGAGGACGGCAAACCCGCTCCACCTTGTCCAGCAGTGCTGGATCGGACAGGACGGCCCGGCGCAGTTCTGCCCAGTCATCCCACCGCCCGCGTGAGATCACATCGTCGATGGCGGCGAGGGTGAATCGCTGATGGTTGAGGTGGCGATGGTGCATGGCGCCTTGGAATGCCTGAATCCGACCCAGGGAGACTGGATCTTTGGATTTTGGCACGTCCCGCCCAGCACGACCAGGGACGCACCCCGGGACTCCCGGACGATGGCTGGACCGGCTATACTCGAAACGACCGACGCGCCCATAAGGAACCACAAGAACCACGATCGAGGAGAATGCAACCATGGCTGGAGACACCCTGTTCTACGCCGGTCTGGCCGGTGCCCGGCAGGATCGGATCGACCGCCTGAAGCGGTACAACCGGGAACTGCAAGGCTACGTGGATTCTCTGGACGCACAAGTCCAGCAGTTGAATCAAGCATTGCAGAGTTGGCAGGAGGAGGCGGTGGAAGGAAGAGCCAGTGCTGGGGTTGCCCTTAAAGCATTCAAAGAAGTCACAGGGAAAACCGTACGGGAACACTTTGGCGATGCCGAAACCGATCGAAGGGTTGCCCTCGAAAGAGAAGATTACAAGAAATTTCAGGGGTTGAGATAATACTAGCGATGCTATTTGTCGCTGACGAACAGCATCAAGCATCACGCCCAATATTCCGCTGCGCCATCTGATTCCCCCCAGCCTGCGTCGGCACATGGGGGCCACCGCCCCCACCGCCTGAGCCGCCCCCGTTTCCACCACCACCGCTGCCCCCAGGCTTACGCGGGGAGGTGTCATCCTTATCACCCCCCAACCGGCCCATGGCCGCGCCGGTGAGGCGTTCGGTGGTGCTCCCGGCATGCTGAGCCATGCTGCGCACCTCGCCCTCGGCGCGGGTCGAACCCAGCGGGGAGACCCCAAACCCGATCCACTTCATCACATCATCGGCGGTATCGAAGATCAATTCGTGGGCCTTGTGGGAGATGATGATCACGAAGATGATCATAATGGTGTTGGTGAACAAAAAGCCCAGGATGGAGATCCACGAGGTGGAGTTCACCATGGCCTGATTGAAGGTGTCATACCCCTCCAGGATGAAGAAGGCCATGGCATGCATGAGCAGCATGGACGCGATCAGGCCGATGGTGAGCAGGATGGGCCGCAGCATCACGTTCAGCAGCAGCTGCCACCCCTGAAGGGCCCAGCGGCCCGCGAAGCCATCCTCCGTGGCATCCGCTGCATGGGCCGCCGCCCATAGCGGCGCGGCCAGAAGCGACTGGATCACCATCACCGCCCACCCCAGCACGGCCAGGGACCAGTACACGAACGGGATCACCGGGATGTAATAGGCCAGGGTGCCCCCCAGGCCAATGAGCCAAGCCGCCATGGCGATCAGGGCGCCCGCCGCGAAGCCAATCAAAGACCCCAATCCCGACACGGCGCCGGTGACCTTGTCCGCCACCCAACCCCAAACACTGCCTTTGGCGAACTCCGTGCCCGCCTTGAGCAAGGCACTCCCGACAATGACGCCGGTCCCCGCGCCGATCATCCACTGGCCGTAGGTCGCCAGGGACCGGATGGGGTCGTTTGCATGGGTGAGCGCCCCGGTGATGGTGTGGGCTTGGCTGCCGATGGAGTCGAACCAGACCTTCTCCACCAAGCCTTGGATTCTGCTCTCCCCGGGGGGGGGGGGAGCATTCCACCCCTACTTCAGAAGAATCCGTGAGCCCATGGACCGATTGCAGTCAGGGGATGTTCCACGTGGAACATCCCCCGCTAGCCCCCGTCCTTGCCGATCCCAACCCCCGCGGGGCGGGGCCCTGAAGTGATATAATGCGTCCTTTCACGTCAGGTCCAGCAGGTGTCCCATGACCGATCAGCCTTCCCGGTTATACGATTCTTCCAGCATCAAGGTCCTCAAGGGTCTGGATGCCGTGCGCAAGCGCCCCGGGATGTACATCGGGGACACCGATGACGGCACGGGGCTGCACCACATGGTCTTCGAGGTGGTGGACAACGCCATCGACGAGGCCCTGGCCGGCTACTGCAGCCGGATCCTGGTCACCATCCACAGCGACGGGTCCGTCAGCGTACGGGACGACGGCCGCGGCATCCCGGTGGATCTCCACGAGGAAGAGGGCCGTTCCGCCGCGGAGGTGATCATGACCGTGCTCCACGCCGGCGGGAAATTCGACGACAACTCCTACAAGGTGTCCGGCGGGCTCCATGGGGTGGGCGTGTCCGTGGTCAACGCCCTCTCCGAGACCCTGGAGATGACCATCTACCGCAACGGCAAGACCCACCGCCAGGTCTATCATATGGGGGTCCCGGAGGCGCCGCTGGCGGTGGTGGGGGAGACCGGGCAGACCGGGACCCTGATCCGCTTCAAGCCCAGCGAAGAGATCTTCAGCGACACGGAGTTCCACTACGATATCCTCTCCCGCCGGCTGCGGGAGCTCTCCTTCCTCAATTCCGGGGTGCGCATCGAGCTCTGCGACGAACGCGAGGAAGGTCGCCGGGACGTGTTCGAATACCAGGGGGGTATCCGCGCCTTCGTGGAGCACCTGAACCGCAACAAGAGCCCGCTGCACGGCAATGTCATCTACATGAACGCCGACCGGGATGGCATCGGGGTGGAGATCGCCCTGCAATGGAACGATGCCTACCAGGAGAACATCTTCTGCTACACCAACAACATCCCGCAGCGGGATGGCGGCACCCACCTGGCCGGCTTCCGCGCCGCCCTCACCCGCACCATGAATCAGTACATGGAGGCGGAGGGCATCCTCAAGCGGCAGAAGGTGGCCCCCACAGGGGATGACGCCCGGGAGGGGCTCACCGCCGTGCTCTCGGTGAAGGTGCCGGATCCCAAGTTCTCCTCCCAAACCAAGGACAAGCTGGTGTCCTCCGAGGTGAAGGGGGTGGTGGAATCGGTGATGGCCGAGGCGGTGCATGACTTCCTGCTGGAAAACCCCAACGAGGCCCGCATCATCACCGGCAAGATCACCGAGGCCGCCCGCGCCCGGGACGCCGCCCGCAAGGCGCGGGAGATGACCCGCCGCAAGGGGGCCCTGGATATCGCCGGGCTGCCGGGGAAGCTGGCGGACTGCCAGGAAAAGGATCCATCCCTGTCCGAACTGTTCATCGTGGAGGGAGATTCCGCGGGCGGGTCCGCCAAACAGGGCCGGGACCGGCGCACCCAGGCGGTGCTGCCTTTGAAGGGCAAGATCCTCAACGTGGAGAAGGCCCGCTTCGATAAGATGCTCTCCTCCGCCGAGGTGGGCACGCTCATCACCGCCCTGGGCTGCGGGATCGGCAAGGACGAGTTCGACCCGGACAAGCTGCGTTATCACCGCATCATCATCATGACCGACGCGGACGTGGACGGCTCCCATATCCGCACCCTGCTGCTCACCTTCTTCTACCGGCAGATGCCGGAGCTGGTGGCCCGGGGGCACATCTACATCGCCCAGCCGCCGCTGTACAAGATCCGCCGCGGCAAGCAGGAGTTCTACGTCAAGGATGAGCTGGAGATGACCAATCTCCTCCTCTCCCATGCCCTGGACGACGCCCGTCTGGTGGTGAGCCCGGATACCCCGCCCGTCAGCGGCCAGGCCCTGGAGGAACTGGCACGGCGCTACAACGGCGTCATGGCCGCCGTGGAGCGCCTGGGCCGCCGCTACGATCCCGTGCTGCTGGAGCGCATGGTGTTCGCCCGCCCCCTCACAGATGTGGCGCGCCAGGACCGCCAGGCCCTGGAGACCTGGTTCGGGGAGATCATGGCGGGACTGGACAGCGATGCCGCGGGTGCCACCCGCTACCGCATGGAGACCGCCGAGGACGAACGCGGCGGATTCCAGGTGGTGGTGACCCGCCTCATCCACGGCGCCGAGATCCGGGATGTCTTCGGCGGTGAATTCTTTGAATCCCCGGAGTTCCGCCTCATCCGCAGCCTTGCCGAGCGTCTGGACGGCCTGCTGGATGCGGGGGCCTATATCCAGCGGGGCGAGCGCCGCCACGAGGTGTCCAATTTCCAGGATGTGATGCAATGGCTGCTGGCGGAGGCCCGGCGCGGCCTCTCCATCCAGCGCTATAAGGGTCTGGGGGAGATGAACCCGGAACAGCTCTGGGAGACCACCATGAACGCCGAGAGCCGCCGCCTGCTGCAGGTGCAGGTGGAGGACGCCGTGCGCGCCGACGAGGTCTTCACCACCCTCATGGGGGATCACGTGGAGCCCCGGCGGGAGTTCATCGAGACCAACGCCCTCACCGCCTCCAACCTGGATATCTGACGGCTTGTCTTTGTAGTTTTATACAGTATCTGCCCCCGGCAGCGCGGTCCGGGGGCGGGGTCTCCCCTTCCCGCGCCACCTGGGGCACAATGGCCATGTACCCCACCCGGAGACTTCCCTGATGGATATCGGCGGTTACGTGATGCTCGGCCTGCTCGTGCTCATCGCCCTCTATGCCGTGCTCATCTACAACAACCTGGTGCAGCTCAAGCACGCCGTTTCCAAGGCCTGGTCCAACATCGAGGTGCTGCTCAAGCAGCGTCATGACGAACTGCCCAAGCTGGTGGAGGTCTGCCGCCAGTACATGGCCTACGAGAAGGAGACCCTGGACAGGGTCATGCGCGCCCGGGGCAGCGTCGCCCGGGCGCAGCAGCAGGGGGATCTGGCCTCCCTGGGGCGTGCCGAGGATGGCCTGCGCGCTGGCCTCGGCCAGCTCTTCGCCGTGGCCGAGGCCTATCCGGAACTGAAGGCGGATGGCCGCTTCCAGCACCTGGAGTCGCGTATCAGCGGCCTGGAGAACGCCATCGCCGACCGGCGCGAGTTCTACAACGAGTGCGTCAACCGCAACAACGTGCGCATCGAGCAGTTCCCGGACCTAGTGGTGGCCCACCTGCTGCGTTTCGGACCCTTCCAGCTCCTGGACTTCCCCGCCCACCAGACCCGGGATCCGGACATCCGCGCCCTGTTCGGCTAGGTCGCGCGGCGTGTCCGGGGAGCTCCTGGCGCTGGAGGCGCTGCTGGTGGCACTGATCCTCGGGTCCCTGGTTGCCTTTGTCACCGGCGCCCGGCGGTTGCGTCTGGTCGCCGACACCCCCACGGCACGCATCCGATCCGCTGCCCAGGGGCCCGTGGAACTCACGGGTCAGGCCGCCCTGCTCCCCGGCCCGCCCATCATCGCCCCGCTTTCCGGAACCCCTTGCGCCTGGTACGAATATCGTGTGGAACGTCGTCACCGGGGGAACAACGGCAACACCCGCTGGCGCACCGTCCATTCCGGACGTAGCAGCGATCTCTTCGCCCTGGACGATGATACCGGCCGCTGCGTGGTGGACCCGGAAGGGGCCCGGGTCCATACCCCCCACCGGGAACGCTGGCACGGCCACCGCGCGAATCCCCAGGCCGCCCCCCTCCCCGCCGCTCTGCTGGACGGGGGTCATTACCGCTATCTGGAGCGGCGCATCCACCCTGGCGATCCCCTCTACGCCCTGGGCCATTTCCGCAGCCATGGGGGGGCCGACCCCGGGCCATTGAAAGACGAGGTCACCGCCCTGCTGCGGGAGTGGAAGCGGGATGCCCGCCGCATGGCGGCCATCGACACGGACGGCGATGGGCAGGTGGACCTGGCGGAATGGGACCGGGCCCGGGAGATGGCCCAACGCCAGGCCCTGGAGGCCCGGGCCCAGCGCGCCCGGGAGCCCCAGGTGCATCTGCTCGGGCGTGGTCCCCAGCGGGGTATGCCCTACCTGCTCTCGGTATACCCGGAATCCCGGCTGCTGCGGGGTCTGCGCTGGCGTGCCCGCCTGGGGGCCGTGGGTTTTCTCAGCGGTATCGGCGGCCTGGCCTGGCTGTTGCTGGGCGGGGCCCAGGGTCTGGGGCTGCAGTGACCCAAGGCCAGGGTCCGGGCCGTCCTCCGGGCCGCGGCGCCGTGTTACATTAGCTGCACACTCAGGAACACCGATCCCGAACCGCGCCCATGACCAACCCCCTTCTCGAGATGCAGGACCTGCCCCCCTTCGGGGACATCCGTCCGGAACACGTGGAACCGGCCATCGACCGGGTGCTGGCGGACAACCGCGCCGCCATCCAGCGCCTCCTGGATCAGCCCGGCCCCTTCACCTGGGAGAACCTGGTGCATCACCTGGACCTGCTGGAGGACCGCCTGGAGCGCATCTGGTCCCCGGTGCGCCACATGAACGCCGTGGTCAACAGCGAGGCCCTGCGCGAAGCCTACAACCGCTGCCTGCCCAAGCTCTCGGACTACGCCACCGAGATGGGCCAGAATACCCGTCTGTTCCAGGCCTTCCAGTCCATTGCCCAGGGGCCGGAATTCCCCCGCCTGGAGCCTGCACAGCAGCGGGTGATCACCAACGCGCTGCGGGACTTCCACCTCAGCGGCGTGGATCTGCCCGAGGACAAGAAGGCCCGCTACAAGGCCATCGCCCAGGAGCTGTCCGCCCTCACCGCCCGTTTCGAGGAGAACGTCCTGGACGCCACCCAGGGCTGGCAACTGCGAATCACCGATCCCGGGCGCCTCTCGGGGCTGCCGGAATCGGCCCTGGACATGCTGCGCCAGAACGCCCGCCAGCGGGACCTGGAGGGGCATCTCGTCACCCTGGAGTTCCCCTCCTACTACGCGGTGATGACCTTCGCCGAGGACCGGGAACTGCGCCGCGAGGTGTACACCGCCTACGTCACCCGGGCCTCCGACCAGGGCCCCCACGACCGGCGCTTCGACAACTCCGAGGTGATGGAGCGTATCCTCGCCCTGCGCCACGAGGAGGCCCAGCTCCTGGGCTATCCCAGCTATGCCCACCTCTCCCTGGCCACCAAGATGGCCGACTCCCCGCAGGGGGTGGTCGCCTTCCTGGAGGACCTGGCCCGGCGCGCCGTGCCCGCGGCCCGGGGCGAACTGGATTCCCTGCAGGCCTTCGCCCGCACCCATCTGGGGCTGGACACCCTGGAGGCCTGGGACCTGTCCTTCGCCTCGGAGCGGCTGCGCCAGCACCTCTTCCAGCTCTCCCAGGAGGACCTGAAGCCCTACTTCCCGGTGGACCGGGTGCTGCAGGGCCTGTTCGACCTGGTGGAGCGCCTCTACCAGGTGCACATCCGCCCCGCCGACGGCGCCCCGGTATGGCATCCGGACGTGCGCTTCTTCGAGATCCAGGACCCGGACGGCCGGCCCCGGGCCTGGTTCTACCTGGACCTCTACGCCCGCAGCCACAAGCGGGGCGGGGCCTGGATGGATGACTGCCGCGGCCGCCTGCGGGATGGCGATCGCCTGCAGCTGCCCGTGGCCTACATGACCTGCAACTCCACGCCGCCGGTGGACGGCAAGCCGGCCCTGTTCACCCACGACGAGGTGCTCACCCTCTTCCACGAGTTCGGCCACGGCCTGCACCACATGCTCACCCGCGTGGACCATCCCGGCGTGGCCGGCATCAACGGCGTGGAATGGGATGCCGTGGAGCTGCCCAGCCAGTTCATGGAGAACTGGTGCTGGGAGCGGGAGGCCCTGGATCTCATCTCCGGCCACCACGAGACGGGGGAGCCCCTGCCCGCGGAACTGTTTGACAAGCTCACCGCCTCGCGTCACTTCCAGGCGGCCATGCAGATGGTGCGCCAGCTGGAATTCTCCCTGTTCGACATGCGCCTGCACGCGGAATACGACCCCGCCCTTGGCGGGCGCATCCAGGAGATCCTGGATGAGGTGCGCGAACAGGTGGCGGTGCTGCGGCCGCCGCAGTTCAACCGCTTTCAGCACGGCTTCTCCCATATCTTCGCCGGCGGCTATGCCGCCGGCTACTACAGCTACAAATGGGCCGAGGTGCTCTCCGCCGACGCCTTCGCCCGCTTCGAGGAGGAGGGCCTGTTCAATGGGCAGACGGGCCGGGATTTCCTCACCGGGATCCTGGAACAGGGGGGATCGCGTCCCGCCCTGGAGCTGTTCAAGGCCTTCCGCGGCCGGGAGCCGGAGATCGACGCGCTGCTGCGCCATTCGGGATTGGAAGCGGCATGAGGATCGCCACCTGGAACGTCAACTCCCTGAAGGTGCGCCTGCCCCAGGTGCTGGACTGGCTGGGGGAGCAGCAGCCGGACATCCTGGCGCTGCAGGAGACCAAGATGAAGGACGAGGCCTTCCCCGCCGGGGTCTTCCGGGAGATGGGCTACCATGCCCTGCACAGCGGCCAGCCCACCTACAACGGTGTCGCCCTCCTCTCCCGGGAGGCCCCCTTGGATGCGGTCACCGATCCCCCGGGGCTGGACTGCACCCAGCGCCGCCTGTTGGCGGCCAGCATCCAAGGGGTGCGGGTGGTGAACCTGTATGTGGTCAACGGCGCCGAGGTGGGATCGGAGAAGTACGCCTTCAAGCTGGACTGGCTGCGCCGGGTCCGGGACTTCCTGGAGGCGGAGCGGGAACGGCATGGGTCCCTGGTGGTGCTGGGGGACTTCAACATCGCCCCGGAAGACCGGGACGTGCACGATCCCGAGGCCTGGCATGAGCGCATCCTCTGCTCCACACCGGAGCGCCAGGCCCTGAAGGCGATCCAGGACCTGGGGTTGAGCGACGTCTTCCGCCGCTTCCAGCAGCCCGAGGGGCAGTACAGCTGGTGGGACTACCGCGCCGCCGGCTTCCGGCGCAACCGCGGCCTGCGCATCGACCTGATCCTGGCCAGCGAGCCCCTGGCCATGCGCTGCACCCGTGCCTGGATCGACGTGGCGCCGCGGCGTCTGGAACGGCCCTCGGACCATGCCCCCGTGGTGGCAGAATTCCAGGAGTGAGCCCGGCGCCATGAAATACCGTGACCTGCGCGAATTCATCCGGGGGCTGGAGGAGCGGGGCGAGTTGCGGCGCATCGCCGTGCCGGTGGATCCCCATCTGGAGATGACGGAGGTCTGTGACCGGGTGCTGCGGGCCGGCGGTCCCGCCCTGCTCTTCGAGCGTCCCAAGGGCCACCACATCCCCGTGCTGGCCAACCTGTTCGGCACCCCGCAGCGGGTGGCCCTGGGCATGGGGGAGGAATCCACCGAGGCCCTGCGGGAGGTGGGCCGGTTGCTGGCCTTCCTCAAGGAACCCGATCCGCCCCGGGGCCTGAAGGCCGCGTGGGACACCCTGCCGGTGCTGCGCAAGGTGCTGGACATGGCCCCCCGGCGGGTGCGTAACCCCGCCTGCCAGGAGGTGGTGCTGGAGGGGGATCAGGTGGACCTGGGGCGGCTGCCGGTGCAGCACTGCTGGCCCGGGGACGCCGCCCCCCTCATCACCTGGGGCCTGGTGGTGACCCGCGGCCCGCACCGGGAGCGGCAGAACATGGGCATCTACCGCCAGCAGGTGCTGGGGCCCGACCGGGTCATCATGCGCTGGCTCTCCCACCGCGGCGGGGCCCTGGATTTTCGCGACTGGCAGCAGGCCCGCCCCGGCGAGCCCTTCCCCGTGGCCGTGGTGCTGGGGGCCGATCCGGCCACCTTGCTCGCCGCCGTCACCCCCGTCCCCGACACCCTGTCGGAACACGCCTTCGCCGGCCTGCTGCGGGGCTCGCGCACCCACTTGGCCCGCTGCCTCGGCAATGACCTGCAGGTGCCGGCCACGGCGGAGATGGTCCTGGAGGGGGTGATCCATCCCGGGGATACCGCACCCGAGGGGCCCTTCGGCGATCACACCGGCTATTACAACGAGGTGGACCGCTTCCCGGTGTTCACGGTGGAGCGCATCACCCACCGCCGCGATCCCGTCTACCACAGCACCTACACCGGTCGCCCGCCGGACGAGCCGGCCATCCTGGGCATGGCCCTGAACGAGGTCTTCGTGCCCATCCTGGCCAAGCAGTTCCCGGAGATCATCGACTTCTACCTGCCGCCGGAGGGCTGCTCCTACCGCATGGCGGTGGTGCGCATGCGCAAGCAGTACCCCGGACACGCCCGCCGGGTGATGATGGGGATCTGGTCCTTCCTGCGCCAGTTCATGTACACCAAGTTCATCATCGTGGTGGACGAGGACATCGACGCCCGGGACTGGAAGGACGTCATCTGGGCCATGACCACCCGCATGGACCCGGCCCGGGACACCGTCACCGTGGAGCGCACCCCCATCGACTACCTGGACTTCGCCTCCCCCGTCTCCGGCCTGGGCTCGAAGATGGGCTTTGACGCTACCAACAAGTGGCCCGGGGAGACCGACCGGGAATGGGGCCGACCCATCGCCATGACCCCCGAGGTGAAGGCCCGGGTGGACGCCCTCTGGGGCGAACTGGGGCTCTGACCGCCGGATGCCCCGGCGCCGCCTTTGGGCGTGCCCGCCGATCAGCAGAAGGCCCAGCGTGTCGGCACATACCCCGTTTCTCGATCCCGCGCGGTACACTAAGGTTTACATGTATACCACACGGGGTGAGGTGGATGACCAAGCAAACAGCGGTACGGATCCCGGATGAGACCTATCAGCGGTTGCAGACGCTGGCGGCACGAACGGGGCGCACAGTGACCTACTACATCCGCGAGGCCATCGAGGAGCACTTGGAGGACCTGGAGGACATCTATCTGGCCGAGCAGACATTGGAGCGGCTGCGCCGGGGCGAGGAGCGTACCTATACGCTAGACGAGGTGGAGCGCGATCTTGGCTTGGCGGATTGAGCTCACGGAAGAGGCCAGGAAGCAGCTGCAGAAGCTGGGCCACGCGGAGGCGAAGCGGATCCGCGACTACCTGCGCCAGCGCATCGAGCCCCTGGACGATCCACGCCAGCTCGGCAAGGGGCTCAAGGGCCACCTGTCGGAGCTATGGCGCTACCGGGTGGGGGATTATCGCCTGATCTGCGAACTGCGCCAGGATGTGCTGGTGGTGCTGGTCGTGCGAATCGGACATCGCAAAGAAGTCTACCGATAAGAGGACGTATCCATGGGCACCCACTTGGTTTCAGTCCAAAGGAAGCGAAGGCGAGCATGTCCGGTGTGAAGAGACAACGAATCCTGCGGGAGGCCGCCTTCCTTCTGGCGGCCCTGCCCCCGGCCCTGATCCCGGCCTGGTTCCTGGGGCCTGGAACGGTGTCGTCCCTGGTATCCGCCCTGGTGGCGGCGGGCATCGTCCTACTGGCGGCCGACCGCCTGTTGCTGGCCCCCAGGGAGCGGGATCTGGAATGCCTGGCGCGGCGCGCCCGGGGGGAACACACCGGGACCGATCCGGCGGATCCGCGGGCGCAGGCGGTGCTTTTGCACCTGGACGGCTTTCGGGACATGACCCGGCGCCTGTCCCGCACCGGGACCCGCATCGCCGTCTCCGCCGCCGAGGTGGCCCATGCCTCCGCCAGCCTGGAGAAGCGCATGCATGCCCAGGTCTCCACCGTCAACGGCATCGCCGACGCCTCCTCGGAGATCTCCAGCACCCTGCACACCTCCGTGGAGAGCTCCGAGGCGGCGGCCCGTAGCGCCCGGCTCACCAACGACGCCAGCCAGGCCGGTCACGAGTGCGTTGAGGATGCCCAGCGCCACATGGAGGAGATGATGACCCGCATGGCGGAGGCCAGCCGTACCATGTCGGACCTGGAGGGCCGGGCCGCCGACATCCAGCGCATCACCGAGGTCATCAGCGGCATCGCCGAACAGACCAACCTGCTGGCCCTGAACGCGGCCATCGAGGCCGCCCGGGCCGGCAGCCAGGGCCGCGGCTTCGCCGTGGTGGCCGAGGAGGTGCGCAACCTGGCCAACCGCACCTCCTCGGCCACCGCCGAGATCGGCGAGATGGTCACCGTGATCCACGATCAGACCCACCAGGCCGCCGGCACCATCCAGCAACTGGTGGAGGCGGTGGAGGGCAGCGCCGGACGGGTGGCCTCGGTGGATGAACATCTGTCGGCCATCCTCGACCATTCCTCCGGCGCCGACAGCTGCATCCGCACGGTGGTGGAGGGGGCCGAGCAGAACCACGGCCATCTGGACGAGGTCACCCGTTCCATCCAGACCGTCAGCGGCCACCTGAAGGAGACGGAGAATGACATCGCCCATCTCAGCACCCAGGCGGACCACCTGGCCGAGCGGGCGGAGACCATCTACGAGCTTTTGGGGGACGTGGGCCTCGGATCGGTCCACGATGACGTGCGCCGGGAGGCGGAGGCGGCGGCCGCCGCCGTGGGCCGCGCCTTCGAGGAGGCCTGCGATCAGGGCCGCATCACCCTGGAGGATCTGTTCGACCGCGATTACCGGCCCATCCCCGATACCGACCCGGTGAAGTACAAGACGCGCTTTGACGACTTCACCGACCGCGTCCTGCCCCCCATCCAGGAGCCCATCCTGGAGCGCAACCCCTTCGTGGCCTTCGCCGGGGCGGTGGACGACCATGGCTACTTCCCCACCCACAACCGCCGCTACAGTCAGCCCCTCACCGGCGACTACCGCAAGGACCTGGCGGGCAACCGCACCAAGCGCATCTTCAGCGACCGCACCGGTTCGCGCTGCGGCAGCCACGAGAAGCCCTACCTGCTGCAGACCTACAAGCGCGACACCGGCGAGGTGATGCACGACCTGTCCGTGCCCATCTATGTGAAGGGCAGGCATTGGGGCGGCTTCAGGATCGGTTATCATGCCAGCGAGGACGACCACAGCGCCTGAGATCGTGGCCGCCCTCCTCCGACCCGACCCGGAAGCGGACCGATCATGTATTTCCCCAGCCTGGAATCCATCGCCACCCGGCAGGTGATCACCCTGCGGGGGGACTGCAGTGTGCACGAGGGGGCCCGTGCCATGGCCCGCTACGGCGTGCGCAACGTGGTCGTCCTTAGCGGGGACGGCGCATACCGGATCCTGGGCGCCGCGGACCTGGTGGCCCTGAAGACGGACGGCACCCCCTTCGACACCCCCCTGGCGTCCCTGGATCTGCCCCGGGTCCCCACCCTGCCCCCGGATGCGGACGTCCTGCAGGGCATCGCACACATGGGGGAGGGGGTGGGCTGTCTTTGCCTCACCGATGAACGGGGCACCCTGGTGGGCATCGTCAGCCGCACCGATCTGCTGTCGGGGATCGATCCGCAACTGCTCACCGAGAGCCAGGCCCTGTGGGAACTCATGGCCGGGACCCGCTTCCTGCAGGTGGCGGCGGGGGATCCGGTGCGCCACGTCTTTGCCCGCATGCGCGCCGGCGGTCACGATGCCGCCCTGGTCCTGCAGGGGGAAGAGCCCGCCGGCATCCTCACCCGTGGTGACACGGTGCGCCTGCTGGCAGAGGACGCCAGTCTGGATGAGCCCGTGTCCGGCGTCATGTCCACCCCCCTGCACACGGTGCCGGAATCGTTCACCATCCAGGAGGCCCTGGCCTTTGCCCGGGAGCATGGGCACAAACGCATCGTCGTGCGCCGCCGGGATGGCAGCCTGCTGGGGGTGGTGACCCAGAAATACCTCCTGGCCCTCTTCTATAACCGTTGGATCGGCTGGTTCCAGGCGCAGAACGAGGAGTTGCTGCACGCGCAGCGCGCCCTGCGGGCCGAGCGGGACCGCCTGGCCCTGGTGGCCGGGGCCCTGGCCGAGGGCCTGGTGGTGACCGATCCCGGCGGCTGCATCGAGCGCATCAATCCCGCCGCCGCCGCGCTCCTTGGGGTGGACGCTGGCGACCTGGTGGGCCGTCCCCTGGCCCAACTCGTTCCCGGGCTGTCCCACTGTGTCCAGGAATGCCCCGGTGGTCCCCACCACCCCCGATGCCCCAGCGGCCCCCTGGAGCTGCGCCGTGCCGACGCCTCGTGCATCCGCGTTCACCTGCGCTGCCGGCCCCTGATGGAGGCGGGGCGCTATGCCGGTGCCGTGGTCTTCCTGGACCGGGCCGGGGACGGGCCGCAGGCGTCGCCGTGAGGGGATGGCCGATGATCCATGCCCGGGCCTACAGCCTGCGCACCGCGGTCCTGGGCTTTGTCCTCGCCCCCCTGCTGGTGGTGATCCTGGCGGCCGGATGGTCCGGCCTGCGCACCCTGGAGGCGGGGATGGAGGCCCGCATGGAACAGGATATCGAACTGGTAGCCCGGTCCATCCATCTGCCCCTGCGGGAGGCCATGGCCCAGGGCCAGCGCGGGGACATCCAGCAGGCCCTGGATTCGGCCTTTCGCATCGATCAGGTCTACGGCGCCTATGTCTACGACGAGAACGGCGAGCTGGTGGCCGCCAGCGGTCCCCGCAGCCCCTCCATGGACCGGCGCCGGGAGGCGCGCGAGGCCACCGTCACCGGGACCCATGGGGCCTATGACGATCGGGACGGCGAGGAGCTCTACTCCTTCTTCATGCCGCTCATCGACGTGGGGGGCCGCATCCGTGGCCTGCTGCAGGTCACCCGCCAGGGCAGCGATTTCCATGCCGACCTGGCCCGGGTGCGTTTTCGCGCCCTGGTGGCCCTGGGTACGGTGACCCTCCTGCTGGTGGCCGTGGTGGTGGTGGGCCATCATCGCGCCGTGGGGCGGCATGTGGACCGCCTCGCCGCCGCCATGGTGCGTGTGGGCCGCGGCGAACGGGACCTGCGGGTCAGCGGCCGGGGCCCGCGGGAGCTGCAGGAACTGGCCCGGGCCCTGAACCGTATGCTGGAGGACATGCAGCGCTCCGCCACCGAACTGGAGGCCCGGCGGGCCGAGCAGGTGGCCCTCAGGGAGCGCCTGCGCCAGTCGGAGAAGCTGGCGGCCATTGGCCGCCTGGCGGCGGGTGTGGCCCACGAACTGGGCACCCCCCTGGGGGTGGTGGACGGCCAGGCGCAGCGGGCCCTGCGCCACGTGGAACCGCAGAGCCCGCCGCAGCGTGCCCTGGTGAAGATCCGCCGGGAGGTGGCGCGCATGGATGGCATCGTCCGCCAGCTCATGGACTTCGGACGCCACAATCCCCTGCGCAAGCGCCCGGAGGCCCTGGGGCGCCTGATCCAGGCCGCCGTTGCCCAGGTGCGGGCCGATCTGGAACAGAGCGGAACCCGGTTGGAGGGGGAGGATGCCCCCCCGGGACCGGTGATCCCCATGGACCGGGCCCGCCTGGAACAGGCCCTGGTCAACCTCCTGCGCAACGCCGTGCAGGCCACCCCCGGCGGCCGCGTGCGCCTCTCCTGGCGGGAGCGGGAGGATCGCGTCCTGGAGTTGCGGGTGGAAGACGATGGGCCCGGTATCGACCCGGATCACCGCAACCGCCTGTTCGAGCCGTTCTTCACCACCAAGTCCGTGGGCCAGGGCACCGGCCTGGGGCTGTCCGTGGCCCATGGCGCGGTCACGGAACATGGCGGTGAGATCTCCGTGGAGGACAGCCCCCTGGGAGGGGCATGCTTTGTGCTTGAGATCCCCATGGACCCGGCCTGATCCCCCGCCGTAGGAGGTCCCCGGCGGCGTCCAGGCCGTTCCCCAACCCAGGAGACCCCCGGAGGCCATGAACGAGAACCCGCACGCAACGATCCTGGTGGTGGAGGACGATCCCTCCCACCGGGACCTGGTGTCCGAGGAACTGCAGGATGCCGGCTGGACCGTACTCACCGCGGGCGATGTCCCGGATGCCCGCCATCTGTTGCAGGGTGGGGGCGTGGATCTGGTGCTGAGCGACCTGCGCCTGCCCGGGGAGGACGGCCTGGCCCTGTTGGAGGACTGCCGCCTGCACGCCCTGCCCCCGGCCTTCATCATGCTCACCGCCTTTGGCACCATCGCCCAGGCGGTGGAGGCCCTGAAGCAGGGGGCGGACGATTTTCTCACCAAGCCGGTGGACCTGGATCATCTGGTGATCGCCGTGCGCCGGGCCCTGCGCAACCGGCGGCTGCAGGCGGAGGTGGCCCGCTACCGGGAGATGCTCCAGGGGGATGACTTCCACGGTCTCATCGGCAGCAGTCCACCCATGCAGGCCCTCTACACCCGCATCCGTCAGCTGGCCGGGGCCGTGGGACCGGTGCTGGTCACCGGCGAGTCCGGCACCGGCAAGGAGCTGGTGGCTCGGGCCATCCATGCCGAGAGCCCTAGGGCCGAGGGCCCCTTTGTGGCCATCAACTGCGCCGGCATCCCCGGCGAACTCATGGAGAGCGAGCTCTTCGGCCACGCCGCCGGGGCCTTCAGCGGGGCGCGTCAGGCCCGCCGCGGGTTGTTCCAGGAGGCCCATGGCGGGACGCTGCTCCTGGATGAGATCGGTGAGATGCCCATGGCCATGCAGGCCAAGCTGCTGCGCCTGCTCCAGGACGGCCGGGTGCGTCCCGTGGGGAGCAACCGGGAGGTGGAGACGGACGTGCGCGTGGTGGCCGCCACCCACCGGGATCCCGCCGTCCTGATCCGGGAACAGTCCTTCCGCGAGGACCTGTATTACCGCCTGGAGACCTTTCGTCTGCACGTGCCGCCCCTGCGGCAGCGGGGGGACGACATCGAGCGCCTGGCGGCCCGCTTCCTGGCCCGCTTCGGTGCCGCCATGGACCGGCGCGTGGACGGCATCAGCCCGGAGGCCCTGCGGGCCCTGCATGCCTATGCCTTCCCCGGCAATGTGCGCGAGCTGACCAATCTCATCGAGCGGGCGGTCACCTTCTGCCGGGGGGATCAGATCCAGCTGCGGGACCTGCCCGATGCCGTCACCCGGCGGCCCCGGGACGGGGGCGCGGCGGCCTTCCCCTGGTCGCCGCAGGAGGATGCCCCCATGCCCACCCTGGCGGAGGTGGAGGATCGCTACATCCGCTGGGTGCTGCACCGCCTGGAGGGCAACAAGCGCCAGGCGGCGCGGGTGCTGGGGATCGGACGGCGCACCCTCTACCGTCGCCTGGAGGGGAGCGATCCGGAGGCGGACCCGGAGGACCCATCCTGAAAGGCGGGTCCCTGTGCCTTGAGCGCACGGGGTGAGATGGCGCATGTGCCTTAACGGCACAGCAGAATCCCCCCTGCGCGGGCCGCCAACGCCGCCCGGGGGCGCCCTGGCGTGGTCGTGGCCTGCATCCAATCCATGGCATGGACGCTGCAAGGTGATACGGTACCATCCAACCATCGAGGAGCATCCCTCATGAAGCGTCGTATCCTCCAGACCCTGCCCGCCACGGCCCTGTGCCTTGCCCTGGCCGGCCTCACCACCCCCGCAGTCGCCCAGCAGGCCCAGCAAGGCCAGCAGCAGCCCGGCATGGGGCAGCAGCAGATGGAGGTGGATCCCAATACCCTGGACACCTTCGTGGACGCCTTCGTGGCCGTGCAGGAGATCCGGGACGACTTCGCCAGCCGCCTGGAAGGGGTGGAGGACCAGTCCAAGGCCCAGGAACTGCAGCAGGCGGCCCAGGAGGAGATGATCAGCGCCGTCAAGGACCAGGGCATGAGTGTCGAGGAATACAACCGGGTGGCCATGTCCCTGCAGAACGATCCCGAGATGCTGCAGAAGGTGCAGGAGATGGCCCAGGAACGGATGTAATCCCTCCCGCAAGCACCGCGGCGGCCGGGTCCCCGGCCGCCCACTCCCGACTTAGAGTTCGTTCTGAATGCGCTTGTAGCCGGCCACCAGTTGCCGGTTGGTGAGGGCCACATCCTCCGAGAAGCTGGAGGCGTCCGCCGTCACCGTCTCGATCCGCGACAGGTCCGTGGCGGAGTGGATGTTGCTGGTGGAGGGGATGTAGAAGCCCTCGGGCACCTGGCAGTCCTCCACCACCGAGTTGTGCCGGATCACCGATCCTGCCCCGACGGTGCAGTTGAACAGCACCGTGTTGAAACCGATGAAGACCCGGTGGCCCACATGACAGGGACCGTGGATGATGGAGCGGTGGGCGATGGAGGTGTGCTCGCCGATCTCCACGCGGGCGCCGGACTTGGAATGGATCACCACGCCGTCCTGGATGTTGGAGTTGTCCCCGATGACGATGGGTTCCAGGCCGCCGTCGGCGTCCAGTTCGTCGGCGCGGATGACCGCGTAGGGACCGATGAAGACATTCTCCCCCACCTGCACCTTGCCGCAGAGGATGGCGGTGGGGTCGATGAAGGCGGATTCCGCCACGACGGGCAGGTGGCCGGTGGGGTTCTTGCGGATCAAGGCAGGGTGTCCTTTGGTCGCTTCGCGAAGGGTGCGCCATCCTGCCATGCCCATTGCGATACGGCAATCGCTGGGCAATCCCGGGGCCGGGGGGATCGATTCAGCCCCCGCCGCCGGCCTCCTCCTCCAGGGAGGCGCGAATGCCCGCCTCCATGCGGGGGTAGCGCAGTTGCACCCCCAGGTCCGTCAGTACCCGGGCCGAGCGCACGCTGCGGGACTCCCGCAGGAAGGAGAGCATCATGGGGCTGAGGTGGCCCTCGGCCTCGGCCATGCCCATGCAGGGGGGATGGGGCAGGCCCGCGGCGTCCGCCACCGCCTGGAAGTAGGCGGTCATGGAACGGTGGTCGCCGTCCCCCACGTTGTAGGTCTCCCCGCCGGGGCCATGGTCCAGGGCCGCGGCGCACAGGGCCACCAGGTCGTCCACGTGGATGCGGTTGCCGGGTCCGGCCTCCTCGGGCCGGATCAGCGGCTGTTTGGCGCGAATGGCATGCAGCGGTAGCCGCCCGGGTCCGTAGATCCCGGGGACCCTCAGCACCACCACCGGCACCCCCGTCTCCCCTTCCAACGCCCGCAACTGCCCCTCTGCGTCCAGGCGGCGACGGGCCCGGTCCGTGGCCGGCGCCGGCGGCGTCAGGTCATCCACGCTGGCCCCTTCGCGGTCGCCGTAGACCCCGGTGGTGCTCAGGTAGACGATGCGCTCGGGCGGGTTGCGGCGGCAGGCCGCGGCAAGACCCTGGGTACGGGGATCCCTGTCGCCGTGGCTCGGGGGCGGCACGCTATGCAGCACCAGGGCCCCCATGAGGGGGATCGAGTCCAGACCCTCCCCCGTGTCCAGATCCGCTTGCAGGGTCTCGATCCCCCGGGTGCGCAGTGCCTCGGCGCGGTGGGCGCTGCGCACCACCGCCAGGACCCGCCGTCCCCCGGCCTGCAGGGTCCGGGCCAGACGTTCCCCCACATAGCCGCAACCCATGATGACCACCGGTGTCATGCCCGCATCTCCTGAAGGTTCGTGAAACCCCACTCTAGAAGGCCGGGCCCTTTGCCGGCAAGGCGGGCGGACACCAGGGGGGGGGCGGAAAAAAGAAAAGCCCCCGGGGTGAGCCGGGGGCTTTTCGTCGTGCGGGCCGCGGGACCCGGCCGTGGCCGGGTCCTGTGCCCGGACCTCAGGCGCCGGAGAGCCGGGGCTGGGTCAGCTTGCCGCGGGTGCGGACCTTGCCCTTGCGGCCGCTCTGGGCCGGAAGGCTCTGGGCCTGTTCCTCCTCGGCCTTGGGGGCCGAGGGGATGGCGGGTTCCCGCACGCCGCCGTCCACGGCCACCTGCAGACCCTTGCGGTAGGCGTCCTGGGCCAGCTTTTCCTCACCCAGCTGCTCCAGCAGCTCGCCCAGCTCGCGGTAGGCCTCGGCGTTGGGACGTGCCGCCACACTGGACTCCAGGTAGCCCCGGGCCTTGCCCCAGGCCTTGGCCAGCTTGCACAGGCGGCCGAGGGTGAGCAACAGCACGGGATCGCGGCGGTGATCCCGCAGCCAGCCCTCCGCCACGCCGATGGCGCGGTTGGCGTCGTTCACCGACAGCAGGCCGTAGAGGTAGACCAGCTTCTCGTTCCAGCGCCCCTTGATGGCGGTGCGCAGGACGGCCTCGGCGCGGTCGTGCTCGTTGAGCCGGATGAGGGCGCGGGCATAGGGCTCCACCAGTTCGTGGCGGTTGCGGGAGGTCTTGGGCAGGTTCACCCACAGGCCCTCCAGCTTGGCCAGTTCGCCGGCCTCGGCCAGTTCCTGGGCACGGCTGGCGAAGGCCTCCGTCTCCATCCGGTCCAGGGTCTCGTTGTCCAAGGCGCGGGCCTTGCGCAGGTCCGGCAGGACCGCCAGCAGGGAAGCGCTGTCTCCGGTCTCCTGGTACAGGCGGGCGCGCAGGCGCAGGAGCTGGGGATGGTTGGGGGCGATGTCGGTCAGGTGGCGCAGGGCGCTGGTGGCCTGGGGGTATTCTCCATTATCCAGCTGCAGTTCCGCCTGGGTGAGTCCCACGGCCACGTCGGACCCGGTCTCCGACTGGGCGGCCTGACGCAGGTAGTCATCGCGGCGGTCGGTGGCCCCCTGCATCTGCGCGGCGCGGGCCGCGGACAGGTAGTTGAGCATGGGGGAGTCCCCGCGGCGGGCGGATTGCACCAGCAGCTTTTCGGCCTTGTTCCAGCGGCCTTCGGTCATCTCCGCCATCCCCAGGGCCAGGCCCCGCTGGCAGACCATGGCCTTCTTCTGCTGACGCCGGGCGCTCATGGTGCTGGGCAGGCCGAACAGCCCCACCAGGAAACGGATGATGCCGTAGGCCAGCAGCAGCACCACCACCATGGCGGCGATATAGAAGGCCAGGCTGGTCTCGAGGCTCATGTCGCCGTAGGCGAACAGGACATAGCCGGGCTCTTCCATGAACATGAGGGTGCCCACCGCCGATGCGATGAGGACCAGGAAGATCACGATCAACGATTTCATGGCTTATCCCTCCACCTGAACGAGCAGTTCGTAGGACTTGCCAATATCCGGCTGCTCGGCCCGCAGTTCACGCTTCTGCAGGTCTTCCAGGCGCTTCATCAGCGGGGCCACCGGTTCGGAGGCAAAGTATTCCACCAGCAGTTCCCGGGCGCTTTCCAGGTTGTCGCGGTAGTCCTCCTGGTCGTAGCGCAGGGCCGCCAGACGGGCCGACTCGATGCGCAGGGCCAGGACCTGGCGCATGAACAGTTCGGTGTCGGCATCGGGCATGGAACGCACCACCTGCTGGTGCTGGCGCACGGTGATGTGCTCGTTCAGCTCGTTGAGCACCTGGTAGTAGGCGCGCTCCCACCAGGCGGCATCGCCTCCGGGTTCGCCCAGGGCCACCATCTGGCTGCCCTGGTCGTTGTCGGGCTGCTTCAGGGGCAGGGGTTTGAGTTCGGCGGAGACCTCCTCCAGGGCCTGGACGATTTCGTCCACCTGGTTGCCTTCATAGGCTTTGAGGGCCTGCCGTTCCCGGGCGATGGCGTCGCGCACGTCACCGAAGCGCGGATCGCCCATCTCCTTGAGCATCTCGTCGGCGGCGGCCAGGGCGGCCATGGCCCCTTCAGCATCGTTCATGAAGTCCATGCGGTGCTGGGCGATGCGCAGCAGGTAGCCCACCTCGGAGACCTTCCACTCCCGTTCGGGGCGGTCGGTCTGGTTCTGCAGCGAGGCGAGCCCTTGCTCCAGGGTCTCCAGGCGGCGCGCCTGGCTCTCGTTCATGCTCTGCAGCTCGGCGCGGGCCTCTTCGATGGCCGTTTCCACCTCGCTGCGCAGGTCGCGCTCCAGCTGATTCACCTGCTCCGGCAGGGCGGCGGTGCGCTCCTGCATCTCGGAGAGGTCCTTGAGGGCGCTGCTGAGGCGGTCATTGGCCTCCTCGGCCATCTGCAGGGCGTCCTTGGCGGTGGAGGAGGCGTTCATGGCCACCCCCAGGGCGAGGACCACGGCAACGCCCCCCACCACCAGCGGCAGCTTGCCGCCGCGGCCGTTGCCGGAACCGCCGCCTGCCGGCGGGGTGCGGCCGGCGCCACCGCCGCCGCCCTGGCCGGAGGTGGCCGCCTTGGGCGCAGCGGCCGGCTTGGCGGACCCGGCACCGCTGCCGGCGGCGGCCTTCGGGGGGGTTGCCCCCTTGGCCGGTTCGTTGCTGCCGGACCCGCTCTTGGCCGGCTCGGTCTTCGAAGTCTCAGCTTTGTTGTCCACGGGATTAGATGCCTCGGGCTTTGGGGTTTGGGATGGACCGGCCCCGGCCGCGGGCGCGTTGCTCGTGCTGCCCCCGGCCGCGGCCTTTTCGGATGAGGAGGATTCGCTTGCACCGGAGGCGGGCTTGGTGCCGATCTGCCCGGAGAGCGCATCGCGATCCTTGGGATCGGCGTTGTAGGCGGCCGTGTCCTGAGCCGGAGCAGAACCCAGCGCGTCCTCGACCGGGCGCCCGCCCCCGACAGGCGCCTTGTCCTGGTTTACCGGGCCCGTGCCGGTCACCCGGGTCGCCTTCGGCTTGTTGCCGCCTTTGGCTCTTTGATTGGATTTCTGTCTACTCATGAGTTTGCTTCCTCTTTTCAGCCCATTTCTGCACGGCCTCCAGCATGGCCTCGTCGCTGGGGTCATCGGCCACCACTGGGGTCTGTTTGAAGCCCATCTCCCGGGCCGTGTCCACCATGCGCCCGCAGCCCACCACCAGGGGCGTGCTGCATAGCCGTTGCCGCCCCGCCTCGCCCATCATCTCGTACAGGTTGCGCAGGGCCTCGCTGCTCGTGATGGCGATCACATGCCCGTCTCCCTGCGACCACAGCCGCAGCACAGGACCGGGGTCGACGTCGGGCCGTCCGCGCCGGTAGGCCTCGGCGTAGGTCACCTTGGCCCCACGAGCAGTGAGTGTAGCACCTAGCAATTCCCGTCCCCCCTCACCCCGGAAGATGACGACCGGACGGTCCGCCACGTCCTGCAGTTGTGGCTGTTCCAGCAGGGCCTCGCTGTCGAAGCGGGCCGGCGGACAGATGTCCGCACGGTAGCCCAGTCTCTCCAGGGCCAGGGCCGTCTTGCGGCCCACGGTGGCCAGTTTCAGGCCCGGCGGCAGCTTGCCCCGCCGGGCATGGATGCGGCCGATGGCACGGTGGACCGCATTGGGACTGATGAAGATGGCGATCCTGTAGCCATCCAGACGGTCGATGACGGCATCCAGGGCTGCAAGGTCCGCGGGGTCCTGGATCTCCAGGGCGGGGAAGCGCAGCGCCCGCCCCCCGGCCGTCTCCACCAGACGGCAGAAGCCCTCCGCCTGGTGCGCCGGGCGCGTGACCAGGACCGTCACCCCCTGCAATGGGGCGGGGGCCGCCTGTCCGTGGATTGTCGCCCTGGATCCCGCAGCACTCATGGCATCGTTCAGTCGCCTGAAGGCGGTTGTACCGGATTGAGTCCCAGGTCGCGGAGGATGCGGTCCGCCCCTTCGCGCAAGAGCTGTTCCGCCAGGGCCACGCCGATCTCGGCGGCCTGTTCCTGCGGCCCCTCCAGGCTGGCGCGATGCACCAGGGAACCGTCCGGCTCGCCCACCAGGCCGCGCATGTACAGGCTGCCGTCCTCACGCAGCACGGCGTAGCCGCCGATGGGCACCTGGCAGCCGCCGTTGAGGCGGGCGTTGAAGGCGCGCTCGGCGGTGACGCGCACGAGGGTGTCCGGGTCGTTGAGGGGCGAGATGAGTTCCATGACCTCGGGGTCGTTGGCGCGGCACTCGATGCCGATGGCCCCCTGGCCGATGGCGGGCAGGCTCTCGTCCGCGTCCAGCACGCGGGTGATGCGCTCGCCGAAACCCAGGCGCTTGAGCCCGGCCGAGGCCAGCAGGATGGCGTCGTAGACGCCGTTGTCCAGCTTGGACAGACGCGTGTTCACGTTGCCGCGCAGGTCCAGTACCTGGAAGCCGGGGAAGCGGGCGCGCAACTGGCTCTGGCGGCGCAGGCTGGAGGTGCCCACACGGGCGTTCTCCGGCAGGTCCTCCAGGCAGCTGTACTGATTGGAGACGAAGGCGTCGTGGGGATCCTCCCGGTCCAGGACCACCGGCAGTTCCAGGCCCTCGGGCAGTTCCATGGGCACGTCCTTCATGGAATGCACGGCGATGTCCGCGGTGCCGTCCATGAGGGCGGTCTCCAGTTCCTTCACGAACAGGCCCTTGCCGCCCACCTTGGCCAGGGGGGTGTCCAGCATCACGTCCCCCTGGGTGGTCATCTTCACCAGGGTGATCTGTACGTCGGGGAACAGGGCCTTGACCCGGCGGGCCACCTCCTCGGTCTGCCATACGGCGAGGGGGCTCTTGCGGGTGGCGATCTTCAATTCAGTCTTGGGCATGGGCGGGTGATGGCTCGTGAAAGAATGACCCTATTGGGGATTCGCGGTATCGTACAACGCAACCATACATTATGTCTGCCTTTCAACACACGGGGCAGACGGGGCTGTGTCAACTTTTGTTGACCCAGGCCGGGTCTCCGGCCTTCGGTCGGGTTCCCTTGCCGGGGATCAGAGGCTCTTGAGGAAGCGGCGCACCTCGGCCACGTGGCGGCGGCTCACCTCCAGGCGCTCTTCGCTGCCCTTGAGCACCACCTCGAACCCCCCGTGGTCCCGCCTCTCCATGCCGCTGAAGCGGTCGCGGGCCACCAGGGCATTGCGGTGGATGCGCAGAAAACGGTCGCCGAACTCCTCCTCCAGGGCCTTGAGGGGCTCCTCGATGAGCACCTCGCCGCCGTCGTGGCGCACCGTGACGTATTTCTGGTCGGCCTGGAAGTAGTGCACGCTCTCCACCGGGATCAGCTCCAGGTTGCCCCGCACCCGGGCGCAGATGTGGCTGCGGGCCGTCTCCTCGCGGGTGGACTGGTTCAACCCCTCCAGCTGCGCCCGGTTGGGGCGCTGGGCCTTCTCCAGGGCGCTGCGCAGGCGTTCCTCGCGCACGGGCTTGAGCAGGTAGTCCACCGCCTGGGCCTCGAAGGCCTCGATGGCATGGGTCTCGTAGGCGGTGACGAAGAGGATGGCCGGCGGGGTCTCCATCTGCGCCATGTGACGCGCCGCCTCGAGACCGTCCATGCCCGGCATGCGGATGTCCATGAGCACGATCTCCGGATGGGTCTGCGCGGCCACGCGCACCGCCTCCACGCCGTTGGCCGCCTCCCCCGCCACCTCATACTCCGGCAGGGCGCGCAACAGGGTGGCCAGGCGTTCGCGGGCCGGCTGTTCATCATCGACGATGAGGACCTTCATGACGTTCTCCTCGGGACCAGGATGTCCACGCGGTAGTGGTCCGCGGACTGGGTGGTCTCCATGCGCGCCCGGCCGCGGTAGGCCAGGGCCAGGCGCTGGCGGATGCTCTCCTGGGCAAAACGGTTGCCCGGGCGCCTGCGCCGGTGTTCCTGGGAGGGCATGGGGTTCTCCACGGTGATGCGCAGCATCTCCCCGGCCTGACGCAGGGCCACCGTCACCGTACCCCCCTCGGTGCTGGGTTCGATGCCGTGATAGACGGAGTTCTCCACCAGGGGCTGGAGGATGAGGCTGGGCACGGGATGATCCGGCGACAGCCGCTCATCCACATCCCAGTGCACCTGCAGCCGCTCCCCCAGGCGCAGGGCCTCGATGCGCAGGTACTGCCGGGCCAGGGCGATCTCCTCCGAGAGGGTGCCCGTCTCCCGGCTGGAGAGGGTGGCGCGGAACAGGTCCGCCAGGTCCATCACCGTGGATTCGGCCACCTCCGGGCGGCTGCGGGTGAGGTTGGCGATGGTGTTCATGCTGTTGAAGAGGAAGTGGGGGCGGATGCGCGCCTGCAGGGCCTGCACCCGGGAGCGGGCCTCCGCCTCCACGTTGTGCTGCCACTGCTTCTGTACATAGAGGTAACGCAGGGCCACGGCGCTGACGATGGCGCCGATGGCGAGGGTGCGCAGCAAAAACTCCTCGTGACTGAGGCCGCTGCCCAGGGTCTCCCAGCCCCAGAGGCGGCCCATGCCCAGGGCCAGGAGGGTGAACACCAGGATCACGGCCTGGATGATGAGCCAGGTGCCCGCCGCCGCTACGAAGGGGCCCAGCCGGTCCAGGAAACGGCGCGCCAGGCACAGCACCAGCCCCGTGCCCAGGGCCACCCATTGCACGAACAGGGACACCAGGGCCAGGTTGACCCAGAAGCCCTGTTGCGGCGGGTTGGAGGAGAGGGCCACCAGGAAGGCCAGCAGCTGGGCGATGAGCACCACGAGGAAGAAGGTGCGACCCTCGCAGAAATTGGGGAGGAAGATCGCCTGTCCCCCGGGGTCGACATGGGGGTGTTCCTGGGTCTTGTGCTGGCCGGTCCTCATGCTGCGCGCGCCGCCTCTTTCCCGCCGTGGGCGGGCCTGTTGAGGTTGGGTTGCCGGGTGCCCGCGCCCCGGGTGTGCCAATGGTATACTAAACGATTCACGAGCAAAGACGCAGACGGGTCATGAATTCAAAGGCATCACAGGACAAACCCTGGGGCGGGCGCTTCTCGGAACCCACGGACCGTTTCGTCGAGGCCTTCACCGCCTCGGTGGACTTCGACCGCCGCCTCTACCGCCACGACATCGAGGGCTCCATGGCCCATGCCCGCATGCTCGCCCGGGTGGGGGTGCTCACCGATGCGGAGTGCCGGCAGATCCTGGAGGGACTGGAACTGGTGCGCGCGGAGATCGAGTCCGGGGACTTCGACTGGTCCGTGTCCCTTGAGGACGTGCACATGAACGTGGAGGCGCGGCTCACCCAGCGCATCGGCGACGTGGGCAAGAAGCTGCACACCGGCCGCTCCCGCAACGACCAGGTGGCCACCGACATCCGCCTCTACCTGCGCGAGGCCATCGACGACCTCATGGCCGAGCTGCGTCGCCTGCAGCGGGGGCTTTTGGACCTGGCCGAACGCGAGGCGGCGACGGTGATGCCCGGCTTCACCCACCTGCAGACCGCGCAGCCCGTCACCTTCGGCCACCACATGATGGCCTGGTTCGAGATGCTGGAGCGGGACCACGCCCGTCTTGGCGACTGCCGCCGCCGGGTCAACGTGCTGCCCCTGGGCTCCGCCGCCCTGGCGGGCACCCCTTACCCCCTGGACCGGCACTACACCGCCGAACTACTGGGCTTTGATGCCGTCTCCGACAACTCCCTGGACGCGGTGAGTGACCGCGACTTCGCCATCGAGTTCTGCGCCGCCGGGGCCCTGATCATGACCCACCTCTCCCGCTTCTCCGAGGAGCTGGTGCTCTGGGCCAGCGCCCAGTTCGGTTTCGTGGACCTGCCGGACCGCTTCTGCACCGGCTCCTCCATCATGCCGCAGAAGAAGAACCCCGACGTGCCCGAGCTGGTGCGGGGCAAGACCGGCCGGGTCAACGGCAACCTGGTGTCCCTGCTCACCCTCATGAAGGCCCAGCCCCTGGCCTACAACAAGGACAACCAGGAGGACAAGGAACCCCTGTTCGATACCGTGGACACCCTGGCCGGCAGCCTGCGGGCCTTTGCCGACATGGTGCCCCATATCCAGGTGCGGGCCGCGGCCATGGAGGAGGCCACGCGCAAGGGATTCGCCACCGCCACCGACCTGGCGGACTACCTGGTGCGCAAGGGCATGGCCTTTCGCGACGCCCACGAGGTGGTGGGCCGGGCGGTGCGCCACGGCCTGGAGACCGGCCGCGACCTGGGGGAAATGGAGTTGGAGGAACTGCGCCGCTTCTCCACCACCATCGAAGCGGACGTCTTCGACGTGCTCACCCTGCAGGGCTCCCTGGCGGCCCGCAACGTGCACGGCGGCACCGCCCCCGACCAGGTGCGCGCGCGCATCCAGGAGGCCCGGGCCCGCATCGGCACGGGCTGAACCACGACGCCCCGGGGCGTCTGTGCTATGGTGGCCCCGGGGCCCCGCGGCCCCGGCAGGACAACGACAAGATCCGAAAAAGATCGACAGGACCCGGCAGGGTCCGCCGCCCCCGCGGTAGCGGACCGCCCGGCGGCGGGCGCATCGGCGCCACCGCCGGGTACGGAGGAGGAGTGCATGTCGCCGCAATCGGTACTGGTGGTGGACGATGAGCCCAATATCGTCCTATCGCTGGAGTTCCTGATGAAGCAGGCGGGCTTCGACGTGCGCGTCGCCCGGGACGGCGACAGCGCCCTGGAGGCCGTGCGCCAGCAGCCGCCGCAGGTGATCCTGCTGGACGTGATGCTGCCCCGGCGGGACGGCTACGAGGTCTGCCAGACCATCCGCGCCAATCCCGAATGGCGCGACGTGCGCATCCTCATGCTCACCGCCAAGGGCCGCCAGATCGAGAGGGAAAAGGGCCTGGCCATGGGGGCGGACGACTACATCACCAAGCCCTTCTCCACCCGCGAGGTGGTGGAGCGTGTGCGCGCCTACATGCCCCAGGGCGAGACCTGACCCCCCATCCCCCGGTGGATAGACGCCTGCCCATCCCCCTTGCCCTGGCCCTCGTGGTGGTCTTTGGCTACGGCGCCATGGTGGCGGTGGCCAACTGGGATCTCCTGGCCCGGGGCCTGCCGCCCCGAGACCTGTTCGGGGCCCCGCTCCTGGGGACCCTGGCCCTGCTCCCCCCGGTGGCCCTGTGCGCCTGGCTCATTCGCCGCCACGTGCGCCGGCCCGCCCGCATCCTGGCCCGGGACGTGCGCGCCCTGCTGGAATCCCGCACCGCCGATACCGAGATCCACCCGCCCCGGGGCCATGCCCTGGGCGACCTGCCGGCCGCCGTGCAGGCCCTGGGCGACGGCCTCAAGGGCTCCCGCCGGGAGATCCGCAGCGCCATGGCCACCGCCACCGCCCAGATCAACGAACAGAAGAGCTGGCTGGAGACCATCCTCCAGGGCCTGGCCGAGGGGGTGGTGGTGTGCAACCGCCGTCACCAGATCCTGCTCTACAACCCCGCCGCCGTAAGCCTCCTGGAGGCCCCGGAGGCGGTGGGCCTGGGCCGGCCCCTGTTCGACGTGGTCTCCCGCGCACCGGTGCTCCACACCCTGGAGCGCCTGGAATGGCGCCGCCGGCAGGCGGATGCGGGGGCGGAGCCCAGCGCCCGCTTCGTCTGCACCAATGCCCTGGCGACGCGGGTGCTGCAGGGCCGCATGTCCCTGATCCTGGACGGGGGCGGGCAGACCAGCGCCTATCTCCTCACCCTGGTGGACATCTCCAGCGAGGTGGACACCATGCAGCAGGTGGACGCGGTGCGCCGCGCCCTCACCACCGACCTGCGCGGCGCCGTGGGCAACCTGCGGGCCGCCGCCGAGACTCTGGACGCCCATCCCCACATGTCCCAGGAGGACCGCCGCGCCTTCCAGCAGGTGCTGCGCAGCGAGAGCGAGACCCTGAGCACGCGCCTGGAGGAACTGGCGGAGCGCTTCCGTGGGCACGCCCTGGGCCGCTTCCCCATGTCCGACCTGTACAGCGATGACCTGTTGGAGGGGGTGCGCCAGCGCCTGCGCGACGACCTGCCCGATGTGACCCTGGAGATGGCGGGCCAGCCCCTCTGGATCCAGGGGGACAGCCTCTCCCTGGTGCGGGCCCTGGAGTGCCTGCTGCGCCACCTGGTGCGTCACACCGGGGCCCGGCACTATGGCGCGCAGACCCTCCTGGGGGACCGCCGCGTCTACCTGGACCTCACCTGGCGGGGGCCCGCCGTGCCGGCGGCGCAGCTGGAACGCTGGCTGGACTCCGAGTGCGGCGACGAGATGGGGGGGCAGACCCTGCGGGACGTGCTGGAGCGCCACGGCATCGAACTCTGGAGCCAGGCCTGCGACGACGGCGAGCATGCCCTGCTGCGCCTGCCCATGATCCCCCCCAGCCGGCCCCAGTTCCAGGCCGAGGGGTCGCGGCTGCCGCCGCGGCCGGAGTTCTACGACTTCGGCCTCATGCGCGAGCACGAGGGGGACCCGCAGCGGGCGGCCATCCCCCTGGAGGACCTGAGCTTCGTGGTCTTCGACTGCGAGATGACCGGGCTCAACCCCATGGGCGGGGACGAGATCATCTCCATCGCCGGGGTGCGGGTGGTCAAGGGCCGGGTGCTCACCGGCGAGACCTTCGAGCAGCTCATCCATCCGGGCCGCCCCATCCCCCCCAGTTCCATTCGCTTCCACGGCATCACCGACCAGCAGGTGCAGGGCCAGCCCGACATCACCCAGGTCCTGCCCCGGTTCAAGCGTTTCGTCGGGGATGCCGTCATGGTGGCCCACAACGCCGCCTTCGACATGAAGTTCATCAGCCTCAAGGAGCCGGACTGCGGCGTGCGCTTCGACAACCCGGTGCTGGACACCCTGCTGCTGTCGGTGATGGTGGAGGACGAGAACGAGGACCATTCCCTGGATGCCCTCATCGCCCGCTATGGCATCGAGATCGAGGGCCGCCACACCGCCCTGGGGGATGCCGTGGCCACCGCCCACCTGCTGGTGCGCCTCATGGAGCGCCTGCGCGCCCAAGGCTATCGCACCTTCGGCGAGGTGATGCGCTCCTCCAGCATGGCCGCCCAGTTGCGCCAGCGGGAGCGCAGCCTGGCCCTGCAGGACGGGCGCGGCCCGGCGGTGGGGTTCTGAGGTCATGGCCGGGGCCCGCGGCAACGGCTCCGGCAACGGGCGGCGCCCCCCCGCCAGCGGCGCCCGGGAGCGCTATGTGGCCGCCTTCCTGTTGGGCTGGGTGCTGTTCTTCCCGCCCCTGCTGGTGGTCTTCGACACCGCCGCGCGGCCGGCGGGGATCCCGCTGCTGTTTTGCTATCTCTACGGAGCCTGGCTGGCGCTGATCCTGGTGATCGCCTGGATCGCCCTGGGTTCCGTGCACGGCGAGGACGGGGAGGAGGCCCCGGGCCCCGCGGAGCGGGAGCCATGAACACCGCCATGGTGGCGGGGGTGTCCCTGGTCTACCTGCTGGCCATGTTCGCCATCGCCTTCTGGGGGGACCGGCGATCGGGACGCGAGGGGGGCATCATGCAGAGCCCCTACGTCTACGCCCTGTCCATCGCCGTCTACTGCACCTCCTGGACCTTCTATGGCAGCGTCGGCCTGGCGGCGGAGCAGGGGGTGCACTACCTGCCCATCTATCTCGGCCCCACCCTCATGGCGGCCCTGTGGTGGATCGTGCTGCGCAAGATGGTGCGCATCTCCAAGATCAACCGCATCACCTCCATCGCCGATTTCATCGCCTCGCGCCACGGCAAGCGGCCCCTCTTGGGGGGACTGGTGGCGGCCATCGCCCTGGTGGGGCTGGTGCCCTACATCGCCCTGCAGCTCAAGGCCGTGTCCATCACCTTTTCCGTCATGGTGGACCACCCGGTGGCGGCGGATGCCCTGGTGGGCAACGGCGCCTTCTACACCGACGAGGCCTTCTACGCCGCCCTCATCCTGGCGATCTTCGCCATCCTCTTCGGCACCCGCCATGTGGACGCCTCGGAACACCACTCGGGCATGGTGGCGGCCATCGCCTTCGAATCCCTGGTGAAGCTGGTGGCCTTCCTGCTGGCCGGGGCCGTGATCACCTTCGTGCTCTTCTCCGGGCCGGCGGATCTGTTCGACCAGGCCGCGGACCATGCCCGGCTTGCGCAGCTGTTCCACATGGGCAGTCCCGGGGACTATGGCCACTGGATCGCCCTCACCCTGGTGTCCATGGTGGCCATCCTGGCCCTGCCCCGCCAGTTCCAGGTGGCGGTGGTGGAGAACGTGCGCGAGCGCCACGTGCGCGACGCCGCCTGGCTCTTCCCTTTGTACCTGTTCGCCATCAACCTGTTCGTGCTGCCCATCGCCTTCGCCGGGGTGCTGCTGCTGGAGGATTCCGGCATCCACCCGGACACCTATGTCCTCGCCCTGCCCCTGTCCCGGGACTGGACCGCCCTGGCGCTGGTGGTCTTTCTGGGGGGGCTGTCGGCGGCCACCGCCATGATCGTGGAGACGGTGGCCCTGGCCACCATGCTGGGCAACGACCTGATCATGCCCGCCCTGCTGCGCCTGCGCTGGCTGCGCCTGGACCGGCGCACCGACCTCACCCGCCTGGTGCTGCGCATCCGCCGTGCCGCCATCCTGGGGGTGATCCTGCTGGGCTATGTCTACATCCGCGCCACCGGCGATTCCCTGGCCCTGGTGGGCATGGGGCTGGTGTCGTTCTGCGCCGTGGCCCAGTTCGCCCCCGCCCTCCTGGGGGGCATCTTCTGGAAGGGGGCCACGCGCCAGGGGGCCCTGGCGGGCATGGCCGCGGGGTTCACCGTCTGGGCCTATACCCTGTTCCTGCCCACCCTGGCCCATGCCGGCTGGGTGCCCGGGAGCTTCGTCGCCGACGGCCCCCTGGGCCTGGCCTGGCTGCGGCCCCATGCCCTGTTCGGGCTGGAGGGCCTGGCGCCGGTGACCCACGCCCTGGTGTGGTCCATGCTGGTGAACCTGGGGGCCTACGTGGGGGTGTCCCTGCTCAGCCAGCAGGATGCCATCGAGCGCATCCAGGCCAGCCTGTTCGTGGACGTGTTCCGCCTGTCGGCGGGGCGCTACGGCATCTCCCGCTTCTGGCGCGGTTCGGCCACGGTGGACGACCTCTTCGACCTGCTGCGCCGTTTCATCGGCGAGGCCCGGGCGCGTCGGGCCTTCGATGAATACGCCCGCCGCCATGGGGTGGACCTGTCCCGCACCCGGGACGCCGACGCCGAACTGGTGCACCTGTGCGAGCGCCTGCTGGCGGGCTCCGTGGGCACGGCCTCGGCGCGGGTGCTGGTGTCCAACGTGGCCCAGGGGGAGGTGGTGAGCCTGGACGAGGTGATGGAGATCCTGGACGAGGCCAGCCAGGTCATCGCCTACAGCCAGAAGCTGGAGGCCAAGTCCCGGGAGCTGGAGGCGGCCACCCGGGAACTGCGCGCCGCCAATGCCCAGCTGCAGCAACTGGACCGCATGAAGGACGACTTCATCGCCACCGTCACCCACGAGCTGCGTACCCCCCTCACCTCCATCCGCTCCTTCACCGAGATCCTCCACGACCACCCGGACCTGGACCCCGAGCGGCGCCAGGCCTTTCTGGGCATCATCATCAGCGAGAGCGAGCGCCTCACCCGGCTCATCAACCAGGTGCTGGACCTGGCCAAGCTGGAGTCCGGGGCCATGCGCTGGTACCCTGAGTCCTGGGACCTGAAGCGTATCCTGCAGGACGCCGCCGAGGCCACGGGCCAGCTGTTCGCGAACAAGGGCGTACGCCTGGATCTGGAACTGCCCGCAGGTCCGGTGCCCTACAACACCGACCGGGACCGGCTCATGCAGGTGATCATCAACCTGCTCTCCAACGCGGTGAAATTCGCCCCCGAGGGCACGGGGCGGGTGCGCCTGCGCCTCGTCCAGGAGGCGGACGTCCTGCGGGTGGAGGTGGAGGACAACGGCCCGGGCATCCCCGAGGCGGAGGCCCCCCACCTGTTCCAGAAGTTCCGCCAGGTGGGGGACGTGCTCACCGACCGCCCCCCGGGCACCGGCCTGGGGCTGGTGATCTGCCGGCGCATCGTGGAGCACCTGGGGGGGCGTATCTGGGTGGACCCGCGCCCCGGTGAAGGCGCGCGCTTCGCCTTCACCCTGCCCCGGGAGGCCTCCCCCGCGGGCGGGGAGGGGGTGTCGAAGGGGGCCGGCTGAGTTTACCGGGCATCGCCGCTGCCCATGGGCACATAAAGGCCCCCGGTCCACTCAAACGCCTGGCTTATGCGGGCGTGCCGTCAGGTCAATGCCAAGCGCGCGCATCACGGCCAGCATGGTTTTCAGCGTCGGGTTACCTTGCTCACTGAAAGAGCGATAAAGCTGCTCACGGGAAAGACCGGTCTCCCGGGCAAGTTCGCTCATGCCCTTGGCGCGTGCGACAACGCCCATCGCCTTGGCGATGTAGGCAGAATCTCCGGTTTCCAGCGCATCCGCCAGAAATACCGCAATGGCCTCTTCGCTTTCCAGCGCTGCCGCTGGATCGTAGTCGAAAACCTTGTCCGTCATAACACCTCCCATTCTGAGGCAAGACGCTTTGCTGTCTCGATATCGCGCTGCTGCGTACTCTTGTCACCACCGCAAAGAAGAATCATGATTTCGCCGCCGCGAAGCTTGAAGTAGATTCGATACCCGGGGCCATGATGTATCCGCAGCTCGCTGATGCCTTGCCCTACAGGCCGCACATCGCCTGGCAAGCCATTGGCGAGACGGAAGATACGCGCCGCGATCAACGCCTTGGCGCGTTGATCGCGGAGTTTGCGCTCCCATTTGTGATAGGTGTCGGTCTGTTTGATTTCGAGCACGGGAAATCGATGAATTGTAGTCTATAAACTACATATGATCAATGACTGCCTCTCCACCGGGCACGCCTGAGGCTGATGATCATTTGGCCATCGTCGAATACCCGGAAGGGCCTCAGCCTGGGAGCAAGGGGGTGAGCCATGCCCCCAGGTCGCGCACCTCGTCGCCGCAGACGCTGTGGGGCATGGGGTACTCGTGCCACTGCAGGTCCACCCCCAGGGCCTGCAGGGCCCGGGCCGAGCGGCGGCCGAAGTCCACCGGGATCACCGCATCCATGCTGCCGTGGGCCATGAACACGGGCAGCCCCCGGGTCCGCTGTGCCAGGGCGATGCCTGCCTTGTCCGCGTCGGGCAGGTAGGTGGACAGGGCAAAGACGGCATCGGGGGCCGGCCCTTCCCCCAGGCCCGCCAGCAGGGCCACGGCCCCGCCCTGGGAGAACCCCCCCAGGATCACCCGCTGGTGTTCGCCGCGGGCCCGGGCCACCAGTTCCTGGATCAGGGCCACGGTCTCCCCCACCTGGGCATGGTCCTCGCCCCGGCCCGGGTCCAGGGCCCGGAAGTCGTACCAGGCCCGCATGGCCATGCCGTTGTTGAGGGTCACCGGCCGCACCGGGGCATGGGGGAAGACGAAGCGCACGGCGGCCCCCGGCGGCAGGGGCAACTCCGGCACGATGGGCTCGAAGTCGTGGCCGTCGGCCCCCAGGCCGTGGAGCCAGAGGATGCAGGTGTCGGGGTGGGCGCCGGTGTCGACGATCACGGATTCCAGGGGTGAGGTGTCCATGGGGCTACAGGGATCTCCGCAGGATGGGTGAATGCCCGGCATTCTACGGCTCGGGCCCGGGTCCCCGCCAAGCCGCCCGCGCGGCGCCCCCCGGTCCTGTCCCCTGCCCGTATGCCCGCCGCGGCCAAATCCGCTATCCTGAGGACCCGAAACGGGGTGCGGGGGAGCGGTCGCCGCCGGGCCGTGTCCTCCCCCGCGCGGTCCCGGACCCGTACAACGCCGATCAAGCCTGGAGGGCACGATGTCCCAGTTCAAAGGTTACTTCCCCATGGTCCGTCCCCGTCGCATGCGGCGGGATGAGTTCTCCCGCCGGCTGATGCGGGAGAACCTGCTCACCCCCGACGATTTCATCTACCCGGTGTTCGTCCTGGAGGGCCAGGGCCAGCGGGAGCCGGTGCCCTCCATGCCCGGGGTGGAACGCCTCTCCATCGACCTGCTGGTGGAGGAGGCCCGCGCCGCCGCCCGCCTGGGCATCCCCGCCATGGCCCTGTTCCCCGTGACCCCCGCCGGCAAGAAGACCGAGGACGCCGCCGAGGCCTATAACCCCGACGGCCTGGCCCAGAACGCGGTGCGCGCCCTCAAGGACGCCGTGCCGGAGATGGGGGTGATCACCGACGTGGCCCTGGACCCCTTCACCATCCACGGGCAGGACGGCCTCATCGACGAGACCGGCTACGTGCTCAATGACGAGACCGTGGAGGTGCTCACCCAGCAGGCCCTGTCCCACGCCGAGGCCGGTGCCGACGTGGTGGCCCCCTCGGACATGATGGACGGACGCATCGGTGCCATCCGCGAGGCCCTGGAGGAAGGCGGGCACATCCACACCCGCATCCTGGCCTATTCCGCCAAGTACGCCTCCAGCTTCTACGGCCCCTTCCGCGATGCCGTGGGCTCCGCCGCCAACCTGGGGGCCGGCAACAAGTACACCTACCAGATGGACCCCCACAACTCCGACGAGGCCCTGCAGGAGGTGGCCATGGACCTGGAGGAAGGGGCCGACATGGTCATGATCAAGCCCGGCATGCCCTACCTGGACATCGTGCGCCGGGTGAAGGAGACCTTCGGCGTGCCCACCTTCGCCTACCATGTGAGCGGTGAGTACGCCATGCTCAAGGCGGCGGGCCAGAACGGCTGGATCGACGAGAAGGCCTGCGTGCTGGAGGCCCTCACCTGCATGAAGCGCGCCGGGGCGGACGGCATCCTCACCTACTACGCCCGTCAGGCCCTGGAGTGGATGGACTGAAGGCCCATGGCTCAGGACCGCTACGCCGTCCTTGGCAACCCCATCGGCCATAGCAAGTCCCCCCTCATCCATGGCCTGTTCGCCCGCCAGACGGGGCAGGCCATGGACTACGAGGCGGTGCTGGCCCCGGAAGACGGCTTCGCCGACACCGTGCGCGATCTGGTGGCGCGGGGCTACCGGGGCTTCAACGTCACCGTGCCCTTCAAGCGCCAGGCCTTTGATCTGGCCGATACCCTCGCCCCCCGTGCCCGGCGCGCGGGGGCGGTGAACACCCTCATGGTGGAGGGCGGGCGCCTGGCAGGGGACAACACCGACGGGGCGGGCCTGGTGACCGACCTGACGCGCAACCTGGATCAGGACCTGGCCGGGCGCCGGGTCCTGTTGCTGGGGGCCGGGGGCGCGGCCCGGGGCGTGCTCCAGCCCCTGCTGCAGGCGGGGGTCGGCGCGCTGCACATCGCCAACCGCACCGCCGCCCGGGCGCGGGATCTGGCGGCGGATTTCGCCGACCTGGGGGCGGTCACCGGCGGCGGCCTGGAGGATCTGGCCGGGGGGCAATACGATCTGGTGATCAACGCCACCGCCGCCGGCCTGGGCGACCAGGTCCCGCCCCTGCCCGATGACCTGCTGGCCCCCGGGGCCGGCTGCTATGACATGATGTACGGCGACACCCCCACGGCCTTCGTGCGCTGGGGCCGGGACCACGGTGCCGCCTGGACCGCCGACGGCCTGGGCATGCTGGTGGAACAGGCCGCCGAGTCCTTCCGCCTCTGGCGCGGCTGCCGGCCGGACACCGCCCCGGTGCGGGCGCAGCTGAGGCCCGGTGGATGAACGCCGCGTCCGTCCCCGCGGGGCGGGGGTACCCTTTTCCCATTCCCTTCCCAATGAGGTTGGTCCCATGCGTTTCATGATCCCGTCCCTCATCGTCGCCGCCGCCGTGGCCCTGGCCGGCTGCACCACCCTGGACCCCTACACCCGGGAGGAGAAGGTGAGCAACGCCACCAAGGGGGCCGCCATCGGGGCCATCGGCGGCGCCGTGGTGGGTAGCCTCAGCGGCGACCACGACCGCACCCAGCGCGCCATGATCGGCGCCGGCATCGGCGCCCTGGCCGGCGGCGCCGTGGGCAACTACATGGACCGTCAGGAGATGGAGCTGCGCCAGCAGCTGGAGGGCACCGGCGTGAGCGTCACCCGCGTGGGGAACAACGTGGTGTTGAACATGCCCGGCAACATCACCTTCGACGTGGACCGGGCGGAGGTGAAGGCCCGGTTCTACGACGTGCTGGACTCCGTGGCCGTGGTGGCGAAGAAGTACGAGAAGACCGCCATCCAGGTGGCGGGGCACACCGACAGCACCGGCAGCGTGGACTACAACATGGACCTCTCCCGCCGCCGCGCCGAGAGCGTGGCCCGCTACCTGGAGAGCCGGGGGGTGGCGCCGGTGCGCCTGGAAACCGTAGGCTTCGGCCCCCACCGTCCGGTGGCCGGCAACGATACCGCCCGGGGGCGCGCCCTCAACCGCCGCGTGGAGCTGACCTTCGTGCCCCTGACCCGCTGATCCCCGGGGCCCCTCAGACCTTCCTGGAAGCCCGGGGCCCGTCCGGCATGGCGCCCCTTGAGCTGTAGGATCCGGGCATGGGGAAGATCGCCTCATCCCGGGGCCCGGCAGGGCCCACGGGGGCTTCGTGGCGTGGGCGCCGGGTTTGGCAGGGCGTCCCCGGCGCGCTAGGCTCTGATAGACTCGATCCGTTCCTGCGCGGCGCCGGGAGACCGGGGACCGCCGGGTGCGGAGCATCCATCCCCAGCATTGGCCCCGATGCCGTGAATACCGAGACCGCCGACTACGCCAAGGGAGTGCGAGCCAGGCTGATCCAGTACGCCCTGCTGGCGCGGCTGCACCGCCCCATTGGCACCCTGCTGCTGCTCTGGCCCACCCTCTGGGCCCTGTGGATCGCCGCCGAAGGGCCGCCGGACCCCCTCATCCTGGGGGTGTTCGTGGGGGGCGTCTTCCTCATGCGGGCCGCCGGCTGCGCCATGAACGACTTCGCCGACCGGCACATCGACGGCCGCGTGCAGCGCACCCGGGACCGCCCCCTGGCCTGCCGGCGGGTGCGCCCGGCGGAGGCGGTGGCGGTGGCCATGGTGCTGGCCTTCCTCGCCTTCTGCCTGGTGCTGCTCACTAACCCCCTCACCGTGGCCCTGTCGGTGGTGGGGGTGCTGCTGGCCGGCACCTACCCCTTCATGAAGCGCTACCATCACCTGCCCCAGGTGCACCTGGGCATGGCCTTCGGCTGGGGCGCCCCCATGGCCTTCGCCGCCCAGACCGGCGCCCTGCCCCCGCCCGTGGGCTGGCTCATCTTCTGCATCACCATCCTCTGGGCCACCGCCTACGACACCATGTATGCCATGGTGGACCGGGCGGATGACCTGAAGATCGGGGTCAAGTCCAGCGCCATCCTCTTCGGCGAGGCGGACCGGGGCATCATCGGCGCCCTGCAGGCCCTGGTGCTCCTGGGGCTGGTGCTCCTGGGGCAGCAGGCGGGGTTGGGGCTGTGGTACCACCTGGGCCTGACGCTGGCCGCCGCACTGGCCCTCTATCAGCAGTACCTCATCCACGACCGCATGCCCGCGGATTGCTTCCGGGCCTTTCTGAACAACAACTGGTTCGGCGCCGCGGTGTTTCTGGGCCTGTTGGCGGACTACGCCCTTTGACATCCTCCCCGGCTTGAACGGCGGGGCTTTACTGTACGGCGCGTCCGGGAACCGGCCGCTGGGGGCCGGAACACCCTACTCCGGCGGCGCAGCCCGCGGCCCGCACCGTGCTTCACGCCCGCGCCGCCACCCACACCTCCACGCGACGCACCCCCGACGCCTTCAGCCGGCGGGCCAGCTCGTCCAGGGTGGAGCCGGTGGTCATGACATCGTCCACCAGCAGCACATGCCCCGGGGCGAAGCCTGCCCGCACCGCGAAGGCCCCGCGCAGGTTGTGCCGCCTGCGGGCGGCGGACAGGGTCTGTTGCGGCGGGGTGGCCCGGGTGCGGCGCACCGCATCCGGCACCAGGGGGACCTGCAGGGCCTGCGCCAGGGGGCGGGCCAGTTCCGCCGCCTGGTTGAACCCCCGCTGCGCCAGGCGGTGGCGGTGCAGGGGGACCGGCAGGATGCAGTCGGGGGGCTGCGCCCCGGGGAGCAGTTGCCCGGCCATGAGCCGGGCCAGCAGCCGGCCGTGGTTGAGGCGCCCGCGGAACTTGAAGCGGGCGATCCAGGTATCCACGGGCCACTGGTAGCGCAGGGCCGCCCGGGCGGCGTCGAAGGCGGGCGGGTGCCGCAGGCAGTCCCCGCAAATGGGGCCTGCGGCGGCGGGCAGGGGGCGGGCGCAGCGCTGGCAGGCAGGCCCGGCCAGGGGCAACTCCCGGGCGCAGTCGGGACACAGGTCCATCCCCCCCTGCCCCGGCGCGCCGCAGCACAGGCACAGCGGCGGGTAGAGGGTCTCCACGAGGGCGCCGCCGATGCGGGACCACAAGGGATGGGGCATGGTTTACCTCCCTGTCACCATGGCCTGTATTGCGTTATATTGCCGCTGCCCCGGGACGTCTCAGCGGCTATCCGGCCCGGGATCGGGCACACAGTGTCCGGCCTATCGCGGCGAAGCCGCCGGGCGGTCGCCCCCTTCTTCCCGCCGGAGTCGTTCCGGTCCCGGATCCAGGGGCGCATGGCCGCCGCGATCATCCTCCCCGTCTTGCGCCATCCTGCGCATGGGACGGGGACACTGGCAAGACCTGGCTATCCCCAAGGAGCCTGAACATGGCTGAACTCCGTCACGACTGGGCGGTGGACGAGATCCTCCACCTCCTGGAGCGCCCCTTCAACGACCTGCTGTTCGAGGCCCACACGGTGCACCGGGCCCACTTCGATCCCAATGAGATCCAGGTGAGCCGCCTGCTCTCCATCAAGACCGGGGCCTGCTCGGAGGACTGCGGCTACTGCTCCCAGAGCGCCCACCACCATGCCGAGGTGGAGCCCGAGCGCCTGATGTCGGTGGAGGAGGTGCTGGAGGAGGCGCGCAAGGCCAAGGCGGAGGGGGCCACCCGCTTCTGCATGGGGGCCGCCTGGCGCAACCCCACGGACAAGAACCTGGACAAGGTGATCGAGATGGTCCGGGGCGTGCGCGAACTGGGCCTGGAGACCTGCATGACCCTGGGCATGCTTACCGAGATGCAGGCCCGCCGGCTGAAGGAATCCGGCCTGGACTACTACAACCACAACCTGGACACCTCGCCGGAATACTACGGCCAGGTGATCACCACCCGCACCTACCAGGACCGCCTGGAGACCCTGGCCCATGTGCGCGACGCCGGCATCAACGTCTGCTCCGGCGGCATCCTGGGCATGGGCGAATCCCGCCGCGACCGCGCCAGCCTGCTGCAGCAGCTGGCCAACCTCCCGCGCCATCCGGAGTCCGTGCCCATCAACAACCTGGTGCGGGTGGAAGGCACGCCCCTGGCCGAGAGCGAACCCATCGACCCCCTGGAGTTCGTGCGCATCGTCGCTGCCACGCGCATCCTCATGCCCCGCTCCCATGTACGCCTCTCCGCCGGGCGCAGCGAGATGAGCGACGAGATGCAGGCCCTGTGCTTCTTCGCCGGCGCCAACTCCATCTTCTACGGCGAGAAGCTGCTCACCACCGACAACGCCACCGAGAACCACGACGACCAGCTCATGCGCCGCCTGGGCCTGCGCACCCGCAGCCTGCAGGATCAGGAGAGCGACGCCGCCTGAGGCCGCTGCCGTGCGCGATCTGGCCGCCGAACTGGCGCAGCGCCGTGCCGGGGACCGCTACCGTAGCCGGCGCGTGCTGGAGGGCCCCCAGGCCCCCCGGCAGACGGTGGACGGCCGCTCGCTGCTGGCCTTCTGCAGCAACGACTACCTGGGGCTGGCCGCCCATCCGCGCCTGGTGGCGGCCCTGAAGCGCGGCGCCGAACGCTACGGCGTCGGCGCCGGGGCGGCCCACCTGGTGAACGGCCACAGCCGCGCCCACCACGCCCTGGAAGAGGAACTGGCCGCCTTCACCGGACGCGAGCGCGCCCTGCTCTTCTCCACCGGCTACATGGCCAACCTGGGGGTGGCCCAGGCCCTGCTCGGACGGGGCGACCACCTGCTGCAGGACCGCCTCAACCACGCCTCCCTCATCGATGCCGCCGCTGTCTGCGGCGCGCGCCTGCGCCGCTATCGCCACGGCGATGATCAGGACCTGGCCCGGTGCCTGGCGGCCCTGGAGGGGGACGGGCGCGAGATCCTGGTGAGCACCGATGGCGTCTTCTCCATGGACGGCGACCTGGCGCCGCTGCCCGCCCTGGCGGAGCGGGCCGCCGCCGCCAGGGCCTGGCTCATGGTGGATGACGCCCACGCTCTTGGCGTCCTCGGCGCCACCGGCGCGGGCACTCTGGAACACCTGGGTCTGGATGCGCGGCGGGTGCCCGTCCTCATGGGCACCCTGGGCAAGGCCCTGGGCACCGCCGGGGCCTTCGTGGCCGGCTCCGAGGCCCTCATCGAGACCCTGATCCAGTCGGCCCGCACCTACATCTACACCACCGCCATGCCCGCCCCGGTGGCCGAGGCCGCCCGCGAGGCCCTGCGGGTGCTGGTCGACGAGCCCGAGCGCCGCGCCCGGCTGCACGCCCACGTGCACCGCTTCCGCAGCGGGGCGGCGCAGCTGGGACTGGCGCTCATGCCCAGCCAGACCCCCATCCAGCCGGTCCTCGTGGGGGACGCCGGGCGTGCCGTGGACCTCAGCCGGCGCCTGCTGCAGGCGGGATTTTTGGTGCCCGCCATCCGCCCCCCCACGGTCCCCGAGGGGGGTGCGCGCCTGCGGGTGACCCTGAGCGCGGCCCATGACGAGGATGAGGTGGACCGGCTCCTGGAGGCCCTGGGGGGGCTGCATCCCTGACCCCGCCGGTCGCCCCGGATCCCGACCTGGGGCAAAAAACCCCACGAACGAGCTTGTCATTGGGTCTTCCCGCCCCCCAAAATCGGTTGACTGCGCTCCTGTGGCCCAGCCCCAGTTACCGGGAAATGGTCCGAACCCGAGAACAACCGGCCCCGTTCCCGGATGACACCCAATCCGACGGAGGGATGTTCAGATGGTGGAAGCAATCCTTGTCCTGATCTTTGCTGGCACCGCGGTGATGTTCTACAGCTACTACAACGCCCGGGTCGCCCTGCCCCCGCCCCATTCCGGATGCTATGAGAAGCGCGAGCGGCTGCTCTCGGATACGGAGGCCCAGGTGCTCCAGGCCCTGGAGGCCGAGTACGGCAACGAGCGCCGCGTGCTCCCCAAGGTCAACGCCCAGGATGTGGTGGCCGTGAAGCCCACCCCCGACCAGCCCCTGATGGAGGCGGCGGAGGAACGCATCCGGCACGAACAGTTCGATTTCGTCCTCTGCGGCAAGGATGCCTTCGATGTCTCCTGCGCCGTGCGCTGCCGCAGCGGCGAGCGCAAGGGGCAGGTGCATGACCCCGACCGCTTCCTGGCGGAGGTCTGCGAGCACCTGGAACTGCCCCTGGCCCGGATCCGCACCGACCAGCCCATCACCCAGGCCCGGGTGAAGGCCCGGGTGGACGAGGCCTTCCGGGAGGTACAGGAACGGGCCGAGGCGCGCAAGGCGAAACAGGCCGCAAAGGCCACAAAGGCAGCGAAGGCCGCCCAGGGCACCACGGGGACCGCCACCGCTGGGGGCGCGGCCAAGAAGGCCCCGGCCGCCACCGGCGCCGCCGCCCAGGGTACGGATGGCGGCAGTCCAGCCGCGGCGGCCCCCGCCAGCGGGGGCACGGGCGGCGATGCCAAGGCGGGCAAGGCCGCGGACGAGACCACTGCCCCTGCCGGGGCCGCCCCGGAGAAGGCGGCATCCGCCCCCGCGACTCCCTCCTCCACCCCCTCGTCTTCGACCGCTTCGTCGGCCGGACCTGCGGGTTCCTCCGGTACCGGGGCCTGATCCCCTGCGGGCGGGGCCTTTCGGGTCCGGGGGCTTCCCGGACCTGAAAGGCCTTGACGATTCATGTATACTGTGTCCTCCGAAGCGTAGAGTATGCGGTCGGCCCCGGGTGCCGCCCTTCCTCCTCCCTCGAGCCGAAGGCACCCCAGGACAGGCCCGCGTGTCCCCGGGCCATCCATCCGTACCCCGCACCGGGCCACCGCAGGCGCGGCCCGCTCGCACCCCGGAGATCCCCGGTGGCGCGGTTGCATGGTGCCGGCCGACATTCCGATTCACCCCAAAGCAGGACCCGGGCCGAGGCACAACGGACCCGATCCGGGCCCCAGAGAGGTATTGATATGGCGAAGAAAGAAGATCTCATCGAGATGGAAGGCACCGTCACCGACGTGATGCCCGACCAGCGTTTCAAGGTGGAACTGGACAACGGCGTGCATGTGCAGGCCTATGCCTCCGGCAAGATGCGCCGCTACCGCATCCGCGTCGTCAGCGGTGACAAGGTGAAGCTGGAGATGTCCCCCTACGACCTCACCAAGGGCCGCATCAGCTACCGCTACAAGCACTGATCCCCCGCCCTCCCCGGCGACGGGATCGCCCCGCCCCCGGGATGGGGGTTGCCGCTGCCCCGGGTTCCCTCCCGGCGCGGCCCGTGGCGCGGGGGCGGTCATGCCCCCGGATCCTCTTCCCCTGCATCCGTACCCGCCCCGGACGGGGCCTCCCGCAGCCTGGACTCGATCAGCGCCCCGGAGCGGAGCATGCGGTGCACGGGGCAGCGGTCGGCGATCTGCAGCAGGCGCTTGCGCTGCTCCGCATCCAGGTCCCCCTCCAGCAGGATCTCCCGCTGAAACCGGTCCATCTTCCGGGGCCGGGTGCCGGGGGCGGCCTGGGGGTCGTCCACCTCATCGTGGTGCACCCGCACCGCCACGTGCTCCAGCGGCCACTGCTTGCGCTGGGCGTACATGCGCAGGGTGATGCTGCTGCAGGCCCCCAGGCCCGCCATCACCAGTTCATAGGGGCTTGGCCCCAGGTCATTGCCCCCCTTGGCCTCCGGCTCGTCCGCCGTGAGGCGGTGGGGGCCCACCTGCACCGTCTGGGCGTAGTCCCCGGCGCCGTTCTCCGCCGACAGCACATCCCCCTTCTCCACCGCCGGTTGCTGCGGGTCCAGAAAGCGCGCGGCCCAGGCCGTGAGCATGGCCGCCACGTAGTTGGCGTCCTCCGGCCGCGTGAGCATATGGTCCACCCGGTCCAGGGAGACGAAGCTCTTGGGATGCTTGGCCGCCTTGTAGATCCGCGCCGCATGCTCCACGGACACCACCGGGTCCTGGGGGGAGTGGAAGATCATCAGCGGGCGGCGCAACTGGGCCACCTTGTCCAGCACCTGGTGGTTGTCCAGGTCCTCGATGAACTGCCTCTGGATATGGAAGGTGCGCCCCGCCAGGGAGACCTCCGCCGTGCCCTGGGACTTGATGGTCTCCAGGGTCTCACCAAAGAGATGGGTCACATGGGCCACGTCGCTGGGGGCGTTGATGGTGGCCACGGCCCGCACCTCGGGGATCTCCCCCGCCACGGAGAGCACCGCCGCGCCCCCCAGGCTGTGGCCGATGAGGATCTGCGGTGCCTGGTGCTCGCGGCGCAGGTAGTCCGCCGCGCGGCGCAGGTCCTCCAGGTTGGAACTGAAGTTGGTGTTGGAGAAGTCCCCCTGGCTGTTGCCCAGGCCGGTGAAATCGAAGCGCAGCAGGGCGATGCCGTGGGAGCGCAGGGCCGAGCTCAGGCGCACCGCCGCGAGCACGTCCTTGGAGCAGCTGAAGCAGTGGGCGAACAGGGCATAGGCCCGCGGCGGGCCCTCGGGCAGGTCCAGGCGGGCCGAGAGCTGCGTGCCGTGGGCGCCGGTGAAGCGGATGGGATTCTGATGCGGGGACATGACACCTCCGATGCGTGACGGTGAGGGGGCCTGTGTATGGGGCAGAAGATCAGGACGCGGGCTCCGCGGGCAGCGGGCCGCGGCGGGCGATGCCCATGAGCAGCCAGGCCGCGTCCCGCTTGAAACTCTCCCAAACTGTGCGACACTGAATGGAGACCGAACCATCCAGCCCATCCGCGGTCCCCGCATCCCGCGCGGCGCCGCGGCGGAGATCCACGTCATGCCCCTGGAAAAGATCCTCCATGCCACCGACCTGTCCCCCGGCGCCGAGGCGGCGGGCCGCCGCGCCCTGCAGCTGGCCCGGGATCACGGCGCCCGTCTGCAGGTGCTCACGGTGGTCAACGCCCCGGACGTGAACGAGGCGGTCATGGCGCATCTGCGGGGCCGGTCGGGGGAGATGATGACCGACCTGACCGAGGCCACGGAGCAGGCCCTGGTGGAACACATGCGCGGCCTTGGCGCCCCGGAGGACGGCGGCATCGAGTACCACTGCATCCAGGGCCAGGGCTACCGGCAGATCCTGAAGGAGGCCCGGGGCTGGGGCGCGGACCTGATCGTGGTGGGGTCCCACGGCCACCAGGGGGTGCACGACGTGCTGCTGGGCAGCACCACCCTGAACCTGGTGCATCATACCGACCTCCCCGTGCTGGTGGTCAAGCGCCCGGCGCAAGGTCCCTACGAGCGCGTCCTGGTGCCGGCGGACTTCTCCGAGCGCACCCGTTCGGCCCTGCAGCTGGCCGCCGATCTGGTCCCGGAGCAGGTCCTGCGCGTGCTGCACGTGTACAACCTGGACGCCCTGGACAACGTCCTGCGCAACCGCGTGGAGCGCAGCGAGGTGGACCGCATCAAGGCGGAGGTGCGCGCCGAGCGCCAGCAGGAACTGGACGCCTTCCTGCTCAACGCCGACGTGCATCCGGACCGGGTGCAGGGCCAGCTGCGCATGGGCTACGCCCCGGACGAGCTGCAAAAGGCCGTGGACGAATGGGACGCCCAGCTGGTGGTCATGGGCACCCACGGCCGCAACCGGCTGGCGGATGCCCTCCTGGGGGGCGTGGCCCGCCGCGTGGTGCATCAGGTCAAGGGGGCGGACGTCCTGCTCGTGCGCACCTGAGGCCCCTCCCCGCCGCCCGCGTCCCGGAACTGCAGGGCCGCCAGGCGGGCGTAGAGGCCGCCCTGGGCCACCAGTTCCTCGTGGGTGCCGCAGGCGACGATGCGGCCCTGGTCCATCACCACGATGCGGTCCGCCTTGCGTACCGTGGCCAGGCGGTGGGCGATGATCAGCGTGGTGCGCCCCTCCATGAGCCGTTCCAGGGCCTCCTGCACCAGGCGTTCGCTCTCCGCGTCCAGGGCGCTGGTGGCCTCGTCCAGCAGCAGCAGGGCGGGATCCCGCAGGATGGCCCGGGCGATGGCGATGCGCTGGCGCTGCCCGCCGGAGAGGCGCACCCCCCGTTCCCCCAGGTGGCTGTCGAAGCCCCCCGGCAGACGATCCAGGAACTCGCTGGCATGGGCGGCGTCGGCGGCGCGGCGGATGTGCGCCCGGTCCACCCCCTCCATCCCGAAGGCGATGTTCTCCCAGGCATCGGCGCCGAAGATCACCGCGTCCTGGGGCACCAGGGCGATGCGCCGGCGCAGGGCGGCGGGGTCCGCCTGGCGCAGGTCCACGCCGTCGAAGCGGATGCCGCCGGTCTCCGGGTCGTAGAAGCGCAGCAGCAGCTGCATCACCGTGGACTTGCCCGCACCGGAGGGCCCCACCAGGGCCACCTTCTCCCCGGGGGCCAGGTCCAGGCTCACCCCCGCCAGGGCCGGCGGTTCGGGCCGTGACGGGTAGCGGAACACCACATCGCAGAGGGCCACCCGCCCCTCGGGGGGTTCCGGCAGGGGCACGGGCCGGGCCGGCGGGGCGATGGCCGGCTCCGTGTCCAGCAGTTCCATGAGGCGCTCCGCGGCCCCGGCGGCCCGCAGCAGCTCGCCGATGACCTCGCTCAGGGCCCCCACGGACCCGGCCACCAGCACGGCGTAGAAGACGAAGGCGGCCAGCTGGCCGTTGGTCATGTATCCCTGGAGCACGTCGTGCCCCCCCGTCCACAGCACCAGGCTGATGGCGGTGAACACCAGCAGCATGACCACGGCGCTGAGCAGGGCGCTCACCCGCGTGCGCCGGATGGCGGCGTCGAAGGCCCGCTCCACCTGGCGCCCGTAGCGCACGGCATCCACCGCCTCGTGGCAGAAGGCCTGCACCGTGCGGATGCCGTAGAGGGCCTCGTCGATATAGGCGCCGATGTCCGCCACCCGGTCCTGGGTCTCCCGGGACAGGCGGCGCACGTGCCGGCCCAGGATCCAGATGGGGATGAACACCAGGGGCACCCCCAGCATCACCCAGAGGGTGAGCTTGGGGCTGGTGACGGCCATCATGGCCAGGCCCCCGGCGAAGAGCAGGGCGTTGCGCACGGCGATGGCCAGGGTGGAGCCCACCACCACCTGCACCAGGGAGGTGTCCGTGGTGAGCCGGGAGATCACCTCGCCGGTGCGGGTGATCTCGAAGAACCCCGGGTCCAGGCGCAGCACCCGTTCGAACACCGCCCGGCGCAGGTTCGCCACCACCCGCTCCCCGATCCAGGTGACCAGGTACAGGCGCAGGGCCACCGCCACGGCCATCACCCCCACCACGGTGAGCAGCAGCCACAGGCCCTGGTTCAGGGCATCCGGATCCCCCGCGCTCAGGCCCCGGTCGATGACCACCCGCAGCACGGCGCCGAAGGCCAGCACCGCCCCGGACCCCGCCACCAGGGCGGCGACCGCGGCGATCATCCGCCCCAGGTGGGGACGGGCAAACCCGGCCAGACGCCAGAGCACCCGCAGGTTCAGGCTGGTGGGGCGGTCGCTGAGTTCAGTGGCATGTTCGGACACGGCATCTCCGATCAAGGGGGAGGGACAGGGCCGCCATCTTAGCAGGTCCGGGGGATCCCCCGCGGGGGACGCCCCCAGGTCCCGGCTTCAGGGGCCGTCGGGAAGCTGTTATGGTCAAGGCCCATGCGCATGGAATCGAGGGGGAAGTACCCGTGTCCGACTGGTCGGCCCTGGTGGCCAGCGGCGCCGCCCTGGGCGTTTTCGCCTTCGCCGTGTACAGCGCCGGGCACGCCGTGATCTACAAGCGGGATACCCGGGCGGTGATCGCCTGGGTGGGCCTGATCATGCTCCTGCCCCTGCTGGGCTCGGTGCTCTACTGGCTGCTGGGGGTGAACCGCATCGCCCGCACCGCCCGCGCCCTGCGCCCGCAGGCGGGGACGCGGGAACCCGCCCCCATGGACGGGGCCCTGCTGGTGCCGGAGCGCTGGCAGCGCCTGGCCCGGGCCGGGGACGCCCTGAGCCCCTTCAACCTCACTCCCGGAAACCGCATCCAGCCCCTCTTTGGCGGCAACGAGGCCTATCCGGCCATGCTCCAGGCCATCGGCCAGGCACAGCGGCAGATCAGCCTGTCCACCTACATCTTCGACTTCGATCCCACCGGGGAGACCTTCATCCGCGCCCTGGGGGAGGCGGCGGCCCGGGGCGTGGCCGTGCGCGTGCTCATCGACGGCGTGGGGGCCCGCTACAGCCGGCGCAGCGCCGTCCGCGCCCTGCGCCAGATGGGGGTGGATGCCCAGCTCTTCCTGCCCATGCACCTGCCGCGCAGCCTGGGGGCCATCAACCTGCGCAACCACCGCAAGCTGCTGGTGGCGGACGGCTGCCTGGGCTTCACCGGCGGCATGAACATCCGCGAGGGGCACCGCCGCAGCGATGCGGACCGCGGCGCCATCCGCGACCTGCACTTCCAGGTGGAGGGGCCGGTGGTGGCCCACATGCAGACCCTCTTCTGCGAGGACTGGCACTTCGTCTGCGGCGAGACCCTGGAAGGGGAGGCCTTCTTCCCGCCGCTGCCCCACGTGGGGCCGGCCCTGGCCCGGGGCGTGGTGGACGGCCCCGACGAGCACCGCGACCCCCTGCGCCAGCTGATCCACACCGCCCTGGCGGAGGCCCGGGAGCGGGTGGTTCTGATGACCCCCTACTTCCTGCCGGACGAGGTGCTCATCTCCGCCCTCAACGCCGCTGCCCTGCGGGGGGTGCGGGTGGACATCCTGCTGCCGGGGCGCAACAACCAGATCCTGGTGCACTGGGCCTCCCAGGCCCTGCACTGGCAGCTCCTGGAGCGGGGCTGCCGCATCGCCTTCTCACCGCCCCCCTTCGATCACACCAAACTCCTGGTGGTGGACGCGCAATGGGTGCTGCTGGGCTCCTCCAACTGGGACCCCCGCAGCCTGCGGCTCAACTTCGAATTCGACATGGAGTGCTACGATGCGGATCTGGCCCGGTCCCTCACCGAGTGGGCGGATGGGCGCCTGGCCGGGGCCCGGCAGGTGACCCTGGAGGAGGTGGACGCCCGCAGCCTGCCGGTGCGCCTGCGGGACGGGGTGGCCCGCCTCATGACCCCCTATCTCTGACGGGTTCCCCGCCCGCTCGGGCGGGGTGGTGCCTTCCCCGGTCCTGGTTGCCGCTGCCCCTCTCCCGGTTCAGGAGAGGATGTTGCGCAGCAGGGCCCGGACCTCCTCGCGCACGATCTCCCGGATGCGGTCCTCGGACACCGGCGGCTCCGGCTGGGGCATGCGGGCGATCTCCTGCTGCAGTTCCGCCTGCACCAGGGCGCGGATGGCGCCTTCCACGCCCCCATTCGGTCCCGCCTCCGCGGCGGACGGGGTGGCTTCGGCGGCGGGCTGGGTCTGCAGGGGCATGGCGTTCTCCTGGGGGTTTGTTGTCGTGGGGCTTTCGTCTTCGGCGGGGGAGGCCTGCGACACCTCCGGTTCCATCGCCGCGGCGGTCTCTTGCGCTTCGGGAGCGGCCTCGGTCTGCCCCTCCATGTCCGCCGCCATGGCGGCCATGCCGTCATCCCCGTCGGCCTGGGCGGCGTCTTCTTCTTTCATTTCGCCCTGCATCTCCTGGGGGGCAGCCTGATCCCCTTCCTCCTGCGGGGGGGCGCCTTCCTGGGCCTGGGGCTCGGTGGACTGGCCTTCGGCCTCGGCCATCAGGGCGGCCATGTCCTCGTCCCCGCTGGCCTGGGCGGTTTCCCCCTCAGCCTGGGATTCCGCCGGGGCATCCCCGCCTTGCGCCGTGGGGGCGGCCATGAGCTCGTCGTCCTCGGACGGGGCCTCGGCTGCGCCGTCCCCGGCCTCTGCAGCCATGGTGGCCATGCTCTCGTCGGCCGCCTGGTCGGTGGCCTCCGCGGCCTGGGCCGCCTCGGCCGGGGGTTCTTCGTCCAGGGCCGCCTCCATCTCCCGGGCCTCTTCCATGGCTTCGGCGAGGGCGGCCTCCTCGTGGGGCTCGGCCTCCGCCATCAGGTCCTCGGCCCCCTCCATGTGGGAGCGGAACAGGGCCTCCTCCGCCGCCTCGGAGTCCTCCATGGGGGGCTCTTCATCGCCCTGGGTTGTGTCCTGGGCCGTCTCTGCGGAGGAGGGCACCGCCCGCAGGGCGGGCCGCTCCGGTTCGGCGGGGGTGTCCTCGATGGCCGGGTTGTCGATCATGAAGTTCTCCAGCTGGTCCTCCTCGATCCACTGCGCCCACTGCTCGTAGAGGGCGTCCTTGTCCTCCACCCCCTCCACGGGCTGGGAGATGAAGGTGGAGATGTCCTTCACGTGGTACTTGCGCTGGATGTAGTCGGCCAGCAGCGGGGTGATCTCCTCGTTGCCCCGGGTGAGGGAGACCAGTTTCATCAGGCTCGGGGATCGCGTTGCCATGGTTGCCACCTTGGGTTGGATTCGGTGCGCTTGCCCGGGTTAACGGCAGCAGCGGCCCGGGATTGAGCCCGCCGTGGCCGGACCCCCTCAGATCATGCCGCGCTCGGCCAGGGAGATGAGTTCGTCCCCCACGATGATATGGTCCAGCACACGGATGTCCACCAGGGCCAGGGCCTCCTTCAGGCGCCGGGTGATGGCCTCGTCCGAGGCAGAGGGTTCGGCCACCCCCGAGGGATGGTTGTGGGCCAGGATGAGGGCGGCGGCGTTGTGGTGCAGGGCCCGGCGCACCACCTCCCGGGGGTGCACGCTGGCGCCGTCGATGGTGCCGCGAAACAGCTCCTCGAAGGCCAGGACCCGGTGGCGGTTGTCCAGGAACAGGCAGGCGAACACCTCAAAGGGGTGATCCCTAAGCCGCGCTGCGAGATAGTGCCGGGTGTGATCCGGCGAGGTGATGGCGTCCCCCCGCTTAAGCTGCTCCGAGAGGTGTCGCCGCCCCATCTCCAGTACCGCCTGGAGCTGGGCGTACTTGGCCGTCCCCAGGCCCCGGGCGTCGCAGAAGGCCTTCACGTCGGCCTGCAGCAGCGGGCGCAGGCCGCCGAAACGGATGAGCAGGTCCCGGGCCAGGTCCACCGCCGTGCGCCCGGCCACGCCGGTGCGCAGGAAGATGGCCAGGAGCTCGGCGTCGGACAGGGCCTGGGGGCCCCGGTTGAGCAGCTTCTCGCGGGGCCGTTCCTGCGCCGGCCAGTCGGTGATGGGCATGATGACCTCCGTGTCGTGACCGCCCTGTTGGCCTGTCCGTTCAGCCGTCCAGGGTGGGATAGTCGATATAGCCCTTGGGGCCGGGGGTGTAGAAGGTGTCCGGGTCCGCCTTGGCCAGCGGGGCGTTGCGGCGGAAGCGCTCCGGCAGGTCCGGATTGGCGATGAAGGGCGTGCCATAGACCGCCGCGTCCGCCTGGCCGGAGCGGATCATGGCCTCACCGGACTCGCGGCTGAGGCCGCCGCCGGCGAGATAGGCATCCCCCCGGAAGCGCGGCCGCAGTAGGGCGTGGTAGTCCGTGGACGGGTTGCCGATCCGGGCCACGTGCAGGTAGGCCAGACGGAAATCCCCCAGCTGATCCACCAGGTAGCCGTAGGTCTCCTGGGGGTTGTCGTCTTGGATGTCGTTGAAGCCCATCTCCGGCGCCAGCTTGATGCCGATGTAGTCGCCGCTGCGCACGGAGGTCATGGCCTCCAGCAGCTCCAGGATGAAGCGGGCCCGGTTCTCCACGCTGCCGCCGTAGGCATCCTCGCGGCGGTTGGTGGACGAGCACAGGAACTGCTCCGGCAGGTAGCCCGAGGCGGCGTGCAGCTCCACCCCGTCGAACCCCGCCTGGAAGGCCATGGCCGTGGCGATGCGATAATCCTCGATCACCTCATGGATCTCGTGCACCTCCAGCGCCCGGGGGGTGACATGGGGCCTGGGACCCTCGTCGGTGTAGGACTGCCCCTCGGGGCGCACCGCCGAGGCGGACACCGGTGTGGCCCCGTCCGGCAGGAAGGCGGGATCGGAGATGCGCCCGGCGTGCATCAGCTGCAGCACGATGACCCCGCCCGCATCATGCACCGCCTTGGTCACCCGCCCCCAGGCCTCCATCTGCGCCTCGGTGTAGATCCCCGGGGTGCGCACATAGCCCTTGCCCATGGGGCAGGGGTAGGTCCCCTCGGTGATGATCATCCCCGCCTGCGCCCGCTGCGCGTAGTAGGTGGCCACGTGCTCGCCCGGCACGCCGTCCTCCCCGGCCCGGGAGCGGGTCATGGGGGCCATCACGATGCGGTTCTTCAGATCCAGGGCACCGGCATACAGCCGGGAAAACAGATCGTGCTCTTTCGTGGACATGGGGCTTCATCTTCTCCGTGTGGAACCCAGAAGGGGGTAGGATACGATGGCCTTGAGTCTAGCAGGAGGTCTTCGGGGATGGAGGGCCGTTGATGCCGATGGGAGAGGGCCGAAGGCAATACCGTGGATCGGGAGGATCTGGTGGTATTCTAGCCAGTGAAGACAACGTATGTTGCGGTTTGGGGCGGATGCCCTGGATGGCTGGCATCCTCATGGGTTCTCGTGGGTTAGGGTGTTTGAAAGATCGTGATTCGTGTTCTGGATTTGGTGTTTTCTCTCCTGGGGTTGATCGTCGGATTTCCGGTGCTGCTGTTATTGGCTGGCCTGGGCTGGGTGGATACGCGTTCGCCCCTGTTTCGGCAGACCCGGGTGGGGCGCGGGCAGCGTCCGTTCACACTGATCAAATTCCGTACCATGCAACCGGATACGGCCTCTGTGGCCACCCATCTGGCCGATGGTTCGGCGGTGACGCCTTTTGGCCGTTTCCTGCGTCGTACCAAGCTGGACGAACTGCCGCAGTTGTGGAATGTGCTCAAGGGGGAGATGAGCCTGGTGGGGCCGCGGCCTTGTCTGTTCAACCAGCATGAACTGATCCGTGAGCGGGAACAGCGTGGGGTGTTTGCCGTGCGGCCGGGGATCACGGGTCTGGCCCAGGTGAACGGCATCGACATGTCCGAACCCAAAAGACTGGCAGAGACCGATGCTCGGATGCTGCAACTGACCCCGAGGGATTATTTCAGGTATCTGCTGCTGACCCTCCTGGGGCGGGGTACTGGGGATCGGATCCGGGATGGATGATCGCCCCTGTCTCCATATCCCATACGAGTTATCCCCCGCGTGCGGGCGGGGCCATGAATTCGGGGCCCACCGGGTCGGTGATGTGGGCATCGAGGATGCGGTCGATCTCGGCGTGGTCCTCGGCGGTGAGTTGCACCTCCATCACGCGGTTCACGCTGGCCACCTGTTCGGGGCGGCGGGCGCCCCAGAGGGCGATGTCGGCGCCGTGGTCCAGGAGCCAGCGCACGGCCAGGTGCAGGACGTCGCTGTCGAAGCGCTCCCGGGCGAAGCGGTCCAGGGCGCGGACCGCGGCCAGGTACTGGCCGAAACGCGGCTGCTGGAACTTGGGGTCGGACTGGCGCAGGTCATCGCCCTGGAAGGTGGTGTCGGGGCCCATGCGGCCACTGAGCAGGCCGCGGCAGAGGGCGCCGTAGGCCAGGACCTGGATGCCGTGCTCGCGGCAGTGGGGCAGCACGTCCGCCTCGATGCCGCGTTCGAAGAGGTTGTACGGGGGCTGGCAGGTGTGCAGGGGCGCCACCTGGCGAAAGCGCTCCATCTGCGCCGGGCTGAAGTTGCTCACCCCCACGGCGCGGATCTTGCCCTCCTGCAGCAGCCGGGCCATGGCCTCGGCGGTCTCCTCCACGGGGGTCACGGGGTCGGGCCAGTGCACCTGGTAGAGGTCGATGTAGTCCGTCTGCAGGCGGCGCAGGGAGTCTTCCACCTCGGTGCGGATGCGCCCGGCGCTGGCGTTGCGGAACACGGCCTCGTCGGGGGTCCATTCCAGGCCTACCTTGGTGGCGATGAGCACCTGGTCGCGTTTGCCACGGCGGCGGATGGCCTCCCCCACCAACTCCTCGGATTTGCCAAAGCCATAGACGGGGGCGGTGTCGATGAGGTTGATGCCCTGGTCCAGGGCGGCGTGGACGGTGCGGATGGAGGTCTCGTCGTCGGTGCCGCCCCACATCCAGCCGCCGATGGCCCAGGTGCCCAGGGCGATGCGCGAGGCCTCGAGGGGAAGTTGGGCGAGGGTGGTGGTCTCCATGGGGTCTCCTGTTGGCGTTGTTGTGGGTCACTCGGCGTAGATCATGCGCCGGGTCATGCCGCCGTCCACCGCCCAGGCCTGGCCGGTGATGAACCCCGCCTCGGGGCCCAGCAGGAAGGCGGCCAGGGCGGCCACGTCCGCCGGCTCCCCCACGCGCCCCACCGGGTGCTGGCGGTGATCCACGGGGCGCAGGGGTTCATTGCGTCGCTCCGTCTCGGGGCGGGTGTCGATCCATCCCGGGTGGATGGCGTTCACGCGCACCTCCGGCCCCGCGCTCACCGCCAGGGCGTGGGTAAAGGCCGCGAGCCCCCCCTTGCTGGCGGCGTAGGCCTCGGTGTGGGGCTCGGACTGCAGCGCCCGGGTGGAGCCGATGTGGACGATGGCCCCGCGGCGGCTGCGCAGCAGGGGCAGGGTGTGTTTGCACATCAGGAAGGGGCCGGTGAGATTGGTCTCGATCCACTGATTCCAGCGCTCCAGTTCCAGGGTCTCGATGGGGCCGCAGATGGGGTCGGCCACACCGGCATTGTTCACCAGGCCGTCCAGGCCCTCGTACCGTGCTTCCAGGGTGCGCGCCAGGTCCCGGATGGCCGCTTCATCACGCACGTCCAGGGAGATGGCCATGGCCGCCCCGCCCAGGTGGGCGGCGGCCCGTTCGCAGGCCGGTGCATCCCGGTCCGCCAGCACCACCTGCCAGCCGCCTTCCACCAGCCGGCGGGCGATGCCCAGGCCGATGCCGCGGGCGGCCCCGGTGATCAAGGCGACGCGGGCTTGGGTCATGGTGGCGGCCTCCGGGGATGTCCTGTCCTTCCCGAGGATAGCAGCCGCCGCCGGGGGCAGCTCAACGCCGGAGCGCCCTGCCGGTATGATGCCGGGAAACCCAACTCAGGAGCGCAGGCCATGCCAGACCACGAGACACCGGACCACGCCTTCGGCGCATCCCAGCGCGAGGCCATCTACCGCAACATCCTGCTGCGGCGCGATGTGCGCGGCCAGTTCCTGCCGGACCCGGTGCCGGATCCCGTGCTGGCGCGCATCCTCACCGCCGCCCACTTCGCCCCTTCGGTGGGGTTCATGCAGCCCTGGAGCTTCGTGGTGGTGCGGGATCCGGGGGTGAAGGCGCGGGTGCACGAGGCCTTCACCCGGGCCAACGCGGAGGCCGCCGGGATGTTCGAGGGGGAGCGGCGCCGGCTCTACCAGGGGCTCAAGCTGGAGGGGATCCTGGAGTCCCCCGTGAACCTGTGCATCACCTGCGATCCGGAGCGGGCGGGGCCGGTGGTGATCGGGCGCACCCACGATCCGGCCATGGACCTGTACAGCGTCGCCTGCGCCGTGGAGAACCTGTGGCTCGCCGCCCGCAGCGAGGGTCTGGGGGTGGGCTGGGTGAGCATCCTGCACCCCGCGGAACTGCGCGGGATCCTGGGGCTGCCCGAGCGCATCGTCCCCGTGGCCTACCTGTGCATCGGCCGGGTCAGCGAGTTCAAGGACCGTCCGGAGCTGGAGTCCGCCGGTTGGCGCGAGCGTCTGCCGGTGACCGATCTGGTGCATTTCGATACCTGGGGCGGGGAGGCCGCCGGGGCGGGGGATCAGGGCCTGCTCAAGGCCCTGCGGGCCTGCCAGGCCAGGGCGGAGAAGGGGGAGGTGCCCCTTTGAGCGGCCGGGCCTTGGCGCCGCCGGGGATGGATGTGGGCGCCTGGGCCAGGGCGCTGGCCCGGTTGCTTGACCTGGCTCAAGCTTTTGTCGTGCTGGCCCGGGCGCCCTGTCAGGGGCCATTGACATGCCATGGCGGCAGCCTAGACTTACACCCGGACTTTGATTCGGGTTTTTCTTCGCGACGATCCGGATCGGGTACACGCAAGTAGCTCAAACCAAAGAGGGCTTAGAACATGAGCGAATACAGAGCGAGGAAGCCGAGCAATCCGCGGGATGACTGGAAGCTGTGGCTGGTGGTCAACCCCGGCACCTGGCTGATGCCCATCCTGATGGCCGTGCTGGTGGTCGCCCTGGCTGTTCACGGCTTCGTGTACAGCAACGACAACTACAACCCGCTGACCTACGAAGCGTCCGAGTGAGGTAATCGATCATGAATGAGAACAGCATCTCCGGTCTGACCGAAGAACAGGCGCTGGAATTCCACGAGCAGTTCAAGACCACCTTCACCGTGTTCATGGTGCTGGCGGCCGCTGCCCACTTCCTCGTGTTCCTGTGGAGACCTTTCTACTAAGGTCCTGAGCTGCCGTTCACTGGCAACGGCGGTTCTGTGGAGGGGTTCGGACCCCGCGGCATGCCCTGAATCCAGGGATGCCGTCGGGGATCCGGCCCCTCCGTTTTTTTGTGCGCGGCCCGGCCGCAGCCGGGGGAGGGCCCCGGTCAGGCCCCCTCCTTCCACTTGATGTTGCAGCCCAGGCTGGGTCTTTGCTCCGCCGGGACGGGACGTCCCTCCAGCAGGGCGTCCGCCGCCGCCCGCAGGTCCTGGCCGGTCACCGGGACATCGCTGCCGGGGCGGGCGTCGTCGAACTGCCCGTGGTAGACCAGGCGCCGGTCGGCGTCGAAGAGGAAGAAGTCCGGCGTGCAGGCCGCCTGGTAGGCCCGGGCCACCTCCTGGGTCTCGTCGAAGAGATACGGGAAGGTGTAGCCGAAGCGGCGGGCCTCATCCCGCATCTTCTCCGGGCTGTCCTCGGGGAAGTTCTTTGCGTCGTTGCTGTTGATGGCGATCACCGCCATACCCTGGTCGCTGTAGGCCCGGCCGAAGCGGGCGAACTCGTGGCGGATGAGCTGCACGAAGGGGCAGTGGTTGCAGATGAAGGCGATGCAGTAGCCCCTGGCGTCGGGAAAGTCGTCCAGGGAGACGGTGCGGCCCGTGGACGGGTCGGGCAGGGCGAAGTCAGGGGCGATGGTGCCCAGTTCCACCGCATTGGATTCGGTTCGTGCCATGGGGTGTCCTCCTGTGGATGGTGGTTTTGCGGGACCTTAGGCTCCCGCTGGTCTCAGGGGCAGGGGATCGGGTAGCGGGCGTGCACCGCCTCGATCTCCGCCAGCACCTCGTCGCTCAGGACGTCGTCCAGGCTGTCCATGTCCTCCTCCAGCTGCTCCGGCTTCGTGGCGCCGATGATGGTGCTGGTGACAAAGGGCCGGCTGTGGCAGAAGGCCAGGGCCATGCGCGCCGGGGAGAGGCCGTGGCGGCGGGCGATGTCCACATAGGCGCGGGTGGCCGCCGTGGCCGTGTCGCCGGAATAGCGGCTGAAGCGGCTGTACAGGGTGACGCGGCCGTCCGGCGGGCTGGCGTCCAGGTACTTGCCGCTGAGCACCCCGAAGGCCAGGGGGGAGTAGGCCAGCAGCCCCACCCGTTCCCGGATGGCCATCTCCGCCAGGCCCACCTCGAAGCTGCGGTTGAGCAGGCTGTAGGGGTTCTGGATGGAAACCACCCGGGGCAGGCCGGCCTGCTCCGCCAGGCGCAGGTACTGCATCAGGCCCCAGGGGGTCTCGTTGGAGATGCCGATGGCACGCACCTTGCCCGCGCGCACGAAGTCCGCCAGCACCTTCAGGGTCTCTTCGATGGGGGTGGGTTGGTCTTCGGGATCGTGCACGTAGCCCAGGCGACCGAAGTAGTTGGCCTGGCGCGCGGGCCAGTGCACCTGGTAGAGGTCCAGGTAGTCGGTTTGCAGGCGCTGGAGGCTGTCGTGCAGGGCCCGTTCCAGGTGGTCCCGGGTGAGCTGCGGGCCGCCGCGCAGGTAGCTGAAGTGTTCCCCGGGTCCGGTCACCTTGGAGGCCAGGACCAGGTCGTCCCGCCGCCCGCGCCGGGCCAGCCAGGTGCCCAGGTAGCGTTCCGTTTGCCCCTGGGTCTCCGCCCGGGGGGGTACGGGGTACATCTCGGCGGTGTCGATGAACTGGATGCCGCGCTCCACCGCCCGGTCCAGCTGGCTGTGGGCCTCGGCCTCGGTGTTCTGCTCGCCCCAGGTCATGGTGCCGAGACAGATGCGGCTGACGTGGATGTCGGTATCCCCCAGGGGATGGGTCTGCATGGGCTTCTCCGGTTGCGGGATGACGCTTCCAGTGTCCATGCCCCGGGGCATGCGGACAAGCCCCTGGCCCCGCGGGGTGCGGGACGAGGTGGATCGGGAGGGTCGGCGGGGACGGGGATGCGTCCCCGCCGGGGGGTCAGCCGCGCTGCTTGAGCATGTCGGAGATGATGGGGGCCAGGATGATCTCCATGGCCAGGCCCATCTTGCCGCCGGGCACGACGATGGTGTTGCGGCGCGACATGAAGGAGTCGTGGATCATGTTCAAAAGATAGGGGAAGTCCACGCCGAACCTCTTCGGGTTGCGGAAGCGGATCACCACAAGGCTCTCGTCCGGGGTGGGGATGTCCCGTGCGATGAAGGGGTTGGAGGTGTCCACCGTGGGTACGCGCTGGAAGTTGATGTCGGTCTTGGAGAACTGCGGCGTGATGTAGTGCACGTAGTCGGGCATGCGCCGCAGCATGGTGTCCACGATGGCCTCGGCGGTGTAGCCGCGCTCGGCGCTGTCGCGGAAGATCTTCTGGATCCATTCCAGGTTGACGATGGGCACCACGCCGATCCCCAGGTCCACGTGCTGGGCCACGTTCACGTTCGCGTCCTGGTCGGCCACCAGGCCGTGCAGGCCCTCGTAGAACAGCAGGTCGGTGTTTTCGGGCATGTCCTCCCAGGGGGTGAACTCCCCGGCCTTGAGGCTGGTGCCCAGGCGGGCGTTGTGCTGTTCCGCCTCTTCCTGGCTGTGGATGTAGTAGCGCTTCTTGCCGCGCCCGGTCTCGCCGTAGACCTGGAAGGTCTCCTCCAGCTTGTCGAACAGGTTGGCCTCGGGCCCGAAATGGCTGAAGTGGTTGTTGCCCTGGGCGGCGGCCTCCTTCATGGCCTGCTTCATCTCCACCCGGTTGTAGCGGTGGAAGCTGTCCCCCTCGATGATCACCGGGTTGATCTTCTCGCGGCGGAAGATGTGCTCGAAGGCATTCTTGACGGTGGAGGTTCCGGCGCCGGAGGAACCGGTGACGGCCAGGATCGGATGTTTCTTCGACATCTATATACTCCTCAGTTTTCCCGATGGTTGAATGCGGTGCGCTGTTGTCTTGGGTCCCCCGGGCCGGGCCGGGGGACTGATCTTGTTGTTCGCGGATCCTGGGCCCTAGTCTGAACGGAATATTCTTAGAACACCAGACGGACGCCCGCGGGGGCCCTGCCGGCACGGCCGTCCCCGGGGGGATCGGGCGGCGGCGGCAGGGAGGCGTCTGCCGGGTCGGCCAGGGAGGCGTTGCGGGGCTATTGGTACACCATCGCCCGGGCGCGGGGCAAGCAGGGCCCCGCCGGGGTCCGGGGCGGATCAGTCGTCCCCGGACCGGGCCGGGGGGGGTGTGGCGGGGGATGTCGCCTCCCCGGGCTGGAGCCGGGCCAGGGCCTCGCGGAAGCTGGGGAAGACATGCTCGCGGCCGATCTCGTCCAGCAGCCCCGCCCGTTCCATGGCCGCCTCCACGGGCCTTTTCAGGCCGCTGAACATCAGGGTGCATTCCGCCGCCTTCAGGTCCGTGATAAGACCGCGGATGCGTTCGATGCCGGAGGCGTCGATGCGGTTGAGGCTGTGGCCCATGACCAGCAGGGCGCGGGCCTCCGGGTGCCGGGCGATGGCGTCCATCACCGCCTCCTCGAAATGGGCCGCGTTCATGAACACCAAAGAGGCGTCGAAGCGCAGGGTGACGAAGTCGGCGTGGGCCGGCTCGCTGTCGCCGTTGGTGATGGATCCGGCCGGGGAGCCGTCCGCCCGCAGGGGGCGGATCTCGTAGCGGGGGCGCACCGTGCCGATGAGGAAGACCAGGCTGGCCAGGGCGGTGCCCACGATCACCCCCGCGGCCAGGTTGGGGGCCATGTACAGGGTGACGGCGAAGGTGAGAAAGCCCGCCAGGCCGTCGGCGCGGCTCACCTTCCAGTAACGCCCCAGGGTGCGGAAGTCCAGCAGGCCGAAGACGGCGGACATGACGATGGCCGCCAGCACCGCCTGGGGCAGGTGATACAGGTACGGGGTGAGAAAGAGCATGGTGAGGATCACCCCGGCGGCGCTCACCACGGCGAACAGCCCGCTGCGGGCCCCGGCGCGGGCGGCCACCGCCGAGCGGGAGAAGGAACCGCTCACGGAGAAGGACTGGAAGAAGCTGCCCACGATGTTGGCCAGGCCCTGGCCGATGAGTTCCTGGTTGGGGTTGAGCTTCTCCCGGTTGCGGGCCGCCAGGGCGCGGGAGATGGAGGTGGCCTCCATGAAGCCAATGAGGGCCATGACCGCGGCGGCGGGCAGCAGGGCGGGGATCACGTCCCACTGCAATACGGGGAGCTGGAAGCTGGGCAGGCCCCGGGGGATGGTGCCCACCACCTCACCGCCCGCGGAGAGTACCGGTCGCCCCTCCCGGAACCCGGCCAGGCGCCAGGGCGCCCCCGCATCCCCGGGCTCGCGAAGGTGAAAGGCCGCGCCGCCGCCGTCCCGGGGGACGCGGGTGAGGGCCCGGTCGTGGGCGGCGACGCGCAGGCGGCTGCGCCGCTCCTTGAGGCGCCGCTCCTCCGCCTCCAGCCCCGCCACCCGTACCGCCAGTTCCGGCGGCACCTCCCCGGCCCGCTCCCGTTGCCGCAGCCGGGCGCGGGCCTGGCCCAGGGCCTCGGAGGTGCGCTCCAGGTCCGACCGCACCCGGGAGAGTTCGCCAAAGAGGGCGCGGGCCTGGGGGGCCTGCACCTGCGCCAGATCCACGGTCTGCTTCTGCTCAAAGCCGGTGGCGGCGCTCAGCAGGGTGCCCGCCACCACCACCACCAGGACCCCGGGCAGGCGGGGCAGCAGGCGGCTTTGCAGGATGAGGAAGGCCAGGGTGCCGGCGCCGAAGGCCACCGTGGGCCAGTGGGCCTGGGGCAGCTGGGCCAGCACGCCGACGAAGTCCGTGAGAAAGGTGCCGGTGTCCGGTTTGGGGACGTTGAAGAAGGTGTTGAGCAGGGACAGCCCGATGATGAGGGCGGCGGCATTGGTGAAGCCCACGATCACCGGCTGGGAGACGAAGTTCATGAGCACCCCGAGGCGGAACAGCCCCAGCAGCAGGCGCAGGATCCCCACCAGCAGGGCCAGCAGGATGGAGAGCTGGATGAATTGCTCCGAGCCCGCCACGGCGAAGGGGGCCAGGGAGGCGGCCGAGAGCAGGGAGATCATGGCCACCGGCCCGGTGTGCAGGAAGCGGGAGGAACCCCAGAGGGAGCCGACGATGGCCGGGATGGCGGAGGCGTAGAGGCCGTAGACCACCGGCAGCCCCGCCAGGGTGGCGTAGGCCATGCCCTGGGGGACGAGGATCATGGCCACGCTGATGCCGGCCAGGAGGTCGGCCCGGACGCTTTGGGACGACATGGGGAACCAGCTGAGGAAGGGCAGCAGACGGTAGAGCCAGTATTTCATCGTGGATTCCACTGTGGCAGACGCGGCGAGGCCCGGTGGGACCGCCCCGGGGGCGGGCGGCGCTGATCTCGCAAATTGTTATATATGTATGAATCAATAATATATAAGTCTACCGGTTTTTGCGATTTGTGGAAAGGGCGGGCCCTGGTGATGGCCGCTCCGTCTGGCTATGCTGTGGGCATTGCATCCAGCCCGGAGGTGGTGTCATGGCAACCAGACTCTCGCCGGTGGGGCGCCTGCAGCGCCTCCTGCTGGCCACGGGGGGCGGCGAATCCAGCGCCGGGGCCGGGGCCCTGGCCCTGGATCTGGCCGCGGCCCATGGCGCCGAGCTGCTGCTCATGCGGGTGGTGCTCACCAATCCGGAGTACGAGTCCATGGCCCCGGAACGGGTGGAGGCGGAGACGGCCGCCGCCCGGGAGGACCTGGAGGCCCTGGCGGGCCAGGCCCGGGGGCGGGGCATCCCCTGTGGCACGCGGGTGCGCCACGGCGTGGACCCCTACGTGGCCGTGGTGCAGGAGGCGGACGAGTCCCGGGTGGACTGCGTGGTGGTGGGCCGCCGCCGCCGCGGCCCCCTGGCCCGGCTGGTGATGGGGGATTCCACCGCCCGCATCGTGGGTCATGCCCCCTGCAGCGTGCTGGCGGTGCCGCCGGAGGTGCGGGAGCCGCGGCGGCATATCCTGGTGGCCACCGACGGCTCCCGTGCCGCGGACGCCGCCTGCGCCATGGCGGCCGAACTGGCTCGGGTGGGCGGGGTGCCCCTGACGGTGCTGTCGGTGGCACGTCCCGAGGACCCGGACGCGGAGCGGGCCGCCGCCGGTGAGGCGGTGCAGCGGGTGCTGGACCTGCTCAAGCCGGAGCTGGCGGGCAGCGGCGTGACCCTGGAGGGGATGGTGGAGCAGGGCCGGCCCGAGACCGTGATCGTGGAGACCGCCCAGCGCCGCGGCGCCGACCTGGTGGTGGTGGGCAGCCACGGCCACGGGGGCCTGGAGCGGCTGCTCATGGGCAGCGTCGCCGAGCGCGTGGTGACCCACACCCCGTGTCCGGTGATGGTGGTGAAATAAACCCGCCCGGCCTCAGCACGGTGGCGGCGTATCCGTCTCCGTGCGCTGAAAGACCAGGTCCCACACCCCGTGCCCCAGCCCCTGTCCCCGCTGCTCGAACTTGGTCAGGGGCCGGTGGCCCCGGGGGGCGAACCCGCCCTGCGGGGCCGTGTTGACGAAGCCCTCGGCGGCGGTCATTACCTCCATCATGTGCCGGGCGTAGTCCTCCCAGTCGGTGGCCAGGTGCAGGCGCCCCCCGGGGCGCAGGCAGCGGCGCAGTTGCTGCACGAACGCCGGCTGGATGAGGCGGCGCTTGTGATGGCGCTTCTTCGGCCAGGGATCGGGGAAGAAGACCTGCACGCAGTCCAGGCCCGCCTCCGGGATCTGCTCCCGCACCAGTTCCACCGCGTCGTGGCAGGCCACGCGCACGTTGTCCAGGCCCAGGTCCTCCAGCCGCTGCAGCAGGTGGCCCACGCCGGGGCGGTGCACCTCCACGCCGAGAAAGTCCCGCTGCGGGTCCGCCGCCGCCATCTGCGCCAGGGATTCGCCGTTGCCAAAGCCGATCTCCAGGGTCACCGGGGCGCGGCGGCCGAACAGGGCCTCCAGGTCCAGGGGCCCGTGGCCGGGCTCCACCCCCCAGCGGGGCCAGTGGCGCTCCAGGGCGCGCTGCTGCCCCGGGGTGAGGCGGCCTTCGCGGCGCACGAAGCTGCGGATGGGCCGGTGATGGGCGGGGGTGTCTTCGCTTTGGCTCATGGGGCAGGGGGATGCGTGGCCGGAGCCGCCCCGCCGGCGCGGTGCCGGGGGGCGGGGATGGGGGCCTTTAGAAGAAGGTGCCGTCCAGGGGGGAGGAGGCGGAGGCATAGCGCTTGCGGGGCATGCGCCCGGCGCGGAAGGCCTCGCGTCCGGCCTCGATGGCCTTTTTCATGGCCGAGGCCATGAGCACCGGGTCCTTGGCGGCGGCGATGGCGGTGTTCATGAGCACCCCGTCGCAGCCCATTTCCATGGCGATGGCGGCGTCGGAGGCGGTGCCCACGCCGGCGTCCACGATCACCGGAACCCGGGCGTTGTCCACGATCTCCAGCACGTTGTAGCGGTTCTGAATGCCCAGGCCCGAGCCGATGGGGGCGGCCAGGGGCATGACGGCGGCGCAGCCCATCTCCTCCAGGCGGCGGGCCAGGATGGGGTCGTCGCTGGTGTAGACCATGACGTCAAAGCCGTCGGCCACCAGGGTCTCCGCGGCCTTCAGGGTCTGCACCATGTCGGGGTAGAGGGTCTTCTCGTCCCCCAGCACCTCCAGCTTCACCAGCTTGTGCCCGTCCAGCAGTTCCCGGGCCAGGCGGCAGGTGCGCACCGCGTCCTCGGCGGTGTAGCAGCCGGCGGTGTTGGGCAGGATGGTGAACCGATCCGGGGGCAGGACCTCCAGCAGATTGGGTTCATCCGGGTTCTGGCCGATGTTGGTGCGGCGGATGGCCACGGTGACGATCTGTGCCCCGCTGGCCTCGATGGCGCGGCGGGTCTCGTCGTGGTCCTTGTACTTGCCCGTACCCACCAGCAGGCGGGAGTCGTAGGCGGTGCCCGCCACCACCAGGCGGTCGTCGGCGGGGGTGTGCTGTGCTGCGGCTGTGCTTGACATGGGCCTTTCGTCGTAGTCGGGGTGGAGGATCAACCGCCGCCGATCGCCTGGACGATCTCGACGCGGTCTCCGGGGGCGAAGCGGTGCTCGGGGAAGGTGCTGCGGGGCACCAGTTCGCCGTTGACCTCCATGGCCAGCCGGCGGCCGGTGAGCCCGAGCCGTTCCAGGAGCATCTGGGCCGTGGTCTCTTCGGGCACCCGGTGGGTCTCACCGTTGACGGTCAGTTCCATCATGGGGGTCTTGTCTGCCATAAAGGGGATTAAAATACTATGGTAAATCTTCGCCCGTGTCATCGCCCATGGGAAGGGGCGGTGACCCGCCCGCGGGTCCCCCCGGGACCCCGTTGAGAACGCGGGCGGAAGGCCGTAGAATATGGACCCAAGCGCGGGTGTAGTTCAATGGTAGAACCTCAGCTTCCCAAGCTGATGACGTGGGTTCGATTCCCATCACCCGCTCCAATTTCAACGCTCCATGGCGATCCAGTGAAGTCCATGGATGGTTGCAAGTCCCTGTCAAGGTTCGGTTTTTCCGAAAATGCCGAGCCCCAGACGTCCCGCTGAATCCACCCTCTCAGCCACCGGTGCCAAGGCGTAGCGCTCGTGCCTCTCGTGGGGCGGCAAGCGCTACCGTGCGTCTTTCGGCACCAACCCGGCGCTTCCCCTGACGAATACCCATGGGCCTGGTCATACCGGTTTCCTTCGACGGTGGCCGATGGGGCATCCCGTGTTTCTCACCGAGTCAGGCGTTTCAAACCGGTTTGAAACCGCAGTAGCCGTGAAACCTTGGTGCGAAGTCCATCATTGTCTGCAATGAGGTAAGGAAGTAAGATTTCCTTGGAAGGTCTCCAGGAGATTCCCATGCTCGCCAAGCTCACGTCAAAGAATCAGATCACGTTGCCCAAGGCGGCGATATCCGGCGTGGATGCCGCGGAGTATTTCGACGTGACCGTCGAGAACGGCCGGATCGTCCTGACGCCGGTGCGGGTTCAGAAGGCCCAGGCCGTGCGTGAGAAGCTGGAGAAGCTTGGGATCACCGAGCAGGATGTCGAGGATGCGGTGGCCTGGGCACGGCGGTGATGCCCCGGCTCGTCCTCGACACCAATGTCGTGCTGTCGGCGCTCCTGTTCAATGCCGGACGCCTGGCCTGGATACGCCATGCATGGCAGCGCCAACGGTTGCAACCGCTGGTCTGCAGGGAGACGGCAGGTGAGCTCCTGCGCGTCCTGGCCTATCCCAAGTTCAGGCTCTCGGCATCGGAGCAGCAGGAATTGTTGGCGGATTTCCTGCCCTACGCCGATGTGGTGGAATTGCCGACGCCATGGCCGGATCTGCCGGCCTGCCGTGATGGGAAGGACCAGGTGTTTCTGGTTCTTGCGCACTGCGGCAAGGCGGATGCGCTGATCACGGGTGATGCGGACATCCTCGCCATGCGAGAGGCCTTTCCGGGCCTGATCATGACCGCCGAATCGTTTGCAGCCCGGCGCAAGTGATCCGCCGAAGGTGAGGGGGATGGACGCCGCCGGGTCGGGGGATCATGGAGCGACCACGAGATGGCCACCGTGAAGCAAACCGCACCCATGACCCGCGCAGAGCGCCCCAACCGCTGTCTGTGCGCAGACGGGAACTGGACTTTGTCCAGGGTTGGATTATAATCCCCGCCATGACCGATCACAGCGTACAGTCCGGAAAGCCGGGGCGTGAGGCCGTCATCCGGCGGCTGCGCGACCATGGCATCACCCCCACGCAGCAGCGGGTGGAGATCGCCCGGGTGCTCTTCGAGCGCCCCCAGCATCTCTCCGCGGAGCAGGTCCTGGCCCGGGTGAACGCCCGGGAGTCCCTGGTCTCCAAGGCCACGGTGTACAACACCCTGGGCCTGTTCGCCCGCAAGGGGCTGGTGCGGGAGATCGTGGTGGACCCCTCCAAGCTCTTCTACGATTCCAACACCTCGCCCCATCACCACCTGTTCGACATGGATTCGGGGCAGCTGCGGGATGTGGAGCTGGGGCAGGTGGACATCGGTCCCCTGCCGGACCTGCCCGAGGGGGCGCGGGTGCAGGGGGTGGATGTGATCATCCGCGTGCGCCAGGAGGCCGGGGAGTAAACCGCCGCCGGCGCGGGGCGGCGATGGCCCCCGATCCCTCAGTCCATCCCGGCGCCGTCGTTGCCGGAGTTTCCGCCCGGCTCCCCCCCGGGGTCCATGTGCAGTTCGTTGATCTTGCGGGTCAGGGTGTTGCGGCCCCAGCCCAGCAGCCTGGCCGCGTCCTGACGCCGCCCGCCGGTACGCTCCAGGGCGGTGCGGATCATCACCCGTTCGAAGGCCGGCAGGGCCCGCTCCAGCAGGGGCGGTCCGCCCCGGGCCAGTTCCCGTTCCGCCCACCGGGCCAGCCCCGACTCCCAGTCCGCCGCCTCCCCTTGCGCCGGGGCGGCCTGTCCTTGCATCTCCGGGGGCAGGTCGTCCGGGTGGATCTCCCGTCCCGAGGCCATCACCGTGAGCCAGCGGCACAGGTTCTCCAGCTGGCGCACGTTGCCCGGCCAGTCCAGACCCGCCAGGTGCTCGCGCACCGCCGCCTGGGGCACCTTGCGCTCCACCCCCAGTTCCCGTGCCGCCGCGCCCAGGAAGTGGTCCAGCAGCAGCGGGATGTCCTCCCGCCGCTCCCGCAGCGCGGGCACGTGGATGCGGATGACGTTGAGGCGGTGGAACAGGTCCTCGCGAAAGAGCCCTTGCCGCACCCGGGCCTCCAGGTCCTGGTGGGTGGCGGCAATGATGCGCACGTCCACCTTCACCGGCAGATGCCCCCCCACACGGTAGAACTCGCCGTCCGCCAGCACCCGCAGCAGTCGGGTCTGCAGTTCCGCCGGCATGTCGCCGATCTCGTCCAGGAACAGGGTGCCGCCGTCGGCCTGCTCGAAGCGGCCCCGGCGGGCGTTCTGGGCCCCGGTGAAGGCCCCCTTCTCGTGGCCGAAGAGCTCCGATTCCAGCAGGTCCCGGGGGATGGCGGCGGTGTTCAGGGCGATGAAGGGTTTCTGTGCCCGGGGGCTGTGGCGGTGCAGGGCGTGGGCCACCAGTTCCTTGCCGGTGCCGGATTCACCGTTGATGAGCACGGTGATGTGGGAGCGGGACAGCCGGCCGATGGCGCGAAACACCTCCTGCATGGCCGGGGCCTCGCCGATGATCTCCGGCGTGCGGTCGTCCTCCCCGGGGGCCTCCCGGCCCCGTTCCCGCCGCAGTTGGCAGGCGCGCCGCACCAGGGAGATGGCGTCGTCCACGTCGAAGGGCTTGGGCAGGTATTCGAAGGCCCCCCCCTGGTAGGCGGAGACGGCGCTTTCCAGGTCGGAATGGGCGGTCATGATGATCACCGGCAGCTGCGGGTGGTCCCGCTGCAGGCGGCTGAGCAGCTCCAGTCCGTCCATGCCGGGCATGCGGATGTCGGTGAGCAGGGCGTCGGGGGTCTCCCGTTCCAGGGCCTCCAGGGCCTCGCCGGCGGCGGCGAAGCAGGTGACGCGGATGCCCGCCCGGTTCAGCGCCCGCTCCAGCACCCAGCGGATGGAGCGGTCGTCGTCGATCACCCAGATGTGCTCGTGTTCAGTCATCCTTCAGCTCCACGGGCAGCAGCATGGAGAACACCGTGCGGCCGGGGCGCGAGGTGCACTCGATGAGGCCGCCATGCTGGTTGATCAGGGATTGGGCGATGGACAGCCCAAGGCCGGTGCCCCCGTCCCGGTGGGACACCATGGGGAAGAAGATGCGCTCGCGGATCTCCTCGCTGATGCCGGGGCCGTCGTCGATCACCTGCACCAGGGCTACCAGTTTGTGGCGCACCTGGCCGATGGTGTATTGGCGCAGCACCCGGGTGCGCAGGCGCACGTGGCCCTGTTCCCCCACCGCCTGCACGGCGTTGCGCACCAGGTTGAGGATGGACTGGATGAGCATGTCCTGGTCCGCGTTCACCTCCGGGATGCTAGGGTCGTAGTCGGTGTCCATGCGCACCCCGGCCGGGGCCTCCGCCGCCACCAGGCCGCGCACGTGCTCCAGGGCCTTGTGGATGTTGATGTGTTGCCGCCGGGGCAGGTTGTTGGGGCCCAGCATGCGGTTCACCAGGTTCTGCAGCCGGTCCGCCTCGCCGATGATGATGCGGGTGTATTCCCGCAGCTCGGCCTCCGGCAGTTCCAGTTCCAGCAGTTGGGCGGCGCCGCGCAGGCCCCCCAGGGGGTTCTTGATCTCGTGGGCCAGGCCCCGCAGCAGGGCGCGGGTGGCGGATTGCTGGTTGATGAGCTGCTCCTCCCGGGTGATGCGCAGCTGGCGGTCCACCTGGATGAGCTCGATGAGCAGGCGCTGCGGCAGGCCCGGGTCCGAGATGGGGGAGACGGTGAGGTCCACGGTGATCTCCCGGTCGTAGTGCAGGGCCAGGACCCGTTCCCGTTCGGTGAAGGGATGGCCGGTGTCCAGGGACTGGCGCAGGCTGTCCACCAGGGGTTCGTCCTCCCGCAGCAGCTCCCGGATGGGCAGGCCGCGGATGCGGTTGAGACTGATCTCCATGAGCATCTCGGCCGCCGGGTTCATGAATTCCAGGCGCAGCCCCTCGTCCACCGTGAGCACGGCGGTGGTGAGGTGGTCCATGAGATGGCGGTGCAGGTGGGGATCCGGCGTCATGGGCATCCTGCTGCAAGAAACGAACCAGGGGCAAAGAGGGCGCCCTGCGGCCCCGGGCCGGGGTGGCCGGCGGCGGGGTTCGGTGCATCATGCACCATTTTGGGGCAGAGCGGGAACGGGCCGGTGCGTCCCGCCGTGCCGGGGGTTCCAGGCGGCGGTTCAGCCGTCCCGGGGTCGGGTCTGCTGCCGCACGGTGGTGCGCTGGAGATGGAAGCGGCTCTCCTCGGAGCGTTGCAGCACCGTGCCGTCGGCGTCGATCACCTCGGCCCGCAGGGTGTGGGTGCCGGGGTCCACCTGGCTGAGGGCGAAGCGGTTGCCGGCGCCGCTGCCCATGGCCTGGCCATCCAGCAGCAGGCGGATGCGGTGATCCTCCCCCTGTTGCAGGGCCGGTTCGGTGGTCACGGCCACCTGCACCTCGCCGGTGTTGGTGCGCACCACGCCGTCGTCGGGGGGCTGGGTGATCTGCACGCGGGTGTAGCCCTGGTCCGAGGCCTCTTCCTCCCCATCCAGGGGGCGCTGCAGGATGCGGCGGGCCTCGGCCTCGGGGAGGCCGGGGGTGGTGGCGGCGGGGGCGTCCACCCGGACGCGGGCCGCCTCCACCCCTTCCGGCGGGGTGTCGCCGTAGACCGTGCGGCCCTCGGCGTCGGTCCAGCGGTAGATCTCGGCCTGGACCGGCAGGGCCAGGGCCAGCAGCAGCATCGGCAGGGCGGTGGGACGGCGCATGGGGGCATCTCCGGCGCGAGGCATCGCATGACGATAGGGCCGGCGGCGGCGGCATGCAAGGGCCGGGGGGCGGATACAAAAAACCCCCGGATGACCGGGGGTTTGTCGATGCCTGCCGGGGAGGTCCGGCTCAGAGGCTGTAGTACAGATCGAACTCCACCGGGTGGGTGGTCATGCGCAGGCGGGTGACGTCCTCCATCTTCAGGTCGATGTAGGCGTCGATCACGTCATCGGTGAAGACACCGCCGGCCTTGAGGAACTCGCGGTCCTTGTCCAGGGCCTCCAGGGCCTGGTCCAGGGAGGCGCATACCTGCGGGATCTGCTTCTCCTCCTCCGGGGGCAGGTCATAGAGGTTCTTGTCCATGGCCTCGCCCGGGTGGATCTTGTTCTGGATGCCGTCCAGACCCGCCATGAGCATGGCCGCGAAGGCCAGGTAGGGGTTGGCGGCAGAGTCGGGGAAGCGCACCTCGATGCGCCGGGCCTTGGGGCTGGACACCCAGGGGATGCGGATGGAGGCGGAACGGTTGCGGGCGGAGTAGGCCAGCATCACCGGGGCCTCGAAGCCGGGCACCAGGCGCTTGTAGCTGTTGGTGGCCGGGTTGGTGAAGGCGTTCAGGGCGCGGGCGTGCTTGATGATGCCGCCGATGTAGTACAGGGCGGTCTCGGACAGGCCGCCGTACTTGTCGCCGGCGAACAGGTTCTGGCCGTCCTTGGACAGGGACATGTGCACGTGCATGCCGCTGCCGTTGTCCCCCACCAGGGGCTTGGGCATGAAGGTGGCGGTCTTGCCGTAGTTGTGGGCCACGTTCTGGATGACGTACTTGAGGGTCAGCACCTCGTCCGCCTTGCGGGTGAGGGCGGCGGGGCCGACGCCGATCTCGCACTGCCCGGCGGTGGCCACCTCGTGGTGGTGCACCTCGGTGGTCAGGCCCATCTCTTCCAGGGCCAGGCACATGGCCGAGCGCAGGTCCTGCAGGCTGTCCACCGGCGGCACCGGGAAGTAGCCGCCCTTGACCGTGGGGCGGTGGCCGATGTTGCCGTCCTCGAAGACCTTCTCGGAGTTCCAGCAGGCCTCGTCGGAGTCGATCTGGAAGAAGCTGCCCTGGATGGAGTTGCCCCACTTGATGTCGTCGAAGACGAAGAACTCGTTCTCCGGCCCGAACATGCAGCCGTCGGCGATGCCGGTGCTGGCCAGGTAGGCCTCGGCGCGCTTGGCCAGGGAGCGGGGGCAGCGGTCATAGCCCTGCATGGTGGCCGGTTCCACCACGTCGCAGCGGATGATCAGGGTGGGCTCGTCGAAGAAGGGGTCCAGGACGGCGCTCTCGGTGTCGGGCATGAGGATCATGTCCGATTCGTTGATGCCCTTCCATCCCGCGATGGAGGAGCCGTCGAACATCTTGCCCCCTTCCAGTTCGTCCTCGTCCACGGTGTGGGCCGGCACGGAGACGTGCTGCTCCTTGCCCCGGCTGTCCACGAAGCGGTAGTCGACGAAGCGGACGCCGTTCTCTTTGATGGTCTTGAGTACTTCGGAAGCTGACATGCGTGCTCCTCCAGGGGCTTGGGTAAAGTGCCTGCGTCTGCCGCGCCCGTGCGGGGCGCATGAAAGACGGTCGCGTTGCTCTATGCATGCGCCATGCCATCACCGGCGGTACGGGGGATCCCCCGGATTCGGGCGATGATGGGGCGTAGGGGCAGGACATGATGCACCAGTATGGTGCGTCTTCTACGATCACGCCCCATCCTGGGGCGACAGGTCCCCGCAGCGGAAGAATACCTGTACCTGGCCGATGTCCTCCACCTCCCGGCTGGCGGCGATGAGCTGGCGGGCCAGGGCCCGGGCCCCGGCCGCATCCCCGACGGCGGCCAGGGGCAGGCGCAGTTCCAGGTGGATGCGGCCGTCCAGGTAGTGCAGGACCACGTCCTCCACGTACCGGGCCCCGGGCACGCCGGCCCAGGCCCGCTGCAGGCGGTCCAGGATCTGGGCGCGGCCGGGGAGATGGCTGCTGGGGGCCCGCAACTGGTCGTCCTCCGGGTCGATGTGCACCAGGATGTCCCCCAGTTCCTCGTGTACCCCCCGCAGGGCCCGGCACACCGCCTCGCTGAGGCGGTGCCCCTCGGAGACGCTGATGCGCGGCGGCACCTGCACATGCACGTCCGCCAGCAGGGTGCCCCCCATGCGCCGGGTGCGCAGGGCGTGCACCCCGCGGATGTCCCGCAGGGCCCCCACCGCCCGCAGCATGCGGCGCTGTTCTTCCGGCTCTACCCCGGTGTCGATGAGCTCCTGGGCGCTGTTCCAGATCAGCTGCGCCCCCATGCGGCCGATGAGCAGGGCCACCAGGATGGCGGCCACGGCGTCCATGGAGGGTACGCCCAGGAGGGTGGCGCCCACCCCCGCCAGCACCACCAGGGAGGAGACCACGTCGGAGCGGTGGTGCCAGGCGTTGGCCTTGAGCAGGTTGGAGCGCACCCGCCGGGCCACGTGCATGGTGTAGTGATACAGCCCCTCCTTGGCCACCACCGCCAGCGCCGCCAGGGCCATGGCCAGGGGGGTGGGGGAGAGCAGGCCGCCGTCGGACAGCAGCCGCCGCCCGGCGTCCAGGATGATGCCCATGGCCACCCCCGCCAGGATCAGCCCCACGGCCACGGTGGCCAGGGTCTCGATGCGGCCGTGGCCGTAGGGGTGACGGGCATCGGCGGCCTCGTTGGCCTTGCGCGCGGCGAACAGGACCATGATGTCGCTCACCAGGTCCGAGAGGGTGTGCATGCCGTCCGCCACCAGGGCCTGGGAATGGGCCAGCAGGCCCCCCACCACCTGGGCCGCCGCCAGAAAGACGTTGGTGACGGCGCCGGTGACGGTGACGCGGCGCATGGCGCGGTAGCGGGTCTCGCTGGGCAGGCCGGTGGGCATGGTTCGGGCAAGGGTGATGGGTGCAGAGCCGCCATGGTACCGCGTCCGGGCCCCGCGGGGGGTGATGCGGCGCAATGGGCGGCCGCGATCCGGGAGGCGGTCGGCGCTGGCCGCCGATGCGCGCCCGCCGTTATACTGCAAGGCTTTGCGCGCAATGCGCCCTTCGTCCACAACGCCTATGCCGGATCCGTCCATGTCATCGCCCACGCCATCGTACGATGTCTCCACCTTCCAGGGCCTGATCCTGGCCCTGCAGGACTACTGGGCGCGCCAGGGGTGCGTGCTGCTCCAGCCCTACGACATGGAGATGGGGGCGGGCACCTTCCACTGGGCCACCTTCCTGCGGGCCGTGGGCCCCGAGCCCTGGCGCACCGCCTACGTGCAGCCCTCCCGCCGCCCCACCGACGGGCGCTACGGCGAGAACCCCAACCGCCTGCAGCACTATTACCAGTTCCAGGTGCTGCTCAAGCCCTCGCCGCCGGACTTCCAGGACCTGTACCTGGGCTCGCTGCGGGCCGTGGGCATCGACCCCCTGGTGCACGATGTCCGCTTCGTGGAGGACAACTGGGAATCCCCCACCCTGGGGGCCTGGGGCCTGGGCTGGGAGGTGTGGCTCAACGGCATGGAGGTGACCCAGTTCACCTACTTCCAGCAGGTGGGCGGCCTGGATTGCCGCCCCGTGAGCGGCGAGATCACCTACGGCCTGGAGCGCATCGCCATGTATCTCCAGGGGGTGGAGAGCGTCTATGACCTGGTGTGGACCCGGGGCCCCCAGGGTGCGGTGACCTACGGCGATGTCTATCACCAGAACGAGGTGGAGCAGTCCACCTACAACTTCGAACACGCCGATGTGGACCGGCTCTTTCACTGGTTCGAGACCTGCGAGGCCCAGAGCCGGTATCTCATCGAGCAGGGGCTGCCCCTGCCGGCCTACGAGCAGATGCTCAAGGCCTCCCACACCTTCAACCTGCTGGACGCCCGCCGGGCCATCTCCGTGACCGAACGCCAGCGGTACATCCTGCGGGTGCGGGAGCTGGCCCGGGCCGTGGCCCGCACCTACTACGAGGCCCGCGAGGCCCTGGGATTCCCCATGCTGCAGACGGCCCTGGCCGGGGGGGAAGCACGATGAGCGAGCGCAGCGACCTGCTGATCGAGATCGGCACCGAGGAACTGCCGCCCAAGGCCCTGACGACCCTGCGGGACGCCTTTGTCGACGGCGTACGCCGGGGGCTGGAGGCGGCCGGTCTGGCCCCTGCCGGGGCCCGCGGCCTGGCCGCGCCGCGGCGCCTGGCGGTGTTGCTGCAGGGGGTGCCCCTGCGCCAGGCGGACCGGCCCATGGAGCGCCGCGGTCCGGCGGTGCAGGCCGCCTTCGATGCCGAGGGCCGGCCCACCCGTGCCGCCGAGGGTTTCGCCCGTTCCTGCGGCGTGGCCGTGGCCGATCTGGAACGCATGGAGACGGACAAGGGGGCCTGGCTGGTGTATCGCCACGTGGAGCCCGGCCGCGCCGCCCAGGATCTGATCCCCGATGTGGTGGCGGGCGCCCTGGCGGGGCTGCCCATCCCCAAGCGCATGCGCTGGGGGGATGGCGACGCCGAGTTCGTGCGCCCGGTGCACTGGGTGGTGCTGCTGCTGGGGGACCGGGTGATCCCGGCCACCATCCTGGGGGTCCAGGCCGGGGGCGAGACCCGCGGGCACCGCTTCCATCACCCCGAGCCCCTGCCCCTGGCCGCCCCCGCGGACTATCTGCCGGTGCTGGAGCAGCGCGGTCATGTGCTGGCGGACTTCGAGGCCCGGCGCGAGGTCATCCGCACCCAGGTGGAGCGGGCCGCCGCCGAGGCGGGGGGACGGGCCGTGGTGGAGCCCGAGCTGCTGGATGAGGTCACCGCCCTGGTGGAATGGCCGGTGGCGGTGCTGGGCCACTTCGACGCCCGTTTCCTGGAGGTGCCCCAGGAGGCCCTGATCTCCACCATGCAGGACAACCAGAAGTACTTCCCGGTGGTGGATGATGCGGGCCGGCTCATGCCCCATTTCATCACCATCAGCAACGTGGACTCCCGGGAGCTGGAGCGGGTGCGCGAGGGCAACGAGCGGGTCATCCGCCCCCGCTTCGCCGATGCCGAGTTCTTCTGGAACCAGGACCGCAAGCGCCCCCTGGAGAGCCACCTGGAGGGGCTGCGCCAGGTGGTCTTCCAGCAGAAGCTGGGCACGCTGTATGACAAGACCCAGCGGGTGACGGCCCTGGCGGAGCACCTGGCCGGGGCCCTGGGCGCCCCGGCGGATCCGGTGCGCCGCGCCGCCCGCCTGAGCAAGTGCGACCTGCAGACCCTGATGGTCTACGAGTTCACCGAGCTGCAGGGGGTCATGGGCCGCTATTACGCCCTGCACGACGGCGAGCCCGAGGCCGTGGCCCGGGCCCTGGAGGAGCAGTACCTGCCGCGCCAAGCCGGCGACGCCCTGCCTTCGGATACGGTGGGGCAGGTGCTGGCCCTGGCGGATCGCCTGGACACCCTCACGGGGATCTTCGCCATCGGCCTCAAGCCCAGCGGCACCAAGGACCCCTTCGGCCTGCGCCGCGCCGCCCTGGGGGTGCTGCGCATCCTGGTGGAGGCCGGTCTGCCCCTGGACCTGGAGGACCTGCTGCAGCGGGCCGCCGCCCAGCACGACCCGGTGGTCTCGGCGCCGGCGGCCGTGCCCCAGGTGCTGGAGTACATGCTGGAGCGGCTGCGGGCCTATTACCAGGACCGGGGCATCCGCCCCGAGGTGTTCGAGGCGGTGCGCGCGGTGCATCCCACCCGGCCCCTGGACTTCGACCGGCGCGTGCGCGCCGTGGAGCACTTCCGCACCCTGCCCCAGGCGGAGGCCCTGGCGGCGGCCCACAAGCGCATCCACAACATCCTGCGCAAGGTGGAGGGGGAACTGCCCGCGGTGGTGGATCCCGCCCTGCTGGCGGAACCGGCGGAGCAGGCCCTGCACGCGCGCCTGGAGGCCCTGCAGGGGGAGGTGACGGCGCAGCTGGATGGCGGCGATTACAGCGGCGGCCTCACCGCCCTGGCGGCCCTGCGCGAGCCGGTGGACGCCTTCTTCGACCAGGTGATGGTGATGGCCGAGGACCCGGCCCTGCGGGATAACCGCATCGCCCTGCTGAACCAGCTGGCGGCCCTGTTCCTGCGGGTGGCCGACCTCTCGCGGCTGCCGTGACGGGCGAGGGCGCGCGGCTCGTCATCCTGGACCGGGATGGCGTCATCAACCGGGACTCCCCGGACTACATCAAGTCGCCCCAGGAATGGATTCCCCTGCCCGGCAGCCTGGAGGCCATCGCCCGCCTGACCCGGGCGGGCTGGCGCGTGGCGGTGGCCACCAACCAGTCCGGTCTGGCCCGGGGGCTGTTCGACGCCGCCACCCTGGAGGCCATCCACGAACGCATGCGCCGGGCCGTGGAGGCCGCCGGCGGGCGCATCCACCTCATCCATCATTGCCCCCACGGGCCCGAGGACGGCTGTGACTGCCGCAAGCCCCGGCCGGGGCTGTTGCATCGCATCGCCCGGGACCTGGACGTTCCCCTGGAGGGGGTCCCGGTGGTGGGGGATTCGGCCCGGGACCTGGAGGCGGCCCGGGCCGCCGGCTGCCGTCCCATCCTGGTGCGCACCGGCAAAGGCGAGGGCACCCTGGTCCGGGGGGCGCTGCCCGCGCAGACCGAGGTCTTCCCGGATCTGGCGGCGGTGGTGGAGCACCTGCTGGCAGAGGAGGCGGGGCATGGGGACTGAGGCCATGACCCGCCACCCGGGCCGGGCCCGGCTGGTCCTGCGCTCCGCCCTGTTCTGGTTCGGCCTGGCCGGGTCCACCGTGGTCTTCGCCCTGGCCTCGCCCCTGCTCCTGCCCCTGGACTGGCACGGGCGCTTCCGGGTGATGTCCCAGTGGAGCCGTTTCAACGCCTGGTGGCTGCAGCGCACCTGCCGTCTGCGCTATCGGGTCACCGGACGCGAGCACCTGACGCCCCAGGCGGCGGTGCTCATGTGCAAGCACCAGTCCGCCTGGGAGACCCTGGTGCTGCAGCGCTTTATCCCGCCCCAGGTGTGGGTGCTCAAGCGGGAGTTGATGCGCATCCCCTTCTTCGGCTGGGGCATGGCCCTGATGGACCCCATCGCCGTGGACCGCCGTGCCGGCCGCCGCGCCATGGCGCAGATGCTGACCCAGGGGCTGGACCGCCTGGGGCGGGGGCTGTGGGTGGTGGTGTTCCCGGAGGGGACCCGCACCCGTCCCGGGGAGCGTGTGCGCTACAAGCTGGGCGGGGCGGTGCTGGCGGCCCGCAGCGGCCGTCCGGTGATCCCCGTGGCCCATAACGCCGGCCTGTACTGGCCCAAGGGGAGTTTCCTCAAGTATCCGGGCACCGTGGACGTGGAGATCGGCCCCCCCATCCCCACCCAGGGGCGCGAGCCCGGGGAGATCATGGCCGAGGTGGCCGCCTGGATCGAGGCCCGCACCGATGCCCTCTGCGGCCTCACCCCGGATCCGTCCCCGGCCACCGCCCCCGGGGCCCTGGAGCGGGACACGGCCGCTGAATAACCGACTCCCGCCAATCCAGCAGCTAGCGGTAATGAAAACGGCAGGCGAGCACGCGGATGGAGGTCTCGTTCACCTCATAAACCAGCCGGTGCTCGAGGTTGATCCGCCGGGACCAGCAGCCCGAAAGTTCGAATTTGAGGGCTTCGGGCTTGCCCCGTCCCTCGAAAGGGTCACGAGCCGCTTCCTCGATCAAATCCAGAATCTTGCGGGCGGTGCGGTGATCATGCCGGAGCCACCACTGGAGGTCTTCCAGGGCAGCCGGATCCAGAAGGATCTGCCTCACCGCGAGAGCCTGTCCCTTGCGTCCCCCAGCGACACCGCTTCCTCCTCCCCGCGCGCCCGGGCCTGGCGCAGACGCTCGGCGTTGGCGGGGTTGCCTAGCAGGTACAGGGTTTCCTGCAGTCCGGTGTAGTCCTCCTCGGCCATGAGGACAGCTGCGCTACCCCCACGGCGCTCGATCCGCACGGGGGTGTGGTCCGTACCGACCCGGTCGATGAGCTCCTTCAGGTGATTCCGGGCATCCGTATAACTGATGGTTTCCATGACTCCCCCTGACATGACAGGTTTTGTGTCATTTTAGAAGGGGGAGCGCGCGCAGAGCAATCCTTCGAGCAGGGGCACTCTCTTCGGGGACGCCCGGGAGCAGGAGACCGGGCACCCTGGCGGCCAGAGTTCAGGCCATCGCCGAGCTCCAGGCGCAGGCCGGCGGAGCGGGTCGGCTCCGGTGTCGTCTCCCTGTTCATCCTGGGGCTATCGTGGCGCCCTCGTCCTCGGCACGCTCGATGGCCTCTGGCTGTCCGTACTCAGCCTTCGTGACCGTGACTGAGCCGCGGTTGGGTAGACCTGGTGCCGCCCTGGCAGGCGGGCTCAGTCGGCCAGGGGGATCGCAGCCGGCGTCGTCCCGGCGTCCAGCAGCCGTTGCAGGGCGTGTCCCGCCAGCATCAGGCCGAACAGGGCCGGCAGGTGGGCGATGCTGCCGTTCACCGCCCGGGGCCGTCCCCCCGCCTGGCCGTCGATGGGTTGGTGCGCCGTACCCTTGACCGGCACCTCCAGGGAGTAGACCACCGTGTAGTCCAGATGTCCCCCCAGGCGGCGCAGGCGCTTGCGCATCTCCCGGGCCAGGGGGCAGCGCTGGGTCCCGGCCAGGGGGCCGATGCGCACGGCCCCGGGGTCCAGGCGCCCGCCGGCCCCCATGCTGGAGGCCATGGCGAGATCGCGGCGCTGGCAGGCGTGCACCAGGGCCGCCTTGCAGATGATGGAGTCGATGCAGTCCAGGACGAAGTCTGCGTCCGCAGGCAGCAGGGCCTCCACGTTCTCCGGATGCAGGAAGTCCTCGTGCACCGTCACCCGGATGTCGGGGTTGATGTCCCGGATGCGCTCGGCCATGACCCGGGCCTTGGGCCGGCCCAGGGTGGAGTGCAGGGCCACCAGCTGGCGGTTGAGGTTGGAGGGGCCCACCCGGTCGTGATCCAGCAGAGTGATGCGGCCCACTCCGGCCCGGGCCATGGCCTCGGCGGCGGCCGAGCCTACGCCCCCCAGGCCGGCGATGAAGACATGACGGCCCGCCAGGCGCGCCATCCCGCCTGTGCCGATCAGTTGGGCAGTGCGTTCGTGGATGGGGGGTACGGGGTAGATGGGTTCGGGCATAGCGGCGTGGAGCTTCCGGGAGGCGATGGCGGACTCAGGCCGCCGGGGTATCGGGCAGGCGGAACAGGCGGCGGGCGTTGTCTGCGGTGACGGCGGCCACATGCCCCGGGGATTCGCCCCGCAGGGTGGCGATTTCGTGGATGATCTCCGGCAGCCAGGCGGGTTCGTTGCGCTCGCCCTGGTGCGCCGCCCCGGGCTGGTCCGGGGCGTCCGTCTCCACCAGGAGCCCCTCCAGGGGCAGTTCCGCCGCCAGGCGGCGCAGGCGCTGCGCCCGGGGATGGGTGACCGGCCCCCCCAGCCCCAGCAGGAAGCCCCTCTCCAGGAGCCGGTCCGCCTGCTGGCGGCTGCCGGAGAAGCTGTGTACCACGCCTTGAAGCCCCGGGCGCGCCCGCAGGGCCTTGGTGACGAGATCCACGGCGCGGCGGGCGTGCAGGATCACCGGCAGGCCCGCCTCCCGCGCCAGGTCCAGCTGCGCGCTGAACAGGGTCCACTGGGCGTCCATGGCAAGCCCCGGGACGAAGCCGTCCAGGCCGCATTCCCCCACCGCCACCGCATCCCCTGCCTGCAGCCACCGGGCCAGGTCCTGCAGATCCTCTTGCCGGTGCTGCTGCAGATAGACCGGGTGCAGCCCGTAGGCCGGATAGACCCCGGGGTAGCCCTGGGCCACGGCGCGCACCCGCTGCCAGGTGCGGCGCTCGATGGCGGGCAGCACCAGGGCCGTGACCCCGGCCTGGCGGGCACGTTGCCAGCAGGCCTCCCGGTCGGCGTCGAAGGCCGGTACGTCCAGATGGCAGTGGCTGTCGATGCAGGGCGCGGGCATGTGCGTGATGGCAGTCTGGACAATCCCCCGGAATCCGTCCCGTTGAAATGCGTTCCCTGGGTGGGCAATGTAGATCCATCTATTCTAAATCGTTCCATGGGGAAGACACGATCATGACGCAATGGCTCACCGGCGAGGTGGTGGAACTCAAGCGCTGGACGCCGCGGCTCTATTCCCTGCGGGTGGAGGCGCCCGTGGAGCCGTTCCGGGCGGGGCAGTTCAACCGCCTGTCGGCGGTCCTGGAGGGGGAGCGGGTGGCGCGGCCCTATTCCTATGTCAATGCGCCGCTGGAGCGGCCGCTGGACTTCTATTTCATCACCGTGCCCGAGGGGCCGCTCACCAATCATCTGGTGAACCTGGGGCCCGGTGACCCGGTGGACCTGGCGCCCAAGGCCAATGGGTTCTTCACCCTGGAGGAGGTGCCCGACGCCGATGTGCTCTGGCTGTTCGCCACGGGCACCGCCTTGGGGCCCTACCTGTCCATCCTCAAGACCGAGGCCCCCTGGCGGCGCTTCAAGCGCATCGTGCTGGTGCACGCCGTGCGCCGGCAGGAGGAATTGACCTATGGCGATACCATCCTGGGGTTCCGGGAGCGGGGGGAGCAGTTCCGGTTCGTGCCCTTCGTCAGCCGGGAGGAGGCCCCCGGTGCCCTGCCGGGGCGCATCCCAGCGGCCATCGAGAACGGGCTGCTGGAGCGGCATACGGATCTGCCCCTGACCCCCGACGCCGCCCAGGTGATGCTCTGCGGCAATCCGCAGATGGTGGCGGACACCAGCGCCGTGCTCAAGGCCCGGGGCATGACCCGCAATCGCCGCCGGGAGCCGGGGCACATCACCACGGAGAACTACTGGTAGGCCGCTGTGATCCCGATTTGGGACCTTGGGGCCTTGGGGCCTTGGGGCCTTGGGGCCTTGGGGCCTTGGGGCCTTGGGGCCTTGGGGCCTTGGCCGGGGCCGGCCGGGGTGGATCCCCTGCGGCGGGACGCCGTGTATCCTTCCCTGGAGGCTTGACGATCGCATCCCTGGGATCGACACCCGCCTGCGGGGATCCACCCCGGCAGCTGAGTCGTCAGGTACCCATCAACCCCGTCAGTCGGCCTGGCAGCGGGCGCATAGGCCGCTGCCTTCCACCACCTGCCGGTCCAGGCGGAAGCCGTGGCGTGCCGCCTCGTGGCGCAGGGTGCGCGCCATGCCGGTGTCCTCCAATTCCATCACCGCGCCGCAGCGGCGGCAGATCACCAGCAGGGTGTCGTGGGCCTGTCCCGGGCGCACGCAGGCCACGTAGCCGTTGAGGCTCTCGATGCGGTGGATCAGCCCCTGGGCCAGCAGGAAGTCCAGGGTGCGGTAGACGGTGGGGGGTTTGACGGGGCGTTCCGCCGAGCTCAGCCGCTGGATCAGGTCGTAGGCCTTGACCACCCCATGGGTGCGCCAGATCTGTTCCAGTACCCGGCGCCGCAGGGGGGTGAGGCGGACCCCGCGCTCACGGCAGAGGCGTTCGGCACAGGCCAGCGCCCCGGGGGCCGGGGAGGAGGGTGCATGGGTCTGGGGGGCTGCGGGGGGCTCGCAGGGGGCTGCCATGGGGCGGATACCTCGGATCTCTTCACCGGTGTCGGGCCGCCGCCGGTTCGGGGTTCGCGGCCCGCATGCCAAGAGGATACCGGATCCCAGGGCCCGGGGGCACGGCCGTCCGCCCCTTCGGATCCCGCCGCTCGCCCGTCTCCGGTGGACGCGTCCGGGCCCTTCCACTAAGGTGACCCGAGACCATGGGCGTTTCAGGGTATCCGGGGCCGGTGCATGAGGCGAACAGGGAAATGAGGCGGCGGGCGGGTGGACCGTTCCGGCGCGGGGTCCGGGGTGTGCTGGCGGGGCTGGCGGTGGCCGCCTTCCTGTCCTGGCCCGTGTCCAGCCCCGCCCAGGCGGTCATCGTGCACGAATCCCTGGGGGTGGAGACCGTGTCCCCGGCCGTGCTGCGGGCCGTGTTCTCCATGCGTCTGCAAAGCCTTGAGGGGCAGCGCCTCACGGTGTTCGTGCTGGACCCCCGCTCCCCGGTGCACGAGCGCTTCAGCAAGGACGTGCTGGGGGTCTTCCCCTATCAACTGCAGAATGCCTGGAACCGGGCCGTCTTCTCCGGTACGGGCGCGGCCCCCATGGTGCTGGGTACGGAGGCGGAGATGCTGCGCCGCGTGGCGGAGACCGTCGGCGCCATCGGGTATGTGTCGGCTCCTCCGCAAACAGCGGGGATCCGGGTGCTCAAGGTGGAGGAGGCGGAGCGATGAATACACTGGCCAAGGGGTTCCTCGGCTGCGCCCTGATCCTGTCCGCCGCCCCCCTGGGGGCCGGCGAGGGCCCCTTGTCGGTGCATGGCTTTGTCAGCCAGGGGTATCTCCAGTCCAGCCACAACAACTACTACGGCGAGAGCACCCGCGGCAGCTGGGACCTGACGGAACTGGGGGTCAACGCCCGCTACAGCGTCCGCCCCGCCCTCAGCCTGGCGGCCCAGGTGGTGAGCCGGCGGGCGGGGGAGATGTACGATGGCGATCCCCGCCTGGACTACGGCTTCGCCGACCTGCGCTACCTGGATGGGACCACCCTGGCCGGGGTGCGCATCGGCCGCAGCAAGATCCCCATCGGTTTCTTCAACGAGACCCGGGACGTGGCCGCCACCCGGCCCGGGATCCTGCTGCCCCAGTCCATCTATGTGGAGGGGCTGGGGATCCGCGACTTCTACACCGGCGTGGACGGGATCAACGCCTACTGGCAGTGGCTGAGGGATTACGGCAGCCTGCAGCTGGACCTGGGGGTGGCGGTGCCGGCGGATCTGCAGGACGAGACCAAGGCGGCCTTCCTGCGCCTGCCCCGGGCGCGGGGGGATCTGGAACTGGACGAGGGCCAGAACCTGCGCCTGCTCTACGAGGATGCCGGCGGCCGGCTGCGCCTGGCCGCCACCTATTCCCGGGTGCGCACCCGCTACCGGCCCGGTGTGGAGGATTCCCTTGCGGCGGGGCGCACCGATGTGGACGCCCTGGTGCTCAGCGGTGAGTGGAACCGGGAGCGCTACAGCCTCACCGCCGAGGGGGTGATGCGGGAACTGCACACCCGGGACTACGGCATCGTGGATGACCGTGAGGTGACCGAGGCGGGATTCTACGTCCAGGGCACCTGGCGGCCCCGTTGGGACTGGTCCGTGTTCCTGCGCTATGACCTCCACTGGGACGATCTGGACGACCGTAACGGCTGCCGCCAGTCCGCCCTGTTCGACACCCTGCCGAACGTGGACCGGGCGCCGCACCGCTTCTTCCAGCACCAGTGGACCCTGGGGGCGGGCTGGCAGCCGGACCCCGCCTGGTTGCTGCGGGCGGAATGGCATCATATCCACGGCACGGCCCTCACCCCCGCCCTGGACAATCCCGCCTTCGAGGACAAGGGGGGCCGGGCGCGGTGGGACCTGTTCGCCCTCCAGGTCTCCTACATGTTCTGAGGATCCCCATGCAGGGACGTCGATTCATCAGTCTCAAGTGGAAGCTCCTGGGGGTGTTCGGGGGCCTGATCCTGCTCCTGCTGGCCACCTTCGCCCTGTTCAACCACTACAACCTGGAGCGCCAGTACCACGAGCAGCGGGTGGCGGAACAGACCCGGGCCCGGCATCAACTGGAGGGCCTGGTGGAGCAGTCCCGCACGGAACTGATCAACCTGGCGCAGCTGCTGCCCGCCTTGTCGGGGATCCGCGACGCCGTGCGCAGCGGCTCTCCGGGGGCCATCGGCGAGCGCTTCTCCCCCCTGTGGACCTCCCTGCAGGTGGATGCGGACCTGGCCCTGGCCGCCTTCTTCGACCGGGAGGGCCGGGTGTTGCACCAGGATCACCTCATCGCCTCCCCCTGCCAGGACTGCCAGGAGATCCGTGCGGCGGTGGCGCGGGTGCTGGAGCTTGAGCGCCCCGAGGTCTTCATCCACTGCCGCCGGAGCTGCCTGATCCATGCCGTGGCCCCCATCCTGGCCGACGGCGAGACCATCGGGGCCATGCTGGTGGGACGTTCCCTGGCCAACCTGGTGCTCACCTACCGCGGCATCTCGCGCATGGAGGTGGCCGTGCTCGCCGGGGATCCGGGGCGCGATGCCCCCCCGGACCTGAGGCCGTGGCATGAGGGGGGGGACGTGGTGGCCATCACCCATGGCGAGCGCACCCTGCCGCTGCTCAACGCCGCCGGCGGCGCCCTGGCGGCGGCCTTGGGGGAGCGCCTGCCCGTGCAGACGGCGGCGGGGCGGTTCGAACTCATGCCGATGCCCATGCCCGGGGAAACCCTGGGCCGGGGGCCGCTCACGGTGGTCTCCATCGCCGATGTCACCGGGGCCCGGCAGCGCATCGCGGCGGCCCGGTTGCAGAATGTCCTCATCGGGCTGGGGGGGCTGGGGGTCTTCGCCCTGCTGGTGATGGCCGTGAGCCATGCCCCCCTGTCGCGGCTGCGCCGTGTGGCCCGGCTGCTGCCGCTGCTGGCGGAGCGCCGCTTCCAGGAGGTGCGTAGCCATCTGCCTGCCGCGGCCCCCCAGCGGGCGGCGGATGAGCTGGCCCTGCTGGAACGCACCACCCTGGTGCTGGCGGACCGTCTGGAGCGGCTGGAGGCGGATGTGCAGCGCCAGAACCGTTCCCTCGCCGAGCGCATGCAGGAGCTGTCCGTGGAGCGGGAGCGCTATGCCCTGGCGGCCGCGGGGGCCAACGACGGGCTCTGGGACTGGAACCTGGAGACCAATCAGGTCTTCTACTCCCCCCGCTGGAAGGAGATGCTGGGCCTGGCGCCGGATGCCCCGGTGGAGGATCCCGCCGCCTGGTTCACGCGGGTGCACCCCGATGACCAATCCGCCCTGCAGCGCGCCCTGGAACGGCACCTGGAGGGCCAGCAGCCCTGGCTGGAGCATGAATACCGCATGCGTCTGGAGGGCAACGGCCATCGCTGGATGCGGGTACGGGGGCTGGCGGTGCGCCGTGAGGATGGCCTGGCCTACCGCATCGCCGGCTCCATGACCGACATCACCGAGCAGCGGCGCATCCAGGAGCAGCTGCGGCACGACGCCCTGCACGATGCCCTCACCGGTCTGCCCAACCGCACCCTGTTCCTGGACCGGCTGCGCCAGGCCATCTTCCGTACGCACCGCGCCGGTTACCGCTTTGCCGTACTCTTCCTCGACCTGGACGACTTCAAGACCATCAACGACAGCCTGGGACACCTCCAGGGGGACCGGGTGCTGGTGCAGGCGGCGCGGCGCCTGGAGGGGGTCTTGCGGCCGGGGGACACGGTGGCCCGCCTGGGCGGGGACGAGTTCAGCATCCTCCTGGAGGGGATCGTGGATACGGCCGAGGCCGAGGCCGTGGTGCGGCGGGTGCAGGAGGCCTTCGCCCGGCCCATCCGCACCCAGGAGCAGGACGTCTTCGTCCGCTTCAGCGTGGGCATCGCCACGGAATCGGGCGGGGATGCCTCCCCGGAGGATCTGCTGCGCAACGCCGACACCGCCATGTACCAGGCCAAGCGGCGCTCCCGGGGCGGCAGCGCCGTGTTCGATCTCTCCATGCACACCTCGGCGGTGCAGCGGCTCTCCCTGGAGACCTCCATGCGCCGCGCCCTGGATCAGGAGGCCTTCCAACTCCACTACCAGCCCATCGTCTGTCTGCAAAGCGGCCGCCTGGCGGGGTTCGAGGCCCTGGCTCGGTGGCCGCGGGTGGGGCAGAAGCCGGTCTCACCGGCGGATTTCATCCCCCTGGCGGAGCAGAACGGGCTCATCCTCCCCCTGGGGCGATGGGTCATCCAATCCGCCGTGGCCTGGGCCGCCCACTGGTACCACCACGGCGGGCAGGACCACATCCTGCCGGTGAACATCAATGTCTCCGGTCACCAGCTGGGCGACCCCGGTCTCATGGACGTGGTGACCGGGGCCCTGGAGGATCACGGCATCCCCGGCGCCTGCATCAAGGTGGAGTTCACCGAGAGCGCCATCATGGAGAATACCGAGCGGGCGCGGGCGTTCATGGAGGCCCTGAAGGCCCGGGGCATCGCCCTGTGCATCGATGACTTCGGTACGGGCTATTCCTCCCTGAGCCAGTTGCGGGACCTGCCCTTTGACGTGGTGAAGATCGACCGCTCCTTCGTGCGTCACCTGGGAGGGGCGGATCCGCGCCACGAGGCCATGCTGCGGGCCCTGGTCTCCATCATCCGCGCCCTGGACAAGTCCACCGTGGCGGAGGGTGTGGAGACCCGGGCCCAGGCCGCGCGGCTGCTGGAGCTGGGGTGTGACCTGGGACAGGGCTTTCTCTTCTCCCCGGCCCTGGCCCCCCAGGAGGCGGAGCGGCTGGTGGCGTCCTGGCAGGGGTTCGCCCCGGCGGGGGACGGGTCCCGTGGTGGGGAAGGTCCCGATCTGGGATGATGCGCGGCAGAGGATCGTCACCGCGCATCCAGCAACGGCCCCTTCGGGGCGAGGGAGGGGAATTGCACCATCAAAGGGGAACACCCACGCTGCAGGCCCGCCTGGCCGAACTCCAGGCGGAACACCGAGCCCTGGACGATGCCATCCTCCGGCTCATGGAGGGCCCCTTCGTGGATCAGCTGCGGCTCACCCGGCTCAAGAAGCGCAAGCTCCAGCTCAAGGACACCATCGCCCGTCTGGAGAGCCGCCTGATCCCGGATCTGGATGCGTGAGGTGATGTGCCCGGCACAGGGTCTGATGCCGAGCTGGGGCTCGGCGTTCCCAGGTGGCGGGCTGGGCCCTGGTGGTCCCGGGGGCGCTGGGAGCGCCAAGCCCCAGCTTGGCCCAGAGCATGGCTTCATCCATGCCGAGCTGGGGCTCGGCGTTCCCAGGTGGCGGGCTGAGGCCTGGTGGTCCCAGGGGGATTGCTGGGAGCGCCAAGCCCCAGCTTGGCCCAGAGCATGGTTTCATCCATGCCGAGCTGGGGCTCGGCGTTCCCAGGTGGCGGGCTGGGCCCTGGTGGTCCCGGGGGCGCTGGGAGCGCCAAGCCCCAGCTTGGCCCAGAGCATGGCTTCATCCATGCCGAGCTGGGGCTCGGCGTTCCCAGGTGGCGGGCTGGGCCCTGGTGGTCCCGGGGGGATCGCTGGGAGCGCCAAGCCCCAGCTTGGCCCAGAGCATGGTTTCATCCATGCCGAACTGGGGCTCGGCGTTCCTAGGCTGGGCCCTGGTGGTACCGGGGGGATCGCTGGGAGCGCCAAACCCCAGCTTGGCCCAGAGTGCACAGCTTCATCCATGCCGAGCTGGGGCTCGGCGTTCCCAGGTGGCGATCTGGGCGCACATCGGAGGGAAAAGGCCCTGCTACAAGGGTGATGCCGGGCGGGGCCCGGCATTCCCGGTATCAGCCCCAGGAGTCGTCGGTGATGCTGTCGTACCAGCCCTGGGCGTAGCGGGCCTCCAGGCGGCGCACGTAATCCGGGGCATCCGCGGGGCTCAGGCCGCCGGAGCCGGGGACCTTGCTGATCTCGCCCTCCTGGTAGCGGTATACCGCCGCCACGCTGATGCCGTAGTCGGGGGCCACCAGGCTGTAGCAGGTGTTCACCGTGGACAGGGCCAGCATGTCCTCACCGCTCATCTCGCGCACGATGGCCGCGGCGGCCGTCTTGCCCTGGGTGTTGGCCGAGTGCCCGGACTTGGGCATGGCCCCGGCGATGCTGGAGTCGCCGATGACGTAGATGTCCTCGTCCACCCGGGAGCGGAAGGTGAGCTGGTCCACGGGGCACCAGCCGCTGTCGTCCGTCAGGCCGGCCTCCTGGGCGATGCGGCCCGCCTTCTGGCTGGGGATCACGTTCAGCACGTCGGCGCGGTGGCGCGTGAAGCCGCTCTCGGTGAAGACCTCCCGGGTGTTCGCGTCGATGTGATCCACCAGGCCGCCCCCGGAGGCCGGTACCCATTCGATCATGTCGCCGTAGTACTTGCGCCAGCCATCCATGAACAGCCCCTGCTTGGAGAATCCCTCCTTGCGGTCCAGGATGAGTACCTTGGAGCGGGGCTTTTCGGCCTTGAAGTAATGGGCCACCAGGCTGGCGCGCTCGTAGGGCCCCGGGGGGCAGCGGTAGGGATTGCCCGGGGGCACGATGACGAACACCCCGCCATCCTCCATGGCCCGGAGTTGATCCCGCAGGATGCGCGTCTGTTCCCCGGCCTTCCAGGCATGGGGGATGTCCCCCTCCACCTCGGGGCCGTAGCCCTCCACGGTGTCGTAGCGGAACTCCATGCCGGGGGCCACCACCAGCTTCTCGTAGGGCAGGGATTCCCCGCCGGCCAGGCGCACCCGCTTGGCGTCGGCCTCGATGGCCACGACCCGGTCCTGCACCACGCGCACACCGTGCTGGTCCTGCAGGGCACCATAGGTCTGGGCGATGTCGTCCATGCCGATCATGCCCCCCAGCACCCAGTTGGAGGCGAAGCAGGTGTAGTACGTGGCGGCGGGTTCCACCAGGGTGACCCGCAGGCTGGGGTCGAAGCGGCGCAGGTACTTGGCCGCCGTGGCGCCGCCGGGGCCGCCCCCGATCACCACCACGTCGGTGCGCTGGCGCGGGCCTTGCGGCGCGGTGCCGCAGGCGGACAGGGCGGCGGCGGCACCGCCAGCGCCCACGGCGCGAATGAAATCTCTGCGGTTGATCTTGAAATCCATGGGATCCGGGCCTCTGCAGGGGTTCTTGGTCTTGTCAAAGGGTGCTCAGGTATTCGGCCATCAGCCGGATCTCTTCGTCCGTGTAGCCGGTGGCGTGCCGGTCCATGACCGTGGCCGGCCGGGTGCCGTTCCGGAAGGCCTTGAGCTGGTGCATCATGATCTCCGGTGGATAGCCGTAGATGCTGGGCATGGCGCCGGGGCTGCGCCCGTCGGTGCCGTGGCAGGCGAAACAGGTGGTGGCCATCAGGGCACCGCGGGAGACATCGGCCTGGACCGCGGTGGTCATCCCCAGCGTCGCGGCGGCCAGGGTGAAGGTGGCGGCGAAAAGGTGCATGCGCTTCATGGGAGGCGGGGTCCTCTGGTTCAGCGGTTTGGGGATCCGAAAAGGGATACTGCCATAAACATATTCCGGCCTGTTAGGGATACGGCCCCGCGAGGGGTGCATGTTTTGCGTTAGATCAATATAACACCCATCTCCTGGGGGGGGATTCCCATGGCGGGTGGCACAGTGTAAAAGATAGCGACGAGCATCGGCCGCGCACCGGGTATGCCTCCGGACAGGGGAGCCCGCCCCCGGGACGGCGGAGCGTGACGCATCCCCGCGTGACCGCCGGGGTTTGCGGTATAGTGGCCACACCGCACCCAGGTGCCGGACACGGGACGTCCCCGGCGCGGGTGCGGCCTTCGCAGGGAACGCGACCCCACTTTCAGCGTGACCGAAAAGACCCATGTCCCAGGACCTCGATGCAAAGGCGGGCCGTATCCGGCGGCTGCAGGATCTCCCTCCGCTGCCCCAGGTGGCCCAGTCCCTGTTGCAGGAACTGGCCTCCGGCGACGGTCCCCTGGAGCGGCTGGCGGGGCTGATCAGCACCGAACCGGCGCTCACGGCGCGGCTGATCGGCGTGGCCAACAGCGCCTATTTCGGCGGGCGCCGCGAGGTGCACTCGGTGCAGGGGGCCATCTCCCGCCTGGGTCTGAATATGGTCCGCGGCCTGGCCCTGGGGTTGCTGATCAATGATCACTTCTCCCCGGCCCGCTGCCGCGCCCTGGACCTGGACCGCTACTGGTTCGTCTCCATGGCGGGGGCCCGCCTGGCGCGGGAGCTGGCACGCCACGTCCGCGCCGAGACCGTCTCCCCCGATCAGGCCTATCTGGCGGCCCTGTTGCGCCAACTGGGGCTGATCGTGCTCTGCGACCTGGAGCCGGAGGCCATGGGGCGCGTGCTGCAGCGGGCCGGCCAGGCCGATGCCGCAGGGCTGGCCCGCCGCACCCGCCGGGAGTTGGGGCTGGATCACCAGGACGCCGGCGGCATCCTCGCCCGGCGCTGGCACCTGCCGGCGGACGTGCCCGTGGTCATGGGCGGGTATGCCGATCCCGCCTACCACGGCGAGCACACCGCCATGGTGCAGATCATCGGCCTGTGCGACATGCTGGCCGAGACCCTCTACGACGAGACCCCGGCCTCGCCGTCCTCCGCCCTCCTCATGGGCCTGGAACTGGATGTCGAGCCCCTGTGGCGTGCCGTGGAGTCCTGCCAGACCCAGCGCGAGGCCATGGTCTCGGTCTGCCAGACCCTCACCCAGAGCCCCTGAGGTCCGTTATGGATCTGAAACCCTTTGCCGAGGCCTACCGGGAGACCAACCGGCGCCTGGTGCAGTTGCTGGATTTCCTCTCCGCCCTGCACCAGCTCTCGGAGGTGAATCCCGCCATGACCGACCGCCGGCGCATGCTCTCCAAGGCCCTGCAGGGCCTTTTGGAGAACCGGGACATGTGCCGCTGCTCGGTGTTCCTGCGGGAGGGGGATCGCCTGGTGAACGCGGCGGGCCTGAGCTGGGCGGAGCTGGTGGGGCCGGGGCGGGATAGCGAGGGCGGCCATGCCTTTGGCCTGGACGAGGGGATCCTGGGCCGGGCCCTGCAGACGGGGGAGGTGCAGTATTCCAGTGACTGTGCCAACGATCCGGCCTTCCTGGCCCTGCCCGGGGCGCAGGGGGCCTCCCGGGCGGGGAGCCTGATCTGCGTGCCCATCCCGGTGTCCGGCCAGGTCCTTGGGGTGCTCAACGTCTCCCATGCCGAGGCCCATGCCTTTGGCCCCGACGAGGAGCGCCTGCTCACCCTCTATGCCCATTTCCTCGGCCAGTTGCTGAGCCAGTGGCGCTACATGAACGAGCTGGAGGATCAGGTGCGCCAGCGCACCCGGGAGCTGGAGGCGGCCCTGGGGGAGTCCCGCGCCCTGCAGCAGCGCTTCCAGAGCCTGTCGGTGATGGACGAACTCACGGGGCTGCACAACCGCCGCTACTTCTTCGCCGAGGCCCGCATCCTGGTCGCCCGGGCCCTGCGTTCCGCGGAGCCCCTGGCGGTGGCGGTGCTGGACCTGGACTACTTCAAGCAGGTGAACGACCGTTTCGGCCATTCCGTGGGGGACCGGGTGCTGCGGGATGTGTCCCATCGCGTGCGTTCCCTCATCCGGGAGGGGGACATCCTCGCCCGCCTCGGCGGCGAGGAGTTCGTCCTGCTGTTACCCGCCACGGATCTGGAGGGGGCGGTGAAGCTGGGCAAGCGCATGCGCCAGGTGGTGGCGGATCTGCGCTGGTCCATCAAGGGCGAAGCCCTCAGCGTCACCACGAGCATCGGCCTTTGCGCCCTGTCCCTGGAGGCGCCGGCACAGCAGATGACACCGGACGAGGTGCTGGAGTCGCTGCTGGCCCGGGCCGATGCCGCCCTCTATACCAGCAAGGACGCGGGCCGCGACCGGCTGCGCATCTCCACCCTGGAGGTTCAGGCCGGGGGCTGAGGCGGCCGCGCCGCGAAGCGCCGGTAGCTCCACACGTACTGCTCCGGGCAGCGGCGAACGAGGGTCTCTACTGCCCGGTTCATTGCTGCCGCGGCGGTGTGCGGATCGGGATCGTAGAGGGCCTGTGGGGCAGGGACGCAGTGGTAACGGTAGCCCCGCCCCCGGGGCAGGCGCTCGGCGAAGGCGAACACCACCGGGATGCGCCGCGGACCCGCCAGCCGGGGCAGCAGGGTCATGGTGAGGGTGGGCTGGCCGAAGAAGGGGACGAACACCCCGCCGCCCCCCTTGGGGGTCTGGTCCGGCAGGAGCCCGACGATGCCCCCCTGCGCCAGGGCCTGGCGGATGCGCCGGATGCCGCTGCGGTCGGTGGGTACCAGATGGGCCCCCGTGGCCTGGCGCGCCGCGCGCAGGGGGGCGTCCAGGGCCTGCAGCCGCGGCGGCCGGTAGAGGCTGGTCATGGGGCCGAAGCCGGTGGCGTGGAGGCCGGCGAACTCCCAGCTGCCCAGGTGCGGGGAGACGAAGAAGGCCCCCCGGCCCTGGGCCAGGGCCGCCGTCAGGTGGTCCTCCCCCTCGCCCTGGCACAGCAGTCCACGGATGCGCCGGGGCCCGGCACGCCACAGCCAAGGTGCCTCCGTCAGGGCCTTGCCCGTCTCCATGAGGCTGCGCCGCGCCACTTGCCGCCGCCAGCGGGATGGCGTCTGGGGATAGCAGCGCTCCAGGTTGGCCAGGGAGATGCGGCGCATGCGTGTGGGCAGGATCCACGTGCACCAGCCGAGAAAGGCCCCCAGGGCGTGGTTCAGGGGCAACGGCAGCCGGGCCAGGAGGGCGAAGGTCACCCGCACCAGGGCCTGTGTCAGGGCCTGTGTCATGGGGTCTCCCCTCCTTGCGCCGGGGGGCGCTCCGCCTCCTCCAGATCCCCCGACATCAGGGGCATGAGGGTGCGCACCAGGCTCCTGAACAGGCGGGGATTGTGGCCCTCCTCCGCCGCCAGCAGGGCCTTCATGCGCGGGCGCATGGGCGCGCTGTCCCGGCCCCGGGCGGGGCAGTGCTCCGCCTGCACCGGGAGCCCGGCGCCCCGGGCGTAGTCCGCGATCTGGCGCTCACGGGCGTACACCAGGGGCCGGATCACCCGCAGGTCCCCCTCCTGGATGCGGTAGTGGGCCTTCATGGTCTTGAGCCGCCCCCCCTGGAACGCGCTCATGAGGAAGCTCTCCGCCAGGTCGTCCAGGTGCTGGCCCAGGGCCACCACGTTGTAGCCATGTTCCCGGGCGGTGGCGTAGATCAGGCCGCGGCGCATGCGTGAGCAGAAGGCGCAGTAGGCGTGGTTGTCCATGTGCTGCCGGGCCCGCTCCAGGATGGGCTCGCTCGCGTAGTGATAGGGGATCCCCAGGGTCTCCAGGTAGGGGATCAGGGCGCGCTTGTCCCCCAGGCCCGTCTGCGGGTCCACGGTGACGGCCCCCAGTTCGAAACGCACCGGGGCGCGGCGCTGGAAATAGCGCAGCAGGTGCAGCAGGACAAGGGAGTCCTTGCCTCCGGAGAGCCCCAGGAGCAGGCGGTCCCCGTCGCGGATCATGCGGAAATCCCCGATGGCCCGGCCCGCGGCACGGATGAGGGATCGGGGGGGCTGGGGGGTGTGTTCGGCGGCCATGGGCCGGGAAGATACCCAGCGGCCCGGGCGCGGACAAGCGACGGATAAAAAAAAACCCCCCGCCATCCCTGGCGAGGGGTGAGGTCATCCTGACAGGTGATTGAAGTTCCCGTCCTTGCAGTCCGGGTGGAGTCATTCCACGCCTGGCCGGGACGCGTCCCTCGTACCGGAGATCCAGGATCCCTGGCGGGTGCCTCGTGCACCACGGGGAATATGATTCCACAGGGCCGCGGGGCGGCAAACCGCCTGTGAGGTCCCTTTTCGGGGTGGTCGGCGGTTTTTTCTGTAGGGATTTTCCTACACGCCGCCTTTGCCCCTTCCCGGGTCCGGTTTTGCGATCTGTGCGCAGGATCCTGTGTCCCGTTCCTGTATCATGAAAATGCTGGGGCCACGCCCCCGAAAACCCGGCCACCGAAGGTGAGCATGTCCTCCGATCCCCTGTTTCCCGGCATCCGTCCCTACCGCAGTCAGCACCTGGACGTGGATGCCGTGCATCGCCTCTACGTGGAGGAGTGCGGCCATCCGGGCGGTCTGCCGGTGGTGTTCCTGCACGGCGGCCCCGGCGCCGGCTGTGATGCCTGGCACCGTCGCTTCTTCGACCCCAAGGACTGGCGCGTGGTGCTCTTCGACCAGCGCGGCTGTGGGCGTTCCACACCCCATGCCAGCCTGGAGGACAATACCACCTGGGATCTGGTGGCGGATATGGAGCGTATCCGCGAGGAACTGGGCATCCAGCGCTGGGTGCTGTTCGGGGGGTCATGGGGGTCCACCCTGGCCCTGGCCTACGCCCAGGCCCATCCCCAGCGGGTGCTGGGCCTGATCCTGCGGGGGGTCTTCCTCTGCCGCGACCGGGACATCGGCTGGTTCTACCGGGAGGGGGCCAACCGCCTCCTGCCGGATCACTGGCAGGACTTCCTCGCCCCCCTGCCCCCGGAGGAACGGGGCGACCCGGTGGCGGCCTACTACCGCCGGCTCACCGGGGCGGATGAACTGGGGCGCATGGCCGCGGCCCGGGCCTGGTCGGAATGGGAGGGGCGTGCCGCCACCCTGGTGCCCGATCCCTCCGTGATCTCCCATTTTCGCGATCCCTTCCTCTCCCTGAGTCTGGCCCGGGTGGAGAGCCACTATTTCGTTCACCGCGCCTTCCTGGAGCCGGACCAGCTCCTGCGCCAGGCCCACCGCCTGGCGGGCATCCCGGGGATCATCGTGCACGGCCGCTATGACCTCATCTGTCCGGTGGACCAGGCCCTGGCGCTGCACGCGGCCTGGCCGGATTCGCGGCTGCACATCGTCCCCGACGCCGGTCACTCCGCCGGGGAGCCCGGCATCACGGCGGCGCTGGTGGCGGCCGCCCGGGAGATGGCGGTGCGCCTCTCATGATCGGCCTGCTGCAGCGGGTCCGCCACGGCCGCGTGCAGGTGGACGGGGCGGTGACGGGGGAGATCGGCCCCGGGCTCCTGGTGTTGGTGGGGGTGGAGCGGGGGGATGGCCCGCCCCAGGGGGACCGTTTGTTGCAGCGGCTGCTGGATTACCGTGTCTTCGAGGACGGGGACGGGCGCATGAACCGCTCCCTGCGGGATACCGGCGGGGGGCTGCTGCTGGTGCCCCAGTTCACCCTGGCCGCCGACACCCGCAAGGGCAACCGCCCCAGCTTCACCCCGGCGGCCGCGCCAGAAGAGGGGCGGCGCCTGTTCGAGGCGCTGCTGGCCCGGGCGCGGGAGGCGTGGCCGCAGGTGGCTGCGGGGCGCTTCGGCGCCCATATGGAGGTGAGTCTGTGCAACGACGGCCCGGTGACCTTCTGGTTGCGGGTGCCGCCGCCGGGGTCGTGACCCCCCCGGGTGTAAGGCAGGCCTAGGGTCCGGGGCAACCCCGGTTGCTCTGGGGTTCCTCCACGGGGTGGGCCCCGGCCACCGCCTGCAACCCCTCCAGGTCATGGATGGTGATGAACTTGCGCTGCACCTGGATCAGCCCCAGGCTCTGGAAGCGGGTGAACAGGCGGCTGACCGTCTCCACCGCCAGGCCCAGGTAGTTGGCGATGTCGTTGCGGGACATGGTGAGGTTGAATTCCGTGCGCGAGAAGCCGCGCATCCCCAGGCGCGTGGAGATGCTCATGAGGAAGGCCGCCAGGCGGGCCTCGGAGGACTTCTTGCCCAGGAGCATCATGAAGTGCTCGTCGGTCTGGATCTCCCGGCTCATGATGCGAAAAAGCTGGTGCTGCAGGCCGGGGATGCGCACCGAGAGCTCCTCCAGGCGGTCGAAGGGGATCTCGCAGATGCTGGTGGTCTCCAGGGCCCGGGCGGCGCAGGGGTGCACGCCGTCACTGATGGCATCCAGCCCCAGCAACTCACCGGGCAGGTGGAAGCCCGTGATCTGCTCCTGGCCGTCGTCGGTGAGGGTGTAGGTCTTCACCGTGCCGGAGCGCACGGCGTAGATGGCATGGAGGGGTTCGCCCGGTCGGTAGAGGTGGTCGCGGCGCTGCAGCGGCTTGCGGCGGCTGATGATGCGCTCCAGCATCTGGAGCTCCTCGTCGCCGACCCCCAGGGGCAGGCACAGGTCATGCAGGCTGCAGCTCTTGCAGGCATGCTTGAGACTGCCAAGATCCAGGATCTTCGGGGCGGACATGCGTTTTCAACCACTCCTTGGGCGTTGAGCGGGCTGCCGCGGGGCGGTGGACGGATGCCGGGGCCTTGAACCGGATCTGCCCGCCCCGGCGAGGCCGTCCCGTTCTGCGGGGCCGGCCGCGCACTCAGCGCCGATGGACGAATCACACCGTTTCGGCACCTTACCCGAAGCCGGCGAGGGGAGACAAGAAGACCGTGATTTTGTTCCCCACCGCCCGCCCGGCGTTGTGATAAACTTTCCCGATGGACCGCACATGGCCTCAGCGATGACCCCCCGCAGCGCCCAGATCAGCAGAGACACCCTGGAGACCCGGATTCGGGTCCAGCTGGACCTGGACGGCACGGGCAGCGCACGGCTCGCCACCGGTGTGCCCTTCCTGGACCACATGCTGGACCAGGTGGCGCGCCATGGCGGCATGGACCTCTCCGTCTCCGCCGAGGGGGACCTGCACATCGATGCCCACCACACCGTGGAGGACATCGGCATCAGCCTGGGACAGGCCCTGGCCGCCGCCCTGGGGGAAAAGCAGGGCATCTGCCGCTATGGCCACGCCTATGTGCCCCTGGACGAGGCCCTCTCCCGCGCGGTGGTGGACTTCTCCGGCCGCCCCGGCCTGGAGTACCACGTGGACTTCCCCAGGGACCGTATCGGCGACTTCGAGGTGGAGTTGTTCGAGGAGTTCTTCCGCGGCTTCGTCAACCATGCCCGGGTCACCCTGCACCTGGATACCCTGCGCGGGCGCAACGCGCACCATGTGGCCGAGACCCTGTTCAAGGCATTCGGCCGCGCCCTGCGCATGGCCGCCGAGGCGGATCCGCGCATGGGCGGCATCACCCCCTCCACCAAGGGCACCCTCTGACGCCGTTGGCATGATCCCCGAAGGCCGTCCCCGATGAAGCACGTGGCAGTGGTCGATTACGGCATGGGCAACCTGCACTCGGTGGTCCGCGCCCTGGAACATGCCGCCCCCGCCGGGATGCGCGTGCACCTCACCGACCGCGCGGCGGACATCCTCGCGGCGGACCGGGTGGTCTTCCCCGGCCAGGGGGCGGCCCGGGACTGCATGGCGGCCCTGGGGGCGCGCGGCCTCGGGCCGGTGCTGCAGGAGGCGGCCGCCACCCGGCCCTTCCTGGGGATCTGCATGGGGCTGCAGGTGCTCATGGACGACAGCGATGAGAACGGCGGCACCCCCTGCCTGGGGCTCATCCCGGGGCATGTGCGCCGCTTCGACGACACCATGACCGATGCCCGCGGGGCGCGCCTGAAGATCCCCCACATGGGCTGGAACCAGGTGCACCAGACCCGGGATCATCCCCTCTGGGCGGGCATCCCCCAGGACAGCCGCTTCTATTTCGTGCACAGCTACTACGTGGTGCCCGACGACGAGGGTGTGGTGGCGGGTACCACCGACTACGGTCGTCCCTTCGCCTCGGCCCTGGCCGCGGGCCAGGTCTTCGCCATCCAGTGCCATCCGGAGAAGAGCGCCGCCCCGGGGCTGGCCCTGCTGGCCAACTTCATGCAATGGGACGGCGCCATCTGATGCTCAGTCAGGGGAATTGATCATGCTGGTGATTCCGGCCATCGACCTCAAAGAAGGCAAATGCGTACGCCTGCGCCAGGGGCGCATGGACGACTCCACCGTCTTCTCCGACGACCCGCTGGAGGTGGCGGGCCGCTGGGTGGAGGCGGGGGCCCGCCGCCTGCACCTGGTGGACCTGGACGGGGCCGTCTCCGGGCGGCCGCGCAACGCCGGCATCATCGGCCGCATCGTGGAGCAGTTCCCGGACCTGGCGGTACAGGTGGGCGGGGGCATCCGCGACGACGACACCGTGCAGGTCTACCTGGATGCCGGCGTGCAGTGGGTGATCATCGGCACCAAGGCGGTGACCGCCCCCCATTTCGTCAACGACCTGTGCCTGGAATTCCCCGGCCACATCATCGTCGGCCTGGACGCCCGCGACGGCAAGGTGGCCATCGACGGCTGGTCCAAGCTCTCCCACCACGAGGTCACCGACCTGGCGCGCCACTTCGAGCAGGACGGTGTTGCCGGCATCATCTTCACCGACATCTCCCGGGACGGCATGATGCAGGGGGTGAACGTGGACTCCACGGTGAACCTGGCGCGGGCGGTGAACGTGCCCGTGTTCGCCTCCGGCGGGGTCACCAGCATGGAGGACATCCGCCGCCTGTGCGCCGTGGCCGAGGAGGGCATCGCCGGGGCCATCGTCGGCCGCGCCCTCTACGAGGGCAGCATCGACCTGGCCGAGGCCCAGGCCCTGGCCGACGGATCCACGGGCTGACATGCTGGCCAAGCGCATCATTCCCTGCCTGGACGTGGACCGCGGCCGGGTGGTCAAGGGCACCAACTTCGTGGACATCCGCGACGCCGGCGACCCGGTGGAGGTGGCCCGGCGCTACGACGCCGAGGGCGCCGACGAGATCACCTTCCTGGACATCACCGCCAGTGCCGACGAGCGCGAGACCATCGTCCACGTGGTGGAGCAGGTGGCCGACCAGGTCTTCATCCCCCTCACCGTGGGCGGGGGCATCCGCCGCATGGAGGACATCCGCCGCCTGCTCAACGCCGGCGCGGACAAGGTCTCCATCAACACCGCCGCCGTATTTCATCCCGAGTTCGTGCGCGAGGCCGCCGAGCGGGTGGGTTCCCAGTGCATCGTCGTGGCCATCGACGCCAAGCGTGTCTCCGCCCCCGGCGAACCGGCCCGCTGGGAGATCTTCACCCACGGCGGGCGCAGGCCCACGGGCCTGGATGCCGTGGACTGGGCCCGGTACATGGAGGCCCTCGGCGCCGGCGAGATCCTGCTCACCAGCATGGACCGGGACGGGACCCGCGCGGGCTTCGACCTGGAACTCACCCGCGCCGTGGCCGACGCCGTGGGCGTGCCGGTGATCGCCTCCGGGGGCGTGGGCGGTCTCCAGCACCTGGTGGACGGGGTCACCGCGGGCCACGCCGACGCCGTCCTGGCCGCCAGCATCTTCCACTTCGGCGAGCACAGCATCGGTGAGGCCAAGCGCTTCATGGCCCGTCAGGGGGTGGAGGTGCGCCTCTGACCCCGCCTTGTGGGGACGCGCGCCCGGCCGATAGAATGCAGCCATGCCAACGGCCCGCCCGCGCGAGCGAAGATGACCCAAGACCCCCTCGACGAGATCCGATTCAATGACCAGGGCCTGGTGCCCGCCATCGCCCAGGAGCGGGGCAGCGGCCGTGTGCTCATGATGGCCTGGATGAACCGCGACGCCCTGCGCCGCACCCTGGAGCTGGGGGAGGCGGTGTACTGGTCCCGCTCCCGGGGCCGCCTCTGGCACAAGGGGGAATCCTCGGGGCACGTGCAGGTGGTGCATGACCTGCGCCTGGACTGCGACGGCGACGTGCTGCTGCTGGAGGTGGAGCAAAAGGGCGGCATCGCCTGCCACACCGGCCGCCACAGCTGCTTCTACCGCCGTCTGCAGGAGGGGGCCTGGGTGGCCGCCGATCCCGTACTGCGCGATCCCGAGGCCATCTATGGCCAGGAGGCGGCCCATGAGTGACCCCGTCCTGGCGCAGTTGGCGCAGGTCCTGGAGGCGCGCAAAGGGGCCGATCCCGAGGGTTCCTACGTGGCCAGCCTCTATGACCGCGGCCTGGACGTCATCCTCAAGAAGGTGGGCGAGGAGGCGGCGGAGACCCTGATCGCCGCCAAGAACGGCGACCCGGATCCGCTCATCCACGAGCTGGCCGATCTGTGGTTCCATACCCTGGTGCTGCTGGCCCACCAAGGCCTGGGCCCGGAACGGGTCCTGGCGGAACTGGAGCGGCGCTTCGGCCTCTCGGGCCTGGAGGAAAAGGCCCGCCGCGGGGGCTGACCCGCTCCCCGCTCACGCCCGCCCCCCGTTATCTGGTATAACCCCGGGTCGGGTTCCCGGAACGCGCGACCCCCACGCGGCACCCCAAGACATCCTCAGGAGGCAAGACATGGGTATCGGCGGCATCAGCATCTGGCAACTGCTCATCATCCTGGTCATCGTGGTCCTGCTGTTCGGCACCAAGAAGCTGCGCAACATGGGCGGTGACCTGGGCAGCGCCATCAAGAACTTCAAGCACTCCATGAAGGAAGGCGAGGCCGAGGGCGAGGACAAGGGCGACTCCGCCACGCAGGAGGCCACCCGGCCCCTGGAGGACCAGGGCGGGCGCGTCTTCGACGCCGAGGTGACCCGGGAGGAAGCGACCCGGAAACAGGCCACCGGGGATGCGCCGCGCCGGGACTGATCCCCGGCGGGCCTCCTCCTCCATCCCCGCGGCGGACGCAACGGCATGTTCGATTTCGGATTCTGGGAACTGGTCGTGGTGGGCCTGGTGGCGCTCCTGGTGGTGGGCCCGGAGCGCCTGCCGCGTCTCGCCCGTGAGGTGGGCCGCTGGGTGGGCAAGATCAAGCAGTTCGTCACCAGCGTGCGTTCGGATATCGAACAGGAGATCAAGGCCGACGAACTCCGGCGCATGCTGGAGGACCAGGAGAAGGAGATCCATCGCCTCAAGACCATGATGGAGGACACGGAACAGGACCTGCGCCGGGAGGTCCACCAGGCGCAGGACAAGGCGGAATCCGCGGCCCGCGAGGCCGGTGCGCGCAGCGGGGAACACACGTCCCCCGGCGAAACGCCAGCGAAGGCCCGAGATGACTGAACCCAGCGACACCCCGGAAAAGGAAGCCAGCGACGGCGGCGGCAGCCTGCTGTCCCATCTGGTGGAACTGCGCACCCGCCTGCTCAAGGGGGTGCTGGCCGTGCTCGTGATCTTCCTGGCCCTGTTCCCCTTCGCCAACGACATCTACACCTTCCTGGCCGGTCCCCTGATGGTGCACCTGCCGGAGGGCACCAGCATGATCGCCATCGAGGTGGCGGCACCGTTCCTCATCCCCTTCAAGCTGGTGCTCATGCTGGCCATCGTCATCGCGGTGCCCTTCCTGCTCTACCAGGCCTGGGCCTTCATCGCCCCGGGCCTGTACCGCCACGAGAAGCGCCTGGCCATGCCGCTGCTGATCTCCAGCACCCTGCTGTTCTATCTGGGCATGGCCTTCGCCTATTACGTGGTCTTCCCCCTGATCTTCGCCTTCTTCACCTCGTCGGCCCCGGCGGGGGTGTCGGTGATGACGGACATCTCCCGTTATCTCGACTTCGTCATCCTGCTGTTTCTGGCCTTCGGCATCGCCTTTGAGGTGCCCATCGCCACCATCCTGCTGGTGGCCATGGGGATCACCACCCCGAAGCAGCTGGCCGCCAAGCGCCCCTATGTCATCGTGGGGGTGTTCGTGGTGGGGATGATCCTCACCCCCCCGGACATCATCTCCCAGACCCTGCTGGCCCTGCCCATGTGGCTGCTGTTCGAGATCGGCATCATCCTGGCCCGCATGCTGGTGCGGCAGCGGGAAAAGGAAAAATCAGAGGGCGGCGGGGATGAAACCCATCGTCCCCTTTCCGGGTCCGAACTGGATGAGGAGCTGGACCGGGCCGAGGCCGAGGAACGCCGCAACACCCAGAGACAGGACACCTGAATGACGCAGCCGTCCATGAACCCCCCCCGCCGCCCCACGCTGCTGATCATCATGGATGGCGTGGGCGTCAATCCGGGCAAGCTGAACAACGCCTACCACGACGCCGCCACGCCGCGGCTGGATGCCTGCCTCTCCCGCCACACCCATACCCTCATCGAGGCCTCCGGGCGGGCGGTGGGGCTGCCGGACGGGCAGATGGGCAACTCCGAGGTGGGCCACCTCACCCTGGGCTGCGGCAGCATCATCCGCCAGGATCTGGTGCGCATCGACGATGCCATCGCCGATGGCGCCCTGGAGGACAACGCCGCCCTGAAAGACGCCCTGGACGCGGCCCGTGAGGCGGGAAGGCCGCTGCACCTGGTGGGGCTGGTCTCCGATGGCGGGGTGCACAGCCACACCCGGCACCTGCACGCCCTGGTGCGCCTGTGCGCCCGGAAAGGGGTCAAGCCGGTGGTGCACATGATCACCGACGGCCGCGACACCGCCCCCAAGTCCGCCCCCCGCTACCTACCGGAACTGGAGTCCCTGCTCAAAGCGGCGGGCGGCGGCATCGCCACCGTCAGCGGCCGCTACTACGCCATGGACCGGGACCGGCGCTGGGAGCGCACGCAACTGGCCTTCGACGCCCTGGTGCACGGCCAGGGGGAGAAGGCCGGCAGCGCCGCTGCGGCCATCGAGGCGGCCTACCAGGCGGGGGAGACCGACGAGTTCATCCGCCCGCGGGTGGTGGACCGCCACGGCCTCATCCGCTCCGGCGATCCGGTGCTGTTCTTCAACTTCCGCAACGACCGGCCGCGGCAGCTCACCGCCGCCCTGAGCCAGGCGGACTTCGATGCCTTCGACCGGGGCGGGTTCGAGCCCGTGACCGTCACCTGCCTGACCCTCTACGACGAGCGCTTCGGTCTGCCCGTGGCCTTCCCGCCGGAGCGCCCGCAGATGACCCTGGCGCGGCTGCTCAGCGACCGGGGCCTGGGGCAGTTCCACTGCGCCGAGACGGAGAAGTACGCCCACGTCACCTTCTTCTTCAACGGCGGGCGGGAGGAGCCGTTCCCCGGCGAGGACCACGTCATGATCCCCTCGCCCAAGGTGGCCACCTACGACCTGCAGCCGGAGATGAGCGCGCCGCAGGTGGCGGATGCGGTCATCGAGGCCATGGGCAGCGGCAAATACGCCTTCATCCTGGTGAACTTCGCCAATGGCGACATGGTGGGCCACACCGCCGTGTACGAGGCGGTGGTGGCCGCCGTGGAGGCGGTGGACACCCAGGTGGGCCGGCTGCTGGACGCGGCCGAGGAGACGGGCTATTCGGTGGTGCTCACCGCCGATCACGGCAACTGCGAGGAACTCATCGATCCGGCCACCGGTGAGCCCCAGACCCAGCACAGCACCTACCCGGTGTCCTGCACCGTCATCGACCGTTCCCAGTGGCGCCTGCGCACCGGCGGCGGGCTCAGCGACATCGCCCCCACGGTGCTGCAACTCATGGGCCTGGAGCAGCCCGAGGAGATGACCGGACGCACGCTGCTGCTGGAGGAGATCCCACCAGCGGGGGACGGGGAGGGGGCCTGATCCGCCCTGTCCGCAGGGGGGTCAGGACAGGGCGGTCCTGCAATAGAAGTACACCAGGTCCTCGCCGTTCTCCCCCAGGGGGCGGCCCAGGCTGAGGTAGCCCGAACCCTGCAGCACCGCCTCCCCGGCATGCACCCGCCGCACCTCGCCGCCGGGACCCTGCACGAAGGTCCCGTTCAGGCTCTGATCCAGCAGCACGAACTGGCCGTCCCGGTGGACGATGAGGGCATGCTCCCGGGAGATGTGCCCCTGGGGGATCACCAGGTCGCAGCTGCGGCGCCGCCCCATGAGAAAGGGTTCCCGCCGCTGTGCGGGTACGTGGATCACGGCGTCCCGGTGATGCAGCAGCAGGCTGTCCCCGCCGCCGGCGTGCGGGGGCGGTGCGGGGGTATCCGATACCCCGGGGGCCGGGACGCCGCTGCCGCGCCGGTCCACCAGCCGCCGGCGGTTCTGGGTCACCCACTCCCCGTGCCGGTCCCGGAACGGGTATACCGGCCGGCCGCGGTAGCGGCGTCGTTCCCCCCTGCGTCTGGTGTCCATGGGTCGCCCCTCCGGGCCTGGCGTCAACCGGAGCCGGAGTATAGCCCATGCCCTTGGCGCGGACCCATGGCCGGCCCGGCTTGCCATCGCCCCCGCCCGTGTTAGCATCTGCCCAAGACCCCTCGTATTCCATGGTCAACCCCATGCCCATCCCCCTGCGGTCCCCCCATGCCGGCCTTGCGGCCCTGGTGCGCGAACCCGCCCGGGCCGCCCCCTGGGCGACGGCCCTGCTGGTGATCGCCCTTGGGGTCTCCCTGGCGCAGCTCACCTGGCGCATCCCGGCCCCCCTGGCGGGTATCCCCGTGGCGGTCCCTGCGGCGGTGGACGTCCCCCCGGTGGCGCCGGGGGGCGGGGAGGAGGCCAGCCTGGAGACGGTGGCGGGGCTGCACCTCTTCGGCCGCGCCCCCCGGGAGGCAACGGCGCGGGCGGTGCCGGTGGAGGCCCCCGAGACCCGCCTGCGCCTGGAGCTCAAGGGGGTGGTGGCCCTGGAGACCAGCGACGGGGGCGTCGCCCTCATCGCCGGGGAGGGGGAGGACGAACGCCATTACCGGGTGGGGAACGACCTCCCCGGCGGGGCCACCCTGGAGCAGATCCTGCCGGACCGGGTGATCCTCTCCCGGGACGGCCGCTTCGAGATGCTGCGCCTGCCCCGGGAGCGGCTGGAGGCGCGTGCGGTGACCCCGATCCCCGGGGCGGGGGATACCGGTCTGGCCTCGGCCCTGGCCCAGCGCCGGGAGGCCTGGTTGCGGGAGCCGCGCCGCTTCTTGGAAGTGGTGCGGGTGCGCCCGGTGATGTCCGGCGGGCGCCTCAAGGGCTTTGCCGTCTCGCCCCGGCGGGAGGCGGCGCTGTTTCGCCGCGCGGGTCTGGAACCGGGGGACGTGGTCACCGCGGTCAACGGCCGGGACCTGACCTCCGTGGGCGACCCCCGGGCGGTGATGGAGGCGCTCGCCTCGGCCAACGCCATCACCTTGCAGGTGGAGCGGGATGGCCGCAGCCGCACCCTGACCCTGCCTCTGGGCCCATGACGGGTCCCGGGCCCGCCCGTGCCGGGGCGATAACCCATACACACCGCAGGATCGGAGGACAGTGGTGATCTTCAACGCATGGCTCGACCGGAAACGGGGCGCCCCCTGGCGCGCCGCCCTGCTGCTCCTGCTCCTGCTCCCCTGGTCGGCACCCACCGCCCCGGCGCAGGAGGGGGGCGGACGGGCCACCCTGAACTTCAACGACGTGGATATCCAGGCGGTGATCCACTACGTCGCCGAGGAGACCGGCGTCAACTTCATCGTCGATCCCCGGGTACGGGGCAAGGTCACCCTGGTGTCCGGGCGGCCCGTGGGGCAGGACGAGCTCTACGATATCTTTCTCTCCGTGCTGCGGGTGCACGGCTTTGCCGCCGTGGAGACGGACGGCGTGGTGAAGCTGATCCCCGACGCCCTGGCCAAGCAGGCGGAGGTGTCCATTCCGGGGCCGGGGGAGGGCGTGCGCAGCGGGGCGTTCGTCACCCGCGTGGTGGCGGTGGAACACGTGGATGCGGCCCAGCTGGTGCCCATCCTGCGCCCCCTGGTGCCCCAGAGCGGCCATCTGGCCGCCGCCAGTGAGTCCAATGCCCTGGTGATCGCCGACACCGCGGCCAATGTGGAGCGCCTGGTGCAGATCGTGCGCCGGGTGGACCGACCCATGACCCCGGGCATGGAGGTGATCCCCCTGGAGCATGCCGCCGCCAGCGAGGTGGCGGCCATCGTCGGCGACCTGGAGGCGGCCGAGGGGAGTGGCCGTGCCGCCGCCCGGCTGCGGGCCATGGCCGACAGCCGCACCAACAGCGTCCTGTTGTCGGGCCCCCAGGAGCAGCGTATGGCCGCCCGTGCCCTCATCTCCCACCTGGACGTGCCCGTGGATGGCGGCCATATCCAGGTGATCTATCTGCGCTATGCCGAGGCCGGGGACGTGGCCGAGGTGCTGGAGGGCCTGTCGGGTGCCTTCGAAGACCAGGAAGGCGGTTCCGAGGCCCCGGAGATCCACGTCCAGGCCCACGAGAGCACCAATGCCCTGGTGGTCAGTGCCCCGCCGGAGCTCATGGGTGAGTTGCGCTCCGTGGTGCGGCGGCTGGACGTGCGCCGCGCCCAGGTGTTGGTGGAGGCGGTCATCGCCGAGGTGTCCGACGAGCGGGCGCGGGAGCTGGGGGTGCAGTGGGGGGTCGGTTCCGAACGGGACGGCGTGGGTATCATCGACTTCGGCCGCGCCACCCCCGGCCTGTCGGAACTGGGCATGGCGGCGGAGACGGGCGACTGGTCCGGGGTGGAGCTGGGGGACGGGCTCACCCTGGGGGGCATCGGCCGTTCCGGGCGGGTGCACATCGCCGCCCTGATCCGGGCCCTGTCCGGTGACTCCGCCAGCAACATCCTCTCCACCCCCAGCCTGCTCACCATGGACAACGAGGAGGCGGAGATCGTGGTGGGGCAGAACGTCCCCTTCCGCACGGGCCGCGCCATCGAGGAGTCGGGCCAGGCCTTCGATACCATCCAGCGCCAGGATGTGGGGGTGAAGCTCACCGTGCGCCCGCAGATCAACGAGGGTAACGCCGTGAAGCTGGAGATCGAGCAGGAGGTCTCGCAACTGGCCGCCGGGGCCTCCGGTTCGGGCCAGGATGCGGCGGACCTGATCACCAACAAGCGCAGCCTGCGCACCACCGTGCTGGTGGACGACGGCCAGATGGTGGTGCTGGGCGGGCTCATCGACGATGTCCTCATCCAGACCCGCGACCAGGTGCCGGGGCTGGGCTCCATCCCCGGCCTGGGCCGGCTGTTCCGCTACGACACCGTCCGCAAGGAGAAGCGCAATCTCATGGTGTTCCTCAAGCCCGTGATCGTGCGCGACCGGGCCACCCAGACGGCCCTCACCGCAGGCAAGTACGACTATATCCGCGCCCGCCAGATGGCCTCCCGCGGGCGCGGGGCCCTGATGCTGCCGGAGGACGCCGTGCCGGTGCTGCCGCAATGGGAGGCACTCCTGCACCTGCCGCCCCCCTTCGAGGCGGACCCCTCCGCAGGGGAGGGAGGACTGCGGGTGCTGCCGCCGCCGGTGACGCCATGAATGCACCCCGCCCCCTGGAGGCCGTTGCCCACGCCGCCGGGGACCGCGAGGCCGCCGAGACCGTGGACGCCCGCGGTATCGGCTTTGGCTTCGCCCGGCGCCACGGCGTGGTGGTGCTGGAGGACGAGGGCGACGGCCAGGCGGTGCATGTGGTCTGTCGCGAGGATGTGCACCCCCTGAGCCTGGCGGAACTGCGCCGCTACCTGGGCCGGCCCCTGCACCTGGAGCCGGTGTCCGCCGAGCGCTTCGAGGCGGTGCTCCAGGCCCGCTACGAGCGCAGCGCCAACGACGCCATGCAGCTCATGGAGGGGATCGGCGGTGACGAGGACCTGGACAGCGTCGCCCAGAGCCTGGGGGAACCGGAGGACCTGCTGGAGACAGAAGACGACGCCCCCATCATCCGGCTCATCAACGCCCTGCTCACCGAGGCGGTGAAGGAGAACGCCTCGGACATCCACATCGAGCCCTTCGAGCGCCGTCTCACCGTGCGCTTTCGCGTGGACGGGGTGCTGCGGGAGGTGCTGGAGCCGCCGCGGGTGCTGGCGCCGCTGATCACCTCCCGCATCAAGGTCATGGCGCGCCTGGACATCGCCGAGAAGCGCCTGCCCCAGGACGGGCGCATCCCCCTGAAGATCGCCGGCCGGGCGGTGGACGTGCGCGTCTCCACCCTGCCCTGCGGCCACGGCGAGCGGGTGGTGCTGCGCCTGCTGGACAAGCAGGCGGGACGCCTGGATCTGACCCACCTGGGCATGGACGACATCACCCTTAAGGCCATGGAGCGGGTCATCGCCCGGCCCCACGGCATCGTCCTGGTCACCGGTCCCACCGGCTCGGGCAAGACCACCACCCTCTACGCCGCCCTGAGCCGGCTCAACGACCGCAAGCGCAACATCCTCACGGTGGAGGACCCCATCGAGTACGACCTGGACGGCATCGGCCAGACCCAGATCAACAGCAAGGTGGACATGACCTTCGCCCGGGGGCTGCGGGCCATCCTGCGCCAGGACCCGGACGTGGTCATGGTGGGGGAGATCCGCGACGTGGACACCGTGCATATCGCCGTGCAGGCCAGCCTCACCGGGCACCTGGTCTTCTCCACCCTGCACACCAACACCGCCGTGGGGGCCATCACCCGCCTGCGGGACATGGGGGTGGAACCCTTCCTGCTCTCCTCCACCCTGGCGGGGCTGCTGGCCCAGCGCCTGGTGCGGGTGCTCTGCCCCCACTGCCGCCGCCCGGACCGGGCCACGGAGGCGGAACGCCGCCTCCTGGGCCTGCCGCCGGGGGAGGATCCCACCCTGTACCGCGCCACCGGCTGCCCCGAGTGCAACCACCTGGGCTACCGCGGCCGCACCGGCCTCTACGAACTGGTGGAGGTGGACGACACCCTGCGCTGCCTCATCCACGACGGCGCCGGGGAACAGGCCCTGGAGCGCCATGCCCGCCGCCACACCCCCAGCATCCGCCAGGACGGGCTGCGCCGCATCCTGGCGGGGGAGACCACCGTGGAGGAGGTGCTGCGGGTGACCAAGGAGGACCTTGGCTGAGCCATGCCCGCCTTCGAGTACACCGCCCTGCGCCCCGACGGCCGCCAGGCCCGGGGGGTCCTGGAGGGGGACAGCCCGCGCCAGGTGCGCCAGCAGCTGCGGGAATCGGGTCTTACCCCCCTGGCCGTGGAGGCGGTGCAGCAACGGGAAGGCCGGCGCCCGCGCCTGCCGGGCCTGGCCCGGGGCGCGAGCCCCATGGACCTGGCCCTGCTCACGCGCCAGCTGGCCACCCTGGTGCGCTCCGGTCTGCCCCTGGAGGAGGCCTTGGGCACCGTGGCGCGGCAGACGGAGAAGGCCCGCATCCGCGGCATGCTCGTGGCGGTGCGCACCCGGGTCATGGAGGGCCACACCCTGGCCCGGGGCCTGGGGGATTTCCCCCATGTCTTCCCGGACATCTACCGCACCACGGTGGATGCGGGTGAACGCTCCGGCCATCTGGACGCCGTCCTGGATCGCCTGGCGGATTACACCGAAAACCGCCAGCAGATGCGCCAGAAGATCCAGCTGGCCCTGTTCTATCCCGCCGTGCTCACCGCCATGGCCCTGCTGGTGACCCTGGCCCTGCTCACCTACGTGGTGCCGGAGGTGGTGCAGGTGTTCGAGGGCATCGGCCAGGAACTGCCCTGGCTCACCCGTGCCCTCATCGCCGTGAGCGACGGCCTGCGGGCCTGGGGGCCGTATCTCCTGGGGCTCGGGATCCTGGTGGGCCTGGCCCTGCGCTGGCTGCTGCGCCGGGAGGGCCCGCAGCGGGCCTGGCATGCCCTGGTGCTGCGCCTGCCCCTGGTGGGCCGCCTCAACCGGGGGGTGAACACCGCCCGGTTCGCCCGTACCCTGTCCATCCTCTCCGCCAGCGGCGTGGATGTCCTGGAGGCCCTGCGCATCGGCTCCGGGGTCATCGCCAACCGCCCCATGCGCGAGGCGGTGGACGCCGTGGCCCGCCGCGTGCGCGAGGGCTCGGGCATCGGTGCCGCCCTGGAACGCACCGGCCAGTTCCCCCCCATGACGGTGCACCTGATCCGCAGCGGCGAGGCCAGCGGCGACCTGGATCGCATGCTGGAACGGGCGGCGCTGAACCAGGAGCGGGAGCTGGAGGCCCGCATCGCCCTGCTCATGGGGATCCTGGAGCCGGTGATGATCCTGGTGATGGGCCTGGTGGTGCTGTTGATCGTGCTGGCCATCCTCCTGCCCATCTTCGAACTGAACCAGCTGGTGGCATGATGGGGACCGGGCCGGCCGTGGCGAGGCTCCGGGGCCCTGCGGCGGGACGCCGTGCATCCCTCCCTGCGGGCTTGCGTGCCGCTTCCCTGCGGCGCACACCTGGGGCCTTGGCCATCGGTGGCGAGCCTCCGGGTCCGGGGGGCCCTGCGGCGGGACGCCGTGCATCCCTCCCTGCGGGCTTGCGTGCCGCTTCCCTGCGGCGCACACCTGGGGCCTTGGCCATCGGTGGCGAGCCTCCGGGTCCGGGGGGCCCTGCGGCGGGACGCCGTGTATACCTCCCTGTAGGCTTGCGCGCCGCTTCCCTGCGGCGCACACCCGCCTCCGGGCCCCCCGGCCCCGGAGGCTCAAGAGACACCGGTCGTCCCAAGGGGACGGCTCCATGCCTTCAATCTATCTAAGGAGTACGCACACATGACCGTCCAAAGGCGTTTTCAGCACGGCTTCACCCTCATCGAGGTGATGGTGGTGGTGGTGATCCTGGGCATCCTCGCCGCCATCGTCGTCCCCCGGGTCATGGACCGGCCCGATGATGCCCGCATCACCAAGGCCCGCAGCGATATCCGCGCCCTGGAGAGCGCCCTCAACCTCTATAAGCTGGATAACTACGACTACCCCACCACGGACCAGGGCCTCGATGCCCTGGTGGAGCGCCCCGACGGCCGTCCCGAGCCCCGCAACTGGCGCGAGGGCGGCTACATCGACCGCATCCCCCAGGACCCCTGGGGCCACGACTACCAGTACCTGCAGCCCGGTTCCCGTGGGGACTTCGACCTCTACAGCCTGGGGGCCGACGGCCGCCCCGGCGGCGAGGGGGTCAACGCCGATATCGGCAACTGGGAGGACTGACCCGGCGTGCCCGCCGTCCGCCGCCCAGGCTGCCCGTGCCGGGGGTTCACCCTCCTGGAGCTGATGGTGGTGCTGGTGATCGTCGCCACCCTGGCGGGGTTCGCCGTCCTCGCCGTGGGGGACGGCGGGCGCGGGCGCATGGTGGAGGAGGCGGTGCGCAGCCTGGAGGCGCGCATGACCCTGGCCCGGGACGAGGCCATCCTCCTGGGACGGGAGACCGCCGTGGGCTTTCACCAGGCGGGCTACATCTTCCTGCACCGGGTGATGGTGGATGATCGCACCCTGGAATGGCGCCCGCTGCAGGAGGACCGCCTGCTCCGCCCCCGCCATCTGGGGGACCTGGGCCTGGAACTGGAGCTTCGCGTGGAGGGCCTGCCGGTGGCCCTGGAGCGGGACCCGGAACACCCCGATGCCCATATCGTTCTGGGCAGCGACGGCATGATGACCCCCTTCCAGCTCCGGGTTCTGGACAGTCAGGGACGGGACGCCCTGTATATCCTTCGCGGCCGCGCCGACGGCCGGTTGCGCATCCAGCGTCCGGGAGAGGCCCCTTGAGGGGTGTTGCCCGCCATCCACGGCAGCGGGGCTTCACCCTGCTGGAGGTGCTGGTGGCCGTGGCCGTGCTGGCGGTGGCCCTGGGGGCCGCCGTCAAGGTGGGCAGCGAGAACGCCCGCAACGCCGCCTACCTGCGCGACCGCACCCATGCCCACTGGGTGGCCCAGAACGTCCTCGCCCGCTACCGCGCCGGCCTGGAGGACGCCACCCCCGGCACCCGGGAAGGCGCCGCATTCATGGCCGGGCGGGAATGGTACTGGCGGGCCCGCATCCAGCCCCGGGAACTGGACGTGGCCGGCCACACCCTCGGCCCGGTGCCCCGGGTGGAGGTGACGGTGCGCGACCGGGACGACCCGGATGCCAGACCCCTGGCCCGGAGCATCACCTACCTGACGCCATGACCCATATGCGTCGTGTTGCCATGGAAATCTTCTTGGGATAGTTTTTTCATGAAACCATCCGGCGACGTAGAGGGCCCCGATGGAAGCAACTGGAAAGGCCGTCGAACGGCGGGCTGTGCTGACCAAGGCGGTGCTGCGCGCCGCCGATTGTCTTGGCCTGAACCGTTCGGAATTGGCAGGTATCATCGGCTTGAGTCCGTCCACCCTCAGCGGCATGGATGCTGGCGAGTATCTCCTGGATGAAAACAGCAAGCATTGGGAACTGGCTGCCCTGCTGGTACGGCTGTACCGGGGTCTCGATGCCATTATGGCGGGGGACGAACACGCGTTGCGGGCCTGGATGCAACATCCCAACGATGATCTGCACGATGTCCCGGCGAAACTCGTCGGCAACGTCTCGGGCCTGACGCATGTCGTTGCCTATGTGGACGCACACCGAGCTCGCATCTGAGGCCCGACCTGCCGCTGGAGAAGCCTGGCGCGTGGTGGAACATCAGTACACGGCCTCCACGCGTAAGGTGGTGGATACCCAGGAGGAGCAGGACCTGCTGGAAGAAATCCTCGAGGAGACCAAACCGGCGTATCCCCCCGAGGCTGCAGGGTTGCACTATCTCCTCAAGACCCCGTTCCGTTATCCGCCCTCTCCCTTCGGTTCCCGTTTTCGCCGGCCCCAGGAAGGCTGTGGGGTATTCTATTGTGCCGAGACCCTCCGCACCGCATTGGCAGAGTTCAGTTACTGGCGGCGGCGTTTTATCCAGGCCTCCACCGGAACCCCACTCCCCAGGACTCAGGAATGCCTCACGGCCTTCACCATCACCTATCAGGCACAGCGGCAATTGGATCTGACACGCCCCCCTCTGGATGCCGATCGCGCCCTCTGGACCCATCCATTTGACTACAGCGCCACTCAGACGCTCGCCCGGGAGGCCAGGCGGGGTGGCATAGACGCCATACGCTATGCCTCGGTTCGTGACTTGGATCAAGGGATCAACTTGGCCCTGCTCGACCCGGCGGTGTTCGACTGTACAGAGCCTGTGAGACAGCAGACGTGGTATCTCTATCTTGGGAGTACCGAAAGTAACTGTATCCGTGCCGGGCGGGCCGAGGCATTCACCTTTCCGGTACCGCAGGGTTGAGTCCCATCCCCCTATCCCGCCGCCACCAGGGCTTCACCCTGCTGGAACTGGTGGTCACCCTGGCCCTGTTCGCCCTGGTCTCGGTCATGGCCTATGGCGGCCTGCGCACCGTACTGGAGACCCGACAACTCACCGACGCGGCGGCCCACCGCCTGGCCCGCCTGCAGATGGCCGTCACCCTCCTGGGGCGGGACCTGGAACAGCTGGCCCAACGCCCGGTGCGCGATGCCTACGGCGACCCCGTGCCGCCCCTACGCTACAGCGCCCTGCGCGAGCCGCCGCGTCTGGAACTGGTCCGCGCCGGGGCCCCCGGGGGCGAGGGCCGCAGCCGCCTGCGGCGCGTGGCCTGGGAGCGGGAGGACGACAGCCTCTACCGCCTGCAGTGGTCCATCCTGGACGGCGGCGGTGACACCCCGGCCATGCGCATGCCCGTGCTGGCGCCCGAAGACGATCTGGTCCTGCGGGAGTGGAGCGTGCGCTTTTACCACCGGGACGCCACCGGCGAGACTGCCGCCCTGGACTACTGGCCCCCGGCGGGCACGGATCCCGCCCGCGCCGAGCCGCCCCTGGCGGTGGAGGTGATCCTGGACATCGAAGGGGTGGGGCGCATCACGCGCCTCTTCCCCGTATCCTGAAGCGGCCATGATGCTGCACCGTCCTCCCCCGGCCCGATCCGCCCCGCCGCCGCGCCAGCGGGGCGTGGCCCTGATCACCGCCCTGCTGGTGGTGGCCCTGGCCACCATCGCCGCCGTGGCCATGACCAGCCGCCAGCACATGGACATCCGCCGCACCACCGCCGTCCTCACCCACGACCAGGCCCACCAGCTCTCCCTGGCGGCCGAGGCCTACGCCCTGCGCCTCCTGGGCGGCGGCGAGGACCGGGAGTTGCCCTGGGAAGGCTGTCTCTCGCCCCCCATCCCCGCCACCCTGGAAGGGGCCGAGATCACCGTCTGGCTGGAGGACCTGCACTGCCGCTTCAACCTCAACGCCCTGGGGGGTGAAGACGAGGCCCGGCACGCGGCCTTCGTGCGCCTGCTGGAGGAGGTCCTGCAGGAGGACCCGGAGGCGGATCTGGACCCGGAGGGCCTGGCCCGCGCCGTGGGCGACTGGCTGGACCCGGAGACGGATGACCCCGACTACCGCGCCATGGACCCGCCCCGTCTGTGCGCCAATCGACCCATGCTCAGCCCCAGCGAACTGCGCCTGGTCCGGGGCGTGGACAACGCCGCCTGGCGGGCCCTGGCCCCCTACGTCACGGCCCTGCCCGAGGCCGACACCCCCCTGCGCCTGGAACACGCCCCCGAGCCCGTGCGCAACGCCCTGGCCGAACTCGTCCAGGGCGACAGCGAAGGGGAGGCCCCGCCCGCCCGCTACTACCGCCTCCAGGTGCGCACCGAGATCGCCGACCACCGATTCTTCCTCTGCAGTGTCCTGGACACCCAGGCCCAGGAGGTGCTCCTGCGGGAGCAGGCGGCGTGTGGGCCGTAATTGAGGTGTGCCCCCGCCTTGCATCCCCCCCGGGGGGTGCACCATGATCGGAACACGAGCTGAAGAAAATGCCAGGATATTTTGATTCACGGTCCGTTTGACCCATGACCAAGCCCCACCCCAACCCCCACGACACCCTGTTCAAGGCCCTGCTGGAGGACCCCGGACGGGCCGCGATGCTGCTGCGGGAGAGCCTTCCGGCGGCGCTCACCGAGCGGATGGTGGAAGAGCCCGTACCAGTGGAGGGCTCCTTCGTGGACGAGGCCCTGCGGGACAGCCACAGCGACCGCCTGTTCCAGGTCCGGCTCCGGGATGGCCGCACGGCCTTTGTGTACACCCTGATCGAACACAAATCCTGGGTGGACCCGGGCCTGCCCCTGCAGCTGATGGGCTACCGGCACCGCATCTGGACCCGTCACGCCCAGGGCCATCCCGATCGCCTGCGGCATCTCCCGCCGATCATCACCCTGGTGGTCTACCACGGCGCCCGGGCCTGGGACGTACCCACGACCCTGACGGAGTGCATCGATGCCGACGAGGGGCTTTTGGCGTTGCAACGGGACGGCCGCTACGAGGTCAAAGACCTGACGGCGGCGCGGCCGGACTACGCGGCCCTTTCCACGCATCCCTTGTTGCGCGCGGGACTGGCCGCCCTGGCCTGGGCCTATGTGGAAGGGCTCAAGCCCGAGGCCCTGGCCCAATTGCTGCGGGACCTGCCCGACGACCACCCGCTGACGCTGCAGATCTTGCGCTACATCGTGCGGGTACACACAATGACCGAAGACGATTTCAAGCAGGGTATGGCCCTGGCCAAACCCCACCTGACGGAGGCGATGACCATGTCACTGGCGCAGGAATGGATGGAACGCGGCGAGGCCAAGGGGGTCGAGAAAGGCATCCAGCAAGGTGTTCAGCAAGGCGAGGCCCAGACCCTGCTGCGGCTTCTGGAACGCAAGTTCGGCCCCGAGGCCCGCGCTCGCTACCAGCCACGGGTTGAAGGGGCTGCCCCGGCCGAGCTGGACCAATGGATCGACCGCATCCTGAGCGCCGAACGGGTGGAGCAGATCTTTGATGGGGATGCCCCCCTGCAGTAGGGCAGTGTACCGGGTACACCTGGTACTCCCTTGCAAAGCAACTCTCCAGCCCGTATGAAGCCCTGTTCCAATCGGTGTTGATCACCCAAAGGATGAGGCTGGGATGATCCCGCCATTGCCGCCTTGCATCCCCCCGGGGGCTGCACCAAGATAAGGCCGATCCTCAGGAGCGCGCCTTGCATCCCCTTCATCCCCTGCTCAGACCCAGCGACGACCCACACCTGTGGGAGGCCGTACTGCCCGATGGGCAGGGCAGGCCAGTACGTCATGGGCCCGCGGCCCTGGAGGATCTGGCGCGGCATCTGACGGGCCGGGAGTGCTCGGTTCTCGTCCCCGGCGAGCGGGTGTTGCTCACCCGGGCGCAACTGCCCACCCGCAATCCCCGGGCCATCCGCCGTGCCCTGCCGTATGCCCTGGAGGAGCAACTGGCCCAGGACGTGGAGGACCTGCACTTCGTGCCCGGTGCCCGCCAGGCGGACGGTGCCCTGCCGGTGGCCGTGGTGGCCCGGGCCGATATGGAGGCCTGGACCCAGGCCCTGCGGGCCGCCCATCTGCAGGTCAGGGCCATGGTCCCGGAGACCGCCCTGTTGCCCGCGCCGGAGTCGGGCTGGGGCCTGTGGCTGGAGGGGGAAACGGCCTGGCTGGCCATGGGGGAGGGTGCGGGAATGGCCCTGGACCGGGAGCAGGCGGCCTTCTGGGTGCGCCGGCAGTGGCAACAGACCCCGGAGGCGGAACGCCCGGAGCGCATCACCCTGCACCGCATCGATGACCCCCGGGAGGCGGATCAGGCCCTGCAGGGGCTGGCGGATCCGCCGGGGCTGGAACTGCACTGGCAGGAGGACGCCCCGGGGCTCATGGAGACCCTGGCCGCCCGCTGGCCGGCCCGTCCACCCCTGGACCTGCTTACCGGGCCTTATGACCTTCGCCGGGGCCGGGGTGGCGGCTGGCGCCCCTGGCGGGCGGCCGCCGGGCTGCTGCTGGCGGTGGTGCTGGTGCAGCTGGCGTCGCAGTTGTGGGTACTGCAGGCCCTGGAGGGGGAGCGCGCCCGCCTGGAGGGGGAGATCCGCCAGGTCTATGGCGAGGCCTTTCCCGGCGGGCGCATCGTCGACCCCCGGCGGCAGATGGAGTCGGCCCTGCGGCAGCTGGAGCAGGGGGATGGCGGGGCGCGGGGCGACGGCCTGGCCGCCCTCCTGGGCCGGGCCGGTCCCGTGCTGGCCGGGGCCGACGGGCTGAGCCTGCGCAGCCTGCGCTACCAGCCCGGCCGTCTGGACCTGGATCTGGACCTGGCGGACCTGCAGACCCTGGACCGCCTCAAGGCGCGCCTGGAGGCGGAGTCGGATCGCCCCGTGGTGATCCGCTCCGCCAGCGCCCGGGAGGACCGGGTAGAGGCCCGCATCCTCATCGGAGGGGCGGGATGATCCGCACCTGGTGGAATGGATTGGCCCCCCGGGAGCGGCGCGTGCTGCGCCTCGGTGGCGTCGCCCTGGCCCTGATCCTGCTCTGGTGGGGCCTGTGGCTGCCCCTGACGGAGCGGGTGGCGCGGTCGCAGCAGACCGTGGCGGAGCTGCGGGCCGATCTGGCCTGGATGCAGGCGGCGGCCCGGGCGGTGCGGGCCGGCCGCGGGCAGGACGAGGCCCCGCCGGCGGATCGGGGAGAGCGCTCCCTGTTGGGGCGGGTGGACGCCACCGCGCGGGAGGCGGGCCTGGCGGGGCACCTGCGCCGCGTGCAGCCGGACGGGGAGGGCACGGTGCGGGTGTGGCTGGACGACGCCCCCTTCAACGCCATCCTGCAATGGCTGGATCCCCTGCAGCGACGCCACGGGGTGCGGGTCGGCAGTCTGGTGGTGGACCGCCAGGCGCGGGAGGGACGGGTGAACGCCCGTATCGTCCTGGAGGGGCCGGGGGCATGAAGGGTCTTGCAAGCAGGCGGGCCCGGGGCCGTTCCGTGTCCGCGGACACCCCCCGGCACCGCCTGCCCATGGCAGGGTTGATCCTGCTGGGGGTGGGCGCCTATCTGCTGGCCCTGGTGGTCCTGCTGCCCGCCCCCCTGGCCCATGACTGGGTGCGGGAACGAGGCTGGTTGCCCCAGGGCCTGTACCTGGACGGAGTGACGGGTGGCCTCTGGTCGGGACGGGCGCAGGAGGTCCGATGGCAGGATCTGGCGTTACAGGGGGTGACCTGGCGGGTACGTCCAGGGGACCTGCTGCGCGGCGCCCTGGGGGTGGAGGCCGGTTTCTCCACGCCCGCCCCCGGCGGCAGCGCCCGTCTCCGCCTGCACCCCGGGGGGGTCGAGATCCGGGACCTGCGCCTGGATATCCCCGCTGCCCCGGTGGCCGAGGCCCTGGTGGACTGGCCGTTGGTGGCCCGGGGCCGGATCGTGGCGGATCTCCCGGGCCTTTCCCTGGATCGCCATGGCCGATTCCATGACGTGTCGGGCACGATCGCCTGGCTCGGGGCCGCCTCCGGCTACCCCGAGGCCCTTCCCCTGGGGGATCTGCACGCCCGCCTGGGGGACGAGGACGGCGCCCTCACCGCCGACGCCCGGGACCGGGGCGGTCCCCTGTTCCTGCAGGCCGCCGCCCGCCTGGAGCCCGACGGGCGCTACCGCCTGCGTGCCCGCCTGGGCACCCGCCCCCAGGCCGAGGAGGCACTGGACGACGCCCTCGCCCTCATCGGCCGCCCCGACGGCGACGGCCGCATCCCCCTGAACCTGGACGGGCGCCTCTGAGTCCAGTCGGGCGTCCGGCACCATACCCCGGCTCTTTCCCCATGATGACCCGCAGCTTGTCTTCGGCCCATCCGCCTCAGGGGGACGGGCCGCCACCGACAGGCCCCATGCCCCCTGGAAATCCCCCGGTGGCAGGGGCGTGCGGGCTCAGGCCCCGTCCCGCTGTCGGTGGGCGGGATCGATCCAGGGGTCATCGTCCGCCCCTAGGCCTTCCTCCCGGCGGCGTTCCAGTTCCCGGGGGGCTTCCCCGGGGGCCTTGAGGCGCACGTAGAGGCTGGCGAAGATGAGCAGGAAGTTGATGGTCCCCACCAGCACGAAGGGGGCCCGCGGGTCCACCGCGTCGAACAGGCGCCCGCCGATGAGGACGATGAGCAGGATGCCCAGGGCGCCGCTGATATTAAAGGCCGCCAGCACCGAGCCCCGCTTGGGCTTGGGCGCCTCCTGTCCCACCAGGGACTGCCCTCCCAAAAAGACACTCATCTGGCCGATGCCCAGCAGGATGAAGAAGGGCACGGCGGCCCAGCCCCCCAGGGGGTTGTCCAGGAAGATCACCGACAGGTTGCCCAGGGCCGCCAGGGCCATGCACACCCCCAGGGCCGTGACCCGGTTGAGGCGGTCCATCATGGGGCCGAGGAAGGGGGCCGCCACCAGGGCCGCCACTTGGGTGATGACGAACATCAGTGTCGCCTGTTTCACCGCATCGGCGGTGGTCAGTTCCGCCCCCACCCCCACGGTGGTGCCCCAGAGCACGATGAAGGTGGCGTTGATGGACTGATCCCCCCGGGCGATGAAGGCCGCGCCGTAGGAGAGCAGGATGCGGGGGTTCTTGCCCTGGGCGAAGCCGGAGAACAGCAGCTCCCGCACCCGGGGCTGGGGCTCCCGGCTGGGGGGTACGCCGGGTTTGAGGCCAAAACCCACCACCAGGGCCGAGATCACCGCCAGGGCCGCCACCAGCAGGTGGGTGTAGAGCCCGGCGTCGGTGCCGCTCATCCCCATGCCGGTGAACAGCTCGGGGAAGGCACCGAAGCCCTGGCCGATGAAGACGATGCCCAGGCCGTTGAGCATGCCGATGAGGGCCACCAGCTTGCCGCGGGAGCGCTCCGCCGGGTAGTCCGCCAGCACCGTGGACAGGGCCCCGGCGATGGCCACCACCCCCAGGGCATAGATGGTGCGGTAGACGAACAGGTCGTCCGCCGAGCTGGCCAGGGGATAGAGCACATAGGTGGCGGCGATGAGCATGAAACCGGCCACGTACACCGGCCTTCGCCCGATGCGGTCGATGAGGATCCCCGCCGGGATGAACAGCAACAGCGCCACCACCTCGGTCCAGAAGACCAGATCCCCGCTCAGCCGGCCCTGCTGGTCCGTGGGGATGTTCAGGTGCTCGTTGAGGATATAGGTCTGGCCGATGGTGATGAACACGATCAGGCCGATGGAAATGAATCCCGCGTAGAGGAAGGTCCAGCCGTGCAGGGGCCGGATCCCGGGGGCCAGGTGGATGGGGCCGATGCGGTGGTTCGACGGGGCATGCTCGCGGGGGGCGTCGGTCATGGGGCCTGGATTTCCCTGTGTCTGCGAGGGGATGAAGATACAGGGCGCGCGCCCTCGGCGCCAAGGGTTGGGGGCGGGGTTCAGCCGAGGGGATACCTCCACGTCGGTTCCCGTCGGCATGTTCGGGCATTGATGGAGATTCTGGCGGCCGGTCCTGCTCGGGGATTGCTTTCGGATCGGATGCTGCTGATCTTCTCGGGGTGGTATCCCTTCCCCATGGGAAAGGTCCCAACAAACAGGCTATGCTGCCCTTTCCTCATTCGAGGCCGTCGTTTCTATGATCTGCAAAACCTTTCTCAAAGAGCGTTTCCGATATACCGCGTTTGCGGTCTTCCCCATGGGGATATGGATGATGTCCGGCTGTGCCACCGCGCCCTCGGCCCCGGAGTCCGTGCCGGAGGGGCCGGATCTGCAGGCGGCGGTGGCGGCCTCTGATTGCGCCGGGGCGCGGGCGGCGGTGGCGCGCCTGGAAGGGGCGGGCACGAGCGCGGCGGTGCTGGAGGGGCGGCTGCAGGCGGCCTATGCCTGTCTCCATGCCGGGCATCCCGAGGCGGCCTTCGAGGAGAGCCGGCGTTTCCTGCAGGCCGCGCCGCGCCACACCCACGCCGATTACGCCCGCTACCTGGCGGCCGTGGCCCGCTTTAGGCAGTGGGAGGCCCTGCACGCCGGGGAGGACCCGCCGCAGCCGGACCGGGACAGCACCGCCGCGCGGGGGGCCTTCGTGTTGTTCCGGGATCTGGTGCGGGGTTATCCGGATTCCCCCTACCGGGAGGAGGCGGTGCCCTACCTGATGCGGTTGCGCCAGGGGCTGGCGGCGGCGGAACTGCGGGCCGCCCGGGCGGCCGCGGACCCGGAGGAGGCCCTGGCGCGGGCGCAGTATGTGGAGAAGCACTACGGCGATACCCCGCAGGCCCAGGAGGCCCTGGCACTTCGTGCAGAGATCCATGAGGCCCGGGGGGAGGAGGCGCGGGCCCGGGCGCTGCGCCGGCGCATGGACCGGCTGCCCGCCGATGCCATGGGGGAGGCGGGCGAGGACGACGCTACGGAGGCCCCCATCCCCCTGCCGTGAATCCCGGCCTTGAGCGCGGGTGCAGGCCGGCGGGGTCAGTCCTCCAGGTAGGTGTAGCCCGCCAGGCCGTGGTCCAGTTCCGCCAGGATGCGTTCCCGTTGCGGCGGGTCCAGGGGGGCGTCGGCCACCTTGCGGCGGTAGGCCCCGGCCAGGAGTTCGGTGTCGTAGTGCACGTAGCGCAGGAGTTCGGCCACGGTGTCCCCCTGCTCCGGCTCCACCACCTCGTAGTCCCCGTCCCCCTTGAGCACCACGTTGATGGCGTCGGTGTCGCCGAAGAGGTTATGCAGGTCCCCCAGGATCTCCTGGTAGGCCCCCACCATGAAGATGCCGATGAGGTAGTCCTCCCCCGGGCGCAGTTCATGCAGCGGCAGGCTGGGGGCGGTGGTCTCGCCGTCCACGTAGCGGTCCACGTGGCCGTCGGAGTCGCAGGTGAGATCCTGCAGCACGCCGCGGCGGGTGGGGCGCTCGTTGAGGCGGTGCAGGGGCATGATGGGGAAGATCTGGTCGATGGCCCAGACGTCGGGGATGGACTGGAACACGGAGAAGTTGCAGAAGTACTTGTCCGAGAGCTTCTCGTTGAGGTCGTCGCCGATGTCCCGGGGCAGGCGGTCCGCCTGGGTGGACAGCAGCTGGCGGCAGGTGGCGAAGTAGATCTGCTCCGCCAGGGCCCGGTGCTCCAGGTCCAGCAGGCCGTGGGTGAACATGGAGCGCACCTCCCCCAGCCAGTCCAGCATGTTGTGGAACACCTCGGTGGGGGCGGTTTCGCCGATGCGCTCGAACAGCTGCCACATGTCCAGCAGCACCGCCGGGGCGTCCTCCTCCGGGGGCTGGATGTCCGCCGCCACGGGGGCGCGCTCGGTGTCGATGACGTTGGTGATGAGCACGGCGTGGTGGGCGGTCATGGCGCGGCCGGATTCGGTGAATACCTCCGGGTGGGGCAGGTCGAACTCGCGGCAGGTATTGGCCAGGATGCGCACGACGCTGTTGGCGTAGTCCTGCAGGCTGTAGTTCACCGAGCACAGGTTGCGTGAGCGGGTGCCCTCGTAGTCCACCCCCAGGCCGCCGCCCACGTCCACCACGCCGATGGGGGCGCCGTGGCGGTGCAGTTCGGCGAAGAAGCGGCAGGCCTCGAACATCCCCGCCTGGATGTCGCGCACGTTGGCGATCTGCGAGCCCATGTGGAAGTGCAGCAGTTGCAGGCAGTCCAGCATGTCGTGCCGGCGCAACTGCTCCAGAAGGTGCAGGACCTGGGCCGCGGAGAGGCCGAACTTGGCCTTCTCGCCGCCGGTGTTCTGCCATTTGCCCTTGCCCACGGAGGCCAGGCGCATGCGCACGCCCAGGCAGGGGCGCACCCCCAGGTCCCGGGCCTCGCGCATGACCCCCGCCAGTTCCGAGGGTTTCTCGATGACGATGTACACCCGGTGACCCAGCAACTGGCCGATCATGGCCAGGCGCAGGTATTCCCGGTCCTTGTAGCCGTTGCAGACGATGACCCCGCCGGGGCGGGAGAGGGCCAGCACGGCCATGAGCTCCGGCTTGCTGCCCGCCTCCAGGCCCACCCGGTCGGCCCCGTGGGAGAGCACCCGCTCCACCACGCTGCGTTGCTGGTTCACCTTGATGGGGTAGAGGGCGGTGTAATGGCCCTGGAATTCCGACTCCTGAAAGGCCGCCTCGAAGGCCCGGGTGAGGCGGTCCACCCGGTCGGTGAGGATGTCGGGGAAGCGCACCAGCACCGGCACGTCGATGTTCAGGGGTTTGACCCGCTGGATGAGGTCGTGCAGATCCACCCCGGGATGATCGCCGTGGGTGGGCGGGCGCATGAGGACGCGGCCCTGATCGTTGACGTGAAAGTAGCCGCCGTTCCAGTGGTCGATGTTGTAGGTGCGGCGGGCGGAATCCGTGTTCCAGTCGTTCATGGGGGTCTCACTCCGGGTGCGGCGCCCATGATACCCGCGAGGGAGAAGCCAAGGCCATGCCGTGGCGCCTTCTGCGCGTCGCCCCGAGGTCTCCCCGCCCGGGGGGATTTTGAGGATTGTCGAAATGGGCGCGACCGCCGACAATGGGGGTTCATTCATCACGGGGAAAATAACGATGTGGAAAGGGATCCTGGCCGGCGTGATGCTGGCGGTGGTGCAGCCGGTATGGGCCGCGGATCTGGTGGATGCCACCGATCCGCAGCAGGTCATGAACCTGGCCCGGGGCTATGGCTCCGCCAACCTGAGCACGGACGGGGTGGGAGACCCCATGATCACGGGGCGCATGGACGGGACGCGCTATTCCATCATGTTCTACGGCTGCTCGGACAACCGTAACTGCAAGACCATCCGCTTCAGCAGTGCCTGGGCGACGGACGGCCAGTACACCCTGGAGGATATGAATGCCTGGAACGAGGGCTATCGTTTCGGCAAGGCCTATCTGGACGACGAGGGGGATCCGGTGCTGGAGATGAACGTGAATCTGCGCTATGGCGTGAGCCGGCGCAATCTGGATGACACCATCGACTGGTGGCGCGTGGCCCTGGGCCAGTTCAAGAGCGAGGTCCTGGGCCAATAGCGCCCTTGGGTGCGGCCCCGCCGGCGGGGCCCGCCGCGCCTTCAGCTTGCGGCGCGGGACTTGCGGGCGGGGCCGCGGCTCGTGGATATTCACCGGACAAGGTGCGAAGGGACTCACATTTCCGCAGTTTCCTGCCGGGAACACGAACTTTCCCGCCCCGTATGGGTCATTCTCAGTAAGCGTCCCGGATGGGGCGCTTCCCGCTTAACCCCCTGAGCGGGATGCTCTGACTCCCCCAAGTCGAGCCCAAGACTGGCCCCGGTGCCGCCCCCGCGGTCCGGGGCCTTTTTTTGGTGCGCGGATCCAGCCCCGGTGATACCCGAGTCCTGCGGTGAACTTTGCCCCGGGGATTGGGTCTTATCAATAAGCGCTGCAGCCCGGCGCTTCCCGCTTTCCTCCCTGAGCGGGATGGCTCGAGCCCCCAATCGAGCCGCGTTCTGCCCCGGGACACGGCCATCCCCCCGATGGTCCCCGGGGTTTTTTTTGGGCGCAGCAGCACCGCGGCTCACCCTCCGCCCCGGGGCGCCTCGCCCAGGAACCAGGCGTCTAGCACCGAGCGGGCGTCGTCCACACCCTGCCCCTTGAGGGCGGAGAAGGGCTGCACCGTGGCCTCCACGTCCGCCTCCCCCAGTGCCCGCGCCACCCGCTGCACCGTGTTCAGGGCGGGGCCCCGCTTGAGTTTGTCCGCCTTGGTGAGCAGTACGTGCAGGGGCAGGGCACGCTCCTGGGTCCAGCCCACCATCTGCCAGTCGTGCTCTGTCAGCGGATGACGGATGTCCATGACCAGGATCAGCCCCGAAAGGCTCTGCCTCCTGCCCAGATAGGCCGCCATGGTTTCCCCCCAGCGCCGCCGCACGGCCTCGGGCACCTTGGCGTAGCCATAGCCGGGCAGGTCCACCAGGCGGTGGTCCCCGTCCAGGGAGAAGAAGTTGATGAGCTGGGTGCGCCCCGGGGTCTTGCTCGTGCGGGCCAGCCCCTTATGGCGGCATAAAGTATTGATTGCACTGGATTTGCCCGCGTTGGAGCGGCCGGCGAAGGCCACCTCCCGTCCCGCCTCCGGGGGCAGGTCCTTGAACTGGGCGGCACTGGTGAAAAAGGCGGCCCGGGTGTAGTCCGGGGGGATGGTTTCTTGGTTCATGCAGGGGCTCGTGCAAGGGGAAGGGTCCAACCCCGCCGTTTTTGCGGCAATGGGTTCAGTATGCTATACAATGCGGTCATTTTAAGGCGGCGCCCGCCGTGCGTCCGATCACCACAGGTTAGCAAACCCGAAGGGCATACCGTTTCAGGTTCAGGAGTGCATTCAATGAAGAAACTTGTCGTCATCGCCGCCGCAACGCTGGCCGTTTCCCTTTCGGCCTCCCTGCATGCCGCCGAGCCCGGTGATCCGGAACGTGGTCGTGCACTGTCCTCCCCCTGCGTGGCCTGTCACCAGGCGGACGGGAACAGCGTCAACCCCGAGTGGCCCAAGATCGCTGGCCAGCACGAGGACTACCTGTTCAAGCAGCTGATGGACTACAAATGGGGGCGCCGCAGCCACCCGCTGATGAACGCCCAGGTGGCGGATCTGACGGAGCAGAACATGCGTGACCTGGCCGCCTATTTCGCCTCCCAGGAGACGGCCCCGGGCCGTCCCAGCGGCGACGAGCAGACCCTGGCCCTGGGCAAGAAGGTCTACTTCGGCGGCAACCTGCAGACCGGCGTGGCCGCCTGCGTGGCCTGCCATGGTCCCAACGGCAAGGGGAATCCGGCAGCCCTGTTCCCCTCCGTGGCGGCGCAGCATGCCACCTACAGTCTGGATCAGTTGCACCAGTTCCATGACGAGGTGCGCCACAACGATCCCAGCCGCATGATGCGCGATGTGGCCGGCCGCATGACCGAAAAGGAGATGGAGGCCGTGACCCAGTACATGGAGAGCCTGGATCCCCGGTGATCCAGGATCCCCAGGATGTAGCCAGGGGTGACTTCGGTCACCCCGTTTTTTTCCGGTGCACCCTTGCGGCATAGGACCCCTTTGGCTGAACTCATGGCGCCGAACGGGTCAAAGGGGCATTACCCGGAAACCCCTTCATGACCCTATGAGCCGTATGTCCAGCGATGTCCCGGCGGCCCCCCGCCCGTCCCGATGGTCCGTCCTCATCGGCTTCCTGGGTTCGATGCATCTCGCCATCGCCCTGCTGCTGACCCTGGCCCTGGCCGCTGCCCTGGGCACGGTCCTGCCCCAAAATCAGCCCTCCCAGACCTATCTCATGCAATTCGGGCCCTTCTGGTATGAGGTGTTCGATGCCCTGGGGCTGTACGGCGTCTATACGGCGAGTTGGTTCCTGCTCATCCTGGCCTTCCTCGTGGTCTCCACCACGGTTTGCGTCTATCGCAGTACCCCCATGATGTGGCGGGACATGCGCGGCTTTCGCCTGGATATCCGGGAAAAGTCCCTGGAGCGCTTTGCTCACAAGGAGTCGCGGCCATGCCACCCCGAGGCGCCCGATACGGTGATGCAACGGGCACAGGCGGTGTTGCGGGACCGGGGCTACCGCCTGCGCCGGCGCCAGGATGCCGACGGCCGCGAGGTGCTCTCGGCCATGCGCGGCGGCGGCAATCGCCTGGGCTATTTCTTCACCCATCTGGCCATTGTCGTCATCTGCATCGGAGGGCTCATCGATGGGCGCGTACCCCTCATGGCGGCCCAGCTGCTGGGGGGGCTGGAGCCTGAGACGCGGCAGATCCCCGCCTCGCAGGTGCCGCCAAAGAGCCGCGTGGAGCCATCCAATCCCTCCTTCCGGGGCAGCGTGGAGATCCCCGAGGGGCGCAGCGCCGACGTGGTCTTCCTGGACCTGGGGGATGGCTATGTGGTGCAGGAACTGCCCTTTGCCATCGAGGTGAAGGACTTCCGCGTGCAGCGCTACGAAAACGGCCAGGAGCGTTCCTACGAGTCCGACGTGGTGATCCACGACGACACCCTGGAGGCCCCCATGGAGCACACGGTGAGCGTGAACCACCCCCTGGTGCACCGGGGCTACGCCATCTACCAGTCCAGCTACCGGGATGCCGGGTCCCTGCTGATGCTGGATATGTACCTGCTGGGCCATAGTGCCGAGGAACCCCGCCGCGTGACGGTGCGGGTGCATGGCCGCTACGAGCAGTCCCTCAGCGACGGCAGCGTCTACACCCTGGAATTTCTGAACTTCCGTGAAACCAACCTCTCCCGCGAGCTGGACGAGGAGGGCGGCGAGCGGGTGCATGACATGGGCCCGAGCATGGAATACGCCTTGCACGGTCCCGACGGCGAGACCCGCTACTACCATCAGCTCATGGAGCCCGTAGAACGGGACGGGCGCCGCTATCTCATCAGCGGGGTACGCGCCGGCACCGGCGAGCCCTTCCGCTATCTCTACATCCCCGTGGACCCGGACGGCGAGGGGATCGACCGTTTCATGGCCCTGGTGGCCCGGCTGCACGACCGCCAGGTGGTGGAGTCCGTGGTGGATGAGGTGGCCGGAGAGGCTGCCAAACAGTTCAGTGGGGAGGACGACCGCGTGCCCCGGGAGGTGGTGCGCAACACCATGATCCGGCTCATGGAGCTGTTCGCGGCGGGGGGGTATGACGCCGTCATCGGCGAGATCCGCCAGCGCGTGCCCGAGCCCCAGTGGGACCGGCTCACGGATGTCTTCGGGCGGGTGCTCAACGAGACCCTGCGGGCCCTTTACCTGAGGGTGCTGGAGGCGGAAGGGATCGCGGAGATGCGCGGGGACGACGCCGCCTGGCTGGACGATGCCCTCACCGCCCTGGATGCCCTGCCGCGCTACGGCTCGCCCCTGTTCGTGCGCCTGCGGGACTATCAGCTGCACCAGGCCGCCGGACTCATGGTGACCAAGGCCCCGGGGCAGAAGGTGGTGTATTTCGGCAGCCTCATGCTCATCATCGGCGTCTTTCTCATGCTCTACGTGAGCCACCGCCGCTGCTGGCTGGTGGTGCAACCCCGCGGGGACGGAGGCAGCCGCCTGCTCTTCGCTGGCACGGCGAACCGGAATATGCTGGAATTCGACCATGAATTCGCCGCCCTGAGCCGCGATCTCCTGCAGGAGACGTCCGCCGGCGGGGAGAACGGGACCGGGGGGCGGCAAGCCCGATGATCCGTGTCCATCCTGCGTGCACACTCCACGGGAGGTAAGGCCCATGTCCGTCCCCCATGATACCCTCGCGGTCCGCCGACCCGGTTTGCTGCGGCGATTGTCCCTGGCCGACTGGCTCTGGGCGGTGCTGGTGCTGCTCTCCGGCGGCGTCACCCTGGCGCTGTTCGGCGATTGGATGAACATCTACCAGATCCTCACCCTGGTGGTGCACGTGGGGGTGGTCATATGGCTGGGGTGGTACTGGCGGGCCTTTCGCCCGTTCGCCCTGTCGGTGGCCCTCATGAGCCTGTTGGGGGTGCTGGCCTACGGCGATGATCTCGCCAACGCCGAGTCCAATTTCTTCCTGGAATACCTGCTCTCGGGGCAGTCCGCGGTGATGTGGATGTGCGCCCTGCTGTTCATGTCCACCGCCGCCTATATGGCCCACATGTTCCGCCGCGGCGAGGGCGGCGAGGGGCTGTCCGCCAGCCTGGCGGTGGGGGGAGGTACCGCCGTGGTGGGGGCCGGGCTGCTGTGGCTGGGCAGCGCCGGCATCGTCCCGGGGATGCAGTGGGTGGCCCCCCTGTTTCTGATCATCGCCACCGGCGCCCTGGCCGGCCCCCTGGTGCGCACGGAGTTCACCGCTCATGTGGGGGGCGCCCTGGCCTGGGCCGCCGCCGCCTTCGGCCTTTCGGGCCTGTTCGTGCGTTGGCGTGAGACCTACCTGCACGATCCCACCTGGGGCTATATCCCGGTGAGCAATCTGTGGGAGGTCTTCGTCCTCTTCTGCATCATCACCGTGCTCATGTACCTCTACTACGAGGGCCGCACCCGTAACCGCGGCATGGGGGCCTTCGTGTTGCTGCTGGTGAGCGCGGCGGTGGCCTTCCTGCTCTACTACACCCTGGACCAGCAGGCCCACCAGGTGCAGCCCCTGGTGCCCGCCCTGCAGAGCTGGTGGATGAAGGTGCACGTGCCCGCCAACTTCATCGGCTACGGCGGCTTTGCCATCGCCGCCATGCTGGGTATCGCCTACATCCTGCGGGACTGGGGCGAGCGCCGCCGTCCGGGCGGCCTGCTGGCGCGGCGTCTGCCCGGGCGCCAGCTGCTGGATGACACCATGTACAAGTCCGTGGCCGTGGGCTTTGCCTTCTTCACCATCGCCACGGTGCTGGGGGCCATGTGGGCGGCGGAGGCCTGGGGCGGGTATTGGTCCTGGGACCCGAAGGAGGTCTGGGCCCTGATCGTCTGGCTCAACTACGCCGCCTGGCTGCACATGCGCTTCACCAAGGGCTGGCGCGGCACGCCCATGGCCTGGTGGTCGGTGATCGGCCTGTTCCTCACCACCTTCGCCTTCGTGGGGGTGAACATGTTTCTGGGTGGCCTGCACTCCTACGGTGAGCTCTGAACATGGCGGGGGCGCGGGTTGACCGTCTGCGGGCGAGTCTGCCGCCATCCCCGGGGCGCCGGTGGCCCATGGCGCCCTTGGGCACCCCCATGGATCTGGACATGGGGCCCAGCACCCCGCCGGTGGAGGGGCAGTGCCTGCGCATCCTCAGTTACAACGTGCAGGTGGGCATCGCCGCCGCCCATTTCCATCACTACCTCACCAACAGTTGGAAGCATTTCCTGCCCTACGGCGGGCGGCTGGGCAACCTGGACAGCATCGCCCGTTTCATCGCCGGGTTTGACCTGGTGGGGCTGCAGGAACTGGATGCCGGCAGCCTGCGCAGCCATTTCATCAACCTGGCGGAGTACCTCTCCGAGCGCAGCCGTCTGCCCTACTGGTACAGCCAGACCAACCGCAACCTGGGGAGCTTCGCCAAGCACAGCCTGGGGCTCCTGTCCCGCTATCAGCCCCACTCCGTGGTGGAGCACCGCCTGCCGGGGCGCATCCCCGGACGCGGCGCCCTGGAGGCCCATTTCGGCGCTGCCCGGGGGGAGGACTCCCTGGTGATCCTGCTGGTGCACCTCTCCCTGGGGCGGCAGTCGCGCATGCGCCAGTTGCAGTACCTGGGGGAGGTGCTGCGGGAGTACGAGCACGTGGTGGTGATGGGGGATCTCAACACCCCCGCCCATTCCCAGGAACTGCGCCGGCTGGTGCGCCATACTCGTCTGCAGCAGCCCCTGGACGGGGCCAAGACCTACCCCAGTTGGCGCCCCATGCATGCCTTCGACCATATCCTGGTGACACCGGGGCTGGGGCTGCGGGGGGTGCATGTCTATAACCTGAACTATTCGGATCACCTGCCCGTGGGGGTGGAACTGGTGGTGCCGGACACGGTGCGGCTCGCCCACTGCCCGCAAGCGGCGGGTCGGGCCGCCTCCACCCTGCTTTCGTAACGCCGGGAGGGACAGGATGCAGCGCCGCAGGCCCGACATGAATCGCAATGCCGTGCCCGTGATCTTCGGGGAGGTCCTGTTCGATCGTTTCGGGGATCAGGCCGTCCTCGGGGGTGCCCCCTTCAATGTGGCCTGGAACCTGCGGGGGCTGGGCCGTGACCCCCACTTCATCGGCGCCGTGGGGGCTGATGAGCTGGGTGCGCGGGTGCGCGGGGCCATGGCCCGATGGGGCCTGGGGGACGCAGGGCTGCAGGAGGACCCGCAGCATCCCACCGGCCAGGTGCGGGTGACCCTGGAGGCGGGCAGCCCCCGCTACGAGATCCTGCCGGACCAGGCCTATGACCACATCGACCCAAAGGCGGCCCTGGCCTCGGTGCCGGAGCGCCCCGGGGTTCTGTATCACGGCAGCCTGGCCCTGCGCGGGGAGCGCTCCCGGGCGGCCCTGGAGGCCCTGGCGCAGGCCCTGGAGGCGCCGGTGTTCCTGGATGTGAACCTGCGGGCCCCCTGGTGGCAGCGGGAACAGGTGCAGGACTGGATGGCCCGGGCCACCTGGGTGAAGCTCAATCAGGAGGAACTGGCCGCCCTGGCGCCGGTGGAGCAGGAGGACCTGGACGTGCAGGCGCGCATGACCCTGGCCCGCTTCGACCTGGATGCCCTCATCGTCACCCGCGCAGAGGCAGGGGCCATGGTGCTCACCCGGGAGGGGGCGGTGCATGCCCTGCAGGCCCCGCCGGTGGAGGCGTTGGCGGATACGGTGGGGGCGGGGGACGCCTTCAGCGCCGTGGCCCTGGCGGGGCTCATGGCGGGCTGGGGCTGGGACCTGATCCTGGAGCGGGCCTCCCTCTTCGCCTCGCGGGTGTGCACCCTGCAGGGGGCCACCACGGAGGAGCCGGGGTTCTACGCAGAGGCCATGGGCGCCTGGGAGGGATAGAGGGGCTTGTGGCTGCGGGCGGGGGGATCCCCCGCCCGGACGTTTTGGGTCCTTGGCCGCTGAACGGGGCCGGACCCGGCGGGGGCGTTGCCCCGGTGGGATCCGCCCCCGACCCGGGCGCGGCGCCTCAGGGGCGCCAGCCCAGGGACTCGGCCTTGCGGCGGGCCAGACGTGGGATGTCCTGGGCCACGAACTGGTGGTGCAGTACCTGCACCCCGATCATGTGGTTGATCACCGCGTCCAGCTGCACCTGCGTGGAGGCGGTGGTGTCCTTGGCCTGGTGCAGGTCGAACAGGGCCTTCACCCCGGCCGGGTCCAGCAGGCCGGCCTCGGCCACCGCGTCGTCGGACAGGTACTGGTCCGCCAGGGCGCGCATGGCCGCCCACTTCTTCGGGTCGGTGTGGGCCGGGGGCGCCATGAAGGCGAACTTCTCCCGCTCGTAGAGCACCCGGGGCAGCAGGCCCTTCATGGCCTCGCGCAGGACGTACTTCTCGGTGCGGCCATTGATGCGCATGGACGGGGGCAGGTGCACCGCCTCCTCCGCCAGGTGGTGGTCCAGAAACGGTGGCCGCGCCTCCATGGAGTTGGCCATGTCCACCCGATCCCCACCCCAGGTGAGGATCTGCCCCTCCAGCATGGTCTTGATCCACACGTACTGGGCCTTGTCCAGGGGGTGGCGCCCTTCCAGCATGTCCGCGTCCAGGGCCTCGGCGATGGCGCGCCCCGGCTCGTAGCCCTGCACCTGTTCGCGCAGGTGCGGGGCCATCAGGCCCGGGGCGTGCTCGGCGCTGGCCAGCCAGGGCTGCAGGCAGGAGGGGGTGAAGCCCACCAGGGCGTCCAGGGCCGGGTCGTGGAGTTCGTTCTCCGCCAGCATGGCCCCCTGGAAGAGCTGGTTGCTCTCGGACAGGAGCTGCTCCCAGCTGGCCCGCTCCGCCGCGGAGAGGGTGTCCAGGCCGTGCAGGAACATGTCGCGGCGGAAGGAGGGATAGCCGGCGAAGAGCTCGTCCGAGCCCTCGCCGGTGACCACCACCCGGTAGCCGGCCTGGTTCACGTGCCGGCTCATGAGCAGCTTGGCCACCCCCAGGGTGTTGTAGATGGTGCGCTCGGCGTGCCAGAGGGTCTCCACCAGGTTGTCGTAGAGGTGGTCGGCGCTCAGGGTCATGATGTCCTGGTCGGCCCCCACGCTCTCGGCCATCTCCCGGGCGATGGCGGTCTCGTCGTAGTCGTCGTTGTCAAAGCCGATGGTAAAGGCCTTCACCGGCGACTGCTGGGTGGCGGCGGACAGGCCCAGGGTGATGCAGGAGTCGATGCCGCCGGAGAGGTAGCAGGCCACGGGCACGTCCGCCTCCAGGCGCAGCTGCACCGCCTCGGTGAGCTTCTCCCGCACCCCCTCGATGTAGTGCTGTTCGTCCTTCTCCGGGCCGCGTTCGGACTGCAGCGGGAAGTCCATGTCCCAGTAGCGTTCGTCGCGGATCTCCAGCTTGCCGTGGCGGCGGGAGATGCTGACCACGTGTCCGGGCTTGACCTGGTGGATGCCCTCGAAGGCGGTCTGCCCGGGGACCATGGTCTGCATGAGCTGGTGGTACAGGCCCCGGGCCTCGAAGCGGCGGGGCACCTCGGGATGGGCGAACAGCACCTTGAGCTCGGAACCGAACACCACGCGGCCGTTCACCTCGGTCCAGTATAGGGGTTTCACCCCGAAGCGGTCGCGGATGAGCATGAGCCGGTCGTGCTGGCGATCAAAGAGGGCGATGGCGAACTCACCCCGCAGGTAGGGGAGCATGTCCTCCAGGCCGAAGCGCTCGTAGAGGTGCAGCACCATCTCGGAGTCGCTCTTGGTGCGGAACTTGGCGCCGCGGGAGGTGAGGTCCGTGCGAATGCGCTTGTAGTCGTAGAGCTCGCCGTTCACCGCCAGCATGAGATGGCCGTCGGGGGTGACAAACGGCTGGCGGCCGCGGTTCTCGTCCAGATCGATGATGGTGAGCCGGGCGTGGGAGAAGCCCACGCCGCGGTCGTCCTGGGTCTTGTAGCCAAAGCCGTCCGGGCCGCGGTGGTGCTGGATGGCGGCCATGGCCACCAGGGTCTCGGGGTCGACGGGTTGGCTGGGATCGGCGTGGAAGACGCCGGCGATGCCGCACATAGGGGTTCTCCTCGGGGGATTCGGGTTCGGGGTCGGGGCGTTGGGGTTCAGGGGGTGTCCATGACCTCGCTGACCCGCCGCACCATGCAGGTGAGCAGGGCCATGCGCACGAACACGGCGCCCCGGGCCTGGGCGAAGTACCAGTTGTGGGGGGTGGGGTCCAGGTCGGTGGACAGCTCCTCCCCCCGGGCCAGGGGGTGCAGGATGATGGATCCGGGCTTCAGGGGGGACTGGGTGGAGAGCTTGAGATCGGTGCCCAGTTCCTCGTAGCCGTCCCCCACCCAGGCGATGGCGTTGATGTAGATCACGTCCAGCCCCGGCAGCTCGCTGTCCAGGTCCCGGGCCACCCGCAGGCGCAGGCCGGCGGACTCCAGCTCCTCCCGCTGGTCGGGATCGAAGGGGCTGTCCTCGTCGGTGAACAGCACCACCTCGTCCACGGCCTCGGGGAAGCGGGCCAGCAGCAGCAGCAGGCTGCGCACGGTGCGCATGCGGTTGGGCACGCCGATGATGCCCACGCGGATGCGCTGGTCCGCCGGCAGATCCTGGTCCAGCAGGTCGGGGCGCCACTTGAAGATGGTGTACAGGTCCGCCAGGGCCTGGGTGGGGTGTTCGTCGATGCCGTTGCCGGCGTTGACGATGGGGATGCGCAGGCTGTCCAGCATGTCGTAGACGGCGCGGTCCTCGTTGTTGCGCAGGACGATGACATCGCCGTAGTTGTTGAACATCTCGGCGATGTCCTGGATGGACTCCCCCTTGGCCATGCCGGTGCTCTTGGGGTCGGTGATGGACATGATGTCCCCCCCGAGGCGGTGCCAGGCGCTCTCGAAGGAGAGCCGGGTGCGGGTGCTGGGCTCGTAGAAGGCGCTGATGAGGATCTTGCCCTGCAGCGGCAGGTGCATCAGCGCCGGGGTGCTCTCGTACTGGGCCGAGAGGCGGAAGAGCTGTTCCAGCGTGGCGCGGTCGAACTGGCGCGCGGATACCACGTGGCGACTGGCCAGGGCCAGCAGGGGCCCGGCCTGTTCGGGGATGCTGTCGGCCAGGGCCCGGGGGCGCTCGATGCCGGCGGTGCCGTCCTTGGGGCGGAGCGGCTTGTGGAGCGGGGAGTCGTCGACCATGGGTTGTGCCTCTTCGCTGTAAGGTGAAATCCTTGCCGGGGCGGGGGCGGCCCGGGTTACTCCGGGACTTCCTCCACCTTGGACAGCTCCGCCAGGGCCTGTTCGGTGGTCATCACCCGGGCGTAGCGGTCCTTCATGGTGAGCAGGGTGGCCCGTTGCAGCTCCGGCGTCACGGTGGCGCAGCCGTCCTCGATGAGGGTGACATAAAACCCCAGGTCGCAGGCGTCGCGGATGGCGGTGGAGACGCATTCGTTGCTGTAGACGCCGACGATGAACAGGGCCGTGACCCCCAGGTTGCGCAGCACGTATTCCAGGTTGGTGGCGGTGAACACGCCGCTGGCGGTCTTGTTGATGACGATCTCATCGTCCTGGGGGGCGACGATCTCCAGGAATTCCGCCTCCTTGGAGCCGGGGGCGGCGTGCAGCCCCAGGCGCTTGTGCCCCGGCCCGCGGTCGCGCCCGTCCTGGGTGAGGGACTGGATGCGGGTGTGGATCACCTCCAGGCCCTGGGCGCGAAAGGCGTCCTGCAGGCGCCGCACGTTGGGCAGCACCACGCTGTCCAGGCGCTCGAAGTAGTAGTCCTGGGCCTCCACCGGCAGGCCGGAGCGCTCGGCATCGGCGAACACCCCCCAGCCCCGGGCGGCGTCCAGGTACTGCAGGTCGATGCACAGCAGGGCGGCGTGGTGGGTGCCCAGGGCCCGGGTGAGGGCCCGGTTGGTGATCAGGGTGCCGCGGTATTGCTCCCGCAGGGGGTCGACGCTGTCGAAGCGCTTGTCGCGGTTCGGGCTCATTGAAGTGCCTCCTGGCCGTCCGCCGCCAGGGACAGCACGGCCTGTAACATGAGATTGGCCCCGCGCTCGATGTCCTCCCAGTTGGTCCACTCCGCCGAGGAGTGGCTGCGCCCCTCCAGGCTGGGCACGAAGATCATCCCCGTGCGGGTGATGGTGGCCATGATCTGGGCATCATGGGCGGCGCCGCTGGGCAGGCGCAGGTGCTTCAGGTCCAGGGCTTGGGCCTTGTCGCTGAGCAGCTGCACCAGGCCGGGATCACAGCGCTGGGGCGGGATCTCCGACAGCACCTGGAACTCGAACATCAACTGCCGGCGGCGGGCCATGGCCGAGAGGGTGCGGCGGAAGGCGTCGGCCAGGTTGGCCAGGGTGTCCGGGTCCGTGTCGCGCACGTCCAGGGAGAAGCCGGTGTAGCCGGGGACGGTGTTGGCCGCCCCGGGGCGCAGCTCCACGCGGCCGATGGTGGCGCGGCTGTGGGGGCTGCCGTGTTCCTCCAGGATGCGCTCGATCTCGCCGGCGAACTCCGCCAGGCCCTGGAAGCTGTCCACGCGCATGTCCATGGGGGTGGTGCCGGCGTGGTTGGTCTGCCCCCGCAGCTGCACGTCCCACTTGAACAGCCCGGTGATGGCCTCCACCACGCCGACGCTGAAATCGCCCCGGTCCAGCACCGGGCCCTGCTCGATATGCAGTTCCAGGTAGGCGTGGATGGAGTCCTTGGGGCGCCGGGCGAAGAGGGCGGCATTGGCGTCCAGGCCCCAGGAGGCCATGGCCTCGGCCAGGGTCACCCCCTCCAGGTCCCGGGCCTCATGGATCATGGCGGGGGTGAGCTGCCCTGCCACCGCCTGGGAACCGAACAGGCCGCCGAAGCGGCCCTCCTCGTCGGTGAAGTCCACCACCTCCAGGGGGTGGCGCAGGGGGACCCCGGCCTCCTTCACCGTGCGCAGCACCTCCAGGCCCACCAGCACCCCCAGGGCCCCGTCCAGGGGCCCGCCGGCGGGTACCGTGTCCAGATGGGAGCCCATGAGCACGCTGGGGCGTTCGCCGTCCCAGTCCAGGCGGCCGTGGAGGTTGGCGGCGCCGTCCTCGTAGAACTCCAGCCCCGCCTCCAGGATGCGCTCCCGGAACCAGCGCCGCCCCGCCAGATCCCCCTCGGTGAAGGCCATGCGGTGGATGCCCCGGTCGGCATCGCGGCCGATGGCCGAGAGGGCCTCGATGTCGCGTTGCAGCCGGGGGAAATCGATGCGGATGGGGCTCATGGGTCGGCTCCGGTGGAAGGATGCCCGCATACTGCGCGGGGGTGGGTCAGTCGTCGGTGATGGGACGCAGGGCGGCGCGCTCGTCCGGGGTCTCCATGATCTCCAACAGATCCCCCAGGCCCCGTTCCAGGGCCGCCAGACTCTCCCGCGGCAGGGCCTGCAGGGCGCGGTTCAGTTCCCCCTGGGCCGGGGCCGGGGCGGTGTCCAGCAGGCCGCGCCCGGCGGGGGTGGCGTACAGGCGCACCACCCGCTGGTCCCGGCCCGCGCGCCGGCGCGCCAGCAATCCCTTGCGCTCTAGCTTGTCCAGCATGTTGGAGGCGGTGGAGGCGTGGATGCTCAGGCGTTGCGAGAGGTCGCCGACGCTCAGGCCCGGCTCCAGGTGCACTTCCCAGAGGGCCCAGAGCTGGGCCGCGCTCACGCCGCAGTCCTCCTGGATGCGCCGCGAATGCCCCTGCAGGGCGCGGAACAGGACCCGCAGGCGGCGGATCACGGTCTGCACCCGGGCCTCGGGGCCCGGGGAGGTCCCGGGGACGGGGCCGGTTCGCAGGTTGGGCTGGGCCATGGGGGGACCTTTTTGCACAAATCCTTTTTGTACAATAACATTCACCTTGAGAAGGCACAAATGCGCCCCGGTCACCATCCCCACCACGGCATCACCCGCGAGGAGGTCCCAGCATGCTGGAAGCCCTGAGGGAGGACATCGCCCGGCACCGTGAATTCACCTACCTGCTGCTGCGCCGGTTGCAGAACCTGGGGCGGGCCTTCGTGCTGCGTTCCGACCTGCAGGATGCATACCGCGCCCTGGCCGCGGAGCATGCCGCACCGCCGCCGGAGTACTCGGCCCTGACGCAGATGCTGGAGGACGTGCAGGAGGCGGTGATCACCGCCCCCTGGATCTCCTTCTCCGTGCGCCCGCAGGTGGGCCGCTGGGTCTATCTGCGCATCCATGCCGACGAACTGGCGGTGGAGCCCGTTCCCGTGGGGGCCTTTCTGGAGTTCAAGGAGCGGCTGGTGGCCCCGCATCTGGAGGAGTACCGCCCCCTGGAGTTCGATATCGGCGCCTTCCAGCGCCACTTCCCCAACCTGCGGGAATCCCGCTCCATCGGCCAGGGGGTGGAATTCCTCAATCGCAAGCTCTCCAGCCAGCTCTTCGACCGGGACGGGGCGGGCTTCCACAAGCTGTTCCTGTTCCTGCGCGAGCACCGCTGCAACGGGCATCAACTGATGATCAACGACCGGGTCCGGGACGTGGACGGCCTGCGCGCCGTCATCCGCGCCGCCGAGAAGCGCCTGGCCCGCCTGGACCCCGAGACCCCCTGGGATGCGGTGGCCCACACCCTGCAGGAGCTGGGCCTGGAGGCCGGCTGGGGACGGGACGTGGGGCGCATCCGGGAGAGCCTGGAACTGCTCTCCGAGCTGCTGGAGGCCCCTTCCCCCAAGACCCTGGAGCGGTTTTTGGCGCGCATCCCCATGATCTTCAGCATGCTCATCCTCAGCCCCCACGGTTTCTTCGGCCAGTCCAATGTCCTGGGGCTGCCGGATACCGGCGGGCAGGTGGTGTACATCCTGGACCAGGTGCGCTCCCTGGAGCGGGAGATGCATGCCCGTCTGGCGGAGCAGGGCCTGGACATCCAGCCCCGCATCCTGGTGGTGACCCGCCTCATCCCCGAGGCCCGGGGCACCACCTGCGATCAGCCCGAGGAGCATATCTCCGGCACCCAGAACGCCAAGATCCTGCGCGTGCCCTTCCGCGGCCGGGACGGGGAGGTGGTGCCCCACTGGATCTCCCGATTCGAGATCTGGCCCTACCTGGAGCGTTTCGCCAACGACGTGGAGACCCGGGTGCGTGCCGAGCTGGGGGGGCGGCCGGATTTGATCGTGGGCAACTACTCCGATGGCAACCTGGTGGCCACGCTGCTGTCGTCGCGCATGCACGTCACCCAGTGCAACATCGCCCATGCCCTGGAGAAGACCAAATACCTCTACTCGGACCTCTACTGGCGGGAGAACGAGGACCAGTACCATTTCTCCTGCCAGTTCACTGCGGACCTGATCGCCATGAACGCCGCGGATTTCATCCTCACCAGCACCTATCAGGAGATCGCCGGTACCGATCACGGCATCGGCCAGTACGAGAGTTACGGCGCCTTCACCCTGCCCGAGCTCTATCGCGTGGTGAACGGCATCGATGTCTTCGATCCGCGCTTCAACATCGTCTCCCCGGGGGCCGATTCCGAGGTGTACTTCTCCCATCAAGAGACGGAACGGCGCCTGGGTGGGCTGCACGGGGAGTTGCATGAGATGCTCTTCGGCGGGCCGCACCCGGAGGCCCGGGGTATGCTGGAGGACCCGGACAAGCCCCTGATCTTCACCATGGCCCGGCTGGACCGCATCAAGAACATCACCGGCCTGGTGTCCTGGTATGCGCAACACCCGGAACTGCGCCGGCGGGCCAATCTGGTGGTGGTGGCGGGGTATGTGGATCCCGGCCGTTCCGGCGACCGGGAGGAGCAGGAGCAGATCGCCTACATGCATCGCCTGTTTGACGAGCACGGCCTGGACGGTCAGGTGCGCTGGCTGGGGATGCGTCTGGACAAGGTCCTCTCGGGGGAGCTCTACCGCTATGTGGCGGATCATCGGGGGGTGTTCGTGCAACCGGCCTTGTTCGAGGCCTTCGGCCTCACGGTGATCGAGGCCATGGTCTCGGGCCTGCCCACCTTCGCCACCCTCTACGGCGGTCCCCTGGAGATCATCGAGCACGGCCGCTCCGGGTACCATATCGATCCCAACCACGGGGATGAGGCCGCCGATGTGCTGCTGGAGTTCTTCCAGCGCTGCGAGGCGGACCCGGGGCATTGGGACCGCATCTCCCGCGCGGGCATGGACCGGGTGGAGGCCCGCTACACCTGGAAGCGCTACGCTGAGCGCATGATGACCCTGTCGCGCATCTACGGGTTCTGGAAGTACGTCACCAACCTGGAGCGGGCCGAGACCCGGCGCTACCTGGAGATGTTCTACGCCCTGCAATACCGCCCGCTGGCGGCGCGGCTGGAGGGCTGAGCCCTGTTCTGCCCGGCGGGGTGATGGGGTTGTGCTGCGCGGCCCGGCAGGGTCAGGCGGATGGGACCGCGCCAGCGGTGATGCCTTCTCTGATCGGGCGCTGGTCCGGCCCCATGGCGTGGGGCACCCTGCCCAGCGTGTCCCGTCGCTTAGAGCGAGGCCGGCGTGTCCCCGGATTCATCGGAGAGGATGATCTCCACGCGGCGGTTCTTCTGGCGCCCCGCGAAGGTCTCGTTGGTGGCGACGGGATAGTCCGAGCCCAACCCCCGGGCGATGATGCGGTCGGGGGAGATGCCCTTGCGCACCAGGGCCTCTTGTACCGATTCCGCGCGCTGTTGGGAGAGACGCCGATTCAAGGCCGGATCGCCGGTGCTGTCCGTATGGCCTTCGATGATGGCCTTATAGCCGGGGTTGGCCGCCAGGAAATCCGACAGGCGCTGGATCATGCGCTCGGCCCCCGGTTTGAGATCGGCCTTGCCGGTGTCAAAGAGCACGTCGCCGAGGGTGAGGACCATGCCCCGCGCCGTCTGTCGCAGTTGACCCGTGGCGGCCAGATCCCTGGCCGGGCCCCGGCTCATGCGGGGCCGGTCTGCCCTGTCGTCCTCCCCTGCAAGCCGTGCTTCCAGCTCCCTCGCCCGCAGGAGGGCCTCCTGGGCCTCGCGGCTGCGCTCCTCGGCCTGCTCCCTCGCCGAGCTCGCCAGTGCTCGGGCCTGGGCCAGGGCGATCTCGGCCTCCCGTGCCTTGGCTTCGGCCCGTTCCCGGGCGAGCTGCGCTTCCCGCAGCCCGAAGGAGGCATCGGGATCGTTCTGGTCGGTCATGCCGGCCCCCTGTTGGGGTGGGGTTCCGGTCTGATAGGGGGCAACGTTGGCACAGCCTGTCAGGGTGGTGAAAAGGGCCAGGCCCAGGATGGCCAGACCGGTTTTGCGGGCGTGGTGTCGAGCGGGCATAGAATGGGTTCTCGGCGCTTGATGTTTCATTGGCGGTCGGGGTTCGGTTCCGGCATCCACGGTGGGTGTCCGTGGTGTTCCACGTCAGCACGGACTACCCACATTGCACGAAGCATTGACAGGTCTGGGTGGCTAGCTTAGCACCCGCTCCCATGATGTGAAATGGTGCTCCATTTTTATGTCCGGATGATGCAATTTCATGGACCACTGCGGGTTACATTCCGACAGCCGGTTTCCACCAGTCGCCAGGAGGCCACGGTGGCCAGGGCGGCAAAGCCGGTGAGCAGCCACAGGCCGCGTTGATAGTCCTGTGGGCCGTAGACCGGTACCCCGGCGGCGGAGAGGCTGCCGTCCCAGCCCAGGTCCATCACCCAGCCAAACAGGGGCTGGAACAGGGCCGCCCCCAGAAAGAGCCCGGTGTTCACCAGGGCGATGGCCATGCCCGAGAGGGAGGGCGCGGTCACCTCCTTGGCATGGGCGTAGGCCACCACAAAACTCCCCGCCGCCAGGCCCATGAGCGTGAACAGGGTCAGGCCCGTGAAGCCCGGGCCCCAGGGCAAAAAGAGCAGGGCCAGGCACATGGCCAGGTAGAGCAGGGCGCCCGTCTGCAGCACTGGACGGCGCCGTCCCAGGCGGTCGGAGACATGGCCCGCCAGCAGGCAGCCAGCGGCGAAGGCGACGGTGCCGGCGGTGGTATACAACGAGGCCTCACCCCGGCCCAGGCCGTGCACGTCCCGCATCAGGGGCACGGCCCACAGCCCCAGCATGCCGAACAGGCTGCCGGTGATGCCCAGGTCATAGAAAAAGCCCGGCCACAGGCGGCGGTTGGCCAGCACCGCCCGCAGGTCCCGCAGCCAGTGCTGCTGCCGGGGGGCGTGGGGTGGCAGTCCTTCCATCTCCCGCACCGAGGGGAAGCCCAGTTGTTCGGGCCGGTCCCGCACCAGCCACCAGGAGAGCAGGGCCAGGACCATGGCCGCGGCCCCCAGGACGACGAACAGGCTGCGCCAGTCCACCCATAGCAGCATCAGGGCCAGGGGCCCCGTTGCGGCGATGGCGCCGACATTGCCCAGCAGCAGGGTGAGGCCGCTGATGGTGCCGTAGCGCCGCTCGCTGAACCAAACGCTGTTGCTCTTCATCAGCCCGACGAAGACCACCGACACCCCCAGCCCCACGAGGAAGCGTCCCAGGCTGGCCGCGGCCAGGTCGTCCGCCAGCCCGAACAGCACCGACCCCAGGCCCGCCACCAGGTTGCCCATGGTGACCGATAGGCGGGAGCCCAGGGTATCCGCCAGCACCCCGGCGGGCATCTGCATGGCGGTATAGATATAGAAGTACATGGCCGAGAGGGACCCCAGGGTGGCGGCGCTGGTGCCGAAGGCCGCGGCCAGCTCGCCGGAGACCACCCCGGGGGCGAAGCGGTGGAAGAAGACCAGCATGTAGGCGGCCACCAGTACGGCGTAGATGGTCCAGCGGATGCGCACGAAGCGCCGGGGGTCCACGGTGGGCATGGGGGGTCCTTTTGCGATGCAACCGGTGGGCATGGTACCCGGGTCCGCCCGTCCCCTGCTATGGCAGCGGGACTGCCCCCTGCGTGGAACGAGGGTGTAGAATTCCGCCATGCCATTGACCGGAAAACACATCCTGTTGGGGGTCTCCGCGGGGATCGCCGCCTACAAGAGTTGCGACCTGGTGCGCCGTCTCATGGACGCCGGCGCCCGGGTGCGGGTGGTGATGACCCCACGGGCGGCGGAGTTCGTGGCCCCCCTCACCTTCCAGGCCCTGTCGGGTCATCCCGTGCGCCTCTCCGCCTTCGACGCCGGGGCCGAGGCGGGTATGGATCACATTGAGCTGGCCCGCTGGGCCGATTGCGTGCTGGTGGCCCCGGCCACGGCGGATCTCATGGCCCGCCTGGCCCAGGGCATGGCCGACGATCTGCTCACCACCCTTTGCCTGGCCACCGAGGCCCCGGTGTGTCTGGCCCCGGCCATGAACCGGGCCATGTGGGCCCATGCCGCCACCCGGGCCAATGCCCAGTGTCTCGTCGGGCGCGGTGTGCACCTGCTGGGCCCCGCCTCGGGGGGGCAGGCCTGCGGCGAGGAGGGGGCGGGGCGCATGCTGGAGCCGGGGGAACTGGTGGCCGCGCTGCGGGAGCGGTTCACGGACGGCCCCTTGGCGGGCCGGCGGGTCCTGATCACCGCCGGTCCCACCCGCGAGCCGGTGGACCCGGTGCGCTTTGTGGGCAACCGCAGTTCCGGGCGCATGGGCTATGCCGTGGCCGCGGCCGCCGCCGCCGCCGGGGCGCGGGTGTGCCTGGTGAGCGGTCCCGTGGCGCTGCCATCCCCTCCGGGGGTGGAGCGGGTGGCCGTGGAGACCGCCCTGGAGATGCACGCGGCGGTGATGGAACGGGTGGCGCAGGCGGAGGTCTTCATCTCCACCGCGGCGGTGGCGGACTACCGGGTGGCGGAGCCCGCCTTGGAGAAGATCAAGAAGCGCGCCGATATCCTGGAGCTGCGCCTGGTGCGCAACCCCGACATCCTGGCGGAGGTGGCGGCCCGCCCGGATGCCCCTTTCACCGTGGGCTTTGCGGCGGAGACCGGGGACCTGGAGCGCCACGCCCGGGCCAAGCTGGAGGCCAAGGGGCTGGACATGATCGCCGCCAACGATGTCTCCGCAGGAAGGGGCTTCGATGCCGAGGAGAACGCCCTGGAGGTGCTGTGGCCCGGCGGCGGCACCAGCCTGGGGCGTCAACCCAAGACGGCCCTGGCCCGGGCGCTGGTGGCGCTGGTGGCCCGGCGCATGGAGGCGGCCGGCCGGAATCCAGGCCCTGCCTGATGCGGCCGACTTGTGCATCACCGATCCCTTTCCCGTTTCGAGAGCGTACATGCAGACCATCGATATCCGCATCCTGGACCCCCGGGTGGGCCGTGAATTCCCGTTGCCGGAGCCGGCCACCGCCGGTTCCGCCGGGGTGGACCTGCGGGCCTGCCTGGACGGCCCTTTGGAGTTGCATCCGGGGCAGGCGGAACTGATCCCCACCGGCATCGCCATGCACATCGCCGATCCGGGGCTGGCGGCCATGGTGCTGCCCCGGTCCGGGCTGGGGCATCGCCAGGGCATCGTCCTGGGCAATCTGGTGGGGTTGATCGATTCCGACTACCAGGGCCCGTTGATGGTCTCCTGCTGGAACCGGGGGGCGCGGACGGTGGTGGTGGAACCGGGGGAGCGCATCGCCCAGATGGTGGTGGTGCCGGTGGTGCAACCCCGGTTCCGGGTGGTGGAGGATTTCGAGGAGAGCGAGCGCGGTGAAGGGGGGTTTGGTTCTTCCGGGCGCCTCTGAGGCGGTGTTGAGTGGGCGCCATCTTGGGGGGTGTCTGTGGGGCCGTCGGGGGGCGGGTCGCCCTGCGGCGGGACGCCGTGCATACCTCCCTGTAGGCTTGCGCGCCGCTTCCCTGCGGCGCACACCCACCTCCGGGCGACCCGCCCCCCGACGGCGCGGCGGCAGTGGATTTCTCCCTGCAGGCTTGCGCGCCGCTTCCCTGCGGCGCACACCCGCCTCCGGGCGACCCGCCCCCCGACGGTGTGGCTGCAGTGGGTTTCTCCCTGCAGGCTTGGGCACCGCCTTCCCGGTGGGGAGGGGGGCATGATGGAGCCTTCCGGAGTGCCCGCAACCCTGTTTCGCGCCTACGACATCCGCGGTGAGGTGGGGCCGGGGGGGCTGGATGCCGCCGCCGCCGGGGCCGTGGGCCGGGCCTTCGGGGCAAAGGCCCGGGAGCGGGGGATCCGGGAGGTGGCCGTAGGGAGGGACGGGCGCCTGTCCAGCCCGGAGCTGGAGGCGGCCCTGATCCGGGGGCTGACGGCCTGCGGGTTGCGGGTGCTGGCCCTGGGCTGCGTGCCCACCCCGGTGACCTGGTATGCCGCCCTGGAACGGGCGGGGGGCAACGGGATCATGGTCACCGGCAGCCACAACCCGCCGCAGTACAATGGATTCAAGCTCATGCTGGCGGGGCGCACCCTGCACTGGGAGACGGTGCAGGGGCTGCGCCGGCGCATCGAGTCGGGCCCGCTGCCCACCGCCCCCGGCGGCGGGGTCGAGCCCCTGGAGGTGGTGCCGGGGTATCTGCAGCGGCTATGCACCGATATCCGTCTGGCGCGGCCCCTGTCGGTGGTGGTGGATTGTGGCAACGGGGCCGCCTCGGAGCTGGCGCCGGTCCTCTTCGAGCGTATGGGTTGTCGCGTGACGCCCCTGTTCTGCCGCGTGGATGGGCGCTTTCCCCATCACCATCCGGACCCGTCCCGGCCGGAGAACCTGGCGGACCTGGCGCAAAAGGTGCAAGCGGTGGGGGCGGACCTGGGGCTGGCCTTCGACGGCGACGGGGACCGGCTCGGGGTGGTGGACGGGGAGGGCCGCATCCACTGGCCCGACCGCCTCATGATGTGCCTCGCACGGGATGTCCTGGCCCGGCATCCGGGGGCCACGGTGGTGTTTGATGTAAAATCCTCCCGTCACCTGGGCGAGGAGGTGGCCAGGCTGGGGGGGCACCCCGTGATGAGTTGCACCGGCCATTCCCTGCTCAAGGCCCGCATGGAGGCCACCGGGGCCCTGCTGGCGGGGGAGATGAGCGGTCATGTCTTCTTCCGGGACCGCTGGCTGGGGGTGGATGACGCCCTCTATGCCGGTGCGCGGCTGCTGGAGTGGCTGTCGCGGCAGGCGCAGCCGCCGGCGCGGGTCTTCGACTCCCTGCCCCGGTCTTGCCACACGCCGGAGATCCTGGTGCGCCCCGCCGGCGGTGAGGCGGCCCGGGATGCCCTCATGCAGCGGCTCCTGGCGGACCCCGATCCAAAGGACGGTCGGGTCCTGCGTCTGGACGGTCTGCGGCTGGAGTTCGCCGACGGTTGGGGGCTGGTGCGGGCATCCAACACCACCCCCTGCCTGACCCTGCGCTTCGAGGCGGACACCCCCGAGGCCCTGGCCCGCGTGCAGGCCCTGTTCCGGGACCGCCTGCGGGCCCTGGATCCGGCGCTGGCGCTGCCCTTTTGAGGGCGTTTCCCACAACCCCCTGATCCACTGGAGAACGATCCCCATGTCCGAACCCACCGCCATGGAACACACCAGCGCGCACACCATCGCCCGGGTGCTGACCGAGGCGCTGCCCTATATCCAGCGGTTCTCCCGCAAGACCCTGGTGATCAAGTACGGCGGCAATGCCATGGTGGATGAGGAACTCAAGCGCGGTTTCGCCCGGGACATCGTGCTGCTCAAGCAGGTGGGCATGAATCCGGTGGTGGTGCACGGCGGTGGTCCCCAGATCGGCCGTATGTTGGATCAGCTGGGCAAGGAGTCCCGCTTCGTGGACGGCCTGCGGGTGACGGACCGGGAGACCATGGATGTGGTGCAGATGGTGCTGGGGGGGTTGGTGAACAAGGAGATCGTCAACCTCATCAACCAGTTCGGCGGGCGTGCCGTGGGGCTCACGGGCAAGGATGGGGGCTTGATCCGGGCCCGGCGCCTGAGCCACCGCCGCGGGGCGGCCGACGACCCGGAGGCCTCGGAGATCATCGACCTGGGGCATGTGGGGGAGGTGGCCTCCATCGACCCGGCGGTGGTGCATATGCTGGATTCGGGGGACTTCATCCCGGTGATCGCCCCGGTGGGCGTGGGTGAGGACGGGGCCGCCTACAACATCAACGCCGACCTGGTGGCGGGCAAGATGGCCGCAGTGCTCAACGCGGAGAAGCTGATCCTGCTCACCAACACCGCCGGGGTGCTGGACGACGAGGGCCACCTGCTCACCGGGCTCTCCGCCCGCCAGGTGGACGAACTCATCGCCTCCGGGGTGATCCACGGCGGCATGATCCCCAAGATCCAGTGCGCCCTGGATGCGGTGAAGTCGGGGGTGCGCAGCGCCCATATCATCGATGGCCGGGTGAGCCACGCGGTGATGCTGGAGCTGTTGACGGACAAGGGGGTGGGGACCCTCATCACCGGGTGAGGTGCAGCCCCGTTACGGGGCGTCCTCCTGTCGGGCGCGCAGCGTGCGCAGGCGTTCCAGGTCGTGCCGGAATCGCTGTTCGATCCGCTCCCGCTGCGCCCGTTGCTCCTCCAGGCGCGCCTGATGGGCGCGGATGCGCTCCTCCAGGGCGTCGGCCTGGGCCATGTCCCCCTCGCTGCGTAAACGTTCCCGTTCCTGGCGCAGTTCCTCCAGCCGTTCCCGCAGCAGGACCAGCTCGGAATCGATGAGGGCGAGGCGGTCATCCCGCGTGTGGATCAGCTCCCGCTCCGAGCCAAAGCTCTGCAGCAGGATGCGGTCCGCCTCCGCCTGCCGGGCCGCCGCCTCCTCCTCGGCGCGAAGGCGGGCCTCCTCGGCGGCACGGGCCTCGCGTTCCGCGGCACTGGGGGGCGCCTCCCGGCGTTCCCTCACCAGGCCGCGGCGGTCGATCACCTCGCGGTCGAAACGGGTCACATCGGAGGGCGGGGTGTCGCTCATGTGCACCTGCCCGTCCTCGTCCACCCAGCGGTAGATCTCCCCGCAGGCCGCCGCCGGCAGGATGGCCGCAAGGATCAGCAGGAGGATGGGCGGGCCATGACGGTGTGCGCTGCCGAGGGGAAGGGGCTGAATGGGCATGGCGGCCTCCTCGGGCCCGGGATGGCCCGTTGTCTGGGATACGACGTCTCCGCTTCCTGCGGTCTGCTTCCCGGCCCTGGGCGCCCCGGGCGGCGTTCAGGCCACCCCGTATTCCCTGCGGTAGGCCTCCACCGCGGCGCGGTGTTCCTCCATGTCCGGGAGTTCGTGCAGGAAGGCCTCCAGGTCCGTCAGGGTGGCGATGGCGTGCACGCGCACCCCCAGATCCCGTTCCGCCTCCTGGATGGCCGAGAGGGCCCCCTGCCCCCGCTCCTGGCGGTCCAGGGCGATGAGCACCCCGGCGGGTTCCGCCCCGGCGGCGCGGATCAGCTCCACCGACTCGCGGATGGCGGTGCCGGCGGTGATGACGTCGTCCACGATGAGCACGCGCCCCTGCAGCGGTGCCCCCACCAGGTTGCCCCCCTCGCCGTGGTCCTTGGCCTCCTTGCGGTTGAAGCAGTAGGGATAGTCCCGGTCGTGCTCCCGGGCCAGGGCCATGGCGGTGGCGGCCACCAGGGGGATGCCCTTGTAGGCGGGGCCGAAGAGGGTGTCCACCTGCATGCCGGAGTCCACCAGCGCGCGGGCGTAGAAGGCCCCCAGGCGGGCCAGATCCCTGCCGGTGTTGAACAGGCCGGCATTGAAGAAATAGGGGCTCACCCGGCCGGACTTGAGGGTGAAGCGGCCAAAGCGCAGTACGCCGCGCTCCAGGCAGAATTGCAGGAATTCGGTGCGATAGGTGTTCATGCACGGGAAGTTACAAGGATGCGGCCCAGGGGACAAGCGCTTGCGCTTCCGTCCTCGGGGCCATGTGGTAGCTTCATCGGGTCACCCCCAGCGATCCCCGAGGTCATGCGCATCGTCAATTTCAACGCCAATGGCATCCGTTCCGCCGCCCGCAAGGGCTTCTTCCAGTGGCTCCAGGCCCAGGGGGCGGACGTGGTCTGCATCCAGGAGACCAAGGCCCAGGTGCATCAGCTGGAGGATGAGATCTTCCACCCCCGGGGCTACCACTGCACCTACCTCGACGCGCAGAAGAAGGGCTACAGCGGTGTGGCCCTGTACTGCCGGCGGCCGCCGGATGAGGTCATCGCGGGGCTGGGCTCGGAGGACTTCGACCCGGAGGCCCGCTACCTGGAGGCCCGCTTCGGCGGGCTCTCCGTGGCCTCGGTCTACGTGCCCTCCGGCTCTTCCGGGGAGGTGCGCCAGGCGGCCAAGTACCGCTTCCTGGACCTGTTCATGGAACGCCTGCGCCAGGCCCGGGCCAGTGGCCGGGAGTACGTCCTGTGCGGGGATTGGAATATCGCCCATCGCCCCATCGACCTGCGCAACTGGCGCAGCAACCAGAGGCATTCCGGCTTCCTGCAGGAGGAGCGGGCATGGCTGGACACCCTGTTCGAGGAGGTGGGCTGGGTGGATGCCTTCCGCCGCCTGGTGCAGGCGCCGGAGGAGTACACCTGGTGGTCCCACCGGGGTCAGGCCTGGTCGAAAAATGTGGGATGGCGTCTAGACTATCAAGTGACCACCCCCGGCATGGCGCAGCGGGCGCGGGCGGCCTTCGTGCACCGGGCGGACCGTTTCTCCGACCATGCCCCGGTGGTCATGGACTACGATGTCCCGGTGTCCTGAGCTGGCTTGCGGGCCGGCCCAGGGGCACAATTCGCCTGAACTGTTGGACTTATGTTAAGTTTTTGCGTTCACGAAAAACGTCGCCCTGCCTCCTGGGGCGGTCTATTGCCATCCGGGAAGGGGTCCCGGGGCAACCGCCCGATGCGGTTCTAGGCCATCGCGGGAGGGGGAGACGCCTCAGATGAGGACCCGGAGGGGGCGGTACAGCGCCCCTTGAGCCGCCCATACTCGGAGGACCCATGGCCGATCCCAACAAATCGTCACCGGAGAAGCGACCCCGGATGCAGGTCAATCCGCCGGTCTTCATCGCATCGGCCGCCCTGATCCTGGTGCTGGTGGTCTTCGCCGCCATCTTCACGGACCTGGCCGGCAGCGTGTTCCAGGCCACCCAGTCCTGGATCTCCGACACCATGGGCTGGTTCTATGTCCTTTCGGTGGCGGGTTTTGTGATCTTCATGGTCGCCCTCGCCGTCTCCTCCTATGGCGGCATCAAGCTGGGCCCCGATCACAGCCAGCCCGACTACAGTTACCTGTCCTGGTTCGCCATGCTCTTCTCCGCCGGCATGGGCATCGGGCTCATGTTCTTCGGCGTCGCCGAGCCGGTGATGCACTACACCTCGCCCCCCACGGGCAGCGGCGAGACCGTGGAGGCGGCGCGCCAGGCCATGAGCATCACCCTCTTCCACTGGGGGATGCATGCCTGGGCCATCTATGCCGTGGTGGCCGCTTCACTGGCTTATTTCGCCTTCCGTCACGGCCTGCCTCTGACCGTGCGCTCAGCCCTCTATCCCCTGCTGGGGGACCGCATCCATGGCGGTATCGGCCATACGGTGGACACCTTCGCCGTTCTGGGCACCCTCTTCGGCGTGGCCACCTCCCTGGGCCTGGGGGCGACCCAGATCAACTCCGGCCTGAACTACCTCTTTGATGTCCCCAATGTGGTCTCGGTGCAGGTGGTGCTCATCGCCATCATCACCGTGCTGGCCACCATCTCCGTGGTGCTGGGGCTGGACGGCGGCATCCGCCGCCTCTCGGAGCTGAACATCCTCCTGGCGGTGGGGCTTCTGGCCTTCGTGCTCATCTTCGGGCCCACGGTCTACCTGCTGCAGACCCTGGTGCAGAACACGGGAAGCTACATCTCCAACCTGTTCAGCATGACCTTCAATCTCTACGCCTACGAACCCACGGACTGGATCGGGGGCTGGACGTTGTTCTACTGGGGCTGGTGGATCGCCTGGGCGCCGTTCGTGGGCATGTTCATCGCCCGGGTCTCCCGGGGACGCACCCTGCGGGAGTTCACCTTCGGTGTACTGTTCGTGCCGGTGGGTTTCACCATCATGTGGATGACCTTCTTCGGCAACACCGCGCTGCACATGATCATGGAGCAGGGGATCACGCAACTGGCGGATGCCGTGGCCGCGGATACCTCGGTGGCCCTCTTTCAGTTCCTCGAGCAGATGCCCCTCTCCAGCATCACCGCCGTGGTGGCCACGCTCCTGGTGGTGACCTTCTTCGTCACCTCCTCCGACTCCGGTTCCCTGGTGGTGGACATCCTCACCTCCGGCGGCCGTGAGGACTCCCCCACCTGGCAGCGCATCTTCTGGGCCCTGCTGGAGGGGGTGGTGGCCTCCGTGCTGCTCATCGCCGGCGGGCTCTCGGCCCTGCAGACGGCCACCATCGCCAGCGCCCTGCCGTTCACCGTGATCATGATCTTCATGGCCTGGGGGCTGCTCAAGGCGCTGCACCTGGACCACCTCAAGAAGGTGACCCTGCTGGAGTCCCGGGTGTCACCGGTGAGCCCCCACGCCCCCGTCTCCTGGCAGCGGCGGCTGCGCTCCATCGTGCACCAGCCCAAGCGCAACGAGGTGCTGCGCTTCATCCAGGAGACGGTCAAGCCCGCCCTCACCGCCGTGGCCGAGGAGTTGCGCAAGCAGAAGCTGGATGCCCAGGTGGGGGAGGGTGAGGACGGCCGCTGCTGGGTGGAGGTGCGCCACGGCGAGGAGATCGATTTCTTCTACTCCGTGCGTCCCCGGGCCTACGAGCCGCCCAGCTTCGTCATGCGCGACACCGGCGCCCGGCGTGCCCAGAACCTGAAGTACTTCCGCGCCGAGGTGCACCTGGGCGAGGGCGGTCAGGACTACGACGTCATGGGCTGGAGTCAGGAGGCCCTGATCAACGACGTGCTCGAGCACTACGAACGGCATATGCACTTCCTCGACGCCGTGCGTTGAGCACGCAACGAAACGCAGGTGCCGCGGCGGGCTAGGCCCGCCGCGGTGTGGACCATCACCCATCATGGGGCCGCTAAGGCCCGGGCAGGACAGAACTTGCAACCGAAAATCCAGGTCAAGAACGTTACCAAGATCTTCGGGGACCATCCCGAGCAGGCCTTCGAGCTCTTGGAGCAGGGGCTCGGCCGCAAGGAGATCCAGCAGCGCACGGGGCAGACCGTGGGCATCCACGACGTGAACTTCGACGTGGACCAGGGGGAGATCCTGGTGGTGATGGGTCTCAGTGGCTGCGGCAAGTCCACCCTCATCCGCTGCCTCAACCGGCTCATCGAACCCTCCGGCGGTCAGGTGCTGATCGATGGCGAGGATATCCTCCAATTGAATCAGAAGGACTTGCTGGAGCGCCGGCGGCGCAAGTTCGGCATGGTCTTCCAGAACTTCGCCCTGTTCCCCCACCGCACCATCTTGGACAACACCGCCTTCGGGCTGGAGATCCGGGGTACCACGCAGAACGAGCGCCGTGAGAAGGCCCTGGAGGCCCTGGAGCTGGTGGGGCTGGACGGCTGGGAGAACGCCTATCCCTCGCAGCTCTCCGGCGGTATGCAGCAGCGCGTGGGCCTGGCCCGGGCCCTGGCGGCGGACCCGGACATCCTGCTCATGGACGAGGCCTTCAGCGCCCTGGACCCCCTCATCCGCCGTGACATGCAGAACGAACTGCTGAACCTGCAGGCGCGGATGAAGAAGACCATCGTCTTCATCACCCATGACCTGGACGAGGCCCTGCGCCTGGGGGACCGGATCGTGCTCATGAAGGACGGCTACGTGGTGCAGATCGGCACCCCAGAGGAGATCCTCAGCTCCCCCGCCAGCCGCTACGTGGAGCGCTTTGTCGAGGACGTGGACAAGACCCAGGTGCTCACCGCCGGGGCCATCATGCGCGACGCCCCGGTGCTGGCCTCCCCCAAGGACGGCCCCCGTATCGCCCTGCGGCGCATGGAGCAGGAGAGCTTCTACTGCTCCTTCGTGGTGCAGCGGGATGGCACCCTGGAGGGCTATATCTGGGCCGATGACGCCGCCGAGGCCATCAAGCGCAAGGAAAAGACCATCGAGGGTCTGATCCAGCGGGACCATCAGCCGGTGAAGCCCGACGAGCCCATCAGCACGCTGATCCAGATGCTGGCGGACACCCGCATCCCCGTGCCGGTGGTGGACGACCAGGGCCGGCTCGTGGGCACCGTCGTCAAGAGCAACGTCCTGGCCGCCCTGGCCGATAACCAGCCGGACCGGGAGGAGCAGGAGGACGACGCCGCTGGCGGAGAAGGCGGCGGGGACGAGAAGGCGCCGGCGGAATCCGCCGCCCCCTGAGCCCACGGCCATGCGGCGGCGTGCGTCTTTGGCCCGTGGCCGGGACGGGCGCCGTAACCCATCGATACCAGCGCGGATGAACCTACCATGAGTCAGGATTTTCCCTTTGTCGGCAAGTTTCCCCTGTCCGACTACATCGACGCCAGCCTGGAATGGATGACCCAGGCCTTCTCCGGGGTGACCCGGGGCATCAGCACCGTCCTCGGCGGCGGCGTGGAGGCCGTGGTGGCGGTCCTCAGCTTCCCGCCCCCCTGGGTGGTGATCCTCCTCATCGCCGCCTTTGCCTGGTGGATCGCCGGGCGGCGCGTGGGCATCGGCACCGCCGTGGGCCTGCTGTTCCTTTGGAACCTGCAGCTCTGGGAGGCCACCATCGAGACCCTCACCCTGGTGCTCTTCGCCACCGCGGTGGCGGTGGCCATTGCCCTGCCCCTGGGGATCCTGGGCGGGCTCTCCGACGGCTTCAAACGGCTCATCATGCCCATCCTGGACCTGATGCAGACCATGCCCGCCTTCGTCTATCTGATCCCCGCCATCCCCTTCTTCGGCCTCGGGCAGGTCTCGGCCATGTTCGCCACGGTGATCTTCTCCATGCCCCCGGCCATCCGCCTCACCATCCTGGGCATCCGCCAGGTGCCCGGAGAACTGGTGGAGGCCTCCGATGCCTTCGGCGCCAACTGGTGGCAGAAGCTGTTCAAGGTCCAGCTGCCCCTGGCGGTGCCCACCATCATGGCGGGCATCAACCAGACCATCATGCTGGCCCTGTCCATGGTGGTGATCGCCGCCATGATCGGCGCCGGCGGCCTGGGCAGCGAGGTCTGGCGCGCCATCCAGCGTCTGCAGCCGGGGGACGGCTTCGAGGCGGGGATCGCCATCGTGATCCTGGCCATGATCCTCGACCGCGTCACCCAGCGGATCGGGCAGAAGCGCAAGCAGCAGTGACACCCTCAACCCAGAAGGGAGAGAGACCCATGAAAAGACGAATGAACACGACCCTGAGCCGGCTCACCGGGATGTGCATGGCCCTGGCCCTGGCCTGTGTGCCCGCGGGTGCCCTGGCCGCCGACAAGGGCCGCATCGAACTGCCCTATGTGGAATGGTCCAGTGAGGTGGCCAGCACCAACGTGATCCGCGTGGTGTTGGAAGAGGCGGGCTATGATGTGCGCCTCACCTCCGTCAGCGCCGCCGCCATGTGGCAGTCCGTGGCCAGTGGCGATCAGGATGCCTTCGTGGCCGCCTGGTTGCCCACCACCCACGGCCACTACCTGAAACGTGTCCAGGATGATGTGGTGGACCTGGGGCCGAACCTGGAGGGGACCCGCATCGGCCTGGTGGTGCCCGAATACGTGGACATCGACTCCATCGCCGAGCTCAACGAGCATGCCGACCGCTTCGGCAACCAGATCATCGGGATCGATCCCGGCGCGGGCATCATGAGCACCACCGAGAAGGCCATCGAGGCATACGGCATGGACGACATGCAGCTGGTGGAAGGCTCCGGCGCCACCATGACCAGCGTCCTGGGCAACGCCATCCGCACGAAGGACTGGGTGGTGGTCACCGGCTGGACCCCCCACTGGAAGTTCGCCCGTTGGGACCTGAAGTACCTGGAGGACCCCAAGGGCATCTATGGGGGTGAGGAGACCATCCACACCATCGTGCGCAAGGGCCTGAAGGAGGACATGCCCGAGGCCTACGCCATCCTGGACAACTTCCACTGGACCCCGGAGCAGATGGCCGAGGTGATGGTGATGAACCAGGAGGGCGGTGATCCCTACGAGAACGCCCAGCGCTGGGTCGAGGAGAACCGCGACCTGGTGGAGACCTGGCTCCCCTGAACCTGTCCGGCGGCCCTTCCCTGAGCGGGTCGGGCCGCCCGGCCGTGGCCTTCGGCCGCGGCCATGAAGGACAGTCCGAGGACAGGGACGGTGTCCGTTTGCAGCAAGCCCAAGAACCCGGGACCCGGCGCCGCGGGGCCATGTCAAGGCCTTCGCGGTGCCTTCCCGTTTCGCAACCCATCCATTCAGGAAAAGAAAACATGCATCGCAAGACCTTGATCGCCTCCGCCGTCGGCGCCGCCCTGGCGCTGCCGACCACCGCCCTGGCCCAGGGCGTCAACTTCGACTTCTACGGCTCCGCCCGCGTGCAGGTGGAATCCGTCAGCCCCGACAAGGACGAGGTGCTGGACTCCTACACCGGCGTGCGCGACGCCTACTCCCGCATCGGCTTCGACGCCGACTACGCCCTCACCGACGGCCTCACCCTCATCGGCAAGCTGGAACTGCCCATGGACCTGGCCAACAAGAAGATCCAGGACCCCTGGGATCAGGACAAGGATTCCAAGAGCGGTGGCCAGAGCCGCGATGTGCGCGTGGCCAAGATCGGCGTGCAGGGGGATATCGGTACCCTCACCGTGGGGCAGATGTGGATGCCGTACTACAACGCCATCGCCTACCCGGTGGACATGTTCAGCACCTACTACAGCGGCTTTGCCACCTACACCTCCTTCCGCCGCCAGGACACCGTCGCCTACTACAGCCCGGACATGAACGGCTTCTCCATGGGCTTCGCCTGGAGCGCGGACAACGGTAACGCCGATGCCAATGGCGATGAGGACGATCGCCTGCAGCTCACCGGCTCCTACAGCTTCGGCGACACCACCCTGGCCGTGGGCATGGACGACCTGGGCGGTGCCTCGGATCAGAAGATCCTCGGCCTGTCCGCCCGGCACACCATGGGCGACCTGTACCTGGGGGCCAAGTACGAGCGCTTTGACAGCGACATCGACGGTGATGCCTACGGCGCCGATGGCGATACCGCCATGAACCTCTACGCCGGCTACACCCTGGGCAAGAACACCTTCAAGGTGATGCTGGCGGACGTGGAGAACTATGGCGAGAACATCTATCACCTGGGCTACGACTACCAGATGACCTCCGATCTGAAGCTCTTCGCCGAGTACTACTCCGAGGAAGAGACCGCCGCCATCACCGAGGAGCGTGGTGGGAAAAGTGACTGGTATGGCGTCGGTGCAGAAACCAGTAATGGTTATGGCGATATCAGCGGCGGCCAGGTCTTCGCCGCCGGGGTGCGCTACGACTTCTGATCCAAGCCGCATCCGGCACGCGTCCCGCCCCCCCGGGGGCGGGCGCAGCACCAGGGGGCCTGCGGGCCCCCTTCTCGTTTTGGGGCCGCCGTCCCGGGGCCGCCCAGGGCAATCGCACATAGAGATTGATTCTTATTTGAGTCCGAGTAAGTGAGCACGGTACTCGTCAGATGTTGCCGCGATGATCCGTTTGGTCT
>NZ_FOUO01000003.1 GCF_900114895.1 Ectothiorhodospira mobilis
CTCATCCGCCACATCCCCTCTATTGCTTGAGATCGTACCGGTGACGATGGAGGATCAGTGGGGGCTATGGAATACGGGGGCTACCGGACAGGTACCTCCGGCCGTGGGGCATGGAGGGAGGCGGGGTTGATACGCCAAATCCGCCGTGTCTGTCAAACCCGCTTCAGGGGGCCTCGGGTGTGTCCTGGCACGCCAGGGCCCCCAGGCGGGCCAGGGCGGCCTCCACGTCCACCGAGCCGGGCAGGGCGCAGTTCAGCCGCAGGCAGCGTCCGTAGCGGCCCGTGGGGGAGAAGATGGGCCCGGGGGCGATACTGATCCCCGCCGCCAGGGCGCGGGTCTGCAGTGCCAGGGCATCCCCGCCCTCGGGCAGCACCACCCACAGCACGAAACCGCCCCGGGGCCGGGTGAGGCGGGTCCCGGCGGGGAAGTGGCGGCGCACGGCATCGGCCACGCGCCGCACCTGGCGCTCGTGGTGGCGCCGCACCCGCCGCAGGAAACGGTCGTACCCCCCCTGTTCCAGGTAGTCCGCCACCGCCAGGGTGGGCAGGGTGGGGGTGGCCTGGGCGGTGGCGTATTTCAGGTAGGTGATGCGCTCCCGGTAGCGCCCCGGTGCCACCCAGCCCACCCGCAGTCCGGCCCCCAGGGTCTTGGAGAAGGAGCCGCAGTAGAGCACCTCACCCCGGGTATCCCAGGCCTTGGCGGCCCAGGGGCGCGGTCCGTGGAAGTCCAGCTCGCCGTAGACATCGTCCTCGATCAGCGGTACCCCGCGGCGTGCCAGCAGATCCACCAACTGGGCCTTACGCGCATCCGGGGCCAGGTGCCCCAGGGGATTGCCGAAGCTGGGCATCATCACACAGGCCCGGATGGGCCAGGTCTCCAGGGCCCGTTCCAGGGCCTCGGGGCGCATGCCCGAGGCGGGATCGGTGGCGATCTCCAGGGCCTGCATGCCCTGGGACTCGATGGCCTGCAGGATGCCGTAGAAGGTGGGGGATTCGATGGCGATCACATCCCCCGGCCGGGCCACCGCCCGCAGGCTCAGGGTGAGGGCCTCCTGGCAGCCCTGGGTGAGCACGATGTCGTCCGGGCCCAGACTGCAGCCGGCGTCGGCCATGCGGCGGGCGACCTGGGTGCGCAGCTCCGGGCTGCCCGGTGGAAAGTCATAGGCCCCGATGCGGGCCCGCTGGGTGCGGCGCACCCGGGCGAAGCTGCGGTCCAGGGCCGACTCGGGCAGACATTCCGCCGGCGGGGCCGCGGCCCCCAGGGAGATGATCTCCGGGGCGTTGTGGGACTGCACCAGTTCCAGCACCCGTTCCTGTCCGGAGATCAGGCTGGGGCCTTCGGGTTCGGTGGAGGACTCCGCCGGTGCGGGCAGATGATCGGGGCGCTCGCGCACGTAGAACCCGGAGCGAGGCCGCGCCTCCAGGATCTCCCGCTGTTCCAGCAGTTCGCAGGCGGCCACCACCGTGGCGATGCTCACCCCGAACTGGAGCCGCAGGCGGCGCACGCCGGGCAGCCGATCCCCGGGGGCGTAGGTGCCCTGTTCGATCTGCTGCTCGATCCCGGCGGCGACGCGTTCGTAGAGATGTTCCCCCATGGACCCAGGATACCGAAACTGTACCGCAATGAAATCCCGTGAACTGCATCTGTATCGGTTCCGGGGTGGCCCCCACAATACGGTCTCCCTTCGCAAGCAGACTGCACAGGAGTTCAGAGATGAGCCAGGAGCAAGCACTTAACGCCGATACCGGCAACCACTACAAGCAGTACACCCGCAGCTTTGCGGAATACTGGGACGACCTGGTGGGCTGGGAGACCCGTCTGGAGCGGGAGGGGGCCTTCTACAACCGGCTGCTCAAGGCCCATGGGGTGAAGGATGTCATCGACATCGCCTCCGGCACCGGCGTCAACGCCGTCTCCCTGGCCCAGGCCGGTTTCAACGTCACCGCCGCCGACGGTTCCGAGAACATGCTCGCCAAGGCCAAGGAAAACGCGGAGCATCACGGCGTGCAGTTCGCCAATTCCCGGGTGGTGGACTGGCGCGTGCTGGATGACACCCTGGGCACGGAGCGTTTCGACGCCGCCGTCTGCCTGGGCAATTCCTTCACTCATCTGTTCGATCATGAAGACCGGCGCACGGCCCTGCGGGCCATCTTCCGCGTGCTGCGCCCGGGCGGCATGCTGGTGATCGACCAGCGCAACTACGACGCCATGCTGGACGAGGGCTATAGCTCCAAGCACGCCTACTGCTACACCGGTGAGGGCGTGGACGTGGGCCCGGTGGAACTGCACCGCACCATGGCCCGCTTCGAGTATGTCTTCTCCGACGGCGCCCGTTTTGAGCTGAAGATGTACCCCCTGCGCCAGGACTATCTCACCCATCTGCTGGAGGATGCGGGCTTTGTGAACGTGGAGCGCTTCGGTGACCTGCGCCGCCCCTATGACTTCCATGAGGTGGACTTCGTGCAGCAGGTGGCCTTCCGCCCCGCCTGATCCCCCCGCCTCGGGAGGATCCTGCCGGCATCGCCGGACCCACACCCGCCGCGGCATCGGTCCGCGGCGGGTGTGTGCATTGCAGGTAACAGCAGAATCGATGCCCCCATTAAATCCTTTTGTGTTCTAAGTATATTCATTTTTGATATATTTCAATCCGCCGCCGCAGGCAGATCCATACCGCGCGGGGCGAAAAAAGAACAAGGATTCCAAGGGAGGCTTAGAGGATGACCATGAGACTGGCACGGGCCCTGGCGGCCCTCTCCGTGCCCGGCGCGCTGTTGAGCCCGCTGGCGGCCCAGGCCACCAACGCCATGAACATGGATGCCTTCGGCGCCATCGCCGGGGGCATGGGCGGGGCCAGCCTGGCCCATGAGACGGGCAATTCCGCCGTCATGAACAACCCGGCGACCCTGGGTATGCGTGCCCCCGGCCAGGACGTGTTGGGGCTGGGCTACACCCTGCTGGCCCCCCGGGTGGAGGCCCGCGCCCCCGGGGCGCCGCGGGCGGACGAGAGCCGTGGACGCTGGTATCACATGCCCTCCCTCTCCCTGGTGCGCAAGCAGGGCCGGGTGAGCTACGGGGCCGCCGTCATGGCCCAGGGGGGGATGGGCACCGATTTCCGCTCGGATTCCCTCCTGTTCTCCCGGGGGCAGACCCTGATGGGGGCCATGGCCCCCCTCTCGGGTCAGTCCATCCGTTCCGAACTCAGCCTCGGGCGGGTCATGTTCCCCCTGGCCTTCGAGGTGAGCGATCGCGTCTCCCTGGCGGTGCAACTGGACTACATCTGGGCGGGGCTGGACCTGCAGATGGACCTGGACGGGGCCACCTTCGGCCGCATGGCCCGGCCCGGGGGCACCCCGGGCCTGGGTTCGGCCCAGGGTTCCATGGTGGATGGGTTCAATACCCTCTTGGGGAACGGCACGATCCAGGACGTGAGCTATACCCGCTTTGACTTCAGCAATGACGACCGTTTCACCGGCGAGGCCTCGGCCAACGGGCTGGCGGGCAAGCTGGGGGTGTTGCTGCAGCTGACGGACCGCCTGGCGGTGGGGGCCACCTATCACAGCGAGACCCATCTGGACGATCTGAGCAGCGGTGATGCCCGCCTCGCCTTTGGCGCGGATTTCGGGGCCGGATTCCAGGATGTGCCGGTGACCGGGCGGATCCGTGTGCGGGACTTCCAGTGGCCGGAGAGCTTCGGCCTGGGGATGGCCTACCGCGCCAGCGACCGCCTGCTGCTGGCGGCGGATCTGCGCCATCTGAACTGGTCCGAGGCCATGGAGGGACTGGAGATGAGCTTCACCGCCGATGCCTCCCCGGCCAACGGGGCCTTCGCCGGTACGCGCCTGGACGCCGAACTGGAACAGCGCTGGAAGGATCAGACGGTGATCTCCCTGGGGGCCGCCTACCGCCTGAACGACCGCTGGACCCTGCGGGGCGGTACCAACTACGCCAGCAACCCCATCCCCGACGAGACGGTGAACCCCCTGTTCCCCGCCATCGTGCAGCACCACCTGAGCGGAGGCTTCAGCTACCGCTTCACCCCCCGCAGCCAGCTCCATGCCTCGGCCACCTACGCCCCGCAGGTGCGCGTCACCCAGTCCGCCACCGGGGTGGAGATGCGCCATGGCCAGACCGTCTGGCGGGTGAACTACGGTTACCGCTTCTGAAACGCCAGATCGGCAACGGGAAAGGGGCCGGGGTCAGGCCCCGGTGCCCTGCAGGGCCTGCTGCAGGGGGATCGGGCCGGCGGGCCGGTCCGATGAAGTGAACTCCGGCACGATCTCCCGCAGGGCCGCGCGCACCTCCACCTCGTCCTGCCGCCTGCAGGCGGCGGTGACCCGGGTCAGCTGGGTCTCCAGCCGGGCCGGGTCCACCGCCCGGGTGCGGGCCCGCAGGATCTTGCTGTGGCGGGTGGGGACCAGGTCCTCCTCGGCGTGGAAGAGTTCCTCGTAGAGCTTCTCCCCGGGGCGCAGGCCCACGTACTCCACGGCGATGTCCCGGTCCGGCTCCCGGCCGTAGAGCTGGATCATCTGCCGGGCCAGGTCGTCGATGCGCACCGGTTCGCCCATATCCAGGACGAACACCTCCCCGCCTTCGCCCATGGCCGCCGCCTGCAGGATCAGGCTCACCGCCTCGGGGATGGTCATGAAGAAGCGGGTGATCTGCGGATGGGTGACCGTCACCGGTCCGCCGGCCTCGATCTGGCGGCGGAACAGGGGCACCACCGAGCCGGCCGAGCCCAGGACATTGCCGAAACGGGTGACCATGAAGGCGGTACCCGGGTGGGCGTGCAGGGCCTGACAGTAGATCTCCGCCGCCCGTTTCGTGGCCCCCATGACGTTGGTGGGGTTGACCGCCTTGTCGGTGGACACCAGGAGGAACTTCTCGGCACCGAATTCCACCGCCAGGTCGGCGGTGTTGCGCGTACCCAGCAGGTTGCTGCTCACCCCTTCCACCGCATTCTGTTCCACCAGGGGCACGTGCTTGTAGGCGGCGGCATGGAGCACGATCTGGGGCCGGAAGCGCTGGAAGATGCGGCGCAGCCGGGCCTTGTCGCGCACGTCCGCCAGGAGGGGGGTGAAGCGGTCGGGGGCGAGCAGGGGGCGGATGTCCTGGTCCACGCTGTAGAGGTTGAACTCCGAGTGGTCCACCATCACCAGGTGTGCCGGGTCGTGCAGGGCCACCTGTCGGCACAGTTCCGATCCGATGGATCCCCCGGCACCCGTGATGAGCACGCGCCGTCCCTGGAGGAAGCGCCGCAGGCTGGCATCGTCCAGGGTTACCGCCTCCCGTCCCAGCAGGTCCTCGATGCGGATCTCCCGTAGCTGGCCGGCGCGGGAGTGCCCGCCGGCGATCTCGTAGATGGAGGGGAGGGTGCCGCAGGCCTTGCCCCGCTGCCGGCACAGGTGGGTCACCTGGCGCACCAGGGTGGCCGGTGCCGAGGGCATGGCCAGCAGGACCACATCCACCGCCAGGGTATCCAGGAGCCGTTCCAGCTCCGCCACCGGGCCCAGGATGCGCACCCCGTGCAGTTCCCGTCCCCATTTCCCCGGGGCATCGTCCAGCACCCCCACGGGGAGATAGCGGTGGTCCTTGAGCAGGTCGCGTACCAGCATCTCCCCAGAGCGCCCGGCGCCGATGACCAGGGCCCGCTGGGCGTCCTCCCGGGCCAGACCCAGGCGGTGATCCTTGAACCAGCGGTAGAGGAGCCGCGGGCCGGTGAGGCCCATGGTGAGGAAGACGGGGTAGAGCACCATGACGGTGCGCGGCACCCCATGCATCTTCAGGAGGAAGACCAGGGCGGCGATCCCCAGGGTGCCGCCGGCCACGGCCTTGAGGATGCGCACCAGATCCGGTACGGAGGCGAAGCGCCAGATGCCGCGGTAGAGCCCGAAACCCCACAGGGCGATCCCCTGCACCGCCACCACCAGGGGCAGCAGGTCGGCGTAGCCGGCATAGTCCGGCGGGGCCATGAGGCGGAAGTTGGCGTGGGTCCAGTAGCCCATGAACAGGGCGGCCGGGATCCACAGCAGGTCATGGACGAGGGCCGCCCAGCGTTTGAGGGGGAAATCGCGCAACTTGTGCAGTATCACCATGGCATTCAAGGTCCCTTTGGGGGTGCTATAGTACGCCTTCCCCACCCCTCGATCCATGCAACGGGAGGCCGATTCCGTGAAGCGTTACGGCATTCGCATGACCCTGCCCGAGGGAGATCCCTTCCGTGCCCCCCACCTGCTGGGGCCGCACTGGGAGGAGATCCAGTGGTTCGACTCCGCCCGGGAACGGGACGAGGCCCTGGAGTGCATGCGCAACCCGCCGCCCTACTACCGCCGGGGCGATGCCGCGACCCTGGTATATGAGAAGGTGGAGCGCTGACCCTACAGGGAAGTCCAGGGCGGTTCATCCCGCATCCATGATCGCCGGGGGCGCCCCCGGCGGGGCCATGCGCTCCATGAGGTAGCACAGGCAGTCCTGGCGCACGATGCTGGCGTCCAGGGTGAGCATGGAGGGCATGGCCGGGCGGGTGAGCACCAGCCGGTCCCCGTCCACGGCGAAATAGCGTCCCGTCACCTCCCTCCCCGTCTCGTCCCGGGCCGTCACCCGGGCCCCGCTCCCGGGGCGCACCCGCGCCAGGGCCGTGCCTGCCGGCAGTTCCCGAAAATTCATGTGATCCAGGTCGGTGTCGAACACCAGGTCCGCCTCCCCGGGGGCGAAGGCGATCCCCACCTCGGGGGGGACCTGCACCCTCGCCGCGGTGTGGAACAGGTCCAGGTCGTGCTGCGGCACCGGGGTGTCCGGGAGGGTGCAGAGGTGCATGCAGGCCTGCAGGTAGTCCCGGGCGTGCGCCACCCCGTGGGGATCCCCGGGGCGGCCGCATTCCAGGGTGACGGCGGGGCAGAGGGGGGCCATGGCCAGGGACTGCACCCCCCGGGGGCTGGTGAAATGCACCACGGTGCGTGCGAACAGGGCCGCCAGGTGCAGGTAGGGGGGATCCAGGCGGTTGACGCAGCCGTAGTGGGGGTTCAGGCCGGTGTTGTTGTGCAGGTCCACGCTGGCGAAGACCCCGCGCTCCGCCATCCGGTCCACCACCGCCTGCATGCGCCGGGCCTCGGGGCCGTCGGTGTGCTCGCCCCCGGGCCAGATGCGGTTGAAGTCGGGCTGCCCCTCCAACACCCGCACCCCCTGGGCCGCCGCCTGCACGTTGCCGACGAACAGGGACAGGGCCCGGGGCAGGGGGGTGGGCATCTCCCGCAACAAGGCCTGCACCGCCTCCAGGCCCACCGGCTCGTTGCCGTGCAGCAGCACGCAGACGAAGAGCGGCGGTTCCCGGCGGCCCGGCAGATGGAAGAGGGTGGGTTCCGGCACGATGCGGTGGATCCGCCGTGCCGGGGTCTCCAGGAACCCCTCGGGGAGGTGATCGCACTCTCTGAGCATGATCCCCATGCTACGCCCTTTGTTCCGCCGCGTCCCAGGTGTGCACGGGGCGGTCTCCGGTCTGGCGTTGTCGGCAGGCACGCACCAGGGCCGTTGCGTCCCGGCCATGGGCGGCGGCGAAATCCCGCTGCCAGCGGGCGCCGTTCTGACCGCTGTCCACCCGTGCGGCGAGGATGCCGAGATAGTCGTCACGGTCGCCGGCGTCCAGGCCCAGGCGTCTCAATCCGTGTCGTGCCCGGGGGAGGAGCCGGTCCAGGATCAGATCCCGTGCCTTCATGGGGGTGTCTCCCTCCCAGTGCAGGGGGGCCTCCAGGCCCAGGCGGGCCGCCTGGTAGAAGTTGTCCCGGGCGGTGGCGAAGGCCATGATCCCCTCGGGGCCACCGGGGTGGGTGAGCAGGTCCTCCACGAGACCGTAGAAAAAGGCGGCGTTGGCCAGGCTGTCCACCAGGGTGGGGCCGGCGGGGATCCCCCGGTGCTCGATGCGGATATGGGGCCGGCCGGAGGCGTCGAAGCCGATGAGGGGGCGGTTCCAGCGCCACAGGGTGCCGTTGTGCAGGCGCAGGTGGACGAACTGCTCCGGCGGCGCGTCCTCGCACAGGGGCAGAAGCGGCGGGAAGTGTTCCAGGTTCTCCTCGAAGCATTCCAGGATGGATTCCCGGGCGAATCCCGAGCCAAAACTCACCCGCCGCAGGGGGCCCCGGGCCACATCCCCGTAACCCCCCGTCTCCACCGCCTGCTCGAACAGGGGGATGCGGGTCTCGTCCCACAGGTCCCGGCCGAAGAGGAAGGGGGCATTGGCCGCCGCGGCCACCAGGGGGGCGGAGGCCAGGATGGCGGCGTTGTAGACCCGGTGGGCCGTGTCCAGGGGGGTCTGCAGGTGGATCTGGAACGAGGTGGTGGCCGCCTCCAGCATGACGTCGCGCTGGTCCATCACCAGGTGTTCCCGCCCCTTGATGTCCAGGTGGATGGGGCGGCCCTGGCGCGCCTGCAAGACCTGGCGATTGAGGGCGCGGTAGCGCTTCATGTCGGACATGTACGCCGGGCACAGGTGTTGCGGGTCCAGGGTGGGGAGGATGCCCGTCATGAACGCATGACAGCCCATGGACTCGGCGGCCGCCTCCGCCCGCCGCCAGGTGGCGGTCAGTTCCCGGTGCAGGGACGAGAGCACCGTTCCTTCCAGGGGGTGGGGGCGGGTGTTGAGTTCCACGTTGAAGCGGGCCAGTTCCAGGGTGGCCAGGGGGTCGTTCATGCGCTCCAGGAAGGCCGCGTTCACGGGGGCGGGGGCCTCCCGGGCATCCAGCAGACAGACCTCGATCTCGAAACCGGCCACGGGAGGGCCCGCATCGAAGGCGCCGCCGGCGGCCATCTCCCGGGCGAGGCGGGTCTCCGCCGCCAGACGCTCTCGGAAGCGGGTGAAGTCCCGGGGCGAAAAGCGGGTCTGCTGGATTTCCTGGCCCATGGGATGCCCCGTCCGGCTGCCCTATCGCCCTGATCCTGCGCCCCCGACGCAGGCCGGTCAACGCCCGGCAGGCCCCATGCGCCGGGGTGGCGGTGACCGGCCGGTTCGATTAGCATCTGGTGCGCTGTCTTCCCGAGACGGCCCCAAGCCCGTGCCCGGCGCATGGGTCGGGGCCGTGCGCGACCCCGCAGGGTCGTCCCGCCCCGCCGCATGGAGAGATCCCGGCGGGGTTTCGTGTGTCCAGGTCTTCGGGTGTTTCCATGAGTCTTGCGCTGATCGTCTTGTTGCCGTTTCTGGGGGCGCTCCTGCCGGGTCTGCTGATCCGGTCGGGCCGCAATGCCTGCGCCACCGCCACGGCCTCGGTCACCGTCCTCGCCCTGGCCCTGCTGCTGGTGCACACCCCGGCGGTGCTGCGGGGCGAGGTGGTGCAGGCGGGCTGGGACTGGCTGCCGGGGCTGGGCCTGAACGCCAACTTCTTCCTGGACGGCCTGGGGCTGTTGTTCGCGGGGCTGATCCTGGGGATCGGGCTGCTGATCATCATCTATGCCCGCTTCTATCTGTCCGAGAAGGACCCCATGGGGCTGTTCTACACCTACCTGCTGCTCTTCCAGGGGGCCATGGTGGGGGTGGTGTTGTCGGACAACATCCTGCTGCTGCTGGTCTTCTGGGAGCTCACCAGCCTGTCCTCCTTCCTGCTCATCGGCTACTGGCGGCACCTGCCGGCGGGGCGCCAGGGGGCGCGCATGGCCCTGGTGGTCACCGGCGGGGGCGGGCTGGCCATGATCGCCGGCATGCTGCTGCTGGGGCAGATGGCCGGCTCCTACGACCTGTCGGTGATCCTGGAGCGGGGTGAGCAGATCCAGGCCTCCCCCCTGTATCTGCCCACGCTGTTGCTGATCCTGGTGGGGTGTTTTACCAAGAGCGCCCAGTTCCCGTTCCACTTCTGGCTGCCCCATGCCATGGCGGCGCCCACCCCCGTGTCCGCCTATCTGCATTCGGCCACCATGGTGAAGGCGGGGATCTTCCTCCTGGCCCGGCTCTGGCCGGTGCTGGCGGGCACCGATGTCTGGTTCTATCTGGTGGCCACCACCGGGCTGTTCACCATGGTGCTGGCGGCGGGCATCGCCCTGTTCAAGGACGATCTCAAGGGGCTGCTGGCCTATTCCACGGTGAGCCACCTGGGGCTGGTGACCTTCCTCTTCGGCCTGGGCTCCCCCATGGCGGCGGCGGCCGGGGTGTTCCATATCATCAACCACGCCACCTTCAAGGCGGCCCTGTTCATGAGCGCGGGGATCGTGGACCACGAGACCGGCACGCGCCACATCCCGCGGCTGGGGGGGCTGATGCACCTGATGCCGGTGACCGCCACCCTGGCCATGGTGGCGGCCGCCTCCATGGCGGGGATCCCGCCCTTCAACGGCTTCATCTCCAAGGAGATGATGCTGGAGCAGGCGGCCCATACCCCATGGGCCGGGCTGCCCTGGCTGGTGCCGGCGGCGGCCACCCTGGGGGCGGTGTTCTCCGTGGCCTATGCCTTGCGCTATGCCGTCCATGTCTTCTGGGGACCGCCCCGGGCGGACTATCCCCGGAGGCCCCATGACCCGGCGGCCGGTTTCTGGCTGCCGCCGGCGGTGCTGGTAGCCCTGGTGGTGATCATCGGTCTGTTCCCGGAGCAGACGGCGGGCCCGCTGGTGCGCGCCGCCGCGGATGCGGTCACCGGCGGTGCGCTGCCCGATCTGCACCTGTATCTGTGGCACGGGCTCACCCCGGCCCTGGGGATGTCCGTGGTGGCCCTGCTGGGGGGGGCGGCCCTGCTCTGGCGCTATGGCGATGCCTGGGCGCGCTGGCGGGCGGGGCCCCATCCCGAGGCCAAGACCATGTACGACGCGGCCATGGCCCGACTGGTGGCCGCCAGCCAGTACATCATCCATACCCTGCACAACGGGGCCCTGCAGCGCTACCTGGCGGTGATGCTGGCCAGTGCCGTGGTGCTGGGATACGCCGCCTTCAGCGGCGCGGCCCATCTGCCCGGGACTCGGGAGACCCTGGAGATCTTCCCCGTGGCCGGGGTGCTGTGGCTGCTCATGGCCGGTGGCTGCTGGTTGGCGGTGGCCCACCACCGCCAGCGGCTTCTGGCGGTGGTGGCGGTGAGTGTGGTGGGCCTGATGGTCTCCATCGGGTTTCTCTATCTCTCGGCCCCGGACCTGGCCCTGACGCAGATCTCCGTGGAGGTGGTCACCACCGTGCTCATGCTCCTGGCCCTGTACTTCCTGCCCAAGCGCACCCCCGAGGAGAGTTCCGGCGCGCGCAGGGTGCGGGACGGGGTGCTGGCGGTGCTGGCGGGGGTCGGCGTGGGTGGCCTGTGCTGGGCCGTACTCACCCGGGACTTCTCCACCATCTCCGGTTATTACCTGGATCAGGCGGTGCCGGGCGGGGGCGGCGCCAACGTGGTGAACGTGATCCTGGTGGACTTCCGCGGCTTCGATACCTTTGGCGAGATCATCGTCCTGGGTATCGCCGCCCTGGCCATCTACGCCCTCCTGGAGGGGGCCCTGCGCGGTCCTGCGGCGGCGCATCTGGCCGCCTGGAAGGGGGACATGCCCCGGGCCGCCGACCGCCATCCCATCATGATGGTGGTGGCCACCCGGGTGATGCTGCCCCTGGCCCTGCTGGTGGGCGTGTACATCCTGTTGCGGGGCCACAACATGCCTGGTGGCGGCTTCATTGCCGGGCTGGTGGTGTCCATCGCCCTGATCATGCAGTACATGGCCAGCGGCTTTCAGTGGGCCGCAAGGCGCATGGCCGTGGATTACGACGCCCTCATCGGGTTGGGGGTCCTGGTGGCCGGGGCCACCGGCGTGGCCGCCATGGTGGGCGGCTATCCCTTCCTCACCTCGGCCCATGATTACGTGCATCTGCCGTGGGTGGGAGAGGTGGAGCTGGCCAGCGCCATGGTCTTTGACGTGGGGGTCTTCCTCACGGTGGTGGGGGCGGTGATGCTGGCCCTGGCCCAGGTCTCGCGCCTGGGGCTGGTGGCCAGTCACGAGCCGGCCAACGAGGGGCCCATGGACTTTGATCCGTCAACGCCGGCCCGCACGGCCCGGCGGGATCCTTCCTGAGCCGAACCCAAGAGAGAGAGGACAATCCATGGAATTGCTCGTGGCCAGTGCCGTGGGGATCATGACCGCCGCCGGGGTGTACCTGGTGCTGCGGGCCCGCACCTTCCCCGTGGTCCTGGGGCTCGCCCTGATGACCTATGCCGTGAACGTCTTCCTGTTCGCCATGGGCCGGCTGACCGTCAACCTGCCGCCGGTGCTCACCGCGGATGCCGCCGGCTACACCGATCCGCTGCCCCAGGCCCTGGTGCTCACCGCCATCGTCATCTCCTTCGGTATGACCGCCGTGGTGGTGGTGATGGCCCTGCGGGCCTATCTGGAATCGGACACCGACCACGTGGACCTGGCCCCCTCCGAACCCGTTGAGAAGGCGGACCGCCCATGAATCACTGGATCATCCTGCCGATCCTCCTCCCGGCCCTGGTGGCGCCCATGCTGGTGCTGGCCGTGCGCCACGATGTGGTGCTGGCCCGGATCTTCTCCGTGGCCTCCACCGTGCTGCTGCTGGCTCTGGCCGTGGGGCTGCTGGTCACGGCCTCCGCTGGGGAGCCCCAGGTCTATGCCCTGGGCCACTGGCCACCGCCCTTTGGCATCGTCCTGGTACTGGACCGCCTCTCGGCCCTGATGCTCCTGCTTACGGCCCTCCTTGCCCTGTGGGTGCTGCTGTTCGCCATCGACGGGGCCGATGTCCGGGGGCGTCATTTCCACGCCCTGTTTCAGTTGCAACTCATGGGGATCAATGGGGCCTTCCTCACCGGGGACCTGTTCAACCTGTTCGTCTTCTTCGAGGTGCTGCTCATCGCCTCCTACGGCCTGATGGTCCACGGCGGCGGGGCCGCCCGCCTGCGGGCCGGGGTGCAGTACGTGGCGGTGAACCTGGTGGGGTCGTCCCTGTTCCTCATCGCCGTGGGGCTGATCTACGGGGTCACCGGCACCCTGAACATGGCGGATCTGGCGGCCAAGGTGCCCATGGTGCCCCCCGGCGATCAGGCCCTGCTGCAGACCGGCGCCCTGCTGCTGCTGCTGGTGTTTGCCGTGAAGGCGGCCCTGGTGCCGGTGCAGTTCTGGTTGCCGGGGACCTATGCCCTGGCCCCGGCGCCGGTGGCGGCCCTGTTCGCCATCATGACCAAGGTGGGGGCCTATGCCATCCTGCGGGTGCACGGCCTGATCTTCGGCGAGGGGATGGGGGAGGCCGCCCACCTGGTCCAGGACTGGCTGCTGCCGGCGGCACTGGTCACCCTGGCCACGGGCATGACTGGTGTACTGGCCGCCCGCAGCCTGGGGCAGATGGTGAGTTTCGCCGTGATCGGTTCCATGGGCACGGTCATGATCCCCGTGGCCTTGTATACCCACCAGACCCTGGCCGCCGGCCTGTACTACCTGGTGCACTCCACCCTGGCGGCGGGGGCCCTGTTCCTGCTCGTGGGTCTGGTGGCGGAGCGCCGTTCCGGCCTCGGCGACCGCCTGGTGGTGGCCCCCGCCTTTGCCCAGTCGGGCCTGATCGCCGCCTTCTTCTTCCTGGCGGCCCTGGCCATGGCGGGCCTGCCGCCCCTGTCGGGTTTTGTCGGTAAGCTGCTCATCCTGGACGCGGTCCGGGACGGGGAGGCCGCGGCCTGGATCTGGACCTGCATCCTGGTCACCTCCTTTCTCGCCATCATCGGCTTCGCCCGGGGCGGCAGCACCCTGTTCTGGAAGAGCGCGGCCCAGGAGGGGCGTCTCGGGATGGAGCAGGGCGCGGATTCCGGGGCCCTGTCCTTCGTCGCGGTGGGCGGACTGCTGGCGGGATTGCTGCTGTGGACGGCCCTGGCGGGGCAGGTGACCCCCTACCTGGAGGCCACCGCCGGCCAGTTGCTGGATCGCGGGGGCTATGTGGACACCGTGCTGGAGACCCCAGGAAAGGTGATCGAGGAGAAGGGCCATGGCGCGCACTGAACATCCCGGGGCCGGCCTGCGGGAACGCTGGCTGCCCCATCCCCTGATGACCCTCACCCTGGTGGTGGTCTGGATGCTGCTGCTCAATGGCTTCAGTCTGGGGGGGCTGCTCCTGGGCGCGGTGCTGGGGGTGGTGATCCCCATCGTCACCAGCCACTTCTGGCCGGGGCGGCCGCCCCTGCAGGCCTGGGATCGGGCGCTCGCCTTCACCGCCCTGGCCCTGTGGGATGTGATCGTGGCCAACGTGATCGTGGCCCGGCTGATCCTGTTCCGTGATCCTGCCACCCTGGCCAGCCGTTGGGTGCGCCTGCCCCTGGAGCTGCGCTCCCCCGAGGCCATCACCATCCTGGCGGGGACCATCTCCCTGACACCGGGGACGGTCAGCTGCGATCTTTCCGCCGATGGCCGTGCCCTGTTGGTGCACTGCCTGGACGCCCCGGATGCGGAGGCGGCGGTGCGGGAGATGAAGACCCGCTACGAGGCCCGGCTCAAGGAGATCTTCCCATGATCGAATACGCCCTGATCTTCGGTTTTGTCGCCGTCTCCCTGGCCCTGGTGATGAACCTCTGGCGGCTGCTCCAGGGGCCTTCGGTGGTGGACCGGGTGCTGGCGGTGGACACCATGGTGATCAACACCATCGCCCTCATCATCCTCCAGGGGATGTACCAGGGCACCACCCTCTATTTCGAGGCGGCCCTGCTGCTGGCGATGTTCGGTTTCATCTCCACGGTGGCCTTCTGCCGCTTCCTGTTGCGCGGCAACGTGATCGAGTGAATCCGAGGAGCTGAACCGTTATGGCAATCTGGCTGGAAGCGCTGATCGCCCTGCTGATCGTGGTGTCCGGGGTCTTTATCCTGGTGGGCTCCCTGGGCCTGCTCAAGCTGCCCACGCTGATGATGCGCCTGCACGCCCCCACCAAGGCCACCACCCTGGGGGTGGGCGGGGCCCTGCTGGCCTCCATGGGCTTCTTCTGGGCGGTGGAGGGGACCATCTCGGTGCACGAGTTGCTGGTGACCGCATTCCTCTTCCTGACGGCCCCGGTGACGGCCCATTTCATCGCCAAGGCCCATCTGCACCTGGAACGCAAGCGGGACGGTGGTGAACGGGAACGGTTGCCGCAGACGGGCACCGGCAGCGGCTGGAGCACCTACGATCCCGCGCCTCAGACCGGGGGGGAGGAGGGGGACAGCGCCCCGGGGGAAGGCTGAGCCCCGGGGATTGACGCCTGGTGCAGCCCCTTCGGGGGATTAGAAGCCCTCGGTGGAGGTGAACAGCCCCACCCGAAGGTCCTTGGCGGTGTAGATCAGGCGGCCGTCCACAAAGACCTGCCCATCGGCGATCCCCAGCACCAGCTTGCGGGTGATGACGCGCTTGACGTCCACTTGGTAGGTGACCCGGTCTGCGGTGGGCAGGACCTGGCCGGTGAACTTCACCTCCCCCACCCCCAGGGCGCGGCCGCGTCCGGGGTTGCCGATCCAGGCCAGGTAGAACCCCACCAGTTGCCACATGGCGTCCAGCCCCAGGCAACCCGGCATCACCGGGTCCCCGGGGAAATGGCAGTCGAAGAACCACAGGTCGGGGGAGATGTCCAGCTCCGCCCGCATCTCCCCCTTGTCGTAGGCCCCGCCCTGGTCGCTGATGTGGGTGATGCGGTCCATCATCAGCATGTTGGGCACGGGGAGCTGGGCGTTGCCGGGGCCGAACATCTCCCCGTAGCCGCATTGCAGGAGTTCGTCGCGTTCGTAGCTGTTCTTTTGCATGGAGGCAGGGCGGTCCCAATCGGAAAGTCGCCTATTGGACCGGATTCCGTATCCGGGCACAAGGGGCCGCGCCCAATGGCTCGGGCATCCCTGCCCCGCTTAGGCGTCCCAGCGCAGTTGCGCCAGCTGGGACCGGGTGTAGAAGTGGCCCTGGCGCATGAAGCCGGCCACGATGCCCTCCTTCAGGGCGGTGATGCGGCCATGCTCGTCCCGTTCCACCACCCAATGGTCCGGCAGACCGTCCAGCAGGTGGATCAGGGCCGGGGACCCGTCCTCGTTGATGGAGAGATGGGTCTCGTGGGTCTGGGTGTCCATAAACGCCGGGAGGAACCCCAGTACCGCACCGGCGGTCTTCATCTCCGGAAACTCGCGGTAGGGGGCCCACAGCGACCCGGAGGCATGTTCGAGTTGGCTTCGGTTCATGGGAGGTTCCCTTGATCTTTCATCAGGCGAGGCGTGTCATCCCTCATAGCGGCGACCCTGGGGAGAACTTGAGGGCATTGCCAGGGATGCGGTCCCCTGGGCCATAATCGGGGTCTTCTACCTTCAGGTCCGCCGCTGTGGCGGGCGCCGGAGTATCCATGACCGTTGAGGCCCTGTCCGGCCCTTGGGCCGGCCAACCGTTCCTGTCCGCCATCACCTGGCTGCTGATCCTCATGGGGCTGGCCTATGCCGCCCGTCCCTGGAGTCACCGGGTCCTCCACCGGGGCACGCGGGCCCTGACCCTCTTGCTGCGCCATGCGGCCCGCGCGGTGCGCCAGGCCCGGAACCGCCTGAGGCGGGGCCATCTGCGCTATCTGCGCGGGGTGGAACTGCGCCGTCTGGAAGCCCGTTTCGACCGCGCCTATCGCGGCGTCCACCTGCGGGTGAACCGGGACCTGGGGGGCTTCCCCGCCCTGGAGCGGCGCATCCTGCAACAGATCGAGACCCTGGAGCAGGATTATCACAGCGCCCGCGACCAGGTGCCCGAGGAACCGGCCTGGGTGCGCACCGCCAACGCCCTGGCCGCCGCCCCGCCCAAGGCCGATCCCCGGGTGGGGCAGATCCTGGAGGAGATCCACGACTCCATGGCGCGGGCCGGCCGCGAGGCCCTGGAGGAATACCGCCGCGCCAGCCAGTCCCGCCTGGAGACCCTGAAGGGGCTCCTGCCCGCCTGGAGGGAGTTGGGGGAGCGGTTGCACCAACTGGAACATGCGGTGCGCGCCCTGAGCGAGCAGACCCGCCATCTGGACACCGTGCTGGGGCGCTACCGCAGGCTCCGGCGGGGGGCGGTCCCCGCCCGCGATATCTTCCTGGCCTCCACCGGTCTGCTGGCCGTGAGCGCCGCCATCCTGGCCCTGCAGGGGGTGGCCGCCGGGGTGTTGTTCTTCCTCGTGGGGCCCGCCATGGGACGTGCCCTGGGAGAGGGGACGGCGATGGAGGGCATGACCCTGGCCCCCTGGGCGGTGGGGGCCGTGATCCTTACCGTGGTACTGGGGGGCGGCCTGGTGAGCGAGGCGCGCCGCGCCAGCCGGCTCATCCCCACCTTCACCGTTCTGGATCCGCGCATGCGGCGCCGCAGCGTGGCCCTGGGGGGGACCCTCGTGTTTCTGGCGATCGTGCTCCTGGCCCTGCTGGCGGCCAGCCGGGATCTTCAGGCCGTCTCCGGGGAGACCCTGGTCCCGCTCCTGCAGGGGCCTTTGCAAGGGGAGATGGAGACGACGGCGTGGCTGTCCACCTTCACCTGTCTGGTCCTGGGGGTCCTCCTGCCCCTGCCCCTGGCCCTGGTGGCCCTGCCACTGCAGATCTTTTTGCAATCCCTGGGGGTGGTGACCGGGGGACTGGCGGTGACCGCCCTGGCCGTACTCGCTGCCCTGCTGTCCTGGCTGGCCCTGGCGGTGTATGTACTGGGGTCCGTGCTGCGGGGGCTCTACGAGCTCTTCATCTTTATCCCCCTGCTCCTGGAACGGGGGTACCGGGCCTGGCAGCGGCGCCGCACGGTGCCCCGAGAGGTCCCGGCGACGCTGCTCTCCCTGCCCGGATCCCAGTCACCGGGGGACGGTGGTACGGGGCGCGGATCGCCCTGATCAGCACTGCTCCCAGGGCAGGCCGTGGTAGCGCCAGCCGTTGATGCTGGAGCGGTGGTGCTGTTCGTCCAGATCCCCCTCGAAGCCCTCGCCCACGTGGTAGACCCGGGGGATGCCGGCCGCGATGAGTTCGCGCCCGGCATCCAGGGAGCGCTTGCCGCTGCGGCAGATGAGGATGACCGAGGCGCCCCGGTCGCCGCCCTCCTGGCCGGCACCGCCCAGCAGCAGTTTGCGCACCTCGGGGACGAAGCGGGAATTGCGGGTCCAGTCGGGCTCATCCATCCAGGGGATGTGCAGGGCCCCCTTGGGATGGCCCACGAACAGGTATTCCATGCTGGAGCGGATGTCCACCAGCAGGGTGCGCTGGTCGGACTGGAGCATCTCGTAGGCCTCCCTGGGGGAGAGGTCGATGGGATCGTGTTTGGACATGAGACCTGTGTGTCCTCCGTGGTCGGACGGGTTCTGATAGAGTGTGGCGGCATGGTGGCCGGACCCGCAGCAGGGCCGTGCCCCGCCATACGCGCGCCGGGGGCGCACCCGGCATTCTCGCCCATCCGGGAAATTTTGATAAAGGACAATATTCGTGGAACGCATGCTCATCCTCCTCCTGGGGCTGATCGTGGGACCGGGACTGCTCCTGTCCGCCTGGAGTCCCCCCGCCGGGGCTCAGACCACCGCCTATGTCAGTGATGAACTGGAGATCGCGGTACGCCGGGGCAAGACCTTCCAGCACCGTATCCTCACCTTCCTTGAAAGCGGCGATCCGGTGACCGTGCTGGAGGACGACGGGGAGGGCTATACCCGCATCCGCACCCAGGGGGGTACCGAGGGCTGGGTGCAGACCCGGTATCTCATGGACCGTCCCCATGCCCGGGTGTTGCTGGAGGAGGCCCGTACCCGCATTGAGTCCCTGGAGGCGGCGCGCGATGCCCTCAGGGAGGAGAGCGCCGAGCTGAAGGCGGAGCGGGACCGGCAGGCGCAGCGGGCGTCCGCCCTCTCCGACCGGGTGGGGGAACTGGAGAAGGCGTTGGAGGATCTGCGTACCCTGGCGGCCGATCCCCTGGAAAAGGCCCGGGAGAACGAGGAACTCACCGCCCGTCTGGCCCAGGAACAGGATCGGGTGCGGCAGCTGCTGGAGGAGAACCGTCGCCTGCGGGAGGATGACCGCAAGGACTGGTTCCTCTATGGCGCGGGGGTCTCCATCGGCTGCCTGCTGCTGGGGATCCTGCTCACCCGGGTGCGGCTGCGGCGGCGCGCCTCCGGCTGGATCGACTGATTGCGACCATTGCGGATTTTCATACCAAGGCCCCCCCGGGGGGCCGATCGTGCAGAGGAGAAATCATGTACAAACGTGTCTTGGCGATGGCCTTCCTGGCCGGTGCAGTGACCCCCGCGGCGGCGGATACCCTGGATGCCTATCTGAGCGAGGAGACGGCCCAGTTCACCTACCTGACCGGTTCCGAGCGCATCGGGTTCGGCGGGGCGGACCTGTCCATGGGGTTGTTCTTCGACGACGAGGACGACGTGATGCTGAGCACGGGCCTGAGCGTGGCGGGCGTCCCCGCCGGGGAGCGGCCCCTCACCTTCGGCGTCGGCGCGAAGGCCTATTTCGGCTTCCTGGATGAGCCGGACCGGGATTTCCAGTCCATCGGCCTGGGGGGGGAGGTGCGCTACACCATCCCCGCCAACACCCCCATGTACGTCTCCGTCAGTGCCCATTACGCCCCCAAGGTGACCACCTTCGGTGATGCGGACGATTTCTACGATCTGGGTCTGCGCTACGAGCTGGAAGTGACCCCGGGGGCCCGCGGCTTCATCGGTTACCGCCTGATGGAGGCGGACCTGGAACGGGGCGGGGACTTCGAGGTGGACGACAACATCCACTTCGGCATCCGCCTGGACTTCTGAGGGGCCATGACGGGACAAGAACCCATGGCCCGGGTGCTGGAGATCATGGCCCGGCTGCGGGATCCGGAGCACGGCTGCCCCTGGGACCTGAAACAGCGCATGGACACCCTGGTCCCCCACACCCTGGAGGAGGCCTACGAGGTGGCCGATGCCGTGCAGCGGGGGGACATGGAGGACCTGCGCGCCGAGTTGGGGGATCTGCTGCTGCAGGTGGTGTTCTATGCCCGCCTGGCCCAGGAGCAGGAGGCCTTCGACTTCGCCGATGTGGCCGCCACCCTGGCGGAGAAGCTGGTGCGCCGGCATCCGCATATCTTCGCCGGGGAGCGCTTTGACTCCGAGGCGGAGCAGCACGCCGCCTGGGAGGCGGAGAAGGCTCGGGAACGGGCGGCGCGCCGGGGGCAGGCGCAGGATCCGCCCGGCCTTCTGGATGGCGTCGCCCACGCCCTGCCGGCCCTGACCCGGGCCGCCAAGCTGCAGAAGCGGGCGGCCCGGGCGGGGTTCGACTGGGATGCCCCCGGGCCCGTGCTGGACAAGATCCGCGAGGAACTGGACGAGGTGGGCACCGAGATGGCCGCCGGCGCCGCCCACGACCGCCTGGAGGAAGAGGTGGGGGACCTGCTGTTCGCGGTGGCCAATCTGGCCCGCCACCTGGCGGTGGACCCGGAGGCCGCCCTGCGCCGGGGCAATGCCAAGTTCGAACGCCGCTTCCGCTACATGGAGGCCGCCCTGGCCCGCGCCGGACAACGGCCGGAGGATCAGTCCCTGGAGGCCCTGGAGGGGTTATGGCAGGAGGCCAAGCGGGCGGGGGCGTGAGTCCCCGGGGCGGGGGCGCGTGTGTGTGCGATGGCCGTACGGCGGCTGCCTATTCCAGCCGCAGGGACAGGTCCACCGCGCGCACGTGCTTGGTCAGGGCCCCCACGGAGATGCGGTCCACGCCGGTGAGGGCGATGGCCCGTACCTGCTGAAGGTCCACCCCGCCGGAGGCCTCCAGGGGGCAGCGGCCAGCCACCCGCGCCACCGCCTGGCGCATCCCCTCTAGATCGAAATCGTCCAGCATGATGATATCGGCCCCCGCCTCCAGGGCCTGATCCACCTCGCCCAGATCCTCCGTCTCCACCTCCACCGTCACCCCGGGGGCCTGCTGCCGCGCGGCGGCCACGGCGGCGGCGATGGAGCCCGCGGCCAGGATGTGGTTCTCCTTGATCAGCACGGCGTCGTACAGGCCCATGCGGTGATTGTGGCCGCCGCCGCAGGTGACGGCGTACTTTTGCGCCCGGCGCAGACCCGGCAGGGTCTTGCGCGTGTCCAGGATGCGGGCTCCGGTTCCGGCCACCGCCTGCACGTAGCGGCGGGTGAGGGTGGCGGTGGCGGACAGGGTCTGCAGGAAGTTGAGGGCGGTGCGCTCGCCGCTGAGGATGGCCCGAGCCGGACCCTCCAGGGTGACCAGGCGGCTGCCGGCATCCACGGCCTCGCCCTCGGACACCCACCAGCGGATGGTGACCCCTGGTGCGATGCGCTGGAAGACGGCATCGAACCAGGGCCGCCCGCAGATCACCGCCGCCTCCTTGCAGATCACATGGCCCCGGCAATAGGCCGTTTCGGGGATCAGCCCGGCGGTGACATCCCCTCCGCCCAGGTCCTCTTCCAGGGCGGTGCGGACGCAGGCATCGATGCTGTGGTCGGGGGGGGTGGGGGTGCTCATGCAGGGTCTCCCGGGGTGGGGGCGACAGCATACCGCAAACCCGTGGCGGGCTCATCCGTGCCCGCCACGGGTCGGGTCCCGGAGCGGCCGGGACTATACCTTGAAGCGACCCACCAAGTCCTGGAGTTCCCGGGCCAGGCGCGAGAGCTGTTCCGAGGCCTCGGTGGTCTGGCGGGCCCCCTGGGCGTTCTCCTCGGCCGCATCGGAGATGCTGGTGACGTTGCGGTTCATCTCCTCGGCCACGGCGCTCTGTTCCTCCGCGGCGCTGGCCACCTGACTGTTGACGTCGTTGATGGTGGCCACGGCGTTGTTGATGGCGTCCAGGGCCTGGTCCGCCTCTGAGGCGCTGTCGCGGCTGGACTGGGCCGATTCCTTGCTCTCCTCCATGACGGTCACCGCCTTGCGGCTGGCCTGCTGCAGGCGCTCGATCATCTCCTGGATCTCCTGCGTGGAGCTCTGGGTGCGGTTGGCCAGGGAGCGCACCTCGTCCGCCACCACGGCGAAGCCGCGGCCCGCCTCCCCGGCCCGGGCCGCCTCGATGGCGGCGTTCAGGGCCAGCAGGTTGGTCTGCTCGGCGATGCCCCGGATCACGTCCAGCACCTTGCCGATCTCGTCGCTGTCCTTGTCCAGCTCCCGGATGACGTCGGCCGCTTGCTGCACCTCGTCGGCCAGCTGGCCGATACGGGCCATGGTGCCGGAGACCACCTCCTTGCCCCCCTGGGCCGCGGACTGGGCCTCGCTGGTGGCATCCGCCCCCTGCTGGGCGTTGCGCGCCACCTCCTGGGCCGTGGCGTTCATCTCGTTCATGGCCGTGGCCAGCTGATCCACCTCCGAGCGTTGCTTGCTGACGCCGGCATCCGTGCGCTCGGTGATGGCGGCCAGGTCGCTGGCGGCCTGGGCCAGGTGGGCGGTGGAGTCCAGGACCCGGGCGATCAGGTCCCGGAAGTTGTCCATCATGGCGTTGAAGGCCTGGGCCGCCTGACCGATCTCGTCACTCCCCCGCACCTCCAGGCGGTGGGAGAGGTCGCCATCCCCCTGGGCGATGCCCCTGAGGCCCCGGGTCATCTGCTGCATGGGATGGGTCACCGCCCGCGCGGTGTAGAGATACATCACCAGGAGCACGGGGATGCTCACCAGGAAGGCGATACTGGTGATGCTGAGGCCGAAACGCCCCACGGCGGCGTTGACGTCGTCCAGGCTGACGCGCATGCTCACCGCGCCGAGGACGTCCCCCTCCTGGGCCATGGCATGGCAACTGGTGCAGTTCTTGCCCAGATAGTCCCTCTGGTTGAATACCGGCATCACGGCCCGCAGTTCGCTGCGGTCCGGGGATAGGGCGATGTGGGATTCCCCCGTCTCCAGGACGCGACGCTCCACGGCATCCCGGGGGATCTCGTTCTCCTCCCCCTCGCCGTACTGACGGCTCACGGGCTCTCCCCGCAGCACCCGCAGATCGCGCACGTTGTGCAGCTCCACGATCTGGTCCAGGAACTCGTCGCGGCGGTGGGTGGTGCCGGTGATCATGAGGGTGGTGAGCCCCGCCATGGTCATCTCGTGCAGCGTGCCGGTGAAGGTCTCGGCCTGCTCGATGGCGGTCTGGCGCTGTTCGTGCACGGCCCACCAGATCATGCCGGCCCAGGCCGGGAGCAGGATCAGGCCCAGGGCCGCCACCAGGCGGACCCAGATGGGCAGATCAGTGATACGTCGCATGTCGGTTCCCCGCAGGATACGTGTTTTCGAGCGCGTTCAGTACGCCCCGGCGGTTTCGTTGGGGTTCCCCTGTCCTACCGCCCCTCCACCGGGTGATGCGGGCCGGTCCGCCGCTTGTCTATCCCGTATCGGCCGCGGGCGCCCGTTCTTGAAGCCCCTATGCCCCCTCATGGTGCCCGACCGCGCCTCCCCTTAGTGCGGGGGTGCTGCATCCCAGCCTGCCAGGGATCCGTGGGGGGAGGCATGACGCCGGTCAAGGGCGGGGCATCCGCCGCCGGGATCAGTCCAGCTGTTCGTCCCGCAGGATGCGCCGTTTCACCTTTTGCAGGAAGAGCCAGGCGCTGAAGGCCACCAGTGGCGTGGCCAGGCCCATGCCCAGGGTGGGGTTCACCGGCAGGCCCATGCCTTCCAGACCCTTGAGGGCATACCCCGCCAAGCCCACGCCGTAGTAGCTGATGGCGATCACCGAAAGGCCTTCCACCGTGTCCTGCAGGCGCAGCTGCAGGCGGGCACGGCGGTCCATGGACTCCAGCAGGTTGCGGTTCTGCGCCTGCAGGTCCACCTCCACCCGGGCCCGCAGCAGGGCAGTGAGGCGGGCGGCCCGCTCCGCCAGGTTGCGCTGCCGTTCCCCCACGGACTCGCAGGTGGCCACCGCCGGCGCCAGGCGGGCGTCCAGGAATTCGGTGAAGGTCTGCAGTCCTTCGATACGGCGCTGGCGGAGCTGTTCCAGGCGCTGCTTGACCACCCGGTAGTAGGCCCGGGAGGCCTCGAAGCGGTAGGTGGTCTGGGCGGCCACCGCCTCGATCTGCGAGGCCAGGTGGCTCAGGTCCGACAGCAGTTCGTTCTGGGAATGGCCGCATTCCTGGGCCTCGGGGTCGGCCATGCGGGCCGCCAGTTCCGCCAGACGGCGGTCGGCGGTGCTCAGGGAGCGGCTGGCCTTGCGCGCCATGGGCAGACCCAGGAGGGTCATGATGCGGTAGGCGTTCACCTCCAGGATGCGCTTCACCAGCCGCCCGGCCTGGGCCTCGGAGAGGCCGTCGTTGCGCAGCAGGATCCAGGCAAGGCCGTCGTCGTGGATGCGCAGATCGGACCAGGCCCGGCCCTTGCCGCCCACCACCTCGGAACCGACGACGATGTTGCCTTCGAAGAGCTGCGACAGTTCCGTCAGGTCCCGCTCGGGCATGTCCCCGGACTCCATGGCCATGGAGACGGCGGTCACCAGTTCCCCGGGGCAGTCCCGCAGCCAGTCCTCGGGGATGCGGCGGATCACCGGGTCGCGGAAGGGGTGATCGAAGGGGGCCGAGCGGGTGAAGGTGTAGGTGACGAACTCGGTGTGACGCTCCCAGTGCAGGCGGATGTCCCCCAGGTCCGCCATGTAATATTGCCCCAGCTCCTCCGGCACCGGCGCGCCGAAGTGCTCCAGCAGGCGGCACAGGTGGCGGTTGTTCACCCCCGTACCCCGCTCGCCACAGAGGAAGGCCATGTGGGAGACCTGGGCCGGGGCCCGGATGGGCTCGAAGGTGCGGGCGTGGAGCTCGCCGGTGAGCACCCGCCGCAGGGCGTGTTCCTTCACGGGCAGGGTCAGGTTCATGGCCGGTGTTCCTCCGTCATTCCACGGCGGCGAGCAGGGGCTCCGCCTCCAGCACCCGGAACCCGGCCCGGGTCAGGTGGGCTACCGCCCGGTCGGGTTCCGCGAAGCGGAAGATGAGGGCGGCCCGGCCCGGACGGCGCAGGGAGAAGGCGTACATGTACTCGATCTTCAGGTCCGCCTCGCCCGCGCTGCGCAGTACCGCCGCCAGGCCGCCGGGGTGATCCTCCACGTCCACCGGCACCACCTCGGTGAGCTTGACCACCCACCCGGCCTCCCGCAGCAGGGATTCCGCGCGGCCCCAATCCCGCAGGATCAGGCGCAGGATGCCGAATTCCGCCGTGTCCGCCAGGGACAGGCCGAGGATGTTGATGCCTTCCCGGGCCAGCAGGTCCAGGGGTTCGGCCAGGTGCCCGGAGCGGTTTTCCAGGAATACGGAGATCTGTTGCAGTTTCATGGGTCGCATGCTCCCGTGCTGGCCCGTGGATATCAGAGGTCGCGCCGGTCGATGACGCGCTTGGCCTTGCCCTCGCTGCGGGCCAGGCTGCGCGGCTCCACCAGGCGCAGGCCCACGCGGATGCCCAGGATGTGCTCGATAGCCTTGGCCAGTGCGGCGCGCACGTCCTCCAGGGCCCGCACCTGGTCGCTGAAGACCTCGGGGGTGACCTCCACCTCCACGGTCATCTGGTCCAGCCCGTTGTCGCGGGTGAGGATGATCTGGTAGTGGGGCAGGGTGCCCTCCACCTGCAGCAGCGCCGCCTCCACCTGGGACGGGAAGACGTTCACCCCGCGGATGATGAACATGTCGTCGGAGCGGCGGCCCACCCGCTGGAAGCGCCGCGTGGTGCGGCCGCAGGCGCAGGTCTCGGGGATGATGCGGGTGATGTCCCGGGTGCGGTAGCGCAGCACGGGCATGGCCTGCTTGCTCAGGGTGGTGAGCACCAGTTCCCCTTCCACGCCGTCGGGCAGGGTCTCGCCGGTGTCCGGGTCGATGACCTCGGGATAGAAGTGGTCCTCGAAGATGTGCAGGCCGTGCTGCGCGCTGCACTCGCTGGCCACGCCGGGGCCGATGATCTCCGACAGGCCGTAGATGTCATAGGCGCGGATGCCCGCCTCCGTCTCGATGCGCCGGCGCATAGCGTCGCTCCAGGGCTCGGCGCCGAAGACCCCGGTGTGCAGGGGCAGGTCGCGCAGGTCGATGCCCATGTCCGCGGCCCGGTCCAGGATGTGCAGGAAGTAGCTGGGGGTGGCGCACATGGCGGTGACGTTGAAGTCCTGCATCACCATGAGCTGGCGCTCGGTATTGCCGCCGGAGACGGGGATGACCGTGGCCCCCAGGGCCTCGGCGCCGTAATGGGCCCCCAGGCCGCCGGTGAACAGGCCGTAGCCGAAGGCGTTCTGCACGATGTCCCCCCGGTGCAGGCCGCAGGAGGCGAAGGTGCGGGTCATCACCTCGGCCCAGACCTCCAGGTCCTCCCGGGTGTAGGCCACGACGATGGGCTTGCCCGTGGTGCCGGAGGAGGCGTGCAGGCGCACGATCTCCCCCATGGGGCTGGCGAACAGGCCGAAGGGGTAGGTGTCGCGCAGGTCCGCCTTGGTGGTGAAGGGCAGATGGGCGATGTCCGAGAGGTCGCGGATGTCCTGGGGCGTGATGTCCTTCTCCTGCATCCGCCGGCGCACCAGGTCCACGTGGTCGTAGGCCCGCTGCACCACGGCCCGCAGGCGCCGCAGCTGCACCTCCCGCAGCCGCTCCAGCGGGAGGAAGTCCGGGGCGCTGGCCGGATGGAACCCCCCGGCCGCGTCGTTCCAGCGTTCTTTGAGCATCTACACCCCCTCGGTCTGTGTCTTGCGGCCGAGCCGCTCACCGGCCCCGCGCCCGATGGCGAAGGCCTGTTCATTGATGGCATGGATCTTCTCGGGCAGACGGGTGCGAATGGCCTGCATCCAGGTGGCCTCGTCGAAGTCCAGTTGCACCGACAGCGCCCCCAGCAGGGCCACGTTCAGGCTCTTGCGGTTGCGCAGGCTGCCCTCGGGGATGTCGTCGGGGGTGATGAGCATGCCCCCGGGGCGGAGCCAGTGACGGTTGATCTCCACCTGGGAGGGCTCGAACACCAGCAGGAAGTCCGCCTCCCCGTCGGGGACCATGGGGCTGAACACCTGCTCCCCGAAGCGCACGTCGCTGGTCACCGAGCCGCCGCGCTGGCTCATGCCGTGGACCTCGCTCTTTTTCACTTGCAGACCGGTGGAGAAGGCGGCGGTGGACAACAGGTCCGAGGCCGTGACCACTCCCTGACCCCCCAGTCCGGCCAGCACGATATTGGTTACCGCCATGGCGGATCCTCCCGATAGAACAAGGAATGGCGGCCCCGCCGCGGGACCGCTCCGGTACGCATGCGCCCTCAGGGCGTGGGGGCCTGCGCGCTACCTGTGGCGCCCTCGCGGGCGGCCTGTTCGTAGCGCCGGATCATGGGGGCCGCCAGGACGCAGGGGCGGCGGGCGATGAGCACCGAGAGTTCGTCCCGCCCCATGAGGTCCCGCAGCACCCCCTCGAAATCGTCCTCCGGTTTCTGCGGGTCCACCACCTGCACGTTCTTCACCCCCATGGCGCGGCACACCTGGGCCAGGTCCATCTTCTGGGTGGGGGCGTGGTTCAGGGCACGGCCCGTGCCGGGGTGTTCCTGGCGGCCCGTCATGGCGGTGGTGTCGTTGTCCACGATGAGGACCACGTGACCGGTGGGGGGCGGATTGTAGACCATCTCCGCGATCCCGGTGAGGCCGGAGTGCACGAAGGTGGAGTCGCCGATGACACTCACCACCCGCCGCGCCTCCTCCGGCGGCAGGGTGTGGCGCAGGCCCAGGCCCACGCCGATGGCGGCGCCCATGTCCACGCAGGTGTCCATGGCCTCGAAGGGGGGCAGCACCCCCAGGGTGTAGCAGCCGATATCCCCGGCCACGATGTATTTCAGACGCCCGAGCACCTCGAACACCTCCCGGTGGGAGCAGCCCTTGCAGAGTTCCGGGGGCTTGCCGGCGGGGGGCGCGGCCTCGGGGGAGGTGTCCCCGGCCAGGATGCGGCGCACCCGGGGCACGTTCAGTTCGCCGAAGCGATACATCTCCGGCTTGCCCTCCACCGCCAGGCCATCGGCACGCAGGGCCTCGTAGACCAGGTGGTCCCCCTCCTCGATGACGACGCAGCGGTCCACCTCGCCCACGAAGCGGCGCAGGGTCTCCATGGGCAGGGGCCAGGTGAGCCCCAGGGACAGGACCCGGGCCTCGGGCGCGGCCTCCCGGGCGTGCATCACCGATACCCCCGAGGCGATGATGCCCAGGCGGCGGTCGCCGTCGTACACCCGGTTGGGGCCCTCGGCGTCGTTCCAGCGGGCGATCTGGGCCAGCTTGTCCCGCAGCTTGCGGTGGGCGGGGCGGGCGTGGGCGGGGATCATGACCCGGCCGGGGATGTCGCGCTGGAAGCCGGGTTGCAGGGCTCCGGGGCGGGTCGGGCCGGGGCGCACCTGGGTGCGGGCGTGGCAGATGCGGGTGGTCATGCGCAGGATCACCGGGATGCCCCAGCGCTCGGAGAGCTCGAAGGCGGTCCGGGTGAAGTCGTAGGCCTCCTGGGCGTCCGCCGGTTCCAGCATGGGCACCCCTGCGGCGCGGGCGTAGTGGCGGTTGTCCTGCTCGTTCTGGCTGGAGGCCATGCCCGGGTCGTCCGCCGAGATCAGCACCAGTCCGCCCACCAGGTCCATGTAGGCGGCGGTGAACAGCGGATCGGCAGCCACATTGACCCCCACGTGCTTCATGGTCACCAGGCTGCGCCCCCGGGCGAGGGACACCCCCAGGGCCACTTCCAGGGCCACCTTTTCGTTGGGGGCCCACTGGGCGCGTCCCCCCAGTTGGTCCAGGGCCTCCAGGATCTCGGTGGAGGGGGTGCCGGGGTAGCCGGTGCCCAGGTGCGTGCCGGCGTGCAGGGCGGCCAGGGCCACCGCCTCATTGCCGCTGAGGAGCAGTCGTTGGTTGGTTGCCATCAGTCGATGCCCGATTCGGATGAACAGGCCCGGCACAGGCGCGTGGGCCAGCCCGGGCGGCAGCCCGCAAGTCTACATGATTCGCGCCTCGGGACCAGTCCCCCGAACGGGGCGTCGTGGGAAGGGGGTTCGGGCAGGGTGGGGGAGGGGGTGCCCCTCCCCGCGCAGGGGGAGTCGGGGCCTCCCTGCCCCGGTGGTGTGTCCTTCGATTAGGGTCAGCCGCGGCCCACCCAGGCGGTGCACCAGCCGCCTTCCGCCACCAAGGATCCGGGGAAGACGGAGCAGGGACCCCATTCCTTGGCCTCGGGATCGGAGTACAGTAGGCAGTTGCTGCAGCGGCTGCCTTCCTGGTAGCTGTCGTGGGTCACGCTGCTGGCGTCGTGGGTGTAGCTCAGGGCCTGGGCCGTGGCATCGTCCTCGGAGAGGCGTTCCAGCTCGGCGGCCTGGGCCGCCGTGGTCCAGCCCAGTCCGGCCAGGGGCACGGCCACCAGGCCACCGGCCCCCAGCTGCAGGAAACGGCGGCGGCTGACGTGGGAGTCGCGGGTATTCATGATGTCCTCCTTCTCGCCACGGGGGCGACGGTTCAGGGTTCAGGGCCCGTTTCTGCGGACCTCGGGGCCAGTATCCGCCCCGTTGCCTGAACCCCCCATGAACAAACAGGCTGCGTCAGCCGTTCGGTTCCTCCTCGTCGAAGTCTCCCTTGAACTGCGGATTGGGCTGCAGCTGTGGGGTCGATGCCGTTGGCGTGGCGGACGGTTCCACGGCTGCAGGGGCCGATGCCGCGCCCTGCATATACACCCGGGCCGGCGGTGCCTGTCCGTCCTTGCCCTCGCCGAAGTAGAGGGTCATGTGGGGGAAGGGGATCTCGATGCCGGCGGCGTCGAAGTGGCGTTTCACCAGGCGGTTGTACTCCCGGCCCACGGCCCACTGCATGCCCGGCCGGGTCTTGATGCGCACGCGCACGTTCACGGCGCTGTCCGCCAGGGCGGTGACCCCGTGCACCTCCAGATCCCCGAGGATGTGGGGGGCCATCTCCGGCATCTGCCGCAGTTCCTCGAAGGCCTCATTCATGCGCTGTAACACCTCGTCGGTGTCCTCGCGGTAGGCCACGCCGTACTCGCCCACGTGAAAGGCGAAGTCGCGCATGTAGTTGGATACCGTGTCCACCGAGGAGAAGGGCAGCAGGTGATAGGTACCCGACAGGTCGCGCATGCCCATGGAGCGGATGGTGAGGCGTTCCACGGTGCCGGTGATGCCGCCGGCGGTGACCACGTCCCCCACGTTGAAGGCGTTCTCCAGCTGGATGAAGACCCCGGTGATCACGTCCTGCACCAGCTTCTGGGCGCCGAAGCCGATGGCCAGGCCCAGGACCCCGGCGCCGGCGATGAGGGGGCCGATGTTGATGCCCACCTGGGCCAGCACCACCATCAGGGTCATGACCACGAGGGTGATGGCCGCGGCGTTGCGAAAGATGGTGAGCAGGGTGCGCACCCGGGCGTTGGGCTCGCCGTTGCCGGTGGCGGGGCTGAGGCGGTATTCGATCCAGCTGGTCAGGCCCAGCCACACCAGCATCGCCCCGGCCAGGATCAGGGCCACCGCCACCACATTGCCGATGAAGCGGCCGCCTGCGTCGGAGGCTGCCCAGGCGGTCAGGCTGAAGGGGGTCCAGGCATCCAGGATGGCCGCGGCCACCACGGCCAGCAGGGTGAAGCGCAGGACCTTGAGCACCGTGGGGATGTAGGCGTTGAGGCGTTCCTCCAGCAGGGGGATGCCCTCGCGGGTCTCCTCGGGCAGGCGGATGCGTTTGAGGATCACGCGGCCCAGCAGCAAGGACAGCAGGATCCCCGCGGCGGCGGCCAGCAGGGTCTGCGCCGTGGCGGCGATCATGAAGGGCAGGGCCCGGCCGGGGAAGACCAGGGCCACCACCAGGATGGCCGTCAGATAGGCCAGGGCGGCCAGGTGCCAGATGCGTCCCGCGCCCTGCAGGGCGATCCGGCCAAAGCCGGTATCCATGCGTTCACCCAGTTTCATCAGCCGGCCCTGAACCCGCTTGCGGTTGCGCAAAACCAGGACCACGGCCCGGTAGTAGGCCACCGCCAGGATGAGCAGCCCCAGGAGACGGGCCGGTTCGGGGGCCACCAGCAGGGCCGTCACCGGCACCACGAAGAGCAGGCCGTAGCCCAAAAAGGCGGTCATGCCAGAGGTCCAGCGGGTGCAGGCGGCGGCCTCGGCATCCGATAGGGGCAGCAGGCGCAGCCCCGGCCAGCGATGGGACAGGAACAGGCGCAGGGCCGCCCGCGTCAGCTCCACCAGGAGGAAGGCATTGAGGAAGAGGCTGTCCCGGGCCGTCATCTGCCCGGCCTCGCCGGTGACGAACAGGGCCAGGGCGTGACCCGCCGCCCAGGCCAGGGCCACGGTGGCCAGGTCCAGGAGCAGGGCGGCGGTGGTGCCCGTCACCCGGCGCACCACCCCGGCGGAACCGGTGCGGGCGAGGGCGTGGCGGTCCAGGCGCCGGTAGGCCAGCCGGGCCAGGCGGGAGAGGAGCCACAGAACGGCCAGGGTGGCTATGATCAGTCCCGCCAGCTCCAGGGTGTTCACCGTCAGGTCCATGGGGTCGGCGGCCCGCATCTGGTCCCAGGCCGTCTGTGTGGCCTGGATGGCGGTGTTGAATTGTTCCACTGACCCCTCGGCCAGGGACTGGGTCCACTGCGCCACCTGCCGGGTCGGCGGCACGTCCGCGGCCTCCTCGGTGGCCGTTCCCTCCTCTGCTGCCGCACGGCGCAACTCTTTGATGAGGGCCTCCCGGGCCGCCTCGTCCTCCAGCAGGTCGGCGAGGCGGCTGTCCCCCGGCGCGGCCTCCTGGGCCTGCAGGGGGAGGGCGGCGCAGAGGAGAAGGAGGACGACGGCGATCCGGGGCAGGATGCGCGAGAGAAACGGGATAGGCGGTCTCAACCTGGACTCCTTGGCCGAGGCGGTGATCGAGGGATCTTGTGCGCGCCGATACGGGGCCCGCGCCAGCGCTGGGTCGTATTGGGGAACTTTGCAGGAAGACCGATGATGGCTTCAAGGTCCGGCGCCATGGACAGAAGGGGCCGGGCGGGGGACGGGTGGACGGGTCCATGCCCCGGCCGCGGGGCCCTTATCGCACGGGGATGGGGTATCCTGTATCCATGGCCCCCTTCCCGTGACCGGCCCATGGAGATCATCCCCTTCTCGCCTGCCGTGTCGTTTGCCCCCCCGTCGCCGCGGGGGGGCGATGCAACCGTGGCCGGGGAGTCGGGGGAGCCGCGCCCTGGACGGACCGGGCCGGTGCCGGTTGCCGAGGAGGCGGGGCGTTCCCCCGCACCCGGCCCTGAACGCCTCACCCGGGCCGAGGAGCGCACGCTGCAGTCGCTGCGGCAACGGGACCGGGAGGTGCGCACCCACGAGCAGGCCCACATGGCCGCCGGCGGCGGCCTGGTCACCAGCGGCGCCACCTACTCCTACCAGCAGGGGCCCGATGGCCGCCGCTATGCCGTGGGCGGCGAGGTCTCCATCGACACCTCCCGGCCCGCGGATCCCGAGGATGCCATACGCAAGGCGCGGCAGATCGCCCGCGCCGCCCTGGCCCCGGCCGAGCCCTCCGGACAGGATTACCGCGTGGCGGCCCGGGCCCGCCTCATGGAGGCCGAGGCGCGGCGGGAACTCCAGGCCCTGGGGCGTGAGGGTGCCGGCACCGGGGAAGGGGGCCGGGCCCAGGGCCAGGACGATGGCAGGGGTCGGGAGGCCGGGGGACCGCAGGCACCGGCGCAGACCGTGAGGGAGCGCCTGGAACGGCTCTTTGCCCAGGTGGACCGATCCGCGGCCGCCGCCCGCTTCCGCGCCCTGGCCTGAGGCGCGCGCCGCTGTCCCGGCCAGGCGTGGGGGAATTGCATCCGCATGGGGCTGGCCATCGCCCCATTCATGGACGATGCCTACCGTACGGTGCTGGGGAGGGCCCCGAGTCTGCACTCGCTGCGGCGGGTGCGTTTCGTGCTGCGCAGGGAGTCCGACCGGGCCGTGTTCGCGGCGGCCCTGGGGCGGTGGTCGGACACCACGGGTGGCGATCCCCCGCAAACATGACCCATGCCATGGACGGACGGGTGGGGTGCGGGGAGACTGGCCGCCCCAAGGCCCGGGTCCGCGCACTGCGAAAAGGGCCGCAGCGGAATACCTCTCGAGGGACGCAGCGATGCTGGAGATCAGGATCCATGGCCGGGGCGGGCAGGGCAACGTGGTGGCCGCCTACCTGCTGGCCTCGGCGGCCATCGGCCACGGCCGCCACGCCCAGGCCTTCCCCGCCTTCGGGGCCGAGCGCCGCGGCGCCCCGGTGGCCGCCTTCGTGCGCATCGGCGAGGCCCCCATTCGGCGGCGCTGCCAGGTGCGGCATCCGGGGTTTCTCATCGTCCAGGACCCGGCCCTGCTGGAGGTGCCCGGCACCCTGGCGGGGCTGCGTCCCGGGGGCGGCATCCTGGCCGACGGCGCCAAGCCCGGTGTGGCCGGGCGCGACGGCGGCGAGATCGTCACCCTGCCCGCCACCCGCCTGGCCCTGGAACACATCGGCCGCCCCGTCCCCAATACGGCCCTGCTGGCGGCCTTTCTCACACTCACCGGGTTGATGCCCCTCTCCGCCCTGATCCATGCCCTGGAGGCCCGCTTCAGCGGGCCGATGCTGGAGAAGAACCGCATCCTGGTGGAGACGGCCGCCGCCCAGGTGGAATCCGGACGCTGGAAGGAGGTGGTCCATGGCGTTGCCGCTTGAGGGCTCCCAGGCCCTGGCCCGTACCGTGGCCCTGTGCCGGCCGCAGGTGGTCTCGGCCTACCCCATCACCCCCCAGACCCACATCGTCGAGGGCATCGCCCGGCTGGTGGCCGACGGCCGCCTGGAGTGCGAGATGGTGAGCGTGGAGAGCGAGCACTCCGCCGCCTCCGTGGCCCTGGGGGCCGCCGCCGCCGGTTCCCGGGCCTACACCGCCAGCGCCTCCCAGGGGATCCTGCTCATGTCCGAGGTGCTCTTTGATATCGCCGGCATGCGGGTGCCCCTGGTGATGACCTGTGCCAACCGCGCCGTCTCCGCCCCCCTGAGCATCTGGAACGACCACCAGGACGCCATGGCCGTGCGCGACGCGGGCTGGATCCAGCTCTACTGCGCCAGCAACCAGGAGGCGGTGGACACCACCGTGCAGGCCTTTCGCATCGCCGAGCACTGCAGCCTGCCGGTGATGGTCTGCGTCGACGGCTTCACCCTGACCCATACCCTGGAACCCCTGGAGCTGCCGGACCAGGACCAGGTGGACGCCTACCTGCCCGCCTACCGCTTCGCCCACGGCCTGAACCCGGCCGAGCCCCGCAGTCTGGGGACCCTGGTGTCCCCGGATCATTTCACCGAGGCGCGTCTGGGCCATCATGGGGCCCTGCAGCGGGCCCTGGGGGCGATCGAGGCGGCGGACGCCGACTGGGCGGCGGTCTCGGGGCGGGGCTGCGGTGGCCTGTTGGAGGTGCGCGGGGACCCGCAGGCGCGCACGGGGATCCTGGTCATGGGCTCGGTGCTGGGCACCCTGGAGGATGCCATGGACGCGGATCCAAAGGGGCGCCGCGTGCGTTTCCTCAAGCTGCGCAGCTTCCGTCCCTTCCCGGCCGAGGCCCTGCGCCAGGCCTGCCAGGGGCTGGATACCCTCATCGTCCTGGACCGGGCCCTGTCCCCCGGCAGTGGCGGTATCGTGGGTCCAGAGGTGAAGGCGGCCCTCATGGACATGGCCGAGCCGCCCCGGGTGCACAACCTGGCCGCCGGCCTGGGGGGCCGCGATCTGCCCCTGGACCTGTACGGCCGCCTGCTGGAGGCCGTGGAAGGGGCGGACGGGCCGCTGCCCTTCACCCTCATCGACGCCGATCCCACGCAGTTGCCGGAGGCGGACCGCCCCGATGCCCCATTGATGCAGGAGGCCCCATGAGCGCCGAAACCGCCCGGCACGACGCGAAGACCCTGCGCCATCAACAGCCCCGTTTCCGCGGCCTGGAGGCGGGCCATCGGGCCTGCCAGGGCTGTGGCGAGGCCCTGGCGGCGCGCCTGGTGACCGAGGCCGCCGGTCCCGATGTCATGGTGGCCAATGCCACCGGTTGCCTGGAGGTCTTCACCACCCCCTGGCCCCAGTCCGCCTGGCGCCTGCCCTGGATCCATTCCGTCTTCGGCAACGCCGCCGCCGTGGCCGCCGGCATGGAGGCCGCCCTGAAACAGCAGGGGCGTCGCACCCGGGTGCTGGCCTTCGCCGGTGACGGGGGCACCTTCGACATCGGCTTCCAGGCCCTGTCCGGGATGATGGAGCGGGGCCACGATGTGCTCTTCGTCTGCTTCGACAACGAGGCCTACATGAACACCGGCGTGCAGCGCTCCGGCTCCACCCCCCACGCGGCCATGACCAACACCTCCCCCCCGGGTACGGCGCGCATGGGCAAGCGGCACATGAAGAAGGACATCCTCGCCATCCTCGCCGCCCACCGCATCCCCTACGCCGCCACCGCCTCGGTGGCCTATCCCTCGGATCTGCGCAAGAAGGTGCGCCGTGCCATGGACACCGGGGGCCCCGTGTTCCTGCAGGTGCACAGCCCCTGTCCCCTGGGCTGGGGCCACGACAGCGACCTCACCGTGCAGGTGGCCCGGCTGGCGGTGCAGACGGGGCTCTTCCCGCTGGTGGAGATGGAGCGGGGGGAACTCATCGGCACCCTGCCCATCCGCGAGGTCCGGCCGGTGACCGATTACCTGCGGCTGCAGCAGCGTTTCCGGCATCTCTTTGCGGGGGATTTCCGCGCCGAGAAGGAACTGGAGCACCTGCAGGCCATCGCCGACCGCAACATCGAGCGCTTCGAGCTGCGGGGCGGCGGCAAGGAGCGCTACGACACGGAGGGGGCGGACACCGTGCACCGCGGCGGCGACCGCTGGGCCTGAACCCGAGACAGCGAACCCGGATGAACACACCATGACCCAGATCCCACCCGGCGCCTTTGCCCAACCCGGCACCTCCCTGGAATTCAAGACCGGCTCCTGGCGGGTGCAACGCCCCGTGCACCGGCATCGGGCGGCCCCCTGCCATGCCGCCTGTCCGGCGGGGGAGGATGCCCAGGCCTATCTCGCCCGGGTGGAGGTGGGGGATCTGCAGGGGGCCTGGGAGACCCTGGTGTCCGCCAACCCCCTGCCCGCCATCACCGGCCGGGTCTGCCCCCATCCCTGCGAGACGGCCTGCAACCGCGGCCAGTACGACGAGGCCATCGGCATCCACGCCGTGGAACGCTACCTGGGGGACGAGGCCCTGCGCCGGGAATGGCCCTACCCCGTCCCCGCCCCGGGAAGCGACGCCCCCCGGGTCGCCGTGGTGGGGGCGGGTCCCGCCGGTCTGGCCGCCGCCTATCACCTGCTGCGTGGCGGCTGCCGCGTGACCCTGGTGGAGGCCCTGGCCGCCGCCGGCGGGACGGTGCGTACCGCCATCCCCCGCTATCGCCTTCCCCTGGACACCCTGGAGGCGGAGACGGCCCGCCTGCTGGCCCTGCCGGGCCTGGATTTTCGTCCCCATACGCAGCTGGGGCGGGATGTCTCCCTGGAGGAGTTGCGCTCGGAACACGCCGCCCTGTTCCTGGCCCCGGGCCGGCGCAAGGGGCAGGAATGGAACGCCGATTTCGCCATCCCCGGCGATCTGCACACGGGGCTGCACCTGCTGGAGACCTGGGTGGCCGAGGGGACCCTGCCGGATCATCCGGGGGCGGTGGCCATCGTCGGCGGCGGCAACACCGCCGTGGACCTGTCCCGGGTCCTGCGCCGCCAGGGGGTGCCCTCGGTGCATCTGATTACCCATCAGCGCATCCCGGCCCCCGGTGTCCCCGCCGAGGACGTCATGCGCGCCAACCCCCGGGAGGTGGCGCAGGCGGTGGAGGAGGGGGTCACCATCCATGAGCATCGCGGGGTGCGCCGCCTCATCCTCCGGGGCGAGCGGGTGGTGGGTATGGAACTGGTGCATATGAAGAAGCTGCCGGACGCCGATGGCCGGCTGCAGCGGGTGGCCTTCGAGGGCACGGAGACGGTGCTGCACGTGGACCATGTCATCCCCGCCATCGGTCAGGAGGTGGACCCGGCCGGTTTTGAGGCACTGGTGGAACGGGGGCGGATCCCCGTGGACCCCTGGTGGGGACGGGTGCAGGGACAGACCCATCTCTTCGCCGGCGGGGACGCCCGCGGTGATCACGGCAGCGTCAGCGAGGCGGTGGGGGATGGCCGCCGCGCCGCCCTGGGCATCCTGGCCGTGCTGGCGGGGGAATCCCTGGAACCGCCGACACCTCCCGAGCCCGTGCCCTTCTCCGATCTGAACCTGCACTACTTCGAGCCGGCCCCGGCGGCGCGGGAGCCGGTGCTGCCGCCCCAGGAACGCCGGGGACTGGAGGAGGTGGAAGGTGGGCTCGACCTCCACGGGGTGCGCCACGAGGCCCACCGCTGCCTCTCCTGCGGCGAGTGTCTGGCCTGCGACAACTGCTGGACCCTGTGTCCCGACCAGGCGGTGCTCAAGACCCGGGAGCGGGCGGCCGACGGCAGCCACTACGTCTTCGACTACGACTATTGCAAGGGCTGCGGCATTTGCGCCCGGGAATGTCCCACGGGATATATCCGCATGGAGTCCTGAGTCCGTCCACTCCAGGCAGGGTGCACATCCGCATGGTCTGGGCGGGGGGGTACAGATGCCCCATGAGTGGATCCTCCTCCCCCTGGAAACGGTTTTGACCGGGCCATGGGACTTGTATGCGGTTGCACGGTATCCTGATGAGATAGCCGTTTCGAAAAGACCGCAAAACCATGCCCAGGATCGATATCGACGCCTTCTACCGCCACGCCCTGGAGACCCATGGTGCCACCGCGGAGGGGGTGCAGTGGCGCTCGGCGCGGACCCAGTGGCAGCGCTTTGAGATCCTGCGCCGCCTGCTCCCCGAGGATCTCTCCCCCCTGGTGGTGGCGGATGCGGGCTGCGGTCTGGCGGATTTCCACGCCTATCTGGCCCAGAACGGGGGGCTGCCCGGGCAGTACATCGGTCTTGAGATGGTGGAGCCGTTCATCCGCCAGGCCCGCCCGGGGGCGCAGGTGCAGCGCTGTGATGTGCTGACCGACCCGTTGCCGGAGGCGGATTACTACGTCTGCAGCGGTGCCATGAACAACCTTACCCGGGAGGAGACGGACCGCTTCATCCGCCGCTGCCTGCAGGCCGCATCCCGGGGGTTTGTGTTCAACCTGCTCAAGGGGAGGCCCCGGCATTCCATCTTCAACTACTTCCTGCCCCGGGAGATCCGCGCCCTGGGGGAGGATCTCGGGGTGCGGGTGGAGATCGTGGAGGGCTATCTGGAGAACGATTTCACCGCGGCCTTTCTCCATTCCCCGACGGAGTCGGTGCCGTAAGGTGGATCCCGCATCCGCTCCGCCGGGGATGGAAGTACCCGCGGTGGTGTCAGGCCTCCCCCAGGCCGGGGTTGCCTGCCACGCCCTTCAGCCGGGGTTGGTTGAGATGGCGGATGGCCACGTTGCGGTGATCCCGCAGGTAGTCGGCGACCACGTCCCAGATGCGTCGGCCGGTGTCCCCCGCCGGCCGTTCCTGGACGCTGGCCCAGCCCGCCACCACATAGTTGCGCTGCGGCTCCAGGGGCTTGCCATTGAGTTCCAGGTCGGTGATGCGCTCGCCCATCTCCCGGGTGGGATCGATGCTGTAGCGCAGGCCGCCCACCCGCACCATGTCCCCACCCTGCTGGTAGAAGGGGTCCTTGTTGAAGAGGTTGTCGGCCACGTCCTCCAGGATCTGATGGATCCTGCGCCCGCTCATCTCGTTGCGGGTGACGGCGGGATAGGTGAGGGCGGTGTGGTCCATGACGTGCTCGAAGGTGATGGGCATCCCCGGCAATACGGTGGTGCCCCAGCGGAAGCCCGGCGAGAAGGCGATCTCGGCGTCCACCTGCTCCATGAGGGCATCGCAGATGAGCTGGTCGAAGGTGCCGTTGAAATTGCCCCGGCGGTAGAGCAGATCCTCGCTTACCGCCAGCTCCTCGCCGAGACGCTCTTCCATGGGGAAGGTCTCGCCCTCGAAGGTGACCTGCTGCTGGCGCATCTCCCGGATGTAGGCGGCCATCTCCCGGTCGGGATCGATGAGTTCGGAGAACACCGGCAGCAGGCGGTATTGGTAGCCGCGGATGGCACCGTCGCGAAAATCCAGGTCCAGCACCCCCAGGAACTTGCCGTTGGAGCCGCCGTTGGTCACCAGGCAGGTGCCGCCGGAGGGGGTCTTCACCGGCAGGGGGGCGGGTACGGCATCGTGGGTGTGGCCCCCGAGGATGGCGTCGATGCCATCCACCCGCCGGGCCAGTTCGATGTCCACATCCATGCCATTATGGGAGAGCAGCACCACCACCTCGGCCCCCTCGTGCCGCGCCTTTCGTACCGTCTCCTGCATCTCCCCGTCGCGGATGCCGAAGGACCACTGCGGGATCAGATGCCGCGGATTGGCGATGGGGGTATAGGGGAAGGACTGGCCGATGACGGCCACCTGGACACCGTTCACCTCGCGGATGACATAGGGACGGAAGATGCGGTCGCCCCAGTCCGCGTCGGTCACGTTCTGTGCGACGAAATCGATGCGACCGGCGTAGTCGTTCTCCACCACCTCCTGCACCCGGTCGGCCCCGAAGGTGTATTCCCAGTGTCCGGTCATCACGTCCACCCCCAGGCGCAACTGGGCGTCCACCATGTCCTGGCCCCGGGTCCACAGGCCGGTGGCCGAACCGCCCCCCCAGGTGTCCCCGCCATCCAGCAGCAGGGCGCCGGGGCGTTGCTCGCGCATGCGCTTCACCAGGGTGGCCAGATGGGCGAAGCCCCCCACGCGACCGTAGGTCTCGGCCAGGCGAGTGTAGTCCAGATGGGTGTAGGCGTGGGCGTGCAGGCTGGGATGGTCGATGCCGTAGTGCCTCAACAGATGTTCGCCCACCAGGTGGGGGGGACGGCCGCGCATCCCGCCCACCCCCAGGTTGACGTGGGGTTCCCGAAAATACAGCGGCAGCAGCTGTCCGTGGCAGTCCGTGAAGTGCAGCAGGGAGATATTGCCCCCTGGCGGTACCTCGTAGGGGTCCGTGGGGATGCGCGCGGCCCGGGCCGGGCGGGTCCCCGGGAGGGTGAAACCGGCGGCGCCCGCCGCCGCCAGCACCTGCAGGAATTCTCGGCGGGTGAGATTCATGGGCATTCCTCTGCACGGGGTGGATGTCGTCGGGATGCGCTGGTGCAGGGGAGGGCGGCCGGGGCGCGCCCGCGATGGTGGGCGCCTCCGGGCCGCGTCCCTGCCCCGGCGCTGCCCCTCGGGGATCAGGCGATCTCCACCTGGGTGCTGTCGGATTCCCCCAGGTTGTCCACCCAGGAGAGGCTGAGGAGGTCGCCGGCGGAGGCCCCCTCGAACTCGAATGAGAGGTAGGGATTGCGGGAGATGCCGGGTCCCCAGTGGGCGGTGAGGACGTGGCGGTCTCCCACCCGGGCCTGGACCTTGGTGATGTAGTGGGCCGGGATCTTCTTCCCGTCGCTGCCGGTACGCTGGCCGGTCTCCATGGGATGGCTGATCAGGGTGCGCACCTGGGTGACCCCGTCCTTGAGCTGTGCGCGGACACGAATGCTGGACATGGCAATGCTCCTCGGTGGAATGGGTTGGGGGGTGCCGAATCAGCCGCCGCAGCCGCCGACGGTGACCTTGACCTCCTTGCGGCCGCTGTAGAGCCCATCGCCGTTCTTCACCACGGCGACGACGTCGGAGGTCTCGCCCATCTTGATGCGGGTGGAGATCTTGGGCCGGGTGCCCTCGCCCAGTTCGTAGCGGGAGGTGAGCGGGGTGCTGTTGGCGGCCGCCAGGATGGCGATCTCGGTGACCCCGTCCAGGTCCGATTCCACGGACACCGGGACGACGGCGCCGTTCTCGGCGATGTTGGGTGCCTCCACGCGCACGTGCCCGGCCTCATGGTGGTCCGATCCCAGGGCGGACTTGAGGATCTCGTCCATGGATCCTTCCTGGAAGGCCTCCCGGGCCTCCGCCAGTACGTTGCGGGGGGTGAGCACCCCGGCCCCCACGGCCACACCCACGGTGCCCGCCGCCAGGGTGCCCTTGAGCAGGACGCGACGCTTGCTGTTCATGCCTGTACCTCCGGTTCTGGGTTGAACGGGATCCCTTGCGGATCCCCGCATCGCCGGACCATGAATCCGGTCCGTGCGTTCTTCGGTGAGCGCCTCTTAAACCAAAAATTTCATGCAAGTTCTTTTTGGTTATATAAGAGGATACCCATGATCACACCCCCGGGAGAGGGGGTGCGGCCGATTATTTGACGATGATCAATTTATTATGGATGGAAATTGATATTTATCAATTTCAGATGCAAGCATCACTCGGACCGGATCGAGGCGTCAAGTCTTGTGGGGATCAGGCCCCATCCCCCTCTTGGGCGAGGCGTACCGCCGTCTCCCGCTTTTCGCGGATACGCTGTTCCAGGTGGGTCTCCAGGGCCGGGGCCGACAGGGCGATGTCCAGTTGGCGTACCGCCTCGCGGTACTGCCCGTGGTGAAAGTAGTACTCGGCCATGGCCTCGTGGCTGATGGCGGTATCTCCCATGCGGTCCGCCGCCTCCGCCTTGAGGCGGTACAGGGCGGGGTGCTCCGTGTCTTGTTCCAGGAGGCGGTCCACGGTCTCCAGGGCCAGGGCCGGGCGGTCCGCCGCCAGCAGGGCCCGGGCCTGGATCTGCGTCACGGGGGGGTAGTCGGGGTATAGCTGCTGCAGACGCTCCAGGATCTTGAGGGCGCGTTCCGGGGCCTGCTCCCGGCCGGACAGGAGGGCCTCGGCCCGGGCCAGTTCCAGGTAGAGGGCGATCCCATCCCCGCCTTCCCGGGCGGCGGCATCGATGGCCTCCAGGGCCTCCTGTGACCTGCCCTGTTGCATGAGGGCGATGGCGTGGCCGTAGAGATCGGCGGCCCGGTCTTTGCCTTCGCCTGTTTCCTGCCTTGCCAGCACGTCTTGCGGGTCCTCCAGGGCGCGGACACGGGCCCGCATGAGGCGAAATTCCGGGGAATCGGTAATCCGGTCCCGGGGTTCGTAGGCGTCCGCCCGGTCACGGGTCTCGGCGATGCGGCGGGTGGTCACCGGGTGGGTGCGCAGGTATTCGGGAACGGCATCGCCCCCGCCGCCGGCCTGACGCATCATGCGTTCGAAGAAGTCGGGCATGGCCCCGGGGGCGTAGTCCGCCTCGGCCAGGATACGCACGCCGATGCGGTCGGCCTCCGCCTCCTTGGCGCGGGTGAAGTTCAAGCGGGCCTGGGTGCCGCCGGCCATGCCGCCGACGATGGCCGCCTGCCCCAGTTCCGGGGCATAGGCGCTGGCGATGATCCCCGCCAGGATGGCCAGCCCGGTGGCCAGGTCCGAACGGCTCCCGGCGGCATGGGCCTGGGCGATGTGGCGCTGGGTGACATGGGCGATCTCGTGGGCGATCACCGCCGCCAGTTCGGCCTCGTTGCGGGTGATGCGCATCAGGCCGGTGTTGATCCCCACCACTCCGCCGGGCATGGCGAAGGCGTTGACGGCCTCGTTCTCCACCACGAGGAACCGGTAGTGGCTGTGCCCGCCATCGGGCACATGGGCCACCAGGCGCTGCCCCAGGGAGCGCACGTAGTTCACCAGCAAGGGGTCCTGGCTCAGGGGGAGACTGCGGCGCACCTCGCGCAGTAGCCGCTGACCCAGGGCCTGCTCCTGGGCGGGGGAGAGCATGGACGAAGCCGGGTCCCCCAGATCCGGCAGTGCGGCGCCGGCGGGGGGAGGCAGGGCACTCAGCAGCGCCGCCCACAGAAGCAGCGGCGCCAGCCACAGGCCGCCCCATCCGGGGCGGGACCTGGCGTGATGCCGGAGGTGGTCTATTTGCCCCGGCCGGGGGCGGAGGCGTAGGTGGCCATGGAGGTGCGGTCTTCCCATAGTTTTGCCTGGAGCATGGCTTGCGGAAGCATGAAACGGTCCTGTTCGGGCACCGGGTAGGTGCGCACGATGCGGATCACGTCCTCGTAGGGGATCTTGACCAGCAGGCCCGAGTCGGGACCGTCCAGGCGGCGGGCGATCGTGGCCGCATCGAACAGCTGATGGACGTACAACTGGGCCGGCTGCAGTCGTCCCTCGGGGCCGCGCAGGGTGACGGCGTACCGGGTGTCGGTGGCGAAATCGGCTTTTTCCATGGGGACACTCCTTGGCTGGGTTTCAGCGGGTTCACCCGGACCATCCGACGATACCACGGCTCTGACCGCGGTAGCGGGGCATGGTTCGGCATGGGGTCGGTTCCTGCCGCCGGGGCAGTGCCGTCGGCGGTCTTGGAAGACCAGAAGAATATGGTTATATTTTTTCGCAGTATATGCTAATAATGGAAACCACGGTATATTTGCGTTGCGTCAAAACCCCGGGTCGCCGGTACGCCTAGGCTGGTCTTCACGGGAATGAAACCGGGTGCGGCCCACCGAGCCCGGGGCCTTTCCGCCCCAGGACCGGCGGGATCCCGCCGCACAAGCCACACACACCGGCGCCACCGGTGCCGCAAGAGAACAAGAGAAGGAGAGAGACCCATGGCCGAATTCGATCAGGAGCTGGATGCCTCCGGCCTCAACTGCCCGCTGCCCATCCTGCGGGCGAAGAAGACCCTGGCCTCCATGTCCAGCGGCCAGGTGCTGCACATCATCGCCACCGATCCCGGTTCGGTGAAGGACTTCGAGGCCTTCGCCAAGCAGACCGGTAACGAACTGCTGGACCATAAGGAGGAGGGGGGCAAGTTCCTCTTCCGCATGCGCAAGGCATGAAGCCTGGCCAACGGCCGCCGCAAGGCGGCCTATCCATCCCAGCATCACGGAGGCAGCCGTGTCGGACGACAAGAAACTCGCCATCATCGCCACCAAAGGGACCCTGGACTGGGCCTATCCACCGTTCATCCTGGCCTCCACGGCGGCGGCCCTGGGATATGAATCGCAGATCTTCTTCACCTTCTATGGTCTGCAGCTGCTCAAGAAGAAGCCGGATCTCAAGGTGACCTCCCTGGGCAACCCGGGCATGCCCATGCCGGTGCCCATGCCGGTCCTGGCCCAGGCCCTGCCGGGGATGCAGGGGATGATGACCGCCATGATGAAACAGAAGATGAAGTCCAAGGGGGTGGCCAGCATCGAGGATCTGCGCAGCCTGTGTCTGGAGGCGGAGGTGAAGATGGTGGCCTGCCAGATGACCGTGGACCTGTTCGATATGTCCCGGGAGGATTTCATCGACGGGGTGTCCTACGGCGGGGCGGCCACGTTCTTCGAGTTCGCCGGCGAGTCGGATATCTGCCTGTTCATCTAGGTGAACCGGTTCTCGATTCCCGCAGATAAAAGGGGCTCGGGATCCTGCCGGGGCCGTCTTGCGGTGGGCGGCGGCTAGACTCCGTAGACGGCAGAAGTTGAGTTTTATGCTCGGGTGTAAGGAGACGGCGCCCGGCGCGACCATACGAGGTGTCACATGGCGACTCATGCGGAAATGCAACAGATCTACGACGACATTCGCGGGGATTTCCGCTATCACCACGAACTGAACGGCTGTCTCAATTGCGGCATCTGCACCGCCACCTGTCCCTCCGCCCAGTTCTATGACTACAGCCCCCGGGAGATCGTGCAATTGCTCTGGACGGGGAACGTGGAGCAGATCTACGACGCCATGCAGGAGAAGATCTGGGCCTGCGCCCAGTGCATGACCTGCGCGGCCCGCTGTCCCTTCCAGAATTCCCCGGGGGGGCTGGTGGCCATCATGCGGGAGGTGGCCATCCAGCACGAGATGCAATCGGCCAAGGATGTGCTGCGGCCCTTCGGCCGGGTGATGCTCAAGCTCATCACCACGGGCAACCAGCTCTCCCCGGACATGATCCAGCCGGATCACTTCCCCGACTGGGGCCCCAATATCCAGAAGGTGGAGGGGGATCTGCGCACCCTGCGCAAGGCCATCCCCATGAAGACCCTGCAAACCACGGATACGGCCTGGGAGGTCTCCCTGAAGACCTCGGTGGAGATGTACACCATCTGGGAGATGACCGGGGTCCTCAAGTCCCTGGAGCTGATGGATGAGAACCTGTTCGACGTGATCGAGGACTTCATCGACGAGAAAAGGGAGGAGTACGACGAGTGGCTGGAAGAACAGGAAGAAGAATAGGCCACACCCACCACCTCATGCGAGCGTAGAGGAGAGGCACCCATGAAACCCACCGATCAGAACCACGGGGATGCCGGCATCGATCCCCGGCAGCCGGATTCCGGCGCCCAGGGCCCCGGGGCCGCCCACGGCAGCCGCCAGGGCGTGGCCGGCCACGGCGCGGCGTTCCGCGAGAGCGGGCTCTCCCGGGAGGAGGCGCGGGCCGCCACCGACTGGGTGCGCAAGCGGGTGGACCGGCGCACCGCCGACCTGGGCGAGCGCATGGAGGACGTGCGCGATCACATGTACGAGCTGGAGAAGGAGGGCAAGATCCTGATCCACCGCATCCGGGACGACCACGAGCCCGTGACGGTGAAGACCCTCTTTGGCTGGGACAAGAAGATCCCCACCCGGCAGCTCTGGCATCACAAGTCCTGCGGCCAGTGCGGCAACATCCCCGGGTATCCCACCTCCCTGCTTTGGTTCATGAACCAGTTCGGCTACGAGCCGGGGCGGGACTACCTGGACGAGACCGACCAGACCTCCTGCACCGCCTGGAACTACCACGGCTCGGGCATCGGCAACGTGGAGTCCCTGGCGGCGGTGTTCCTGCGCAACTTCCACCAGGCCTACGTCTCCGGCCAGCGGCATGGCCACGACGCCGGTCACTTCTATCCCCTGGTGCACTGCGGCACCTCCTTTGGCAACTACAAGGAGATCCGCAAGTACCTGATCGAATCGCCCCAGCTGCGGGAGAAGGTCACCAAGATCCTGGACAAGCTGGGCCGCCTGGTGGACGGCAAGATCGTCCTCCCCGAGGAGGTGGTGCACTACTCCGAGTGGGTGCACGTGATGCGCCAGCGCATCGCCTCGGAGCTGCAGAAGATCGATGTCTCCCACATCCGCACCACCGCCCACGTGGCCTGCCACTACTACAAGATGATCCACGAGGATGCCATCTACGACGGCGACATCCTCGGCGGCAACCGCACCGCCATCATCACCTCCCTGGCCCAGGCCCTGGGGGCCCAGGTGATCGACTATTCCACCTGGTACGACTGCTGCGGCTTCGGCTTCCGCCACATCATCTCGGAGCGGGAGTTCACCCGCTCATTCACCATGAACCGCAAGATCCGCGTGGCCCGGGAGGAGGCCAACGCCGACGTCATGCTGGCCAACGACACCGGCTGTGTCACCACCATGGACAAGAACCAGTGGATCGGCAAGGCGCATCAGCAGGACTTCCAGGTGCCCATCATGGCGGAGGTGCAGTTCGCCGCCCTGGCCTGCGGTGCCGATCCCTTCAAGATCGTCCAGCTGCAGTGGCATGCCTCCCCCTGCGAGGAACTGGTGGAGAAGATGGGGATCTCCTGGTCCCAGGCGAAAAAGAACTTCCAGGCCTACCTCAAGGAGGTCGAGCAGGGAAACATCGAATATCTCTACAAACCCGAACTGGCTTACGGGGGGTAAGGCATCATGCAGGACACAGTACTGATCGTCGGATCGGGGCCGGCGGGGCTGTCGGCCGCCGCCCAGGTGACGGGCGCGGGCCGCAGGGCCGTGCTGGTGGAGAAGGAGGACACCCTGGGGGGCGCCCCCATCCTCTCCGGCTACGCCAAGCTGGTCCCCTCCGGCGAATGGGCCCGGGACGCCATCGGCCGCATGGTGCGGCGGGTGGAGGAGGAGGAGAAGATCACCGTGCACAAGGGCACCCGGGTCACGCGCCTGGACGGGGAGGCTGGTGACTTCACCGCCGAACTGGATAACGGCCAGAAGGTGAAGGCCGGTGCCGTGGTCCTGGCCACGGGGTTCACCCACTTCGATCCGGTGAACAAGCCCGAATGGGGGTTTGGCACCTTCCCGGACGTGATCACCACCACCCAGATGGAACAGATGGTGGCCAACGGCAAGATCGCCTGCCCCTCCGACGGCCGCACCCCCGAGCGGGTGGCCATCCTCCTGTGCGTCGGTTCCCGGGACCGGCAGATCGGGCGGGAGTGGTGCTCCAAGATCTGCTGCACCGTCTCCACCAACCTGGCCATGGAGATCAAGGAGCTCTCCCCCGAGACGGAGGTGTTCATCTACTACATGGACATCCGCACCTTCGGCCTCTACGAGGACCGCTTCTACTGGACCTCCCAGGAGGAATTCCAGACCAAGTTCGTCAAGGCCCGCATCGCCGAGGTGACCGCCTCCGGGGACGGCCGCCTGCTGCTGAAGGGGGAGGACACCCTGGTGAAGCGGCCCATCGTCATCCCCTTCGACATCGTCGTGCACGCCGTGGGCATGGATCCCAACCAGGACAATCCGGAGATCGCCCGGGTCTTTGGCGTGGACCTGGAGAAACATGGCTACCTGCAGCGCGCGGAGCATTACACCAATCCCTGCGGCACCAGCCGCCCCGGGATCTACGCCTGCGGTGCCGCCTACGGGCCCGAGACCATCGACGATTCCATCTCCCAGGGGGCGGCCGCCGGTTGCCGCGCTGCGGCGGACGTGCAGCCCCATGGGCGCAAGGCGGGTTGAGATGGCCATGGAACGGGGCATCGAACCGGCCCGCCTGGCGATCCGTCTGGAACCGCGCATCGCCGCCCACAAGCTCGACGGCCTGCTGGAGGACATGAAGGACCGGGGCGGGGTGGAGACCTATCTGGAGGCCCTGCGGGGCAAGCAGCGGGTCTTCCTCGCCGCCCTGCCTGAGGCCGCGCCGCCGGCCCACCTGGACGCCGGGGTGGTCACGGTCCTGCTGGATTGCGTCTTCCCCGCGCGGCGGCGCCTGGCCGAGGGGGTGTCCCGGGATCCCGGGACCGCCTCCCGGGCCCTGCTGGAGCTGGTCTACGCAAAGGCCCCGCTCATGGACCGCATGCAGGCCTTCTGCGACGCCTTCCCGGCGGCGGACCGCAAGCTGCGCCGTTGCGCCTGGGACTGGGCGGCGGAGGTGCTGCACTTTCGCCGGCCCGAGGCCGTGCCGCTGATGACCCGCTGGGTGTGGGATACGGGCACCATGAGCGGCGCGGTGCGCCAGTTCGTGGCCGGCAGCGAGGATCTGGACCATCTCCCCCTGGGGGCCACCCCGGAGGATCTGGAGGCGGTACGGGCCTGGTTCGTGGAGCACCTGACCGCCAGCGGGTTCTACCGCGACCTGCCCCTGATCACGGATCTGATCCTGGCCCGGGGGTATGCGGACTATGTGCGTTCCGTCTCCGGCGGACTGGGGATCCTGCAGGGGGACTTCGGCGCCCGGCAGGATCCCATGGAGCTGGTGGTGAAACTACTGGGGATCGACCAGCGGCGGGGCGAACGCCACGCCGCCGCGTCGAGGACATGGCACTAGGCCCGGACCGCTGGCCTTGAGTTTCGGAGAAGAGCATGGCGATTCACGAGAAATCCCTCATCGAACCCGAGCGTCTGCTCCATCACGACAAGCTGGTGGTGGACGGTGTGGACGTCTCCGGGCACTGGAACACGATGATCACGCCACGGACCCTCACCACCTATGATGAGGACTTCGAGGCCCGTATCCGCAGCATCCCCGGCGGGGAGAACGTGCACCGCTGCTGGCAATGCGGTTCGTGCACCAATTCCTGCACCATGTACGCCCAGAACGTGCAGTTCAATCCGCGCTACTGGATCTACGCGGTGCGCCTGGGCCTCAAGGACGAGATCATCAAGGACAAGGACATCATCTGGCAGTGCGTCTCCTGCAACAAGTGCACCCACATCTGTCCCCGGGACGTGCGCCCCGAGGGGGTGATGAAGGCGCTGGCCCACTGGCTGGAGGCGGAAGGGTACACCCAGAAGAGCCCCTCCACGATCTTCGACGAGGCCTTTGCCGACCAGGTCATGGACACCGGCCGCATGGAGGATGCCCACTTGATCGTGACCTTCTTCCGCCGCACGGGGCAGTCCCTCTTCCAGGGCTGGCTGCGGGTCTTTGGCGGCCGCCTCATGCGTCACATGCCCGTGGGCATGGGGCTGCGCATGGGTGGCCATCTCCTGCATGCCCCCCGCACCCGCTCCTGGGGCAAGACGCGAAAGGTCCTCAAGGAGTACATCCAGGAACAGAAGGAGGCCGCCCATGGCTAAGGTTGCATACTATCCCGGCTGTGCGCTGGAGGGCTCCGGTGGCCCCTACCACAAGTCCACCCGAGTCCTGGTACAGTCCCTGGGGTTGGAGATGGAGGAGATGCCCGACTACAACTGCTGCGGGGCCATGGAGGTGAAGAACGTCCATCCCATGCTGCAGACCTATCTGTCCTCGCGCAATCTAGCCATCGTCGCCGAGCGCATGGGCATGGACACCGTCATGGCCCCCTGCAACGGCTGCTATCACAACCTCAAGAAGGCGGAGTACGAGACCGCCACCTCGGGGGAGACGATGCAGACCGTGCAGGACATGGCACGCAAGGCCGAGGACCCGGTCTATGCCGGGGACGTGCGCACCCTGCACCTGCTGGAGTGGCTCATGGAAGAGCTGGGGCCCGACGGCCTGCGCCGCAAGCTCAAGAAGGGCCTCAACGGCCTGCGCATCGCCAACTACTATGGCTGCATGTATACCCGGCCGCGGCAGATCTTCCCGGAGAAGGACCGGGGGCCCGGGTCCGAGTCCACCTACCGGCCCCACTTCATGGACGACCTGCTGGCCGCCGCCGGCGCGGTGAACGTGGACTTCCCCCTGAAGACCGCCTGCTGCGGCGGTGCCCATACCCTCTCGGACGCCGACACCTCCACCCAACTGGTGCTCAACCTGCTGCAGGCGGCGGAGGCGGCGGGGGCCGATGTCATCGCCACGGAATGCCCCACCTGCCACTCCGGCCTGGAGATGCACCAGGTACGGGCCGAGACGGAGTTCGGCATCACCACCAACGTGAAGATCCTCTACTTCACGCAGCTGCTGGGGCTGGCCATGGGGCTGTCCCCCCGCAAGCTGGGGATCCATGAGAACGTCAGCGATTCCCTCGACCTGCTGCGGGCGAAGGGGGTGATCTGAGGACCACGGCGTGCCCGGGGGGACCCCGGGCGGCCCGGCGGGAAGCGCATAGATGGACTGTAACGGCTGCGACTTCAGACCGGACCGGTACTACGACGACGAATACCAGATCTGGCTTCGCCGTGAACCGGACGACACCCTCACGGTGGGCATGACGGACCTGTCCCAGGCCATCGCCGGGCACATCCTGCACGTGCGCGTGCGCCGGCCGGGGACCCGCCGGCCGCCGGGCAAACCGGTGGCCACCATCGAGAGCGGGAAATGGGCCGGCCCCGTGCCCAATTTCATCGACTGCACCATCGTCGAGGCCAATGAACGCATCATGGAGCAACCGGAGCTGCTCAATGCCGATCCCTACGGGGCCTGGATCGCCCGGGTGGAGACCCCGGGCGGGGCCGGCGCCGTGCTGGGGCGCTTTATCACCGGCGAGGCCGCCCGGGAGGGCTACTGCGCACGGGCGCGCCGGGATGAGATCCACTGCAAGCAGGCAACCTGAGGACCCATCGTGTCCAGCCATGACATGGAACAAGACGACGCCGAACAGACCGTCCTGCTGGTGATGACCAGCGGACCCGATACCCCCGCCCGCTGCGGCACCCCCTTCTACCTGGGGTCGGTGCTGGCGGCCATGGACGCCCGCGTGCACATCTTCTTCACCATGGCGGGGGTGCAGCTCATGCGCCGGGGCGTGGCCGAGGAACTGCGCGCCATGGAAGGGGGCAAGCGCGTCATCGAGTTCATCCGCGACGCCAAGCGGGCGGGGGTGATCCTGCATGTCTGCGATCCCGCCCTGCCGGGGTACGGCATCGACCCGCAAACGGACCTCATCGAGGAGGTGGACCACGTGGGGCGGGCCAGCGATCTGGGGGACCTGCTGCTGCAGGCGGACAAGGTGCTGTCCTTCTGAGCCAAGCCCCGGGGACGGCTGTGTTTGATCCAGATCAGGACCGTGCCCCCGCCACAACCCGGATACTCGGGATGCCTTTAGTCATATCTTCATAAGAAACTGGGAGGAAAAAGCATGGGAGCCGTCAAGGGCTGCGAACTGCCGGAGGATCTGCTCTACAGCGTCGAGAACAACGTCTGGGTGCGCCGGGAATCCGACGGCACCGCCACCGTGGGGCTCACCGCCTATGCCGCCACCCTGGCGGGCCAGGTGGTGTCCTACACCCCGAAGAAGGTGGGCAAGGACGTGAAGAAGGACAAGTCCTGCGCCACCGTGGAGTCGGGCAAGTGGGTGGGGCCGGCCAAGACCCCCGTGGGCGGTGAGGTCACGGCGGTGAACGAGGCCGTCTCCGCCAATCCCGGCCTGATCAACCAGGACCCCTACGGCGAGGGCTGGCTGGTGAAGATCCAGCCCGCCGACTGGGACGGGGATACCGCCGGCCTCAAGACCGGCAGCGAGGCCCTGCAGGCCTTCCAGGAGAAGATGGACGCCGACGGCTTCGAGGGCTGCTGAAGCCCGCCGGAGTGGCCCCTCCCCGCAGGAGGGGCCCGATCCCCCCAGAGCGAAGGATTCCCATGAGCGACTGGCAATCACGTCTGGCCCGGGTGGAGCCCCTGGAGGACATCCCGCTGGATCCGGATCTGGTGCGCACCCTGGAGGCGGCGCACGGGGCCCGGTTCGACGGCGAGGCCACCCCGGTGGATCTCTACACCCCCACCTTCAAGACCTATCAGACCTCCGAGATCCGCAGCTGCGGCAAGAACGCCTGGCCCGCGGTCTCGGTCACCGGGTCCCACTGCAAACTGCAGTGCGACCACTGCAAGGGCCAACTGCTGGAGCCCATGATCCCGGCCACCACCCCCGGGGAGCTGTGGCAGGTGGTGCAGGGCATCGTGGCGGACGGCGGCCGGGGCATGCTCCTCACCGGGGGCTCCAACCACCGCAACGAGGTGGAATACGGCCCCTTCTACGACACCATCCGGCGCATCAAGGACCACTTCCCGGGCTTTCGCATCGCCCTGCACACCGCCCTGGTGGACGACGATACCGCCCGCTGCATGGAACAGGCGGGGGTGGACACCGCCATGATGGACGTCATCGGCGCCCAGGAGACCATCACCCGGGTCTATCACCTGCGCCGCTCGGTGGAGGACTTCGAGGCCACCCTGGAGGCCCTGGTGAAGACCCGCATGAAGGTGGTACCCCACATCGTCATGGGGCTGCACTACGGGCGCTTTTTGGGGGAGTGGGAGGCCCTGCGCATGATCCGCCGCCACCCGCCGGATGCCGTGGTGCTGGTGGTGGTGATGCCCTTCTACGCCCCCGAGCGCAAACCCTTCGCCACCCCCGGGGCCGGGGAGGTGGGCCGCTACTTCCTGGAGGCGCGGCGCACCCTGAAGGACACCCGGCTGCTGCTGGGCTGCGCCCGCCCGGCCGGGGAGGTCAAGGGGGCCATGGACGCCTATGCCGTCATGGCGGGCCTGGACGGGATCGCCCACCCGGCGGACGGGATCGTGGAGCTGGCCACCCGCCTGGGACGCCGTGCGCGGGTGATCCCCGCCTGCTGTTCCATGACCCTGGGGGAGGCGGGGACGGCCAACGGCACCGAGGCGGGGCTGGAGATCGATCTGGAGGCGGTGATCGCCGATGAACGGGCCCGCCGCCGGGGGGTCGGGGTGGCCCCCGGCGGCATCCCGGTGGTGGCCGCGGGGGGATGAGCCATGCGCGATGAACGCACGTTGCGGGTACTGGATACCGGCCTGCGCCGGGCGGCCGAGAACCTGGCCCTGAACCGGGCCCTGCTGGAGTGCCACCAGGAGGGCCGGTCGCCCCATACCCTGCGCTTCCTGCGCTTCCAGCCCTCGGCCCTGGTGGGCTTCCATCAGAACGTGGATCAGGAACTGCTGCCCGGGGTCTGCCGGGCGGAGGGGATCGACATCCAGCGGCGCATCACCGGGGGCGGGGCCATCTACTTCGATCCCACCCAGATCGGCTGGGAGTTGTACCTGGACCGGCGCTTTCTGGGCACCGCCGACATGGAGGCCATCGCCGGGCGCATCTGCCGGGCCGCCGCCGAGGGCATCCGCCGCCTGGGGGTGGACGCGCGCTACCGGCCGCGCAACGACATCGAGGTGGACGGGCGCAAGATCTCCGGCACCGGCGGGGCCTTCGATGGCGACTCCATCCTGTATCAGGGGACACTGCTGCTGGACTTCGACGTGGAACGCATGCTGCGGGTGCTGCGCATCCCGGCGGAGAAGCTCTCGGACAAGGCCATCGCCTCGGCGCGGGAGCGGGTGGCCAACCTCAAGGATCTATTGGGGGCGCTCCCGCCGCTGCACCAGGTGCACGATGCCCTGGCCGGGGCCTTCGCCGAGGCCTTTGGCGTGGATCCGGTGCCGGGGGAACTGAACACCGCCGAACAGGATCGCTTCCGCGAGGCCCTGGCGGAGATGGATACCCCCGAATGGATCTATCAGCGCAACCGACCGGTCTCCGATGCCCCCCTGCTGGAGGGGGTGCACCGTTGCCCGGGCGGGTTCATGCGCGCCGGGCTGATCCTGGACCGGGACCGGGGGCACATCGCCCAGGCCTGGATCACCGGGGATTTCTTCACCCATCCCCGGCGCATGGTGGCGGATCTGGAGGCGGCCCTGCGCGGCATCCCGGTGGCCCAGCTGGAACCGGCGGTGCATGCCTTCTTCGATGGCTATCGTGTGGAGATGCTGCACCTGACCCGGGAGGACTTCCTGCAGGTGCTGCGGCAGGCCCTGGCATCGGCCGGGACGGGGCAGGATGCCCATGCCGTCGGTTGACGTGCTGGTGGTGGGGCTGGGGCCCGCCGGGGCCCGGGCCGCGGCTGCCGCCGCCGCCCGGGGGGCGCAGGTGCTGGCGGTGGAGCGCCGCCACCGCATCGGGGTCCCGGTGCAGTGCGCCGAATTCGTCCCCCTGCCCATGGGGCGCTACGCCCGGGAGACCGGGGCCTGGGTACAGGCCATCGAGCACATGACCACCGTGCTGCCCTCCGGGGCCACCCGGGTCTCCGATTTCCCGGGCATGATCATCGACCGGGCGGCCTTCGACCAGGGGCTGGCGGCACAGGCGCGGCAACGGGGGGCCATCCTCTGGACCCGAAGTGCATTGCTGGACCTGGATCCCCGGGCGGGCAGGGCCCGCATACAACGGTCCGGGGAGATCCAGAGCGTCGCCTTCGGGGCCCTGGTGGCCGCCGACGGCCCCGCATCCACCGTGGCCGCCCGGCTGGGCCTGCCGCCGCTGCCCTGCGTGCACACCCGCCAGTACACCGTACCCCTGATCCAGGGCCGCACGGACACCCTGGTGCGGCTCTCGCCGGCCTTTCCCGGGGGCTACGGCTGGCTCTTCCCCCGGGGCGGGCAGGCCCATCTGGGGCTGGGCATGGACAAGTCCCGGGCCCGGGACCTGAAGGCCCCCCTGGAGGCCTGGCACCGGCAACTGGTGAATGAGGGCCTGGTGGAGGCGCGCATCCTGGCACGCACCGGCGGCGCCATCCCCGTGGGGGGGCTGCGGGATCCCCTGTGCCACGAGCGGGTGCTGTTTGCCGGGGACGCCGCGGGCCTCACCCATCCCATCACCGGCGGCGGCATCGCCCCGGCAGTGCTCTCCGGCGAGGCGGCCGGGACGGCGGCGGCGGATCGGGCCGGCGGTGATCCCGCCGCAGCCGAGGCCTATGCCGAGGACCTGCAGGACACCTACGGCCCCGGGCTGGTGCGGGCCGTGGCCCGCCGCCGGGAACTGGGGCGCATCTGGGGGACCCCCCGGGCCGGCGAGGACGCCCCGCACCGGCGGGGCTGGATCGCCTTCGACGAGTATTTCACCGCCACCGCCTGAGGGCGGAGGCAAGCCATCCCCCATCAACCAAGGCCATGCGGGCCGGACCCGCATCCAGGAGGTACGAGCCGATGAGCGTACAGACCCAGGCCGGGGCGCCGGTGCATTTCTACCGGCCCGACCCCTATGTGAAGACACCGGAGATGCGCTCCCCGGAATACGTGCAGATGTCCACTGCGGCGGCCATCACCCTGGGGCTGGTGCCCGGGCGCATGCACCGTACCGGCTGTACCCACTGCCTCAACCTGCTGGTGACCTATCCCGAGGGCTGCCGCGCCAACTGCAGCTATTGCGGTCTGGCACGCCACCGCGAGGAGGACCGGGCCTATGCCGACCGGAACTTCATCCGGGTGGACTGGCCCACGGCCCGCTACGAGGATGTGATCCAGCGGGTGCGGGAGGGGGCCGACGGGGGGCGCTTCCAGCGCATGTGCATCTCCATGATCACCCACCCCCGCTCCGATGAGGACACCCTGAACCTGCTGCGGCGCTGGGTGGAGGCCCTGCCCCATATCCCCGTCTCCATCCTGTCCAACCCCACCTCCATGCAGCGGGAGGACCTGGAGCGGCTGCATGATGCCGGCGCGCAGATCTTCACCGTGGCCCTGGACGCCGCCACCCCGGAGGTCTTCGCGCGCACCCGCGGCGCTCCGGTGGGCGGCCCCCACCGCTGGGACCGGTACTGGCGCACCCTGGAATGGGCGGCGGAGATCTTCGGGCCCGAACGCTTCGGTGTGCACCTGATCTGCGGCATGGGGGAGACGGAGGAGGAGATGCTTCGGCTCTGTCAACGGGTGCGGGACCTGGGCGGCCACAATCACCTGTTCGCCTTCTTCCCCGAGCGGGGGTCGATGATGGAGGACCGCCCCCCGGTGCCCCATGCCCACTGGCGGCGGGTGCAGTTGGGCCGTTACCTCATTGATTACATGGGCGGACGCGTGGAGGCGATGCGCTTCAACGGGGCCGGTGAGGTGGTGGACTTCGGCCTGGATGCAAAGACCGTGGAGGGGCTCATCGATGCGGGCACGCCGTTTCGCACCTCCGGCTGCCCGGGCAGCGGCGAGGCGACCGTCTCCGCCTGCAACCGGCCCTACGGGGATTCCAGCCCGACGGACATCATGTCCTTTCCCTTCCCCCTGGAGGGACGGGACGTGGCGGTGGTGCGCCGGCAGATGGCCGGGGAGCGGGTGGGCACCTTCGACCCCGAGACCGAGGACTGAGACCGCTTCCCCCCTGGCGCGGGCATCCCATCCCCGGGGTGCCCCCGGTCCGCGCCGGTCTATCCCGGGTCGCCGGGCGGGGCAAAGGGCCTGGTGGGCCATCCCGGTAGTGAAATTCACGCCGCCTCATATTATCATCGAACCTTTTCCCCATGATTTGCCCCCGCGCACGGGTCCTGTGCGTGGGGGCAGGGGTCCGTTGCGTGCACCAGGAGAGCGAGACAGTGGAATTGACCGGCGCCGAGATATTCACCCGATGCTTGCAGGAGGAGGGTGTCGACCTGGTATTCGGTTATCCCGGGGGCTCGGTCCTGCATATCTACGACGCCCTGTTCAAGCAGGACCAGGTGGGTCATGTGCTGGTGCGCCACGAGCAGGCGGCGGTACACGCCGCCGAGGGCTATGCCAAGTCCACCAACCGTCCGGGGGTGGTGCTGGTCACCTCCGGCCCCGGCGCCACCAATGCCGTCACCGGCATCGCCAACGCCTACATGGACTCGGTGCCCATGGTGGTGTTCAGCGGTCAGGTGCCCACCAGCCTCATCGGCAACGATGCCTTCCAGGAGGTGGACACCGTGGGCATCACCCGCCCCTGCGTGAAGCACAACTTCCTGGTGAAGGACGTGAAGGACCTGGCCGTCACCATCAAAAAGGCCTTCTACCTGGCCACCACCGGCCGGCCGGGCCCGGTGGTGGTGGATATCCCCAAGGACATCACCGCCGACCGCTGCGAGTTCCACTACCCCAAGTCCATCCGCATGCGCTCCTACAACCCCACGGTGAAGGGGCATCCGGGGCAGATCCGGCGGGCGGTGGACCTGCTCCTGCAGGCGCGCCAGCCGGTGATCTACAGCGGCGGGGGGGTGATCCTGGGAGGGGGCTCGAAGCTGCTCACCGAGTTCACCCGCCTGCTGGACTTCCCCATCACCAACACCCTCATGGGGCTCGGGGCCTACCCGGCCTCGGACCGCCAGTTCCTGGGCATGCTGGGGATGCACGGCACCTACGAGGCCAATATGGCCATGCACCATGCCGACGTGCTCGTCGCCATCGGCGCCCGCTTCGATGACCGGGTCACCGGCAACGTGGCCAAGTTCTGTCCCAACGCCCGCATCATCCATGTGGACGTGGATCCGGCCTCCATCTCCAAGAACGTGAAGGTGGACGTGCCCATCGTCGGTCAGGTGGAGCCGGTGCTGCGTGCCATGCTCAAGGAGATCCGCGCCCGGGACCGGCGGCCGGATGCCGACGCCCTGGAGAAATGGTGGAAGCAGATCGACGAATGGCGGGCCATGGACTGCCTCAAATACGACCGGGCGAGCGAACGCATCAAACCCCAGGCGGTCATCGAGACCCTGCACCGCCTCACCAATGGCGATGCCTTCATCACCTCGGATGTGGGTCAGCACCAGATGTGGGCCGCCCAGTTCTACGGCTTCGACAAGCCCAACCGCTGGATCAATTCCGGGGGGCTTGGCACCATGGGCTTCGGCTTGCCGGCCGCCATCGGCGCGCAGCTGGCCCATCCCGGCGAGACGGTCGCCTGCATCACCGGCGAATCCAGCATCCAGATGTGCATCCAGGAACTCTCTACGGCCCTGCAGTACCGCCTGCCCATCAAGGTCCTGACCCTGAACAACAGCTACATGGGCATGGTGCGCCAATGGCAGGAGTTCTTCTATCAGGGCCGCTACGCCATGTCCTACATGGAGGCCCTGCCGGATTTCGTGCAGTTGGCCGAGGCCTACGGTCACGTGGGCATGCGCATCGAGCGCCCCGCGGACGTGGAGGGGGCCCTGCGGGAGGCCCTGGACATGAAGGACCGCCTGGTCTTCATGGACTTCATCACCGACGCGGACGAGAACGTCTATCCCATGGTCCCGGCGGGTGCGGGGCAGAACGAAATGATCCTCCTGTGAGCCCATGCGACACATCATCTCGATACTGATGGAAAACGAGTCCGGGGCCCTGTCCCGGGTGGCGGGGCTGTTCTCGGCACGGGGCTACAACATCGAGTCCCTCACCGTGGCCCCCACGGAGGACCCCACCCTGTCGCGGCTCACCCTGGTGACCCGCGGCTCCGAGGAGGTGGTGGAGCAGATCACCAAGCAGCTGAACAAGCTGGTGGACGTGGTCAAGCTCCTGGACCTGACCGAGCATCGCCACATCGAGCGGGAGATCGCCATGATGAAGGTGAAGGTCGCCGGCGGCGAGGACCGGGCGGAGGTGATGCGCATGGCGGAGATCTTCCGCGGCCGCATCATCGACGTCAGCGGCGACACCTACGTGGTGGAGCTCACCGGCGACAGCGCCAAGCTGGATGCCTTCATCGAGGCCATGCGCCCCTTCGACGTGGTGGAGGTGGTGCGTTCCGGTGTCATGGGCATCGCCCGCGGCGACGTGGCCCTCAGGCTGTAGGATCCGATACGGAAGCGGGGATGCCGCGTGCCCCCGCTTCCTCCTGGCTTTTCTTTTCAATCCATCCGGGGATTTCACCAATGCAGGTCTACTACGACAAAGACGCCGATCTTTCCATCATCCAGGGGATGAAGGTGGCCATCATCGGCTACGGCTCCCAGGGCCATGCCCACGCCAACAACCTCAAGGACTCCGGTGTGGACGTGACCGTGGGGCTGCGGCCCGGCTCCGCCTCCGCCAAGAAGGCCGAGAACGCCGGGCTGAACGTCAAGAACATCGAGGTGGCGGTGAAGGGGGCCGATCTGGTGATGGTCCTGGCCCCGGACGAGCACCAGGCCCGCCTCTACGCGGAACAGATCGAACCCAACCTCAAGGAGGGCGGCGCCCTGGCCTTCGCCCACGGCTTCAACATCCACTTCGGCCAGATTCAGCCCCGGGCCGACCTGGACGTGATCATGGTGGCCCCCAAGGGCCCCGGCCATCTGGTGCGCTCCACCTATACCCAGGGGGGCGGGGTCCCCAGCCTCATCGCCGTGCACCAGGACGCCTCCGGCCGCGCCCGGGAGGTGGCCCTGTCCTATGCCTCCGCCAACGGCGGCGGCCGTGCCGGGGTCATCGAGACCACCTTCAAGGACGAGACCGAGACCGACCTGTTCGGCGAACAGGCCGTGCTCTGCGGCGGCACCTCCGCCCTGGTGCAGGCCGGCTTCGAGACCCTGGTGGAGGCGGGCTATCCGCCGGAGATGGCCTACTTCGAGTGCCTGCATGAGCTCAAGCTCATTGTGGATCTGATGTACGAGGGGGGCGTGGCCAACATGCGCTACTCCATCTCCAATACGGCCGAGTACGGCGATGTCACCCGCGGCCCGCGGGTGGTGACCGAGCAGACCAAGGAGGAGATGCGCCGCATCCTCAAGGAGATCCAGAACGGCGAGTTCGCCCGCGAGTTCATCCTGGAGAACACCGCCGGCGCCCCGCGCCTGAAGGCCAGCCGCCGCCTGGCGGAGGCCCATGAACTGGAGCAGGTGGGGCAGCGCCTGCGGGACATGATGCCCTGGATCAAGGCCAACAAGATCGTCGACAAGTCCAGGAACTGAGGCCGCAGCCCCGTACGGGGCCTGGGTCTTCAGGCAGGCATGCGGGGGAGGGACCGGGGACGGGCCCTCCCCCGGTTGGTTTCCACCGGCCGGATCGTGGAGAATAGGCGGCCTTGAACACGCGGATCCTCCATGCTGCCCATCGCCCCAGAAGGACGTCCCTACCTCGCCGCCCTGGCCGTGCTGGTGGCCGTTGCCCACCTGATACTGGGTCCCTGGGCCCTGCCCAGCTGGCTCCTGCTGCTGGGGGGTGGGTTCCTCTTCCGCAGCCTTCCCCGGGAGATCCCGCCCCGACCCTTAGGGGTGGTCAGTCCCGTGGATGCCGTGGTGGAGCGGGTGGGGGAGTGCCGCGATCCGTTCCTGGACCGGGATGCCCTGTGCATCACCCTGCGCCAGGGGCGTGGCGGCGAGTTCAATCTGCACAGCCCGGTGGAGGGCAGGGTGCAGCGCTATTGGCGGCCGGCAGCACACCATCGCATGGAGAAGGGCAGCCGCTTCGGGCTCTGGCTCACCACGGACGAGCAGGATGACGTGGTGCTGACGGTGAATTGTCGCGACTGGCCCCATCTCATGCGCTGCCCGGTGACCACCGGTGACCGTCTGGGGCAGGGCCGCCGCTGCGGTTTTCTCGGTTTCGGCCGGGTGGTGGAACTCTATCTGCCCGCCTCGGCCCGGGCCGAGGTGGCCCCGGGGAGCCGGGTCCTGGCCGGCAGCGGGGTGCTCGCCACCCTGGTGCACAAACAGCCCGGAGGTCCGGTGTGAACGGGTTCCCCCGTCGATCCTCCGTCTCCCGCGGCATCTACCTGCTGCCGAACCTGTTCACCACGGCGGCCCTGTTCGCCGGCTGCTATGCCATCCTGGCCGCCATGGATGCCGACTTCACCCGGGCCGCGGTCGCCGTCTTCGTGGCCATGGTCCTGGATGGGATGGACGGGCGCATCGCGCGGCTCACCCATACCCAGACCCGCTTCGGCGCCGAGTACGATTCCATGGCCGACATGGTCTCCTTCGGCGTGGCCCCGGCCCTGGTGCTCTATCTCTGGGCCTTGAACGGTCTGGGTCAACTGGGCTGGGTGGCCACCTTCTTCTATATCGCCGCCACGGCCCTGCGCCTGGCCCGCTTCAATATCAAGGCGGGGGTCTCGGACAAGCGTTTCTTCCAGGGGCTGCCCAGCCCCTCCGCCGCGGCCGTGCTCATGGGTATGGTCTGGGTCTGGAGCGATCTGGGCGTGTCCGGCAAAGTCCTGGCAATCCCGGCCTTCGTGCTGGCGGTGCTGGCGGGCCTGGCCATGGTGAGCAACGTCACCTACTTCAGTTTCAAGGATGTGGATTTCCGCAACCGGGTGCCCTTCTTCGCCCTTCTGGCCATGGTGTTCGCCGTCATGCTCACGGCCCTGGACCCGGCCAAGGTGCTGTGGACGGGGTTTTTGCTCTACGCCCTGTCCGGTCCGGGGTGGGTGTTGCACCGCTGGCGCCGCAAGCGCCTGCTGCGGGCGGAGCGGGCCTGCCGGGAACGGGCCGCCGCACGCATTGACGCCGCGGAGAATCGCGACTAAGATAGCCAACTTCCGCATCGCCCCGGCTGCACGCGATGCTCGGGAGACTCCGGGGTATAGCGCAGTCTGGTAGCGCGCCTGCTTTGGGAGCAGGATGTCGGGGGTTCGAATCCCTCTACCCCGACCATCAGCCCGCAAGCGGTGTGAAGGCTCCGCGCCCGTAGCTCAACTGGATAGAGCATCGGCCTTCTAAGCCGAGGGTTGCAGGTTCGAGTCCTGCCGGGCGCGCCATACACGGGGCGGCGGAAGCGAAGACAGCAAGGCGATGGTGGCCGTAGCTCAGATGGTAGAGTCCCGGATTGTGATTCCGGTTGTCGCGGGTTCGAATCCCGTCGGCCACCCCAGTTCCTGAACCCCTTTGGGGTTTTGCAGTTTCAGGGCCGTTAGCTCAATTGGTAGAGCAGTGGACTCTTAATCCATTGGTTGAAGGTTCGAGTCCTTCACGGCCCACCAACTTCCCGCCCCGGGCACCGGCCAGGTCCGTTGCCCGGGGCCACTGCCAGGGCCCGGCCAACGCCGGGCCCTTTTTGCATCCATCCCCCGGACCCGCGGCGGGTTATGAAGCCGCCGGTCTCCTTGTATAATTGATGTCACACGATTGGAGCGGATCGTCCTGTGCGAAAGTGGCGGAACTGGTAGACGCGCTGGATTTAGGTTCCAGTGGGGTAACCCGTGAGAGTTCGAGTCTCTCCTTTCGCACCATCGAACATCCATCGGCCGCCGCGTCCGCATGACACCCCCGTGCGGCTTGGTCGGCTGCCGCGGTCCCACCCCCAAGGATTCAAGAGAAGCAGAGGCGAAGAGGTTTGCAATCCATGCAAGTATCAGTGGAGTCCCTGAGCAGTCTGGAGCGCCGGATGACGGTGCAGGTCCCCGCCGAGCGCGTCCAGGACGAAGTGGATCGGCGCCTCCAGTCGCTGACCAAGCGGGTGCGGATCGACGGTTTCCGTCCCGGCAAGGTGCCCTTCAAGGTGGTGAAGAAGCGCTACGGCGACGGGGTCTACCAGGAGGTGGTGAGCGAACTGCTGCAGACCTCCTACCATGAGGCCCTGACCCAGGAGAAGATCGTCCCCGCCGGGGCGCCGGAGATCGAGCCCCGTTCCATGGAGGCCGGCCAGGCCCTGGAATACGTGGCCACCTTCGAGGTCTTCCCCGAGGTGGAGCCGGCCGACATGAACGGCGTGGCCATCCAGCGGCCGCAGGTGGAGGTGAGCGACGCCGATGTGGATCGGGTGATCGAATCCCTGCGCCGTCAGCGCCGGGAATGGGATGACGTGGAGCGCCCTGCCGCCGACGGCGACCAGGTGGTCCTCGACTTCGAGGGCACCATCGACGGCGAGCCCTTCGACGGCAACAAGGGCGAGGACATGGCCATCGAGCTGGGGGCCGGGCGCATGATCCCGGGCTTCGAGGAACAGCTCACGGGCGTGCAGCCGGGTGAGGAGAAATCCATCCAGGTGACCTTCCCGGAGGACTACCCGGCCGGGAACCTGGCGGGCCGCGAGGCGGTCTTCTCCATCCGGGTCAAGCACGTGCGTGAGGGGCGCCTGCCCGAGGTGGACGAGGACTTCGCCCGTGCCTTTGGCATCGAAGAGGGCGGGGTGGAGAAGCTGCGCCAGGAGGTGCGCGGCAACATGGAGCGGGAGATGACCCAGGCGGTGAAGGCCCGTGTCAAGGACCAGGTGATGGACGCCCTCCTGGAGCGCAACCCCATCGAGGTGCCCGAGTCCCTGGTGAAGGAGGAGATCAACCGCCTGAAGGAGCAGGCCCGGGGCCGTTACGGCGCCCCCCAGGAAGGGGAGGACGCCGACGAGGGCTACCGCGACGAGGCCCGGCGCCGGGTGATCCTGGGGCTGGTGATCCGCGAGATCGTGCGCCGCCAGGAGATCCAGGTGGAGCCGGAACGGGTGCAGGCGGAACTGGAATCCATGGCCTCCAGCTATCAGGATCCCCAACAGGTGATCAGCTACTACCGCAGCAACAAGCAGGCCATGGAGACCCTGGAGGCCATGGTCCTGGAGCAGCAGGTGGTGGACTGGGTCCTGGAGCAATGCCAGGTGAACGATGAACCCACGAGCTTCGATGCCCTCATGAACCCGTCCCCGGAGAATGAATCGTCATGAACCAAGGCAGACTGATCAGCGGCGGCGCCCAGGACACCCAGGCCCTGAACCTGGTGCCCATGGTGGTGGAGCAGACGGCCCGCGGCGAGCGGGCCTACGACATCTACTCGCGCCTGCTCAAGGAGCGCGTGATCTTCGCCGTGGGTCCCGTGGAGGACTACATGGCCAACGTGATCGTGGCCCAGATGCTGTTCCTGGAGTCGGAGAATCCGGATAAGGACATCAGCCTGTACATCAACTCCCCCGGCGGCGTGGTGACGGCAGGCCTGGCCATCTACGACACCATGCAGTTCATCAAGCCGGACGTGAGCACCCTGTGCATCGGCCAGGCGGCCAGCATGGGGGCCGTGCTCCTGGCCGGCGGGGCCGCGGGCAAGCGCTACTGCCTGCCCCATTCCCGGGTCATGATCCACCAGCCCCTGGGGGGGTTCCAGGGCCAGGCCACGGACATCGACATCCACGCCCGGGAGATCCTCAAGGTCCGGGACCAGCTGAATGACATCCTCTCCCGGCACACCGGCCAGCCGGTGGAACGCATCGCCGAGGACACGGATCGGGACCGTTTCCTGGGGGCCTTCGAGAGCCGTGACTACGGCATCGTGGACAGCGTCCTGGAGACCCGCGCCCCGGCCGAGGGCAAGTGAGGGCAGGGCCCCGACGGCTTCTTGCATCCGTGCCCCAAAAGGGGCAAGGTGTCATCGAACGGTATTACACGAGGTCGGCTGATGAGCGACAAGAAAGGTAAGGAGCCCGACAGCGGCAAGCTGCTCTACTGCTCGTTCTGCGGCAAGAGTCAGCACGAGGTGCGCAAGCTGATCGCGGGCCCGTCGGTGTTCATCTGCGACGAGTGCGTGGAGCTGTGCAATGACATCATCCGCGAGGAGATGCAGGAGCAGGCCGCGGCCAGCGGCAGCAAATTGCCGACCCCCCATGAGATCCGCCAGATCCTGGACGAATACGTCATCGGCCAGGAACGGGCCAAGAAGATCCTCTCGGTGGCCGTGTATAACCATTACAAACGGCTGGAGGCGCGCCAGGGCCGGGATGATGTGGAACTGGCCAAGAGCAATATCCTCCTGATCGGGCCCACCGGTTCGGGTAAGACCCTGCTGGCGGAGACCCTGGCCCGGCTGCTGAATGTGCCCTTCACCATCGCCGATGCCACCACCCTCACCGAGGCGGGGTATGTGGGCGAGGACGTGGAGAACATCATCCAGAAGCTGCTGCAAAAGTGCGACTACGACGTGGAGAAGGCCCAGACGGGCATCGTCTACATCGACGAGATCGACAAGATCTCCCGCAAGTCGGACAACCCTTCCATCACCCGGGACGTCTCCGGTGAGGGGGTGCAGCAGGCCCTGCTCAAGCTCATCGAGGGCACGGTGGCCTCGGTACCCCCCCAAGGGGGGCGCAAGCATCCCCAGCAGGAATTCCTGCAGGTGGACACCAAGAACATCCTGTTCATCGTGGGCGGGGCCTTCGCCGGGCTGGAGAAGGTGATCCGCGACCGCACGGAGAAGGGGGGCATCGGCTTCTCGGCCGAGATCAAGGCCAAGGACGAATCCCGCTCCGATTCCCAGGTCCTGTTCAGCGTCGAACCGGAGGACCTGATCAAGTTCGGTCTCATCCCCGAGTTTGTCGGTCGTCTGCCCTTGGTGGCCACCCTGGAGGAACTGGACGAGGACGCCCTGATCCGCATCCTCACCGAACCCAAGAACGCCCTGATCAAGCAATATCACCGGCTGTTCGACATGGAGGGGGTGGAGATCGAGTTCCGCGAGGACGCCCTGCGGGCCGTGGCCCGTCGCGCCATGGAGCGCAAGACCGGGGCCCGGGGGCTGCGTACCATCCTGGAACAGGTTCTCCTGGACAGCATGTACGACATCCCCTCCACCGAGGGGGTCTCCAAGGTGGTGATCGACGACGCGGTCATCCTCGGGGATGCCAAACCCTACCTGATCTACGAGAACTCCGACTATCAGAAGGCCGCCTCGGACGACTGAATCATACCCCCGGGGCGGATGGCCGCCCCGGGCCCCCGTTCCTGGGGGCCCCTTCCCCCGTGTTTCCCTCCGCATTCCCGGGCCACCGGCCCCCCGGAGCGCCTTTTTGCGTCCCGGGTCCTTGATTTCGCCCATGACATACCCATGAATGTAGATATTGGCGCGTGCCAATCCCGGAACCGGGGGTCCCTCGGGGGATCCGTCACCGAATCGACATGAGATCAAGCACCATGGATAACGAACCCAAGACCCAGGCAGTGATCGACGAGCCCCTGCAGACGGTGCCCGTGCTGCCCCTGCGCGATGTGGTGGTCTACCCGCACATGGTGATCCCGCTGTTCGTCGGCCGGGAGAAATCCATCCGCGCCCTGGATACGGCCATGGCCGCCAACAAGCAGATCCTGCTGGTGGCCCAGAAGAGCGCCGAGGTGGACGAACCCTCCGCCCAGGAGATCCACCGCGTGGGGACCCTGTCCACCATCCTGCAACTGCTCAAGCTCCCCGACGGCACCATCAAGGTCCTGGTGGAGGGGGCGGAGCGCGCCCGGGTGGTGGAACTCAGCGACACCGAATCCCATTTCTCCGCCGAGATCAGCCCCATCCGGCCGCAGACCAGTGTGGATGAACGGGAGATGGAGGTCCTCACCCGTTCCGTGCTCAACCTCTTCGACCAGTACGTGAAGCTGAACAAGAAGATCCCGCCGGAGATCCTCACCTCCCTGGCGGGCATCGATGATCCCGCCCGCCTGGCGGACACCATTGCCGCCCACATGTCCCTGAAGATCGAGGAAAAGCAGAAGATCCTCGAGATCGAGGACGTACGCGCGCGTCTGGAGCACCTGATGTCCCTCATCGAGGGGGAGATCGACATCCTGCAGATCGAGAAGCGCATCCGCGGCCGCGTCAAGCAGCAGATGGAGAAGAGCCAGCGGGAGTACTACCTCAATGAGCAGATGAAGGCCATCCAGAAGGAGCTGGGGGACCTGGAGGACGTCCCCAACGAGTTCGAGGAGCTGCAGCAGCGCATCGACAAGGCGGGCATGCCCAAGGAGGCGCAGCAGAAGGCCCAGGCGGAGCTGAACAAGCTGAAGATGATGTCCCCCATGTCCGCCGAGGCCACGGTGGTGCGCAACTACGTGGAATGGCTCACCAGCGTGCCCTGGAAGAAGCGCTCCAAGGTGCGCAACGACATCGCCGGGGCCCAGCGGGTCCTGGACGAGGACCACTACGGTCTGGAGAAGGTGAAGGAGCGCATCCTGGAATACCTGGCCGTGCAGCAACGGGTGCGCAAGCTCAAGGGGCCTATCCTCTGCCTGGTGGGCCCCCCGGGGGTGGGCAAGACCTCCCTGGGCCGCTCCATCGCCCGGGCCACCAACCGCAAGTTCACCCGCATGTCCCTGGGCGGGGTGCGGGACGAGGCGGAGATCCGCGGCCACCGGCGCACCTACATCGGTGCCCTGCCGGGCAAGATCGTGCAGAACCTGTCCAAGGTGGGCACGCGCAATCCGCTGTTTTTGCTGGATGAGATCGACAAGATGGCCATGGATTTCCGGGGGGATCCGGCCTCGGCCCTGCTGGAAGTGCTGGACCCGGAGCAGAACAGCACCTTCGTGGACCACTACCTGGAGGTGGAATTCGACCTCTCGGACACCATGTTCGTGGCCACCGCCAACAGCCTGAACATCCCCGGACCGCTGCTGGACCGCATGGAGGTGATCCGCATCCCGGGCTATACCGAGGACGAGAAGACCAGCATCGCCCAGAGCTATCTCCTGCCCAAACAGGTAAAGAACAACGGCCTCAAGGAGGGCGAGCTGGTGGTCAGCGAGGCGGCCATCCGGGACATCATCCGCTATTACACCCGGGAGTCCGGGGTGCGCAACCTGGAACGGGAGATCTCCCAGATCTGCCGCAAGGTGGTGAAGAACCACCTGCTCAAGGACTCGGACCGCAAGACCCTGGTCACCCCGAAGAACCTGGACAAGTATCTGGGGGTGCGCCGCTACCGCTACGGTGTGGCCGAGGAACGGGATCAGGTGGGGCAGGTCACCGGCCTGGCCTGGACCGAGGTGGGGGGCGAACTGCTCACCATCGAGGCCGCGGTTGTCCCCGGCAAGGGCAAGTGCATCCAGACCGGCAAGCTGGGGGATGTGATGCAGGAGTCCATCCAGGCCGCCATGACCGTGGTGCGCAGCCGCAGCCAGGTCCTGGGGATCAACGAGGACTTCCACGAGAAGAAGGATATCCACATCCACGTACCGGAAGGGGCCACCCCCAAGGACGGTCCCAGCGCCGGCATCGGCATGTGCACCGCTATCGTCTCGGCCCTCACCGGCATCCCGGTGCGTTCCGATGTGGCCATGACCGGGGAGATCACCCTGCGGGGTGAGGTCCTGCCCATCGGCGGGCTCAAGGAGAAGCTCCTGGCGGCCCACCGGGGCGGGATCACCACGGTCCTCATCCCCGAGGAGAACGAGAAGGACCTGGTGGAGATCCCCAAGAACATCAAGAGCCGGCTGGATATCCGCAGTGTGCGCTGGATCGATGAGGTGCTGGCCATCGCCCTGAAGGAGCGACCCAAGGGCGTGGTGGAGAGCCCCGAGGGGGACAAGCCCGATCTCCCCCCCAAGGCGGGCCGCAAGGGGTCCCAGAAGCGGGTGCCGCACCACTGAAATCCCCGCAAGGGGCCATCACCGGGGCCCGTGGGCCCCGGTGTGTATGCTGCGCCGCTCACATCGGCCGGGTTTCCGGTCGTCGTGAACGGGCCCCCGGGCCGCGCCGGGCCTTGTTGACAGCCTTGAAATCGCCTTGGTATAACGTTCGCGTTTCTTGCCCAGGCGTACAGCCAACACCCTGAATACCGTGTGCACGTCGCCGGATCCTGTCCGGCGCACCGGTTGATTTTATCCGTCGTAAGCCGACACGACTGCGACGTGCCTCCGTACATGCCTAACCAAAGGTGCTCCTGAATGAATAAATCCGAACTCATCGACGCCGTGGCCAGCTCCGCCGATCTGCCCAAGGCCGCGGCCGCCCGGGCCGTGGATTCCCTCATCGATGTCATTTCTGATACACTGCGCCAAGGCGATCAGGTGACCATCGTCGGTTTCGGCACCTTCCTGGTTCGGCAGCGGGATGCCCGCAGTGGCCGCAATCCGCGCACCGGCGACACCATCGAGATCCCGGCATCGAAAGTTCCCAGTTTCAAGGCTGGTAAAGCGCTGAAAGATGCTGTAAACTAATGGCCTTTCGTTGGGGTGCTTAGCTCAGTTGGTAGAGCGTCGCCCTTACAAGGCGAATGTCGGGGGTTCGAACCCCTCAGCACCCACCAAGGTGCAGTACAAATCTGGAGCGGTAGTTCAGTTGGTTAGAATACCGGCCTGTCACGCCGGGGGTCGCGGGTTCGAGTCCCGTCCGCTCCGCCATCTTTGAGAAGGCCCGTCTCTGATGATTCAGGGGCGGGCCTTTTTCATTCCTGCCCCCCCCCCTCACCCCTTGGGGTGCATCCGGCCCCCGCGAATCCAGCGCCGGTTTTGGGTATCATGGTCGGCCTCACCCGCAGCCGATGAATCCGATTCTCCATGCTTCAGAAGATCCGCGACAAGGCGACCGGCTGGATCGCCTATACGATCATCCTCCTGATCGCCATCCCCTTCGCGCTATGGGGGGTGGACAGCTACTTCGGCGGCAGCGGGCGGCAGGTGGTGGCCGAGGTGAACGGCGAGCCCGTGACCCAGCAGGCCCTGCAGAGAGAGGTACGCCAGCAGCGGGACCGCCTGGCCCAACTCTTTGGTGGCCGCCTGCCCGAAGGGGTGCTGGATGAGGGCGCCCTTCGGGATCAGGCCCTGCAGACCCTGATCCGTCGGGAACTCCTGCGCCAGACGGCGCGCGAACGCGGCTATCGGGCCAGCGCCCAGGCCGTGGCCCGGGAGCTGGCCCGCATCCCCGTGTTCCAGCAGGACGGCACCTTCGATGCAGAGCGCTACGCCCGTATCCTGGAGGCCCAGCGCCTGACCCCGCAGGCCTTCGAGGCGGATCTGGCCCGGGGACTGGTGCTGGAGCAGCTGGAGTCGGGGGTGCGCGGGACCACGCCGGTCACCGCCCCTCGGGTGCACCACTACCTGGATCTGGCCCTGCAGGTGCGGGAGGTGGACCATCTGCATCTACCTGCTTCGGCCTGGGCCCCGCCCAAGGAGGAGATCGGGGAAGAGGCAGTTCAGGCCTACTATAACGAGCATCAGGACCGCTTCCGGGCCCCCGAACGGGTGCGCCTGGACTATGTCCTGCTGGATCCGGCGGCCCTGGAGGAGGACCTTTCGATCTCCGAGGCGGAGCTGCGCCGGCAGTACGAGATGCAGCGGGATCGTTTCACCACCCCCGAGGAACGCCGGGCCGCCCAGATCCTCATCCGCGTGCCGGAGGGGGCCGGGGAGGATGCCGTGCAGGCGGCCCGCGAAGCGGCCCGGGGGGCGCGTGACCGCGTCCTGAACGGGGAATCCTTCGACAAGGTGGCCCGGGAGGTCTCCGATGACCGCCTCACCGCCGGCCAGGGGGGCGATCTGGGCTGGCTGCAGCGGGGGGATCTGGGCAATGCCCTGGACGGGGTGCTGTTCACCATGGCCCCCGGGGAGGTGAGCCATCCCGTGCGCACCGCGGAGGGGTTTCACCTGCTGAAGCTGGAGTCGGTACGCCCGCCAAAGACCGAGCCCTTCGAACAGGTGCGCGAGCGCCTGGAGGCGGACCTGCGGGCGCGCAGGGCCGAATCCCGCCTGATGGAGTTGAATGAACGGCTCATGACCCAGGCCTTCGAGCACCCCCGCAGCCTGGAGCCCGCCGCCGCGGCCACGGGACTGGAGATCCAAGGCTCCCAGTGGATCACCCGCGCAAAGGGGGAGGGTATCGGTGCCCTGGAGGCGGTGCGCAAGGCCGCCTTCTCACCCCAGGTGCTGCAGGAGGGCCAGAACAGCGATCTCATCGAACTGCCCGACGGCCGTACCATGGTCCTGCGGGTGGCCCGCCACGAGCCGTCCCGTCCCCAGCCGTTGGAGGCGGTGGAGGATCGCATCCGTGAGCGTATCCGCACCCAGCGGGCGGCGGAGGGTGCCCAGGCGGCGGGCCGCGATCTCCTGCAAGCGGTCCGCGCGGGGGATTCCCTGGATGAGGCCGTGGCGGACCTGCCGGCGGATGCGGCGGTGGAACGCCTGCAGTTGCGGCGCGACAGTGATGCCGTGCCCGCCCGGGTACGCGAGGCCGCCTTTGCCCTGGACGGGGCAGGGGAGGTCACGGGGGTGCCCCTGGAGGGTGGGGATTATGCCCTGGTGCGGCTGCATGCCGTGAAGACCCCGGAACCGGACGGGGAGCAGCGGACCCGGGCCCGGGAACACCTGCGCAGCCTCTACGGGGCGGCGGAGTTCGAGGCGGTCCTGCGCCACTTGGAGGACCAGGCGGATATCGAGATCCACCGCGACCGCCTCTAAGGGTCCAAGACGGGGCGGAGTACCCCTTGCGCGGGCAGGGGAGGGGGCCGCGGCGCGGCCCCGGGGGTTCAGATTTGCGCGGAGCCCAGGCCTACGGTGCTGTAACCGGAATCCACGTAGGTGATCTCTCCGGTGATGCCCGAGGCCAGGTCGGAGCACAGGAAGGCGGCGGCGTTGCCCACCTGTTCGATGCTGACATTGCGGCGCAGGGGGGCGTTCTGCTCCACGTGATCCAGCATCTTGCGGAAATCCCCGATGCCGGCGGCGGCCAGGGTGCGGATGGGGCCGGCGGAGATGGCGTTGGCCCGGATCCCCTCGGGCCCCAGGCTGTAGGCCAGATAGCGCACGTTGGCCTCCAGGGCCGCCTTGGCCACCCCCATGAGGTTGTAGTTGGGCATGGCGCGCACGGCCCCCAGGTAGGACAGGGTGAGGATGGCCGCGTCCCGGCCCTGCATCATGGGGCGGGCCGCCTTGGCCAGGGCCACCAGGCTGTAGCTGCTCACATCCAGGGCCTTGGCGAAGGCCTCCCGGCTCATCCCCTCCAGGAAGTCCCCCTCCAGGGCTTCCTTGGGGGCGAAGGCCACGGAGTGGACCAGGCCGTCCAGGCCGTCCCAGTGCCCCTGGAGCTGCGTGAAGACGTCGCTGATCTGCTGATCGCTCTCCACATCGCAGGGCAGGACGATCTCGGAACCGAACTCGGCGGCCAGCTTGGTGACCCGCTCCCGGAGGCGTTCGTTCTGGTAGGTGAACGCCAGTTCCGCCCCCTCCCGCGCCATGGCCTTGGCGATGCCGTAGGCGATGGAGCGGTTGCTGGCGAGGCCGACGATCAGCACCCGTTTGCCGGTCATAAAGCCCATGCGGTTTCTCCCGTGTTCTGATGGTTCATGGATGTCGGGACGCTGCCCCGATGAAGCCCCGCATGATACTACGATCCCCCCGCCCTGGGGATCGGGGGACCGGGCCCCTTGCGGGCCGGCGGTGAAACCCTGAGACTTGGGTATCCACGCCCCGCAAGCCGATGCCCACATGGACCAACGGGAACGCACCAGACACCTCCTCGGCCTGGCCCTGCTGCTGCTGATCCTCCTGCTGGTGATCCTGGGGATGTACCAGGTGGACCGGCAGTGGCAACGCATGGGCGATATGCAAAAGGTGATGGAGGAGCAGGCCGAGGACCTGCGCCGCATCCGCGCCGCCGTGCAGGGCCTGGAGGACCGCCTGCGGGAGGGTGTGGCTGTAGCCGGTGCCGGGGACGATGTGGATGGAAATGCTGAGGACGGGGAGCGTGTGCCGCCCGCCTTCCGGCGGGCCGCCGCGGCCGCGGCCCTGCCGGACTATGCCCGTGGTGACTGGCTGGTGCGGGCCCTGCCGGCAGGGCCCTCCACCCTCACCCCCCTTGTGTCCACCGATGCCTATGCCAGTGAGGTACAGCAGTACGTGCTGGAATCCCTGCTGGTGCGGGACCCGGATACCCTGGAATGGCAGGGCCTGCTGGCCCGGGACTGGTCCTTCAGCGAGGACGGCCTGACCCTGACCTTCGAACTGCGCCGCGGCCTGAAGTTCTCCGACGGGGAGCCCCTCACCGCCGAGGACGTGGCCTTCACCTACCGCTTCATCATGACCGAGGCCATCGCCGCACCGCGGCAGCGGGCCTATCTGGAAAAGGTGGAGCGGGTGGAGGCCCTGGGGCCGCATCGGGTGGCCTTCACCTTCGCCGAGCCCTATTTCAACAGCCTGGCCCTGGCGGGGGGGATGTCCATCCTGCCGGAGCATTTCTATGCCCCCTACCTGGAGGACCCCGAGGCCTTCAACCGTTCCCGGGGGCTCCTGCTGGGCTCCGGGCCCTATCGCATGCCCGATCCCCGGGGCTGGCGTCCGGATCAGGGGCGGGTGATCCTGGAGCGCAATCCCCGCTACTGGGGCCCGGTGCCCCCGCCCTTCGAGCGTCTGGTATGGCGGGTGATCGAGAACGACAGCGCCCGGCTCACCACCTTCCGCAACGGGGATCTGGACGTCTACACCGCCCGGCCCCGGGAGTACCGACAACTGCAGGAAGACGAGGGCCTTACCGACCGCACCCGCCATTTCGAGTACATGAGCCCCGCCGCGGGATACAGCTACATCGGCTGGAACCAGCGCCGAAACGGCGGGCCCACCCCCTTTGCCGATGCCCGCGTGCGCCGCGCCATGAGCCACCTGACCGATCTGGATCGGCTGGTGGACGAGATCATGCTGGGCTACGCCGAACCGGCGGTCAGTCCCTTCAATCCCAGATCCCCCCAGCACGACCCGGATCTTGAGCCCTATCCCTACGACCCGGAGCGCGCCAGAACCCTGTTGGCGGAGGCGGGATTCGAGGACCGGGACGGGGACGGCGTGCTGGAGGACCCCGAGGGGCGGTCCTTCGAATTCGACCTGATCTTCTTCCAGGGCAACCAGGATACGCGGCGCATCGTGCTCTTCCTGCGGGACCTGTACGCCCGTGCCGGGATCATCCTGAATCCCCGGCCCAGCGAGTGGTCCGTGATGCTGGACCGCCTCAACCGCAAGGATTTCGATGCCATCACCCTGGGCTGGACCGGGGGCGTGGAGACGGACGTCTACCAGATGTTCCACTCCAGCCAGACCGTGTCCGGCGGGGACAACTTCATCGGCTACGAGAACCCGGAGCTGGACCGGCGCATCGAGCGCGCCCGCGCCACCATCGACGAGGCCCAGCGCATGCGCCTCTGGCACCAGGTGGAGCGGATTCTGCACCGGGACCAGCCCTACACCTTCCTGTTGCGCAATCAGAGCCTGGTGTTCGTGGACGATCGCATCGCCAACCTGGAAAAGACCCGCCTGGGGCTGAACCTGGGGGTGGTCCCCATGGAGGTCTTCGTCCCCGCGGACCGCCAGCGCTATACCCGCTGACCCATGTTCACCTATCTGCTCCGGCGTCTGCTGCTCATGGTGCCCACCCTGCTGGGGATCACCGTGGTGGTGTTCGCCATCATGGCCTCCGCCCCCGGGGGGATCAGCGCCCAGTCCCTGGTGGAGGGGCTGAATCTGGAACCCCAGGCGAAGCAGGCCATGGAGGACTACTACAACCGCATGTACGGCCTGGACCGGCCGTTACCGGTGCAGTACCTGCGCTGGCTCAACAACGTCTCCCCGGTGGGATTCACCGTGGCCGGGGACGGGGGTCTTTCGGGGTTTTCCCTCTGGAAGGGCTCGGACCTGGGCACCAGCTTCCGCTACGGCCGCCCGGTGGCGGACCTCATCGCCGAGCGCCTGCCGGTCACCCTGCTGCTGAACCTCCTCTCCATCCCCCTCATCTATGGCGTGGCCATCGCCGTGGGGGTGCGTGCCGCCACCGCCCGGGGCGGCCGCTTCGACACCGCCTCGGGCATCGTCCTTTTGGGGTTGTGGTCGGTCCCCACCATGCTCGCGGGGGTGCTGATGATCGGCCTGCTGGCCTCGGAGCAGTACTGGCAGTGGTTCCCCACGGGGGGGTTGAGCACCCTGGAGGCGGCGGCCATGCCCTTCATGCCCCACTGGGAACGGATGACGGACCCGCTGCTGCTCCTGGCCCTGAGCGGGTTGTCCACGGCGGCCCTGGTGGCCCTGGCCCTGTACGCGCCGCGGCGGATACGGGCCGGCGCGGCGGGACTTCTCGGCATGCTCCTGGGCGGCCTCATGGCGGCACAGCAGGCCGGGGTGGGGCCAGGTTTGCACCTGTTCCTGGGGGGGCTGTTCGGCGGCGGACTGGCCCTGACCGCCGCCGTGGCCGGGCCGGTCCTGCGGGTGTGGCTCCTGGGGGGGCTGGGCGCGGGGATGGGCATGGGGCTGGCCCTGATCCTTGCCGGGGACGGCTTCGTGCCGGGGTTCCTGCTGGACCGCATCTGGCACCTGATCCTGCCGGTGATCTGCCTGGCCTACGGCGGCTTCGCCTTTCTGGCCAAGCTCACCCGCTCCTCGGTTCTGGAGAACCTGCTCTCGGACTATGCCCGCACCGCCCGGGCCAAGGGGGTGGAGGAGCACGATATCCTCTGGCATCACGTCCTGCGCAACTCCCTGCTGCCCCTGATCACCGTCTCCGCCACCCTGCTGCCCAGCCTCCTGGCCGGATCGGTCATCGTCGAGAGCATCTTCTCCATCGACGGCATGGGCAAGCTGGCGGTGGAGGCGGTGCAGACCCGGGACCGGGAACTGGTGCTGTCGGTGACCCTGATCAGCGGTCTACTGACCCTGGCGGGGTATCTGCTGGCGGATCTCGGCTATGCCATCGCGGACCCGAGGGTGAACTATGACTGAGCCTGCATCCAGCGGCCGGATCCCGACCCCGCCCTCGGCCCGTCGCGGCTACGCCGCCCAGGTGGCGCGGGAGGTCCTGGCCCGCTGGGGGGCCCGCGTGGGGCTGGCCTGGATCGGCCTGCTGGTGCTGGTGGGCGTCTTCGCCCCCTTCCTCGCCTCCAGCCATCCGCTGCTGCTGGTGCAGGAGGGACGGCTCTCCAGCCCCGCGCTGGCCCACCTGGGGGCCGCGGATCTGGCCCTGCTGGCGGGGTTTGCTGCGGCGGTGGTCGTGGCCTTCGCACGGCAGCCCTGGAGCAGGCGCCTGGCGGTGGTCCTGGCGGCATTGCTTTTGGGGGGCGGGGGCGGCGCGCTGTTCCTGTCGCCCCCGGATCTGGTGATCCATGCCCAGTACCGGGAGGCCGAGGCCCGGGGGGCCTATGACTGGGTGCTCCGCGCCCCGGTGCCGTACTCCCCCAAGGATTACCTGCGGGACCGGGGGGACACGGGCCTGCAGCCGCCCCTGGCGGATCCGGCCCATCCCCACTGGCTGGGCACGGATGAGAACGGGGCCGATGTCCTCTCGCGCATGATCCACGCCACGCGCATCGCCCTGGGCATCGGTTTTGTCGCCACCGGCATCGCCCTGGCCATCGGTGTGGTGGTGGGGGGGCTCATGGGGTATTTCTCGGGGGTGGTGGACATGATCGGGATGCGTATCGTGGAGATCTTCGAGGCCATCCCCACCCTGTTCCTGCTGCTCACCTTCGTGGCCTTCTTCGGTCGCAACCTCTACATGATGATGGTCATCATCGGGCTCACCTCCTGGTCGGGGTATGCACGCTACGTGCGCGCGGAGTTCCTCAAGCTGCGCCAGCAGGACTATGTGCAGGCGGCGGTGGCCTGTGGTCTGCCCCTGCGCTCCATCCTCTTTCGTCACATGCTCCCCAACGGCGTCGCCCCCATCCTCGTGGCCGCCAGCTTCGGCGTGGCCTCGGCCATCCTGGCGGAGGCCACGCTGAGCTTCCTGGGCCTGGGGCTGGTGGACGATCCCTCCTGGGGACAGATGCTCAACCAGGCGGTGCAGTCCTCCACCTTCAACTGGTGGATGGCCCTGTTTCCGGGGGGTGCCATCTTCCTCACGGTGTTCGCCTACAACCTGGTGGGGGAATCGCTGCGGGATGCCCTGGACCCCTACCTGGACAGGAAGGCCTGAGCCGTGCTGCTGCAAGTGGAGGACCTGCACACCCACCTGGCCAGCGGCGACCGCGTGGTGCGCGCGGTGGAGGGGGTGAGCTTCGCCATCGACCGGGGGGAGACCTACTGCCTGGTGGGGGAGTCCGGCAGCGGCAAGTCGGTCACCGCCCTCTCCGTGATCCAGCTCCTGCCCCCCGGGGTCGCCCGCCATCCGGGGGGACGGGTGCGCCTTCGCTGCCGCCAGGGCGGGCCAGGGGAGGGGATGGTGGACCTGCTCACCCTGCCGGAGGCGGACCGGCGCCGCCTGCGGGGATCGTGCATGGGCATGATCTTCCAGGAGCCCATGACCTCCCTGAACCCGGTGTTCCCCGTGGGGGAACAGATCCGGGAGGTGCTGCGGGTCCATCGCCCGGATCTGGACGCGGCCGAGGCCTGGGAGCGGACGCTGGCGGCCCTGGCCCAGGTGGGGATCCCGCAGCCGGCGCAGCGGGCCCGGGAATACCCCCACCGCCTCTCCGGAGGCCAGCGCCAGCGGGTGATGATCGCCATGGCCATGGTCTGCGAGCCGGACCTGCTCATCGCCGACGAGCCCAGCACCGCCCTGGACGTGACGGTGCAGGCCCAGATCCTGCAACTGATGCGGGACCTGCAGGCCCGCAACGGCATGGCCATGCTCTTCATCAGCCACGATTTCGGCGTGGTGGCGCAGATGGGCCACCGCCTGGGGGTGATGCGCCAGGGGCGGCTGGTGGAGGAGGGTCCGGTGGCCCGGGTCCTGGCGCGGCCGGAGCATCCCTACACCCGTCAGCTCATCGACGCCCTGCCGGAAAACCTGGTGCGCCACCGGCCGGCAGCGCCGCCCCGGACGTCCGGGGCGGAGGAGGCGCCGCTGCTGCAACTGCAGGGGCTGCAGGTGCACTATCCGGTGCGCAAGGGGCTCATGCGCCGGGTGGTGGACCAGGTGCGCGCCGTGGACGGCGTGGACCTGGAGATCCCCCGGGGCCGGATCATGGCCCTGGTGGGGGAATCGGGCTGCGGCAAGACCACCCTGGGGCGGGCCATCCTGCGCCTGGTGGCCCCCACCGGCGGGGAGATCCTGTTCGATGGCCATGCCATCGGCCGGCTGCCCGCGTCCGCTCTGCGCCCCTTCCGGCGGCGCATGCAGATCATCTTTCAGGATCCGGCCTCGTCCCTGAACCCGCGCCTGACCGTTGCCGCCGCCCTGACCGAGCCCATGGCGGTGCACGGCATCGGCGCGGACCGGGAGGCGCGCCTGGCCCGGGCCGCCCAGGTCCTGGCCCAGGTGCAGCTGCCGGAGGAGACCCTGTGGCGCTACCCCCACGAGTTCTCCGGCGGCCAGCGCCAGCGCATCGGCATCGCCCGCGCCCTGGTGCTGGATCCGGAGTTCATCGTCTGCGATGAGGTGACCAGCGCCCTGGATGTGTCGGTACAGGCCGAGGTCCTGGGCATCCTTTTGGAGTTGACCCGGGCCCGGGGACTGACGCTGCTGTTCATCACCCACGACATCGGCGTGGTGGAGTACCTGGGGGATGTAATGGCGGTGATGCAGGACGGCAAGGTGGTGGAGCAGGGGCCGGTGCAGGCGGTGTGCCGCACGCCCCGCCATCCCTATACCGTGCAACTGCTGGAGGCGGTGCCGCGCATCGGCGGCGGACCCCTCGTCCGCGCCTGAGGGTGCGGTTCAGGGCTGGCGGCGAGCTCCAGATAGGAGTCGGTGATACCAGGCCCGTTGTGCGGGCACCGCGGCGATCATCACGGAGATGTTGTCCCGTCCGCCGCAGTCGTTGGCGCGGGCGATGAGCCGGGCGGGGAGGCGGTCCGGGTCGTCCCGGTGGCGACGGATCAGGGCCTCAAGGGCGGTATCGTCCACCATGTCGCTGAGGCCGTCGGAGCACAGCAGGAACAGATCCCCCGGCTGCAGCCGCTCCTCGCGGGTGTCCACCTCCACCCGGGGTTCGATCCCCAGGGCGCGGGTGAGCAGGTTGCGCCCGGCGGCGGTGCGGGCCTGTTCGGGGGGGCACAGGCCCCGGTCCACCAGTTCCTGAACCAAGGTGTGGTCCGTGGTGAGCCGTTGCAGGCGATCGTTCCGGAAGCGGTAGATGCGGGAGTCGCCCACGTGGGCAAGGAAGACCCGCCCCTTGCGAAACAGGGCCGCGGCCAGGGTCGTGCCCATGCCGGCGCAGGCGGCGTCCCGGCCTGCCCCCTCGTGGATGCCCCGGTTGGTCCGGATCACCGCCCCGTGCAGGGCCTCCAGGGTGCCGTTGCGATCCTTGCCTGTGGGCGGGAGGGTCTCCTTCAGGGTCTGCAGCATGGTCTCCACGGCCATGCGGCTGGCCACCTCCCCGCCGGCATGTCCGCCCATGCCATCCGCCAGCACCAGCAATCCCAGGTCCCTGTTCTCTCCGATGTGGTCCTCGTTGCGCCGGCGGATGCGGCCCGGATCGGTGCCGGTGGCGGTCAGGAGCCTGGGGGGGTGCAGGGGCATGGGGACGGACGCATAGCGGTGGACGCCCATCAGCATAGCCCCGGCGGCAGGGGGACACCACGGGGAACGGATCAAAGGGCCCGACTGCGGCGTGAAACGGGGCTCAGGCGGCCTCGGAACCGGGGCGGATGATCAGGGTCTGTCCCGGGCGGAGGGTCTCCTCCTTGTCCAGATCGTTCCAGCGGGTCAGGTCCCGTACGCTGACCCCGTAGCGGCGGGACAGGGCCCAGAGGGTGTCACCGGGGCGGACGTCGTGGCGCACGATGCGGTCTTCGTCGCCCCGGTCCGCCCGCAGCCGGTCCGGGGCCTTCGCATCGCCCCCACCGGGGATGAGCAGGTGTTCCCCGGCCCGGATCAGGTCCCCCCGGATGCCGTTGACCCGCCGCAGGGCCTCCACCGGGAGATCGTAACGGGCGGCGATGCCCCCCAGATATTCCCCGCGGCGCACCCGGTGGCGGCGCCAGGTGACGCGCTCTCCCGGGTCCAGTTCCGCCAGCCCGGCCCGCAGGGCCGGGGCCCGGTCTGCTGGCACCAGCAGGTGATGCGGTCCTTCGGGCGGGGTCGCCCAGCGGTCCAGGCCGGGGTTCAGGGCCCGCAGGGTCTCCACATCGATCCCCGCCAGTCGCGCCGCCACCGCCAGTTCGATCTGTCCCCCGGTGCGCACCAGGGTGACCTGGGGACGGTCGGGGACCGGCGGCAGCGAAAGCCCGTGGGTCTTTGGGTCGGCCAACAGGGCGGCAAGGGCCAGCAGGCGCGGCACGTAGTGCTCCGTCTCCCGGGGCAGGTCCAGGTGCCAGTAGTCGGTGGGCCGGCCGAGTGCACGGTTTTGGCGGATGGCCCGGGCCACGGTGCCCTGGCCAGCGTTATAGGCGGCCAGGGTGAGGAACCAGTCCCCGTCGAAGCGCCGGTGCAGCTGTTCCAGGTAGGTGAGGGCCGCCATCGTGGCGGCATGGACGTCCCGGCGTCCGTCATACCACCAGTTCTGCTCCAGGCCGAAATGGGCCCCCGTGGAGGGGATGAACTGCCAGATCCCGGCGGCATGGTCGTGGGACTGGACCTGGGTGCGGTAGCCGCTCTCCACCACCGGCAGCAGCAGCAACTCCGCGGGCAGGTGGCGGCGCTCGATCTCCTCGAGGATGGGATACAGGAAGGGTTCCGCCCGGACCAGGACCCGTCTGAGGTGGGTGGGGTGTCCACCGTACCATTGGATGTACCGGCTCACCCGGGACCGCTCTTCCTCCCGCGGCAGGTCCATGTTCCGCCGCATCCGCTCCCACAGGTCCCGGGGCGCCGCCGCTTGCACCTCTTTCGGGCGGGGTGACGGAGCGGACAGGACGGGCTCCGGCTCCACCTCCAGAGGCTCGGGAGGGGCCGCCACAGGCGCAACTCCATCGTCCGGGGCAGTGGGATGGGCGGCGCACCCGGCCAGGAGCAGATAGACCCCCGTACAGGCCGCCCCGGCGACGAGCGTTTTCCTCTTCGGCATGGGCACGGTAGGATAGCGGGGCCCGTGTGGCTGCTCAACCTTGAACGTCGATCCCCCTGCAAGAGGCCGCGCCCCGCTCCATGCCATCCCCCACGCATCCGATCGTGCAGCGTCAGCAGCATCTGCGGGCCTGGTACGCGGCCCCGGCGGGGCGGGTGATGCTCACGGCCATGCGCAGTCACCTGCACCGGTTCGTGCCCCAGATCTTCGGCTATTACGCCTTGCAGATCGGTCACCTGGGCAGCGGGGTGGATCTGCTGGAGGGGAGCCGCATCGGCCGCCGCTTCCTCATGGAGGCCCTGCCCGAACCCGGGGCGCACCTGAGCGCCCTGCCGGAGGCCCTGCCGGTGGCCGCAGACACCCTGGATCTGATCCTGCTGGCCCATACCCTGGACGGGGCCCTGGATCCCCACCAGGTGCTGCGGGAGGTGGAACGCACCCTGCGTCCGGAGGGGCATGTCATCATCCTCGGGCTCAATCCCCTGAGCCCGGTGGGGCTGTGGCAGCGGGTGCCGCCGCGCCGCGGCGGGATCCCCTGGTCCGGGGCCTGTTACAGTACCCGGCGGGTGCGGGAATGGTTGTCCTTGCTGGGATTCGACATCATGGCCCTGGCCCATGCCGGGGTGCGGGCGCCGGAGGGGGGGACGGGCCTGCGGGGGCGGTTGCAGATCATCCAGGGGCTGGGTGGTCGGCGTCTGCCCTATGTGGGGTCGGTCTACATGATCCTGGCCCGCAAGCGGGTCTCCACCCTCACCCCGGTGCGCCCCCGTTGGCGGGCCGCGCGCCCCTGGGTGCCGGGCGGTTTCGTGCGCCCCGTGTGCAGGAGAAGAGAACGTGACTGAGACGCAAGAGGTCGAGATCTACACCGACGGGGCCTGCCGCGGCAACCCTGGCCCCGGCGGCTGGGGGGCGGTGCTGCGCTATCGCGGGCAGGAGAAACACCTCAGCGGGGGCGAGGCGGAGACCACCAACAACCGCATGGAACTGATGGCGGCCATCCAGGCCCTGGAGACCCTCAAGCGCCCCTGCCGTGTGCACCTGACCACCGACTCCCAGTACGTGAAGAACGGCGTGAACCAGTGGATGCCCAACTGGAAGCGCCGGGGTTGGCGCACCGCCGCCGGCCAGCCGGTGAAGAATCAGGACCTGTGGCAGCGCCTGGATGCGGCGGCCTCGCGCCACCAGGTGTCCTGGCACTGGGTGCGCGGCCATTCGGGCCACCCGGAGAACGAACTGGCGGACCGGCTGGCGAACCAGGCCATCGATGCCCTGGGGGCCGCGGCCCCCGGGTGAGGGGCCCCGGGCCTGTCCCCCGCCGATCCCCTGTAGCGACTGTCCCCCTTTGCCGATACCCCAGCGATCCATCCAGCCCATGCCCACCGATACGCCCTACGACGATGTCCCCAGCCGCCAGGTGGTCCTGGATACGGAGACCACGGGCCTGGAGCCGAGCCAGGGTCACCGCATCATCGAGATCGGCTGTGTCGAGCTGGTGCGCCGCCGGCCCACGCGCCGGCACTATCACCAGTACCTGCAGCCGGACCGGGAGGTGGATGCCGGGGCCGTGGAGGTGCACGGCATCACCAACGAGTTCCTGGCGGACAAGCCCCGTTTCGCGGACGTGGCGGCCACCTTCCTGGAATTCATCCGCGGCGCGGAATTGATCATCCACAACGCCCCCTTCGACGTGGGCTTCATCAACCACGAACTGGCCCGGCTGGAAGGGGACTGGGGGCGGGTGGAGGATCATTGTCGCATCATCGATTCCCTGGCCCTGGCGCGGCAGATGCATCCGGGGCAGCGCAACAGCCTGGATGCCCTGTGCAAGCGCTACGACATCGACAACTCCGGGCGCGATCTGCACGGGGCGCTGCTGGACGCCCGCATCCTGGCGGATGTCTATCTGGCCATGACCGGGGGACAGAAGACCCTTGCCCTGGGCGGGGACGGGGAGGTGAGCAGCCAGCAGTCCGGCGCGGAGGGGATCCGCCGCCTGCCGGCGGAGCGGCCGCGGCTGGCGGTGATCCGTGCAGATGAGGGGGAGGTTGCCGCCCACGCCCGCCTGCTGGAGCGCCTGGGCTGCGCCGAGCCCTGGTGAGGGGCCGCGCCGCCCTCAGTGGATCTTGAGGGTGCGGGCCTTCTCCCGCTGCCAGTCCCGCTCCTTCTCCACGGCCCGCTTGTCATGGGCCTTCTTGCCCTTGGCCAGACCCACCTCCAGCTTCGCCCGGCCCCGTTTCCAATAGAGGGCCAGGGGCACCAGGGTGTAGCCACGGCGCTCCACCAGACCGATGAGCTTGCTCAGTTCCTCGCTGTGGAGCAGGAGCTTGCGCGTGCGCGTGGGGTCCGGGGAGATGTGGGTGGAGGCCGTGGGCAGGGGGGTGATATGGGCCCCCAGCAGCCAGGCCTCCCCCTTCTTGATGAGGACGTAGCTCTCGCTCAACTGGGCACGGCCCGCCCGCAGGCTCTTGACCTCCCAGCCCTCCAGGGACAGACCGGCCTCGTAGCGGTCCTCGATGAAGTAATCGTGGCGTGCCTTCTTGTTGAGGGCGATGGTGTTGCCGCCGCCCGTATTCTTCTGTTTCTTGCTCATGGGGCCATTGTACTTTGGACCTTGAAAGCAAAGCCATCCGCAAGGGGGCCGGGGCCCTCAGGCGTTGAGACCGGGACGGAATTTCCTCAGAATATTGCAGTCATTCGGAGGATGCCCATGAGAAAAGAAACCTCGATCCATGGCCAGTGGTCGTCGAAACTGGCCTTCGTGCTGGCGGCCACCGGGTCTGCGGTGGGCCTGGGGAACATCTGGCGCTTCCCCTATATCACCGGCGAGAACGGCGGCGGGGCCTTTGTCCTGGTCTACTTGATGTGCATCTTGCTCATCGGTCTGCCGGTGATGATCGGGGAGATCCTCCTGGGCCGGCGCGGCCGCCAGAGCCCCATCAACACCATGACCAGTCTGTCCCACGAGGAAGGGCTGAGCCGCGCCTGGAGTCTGATCGGCTGGCTCGGCGTGGCGGCGGCCTTCATGATCCTCTCCTTCTACAGCGTCATCGCCGGCTGGTCCCTGTCCTATGTCTTTCGTACCGCGGGCGGGGCCTTCACGGGCCTGGACGTGGACGGGGTGCGCGGGGTCTTCGAAGGTCTGGTGTCGGATCCGGAGCGCCTGCTGGCCTGGCATACCGTATTCATGGTGATGAACGTGCTGGTGGTGGCCCGTGGGGTGCGTTCGGGGCTGGAGCAGGCGGTGAAGTTCCTCATGCCGGCCCTGCTGGGCCTGCTCCTGGTGCTGGTGATCTACGCCGTCTCCATCGGTCATTTCGCGGAAGGCATGCGTTTCCTCTTCGCCCCGGACTTCAGCAAGATCAACGGCGAGGTGGTGCTCATGGCCATGGGCCAGGCCTTCTTCACCCTGAGTCTGGGCATGGGGGCCATCATGATCTACGGCTCCTATCTCAGCTCCCGGGCCTCCATCATGCGCACCTCCGCCACCGTGGTCTCGGCGGACACCCTGGTGGCCGTCCTTGCCGGGGTGGCCATCTTCCCCATCGTCTTCGCCAGCGGTCTGCAGCCGGATGAGGGCCCCGGTCTGATCTTCGTCACCCTGCCCATGGCCTTCTCCGGGATGCCCGGGGGGGTGATCTTCGGCACCCTGTTCTTCATCCTCCTGGTGATGGCCGCCTGGACCTCCTCCATCTCCCTCATGGAGCCGGCGGTGGCCTGGCTGGTGGAGAACCGGGACATGGAACGGGTCAAGGCCTCGGTCCTCGTCGGCCTCGTGGCCTGGGTCCTGGGCATCGGCACGGTGCTGTCCTTCAACCTCTGGTCCTCGCCCATCGGTTTCCATCTGGACCTGGGGGGTGAGGAGCCGGTCTTCATCGGCGGCACCATCTTCTCCATGATGGATTACCTCACCTCCAACGTCCTGCTGCCCCTGGGCGGGCTGTTCATCGCCCTGTTCGTGGGCTGGCGCATGACGCGCCGCTCGGTCCAGGACGAGCTGGGCGTGGGTACGGGCCTGCTGTTCCGGGGGTGGTACGCCGTCTTGCGATTCGTGGCGCCGGTGGGCATCCTGCTGGTGTTCCTCAACGCCGTGAATCTCATCTAGCCGGGGCCTGCCATGTCCTCCATCAGTCGTCAGGCGGTGGTGCCCTACACCCCGCAGGAGATGTTCGATCTGGTGAACGATGTCGAGTCCTATCCCCGCTTCCTGCCGGGGTGCCGTTCCGCCGCCGTGCTGGAGCGCGGGGATGACGAGGTCAAGGCCAGTGTGGAGCTGGCCAAGGGGGCGGTGCGCAAGTCCTTCACCACCCGCAACCGGCTGCAACGGCACAAGATGATCGAGATGCGGCTGGTGGAGGGCCCCTTCCGGCAGCTGGAGGGCTTCTGGCGCTTCGATGCCCTGGAGGACGGACGTACCCGGGTGGCGCTGGATCTGGATTTCGAGTTCTCCAGCCGCCTGGTGCGTGCGGTGGTGGGGCCGGTCTTCCATCAGGTGGCCAACAGCCTGGTGGAGGCCTTCGTGCGGCGAGCGCGGGAGGTCTATGGTGTCCGTTGAAGCAGGAACAGGGCTGAAGGTGGAGGTGGCCTACGCCAAGCCCGAGGACCAGGCGGTGCTGGAGGTAACGTTGCCGCCGCAGGCCACGGTGGAGGAGGCCATCCGCGCCTCCGGGATCCTGGAGCGCTTCCCGGAGATCGATCTGTCCGCCAATAAGGTGGGGATCTACGGAAAACTCACCCGGCTGGATGCCCCCTTGCGGGACCGGGACCGGGTGGAGATCTATCGCCCCCTGATCGCCGATCCCCGGGCGGCCCGACGCCGCCGGGCCGCGGGCGGGGCCTGAACCCGCCCCGCCTTCCCGTTCATCCCTCTTCCAGCCCGCGGATGGCCTCCACGCGGCCGTCCTGGAACTGCAGCGTCACCCGGCGGCGTTGCGTCTGGCCGTCCCCCCGCTTCAGGTAGTACACATAGTCCCAGCGCTCTCCGCCGTGGAAGGGGTCCTGCAGCAGGGGTTCCCCCAGGAGGAAGCGCACCTGTGCCGGCGTCATCCCGCGGCGCAGCTGCTCCACCCGCTCCTCCTCCAGGGCATTGCCCTGCTGGATGTCCAGGCGGTGCACGGTCAGCAGGTTTGATCCGCATCCATGCAGCAGGCCGAAAACGAGAGTAGAATAAAGAATGAGTCTTGCCATGATTGCGTCCGAAAAGCGGCGGTGAGTTGCAAGATGAATGATCAGCCACACAATCTGTCGCGGGCGATTCTACACTAGGGAGCGGTGGGATCCCGTCTGGAGTCTGCATTTCCATGGAAACCCAAGAACTGAAAAAGGCCGGACTCAAGGTGACCCTGCCGCGGGTGAAGATCCTGGAGATCCTGGAGCGGGCGGAGGATCACCACCTCAGCGCGGAGATGATCTACCGGCAGTTGCTGGAGGCCGGAGAGGAGATCGGCCTGGCCACCGTCTATCGGGTGCTGACCCAATTCGAGGGGGCGGGCCTGGTGAACCGGCACCACTTCGAGGGCAATCAGGCGGTCTTCGAACTGGAGCGGGGAGGGCATCACGATCACATCGTCTGCGTCAAGTGCGGCCGGGTGGAGGAGTTCGTGGACCCGGTGATCGAGGAGCGCCAGCGGGCCATCGCCGAGGAGCGTGGTTTTCGGATCAAGGATCATGCCCTGATCATCTATGGCGAATGCAAGGATGAGGCCTGCCCCTACGATACGCACACGGACGAAGATGACGACTGATCCCCGTCGCCCTCCACGGCCCGGTCCATCATCTCCCGGGCATGGGCCAGGGTCTGGCGGGTGATCTCCAGCCCGCCCAGCATGCGCGCCAGTTCCTCCACCCTCTGCTCCCGTTCCAGGGGGCGGATGCGGGTCTCGGTATGATCCCTGCCCTTCTCCTTGCATACCTGCAGATGGTGGTGCCCCTGGGCCGCCACCTGGGGCAGGTGGGTGACGCACAGGACCTGGCGGTGCGCGCCCAGGGTGCGTAGCTGGCGTCCCACCACCTCGGCGACGCCGCCGCCGATGCCCGTGTCCACCTCGTCGAAGATCAGCGTGGCAGTGGGCAGGGCGCGGGCGGCGATCATCTGGATGGCCAGACTGATGCGCGAGAGTTCCCCCCCGGAGGCCACCCGGGCCAGGGGTTGCAGGGGCTGCCCGGGGTTGGCGCTGATGCGGAAGGTGATATGGTCCATGCCCTGGGGGGTGAGGCGCGCCTCCTGCGCCGGTTCCACGGCGCATTCGAATCGTCCCCCCTCCATGCCCAGGGCCTGCATCGCCCGGGTGACCGCCTCGGAGAAGGTTCCGGCGGCGGTGCGCCGGGACTGGCTGAGGGCATCGGCCGCTTCGCGGCAGGCCTCCAGGGCCTTGGCCGTTTCCTGCTCCAGGGACGCCAGGTCCCCCGTTTCCCCCTCCAGGGTCTCCAACTCGGCGGCCAGGTCCTCCCGTACCTGGGGTAACGCCTCCGGTTCCACCCGGTGCTTGCGGGCCAGGTCCTGGAATGCGGCCATGCGCCCCTCCACGTGCTGCAGCCGTGCCGGGTCCGCCTCCAGGCCGTCGGCGTAGCGGCGCAGACCGTCGCAGGCCTCGCGGATCTGGATCTGGGCGCTGGTGAGCAGCTGACGGGGGTCATCCAGGCGGTGATCCAGCCCCTGCAGTTGTTCCAGTTCGCTGCAGGTGTGCCCCAGGGTGGACTCGACGCTGCCATCCGCCGCATACAGGGCCTGGTAGGCGGTCTCCGCCACCTCCAGGAGGCGGCCGGTGTGGGCCAGGCGGTGGTGCTCCTCCTCCAGTTGCTGCCATTCCCCCGGGGCGGGATCCAGTCCGTCCAGTTCTTCCACCTGGAAGCGCAGCAGTTCCCGGCGGGCCTCCCGGGCCTCCTGTTCACCGCTCAGGCCCTCCAGCCGCCGCTGGAGCCGGTGCCAGTGGGTGTAGGTCTCGGCCATGGCCTGTACCCGCTGCGGGTGATCGGCGTAGTCATCCAGGATGCGTCGCTGTACCTCCCGGCGCATGAGGGACTGGTGGGCATGCTGGCCGTGGATGTCCACCAGCATCTCCCCCAGGGTGCGCAGGGATTGCAGGGTGGTGGGGGAGCCGTTGATCCAGGCCCGGCTGCGGCCGTCCCGGCCCACCACCCGCCGCAGCAGGCATTCCTGATCGTCCATCCCCTGTTCCCGCAGCCAGTGCGCGGCCGCCGCCTCGCCGCTGATGTCCATCTGTACGCTCACCTCGGCGCGATCGGCCCCCTGGCGCACCACCGAGGGGTCCGCCCGGTCCCCCAGCACCAGCCCCAGGGCGTCCACGAGGATGGATTTGCCCGCCCCGGTCTCGCCGGTGAGGACGGTCATGCCGGGTGCAAGCTCCAGGGAGAGCTCATCGATGATGGCAAAGTCGCGGATGTGGATGTGGGTGAGCATGGCGCTGTGGGCTCGCTCTCATGGCTGCGGGATGGGTGCCGTGCCAGGCGGGATCCGGCACCCCTGCCGGGGGCGGGGGGTCATGCCGCCTCCCCGGAAGGGGGCCAGTCCAGCTCCAGCTGGCGGGGTGCGGGCTGGGGGGCGCGGGTCAGACCCGAGACCCGTACCCCCAAAAGCCGCAGCCGCTCCCCCGGGGCGGCGCGCCCGCCGATCACCAGCGGCAGACCCGCCAGCTCCGGGCGGCGCAGCCGTTCCACGGAGGCGTAGAAGGCGTCCATGTCCAGGTGGGCGATGCGGCGCTGCGGTGGATGCATGGGTTCAGGCTCCGGTCCTCCCGCCTGCACTGCCGCCAGGTACGCGGCGTGTGGCGGGGCGATGAACTGTATGCATTGTCAGGAATGCGTTCCGTCCTGTCCAGTACATGGCAAGCCGCCGGCGGCCTCAGGGCTGTTCCCCCCAGCCCAGTTTCACCCGCAGGATCTGCAGGTAATCGTAGCCCGGGGGGTGGATCAGGCGCAGCTTGCGGGGCTTGCTGCGGATGACGATGCGGTCCAGGGGCTCCATGTCGATGGTGTCCTGTCCGTCCAGGGCCGCCTGTGCCCGGGTGCGGCTGTTCTCGTTCACGGCGATCTCCACGCGGCTGCCGGCGGGGACCACCAGGGGGCGGTGGCTGAGGCCGTGGGGGCAGATGGGCACCAGCACCACGGCGTCCAGGTCCGGGCTCAGGATGGGGCCACCGCCGGAGAGGGCATAGGCCGTGGAGCCGGTGGGGGTGGCCACCACCATGCCGTCGGCCCGCTGGGTGTGGACGAAACGCCCGTCGATCCAGGTGTCGAATTCGATCATGCGCACCACGTCGCGGATATGCAGCACCACGTCGTTGAGGGCATCCCCCTGGGCCACTTCCTGCTCCCCCCGCATCACCCGGGCGTGGAGCATGCGCCGGTGGTCCTCCATGTAGTGCCCCGAGAGGATCTCGTCCAGCCGGCCCAGCATCTCCTGGGGGGAGACATCCACCAGGAAGCCCAGGCGGCCGGCATTGATCCCCAGCAGGGGGACGCCGTGGTCCACCAGGGTGCGGGCGGCGGCCAGGAAGGTGCCGTCCCCCCCCACCACGATGGCCAGGTCCGCCTCCCGGGCGATGTCCTCCCGCTGCACCGCCTCGCCGTCCGGGATGTCCCGGATCTGTTCCACCGTGGTGGGGTCCAGGAGCAGGCGCCGCCGGTGGTGGCGCAGGTGTGCAATGAGGGTGCGCAGGATCTCCGCCAGGCGGGTGTCCGTGGTCTTGGCGATGATGCCGATGGTGTCGAAATGCTCTGCCATGGGGGGATTATGGTGGAAACCTATCGTCGAGTGTATGGCTAGCGGGGCCGGGGCTTTCTTGACAGTTCATGGCCGCTGTGTACCATGCACAACTGGCACTCCATGCCTGAGAGTGCCAAGGTGGCCCCATGAGTCGATCCCAACGCGCCAACGAACCCCCCCTCAACGACCGCGCCCGCCGGTTGTTGCGGGCCCTGGTGGAGAACTATGTCCAGGAGGGTCAGCCGGTGGGGTCGCGCACCCTGGCGCGCACCTGCGGGCTGGACCTGAGCCCCGCCTCCATCCGCAACGTCATGGCGGACCTGGAGGAGATGGGTCTGGTCAGTTCCCCGCATACCTCGGCGGGGCGGGTGCCCACCCCCCGGGGGTACCGCCTCTTCGTGGACTCGCTGCTGGAGGTGAAGCCCCTGGACAGCCACGAGGTGCGTCTGCTCAAGGAGCGTCTGAGCCCGGAGATGGACACCCGCTCCCTGGTGGAGTCGGCCTCGGACCTGCTCTCGGCGGTGACCCAGATGGCGGGCATGGTGCGGGTGCCCAAGCGGGATCACGCCGCCCTGTGCCAGATCGAGTTCCTCAAGCTCTCCGGGCGCCAGGTGCTGGCCATCCTGGTGATGAACAAGAACGAGGTGCAGAACCGCATCCTGCAGCTGGACCGGGACTATACCCACAGCGAGCTGCAGCAGATGGCCAACTACCTGAACGAGCACCTGGCGGGACTGGACCTGCGCCAGGCGCGGGAGCAGATCCTGCAGGAGATGAAGGCGGTGCGCGAGCATATGAACACCCTCATGCTCGCCGCCATCCAACTGGGGGAACGGGCCTTTTGCGACGAGGACCGGGATGAGCAGGTGGTGTTCACCGGTCAGACCCATCTCATGGGCTATGCCGAACTCTCCAGCGTGGACAAATTGCGCAACCTCTTCGAGGCCTTCAACCAGAAGCGGGACCTGCTCGGCCTGCTGGATAACTGCATCCATGCCCAGGGGGTGCAGATCTTCATCGGCCAGGAGTCGGGACATGAGGTGCTGGATGACTGCAGCGTCGTCACGGCCCCCTACCAGGTGGATGGTCAGGTGCTGGGGGTGCTGGGGGTCATCGGTCCCACGCGCATGGCCTATGAGCGCGTCATCCCCGTGGTGGATGTGACCGCCAAGCTCCTGGGCGCGGCCTTGAATTCCAGGAATTGATTCCCACATAGGGGGCATCGGGGCAGGCCGGCGGCCCGCGCCGGAAGCCGGCCCTTTGCCGCATGATTCACGCACAGCCGATCGGAGTTTTCCATGGCGAACGAGGAACAGACCGACCGCAATCCGGCCCCGGAGGCCCCCGAGGAAGGCCAGGAGCCGCAGCCGGCGGAATTCAATCCCGCCACCCTGCTCAAGCAGTTGGAGGAGGCCCAGAACGAGGCCCGGGAGCACTGGGACAAGCTGGTACGCGCCCAGGCGGAGCTGGAGAACCTGCGCAAGCGCATGAAGAAGGACGTGGAGAACGCCCATAAGTATGCGCTGGAGAAATTCGCCAATGAGCTCCTGCCCGTGCGCGACAGCCTGGAGATGGGCGTGGACGCCGCCCGCGGGGAGACCGACGTGGAAAAGATCCGCGAAGGCACGGAACTGACCCTGAAGATGCTTACGCAGGTGATGGAGAAGCAGGGGATCCAGGAGGTGATGCCCGAGGGGGAACGCTTCGATCCGGAGCGCCACCAGGCCATGTCCATGCAGGAGAATGCCGAGCTGGAGCCCAATACGGTGATGACCGTGCTGCAGAAGGGCTATCTGCTCAATGACCGCCTGCTGCGCCCCGCCATGGTGATCGTCAGCCGTGCCCCGTCGGGGGACGGTCAGCAGGGCGGGGAGGGGCAGGGGGGTTGAAAAGCGCCGCATCGCCCCCCACCTCTGCGTCAGGTCCGGAAGCATTCCGTCATTGATTTGAAATTCACGCAAGTTCTGGAGAATCACCATGGGTAAGACGATCGGTATCGACCTGGGCACCACCAACTCCTGCGTTGCCGTCATGGAAGGGGGGTCCCCCAAGGTCCTGGAGAACGCCGAAGGCGCCCGCACCACCCCCTCCATCGTGGCCTTCACTGAAGACGGCGAGGTGCTGGTGGGGCAGTCCGCCAAGCGCCAGGCGGTCACCAACGCCGAGAACACCCTGTTCGCCGTCAAGCGCCTCATCGGCCGCCGCTTCGAGGAGCCGGAGGTGCAAAAGGACATCGACATGGTGCCCTACAAGATCATCAAGGCGGACAACGGCGACGCCTGGGTGGAGGTGCGCGGCAAGAAGATGGCCCCGCCGGAGATCTCCGCCCGCGTGCTGCAGAAGATGAAGAAGACCGCCGAGGACTACCTGGGTGAAGAGGTCACCGAGGCGGTGATCACCGTGCCCGCCTACTTCAACGACTCCCAGCGCCAGGCCACCAAGGACGCGGGCAAGATCGCCGGTCTCGAGGTGAAGCGCATCATCAACGAGCCCACCGCGGCGGCCCTGGCCTACGGCCTGGACAAGAAGCGCGGCGACCGCAAGGTGGCGGTCTATGACCTGGGCGGCGGCACCTTCGACATCTCCATCATCGAGATCGCCGAGGTGGACGGGGAGCACCAGTTCGAGGTGCTGGCCACCAACGGGGACACCTTCCTGGGGGGCGAGGACTTCGACACCCGCCTGATCGACTACCTGGCCTCCGAGTTCAAGAAGGAGCAGGGCATCGACCTCAAGGGCGATCCCCTGGCCATGCAGCGCCTCAAGGAGGCCGCCGAGAAGGCCAAGATCGAGCTCTCCTCCAGCCAGCAGACGGAGGTGAACCTGCCCTATATCACGGCCGATAACACCGGGCCCAAGCACCTGAATCTCAAGGTCTCCCGGGCCAAGCTGGAAGCCCTGGTGGAGGAGCTGATCAAGCGCACCATCGAGCCCTGCAAGATGGCCCTGAAGGACGCCGGCCTGTCCGTGTCCCAGGTGGACGACGTGATCCTGGTGGGCGGCCAGACCCGCATGCCCAAGGTGCAGGAGGCGGTGAAGGACTTCTTCGGCAAGGAGCCGCGCCGTGACGTGAACCCCGACGAGGCCGTGGCCATCGGTGCCGCCATCCAGGCCGGCGTGCTGGGCGGCGATGTCAAGGACGTGCTGCTCCTGGACGTGACCCCGCTGTCTTTGGGTATCGAGACCCTGGGCGGCGTCATGACCAAGCTCATCGAGAAGAACACCACCATCCCCACCAAGGCCAACCAGGTGTTCTCCACGGCGGAGGACAACCAGACGGCGGTGACGGTGCACGTGTTGCAGGGGGAGCGGGAACAGGCCAGCGCCAACAAGTCCCTGGGCCGTTTCGACCTGACGGACATCCCGCCGGCGCCCCGGGGCGTGCCGCAGATCGAGGTCACCTTCGACATCGACGCCAACGGCATCCTCCATGTCTCCGCCAAGGACAAGGCCACCGGCAAGGAGAACAAGATCGTCATCAAGGCCTCCTCGGGGCTGAGCGAGGAGGAGATCGAGCAGATGGTGAAGGACGCGGAGGCCCATGCCGAGGAGGACAAGCGCTTCCAGGAGCTGGTGGCGGCGCGCAACCAGGCGGACAACCTGATCCATTCCGTGGAGAAGACCCTGGGCGAGATGGGCGATCAGGTGGAGGCCTCGGAGAAGAGCGCCATCGAGTCGGCCATCGGCGAGCTGCGTGAGGCCATGAAGGGCAGCGACCAGGCGGACATCGAGGCCAAGACCCAGAAGCTGACCGAGGCCTCGGGTAAACTGGCCGAGCGCATGTATGCCCAGCAGGGCGCCGAGGGAGCCGCCACCGGCGGCGAGGCTGGTGCCCAGGCCTCCGGCGGCCAGCAGCAATCCGCTCAGGACGATGTGGTGGACGCGGAGTTCGAGGAAGTGGACGACAAGAAGAAGTGAGCCCCAGCGGGGGGCGGGCGGTCCCGTTCCCCGCGCTTGGGGCCGCATCGGGCAGGCGGACCCGCGGGTCCGCCTGCAGCCGTGAACCCAGGTCCGTTGGCCGGCGGCGCCCCATATGGGCGCTGCTGGCCCGCGGGCTTTACCGTTTCTGAGTGAGCCACGCAGACCATGGCAAAACGCGATTACTACGAAGTCCTGGGGGTGGCGAAGAACGCCAGCGAGGACGCGCTCAAGAAGGCCTTCCGAAGATTGGCCATGAAATACCACCCGGACCGCAACCCCGGGGACAAGGAGGCGGAGGACCGGTTCAAGGAGGCCCGCGAGGCCTACGATGTCCTCTCCGATCCCCGCAAGCGCGCCGCCTATGATCAGTTCGGCCATGCCGGCGTGGACGGGGCCGCGCGCGGTGCTGGGGGCGCCGCCGCCGGTGGGGCCAGCTTCAGCGACATCTTCGAGGACATCTTCGGCGACATCTTCGGCGGTGCCGGGGGTCGTGGCGGCAGCGGGGCCTTCCGCGGGTCCGACCTGCAGTACAATCTGGAATTGTCCCTGGAAGAGGCCGTCTTCGGCACGGACGTGAAGATCCGCGTGCCCACGCTGGTGGTCTGCGAGACTTGCGGCGGCAGCGGGGCCGCCCCGGGCACCAGCCCCGAGACCTGCCAGACCTGCGGCGGGGTGGGGCGGGTGCGCATGCAGCAGGGGTTCTTCTCCGTGCAGCAGACCTGTCCCCACTGCCGGGGCACCGGCAAGATCATCCCCAAACCCTGCCCCACCTGCCGCGGCCAGGGCCGGGTGGAGGAGCGGCGCACCCTGACGGTGACCGTACCCCCGGGGGTGGACAGCGGCGACCGCATCCGCCTCTCCGGCGAGGGGGAGGCCGGGGTGCACGGCGGCCCCGCCGGGGACCTGTACGTGCAGATCCACGTCAAGCCCCACAAGATCTTCACCCGCAAGGGCAACGATCTCTATTGCGAGGTCCCCATCAGCTTCGCCACTGCCGCCCTGGGCGGGGAGCTGGAGATCCCCACCCTCAAGGGCCGCGTGGCCCTGAAGATCCCCGCCGAGACCCAGACCGGGCGCGTGTTCCGCCTGCGGGGCAAGGGGGTGCGCTCCGTCCACGGGGGCGGAGAGGGGGACATGCTCTGCAGCATCCGGGTGGAGACCCCCGTCAATCTGACCAAGGAGCAAAAGGAGCTGCTGCAGCAGCTGGAGGCCAGCATGAAGGCGGGGGGCAAGAAGCACAGCCCGCAGCAGGAAGGCTGGCTGGACGGCGTCAAGCACTTCTTTGAAGACCTCAAATTCTGGAGAAAGACATGAGCGCAAGCCGCATCGCCATCGTCGGCGCCGGGGGCCGCATGGGGCGGGTCCTGATCGAGGCCGTGCAGGAGACCCCGGACCTGGAGCTGGCCGTGGCCACCGAACGCAGCGGCAGCGGTCTGGTGGGAACGGACGCCGGGACCATGGCCGGGGTCGGCCCCCTGGGGGTGACCCTGGAGCCGGAGCTGGAGGCGGCCGTGGGGCGCTTCGACACCGTCATCGATTTCACCCGCCCTGAGGGCAGCCTGGCCCACCTGGAGGTCTGCCGCCGCTACGGCCGGGCCATGGTGCTGGGCACCACCGGCTTCGATGCATCGCAGAAGGCCGCCATCGAGCAGGCCGCCCGGGAGATCCCGGTGGTGTTCGCCCCCAACATGAGCGTGGGGGTCAATCTCTGCTTGAAGCTTTTGGATACCGCCGCCCGCATCCTGGGGGACGAGGTGGATGTGGAGATCGTGGAGGCCCATCACCGCCACAAGGTGGATGCCCCCTCGGGCACGGCCCTGCGCATGGGTGAGGTGGTGGCCTCGGCCCTGGGGCGGGATCTGAAGGAATGCGCGGTCTATGGCCGGGAGGGGGTCACCGGTGAGCGCGACCGGCGCAGCATCGGCTTCGAGACCATCCGCGCCGGGGATATCGTGGGCGAACATACGGTGATGTTCGCCGGCTCGGGGGAGCGGGTGGAGATCAGCCACAAGGCCTCCAGCCGCATGACCTTCGCCCGTGGGGCGGTGCGGGCCGCCCGCTGGCTGCAGGGCCGGCCCGCCGGGCTCTATGACATGCAGGACGTGCTCGGTCTGCGCTGAAGATCCTCCCGCCCGCAGCGGAGCGGCGTGGACAGTGGCCAGTGGAATCGGCTACCATTGAGTTATCCTGACGTTCCCTAGACACGCATCATGGGCTGGCCGGGTGCCTCCGGCCCGCCCCGTTTGCATGCCCGCCGGAGGTCCCTTGAATACCACACCCGCCCTGTTGGCTCTGGAAGATGGCAGTCTGTTTCACGGCATCGCGGTGGGGGTCCAAGGGCTCTCCGTCGGCGAGGTGGTGTTCAACACCGCCATGACCGGGTACCAGGAGATCCTCACCGATCCCTCCTACTCGGGTCAGCTGGTGACCCTCACCTATCCCCACATCGGCAACACCGGCGTCAACCCGGAGGACGAGGAGTCGCCGGCACCGCAGGCGGCGGGGCTGGTGGTGCGGGATGTGCCGCCGCGGATCTCCAGCTGGCGGGCCACGGAGAGCCTGCCCGAGTACCTGCAGCGCCACGGCGTGGTGGCCATCGCCGGTGTGGACACCCGCCGCCTCACCCGCCTGCTGCGGGAGAAGGGGGCGCAGAACGGCTGCATCCTGGCCGGCGAGGTGGACGCGGACCGGGCCCTGGCGGCGGCCCGCGGTTTCGCCGGGCTCAAGGGCATGGACCTGGCCTCCCAGGCCACCACGGCGCAGCCCTACGAGTGGGAGGAGGGCACCTGGGCCCTGGGGCAGGGGCATCGTGCGGCCCCCGAATCCCGCCCCTATCACGTGGTGGCCTATGATTTTGGCACCAAGCGCAACATGCTGCGCCTGCTGGTGGACCGGGGCTGCCGCGTCACGGTGGTGCCGGCCCGCACCCCGGCCGCGGAGGTGATGGAGTTGAAGCCGGACGGTGTCCTGCTCTCCAACGGCCCCGGCGACCCGGAGCCCTGTGACTATGCCATCCAGGCCATCCGCGAGCTGCTGGAGGCGCGGGTGCCGGTGTTCGGCATCTGTCTCGGCCACCAGCTGCTGGGCCTGGCCACCGGTGCTCGCTCCGTGAAGATGAAGTTCGGCCACCACGGCGCCAACCACCCGGTGCAGGACCTGGACAGCGGGCGGGTGATGATCTCCAGCCAGAACCACGGCTTCGCCCTGGACGAGGGCACCCTGCCGGAGCATGTGCGGCCCACCTTCCGCTCGCTCTTCGACGGTACGCTGCAGGGCATCGCACTGACGGACCGTCCGGCGCTGAGCTTCCAGGGCCACCCGGAGGCCAGTCCCGGCCCCGGCGACGTGCTCTCGCAGTTCGACCGCTTTATCGACATGATGCGGGCCCGGGGCGCCTAGCCACGCCGGTCGCCGCCCGTGCGGGACCCCGGATCCGGTCCCGTCCGCCCACCGGTGCATCGCAATGCGCCGCGTCGTCCACGGTAAGAAGACTTCCATGCCCAAGAGAACCGACCTTCAGAGCATCCTGATCCTCGGCGCCGGCCCCATCGTCATCGGCCAGGCCTGCGAGTTCGACTATTCCGGCGCCCAGGCCTGCAAGGCCCTGCGCGAGGAGGGCTACCGGGTCATCCTGGTGAACTCCAACCCCGCCACCATCATGACCGACCCGGAGATGGCGGACGCCGTCTACATCGAACCGGTGGACTGGAAGGTGGTGGCGCGCATCATCGAGCGGGAGAAGCCCGATGCCGTGCTGCCCACCATGGGGGGGCAGACGGCCCTGAACTGCGCCCTGGACCTGGCCCGGCACGGGGTGCTGGAGAAGCACGGTGTGGAACTCATCGGCGCCAGCGAGGACGCCATCGACATGGCCGAGGATCGGGAACGCTTCCGCGAGGCCATGGCGGAGATCGGCCTGGAATGCCCCGTGGCCTACATGGTGAACAGCTGGGAGGAGGCCCAGCGGGTGCAGCCGCAGATCGGTTTCCCGGTGATCATCCGTCCCTCCTTCACCATGGGGGGCAGCGGCGGCGGCATCGCCTACAACCGGGAGGAATACGAGGACATCGTCAAGCGCGGTCTGGACCTCTCCCCGGTGAACGAGGTGCAGGTGGAGGAGTCCATCCTGGGCTGGAAGGAGTTCGAAATGGAGGTGGTGCGGGACCGCGCGGACAACTGCATCATCATCTGCTCCATCGAGAACCTGGACCCCATGGGGGTGCACACGGGGGATTCCATCACCGTGGCCCCGGCCCAGACCCTCACCGACAAGGAATACCAGATCATGCGCGATGCCTCCCTGGCGGTGCTGCGCAAGATCGGTGTGGACACCGGCGGCTCCAACGTGCAGTTCGCGGTGAACCCGGAGAACGGTCGCCTGGTGGTCATCGAGATGAACCCCCGGGTCTCCCGCTCCTCCGCCCTGGCCTCCAAGGCCACCGGCTTCCCCATCGCCAAGGTGGCGGCCAAGCTGGCGGTGGGCTTCACCCTGGACGAGCTGCGCAACGAGATCACCGGCGGGGTCACCCCGGCCTCCTTCGAGCCGTCCATCGACTACGTGGTCACCAAGATCCCGCGTTTCACCTTCGAGAAGTTCCCCAGCGCCGAGGCCCGGCTGACCACCCAGATGAAGTCCGTGGGCGAGGCCATGGCCATCGGCCGCACCTTCCAGGAATCCTTCCAGAAGGCCCTGCGCAGCCTGGAGACGGGCAATGACGGCCTCAACGAGAAGGTGGATCCGGGCAGTGAGGATGCCGACACCCTGGTGCGCAGCCGTCTGGCGGATCCGGGTCCCGAGCGCATCTGGTACGTGGCCGACGCCTTCCGCATGGGGTATTCCCTGGAGCAGGTCTTCGAGCTGACCTGGATCGACCCCTGGTTCCTGGCCCAGATCCAGGAACTGGTGGAGATGGAGCAGTCCCTCAAGGGGCGCGCCCTCAAGGACCTGGACGCCGAGGCCCTGTTCCGGCTCAAGCAGCGGGGTTTTTCCGACCGCCGCCTGGCGGCCCTGCTGGATGAGACCGAGCGCACCGTGCGCGAGTACCGTCACGGCCTGAAGGTGCATCCCGTGTACAAGCGCGTGGACACCTGCGCCGCCGAGTTCGCCGCCACCACCGCCTACATGTACTCCAGCTACGAGGAGGAGTGCGAGGCGGAGCCCTCCAGCCGCGAGAAGATCATGGTCCTCGGCGGCGGCCCCAACCGCATCGGCCAGGGGATCGAGTTCGATTACTGCTGCGTGCACGCCGCCCTGGCCATGCGCGAGGACGGTTATGAGACCCTCATGGTCAACTGCAATCCGGAGACCGTCTCCACCGACTACGACACCTCCGACCGGCTGTTCTTCGAGCCGCTGACCCTGGAGGACGTGCTAGAGATCGTGCACCTGGAGCGGCCCAAGGGGATCATCATCCAGTTCGGCGGGCAGACCCCGCTGAAGCTGGCCCGGGACCTGGAGGCCGCCGGCGCGCCGGTCATCGGCACCACCCCCGACAGCATCGACCTGGCGGAGGACCGGGAGCGCTTCCAGAACCTGATCCATGACCTGGACCTGATCCAGCCGCCCAACCGCACGGCCCGCAGCGTGGAGGAGGCGGTGCGCCACGCCGAGGCCATCGGCTTCCCCGTGGTGGTGCGCCCCTCCTACGTCCTGGGCGGCCGCGCCATGGAGATCGTCTACAACGAGACCGACCTGCGCCGCTACATGCGCGATGCCGTGCAGGTGTCCAACGACGCGCCTGTGCTTCTGGACCGTTTCCTGGATGATGCCGTGGAGGTGGACGTGGACGCCGTCTGTGACGGCAAGGACGTGGTCATCGGCGGCATCATGCAGCACATCGAGCAGGCCGGGGTGCACTCCGGCGACTCCGCCTGTTCCCTGCCCCCCTACAGCCTGAGCATGGAGCTGCAGGAGCGGATCGCCGAGCAGGTGCGCAAGATGGCCCTGGGCCTGAACGTGGTGGGCCTGATGAACACCCAGTTTGCCGTGCAGGGGGGCGACCGCATCTTCGTGCTGGAGGTGAACCCCCGGGCCTCGCGCACCGTGCCCTTCGTTTCCAAGGCCATCGGCATGCCCCTGGCCAAGATCGCCGCCCGCTGCATGGCCGGGCGCAGCCTGGCGGAGCAGGGGGTGACCCGGGCCATCCGGCCGCAGTACTACTGCGTCAAAGAGGCGGTGTTCCCGTTCATCAAGTTCCCCGGTGTGGACCCCATCCTGGGGCCGGAGATGAAGTCCACCGGCGAGGTCATGGGGGTGGGGCGCAGTTTCCCCGAGGCCTTCGCCAAGAGCCAGCTGGGGGCCGGCGTCACCCTGCCCGGGTCCGGCACTGCTTTTATCAGCGTGCGCGACGCCGACAAGGAGGGGGTGGTACCCATGGCCCAGGCCCTGAGCGAGAAGGGCTTCCAGCTCATCGCCACCAAGGGCACGGCCCAGGTCCTGCGGGCAGCGGGCATCGACTGCGAGCCCATCAATAAGGTGACCGAGGGCCGTCCCCATATCGTGGACCGCATCAAGAACGACGAGATCAGCCTGATCATCAACACCACGGAGGGGCGCCAGGCCATCGCCGATTCCTACACCATCCGCCGCGAGGCCCTGCAGCACAAGGTGACCTATACCACCACCCTGGCCGGTGCCCATGCCACGGTGGCGGCCCTGGATTATCTCACCGACGAGAACGTGTACTGCCTGCAGGCCATGCATAAGGAAAACCTGGAGCATCTGGCATGAGCAAGACGCCACTGACGGTCCGTGGGGCCGAACTCATCAAGGCCGAATTGCAGCGCCTCAAGAGCGAGGAGCGTCCGCGGGTCATCGCCGCCATCGCCGAGGCCCGCGAGCACGGTGACCTGAAGGAAAACGCGGAATACCATGCCGCCCGGGAGCAGCAGGGCTTCATCGAGGGGCGCATCCAGGAGCTGGAGAACAAGCTGGCCAACGCCCAGATCATCGACGTGAAGACCCTCAATGCCGGCGGCAAGGTGGTCTTCGGCGCCACGGTGGAACTGCTGGACCTGGATACCGACAAGGAGGTGAGTTACCAGATCGTGGGGGACGACGAGGCGGACATCAAGTCGGGTCTGATCTCCGTCAACTCCCCCATCGCCCGGGCCCTCATCGGCAAGGAAGAAGGGGATGAGATCACCTTCAACGCCCCCGGGGGGGAGAAGCACTACGAGATCGTGGCGGTGAAGTACATCTGACCGCCCATCCCGGGGCGGGCTGGATCCGTCCCGGGACCCCTCAGGGGAGATCGACCCGGGGTTTTTCCGGGTTGCGCCGGAAGAGGGTGGCCACATGGCCCACCCGCTGCACCAGCAGGGCCCCGGTCTCTTCGCAGATGCGGGCCACCGCCGCGTCCCGTTGCGCCCGATCCCCCGCCGCCACCTTTACCTTGATCAGTTCGTGATGGTCCAGGGCCCCCTGGATCTCCTCCAGGACCGCCTCGGTGAGGCCGTGGCGCCCCAGCATCACCACCGGCTTGCGCGCGTGGGCCAGGGTGCGCAGGTGTTTGATCTGTCGGTCATTGAGCATGTGAAGCGTGGTCCCATGGGTGTGCAGAAGGGGGCGCGAGTCTAGCATGCCGTCGCCACGGCTACAGCCTCCGCCATCACAGGGGAATGAATCCGTCATGTCTCGCAGCAAGAGCAGCAGGCGCTGGCTCAAAGAGCATTTCAGCGACCGGTATGTGCAGCAGGCCCAGGAATCGGGCTGGCGCTGCCGGGCCGTGTACAAGCTGCAGGAGATCGATACCCGCGACCGCCTCCTGCGTCCCGGCATGCACGTGCTGGACCTGGGGGCGGCCCCCGGCGGCTGGAGTCAGTACGCCGCCTCCCGCGTCGGGGGTAGCGGGGCCGTGGTGGCCTCGGACCTGTTGGCCATGGACCCGCTCCCGGGGGTGACCTTCATCCAGGGGGATTTTCGTGAGGAGGCGGTGCTTGCGGCGGTGCTCCAGGCCTTGGGGGAACGTCCCGCGGACCTGGTGCTCTCGGACATGGCCCCCAACTTCAGCGGCGTGGACGCCGTGGATCAGCCCCGGTCCATGCACCTGGCGGAGCTGGCCCTGGACACCGCCGAACGCACGTTGAAACCCGGGGGGGACTTCCTGGTCAAACTCTTCCAGGGCGAGGGGTTCGATGCCTACCTGAAGACGCTGCGCAGCCGGTTCGACAGGGTGCAGATGCGCAAACCGGGGGCCTCGCGCGCCCGCTCCAGGGAGGTCTACGCGTTGGCCAAGGGCCTCAAACTGGTGTAAGGTCGATTGCATGGTGCACAAGACGGACAAGTCGAGGTAGACCCTTGAACGAACTGGTGAAAAACCTGATTATCTGGGCGGTCATTGCCGTCGTGCTGATGTCGGTGTTCAACAACTTCACGCCGACCCAGACCGAGACCCGTTCCTGGTCCTACTCCCACTTCCTCGAGGAGGTGAAGCGTGGCCAGGTGGACAGCGTCTATATCGAGGGCAAGACCATCGAGGGGCGTGGCATCGATGGCGAGCAGTTCACCACCCATGCCCCCAACGACCCCGGGCTCATCGGGGATCTGCTCTCCAATAACGTGGAGATCCGGGTGGACGAGCCCGCCCAGCGTTCCCTGCTCACCGAGATCCTCATCAGCTGGTTCCCCTTCCTGCTGCTCATCGCCGTGTGGATCTACTTCATGCGGCAGATGCAGGGCGGCGCCGGCGGCCGCGGGGCCATGTCCTTTGGTAAGAGCAAGGCCCGCATGATGAGCGAGGACCAGGTGAAGGTCACCTTCGGCGACGTGGCCGGCTGCGACGAGGCCAAGGAGGAGGTGTCCGAGCTGGTGGACTTCCTGCGGGATCCCAGCAAGTTCCAGAAACTGGGCGGCACCATCCCCCGCGGGGTGCTCATGGTGGGTTCCCCGGGCACGGGCAAGACCCTGCTGGCCAAGGCCATCGCCGGTGAGGCCAAGGTGCCTTTCTTCAGCATCTCCGGCTCCGATTTCGTGGAGATGTTCGTCGGGGTGGGGGCCTCCCGGGTGCGGGACATGTTCGATCAGGCCAAGAAGCATGCCCCTTGCATCATCTTCATCGACGAGATCGACGCCGTGGGCCGTCATCGCGGCGCCGGCCTGGGCGGCGGCCATGACGAGCGCGAGCAGACCCTGAACCAGCTGCTGGTGGAGATGGACGGCTTTGAGGGCAGTGAGGGCATCATCGTCATCGCCGCCACCAACCGTCCCGACGTGCTGGACCCGGCCCTGCTGCGCCCCGGGCGTTTCGACCGCCAGGTGGTGGTGCCGTTGCCGGACGTGCGTGGCCGCGAGCAGATCCTCAAGGTGCACATGCGCAAGGTGCCCCTGGCCGAGAACGTGCGCAGCGACCTCATCGCCCGGGGCACCCCCGGCTTCTCCGGGGCCGATCTGGCCAACCTGGTGAACGAGGCGGCCCTGTTCGCGGCGCGGGCCAATAAGCGCCTCGTGGAGATGATCGACTTCGAGCGCGCCAAGGACAAGATCATGATGGGCGCCGAGCGCAAGTCCATGGTGATGAGCGAGGACGAGAAGAAGCTCACCGCCTACCACGAGGCCGGACATGCCATCGTCGGCCGCCTGGTGCCGGAGCACGATCCGGTCTACAAGGTGAGCATCATCCCCCGCGGGCGGGCCCTGGGGGTGACCATGTTCCTCCCGGACGAGGACCGCTACAGCCACAGCAAGACCCGCCTGGAGAGCCAGATCTGCTCCCTGTTCGGCGGCCGTATCGCCGAGGAGATCATCTTCGGCTCGGACAAGGTGACCACGGGCGCCTCCAACGATATCGAGCGGGCCACCTCCATCGCCCGGAACATGGTCACCAAGTGGGGCCTCTCCGACCGCCTGGGACCGCTTTCCTACGGCGAGGACGAAGGGGAGGTCTTCCTGGGCCGGCAGGTGACCCAGCACAAGCAGATGTCCGACGAGACGGCCCACGCCATCGACGAGGAGATCCGCCGCATCATCGATTCCAACTACGAGCGGGCACGGAACATCCTCAACGAGAACCTGGACAAGCTCCATACCATGGCCCAGGCCCTGATGAAGTACGAGACCATCGACCTGGACCAGATCAACGACATCATGGACGGGCGCGAGCCCCGGGATCCCGATGGCTGGAGCGGCAAGGAGCCCGAGGACGGCTCCCGCAGCCGGGACGAAGACGAGGGCGAGGCCAAGGGGATCATCGGCGGTCCCGCCAGTCAGACCTGAGGATTCCCTTCCCGGACCCGTTCCCCATGAAGCCGCCCCGGGCGGCTTCATGCGTTGCGAGGCGGCCGTCCAAGGCGGTCCGCACCCTTCAGCAGAGGCCATCCCATGCAGTTTGCCCGTCACTTCGTGGATCTCTCCCGCCCGCGCGTCATGGGCATCCTCAACGTCACCCCGGATTCCTTCTCCGATGGCGGCCGTCATGCGGATCTGGGCGCCGCCGTGGAGCGGGCCCGGGCCATGGTGGCGGAGGGGGCCGATTTCATCGATGTCGGCGGCGAGTCCACGCGCCCGGGGGCCGATGAGGTGCCGGTGGAGGAGGAGTTGCGCCGGGTCCTGCCGGTGATCGAGGCCCTGGCCGGGGAACTGCCTGTACCCCTGTCCGTGGATACCAGCAAGCCCCAGGTGATGCGCGCCGCCTGCGCAGCCGGGGCCGCATTGATCAACGATGTGCGCGCCCTGGCCGCCCCCGGGGCCCTGGAGGCCGCGGCGGCCTGCGGGGTCCCGGTGTGTCTCATGCACATGCAGGGGGCCCCCCGGAGCATGCAGGTCGATCCTCGTTACGACGACGTGGTGGCCGAGGTGCGTGCCTTTTTGGCGGAGCGGGTGGCCGCCTGCCGCCGCGTGGGCATCGGCCAGGACCGCCTGCTCCTGGACCCGGGGTTTGGTTTCGGCAAGACCCTGGATCACAATCTGACCCTGCTGCGCCATCTGAAGACCCTGGCGGTGGACGGCCTGCCGCTGCTGGTGGGGGTGTCCCGCAAGCGCATGATCGGGGAGATGCTGGGGGACGATCGTCCCCCCGAGGCCCGTGTCCATGGCAGCGTGGCCGCGGCCCTTTGGGCGGCGCAGCGGGGGGCGGCCATCCTGCGGGTACATGATGTGGCCGCCACACGGGATGCCCTGCGGGTGTTGCAGGCACTGGAGACTGGCAAGGCGGTGCAGGAAGGGGCATGATCCCGTCGGCCCCCGCATCAGGAGAGCAGATCAGATGACCCAGCAACGCAGATATTTCGGTACCGATGGCATCCGGGGTCGGGTCGGGGACTTCCCCATGACGGCGGATTTCGCCCTGCGCTTGGGCTGGGCGGCGGGCAGGGTCCTGGGCTCCCGGGACGGGGGCCCAGTGCTCATCGGCAAGGACACCCGGGTCTCCGGCTACCTGTTCGAATCGGCCCTCGAGGCGGGACTGTCCTCCGCCGGGGTGAATATCCGCCTGCTGGGCCCCATGCCCACCCCGGCGGTGGCCTACCTCACCCGCACCTTCCGCGCCGCGGCGGGTATCGTCATCAGCGCCTCCCACAACCCCTATTACGACAACGGCTTCAAGTTCTTCTCCAGTGCCGGCAGTAAGCTCCCGGATGCCGTGGAGGAGGCCATTGAGGCCATGCTGGAGCGGCCCATGACCATGGTGGATTCCGCGGAGTTGGGTAAGGCCGAGCGGGTGGGGGATGCCCCGGGGCGTTACATCGAGTTCTGCAAGGGCACCATCCCGCCGGGTACCACGTTGCACGGTCTGAAACTGGTGGTGGACTGCGCCCACGGCGCCACCTATGGCGTGGCCCCCCATGTCTTCGAGGAACTGGGGGCCGAGGTGATCCCGGTGGGGGTGGAGCCGGATGGGTTCAACATCAACGACGACTGCGGATCCCTGCATCCCGAACACATGCGCCGGGCGGTGCTGGAGCATCGCGCGGACCTGGGCATCGCCCTGGACGGGGACGGAGATCGCCTCATCCTGGTGGACGAGCGTGGCGACACCGTGGACGGGGACCAGGCCCTGTGCATCATCGCCCTGGCCCGCCACCACGACGGCATCCTGCAGGGGGGCGTGGTGGGCACCCTCATGAGCAATCTCGGCCTGGAACAGGCCCTGGGGGCCGCCGGCATCCCCTTTCGCCGCGTCAAGGTGGGGGACCGTCACGTCATGGAGGGACTGCAGCGGGAGGGCTGGCAGTTGGGTGGGGAGTCCTCCGGCCACATCATCTGCCTGGACCGGACCACCACCGGAGACGGCATCGTCTCCGCCCTGCAGGTGCTGCAGGTAATGAGCCAGACCGGGCGTCCCCTGTCGGAACTGCACCGCGCCATGGAGAAGTACCCGCAGAAACTGGTGAACGTCCCGGTGGCGGCGGATGCCGCCCGCGGGGGTCTGTTGCAGGGTCGCCTCGTGCAGGAGGCGGTACAGGAGGCGGAATCCGCCCTGGCGGGCCGCGGCCGGGTGCTGCTGCGGCCCTCGGGGACCGAGCCCTTGGTGCGGGTCATGGTGGAGGGGGGGGACATGGCCCTGGTGGGCCGTCTGGCCCGGGATCTGGCCGACGCCGTGCGCCGCGCGGCGGAGGCGGTGGCCTGACCCCTGCGGGGAAATTGATTTATCGGGGCGGCAAAGGTAGCATGCGGCACTTTCCTCGTGGAGGTCCATTTCACGGAGCGGAACCATGCGCACACCCCTGGTTGCAGGAAACTGGAAGATGAACGGCTCGCACGAGGCCAATCAGGCCCTGATGCGGGAGCTGGCCACGGCGGTGGAGGGTCTGTCCGCCGAGGTGGTGGTCTGCCCGCCGTTCGTCTACTTGGAGCAGGTGGCCGGCCTGACCGGTCCCGCCATCGGCCTGGGGGCCCAGGACCTGTGCGATCAGGATGCCGGCGCCTATACCGGCGAGGTGTCCGGCGCCATGCTGCGGGATCTGGGATGCCGCTATGGGATCGTCGGCCACTCCGAGCGCCGCACCCTCTATGGCGAGGACGATGCCTTCGTCGCGCGCAAGTTCTCCGCCGCCCGCCGCCACGGCCTCGTGCCCATCCTGTGCGTGGGCGAGCAGTTGGAGGAACGGGAAGGGGGCATCACCGAGGCGGTGATCGGCCGCCAGCTGGATGCGGTGCTGGAACTGGAGGGGGTGGCCGCCTTTGGCAATGCAGTCATCGCCTATGAGCCGGTCTGGGCCATCGGTACCGGCCGCACGGCCACACCGGAACAGGCCCAGGAGGTGCATGCCTTCATCCGCGGCCGCCTCGAGGCCCTGGACGCCTCCGTGGCGGCCCGAGTGCGGATCCTCTACGGGGGCAGCGTCAAGGCCGATAATGCGGCCGAACTCTTCGCCGGGCCGGACATCGATGGTGGCCTGATCGGCGGGGCCTCACTCAAGGCCGCGGACTTCCTTGCCATCTGCAGGGCCGCGGACCAGGCGGGATGATCCATGCTCTATAGCATTCTTCTGGTTTTTCAGGTAATCTTTTCCGTCGGTCTCATTGCCCTGGTGCTGATGCAGCATGGCAAGGGGGCCGATGCTGGCGCCGCCTTCGGCAGCGGTGCCTCGGCCACCGTTTTCGGTGCTCGGGGTTCGGCCAACCTGCTCACGCGGGCCACGGCCTTGACGGCCACCGCCTTCATCGTCAACAGTCTGATCCTGACGTACCTGGCGGCCCACCGGCCCGAGGCCCCCAGCGCCGCGGACCTCATCCAGGCCCCGCCGGCGGTGGAGCAGCAGGAGGCACCGGCGCAGACGGCACCCGAGCAAGGGCCGTCCGACGTCCCGGAGGACGTGCCCGGTTGACGGGGCTCCCGGGGGAGACCCCCCCGGTTTCGCTGGTTTCGTGCAGATGTGGTGGAATTGGTAGACACGCCGTCTTGAGGGGGCGGTGGCGAAAGCCGTGTCGGTTCGAGTCCGACCATCTGCACCATCTTTCCTATCCTGCGATGCAGTCTTCCCAGACCCTACTGCGGCATCGCAATATCCCATTTTTCTTTTCGGGAATTACTTTATTCTAATGCTTGACACCCTTTTCGGGGGTGCCATAGACTCCCTCGGGCTTTTCAACGGGGCACTTTATTGTGCTTCGGCATAACTAAAACAAGAGGCATCCGGGCGGTGGACGGATGCGCGAAAAGAATCACCAAGGCCCATCCCGTGCGCCGGCGCGCGATGGGGGGAGAGGACCATGCTCGAAAACTACCTGCCTATCCTGGTGTTCATGGGTATCGGCCTGCTCATGGGGATCCTGCCTCTCGCACTGGGCATGGTGATCGGACCCCGCCGTCCGGACGCCGCCAAGAATTCCCCCTATGAGTGCGGCTTCGAGGCCTTCGAAGACTCCCGCATGAAATTCGACGTCAGGTTCTACCTGATCGCCATCCTCTTTATTATCTTCGATCTGGAAATCGCGTTTCTCTTTCCCTGGGCCGTGGCGCTGGACACCATCGGCCTGTACGGGCTGCTCGCCATGGGCCTGTTTCTGGGCATCCTGGTGATCGGTTTCATCTATGAGTGGAAAAAGGGGGCCCTGGAATGGGAATAGAAGGCGTCCTTGAAGAAGGGTTCGTCACCACCTCGGCAGACAAACTGATCAATTGGGCCCGTACGGGATCCCTCTGGCCCATGACCTTTGGCCTGGCCTGTTGTGCCGTGGAGATGATGCACGCCGGTGCCGCCCGTTACGACCTGGACCGCTTCGGGATGATCTTCCGCCCGAGCCCGCGCCAGTCGGACGTGATGATCGTGGCCGGTACCCTGGTGAACAAGATGGCCCCTGCGCTTCGCAAGGTCTATGACCAGATGGCCGAGCCCCGCTGGGTCATCTCCATGGGTTCCTGCGCCAACGGTGGCGGCTACTATCACTATTCCTATTCGGTGGTGAGGGGGTGCGACCGCATCGTCCCCGTGGACATCTACGTGCCCGGTTGCCCGCCCACGGCAGAGGCCCTCCTCTACGGGATTTTGCAGCTGCAGAACAAGATCCGACGCACCAACACCATCGCCCGCTGAGCGGGCGATCCCAGCCGGGATCTCAAGATGAGCGAGAAACTCGACAGACTGGCCGCGCGCCTGGAACAACGATTCGAGGGCCGGCTGCAGGGGCTCGAGCGCGCCCATGGCGAGCTCACCCTGCAGGTGGCGCCAAGGGATCTGCACGAGGTGACCCGCACCCTGCGGGACGATCCGGAGCTGTCCTTCGAGCAGCTGATGGATGTCTGCGGCGTGGACTACATGGCCTACGGTGTCACCGAATGGGCCACGGAATCCGCCAGTGGCGAGGGCTTTAGCCGGGGCGTGGAGAAGGCCACCTCCGGGCGTTTCACCTTCGATGAGGCCCCGGCGGGGGGTACCTGGGATGGACCGCGTTTCGCCGTGGTGTATCACCTGCTCTCCGTGCGCCATAACCACCGGTTGCGTCTGAAGGTGTTCTGTCCGGAGGACGATTTCCCCGCCGTTCCCTCGGTGGTGGAGATCTGGCGCAGCGCGGACTGGTTCGAGCGCGAGGCCTTCGACCTGTTCGGCATCGTCTTCGAGGGGCACCCGGATCTGCGCCGTATCCTCACCGACTACGGTTTCGTGGGTCATCCCTTCCGTAAGGACTTCCCCCTGGTGGGACACGTGGAGATGCGCTACGACCCCGAGCAGCAGCGGGTGATCTACCAGCCGGTGAGCATCCAGCCCCGGGTGCTCGTGCCCCGGGTGATCCGGGAGGATCACCGCTATCTGCACGACGCCACCGACGGGAGGTCCACCGATGCCTGAGATCCGCAACTACACCCTCAACTTCGGTCCCCAGCACCCGGCGGCCCACGGCGTGCTGCGCCTGGTGCTGGAGATGGATGGCGAGGTGGTGGAGCGCGCCGATCCGCACATCGGGCTGTTGCACCGGGCCACCGAGAAGCTGGCGGAGAACAAGCCCTACAACCAGAGCATCGGCTACATGGACCGTCTGGACTATGTGTCCATGATGTGCAACGAGCACGGCTACGTGCTGGCCCTGGAGCGTCTGCTGGGCATCCAGCCCCCGCTGCGGGCCCAGTACATCCGGGTGATGTACGACGAGATCACCCGCCTGCTCAACCACCTGCTCTGGCTCGGCGCCCATGCCCTGGATGTGGGTGCCATGAGCATGTTCCTCTACTGCCTGCGCGAGCGCGAGGACCTGGTGGACTGCTACGAGGCGGTAAGCGGCTCGCGCATGCATGCCACCTACTATCGCCCCGGTGGCGTGGCCCGGGACCTGCCCGGGACCATGCCCCAGTACAAGCCGTCCCGCTGGAAGAGCGAGGCGGAAGTGGAACGCATCAACGCCGACCGCCAGGGTTCGCTGCTGGACTTCATCGAGGCCTTCACCGAGCGGTTCCCGCAGCGGGTGGATGAGTACGAGACCCTGTTGACGGAGAACCGCATCTGGCGTCAGCGCACCGTGGGGGTCGGCGTGGTGAGCCCCGAGCGCGCGCTGCAACTGGGTTTCACCGGCCCCATGCTGCGCGGCTCCGGTGTGGAATGGGATCTGCGCAGGAAGCAGCCCTATGAGGTCTACGACCGCCTGGACTTCGATATCCCCGTGGGTGCCAACGGCGACACCTATGACCGCTATCTGGTGCGGGTGGAGGAGATGCGTCAGTCCAACCGCATCATCCGCCAGTGCGTGGACTGGCTGCGGGCGAACCCGGGCCCGGTGATGGTGGACGATCACAAGATCGTGCCGCCGCGCCGGGAGGAGATGAAGGCGGACATGGAGGCCCTCATCCACCACTTCAAGCTGTTCACCGAGGGGATGTGTGTCCCCGCGGGCGAGGCCTATGCCGCCGTGGAGCATCCCAAGGGGGAGTTTGGGGTCTACCTAGTCTCCGACGGGGCCAACAAGCCCTACCGCGTCAAGGTGCGCGCCCCCGGGTTTGCCCATCTGGCGGCGCTGGACGAGATGAGCCGCGGGCACATGCTGGCCGATGTGGTCACCCTCATCGGCAGCCTGGACATCGTCTTTGGGGAGATCGATCGCTGATGGCTGGGAACCCGACCCAACGCAAGTCCGATGTGCTGAACGCGCACGTGCGCGCCGAGATCGACGACTGGCTCTCCCGCTACCCCCAGGATCAGCGCCAGTCCGCCGTGCTGGGGGCGCTGCGGGCCGTGCAGCACGAACACGGACACCTGACCACCGAGCTCATGGATGCGGTGGCGGACTACATCGGCATGCCCGAGATCGCCGTCTACGAGGTGGCCAGCTTCTATTCCATGTTCGAGCTGGAGCCGGTGGGGCGGCATACCATCTCCGTGTGCACCAACGTCTCCTGCATGCTGCGGGGCGCCGACCAGATCCTCGCCCACCTGGAACAGCGTCTGGGCATCCGGTTGGGGGAGACCACCCCGGATGGGCGCTTCTTTCTCAAGCGGGAGGAGGAGTGCCTGGCGGCCTGCTGTGGCGCGCCCATGATGCAGGTGGACCATGTCTATTACGAGCATCTCACCCCCGAGAAGGTGGATGAGATCCTCGATTCCCTGGAGTAGCCCCATGGTGAATCGCGTCTGCATAACCACCCGCGGGTTCGACGAGCCCTGGACCTACGAGAACTATCGCAAGGTGGGCGGGTACAAGGCCCTGGAGAAGGTCCTCAAGGAGAAGATGAGCCGCGAGGCGGTCATCGAGGAGGTGAAGAAGGCCAACCTGCGCGGCCGCGGCGGGGCCGGCTTCCCCGCGGGCATCAAGTGGGGCTTCATGCCCCGGGGCACGGGCGGGCAGAACTACCTGGTCTGCAACTCGGACGAATCCGAGCCGGGGACCTGCAAGGACCGGGACATCCTGCGCTTCAATCCCCATGCCCTGGTGGAGGGGATGGCCATCGCCGGCTACGCCATGGACGCCACGGTGGGCTACAACTACATGCGCGGCGAGTTCCTGGACGAGCCCTACCGGCGCTTCTCCCAGGCGGTGCGGGAGGCCTACGAGCACGGCTGGCTGGGCAAGGACATCCTGGGCTCCGGGGTGGACTTCGATCTCTATCCCACCCTGGGGGCCGGGGCCTATATCTGCGGCGAGGAGACGGCCCTGCTGGAATCCCTGGAGGGGAAGAAGGGCCAGCCGCGGTACAAGCCGCCGTTCCCGGCCAACTACGGTCTCTATGGTCGCCCCACCACCATCAACAACACCGAGACCCTGGCCTCGGTGCCCGCCATCCTGCGGGAGGGCGGGGAGTGGTTCGCCGCCCTGGGGGTGGAGCGCAGCGGCGGCGAGAAGCTCTTCTCCGTCTCCGGCCACGTGGAGCGCCCGGGCAACTACGAGGTGCCCATGGGCATCCCCTTCCGGGAGCTGCTGGAGATGGCCGGCGGGGTGTGGCAGGGCCGCCGCCTCAAGGCGGTGATCCCCGGTGGCTCCTCCGTGCCCGTGGTGCCGGCCGAGACCATGCTGGAGGCCACCATGGATTACGACGGCATCGCCCGGGCCGGGTCCATGCTGGGATCCGGGGCGGTGATCGTCATGGACGAGACCACCGACATGGTCAAGGTCCTGCAGCGCATCTCCCGTTTCTACTTCTCCGAGTCCTGCGGCCAGTGCACCCCCTGCCGCGAGGGTACGGGCTGGCTCTACCGCATGGTCACCCGCATCGTCGAGGGCCGGGGCCGCATGGAGGACCTGGAGCGCCTGGACGAGGTGGCGGGCAAGATCGAGGGGCGCACCATCTGCGCCCTGGGGGACGCCGCGGCGATGCCGGTGCGCAGTTTCGTCAAGCACTTCCGGCACGAATTCCAATACTACATCGAGCACGGCCGCAGCATGGTGGCCGACGCGGCCTGACGCCTGCCGATGGGTGCAACGGGAAGCAGAGCATGAGTGAGGATCTGGTCAACATCGAGGTGGACGGCATCCCCCTGAAGGCGAAGAAGGGGACCATGCTGATCCGGGTGACAGACGAGGCGGGGATCCGCATCCCCCGGTTCTGTTACCACGACAAGCTGTCGGTGGCCGCCAACTGCCGCATGTGCCTGGTGGAGGTGGAAAAGGCCCCCAAGCCCATGCCCGCCTGTGCCACCCCCGTGGCCGAGGGCATGCGCGTGTGGACCCGTTCGCCCAAGGCCCTGGCGGCGCAGAAGGCCACCATGGAGTTCCTGCTCATCAATCACCCCCTGGACTGCCCCGTGTGCGACCAGGGCGGGGAATGCGAGCTCCAGGACGTGTCCATGGGCTATGGCGAGGGCATCTCCCGCTACAGTGAGGCCAAGCGTGCGGTGAAGGACAAGGACATCGGTCCCCTCATCGCCACGGAGATGACCCGCTGCATCCACTGCACCCGCTGTGTGCGCTTCGGCGAGGAGATCGCGGGCCTGCGGGAGCTGGGGGCCACCGGTCGCGGCGAGTTCATGGAGATCGGCACCTTCGTGGAGAAATCGGTCACCTCGGAGCTCTCCGGCAACGTCATCGATCTGTGCCCCGTGGGGGCCCTGACCGCCAAACCCTCCCGCTTTACCTACCGTGCCTGGGAGCTGGTGCAGCATGCCAGTGTGGCGCCCCACGACGGTGTGGGATCCAACATCCACCTGCACACCTACAACGGCCGGGTCATGCGCGTGGTGCCCCGCCACAATGAGGCGGTGAACGAGACCTGGATCTCCGACCGCGACCGCTTCAGCTACACCGGCCTTGGGGCCGCCGACCGGCTCACCGCCCCCATGATCCGCGAGGGGGACCAGTGGGTGACCACCGACTGGGAGACGGCCCTGACGCGGGTGGTGGAAGGCCTGCGGGGGCAGCCGGCCGAGGCCTGCGGGGCCCTGCTCTCGCCCCAGGCCAGCGTGGAGGAGCTCTACCTGGCGCAACAATGGCTGCGGGGCCTGGGGGTCCGCAACCTGGATCATCGCCTGCGCCAGAGCGATTTCAGCGATCAGGACCGGGCCCCGCTGTTCCCCTACCTGGGGGATGCCCTGGAGGCCCTGGAGCAGACCCGCGCCTGCCTGCTGGTGGGCTCGGAGATCCGCAAGGATCAGCCCCTGGCGGGCCACCGCCTGCGCAAGGCGGCCCTGGGCGGCGCCCGGGTCATGGCCATCAATCCCCGTCAGGTGCCCTTCAATTTCCCCGTCGCCGAGACGGTGAGCGCCGATCCCCGGGGGATGGTCCTGGCCCTGGCGGGGGTGGCCCGTGCCGCCCTGGAGCGGGCCGGGCGCACCGCGCCCGAGGGGTTCAAGGCGCTGCTGCAGGCGGCCCGCACAGACGAGACGGTACGGGCCATGGCCCAGGCCCTGGCGGAAGGGGAGGGGGCCCGCGTCCTCTTGGGCGTGCAGGCCCATGCCCATCCCCACTTCGCCCTGCTGCGCGCCCTGGCGGGGCTGGTCTGTGAGACCACCGGTGCCACCCTGGGGTATCTCCCGGACGGCGGCAATGGCGCCGGCGCCTGGCTCGCCGGCGCCGTGGCGCACCGTGGCCCCGCGGGCGAATCCCTGGATGCGGCGGGGCAAACCCCGGACCAATGGCTGCAGCCGGGCCTCAAGGGCTGTCTGCTGCTGAACGTGGAGCCGGACATGGACTGCGAGGATCCGGCACGGGTCATGAAGGCCCTGGGTTCGGCCGCCTTCGTGGCCGCCCTGACCCCCTTCGCCGGGGAGGCCCTCAAGCGCGTGGCCCATGTCCTGTTGCCGGTGGCCACCTTCGCCGAGACCTCGGGCACCTATGTCAATGTCGAGGGACGCTGGCAGAGCGTGGCCGGGGCCGCGCAGCCCCCGGGGGAGACCCGGCCGGCCTGGAAGGTGCTGCGGGTGCTGGGCAACATGAGCGGCCTTGAGGGGTTCGAATACCTCTCATCCGAAGAGGTGCGCGACGCCCTCAAGGACCGCCTCCGGGCCGCCGGGGTGGAGGGTTTCGACACCGTCTACCGCCACGACGGTGCCTCTCTGGCGGTGCCCGAGGCCAGCCGTGGCCTGCAGCGCATCGGCGCGGTGGGTCCCTATGGGGTGGATTCCCTGGTGCGCCGGGCGGCCCCCCTGCAGGCGACGCAGGACGCCGGGGCCCATGCCCTGGCCCGTATCCACCCCCGCCAGGCCCGGTCCCTGGGACTGGAGGAGGGCGATCAGGTGGAGGTGCGCCAGGAGGGGCTCTCGGCGCGTCTGCCCCTGGCACTGGATGAGGCCATCCCCGAGGGTTGCCTCTGGCTCCCCGTGGGCGTGGCCGCCACCCGGCACCTGGGCCGCAGCCACGGCGCGGTGGAACTGAACAAGGTCTGAGATCGGGGTCCGAGTATGCAAGCCATCGTTCAATACTGGGAAGGACTGCCGGTGATCATGCAGATCTCGGCCAAGATCACCCTGCTGCTGACGCCGCTGCTCCTGGCCGTGGCCTATACCACCTTCGCCGAGCGCAAGATCATCGGCTATATGCAGATCCGCATCGGGCCCAACCGGGTGGGGCCCCGGGGCTTCCTGCAGCCCATCGCCGATGCCCTCAAGCTGCTCACCAAGGAGGTGATCGTCCCCACCAACGCCAACCGCTATCTGTTCCTGACGGCGCCGGTGCTGGCCATCGCCCCGTCCCTGGCGGCCTGGGCGGTGGTGCCCTTCGACGACGGCATGGCCATCGCCGACATCAACGCCGGTCTGTTGTACATCCTGGCCCTCACCTCCCTGGGGGTGTACGGCATCATCGTCGCCGGCTGGGCCTCCAACTCCCGCTATGCCCTGTTGGGGTCATTGCGTTCGGCGGCCCAGATCATCTCCTATGAGATCGCCATGGGTTTCGCCCTGGTGGGGGTCATCATGGCCGCCGGCAGCTTGAACCTGGGGGAGATCGTCGAGGCCCAGCGGGGGAGCGTGTACCATTGGTTCCTGTTGCCCCTGCTGCCCCTGTTCCTGGTGTACTTCATCTCGGGGGTGGCGGAGACCAACCGGGCTCCCTTCGACGTGGCGGAGGGGGAGTCGGAGATCGTGGCCGGCTTCCATGTGGAATACTCCGGCATGGCCTTCGCCGTGTTCTTCCTGGCGGAGTACGCCAATATGATCCTCATCTCCGCCCTCACGGCCCTGCTGTTCTTGGGCGGCTGGCTCTCCCCCCTGGAGGGCCTCCTGCCGCAGGCGGCCTTTGCCCTGCCGGTGATCGGCTGGGTCCTGGATGGCGGCATCCACTGGTTCCTGGCGAAGACGGCTTTCTTCCTGTTCCTGTTCCTGTGGTTTCGCGCCACCTTCCCCCGCTACCGCTATGACCAGATCATGCGCCTGGGCTGGAAGGTGCTGATCCCCGTGACCATCGTCTGGCTCTTCCTCGAGGGCGTGGCCGTCGCCTTCGGCCTGGGCCCGTGGTTCGCTTGAAGGAGGGAATGATCATGGCCACGGCGATTCTGCAGTTCTTCAAGACCTTCATGCTGTGGGAGCTGCTGGTGGGGCTCAAGCTCACCGGCCGGCACCTCTTCAGGCGCAAGATCACGGTCCAGTTCCCGGAGGAGAACACCCCCATCTCCCCCCGCTTCCGCGGTCTGCACGCCCTGCGCCGTTACCCCAACGGGGAGGAGCGCTGCATCGCCTGCAAGCTGTGCGAGGCGGTGTGCCCGGCCCTGGCCATCACCATCGAATCGGCCCTCCGGGAGGACGGTACACGGCGCACGACGCGCTATGACATCGACCTGTTCAAGTGCATCTACTGCGGCTTCTGTGAGGAGGCCTGTCCGGTGGACTCCATCGTGGAGACCCACATCCAGCACTATCACTTCGAGTCCCGGGGCGAGCAGATCATGACCAAGGAGAAGCTCCTGGCCATCGGGGACAAGTACGAGGCCGAGATCGCGGCCGCCCGCGCCGCCGACGCGCCCTATCGTTGAGGAGGAGGCCCCGATCATGACTGTGGAAGAGATCCTGTTCTATGCCATGTCCACCGTGCTGGTGGGTGCGGCGGTGGCCGTGATCACGGTGCGCAACCCCGTGCACGCGGCCCTGGCCCTGGTGCTGGCCTTCTTCGCCACCGCATTCCACTGGGTGATGCTGGAGGCGGAGTTCCTGGGCATCCTCCTGGTGCTGGTGTACGTGGGGGCGGTGATGGTGCTGTTCCTGTTCGTGGTCATGATGCTGGACATCAATGTGGCCCGCATGCGCGAGGGTTTCGCCCGCTTCCTGCCGGTGGGTCTGGTGGTGGCCGTGGGCATGATGGGGCTGATGGCCATGGTGGTGGGGGCCGGGGTGTTTCGCATCCCGGGACCCGAGCGGGCCGCGGCGGATCACAGCAACACCGCGGCCCTGGGGCATCTGCTCTACACCGAGTACGTCTATCCCTTCGAGATCGCGGCCGTGATCCTGCTGGTGGCGATCATCGCCGCCATCGTCCTGACCCTGCGGCGGCGGCCGGGGACCCTTCACCTGGACCCGGGGCGGCAGGCCCGGGTGCGGCGCAACGAACGGGTGCGCATGGTGAAGATGCACAGCGAAAAACAATAAAGGGGAACGCAACCGCGGGCCGGGGAGCCGGCCGCCGCCGGGGGTCAAGGGGCCTTCCGGGGGTGGCCTGCGCGCCGCCGGTCCTGGGCTGAAACCACCTGGGCAGGGGGCGTCGGGAGACCTGCGCAGGGCCAAACAACGGGACCAACCATGATTCCTCTGTCGCATTACCTCGTGCTCGGGGCGATCCTGTTCGCGCTCAGCGTGACCGGGATCTTCCTGAACCGGAAAAACCTGATCATCCTGCTGATGTGCGTCGAGCTCATGCTGCTGGCGGTGAACATGAACTTCGTGGCCTTCTCCCATTACCTGGGGGATCTGGTGGGGCAGGTGTTCGTGTTCTTCATCCTCACCGTGGCGGCCGCCGAGGCGGCCATCGGCCTGGCCATCCTGGTGCTGGTGTTCCGCAACCGCGAGACCATCAACGTCCAGGATCTGGACGAGATGAAGGGGTAAGACCATGGAATCGATCTATCTCGCCATCGTGCTGGCCCCGCTGCTGGGTGCCGCGGTCGCCGGTCTCCTGGGGCGCCAGGTGGGCCGGGCAGGGGCCCACAGCGTCACCATCGCCGGGGTGGCCGTATCCTTCTTCCTCTCGGCATACGTCTTCTGGCAGCACGCCGTGGCCGGGGCGGCCCCCTATAACGACAGCGTCTATACCTGGATGGTCGCGGACGGCTTCCGCTTCGAGGTGGGCTTTCTGGTGGACCGGCTGACGGCCCTGATGATGCTGGTGGTGACCTTCGTCTCCTTCATGGTGCACATCTACACCATCGGCTATATGCGGGACGACCCGGGCTACCAGCGCTTCTTCGCCCTCATCTCCCTGTTCACCTTCTCCATGCTGATGCTGGTGATGGCGAACAACTTCCTGCAGCTGTTCTTCGGCTGGGAGGCGGTGGGCCTGGTGTCCTACCTGCTCATCGGCTTCTGGTTCCGGCGGCCCTCGGCCATCTACGCCAACCTCAAGGCTTTCATCGTCAACCGCGTGGGGGACATGGCCTTCGTGCTGGGCATCGCCGCCCTGGTGCTGCACACCTCCAGCCTGGACTACGCCACCCTCTTCGCCCGGGCCGAAGAGCTCTCGGGCATCACCCTGAGCCTGCTGCCGGGCACCGAGTGGTCCCTGCTCTCCGTGGCCTGCATCCTGCTCTTCATCGGCGCCATGGCCAAGTCGGCCCAGGTGCCGCTGCATGTGTGGCTGCCCGATTCCATGGAGGGCCCCACCCCCATCTCCGCCCTGATCCACGCCGCCACCATGGTGACCGCCGGGATCTTCATGGTGGCGCGCATGTCGCCCCTGTACGAGCACTCCGTGGCGGCCCTGGGCTTCATCCTGGTGATCGGCGCCATCACGGCCTTCTTCATGGGGCTCATCGGCCTGGTGCAGAACGACATCAAGCGGGTGGTGGCCTATTCCACCCTGTCCCAGTTGGGCTACATGACCGTGGCCCTGGGGGCCTCGGCCTACGCCGCGGGCATCTTCCATCTCATGACCCACGCCTTCTTCAAGGCCCTGCTGTTCCTGGCCGCCGGTTCGGTGATCATCGCCATGCACCACGAGCAGGACATGCGCCGCATGGGGGGGCTGGGCAAGTACATGCCGGTGACCTATGTCACCGCCCTGGTCGGGGCCCTGGCCCTCATCGGCTTTCCGGGCTTCTCCGGTTTCTTCTCCAAGGATGGCATCATCGAGGCGGTGCACCTGTCCTCCACCCCCGGCGCCGGTTTCGCCTACGTCCTGGTGCTGGCGGGGGTCTTCGTCACCGCCCTGTACACCTTCCGCATGTTCTTCATGGTGTTCCACGGCGAGGAGCGCTTCCGCCATGCCCCGCCGCCGGACCATGGTCAGGATGACGCCCACGGTCACCATGGTCACGGGGGCGAACCCCACGAATCCCCCTGGGTGGTGACCCTGCCCCTGGTGCTGCTGGCCATCCCCTCGGTCTTCGCCGGCTATCTCATCGGCCCGCTGCTCTTCGGGGACTTCTTCGATGGCGTCCTCCATGTGGACCCGTCCCGGGACGTGCTGGCGGAGCTGGGGCACCACTACCACGGGGTGTGGGGCTATCTCGCCCACGGGTTCATGATGCCCCCCTTCTGGCTGGCCATGGCCGGGCTGGTGAGCGCCTGGTATATCTACCTGCGCCGGCCGGGGATCGCCCGGGTGGCCCGGGAGCGCCTCCCCTGGCTGCACGCGACGCTGCAGCGGGGCTATGGCTTCGACGCCTTCAACGACGCGGTGTTCGCCGCGGGCACCCGCCGCCTGGGGCAGTTCCTCTGGCGCTTCGGGGATGCCCTGATCATCGACACGCTCCTGGTGAATGGCAGCTCGCGCGCGGTGGGCTGGGCGGCGGGCCGGCTGCGCCTGGGCCAGACCGGCTACCTCTACCACTACGCCTTCGCCATGATCATCGGGTTGCTGGGGCTGATCCTGGCCTTCGCCCTCTGAGGCCGGACCGGGCACCACAACGGATTCAACGCGGGTTTCCATTGGGACGATTTCATGTTCGCTGACTGGCCACTGCTGTCTCTTGTCATCTGGACGCCGATCCTCGGCGGGCTCATGGTGCTGATCCTGGGGGACCGGGTGCCCGAGGCGTCGCGGCGCCTGGCCCTGGCCTTCGCCGTGCTCACCTTCCTCATCAGCATCCCCCTGTTCGTGTACTTCGACCGGGGCACCCACGAGATGCAGTTCCAGGAATGGGTGCCCTGGATCCAGGCCTTCGACATCCACTACCACCTGGGGGTGGACGGGATCTCCATGCCGCTGATCCTGCTCACCGCCTTCACCACGGTACTGGTGGTGATCGCCGCCTGGGACGTGATCCAGTACCGGGTCTCCCAGTACATGGCCGCCTTCCTCATCCTCGAGGGGCTCATGCACGGCGTCTTCGCTGCCCTGGATGCGGTGCTGTTCTACGTCTTCTTCGAGGCCATGCTCATCCCCATGTTCCTGGTGATCGGCATCTGGGGCGGACCCAACCGCATCTACGCCACCCTGAAGTTCTTCCTCTACACCTTCTTCGGGTCGGTGTTTTTGCTGATCTCCCTGATCTATCTCTATGTCCAGGCAGGCAGCTTCGCCATCCTGGACCTGCATCAGGTGCCCCTGGGGATGACCGCCCAGGTGCTGCTGTTCCTGGCCATGCTGCTGGCCTTCGCGGTGAAGATCCCCATGTTCCCGGTGCACACCTGGCTGCCGGACGCCCACGTGGAGGCCCCCACCGGCGGGTCCGTGATCCTGGCGGCCATCATGCTGAAGATCGGCACCTACGGCTTTTTGCGCTTCAGCCTGCCCATCCTGCCGGACGCCAGCATGGCCCTGGACTGGCTGATGATCACCCTGTCCCTCATCGCCGTGGTGTACGTGGGGCTGGTGGCGTTGATGCAGCAGGATATGAAGAAGCTCATCGCCTATTCCTCCATCGCCCACATGGGTTTTGTCACCCTGGGGCTGTTCATCCCCTTCATGGTCTTCGCCAACACCGGCGACTGGCAGGGGGCGGCCCTGGGGATCAGCGGCGGCATGGTGCAGATGATCTCCCATGGCCTGGTCTCGGCGGCCCTGTTCCTCTGCATCGGGGTGCTCTATGACCGCATGCACACCCGCCGCATCGCCGACTACGGCGGCGTGGCCAACACCATGCCCTGGTTCGGGGCCCTGTTCGTGCTGTTCGCCATGGCCAATGCCGGCCTGCCGGGCACCTCCGGCTTCGTGGGCGAGTTCATGGTGATCCTGGCCAGCTTTCGCGCGGACTTCTGGATCGCCTTCCTGGCGGCCACCACCCTGGTGCTGGCGGCGGCCTACACCCTCTGGCTGGTGAAGCGGGTGATCTACGGCGAGGTGGCCAACGATCAGGTGGCCCAACTGCAGGACCTGAACCGCCGCGAGTTCTGGGTGCTGGGGGTGCTGGCCGTGGCCGTGCTCCTGCTGGGGGTGTGGCCGGCGCCGCTGCTGGACGTGATGAACGAAACCGTGGACCACCTGGTGCGGCACATCGCCGTCTCCAAGCTCTAAGCGCGACTGGATACCGATATGAACCTCCATCTGCCGGATTTCGCTCCCGTCCTCCCCGAGCTGACGGTCATGCTCATGGCCTGCGCCATCCTGGTGATCGATCTGTTCCTGCCCCAGGAGCGGCGCCACATCACCTATGGCCTGACGCAGTTCACCCTGCTGGGCGGGGTGGCCCTGATCCTGGTCCTGGCCACGCCGGACCCCCGCATCACCTTCGGCGGCAGCTATGTGGCCGATCCCCTCTCGGACCTGCTCAAGTCCGCCGTGCTCCTCATCTCGGCGGTGGTGTTCCTCTACGCCCGGCCCTATCTCCAGGCCCGGGAGCTGTACAAGGGGGAGTTCTACGTCCTGGGCCTGTTCGGGGTGCTGGGGATGATGGTGATGATCTCCGCCCACAGCCTGCTCACCCTGTACCTGGGGCTGGAGCTGCTGGCCCTGAGCCTCTATGCCCTGGTGGCCTTCAACCGGGACGCCTCCGCGGCCTCGGAATCGGCCATGAAGTACTTCGTCCTGGGTTCCATCGCCTCGGGCATGCTGCTCTACGGCATGTCCCTGCTCTATGGCATCACCGGCAGCCTGAATCTCACCGGCGTGGCCGCGGGTATCGTCGCCGGTCTCACCTCCCCGGATCTGAATCTGGCCCTGGTGTTCGCCCTGGCCTTCGTCGTGGTGGGGATCGGCTTCAAGCTGGGGGCGGTGCCGTTCCACATGTGGATCCCGGATGTCTACCACGGGGCCCCCACCCCCGTGGCCCTGTTCATCAGCGCCGCGCCCAAGATCGCAGGTTTCGCCATCGCCATCCGCCTGCTGGTGGACGGCCTGGCCCCCCTGCAGGAGAGCTGGAGCGGCATGCTCCTGGTGCTGGCGGTGCTCTCTCTGGCCATCGGCAACGTGGTGGCCATCGCCCAGACCAACATCAAGCGCATGTTCGCCTATTCCACCATCGCCCACATCGGCTTCGTGGTCATGGGGCTCATGGTGGGCAACGAGCAGGGCTATGCCGCGGGCATGTTCTATGTCCTGGTCTATGCCCTCATGTCCGCCGGGGGGTTTGGCATGATCATGCTCCTCTCCCGCAAGGGCTTCGAGGCGGATAACCTGGAGGACTTCAAGGGCCTGAATGACCGCAGCCCCTGGTTCGCCTTCGTCATGCTGCTGCTCATGTTCTCCATGGCGGGCATCCCGCCCACCGTGGGCTTCTACGCCAAGCTGGCGGTGCTGCAGTCGGTGATCCAGGCGGATCTGATCTGGCTGGCGCTCTTCGCCGTGATCCTGTCCGTGATCGGGGCCTTCTACTACCTGCGGGTGGTCAAGTTCATGTACTTCGACAAGCCCGTGGACGATGCCCCCCTCACGGGCAGCGGGGACTTCAACGTGGTGCTGTCCTTGAACGGCCTGGCCATGATCGCCCTGGGGCTGTTCCCAGGGGTCTTGATGTCCCTCACGGCGGCCGTGCGATAATACGCCCATGAATACGCTCCAGTGGGTCGCCGTGGTCTATATCGCCGTCCTGATCCTGGCGGCCAACCTGCCGTGGATTACGCGGCGCATCCTCTTCGTGCTCCCCCCCCGGGGGAAGGAGAAGGGGGCCGCCTGGCGGGTACTGGAATGGGCCCTCCTGTACGGCCTCATGTTGGGCCTGGGGATGGGGCTGGAGCGGTATCTCACCGGGACCTTGCACCCCCAGGGTGGGGGCTTTTATGCCATCACCCTGATGCTGTTCGCGGTGTTTGCCTTCCCCGGGTTCGTCTATCAGTACGACCTGCGCCGTCATCTGATGCGGCGCACCCCCGGGGAAGGGGCTGCGGGGGGTTGAAATCCCCGGGGCAAGGGGTTATCATTCAAATCCTCAGTTGCGGGGTGGAGCAGTCTGGCAGCTCGTCGGGCTCATAACCCGAAGGTCGCAGGTTCGAATCCTGCCCCCGCTACCAGGTACCTTGAAAAGGCCCCTTCTGGGGCCTTTTTATTAGCCGGACGATGCATGTCCCGCCCGGGATCCCGATCCGGGACGCGGGCGGCGCAAGCGGACATCTCCGGCGGTATTCATGAATGGGCCCTGGGGCCCATTTTTTGTTTGTGGAGTCGGTGTGCGACAGGATTCCCTGGAACTGGATCGATTGCTGCGCCCGGTGGTCACCGGCATGGGGTATGTGCTGTGGGGCCTGGAGTACCGGGTCCAGGGCCGCAGCGCCCTGCTCAGGCTCTTCATCGATGCCCCCCAGGGGGTGACCCTGGACGACTGTGCCGCGGTGAGCGACCAGGTGAGCGGTGTGCTGGACGTGGAGGATCCCATCCCCGTCCCCTACCGCCTGGAGGTGTCCTCACCGGGGCTGGACCGCCTCCTCTTCGAGCCGGCGCATTACGACCGTTACCGGGGCGAGGAGGTGCGCGTGCGCACGGCCTGGCCGGTGGAGGGGCAGCGCAACTTCAGGGGCGTGATCCGGTCCGTGGAGGAGGGCAGCGTGGAACTGGAGGTGGACGGCCGCAGGGTGCGCCTGCCCCTGGAGGCCGTGACCCGTGCCCGCCTCGTGCCGCGGGCGGGGCAATGAGGGCCCGCGCGGTGGCCCGTTCCGAGATGACGGCGACCCGGTCGATCCCGCGAGGGGGCGGGCCGGGCATAGCGATTTGGAGTCGTTTGTAATGAGCAAAGAAATCCTGCTGGTGGTGGATGCCGTATCCAACGAGAAGGGCGTCGACAAGGGCGTGATCTTCGAGGCCATCGAATCCGCCCTGGCCTCGGCCACGCGCAAGAAGCACGGTGGCGACATCGATGTGCGCGTGAGCATCCACCGGGACACCGGGGAATACGAGGCCTTCCGGCGCTGGCGCGTGGTGGATGACGAGGATCCGGAATTCGAGTCCCCCGAACGGCAGATCCTCTATTCCTATGCCATCCAGGACCATCCCGAGGCGCAGGTGGGCGACTACATCGAGACCCCCATCGAGTCGGTGGAGTTCGGCCGCATCGCCGCCCAGACCGCCAAGCAGGTGATCGTACAGAAGGTGCGCGAGGCGGAACGGGCCAAGGTGGTGGAGGAGTTCCAGGACCGGGTGGGGGATCTGCTCATGGGCACGGTGAAGCGCTCGGAGCGCAGCGGTGTCTTCCTGGATCTGGGGGGCAACGCCGAGGGTTTCATCCCCCGGGAGGAGATGATCCCCCGGGAGACGGTGCGCCCCAACGATCGCCTGCGTGGTTATCTGCGGGAGGTGCGCGCCGAACAGCGGGGTCCGCAGCTCTTCATCAGCCGCACCGCCCCGGAGTTCCTGGTGGAACTTTTCAAGCTGGAGGTGCCCGAGGTGGGCCAGGGCCTGATCGAGATCATGGGCGCGGCCCGGGATCCGGGTATGCGCGCCAAGATCGCGGTACGCTCCCACGACCCCAGGCTCGATCCCGTGGGCGCCTGTGTGGGCATGCGTGGGTCCCGTGTGCAGTCCGTCTCCAATGAGCTGGCGGGAGAGCGCATCGACATCATCCTCTGGGACGAGAATCCGGCGCAGTTCGTCATCAACGCCATGTCCCCGGCGGAGGTGCTGTCCATCGTGGTGGACGAGGACCGGGCCAGCATGGACATCGCCGTGTCCGAGGAGAAGCTCTCCCAGGCCATCGGCCGCGGTGGGCAGAACGTGCGCCTCGCCTCCCAGCTCACCGGATGGGAGCTGAACGTGATGAACGAGCAGCAGGCCCAGGAGAAGACGGAGCAGGAGACGGCCGAACTGCAGCAGCTGTTCATGGACAGTCTGGATGTGGACGAGGAGGTGGCCGGCATCCTGGTGCAGGAGGGCTTCTCCAGCATCGAGGAGGTGGCCTATGTCCCCACCGCGGAGATGCTGCAGATCGAGGAGTTCGACGAGGAGATCGTGAACGAACTCCGCGGACGTGCCCGCGATGCCCTGCTCACCCGGGCCATCGCCTCGGAGGAGCAGTTCCAGGGTGGCGAGCCGGCCGAGGACCTGCTGGCCATGGAGGGCATGGACCCGGAGCTGGCCCGGCAGCTGGCAGGGCAGGGGATCTGTACCATGGAGGATCTGGCCGAGCAGTCGGTGGACGATCTCGTGGAACAGATCCGACTGGACCCGGAAAAGGCAGCAAGCCTCATCATGGCGGCCCGTGCCCCCTGGTTTGCGGACCAGGCCAAAGACGCGTAAGTCAGACGGACCCCGCGCGCCCGCCGTGCGCGCCCCTTGCGGCCTTTTGGGCCGCGGCCGGGTCTGCGGAAGCATTGAGATCGGAGGTAACGGCACATGACCGACGTTACGGTGAAACAGTTGTCCGAAGTGGTGGGAACACCGGTGGAACGGCTGCTTGAACAGCTGTCCGAGGCCGGCGTGCCCGTCGCCGATCCCGATCAGTTGGTCACCGAAGAGCAGAAGATGCAGCTGCTGGAGCACCTGCGCAAGGCCCATGGCCGCTCCGAGGAGAACGGTGGCCGCCGCATTACCCTGCGGCGCCGCAGTACCACGGAGTTGAAGGTCTCCGGGGGGCAGGGGCGTGCCAAGACGGTGAGTGTCGAGGTGCGCAAGCGCCGCACCTACGTCAAGGGCGGTGAAACCCCACAGGCCGCCCCCCCGCCGGCCGCGGCCCCCGAGAAACCCGCGACCGGGCACAAGGAGCCGTCCACGGCAGCGGATACGGCGCGGCCGGAGGCTGAACCGGCAGGGGAGGCCACGACGCCGTCCGGGCGTTCGCCGCAGGAGATGCCGCCGCAGGATCAGACCCCGCAGCAGGAGATCCAGGCCGCCGAGGCGCCTGAATCGGCCGCCGAACCCGCGCCCAGCGCGGAGGAAGAAGAGGCCCGCCGCCGCGAGGCAGAGGAGAAGCGCAAGGCCATGGAGGCGGAGGCCCTCAAGGCCGCTGAGGAAGAGGCCCGCCGCGAGGCCGAGGATGCCGCCCGCCGTGCCGCCGAAGAGGCCGCCCGCCGCGAGGCCGAGGCCCGGGCCGCGGCTGCGGCCGCCCCGCCTGCTCCCGCCGCCCCCCCTGCCGGAGAGGCGGCGCCGGCGCCCTCGTCGGATCAGCCCCGCCGCCGCCGCCGTGGCAAAGGGCGGGACGAGGACAGCAAGTCCCGGCGTGAGGAGCTGCATGTGGCCAGCGAGAAGCGCGGCCGCCGCGGCAAGGGCAAGGGCGGACGTGCCGCGTCCCCGCAGACCCCGAGCAAACACGGCTTCGAGAAGCCCACGGCGCCGGTGGTGCGGGAGGTCAGCCTGCCCGAGACCATCACCGTGGGCGAACTGGCCCAGAAGATGGCCATCAAGGCCCCCGAACTCATCAAGGCCCTCATGGGCATGGGCGTGATGGCCACCATCAACCAGACCATCGACCAGGATACCGCCACCCTGGTGGTAGAGGAGATGGGGCATATCCCCAAGCCCATGCAGGAAGGCGAGGTGGAGGACGAACTGGTGCCGGAGGCCGAGGAACAGGGCGAGGCCCTGCCGCGTCCGCCGGTGGTCACGGTGATGGGGCATGTGGACCACGGCAAGACCTCCCTGCTGGACCACATCCGCCTGACCAAGGTCGCTTCCGGCGAGGCGGGGGGCATCACCCAGCACATCGGTGCCTACCACGTGCCGTTCAAGGACCGCACCGGCATCACCTTCCTGGACACCCCGGGCCATGCCGCTTTCACCGCCATGCGGGCCCGCGGGGCCAAGGTGACGGATGTGGTGGTCCTGGTGGTGGCCGCCGACGATGGCGTCATGCCCCAGACCCTGGAGGCCATCCAGCACGCCCAGGCCGGTGAGGTGCCCATGGTGGTGGCCGTGAACAAGATCGACAAGCCCGAGGCGGACCCGGATCGGGTGAAGAGCGAGCTGGCCCAGCACAACGTCATCTCCGAGGAGTGGGGCGGGGAAACGCAGTTCGTCCATGTCTCGGCCATCACCGGCGAGGGGGTGGATGCCCTGCTGGAGGCCATCCAGTTGCAGGCGGAACTGATGGAGCTCAAGGCCCCCCGGGAGGGACCGGCCCGCGGCGTGGTGGTGGAATCCCAGCTGGACAAGGGGCGCGGTCCGGTGGCCACGGTGCTGGTGCAGTCCGGCACCCTGCAAAAGGGGGACATCGTCCTCTCGGGGCAGGAATACGGCCGCGTGCGTGCCATGTTCGACGAGAACGGCAAGCCGGTGAAGTCCGCCGGGCCCTCCATTCCCGTGGAGATCCTGGGGCTCTCGGGCGTACCCAACGCCGGGGATGACGTCCTTGTGACCGCCGACGAACGCAAGGCCCGGGAAGTGGCCCTGTTCCGTCAGGGCAAGTTCCGCGAGTCCAAGCTGGCCACGCAGCAGGCCGCCAAGCTGGAGAACCTGTTCAGCCAGATGCAGGAGGGGGCCGCGCCGGTGGTCAACATCCTGCTCAAGGCGGACGTGCAGGGTTCCGCCGAGGCGCTGCGGGATTCCCTGGAGAAGCTCTCCACCGACGAGGTGAAGGTGAAGATCGTGGCCGCCGGTGTGGGCGGCATCACCGAATCCGATGTGAACCTGGCCGCGGCCTCCAAGGCCATCATCATCGGCTTCAACGTGCGTGCCGACGCCGGTGCCCGCAAGACGGCCAGCGACGAGGACATCGACCTGCGCTACTACAGCGTCATCTACGAGGCCATCGACGACGTCAAACAGGCCCTGTCGGGGCTGCTGTCGCCGGAACTGCGCGAGGAGATCATCGGCCTGGCCGAGGTGCGGGACGTGTTCAAGTCTTCCCAGTTCGGCGCCGTGGCCGGCTGTCTGGTGGTGGAGGGCAGCGTCAAGCGCGGCAACCCCATCCGCGTGCTGCGGGACAACGTGGTGGTCTACGAGGGTGAACTGGAATCCCTGCGCCGCTTCAAGGACGACGTCAATGAGGTGAAGACCGGCACCGAGTGCGGCATCGCCGTGAAGAACTACAACGACGTCAAGCCCGGGGATCAGATCGAGGTCTATCATCGCGTGGAGGTGGCGCGGACGCTGTAACCGCGCCCGCCCTTCCTTTCCCCAACGGACCCGGAGGCCTCCATGCCCAGAGACTATTCACGCCCGCAGCGCGTCGGGGACCAGATCCAGCGGGAACTCTCCGAGCTGATCCGTCAGGAGCTGAAGGACCCCCGGGTGGGGATGCTCACCCTCTCCGGCGTGGAGGTGAGCCGCGACCTGGCCCATGCCAAGGTGTTCTTCACCGTGCTCGGGGATGCGCAGGCCATCGCCGGCACCACCGAGGGATTGCGCCGGGCCGCGGGTTTCCTGCGCCGGGAGCTGGGGCGGCGCATGCGCATCCGTACTGTGCCCGAGCTGCATTTTCATTACGACGACACCCAGGTGCGCGGCGCCCGCATCTCGGCCCTCATTGACGAGGCCGTGGCCGAGGACCGTGCCCGCCATGGGGATGACCCCCCCGCAGATGAACCCGATCCCGCATGAGCAAGCCCAGGATCCCGCGCCGTGATGTCCACGGCATCGTCCTTCTGGACAAGCCGTCCGGTTACACCTCCAATCAGGCCCTGCAGCGGGTGAAGTATCTCTTTCGCGCCCGCAAGGCAGGCCATACCGGCAGCCTGGACCCCCTGGCCACCGGGCTGCTGCCCCTGTGCTTTGGCGAGGCCACCAAGGTGTCCGGCTTCCTGCTGGATGCGGACAAGCACTACCAAGTCAACTGCCGTCTGGGGCAGCGCACCCTCACCGGCGATGCCGAGGGGGAGGTGGTGGAGACCCAGGCCGTCCCCCCCCTGAGCCGTGAACAGGTGGAGGCGGTGCTGGCGGGATTCCGCGGTGAGATCCAGCAGGTGCCCCCCATGTACTCGGCCCTCAAGCACCAGGGGCAGCGCCTCTACGACCTGGCGCGCAAGGGCCAGGAGGTGGAACGCAGGCCGCGCCAGGTGCGCATCCATGCCCTGGAATGCCTGGCCCTGGAGGGGGAGTGGCTCAGCCTGGATGTGGTCTGCTCCAAAGGGACCTATATCCGCACCCTGGTGGAGGACATCGGGGCGGCCCTGGGCTGCGGCGCCCATGTCACGGTGCTGCGGCGCCTCGGTCTGGGCGCCTACCAGAACCCGCAGATGATCCCCCTGGAGCGCCTGGAGGCCCTGGCCGAGGAGGGGCCCGAGGCCCTGGACGGCGTCCTGCGCCCCGTGGACGAGGCCCTGGCCCATTGGCCTGCCGTGGAACTGGATGCCGACAGCGCCTTCTACCTGCGCCAGGGCCAGGCGGTCTTCGTCCCCGGATGCACTGCGCAGGGATGGCTGCGGGTCTATGGCCCGGGGCCGCGTTTCCTGGGGATCGGCCGGTTGCAGGACGACGGCCGGGTGGCCCCGAAACGCCTCATGGTGCCCGCCGCCCGGGGCTAAACCCCTGTTCCGCCGGGGGGGTGCATGCTAGAATCCTACGCCTTCGGAATCGATAGAACGAACGGCCCATTGGCCGGTTCCCATCCCAGGAGCCCAGAAAGCAATGTCCCTGAGCAGTGAATTCAAAGCCGAGATCGTCGAGAAGTACAAGCGCGACGCCTCCGACACCGGTTCCCCCGAGGTGCAGGTGGCCCTGTTGTCCGCCCGCATCCAGCACCTGATGGATCACTTCGCCAAGCACAAGAAGGATCATCACTCCCGTCGCGGTCTGCTGAAGATGGTGAACCAGCGCCGCAAGCTGCTGGATTACCTCAAGGGCAAGGACCAGCAGCGTTACCAGGATCTGGTCAGCAGCCTCGGCCTGCGCCGCTGAATCCGCGGCCCTCGCCTCCAGTCCAGCACCACCCAACCGAAGCGGGAATCGTCGTGGCGCCCATCAGCAAGTCGTTCCAGTACGGTCAGCACACCGTCACCCTCGAAACCGGCGAGATCGCCCGCCAGGCCAGCGGCGCCGTCATGGTCAACGTGGCCGGCACCGTGGTCCTGGTGACGGCGGTGGGGCGCAAGGAGGCCGTCCCGGGACGGGACTTCTTCCCCCTGACGGTGAACTATCAGGAACGCACCTATGCGGCGGGGCGCATCCCCGGCGGGTTCTTCAAGCGCGAGGGCCGTCCCTCGGAGAAGGAGACCCTCACCTGCCGGCTCATCGACCGCCCCCTGCGCCCGCTGTTCCCTAAGGGGTTCACCAACGAGGTGCAGATCGTGGCCACGGTCATGTCCCTGAACCCGGAGGTGGATCCGGACATCCCGGCCCTGCTGGGGGCCTCCGCTGCGGTGGCCCTGTCCGGGATGCCCTTCAACGGCCCCATCGGGGCGGCCCGGGTGGGTTACCGCGACGGCGAGTATGTGCTCAACCCGGACCTGAGCCAGCTCAAGGATTCCCAGCTGGACCTGGTGGTGGCGGGCACGGAGAACGCCGTCATCATGGTGGAGTCCGAGGCCAGCATCCTGCCGGAGGAGGTCATGCTCGGCGCCGTCATGTACGGTCACGAGCAGATGCAGACCGCCATCCAGGCCATCCAGGAACTGGCCGCCGAGGCGGGCAAGCCGGCCTGGGACTGGCAGCCCCCGGAGCAGGACACCACGCTGCAGGAGCGCATCGAGGCCCACTGCGCGCAGGACCTGACGACCGCCTATCAGATCCCCGAGAAGCAGGCGCGCACCCTGCGCATCGCGGAGCTGCGCGAGGCCGTGACAGCGGCCTTCGCCACCGGGGAGGAGGATGCCGCGTCGGCCGAGACCGTAAAGGAGATCTTCCACGGCATCGAGAAGCGCATCGTGCGCCAGCGCATCCTGGACGGTGAACCCCGCATCGACGGGCGCGATACCCGTACCGTGCGCCCCATCGGCGTGCGCGCCGGTGTGCTCCCGCGTACCCATGGCTCCGCCCTGTTCACCCGCGGCGAGACCCAGGCCATCGTCACCGCCACCCTGGGCACCGACCGGGACTCCCAGATCATCGACGCCATCGAGGGGGAGCGCCGCGAGCGCTTCATGCTGCACTACAACTTCCCCCCCTACTGCACCGGCGAGACCGGCATGGTGGGTTCGCCCAAACGCCGGGAGATCGGCCATGGGCGTCTGGCCAAGCGCGGCGTGCAGGGGGTGATGCCGGCGGAGGAGGACTTCCCCTACGTGCTGCGGGTGGTCTCGGAGATCACCGAATCCAACGGTTCCAGCTCCATGGCCTCGGTCTGCGGCACCAGCCTGGCCCTGATGGACGCTGGCGTGCCCCTTAAGGCCCCGGTGGCCGGCATCGCCATGGGGCTGATCAAGGAGGGGGATCGCCACGCGGTCCTTACCGATATCCTGGGGGATGAGGACCACCTGGGGGATATGGACTTCAAGGTGGCCGGCACCGAGGAGGGGGTCACCGCCCTGCAGATGGACATCAAGATCGACGGCATCACCCGGGATATCATGGAGAAGGCCCTGGCCCAGGCCCGGGAGGGACGCCTGCACATCCTGAGCGAGATGGGCAAGGTCCTCAGCGCCCCCCGTGGCGAGATGTCCGACTATGCCCCCCGGTTCATCACCCTGCGCATCAACCCCGAGAAGATCCGGGACGTGATCGGCAAGGGGGGCGCCACCATCCGCGCCCTTACCGAGGAGACCGGGGCCACCATCGACATCGACGATTCCGGCGTGGTCAAGATCGCCTCCGTGGACAAGCAGGCGGGCGAGGAGGCCCGGCGCCGCATCGAGGAGATCACTGCCGATGTGGAGGTGGGCAAGGTCTACCAGGGGCGCGTGGCCAAGATCATGGACTTCGGGGCCTTTGTCACCATCCTCCCCGGCCGCGACGGGCTGGTGCACATCTCCCAGATCTCCGAGGAGCGGGTGGAGAGCGTCTCCGACAAGCTCAGCGAGGGCGAGAGCGTGAAGGTGAAGGTCCTGGAGGTGGACAAGCAGGGCCGCATCCGGCTGAGCATGAAGGCCGTGGGCGGCGGTGACTGAAGTCCCTTTCCCCGGCCATGCCAACCTGTATCGCATCAAGGGGCCCTTCGGGGCCCCTTTGCGTTTCCGCTCCCAGATCCGGCCCCCGCCGGCCCGATCATTCCCCTTGCGCGGCGGGTACGGCGACCTCTCTTTCGTCCCTTTTGCCCCTTTCCGCCGGCAGCTGTCCACCGACTGCCTCCCCGGGGGCGTGCGATGCGTCCTCCGGGGCCGGGATGGCCAGGAGCGGGGGCTGAGCGGATTCAGTCATGATGGGATCGGTACTCCGTCGGCTTGGGAAACTACACCCGGGTTGGCGCCCGGACGGGGGCTGCATTAGCATGTAACGGGCCGGGACGCGGCCAGGTGAGGACCGGTTGCCGGGCATCGCAGTGGTGCCATGGACCATCCCGTCCTTGAAAGACCACACCAACCCACCCCGGGTGGGGATGAAAAGGGGGGTTTGAACGTGCGTACCGCGATCGGAATGGGCATCTTTTTGGCGGGGGCGGTCTGGTTGTTCGCCACGGTCCCGGGACTGCCACAGGAGGCCAAGGGCATGGAATTGGTCTGGCCCTTCCTCCCGGCGGTGGCGGTGATGATCCTGGGTCTGGGGATCTATGCCTGGGGCGGGGACAGGACCCGGGCGCAGACGGAGCCCGGCCAGGGTTCCTGATCCCTTCCCCTCTGGGCGGGACCGTCGGCATACCGCCAACGCGGCCCCGCCCAGGGGGTGGACCGGCCTCAGCCGGCATCCTCCCCGTCCTGACGCTTCGCGGCGCGCTCTTCCTTGAGATACTGCGCCTTCTCCTTTACCAGCACCCCCGCCAGCAGCACCAGGGCCACCAGGTTGGGCGCCGCCATGAGCCCGTTCAGGGTGTCCGAGATATCCCAGACGGTGCTGAGCCCGCCCACGGCCCCCAGGTAGAGAAAGCCGATGAAGACCACCCGGTAGGGCAGGATGACCCGCCGGCCGAAGGCGTACTCCCAGCTCTTCTCCCCGTAGAAGTTCCAGGTGAGCATGGTGGTGTAGGAAAAGAGCACCAAGGAGAGCAGGACGATCCAGCCGCCGACGCCCGGCAGCCCATTGGAGAAGGCGGTGGAGGTGAGTTCCGCCCCCGTCTGGCCCGTACCGATGGCCCCGGTCACCAGGATCACCAGGGCGGTCATGGTGCACACCACCAGGGTGTCCACGAACACCTCCCACATGCCCCAAAGGCCCTGGGCAAAGGGCTTGTTCTGGGCCTGGGCATGGACGATGGAGGCCGATCCCAGGCCCGCCTCGTTGGAGAAGATGCCGCGGGCGATGCCATAGCGGATGGCGCTGCCCACGGTGGCCCCGGCGAAGCCCCCCACGGCGGAGGCGGGGGAGAAGGCCCCCGTGAAGATCTGCGCGAAGGCCTCCGGGATGCGGTCATAGAAGCTCACCAGGATCCCGATGGCGCCGATGACATAGATCAGGGCCATGGTGGGGACGATGCGCTCGGCAGTGACGGCGATGCGCCGGATCCCGCCCAGGGTGACCAGGCCCACCAGGAACATGATCACCAGGCCCGTGAGCCAGTCGGGCACGCCCATGCCGGTCTCCAGGGCATGGGCCATGGTGTTGGCCTGCACCATGTTGCCGATGCCGAAGGCCGCGACCCCCGCGAGGACGGCATACACCAGGGCCAGCCACTTCCAGCGGCTTCCCAGGCCGTGTTCGATGTAGTAGAACACGCCGCCGGAGACATGGCCGTCCGCGTCCACCTGGCGGTACTTCAGCCCCAGGGTGGCCTCCGCCAGCTTCGTGGCCATGCCCACCAGGGCCACCACCCACATCCAGAAGACGGCGCCGGGACCGCCCAGGGCGATGGCCGTGGCCACCCCGGCGATGTTGCCCACGCCGATGGTGGCCGCCATGGCGGAACTCACCGCCTGGAAGGGGGAGATGGCCCCCTTCTCCACCGCCTTGCGGCGCCGAAAGAGGGTGCCGAAGGTGCGCCGCCAGGCGAAGCGCAGGTGGGTGAACTGGAAAAAGCCCAGGCGCAGGGTGAGATAGGCCCCCGTGCCCACCAGCAGGATCATGAACGGAGGCCCCCAGACGATGCCGTTGATCCAGTCGTTGAACACCATGAGTCCCTGAAGCATGTCGTGATTCTCTCCTCGCAGCAGGGGCCGCCGTGGCGGCCGTGGATGGGTATGGGTATCCCGCCGCCCCCGTGGGGGCCGGGAAAGGGCATCACATCCCGGTCATGGCGTCAAACCAGGCCGGGATGCGGCGCTCATGCCAGTAGCGTCCCCAGCCCTCGACAAAACCGGCATGACCGCCTGCGTCGGTGATCTCCAGGCGGATGTCTTGGGAGAGCTCCCCGGCCGTGGGGATGACCTGGGGGCTCATGAAGGGGTCGTTGCGGGCATGGAGGATCAGGGTGGGGATCCGGATCCCCTGCAGGCGGGGCCGGCAGCTGCAGCGGGTGTAGTAGTCGTCCACCCCGGCAAAGCCGTGCAGCGGGGCCGTCACGGCATCGTCGAAGGCGCGGAAGGTGTGTGCCCGCCGCACCGCCGCCGCGTCCACCGGAAGGTCCATGTGCCCCGCCTTGCGCGCCAGGGCGCGCTTGAGCCGGGTGAGCAGATGGCGTTGATAGAGGCGGGACGCCCCGCGTTCCATGCGCCGTGCGGCGCCGTCCAGGTCAAAGGGGACGGACAGGGCCGCCGCGGCGGTCAAGGGGGCGGCCGCGCCCCTCTCCCCCAGCCACTGCAGCAGGGCGTTGCCTCCCAGGGAGATCCCCACGGCCCCCAGGGGACGCTCGGGGAAACGCCCGCGCAGCACCCCCACCACGTGTTCGAGATCGCCGGTGTCTCCGGCGAAGTAGCTGCGGGGCAGGCGGTTGGGTTCGCCGGAGCAGCCGCGAAAGTGCATTGTCAGGGCCTGGAAACCCGCTGCGTGCAGGCAGCGCATGAGTCCGGCGGCGTAGGGGGAACGGCTGGAGCCCTCCAGGCCGTGGAGCAGGAGGATGACCGGACCGGCCGCCGCCGGGGCCCAGTCCAGGTCCAGGAAGTCCCCGTCGGGCAGCTCCAGGCGTTCCCGGCGCAGGGGCAGTTGCACCCGGGGGCGCAGCAGGGCCGGGACCACGGTCTGCAGATGGGCGCCCGGCAGCCAGGGGGCGGGTCGGAAATCCCCTTCGACAATCATGGGGTGTGCTTCTCCTTGTCCGTGGGCCACAGGCGGGGATCGGACGATGAGGGGGTCTGCCGGGACGGCCCTTGAAACCCGCCCATCGAGGGGCTAAAAGGGGAGGGCCATTCCCACACCGAAATCAGGCACTGCATGGACCTCTCCTCGATCAAAGACGCCTACCGGCGCTATGCCCGCCATTACGATACCGTATTCGGCCCCGTCTTCGCCGCCGGCCGGCGCATGGCGGTGCAGCGCGTGAACACGCGCCCGGGACAACGCATCCTGGAGGTGGGGGTGGGCACGGGACTTTCCCTGCCGGATTACCGCGATGATGCACGGGTCACGGGCATCGACGTCAGTCCCGAGATGCTCCAGGTGGCCCGGCGTCGGGTGGAGGCCCTGGGCCTTGCCCATGTGGAGGGCCTGGTGGAGATGGACGGGGAATGCCTGGGGTTCCCCGACGATCACTTCGACGCCGTGGTGGCCATGTACGTGGCCTCGGTGGTGCCCCATCCGGACCGGCTCATGGCGGAGATGCAGCGGGTCTGCGCCCCCGGGGGGGACGTGCTGGTGATCAACCACTTCGCCTCCACCCATCCCCTGGTGCGCCGGGCGGAGCGGGCCCTGCGGCCGCTGTCGCGCCTGGTGGGCTTTCGCACCGACATGGAACTGGACAGCCTGCCGGAGCTGCCGGATCTGCACCGGGTGAGCGTGGAGCCGGCCAACCTGTTCGGCTACTGGAAGCTGGTGCACTACCGCAACGGGGCAATGCCCCTGGGGGAGGGCGGCGGCGTCCCGGAGGTGCAACCGGTGGACCAGCCGGGCTGATCCCCTTGGGCGGATCCCGCTGGCGGGGTATCCTGAAGCGGGCGGCATCGTCCAGGTAACGGCCAGGGGGACCCATGGGCATCGATTGGCAGCGCTACGACCCCGGCGGGTTCTACGACGAGCTCATGGCCGCCCCCGGACAGCCGCGTCCCGCCGCCCGCACCCTGGCCAACTACCTGGCCTCCCTGGGGGATGCGGAGATCCAGGAGCGGCGCCTGGCGGCGGAGCACGCCATCCTGGAGATGGGCATCTCCTTTACCGTCTACACCGAGGGGGGCAACATCGACCGGGCCTGGCCCTTCGACATCATCCCCCGCATCATCCCCCTGGAGGAATGGATCCGGGTGGAGCGGGGCCTGCGCCAGCGCCTCACCGCCCTGAACCGTTTCATCGACGACCTCTACAACGAGCGGCGCATCGTCCGGGACGGGGTGGTGCCGGAGGCGGTGCTGGCCCATTCCCGCAACTTCCGCGAGCAGTGCCGGGGTATGCGGCCGGTGCACGGGGTCTGGGCCCACATCTGCGGCTCGGACCTGGTGCGCGATGCCGACGGGTGCTTCTATGTCCTGGAGGACAACCTGCGGGTGCCCTCCGGGGTCTCCTACATGCTGGAGAACCGGCAGGTGACCAAGCGGGTCTTCCCGGAGCTGTTCGAACATCACAGCATCCGTCCCGTGGACGAATACCCGGCCCAGCTCTTCGACATGCTGGCCAGTCTCTCCCCCCGTCCCATGGACTACCCCCAGGTGGTGGTGCTCACCCCGGGGATCTACAACTCCGCCTACTTCGAGCACGCCTACCTGGCCCAGCGCATGGGGGCGGAGCTGGTGGAGGGGGCCGACCTCAGGGTGGCGGAGGACGACTGTGTCTACATGCGCACCATCGAGGGCCCGGCACGGGTGGACGTGATCTACCGGCGCATCGATGACCTGTATCTGGATCCGGAGGTCTTCCAGCCCGACTCCCTGCTGGGGGTGCCGGGGCTGATGCGCGCCTGGCGGGCCGGCAACGTGGCCCTGGTGAACGCACCCGGGGCCGGCGTGGCGGACGACAAGGTGATCTACGCCTTCGTCCCCGACATGATCCGCTACTACCTGGACGAGGCGCCGATCCTGCCCAACGTGCCCACCTACCTGTGCATGGACCCGCGCCAGCGGGAGCACGTGCTGGCCCATCTGGACCAACTGGTGGTGAAACCCGCCAACGAATCGGGCGGTTACGGCATGCTGGTGGGCCCCCATGCCACCCCGGAACAGCGCCAGGCCTTCGCCGACCTGATCCGCCGCGATCCGCGCAACTACATCGCCCAGCCCACCCTGCAGTTGTCCACGGCCCCCACCCTCTGCGACGGGGCCGTGGAGCCGCGACACCTGGACCTGCGTCCCTTCGTCCTGCAGGGGGTGCGCAGTGACGTCACCGCCGGCGGGCTCACCCGCGTGGCCCTGCGCCGGGGCTCCCTGGTGGTGAATTCCTCCCAGGGCGGGGGCAGCAAGGACACCTGGATCGTGGATACGGACCCCGGGGACTGACACCCATGCTCTCCCGCGTCGCCGAACGGCTCTACTGGATGGCCCGCTACCTGGAACGGGCCGAGAACACCGCGCGCATGGTCACGGCCTTCAACCACCTGGCCCTGGACATGCCCCGGCAGGTGCGCCTCTCCTGGCGGGGCCTGGTGGCCATCACCGGCAACGAGGCGGTGTTCGATGCCCGCTATCCGGAATACACGGAGGCCGACGTCATCCGCTTCCTGCTGGGGGACCCGAGGAACCCCGGGTCCATCCTCCATTGCCTGACCCAGGCCCGGGAGAACGTGCGCACCACCCGGGACCGGGTCCCCACCGAGGTCTGGGAGACAGTGAACGAGCTGCATCTCCACGCCCGCTACAAGCTGGACGCCGGGGAGGGCAAGCGCGGGCGGTACCGTTACCTGTCCCAGATCCGGGACCGCTGCCAGCAGATCACCGGCATGCTGGCGGGCACCATGAGCCATGACCAGGGCTACGAGTTCATCCGCGCCGGACGCAACCTGGAGCGGGCGGACATGACCTCCCGCCTCCTGGACGTGGGGGCGGTGGGCCTGCTGGCCCGGGAGGATGGGGCGGAGGGGGCAGAGGCCTTGGCCATGGAGGGGTTGCTGTGGATGAACGTGCTCCGCTCCCTGAGTGCCTTCCAGATGTACCGCCAGCACGTGCGCCGGCGCATCAATCCCGCCGATGTGCTGCGTTACCTCATCCAGGACACCCAGTTCCCCCGGGCCATCGCCCATGCCCTGGGGGAGGTGGAGGGCAGTCTGGCCCGGCTGCCGCGGGGCGATCTGCCCCTGCGCCTGGCCCTGCAGGTGAAGCGCCACGCCCTGGAGGCGGACATCGAACCCCTCCTGGAGGCCCGTGTCCTGCATCGCTTCATCGATGACCTGCAGCGGGAGATGGGGGATCTGCACGGCCTGATCAGCAATACCTGGTTCCATCCCGGTACCGCCGGGGGGCGGCAGGTGCAGACCGCCGGGGACTGATCCCCCGGCGTTACCGGGACGGGTCGTGCCGTACCGGCACGGGGGCCCCCGCCGATTCCCAGTCGAACCGCGGCAGGTCGCGGAAGGCGCGGCGGATGTTGTCGTCCCAGGCCGCCTTCAGGTCCGCCAGATAGGGATCGTCCGCCTCCAGGCACAGGTAGTGCTCGAAATGCAGGCGGTCCCGTTCGTAGACGATCACCTCCAAAGGGGGGCCCACGGTGACGTTGGAACGCATGGTAGAGTCGATGGACACCAGGGCGCAACGGGCCGCGTCCCCCAGGGGGGTGTCGCGGGTGATGATGCGGTCCAGGATGGGCTTGCCGTACTTGCTCTCGCCGATCTGCAGGTAGCGGGTCTGGGCGGAGGTGGTGATGAAGTTCCCCTGGGGATAGATCAGGAAGAGTTCCGGGGCCTGTTGGCGCAGCTGTCCCCCCAGGATGAACGTGGCCTCCGCCGTGAAGCCCGCGCGGGTGAGGGCCTCGCCGTGTTTCTCCTGCTCCTCGCGGTTGATCCGGCCCAGGTACTCCGCGGCTCCGGCCATGTCCCGCACCGTGTACAGGCTGTGGGCGGCGCCGTCCTCGATGTCGCGGCGCAACCGCCCCAGGACCGCCTGGGTGGTGGCCAGGTTGCCCGCCGTGAGCAGCACGAAGACCCGCTCTCCGGGGCGTTCGAAGGTGTGCATCTTGCCATAGGTGCTCACCTGGTCGGCCCCGGCGTTGGTGCGGGAGTCCGAGGCGAAGACGAGTCCGGCATCCACGGTGAGGGCGAGGCAGTAGGTCATGGCAAGGCGGTCCGGGGGCGGGGGTGCTGCATGGTAGCAGGGGGCGGGCCCCGGCGCGAACGGGCCCAAACGGTCAATCCATGCGCTCGACGCGCACCCGCAGGTCCAGCACGTGGCGGCGTTCCGGCTCTCGGGTGCGCAGCACCCGGGTGCCTTCCTCGAAGGTCTCCCGGCGCAGGCTGCTCAGGGGGATCCATTCCCCCAGATCCGCGGTCACCGTCGTCTCCACCGCCTGGCTGAGGCTGCGTCCGCCGCCGGCGGGATCGGGGCGCTCGCGCAGGCTGCGGATGTGCAGGCGCACCCGCTCCCCCGGCAGCAGCCGCGCCGTCACCAAAAAGCCCTCCTGCAGCCGCTGGCGTGTGATATGGGGCTCCACGGCGATGCCGCCGGGGACCGGCACCAGCCGTGCGCTCCCCTGGGGCAGGTTGCGCTCACCGCGCACCAGGGCCGTTTCCCCTTCCAGCAGCCGCAGGCTGCGGATGCCGGTGTCGCGGCGGGTGGTGATGCGGCGGCCGCCCTCGGTGTCCGCATCCGCCTCCCCCCATTGCAGGCTCAGGCGCAGGCCCGCCGCGGCCATGTCCAGATCGGCGACAGCCTGCTCCAGCTGCGCCAGGGTGGCGGGTTCGGCGCGGGCCACCAGGCGCATCCCCTCTCCGGTGAGGGTCTCCCCCGGGCCCAGCAGGGGCCGCAGCAGGGGGAGCAGGTCTTCAGCGGGACGGTGCTGCAGGGGGATGACCCGGATCGGCCGCTCCTTAGCCCCCGCCGGCAGCATCAGCTCCGGGGCCAGTAGGAGGACGGCGGAAAGGCCGAGGAACGGGCGTCGCTTCACAGGTAGAGGCGTCTCAGGTGGGGATCGGGCTCGGCCGCATCCCAAAGGGTCTGGAATTCGGCCATCAGCAATTTGGACCGGCGCGGGGCATGGAAATTCGCCGTGCCCTGGTGGCGATCCCCCCGGGGTTGGTGGATGCAGCCCACGCCGTCGGCGATGAGGAAGGCGTCCACACGGGTCTTGCGGTCCGCCTCGGACATGCGCATCACCTGGATGCGGCTGCTCAGGCGCTGCGCCAGCTCGATGAGGCCATGGGTGCGCCCCCGCAGGGGTTCGGGGTCCTGGATGAGGATGCGGATCTCGGAGTAGCGGCTGCGCCGTGCCAGCCGGGAACATTCCGCCACCAGTTCCCCTTGGTCGTAGAGGTCGGGATCCAGGTGCCGGCTCACCAGCTGCAGGCTGCGCCGGGCCTGTGCGGCCATGGCAAGGGTGGCAGCGAGCAGATCCGCGCTGCCTTCCAGGGGGACGTCGTCCCGGATCTTGCCCAGGATGGCCGTATCAAGGGGGGGGTGGGGGGATGGATCGGACATGGACGATCTCCCGGAAACGGAAGGACCCGCACGGGGCGGGTCCTTGGAACCGGATTGCCGGACCCGTAGGCCATGGGCCCGGTCTGCTCCGGAGGCGGCGGGATCAGCCGCGGGCCACGTAGGCTGTGCACCAGCCGTTGGCGTTCACCAGCTTGCCGGGGAACACGGCGCAGCCGCCCCATTCGGTCTGGCTGGGGTCGGTGTACAGCAGGCAGTTGATGCACTGCTGACCTTCCTGATAGGAATCGTGCTCGGAGGTGGTGGCGTCGTGCACGTAGCTCAGGGCCTTGGCCTCGGCGGAGTTCTCGTCCAGGCGTTCGGCGGCCGCCGCGGTGGTGGTCCAGCCCAGGCCGGCCAGGGGAACGGCGACCATGCCCGCCGCGCCGAACTTCATGAAGCTTCTACGGCTCATGTCTTGCTTCTTCATTGTCTTCTCCTAAGGTCTCGCGATGAGGGGGCGGGCGGGGCGGATGGCGGTTCTGTGCCACCTGTGTCCGCGACCCGCCCGGCGGGCGGCGCCCGTCACTGCAAACTACCGGCGGGCACCACGGGCAGACCCGCGGCGAATGATCCCGCCGATATTCCGATTAGTATCCAATAAATGCCTTCAAAGGACCACCCCCCGTTGGGTCTTGTGGCTCAGGAATCCATGCGCCGGAAGACCAGGGTCACGTCCCCCAGGGGCAGGCCGAACTTGCGCATCACGGCACGGTTGATGAGTACCCCGTCCTCGTGCAGGAACATCCAGTCGTCCATGCGCACCCGCCAGGTGCGCCCCCCCACGGGCAGGCGCAGGGTATAACGGAATTGGAAGGCCTGGCCGAAGAGGCGTCCCCGGGCCACCCCCTCCACATCATCGGCGCGGCCCTCGTAGGTGTGTTCGTCCAGGCGCCGCAGCCGCCAGACCCGCCGGTCCGTTTCCCCATCCGCGAAGGAGAAATCCTCCTCCAGGATCAGCTCCCCATCCTCGATGCGGCCCTGGATGTCCGCGGTGAAGGGCCGGTGGACCCGGCCGAAGCGGTCCTGGAACAGTCCCCAGGCCCGCACCGGGCCGTCGAAATAGGCCTCCAGGTCCAGCAGGGGGCGGGTATCGGCAAGGTCTTCGGGGCGCATGGCGTTCACCTCGCGGTTCGGCTTGGGAGGGGGTGGATCCCGGGCGGCCTCAGACCGGGGCCTCCAGGACGGTCTGCATCAGGTCGGTGTTGCGCGAGCGAAAGCCCGCCTCGCAGTAGGCGAGATAGAACCCCCACATGCGCAGGAAGGGCTCGTCGTATCCCAGGGCGCGGATGGCCGGGGCCTGTTCCTGGAACCGTCGGTACCAGCGGTCCAGGGTGCGGGCGTAGTCGGCGCCGAAGAAGTCCCGCTCCCGGGTGCGCAGGCCGGCGGCTTTGGCCTTGTCCTCGAAGGCCTGTACGGTGGGCAGCATCCCCCCGGGGAAGATATAGAGCTGGATGAAATCGGCGGCGCGGCGGTAATAGGCGAAGGCGGCCTCGGCGATGGTGATGACCTGCACGGTGGCGCGCCCTCCCGGAAGTAGGGCCCGGCGCACGGCAGCGAACCAGTCTTCCCAGAAGGCCTCCCCCACGGCCTCGAACATCTCGATGGAGACCACGTGGTCGAAGCGGTCCGTCACGTCCCGGTAGTCCTGCAGGCGCAGTTCCACCCGATCCCCCAGTCCCGCCGCCTGCAGGCGTTCCCGGGCGTGGTCCAGCTGTTCCTGGGAGAGGGTGATACCGGTGACCCGATGCCCCCGGCGGGCGGCGAATTCGGCGAACCCCCCCCAGCCGCAGCCGATCTCCAGGATGTGGGCGCCCGGGGTGGGTTCGAGGCGCTCCAGCAGCCGGGCGTATTTGCGCTCCTGGGCCGCCTCCAGGGGTTCGTCCTCCGCCGCGAACAGGCCACAGGAGTAGGTCATGCCCGCATCCAGCCACAGGCGGTAGAAGTCGTTGCCCAGGTCGTAGTGGAAGGCGATATTGCGCCGGCTGCCGTTGCGGTGATTGTCCCGCCGGCGATGGCGCAGATAATCGGCCAGGCGGGACCAGGGGGAGGCGTACACCAGGGTGCGCATGTGTTCCTGGTTCACCGAGCCCATGGACAGCAGGGTCTGCAGGTCCGGTGTGTCCCATTCCCCGGCCATGTAGCCCTCGCCCAGGCCCACGAGACCCCGGGACAGGAGCCGGCGCAGCAAGGCGCCGGGGCGGTGGATGCGGATGGCTGCGTCCAGGCCCGGATGCGCCCCCTGGATGGGGTGGGGGCGGCCGTCGGGCCCCGTCACCTGCAGGGATCCCTGGTGCAGCCGTTTGAGTTGCCACAGCAGGAAACGCAGGGCGGGGTCGGGCCGTTGGTTTCCCGAAACGGTATGGGTGTCTTCCAGGGACATCAGTCCGCCTCCTTCGCGGCCTTGTCCGGGGGCGGTTGGTAACGCCCCCCCTTGAGCCAGATCTTCAGGGCCTGCCAGTGGATGCCGAAGATCACCTTCAGGGTCATCAGGGGCATGGCGGCCACGGCCCTGAGCAGTTCGGCGTCGCAGAGGGGGCGGGCCTCCCCGGTCTGGGTGGCGGCCAGCATGAGCCGGTCGTGCTCATATTCATGGATGAAGACCCCGAGGCGCTCCCCCGGTTCCGCCAGGCGGAAGTGGTAGCGGGCCGCCATGCCGATGAAGGGGGAGACATAGAAGGCCTTGTCCCGGTCGGCCCGTACCGGCCATGTCATGGATTGTCCTGCGTCGTGCAGGACATAGTGATGACGCCCGCCGAAGGTGTTGCTCACCTCGCAGATCACCGCCCGCAGGTCCCCGTCGCGGTGATGGCAGTACCACAGGCTCAGGGGATTGAATACATAACCCAGGACCCGGGGGAAGCACAGCAGGCGGATAGGGCCGCCCTCCAGGTCCACACCGTGGCGGGCCAGCAGGGCATCCGCCCAGGGACGCAGGGGAGTGCCATCGCCGGGGCCGTGGTCTCGGGCGTGCAGGGAGAGGAGATTGAACCGGTCCACGGAGAACCAGCGCAGGCGGGTGTCCAGGGCCGGCAAGCGGTCCAGGTCCAGGAGCAGGCTGAAGACCCGGTAGGTGAAACGGTAGCGTACCGGGAAGAGCCGCCGGTGCATCACCCGGGTGCGGTAGAGGCGTCCGTCCTCGGGGGGGATGGGGGCAGGGGTCATGGTTTGGGGGCTCCCGCGCCGGCCGGGGCGGCGGTCTGCGGTGCGGGCCAGGGCGGGGTCACCCCCAGCCTGGAGGCCACGTCCAGGGCCGAGCGCAGGCCGTCCTCGTGGAAACCGTAACCCGTCCAGGCACCGCAGTACCAGATGCGGTCCTGACCCTGGATCTCCGGCAGGGCCGCCTGGGCCTCCATGGCCCCCCGGTCGAACACCGGGTGATGGTAGGTCATGCGCCGGATCACCGTGTCCTCCCGGGGGGGATCCAGGGGGTTGAGGCTCACCAGGTATTGGCGGGATTCCCGCAGGGACTGCAGGCGGTTCATCCAGTAGGTGACCGATACCTGATGCGCCGGGGCATCGGAAGGACGCCGCCGGGCCAGGTAGTTCCAGGAGGACCAGACGCGCCGGCGTTGCGGCATGAGCCGGGTGTCGGTATGCAGGAAGGTCTCGTTGGGCTGGTAGGTGAAGGCCTCCAGGACCCGGCCCTCGGCCTCCCGGGGGGATTCCAGGACCTCCAGGGCCTCGTCGGCGTGGCAGGCGAAGATCACCTGGTCGAAGTGGGCCTCGCCACCATCGTCGGTGAGGATCCGCACCTCCGGCTCCCGGCGTTGTACCGCCACCACCCGGCGGTCGGCATGCACCCCCTGCGGCAGGTCCTGCAGCATGCGCTCCACATAGGTCCGGCTGCCGCCCTGGACCGTGTGCCACTGGGGGCGTCCGGTGAGATCCATCAGGCCGTGGTTGGCGAAGAAGCGCAGGAACGCGGTCAGGGGGAAGTCCAGCATGCGCCGCGTGGGGCAGGACCAGATGGCGGCGGCCATGGGCAGCAGGTAGTCGTCCCGGAATCCGGGCCCGTATCCCGCCTGGATCAGGTAGCCCCCGAGGGTGATGTCCGGGGAGGCCCCCTCGGCCAGCAGGCGCTTGCCCGCCCGGTTGAAGCGCAGGATGTCCGCCAGCATGCGCAGAAAACGGGGATTGATGAGGTTGCGCCGCTGGGCGAAGAGGCTGTTCAGATCCGAGCCGGCGTATTCCAGACGGCCGTCGTCCACCGAGGCGGCAAAGGACATGTCCGTGGGCTGGGAGGTGATCCCCAGATGTTGGAACAGGGCCTTCAGGTTGGGGTAGTTGCGATGGTTGAAGACCATGAAGCCGGTGTCCACCCCCAGGGGGCCCCGGTCCCCCTGCACCGTCACCGTATGGGTGTGGCCACCGATGTAGTCGTTCTTCTCGTAGAGGGTCACGTGATGGCGGCGGGACAGCAGCCAGGCGGCGGCCAGTCCGGAAATCCCTGCGCCGATGACGGCGATGCGTTGCTCCATGGCGATATCCCCTGTCCTGGAAAGGATACTTATACACGAACTGTACAATCTTTGAGAATTGTTATACAAGGATCCTGAAGGCCCGGGGGCAGCACCCCGGGTCGGGGGCGGCCCCCGGGGTCGCCATGCCAGCGGCCTTACCGGATCGGAGGGAGACCCATGATTAATTCAGCGGCCCGCATCGCCGGGGACGAAGATGCAGCAGCCGGGGATGGCGCCCTCATGCCCACCGAGGAGTTGGCGGGCCTCTATCGCCGGGTGCTGGAAGGCCTGGGGGAGGATCCGCAGCGGGAAGGCCTGCAGGGCACGCCGCTGCGGGCGGCCCGGGCCATGCAGTTCCTCACCGGGGGGTATCACCAGTCCCTGGAGACCCTGGTGAATGGCGCCCTGTTCACCACGGACAGTGACGAGATGGTGCTGGTGAAGGATATCGAACTCTATTCCCTGTGCGAGCACCACCTGCTGCCCATCATCGGCAAGTGCCACGTGGCCTATATCCCCGATGGCCGCGTCCTCGGTCTGTCCAAGATCGCCCGCATCGTGGACATGTTCGCCCGCCGCCTGCAGATCCAGGAGAGCCTGACCCGCCAGATCGCGGAGGCGGTGATGCAGGTCACCGGGGCCCGGGGCGTGGGGGTGGTGGCCGAGGCGCGGCACATGTGCATGATGATGCGCGGCGTGGAGAAGCAGGGATCCGCCATGATCACCTCCGTCATGCTGGGCAATTTCCGCGAGGACGCCCGCACCCGCGCCGAGTTCATGGATCTGGTGCGGGGCTGACGGGGGCTCAGTCCGCCTTGGGCCGTGCCTTGATGTGCTCGAACGCCGCCAGGGCCGCGCGCCGGCTCTCGGCCAGGTCCACCACGGGCCGGGGGTAGTCCCGGTCCAGGTCCACCCCGGCGGCGCGCAGCACCGCCGCCGGGGCCTCCCATGGCCGGTGCAGGTGGCGGTCGGGTAGTTGGGCCAGTTCGGGCACCCAGCGGCGCACGTAGTCGCCCGCGGCATCGAAGCGTTCCCCTTGCAGCACCGGGTTGAAGATGCGGAAGTACGGCGCCGCGTCGGCACCGCAGCCGGCGGTCCACTGCCAGCCCAGGGTGTTGGCCGCCAGGTCCGCGTCCACCAGGGTATCCCAGAACCATCGGGCCCCCTCCAGCCAGGGGGCGCGCAGGTTCTTGGTGAGCAGTGAGGCGGTGATCATGCGCACGCGGTTGTGCATCCAGCCGGTGTGCCACAGTTCCCGCATGCCTGCGTCCACGATGGGCAGGCCCGTGCGCCCGTGGCACCAGGCCTCGAAGGGGACCTCCCGGGGATCCGCCAGGGGCAGGTCCTCGAAGCGCCGGTCCAGGGGGCGGGTGGGGGTCTGCGGGAAGTGAAACAGCAGGTGATGGGCGAACTCCCGCCAGCCCAGTTCGCTCAGGAAACGGTCCACGCCCCCTGCCGCGCGCTCCCGGGCCCGGGTGCAGACCGCCATCACCTGCCGCGGGCCGATCTCGCCAAAATGCAGGTGCGGCGAGAGGCGGGAGGTGCCGGTCCGCCCCGGCCGGTCCCTTCCCCGGTCATAGTCCTCCAGGGCCTTCTCGGCAAAACGCGCCAGGGCCTGCCGCGCCCCGGCCTCGCCGGGTTGCCAGGTGGCGGCCAATCCCGTGTCCCAGGGGATGTGTGGCAGCAGGTCCAGGGCCTCCACCGACTCCGTGGCGGGGGCCCCGGATAAACCCGGAAGATGTGCCGGGGCCGAAGGACCCGGGCTCTGGCGTTCCGCTCCCAAGGCGCGGCTGGCCTTCCAGAAGGGGGTGAAGACGCGATAGGGCTGACCGCTTCGGTTGCTCACCGCCCAGGGTTCCATGAGCAGGGCGGCGTTGAAGCTCTTCACCTCCAGCCCCTGTTCCCTTAGGGCGGCCTTGATCTCCCGGTCCCGTCGGATCACGGCGGGATCGTAGAGGCGATTCCATACCACCCGCTGCGCCCCGCTCTCCCGCACCAGTGCCTCCAGTGCCGTCCGGCTGGGGCCGCGGCGGATCACCAGGGGGGCACCGCGGCGGGCCAGTTCGCCGCCGAGGGCCTGCAGGCTGTGGTGCAGCCACCAGCGGGCCGCCGCCCCCGGGGCCCATTCCCCCTCTTCCTCGGGGGCGTGGATATAGACGGGGAGGATCCGCCCCCCCGCCTCCAGTGCGTGGATAAGGGCCGGGTTGTCCTCCAGGCGCAGGTCGCGGCGAAACCAGATGAGGGTGATGGACATGGGGCTAGATGTATCCGTCGTCCGCCGCCGGATCCTGCAGGCGGGCATGGATGGTCCCGGCCGCCCGCTGCGGGTCCGGGTCCAGGGGGATGAGGCCGGCCCGTTCCAGGGCAGGCGTGTGGGCCTTGGCGGCGGGGCCGGCGGCGAACACCGGTACCGGCAGGTGTGCGCTCCAGCGGGGCAGGGTCTTGCGCATCACCGCCTCCGCCAGGGGGGCGGGGCCCACCAGCACCACCGCGCCGGCGCCGCTGCGGGCCTGCAGGGTCCCCACGGCCTCCAGTTGTCCCGGACCGCACAGGCGCAGGACGCGCAGGTCGTGGGTAGCCAGGAGCAGGGCCAGCATGTCCGCTTCCAGGCCGTCCCCCTGGCGGGGGTAGGGGCAGAGGGCCACCGCCGGGCCGCTGGCATGGCTGGCCTCATGGCGGAAGCGGCAGCCCAGGGTGGGCCGGGCCCAGGCACGGAAGAACTGCAGGGCCGCCAGGGCCTGGGGGCCGCCGCCGTCCTCCACCAGGCTGCGGTGCACCGGCGCCAGCAGCCGGGGGATGACCTGCTGCACCGGGAACAGGGACAGGGCATCGGCGTAGATGCGTTCCAGGGCGTGGTGATCGAAGGCGGCGGCGGCCGCCTGCAGGTCCCGCCGGTATCCCGGCCAGACCCCGGTGGCGGGTGTCTCACCCGGTTCGGGGGCGGGGGATTCCAGCAGCGGGGCCACCTGGCCGATGGAGACCCCCTGGTCCAGCAGCTCCAGGATGCGGCGGATGCGGTGCACGTCTTCCGGGCTGTAGAGGCGGTGCCCCTTGGCGGTGCGGCGGGGATTCACCAGGCCGTAACGGCGTTCCCAGGCCCGTAGGGTCACCGGGTGGACGCCGGTCATGGCGGCTGCGGTACGGATCGGGAACAGTCCTTCGCCCTGGGGTGTCCGCTGCGCGGAAGGGGAGGTGTCGATCATGGTGCTATTGTACAATCGTTGTATAATTTTTGGATAGTCGGCAGGTACAGGCCGATTGGAGGAGGACGCATGCAACAGGCGCAGACGGGGTCCGGTGGGGATGGCGGTGTCTTCTGGCTCGTGGGGGCCAGTTCGGGGATCGGCCGGGCCCTGGCCCTGCGCCTGGCGGCCGCGGGCTGGCAGGTGGCGGCCACCGCCCGGCGTGCCGAGGCCCTGGAGGCCCTGGCCGCGGAGGCCCCGGGTCCGGGGCGGGTGGTCCCCTTTCCGGGGGACGTGACCGACGCCGCCGCCATGGCGAAACTGGCCGCGGCGGTGGAGGCGCATCTCGGGCCCGTGGACCGGGCCCTCTTCAATCAGGGGGATTACGAGCCCATGGGGCTGGATGCCTTCGATCCCGCCCTGTTCGAACGCCTGATGCGGATCAACTACCTGGGGATGGTCAACGGCCTGGCGGCGGTGATGCCCGCCATGATCCGGCGCGGGCGGGGGGAGATCCTGCTCACCGCCAGCCTGGCCGGCTACCGGGGGCTGCCCCGGGCCGCGCCCTACGGTGCCTCCAAGGCGGCGGTGATCAGCATGGCGGAATCCCTGCAGCCGGAACTGGCGCAGAAGGGGGTGCGCCTGAGGGTGATCAATCCCGGATTCGTGCGTACCCCCATGACGGACAAGAACCGTTTCCCCATGCCCTTTCTCATGGAGACGGACGCGGCCGTGGAGGCCATCCTGCGCGGCCTTGAGGGGCGGAGATTCGAGATCCGTTTCCCGCGGCCCTTCGCCCTGATCATGCACGGGTTGCGCCTGTTGCCCTATGGGGTGTTCCTGCGTATCACGCAAAGGATGCTCAAGCCATGAGCGAGTCCACCGAGACCTGGGCCCGGCGCTATGCCGCCTTCTTCTCCGAACTTTCTGAACCGGACCTGGAGCGGTTGGGGGAGATCTTCGAACCCGAGGCCCGGTTCAAGGATCCCTTCAATGATGTCACCGGCCTGGAGGAGATCCGACGGGTCTTCCGCCACATGTTCCGCCAGTGCCCGAAACCGCGTTTCTATCTCCACTCCTGGGCGGTCCAGGGCAACACGGCCTTCTTCCACTGGCGCTTCACCGACCGGGAGGATGATGCCGACGGCCGCCTGCGCCTGGATGTGGACGGGGTGAGCCGTGTCCTCTTCAACGAGGCCGGCCGGGCCGTCAGCCATGTGGACTACTGGGACCCGGCGGAATACCTCTACGATCAGATCCCCGTGGTGCGGGGGATCCTGCGCCTGCTGCGGCGCCGCATCGGGGCCTGAGCCGGTCCATCCTCAGAACGCCAGGGCCTCGCGCACGATCCCGTCCAGGAGGGACTCCACCCGTTCCAGGCACTCCCGGCTGGCATCGTCACCGCCCCCGGCGGGGCGGCGGTAGCCCATGTGGATGACCCCGGGTTCGTGCACCGTCTCGTAAAGGACGATGACGTAGGGGCAGTAGACGATGTTGCGCGGGTCCGCCTCCATCATCCGCCGGGAGTGTACGGCGCTGCAGAATTCCAGGGCCTGGGCGTGGCGGTACACCGGTTCCCCCTCCACCGCATCGCGGGTGCGTTGGAGCATGTCGGCGATGTGGGCCACGTTGTTGATCACGATGCCGCGGCCGGTGATGGCGATCTCCAGGGCATCCCGGTAGAGCTGGAAGTCCCCTTCCACGCTGTAGAGACGCATGTGGGGGGTGACGTGGTCCGGTTCCAGGGCCAGGGCCGGCGGGCAGAGGGTCAGGCACGCCAGGATCAGGGGGGTGCAGAGCTGGGTCAGGGGTTTCATGGTCTCCTTCCTCCGGGTGGGTCGGTGTCTCCGTACAGATGGCCGGCATGCAGCAGACGTGGGCGCCAGTAGGGGTGGTCCAGGCGCTGGGTGCTTACCCTGCGCCCGCTGGAGGGGGCGTGCACGAAGCGTCCCTCGCCGATGTAGATCCCCACGTGGTTCACGCCGCCTCCGCCGGTGCGAAAGAACAGCAGGTCCCCGGGGCGCAGGGCCGTGGTGGGGATCCGGTGGGCCGCACGGCTCTGGGCGGTGGTGGTGCGTGGGGGATTCAGTCCCGCCTGGCGATGGCTATGCCAGACCAGGCCGCTGCAGTCGAAGCCCTGCTCCGGGGTGCGGCCGCCATAGCGGTAGGGGGTGCCCACCTGACTCAGGGCGCTGAACACCACCCTCTCCCGCAGCGGCGGCAGCGGCTCGTCGGGTCCCTTTACGGTGCGTGGGGGAGGCGAGGCGCAGGCCGCCAGCAGCAAGGTCAGGGTGCAGACCGCGGCATGGGCCGCCGTCCGCCGCCAAGGCCGCGGGGATGGGACCCTCCCCGCCATGGATCAGTCCCCCGTGTCCCCCGGCGGGGGCACGATGCGGCGCAAGGTGTCCAGCGGCGGTTCCCCCCGGGCATCGATGGTCACCACGGGTTCGTCGTCCCCCAGGGGGTCGTGGTGCCGCAGCTGATGCTCCAGCACCGACAGGTCGGCGTCCGATGCATCCGCGTTCGCCTCAGTGCGCTCCCGCACCCACTGCCGCAGCAGGTCCGCCGGGGCCTGGTAGTCCAGGATGACGAAGGGCAGTCCCCGCCCCCGGGCGATATGGGCGAAGCGGTCCCGGCGCGGGCGTTCCAGGAAGGTGGCGTCCACGATCACGCTGTGGCCGGCGTCCAGGATCTCCCCGGTCAGGCGGGCCAGGTGGTCGTAGGTGTGTTCGCTGCGTTCCCGGCTGTACAGTCCCTCGCCCACGGCCGCGTCCCCCCGCTGTGTGGCCTCCAGGCCCGCCATGCGCTTGCGCTCCACATCGGAGCGGATGCGCACCGCCCCCAGCTCCTCCAGGATGGGCTGGCTGATGCTGGTCTTGCCGCTGCCGGAGAAGCCGTGGTTGATGAACAGGGCCCGGTCCCGGGGCTGGGTGAAGTCCCGGGCCAGTTGCAGGTAGGCCATGAACTCGGCCTGCTGGCGTTCGGCCTCCGCCGCCTCCAGTCCCTCCTGGCCCAGGCGGATGGCGGCCACCTTGGCCCGCACCATGGCCCGGTAGACCTGGTAGAAGTCCAGCAGGGCCAGGCCGGCGTAGTCGCCGGTGCGTTCCAGCCAGGTGTTGAGCACGCGGGCGGCGAGGCCGTGGGCGCCGCGGTCGTGCAGGTCCATGGTGAAGAAGGCCAGGTCATTGACCACATCGATCCAGCGCATGTCGGCGTTGAACTCGATGCCGTCGAAGAGCAGGGGTTCGCCGTCCACCAGGGCCATGTTGGCCAGGTGCATGTCGCCATGGCATTCCCGGATGCGCCCCTCCCGGCGGCGCGCCTCCAGCCGCGGGGTGAGGGCATCGAAGCGGGTCCGGGTCCAGGCCTCCACCGCCTCCAGCATCTCCAGGGCCCGGGGGTCATCGCTGAGGGCGCGGATCTGGCGGAAGTTCTCCTCCATGGGGGCCAGCACCGCCGCCGGGGTACCGTAGTCGCTGTCCTGCGGGGCGATTTCGGCCGCCTCGTGGAAATCGGCGATGCGCAGGGTCAGGGTGTCCATGAGCCGCGCCGACAGCCCTTCGCGTTCATGCAGCCGGTCCAGGGTGCACCCGGGATCGAAGCGGTGCATGCGCACGGCATATTCCAAGGCGGGATCCGTGCCGTCGAACACGGGTCGATCGGGGTCTCCGGAAAAGGCCACCACCCGTTCGTAGATCTGCGGTGCCAGGCGGCGGTTGAGCCGGATCTCCTCTTCGCAGAAGAAGCGCCGCCGCTCCAGGGTGCTGAAGTCCAGAAAGCCCAGGTCCAGGGGCTTTTTGATCTTGTAGGCGTAGTCGCCGGCCAGGAGCACGGTGGAGATGTGAGTCTCGATGCGCTCCACCCGGTCCACGGGATGGGGGTAGGCCGTGGGGGACTGCAGCGCCATGAGCAGGCGCTGCTGCGTTGTGTGCTGATCGCTCATGCCGATGTGACAGGCCTCCGATCGTCGCCGCCGGTGGGCGGTTATAGTAAGGTCTACCCCCACGGATCCTACTCCATTCCCCCGGTATGGCCAAACGCAGCCGCGCATCGGATTCCCGTAGTTCCTCCCCCCGCAAGGGGCGGCAAAACGCCTCCCGGAACCCGTCTTCTTCAGGGACCGGCCATCCGGTGCGACGGCGCCGGTGGCTGGTCCCGGCCCTGGTGCTCGCCGCCCTGGGGGCGGTGGTTGGCCTGGGTGGGTATACCGTGCACCTGGACCAGCGCATCCAGGCCCAGTTCGAGGGCAAGCGCTGGTCCCTGCCGGCCCGGGTCTTCGCGCGCCCCCTGGAGCTCTATGCCGGCCAGTCCCTCACCCCCGAGGAGCTGGAACGGGAACTGGGGCTGCTGCACTACCGTCAGGGGGGGGATGCCAGCGGCCATTACCGTCGGGAGGGGGATACCCTGACCCTGCACACCCGGGGCTTCCCCTTCCCCGAGGGCTATGAGGGGCCACGACGGGCGCGGGTGATCTTCCGGGGCGGGCGGGTGCATGCCCTGGAGGACCCGCAGACGGGCGCTGCCCTGGCGCTCCTGCGCCTGGAGCCGGCCCTCATCGCCAACATCTACCCGCGTCACGGGGAGGACCGCCTGCTGGTGCGCCTGGAGGACGTGCCCCCGGCCCTGGTGCAGACCCTGCTGACCGTGGAGGACCGCCGCTTCCTTCACCACTTCGGCGTGGATCCCCAGGGCATCGCCCGGGCGGCCCTGGCCAATCTCCGCGCCGGGCGGGCGGTGCAAGGGGGCAGCACCCTTACGCAGCAGTTGGTGAAGAATTACTTCCTCACCCCGGAGCGTACCCTGGTGCGCAAGTTCAACGAGGCCATCATGGCCCTGCTGCTGGAGTGGCGTTATTCCAAGGCGGAGATCCTGGAGGCCTATCTCAACGAGGTTTTTCTGGGACAGCAGGGGGCAAGGGCCATCCATGGCGTGGGTATGGCCAGCCAGTTCTATTTCCGCGAACGGGTCTCCGAACTGGATTGGCCGCAGATCGCCCTGTTGGTGGGCATGATCCGCGGGCCCAGTTACTACAATCCCCGGCGTCATCCAGAGCGCGCCCTGGAGCGGCGCAATCGGGTCCTGGCCATGCTCCGGGATCAGGGGCAGATCTCCCCGGAGACGGCGCAAAAAGCCATGCAGGCCCCCCTGGGGGTGAGCGAGCGGGTGCCCGCTGGCAGTACCCCCTTCCCGGCCTTCCTGGAACTGGTGCAGGCCCGTCTGCGCCAGGACTATCGTGAGGCGGACCTGAGGGAGGAGGGGCTGATCATCCTCACCACCCTGGATCCGCGGGTGCAGCTGGCGGCGGAGGAGGCCCTGCGCACGCGTCTGCGGCGCTTGGAGTCGGAACGGGGGTTGCCACTGGGGCAGCTGGAGGGGGCCGTGGTGGTGACGGCGGCGGACAGCGGCGAGGTCCTGGCCCTGGTGGGGGGGCGGGATGTGCGCCGTGCCGGTTTCAACCGGGCCCTGCACGCCCGCCGTCCGGTGGGCTCGGTGATCAAGCCCTTCCTCTATCTGACCGCCCTGTCCCGGCCGGAACGCTTCACCCTGGCCACGCGCCTGCAGGATACCCCACTGCACCTGGAGATGGACGATGGAGAGGTCTGGTCGCCGCAGAACAGCGATCGGGAATACCACGGCGCCGTCCCCCTGCAGGAGGCCCTGGTGCATTCCTACAACGTGGCCACCGTGCGCCTGGGGCTGGAGGTGGGCGTGGAGCGGTTCGTGGACCGGCTCCGGCGGCTGGGTCTGGAACGGGAACTGGAACCCTATCCCTCGCTGCTTTTGGGGGCGGTGGAGATGACGCCCCTGGAGGTGAACGGCCTCTACCAGGTGCTGGCCTCCGGTGGCTACCGCCTGCCGCCCCGGGCCATCCGCGCGGTGCTGGACCGGGAGGGGAGGCGGCTGCGCCGCTATGGCCTCTCCCTGAACCGGGTGGCCGAGCCGGGGCCGGTGTACCTGGTGATCGCGGCATTGCACCAGGTGACCCGCAGCGGCACTGCGCGTTCCCTGGGCTGGCGTTTGCCGGAGGCGCTGCCGGTGGCGGGCAAGACCGGCACCACCGGCGACCTGCGGGACGCCTGGTTCGCCGGTTTCAGCGGCGATCTGGTGGGCGTGGTCTGGGTGGGGCGGGACGACAACGGTCCCACGGGCCTGAGCGGGTCCTCCGGGGCCCTGCCGATCTGGGCGGAGGTGATGGGTCGGGTTTCCCGCCAGGGGCTCGCGCCCTCGCGCCCCGAGGGGGTGGTGTGGGTGCCGGTGGACCCGGCCACCGGCCTGCGGGCCGGGGAGGGCTGCGACCCGGTGCGCTGGATGCCCTTCCTGAACGGGTCCGTGCCGGCCGAGCGGGCCCCCTGCGCCGAACCGGAACCGCCGCGGCCGTCCGCCGGGGCGCCTTCCTGGTGGCCGGGGTGAAGACCCGGAAAGGGTCTGCCGGGGGGTTCGGGATTCAGACGCTCGCCGCCGGGATCTGCATGGTCACGCAATGCAGGCTGCCGAACTGGCGGATCAGTGGACGGCAGTCGATGCCCACCACCTCCCGCCCGGGGAAGACCTGTTGCAGGGCCGCCAGGGCGGTGGCGTCGGCGGGATCGTTGTAGGTGGGCACCAGCACCGCGCCGTTGAGGATGAGGAAGTTGGCGTGGGTGGCCGGCAGGCGGCGGCCTTCCAGGTCGTGGATCGGGGCAGGCAGGGGCAGGGGGATGAGCCGGTAGCGCCGGCCATCGGCGGTACGCAGGGCCTCCAGTTCCCGGGTCATGGCCGCCAGCGGCCCATGGTGCGGGTCCCCGGGGTCGTCGCAGGTCACGTGGGCGATGGTCTGCGCGTCGCAGAAACGGGCCAGGGTGTCCACGTGGCCGTCGGTGTCGTCCCCCTCCAGGTGACCGTGCTCTAGCCAGAGCACCCGATGCACCCCCAGGGTATCCCGCAGCATCGCCTCCACGCCGGCGGCATCCAGGTCCGGGTTGCGGGTGGGGGCCAGCAGGCAGGAGCGGGTGGTGAGCAGGGTGCCGGCGCCGTCGCTGTCGATGGCCCCGCCTTCCAGCACCCGTTCCACGGGGCGCAGGGGCAGATCGCCGAAGGCCCCCTGGCGGTGGAGCCTGCCGGTGAGGGCGTCATCCGCATCGGCCGGGTATTTGCCCCCCCAGCCGTTGAAACGGAAATCCAGCAGTACGGGGTGGCCGTCCTCCAGCACGGTGATGGGGCCATGATCCCGGGCCCAGGTGTCGTCCGACGGGGCCAGGGCGGTCACCACCCGTTCCATCACTGCGCCCGCGCCGGAGAGCATGCGGCAGATGCGGACCTCGTGGGCCTCGTCGCGGCAGACCACGATGAGCCCCTGGCGGAGGGTCACCTCCCGGGCGATCTGCACGAAGACCTCTTCGGCCTCGTCCAGGATGGGGGCCCAGTCGGTCTGTGGGTGCGGCCAGGTGAGCAGTACGGCGCTCTGCGGCGCCCATTCGGCGGGCAGGACGGTCATCACGGTTCCGCGTCGGGGGATGGGCTGCGCTGCGCGGGGGCCTGCACCACCGTGTGCAGGACATAGCGGCCCTCGAATACCACGGTGAAGCCGGGATAGACCCAGCGGCTGATGGGGGGATCCCCAACCGCGGGCTGGCGCGATTGGGGTTCGCCGTAGCGGCGCAGCACCGTGTCCCGGTCCATGCCCCGGGGTGGGGTCCAGGGGGCCTGGATCACCTGGCGCTGCCCTTCGGGGAGACGCAGGATGTCCGCCCCGGCTGAGGGAAGGCAGAGGGCGGCGGCAAGCCCCAGGTAGAAGATGGGTCGTGCGGGCATGGCGGCGCTCCGGCGCGATGGATAAAACACAAGTTTGATCGCTGGACTATAGCACCCCCCCACTGGGGCCGAAACCAGCCGGCTGGGAGGCATCCCCCGCCCATGTCCCCGGGGCCGGGGAACGGGTATGATCCTGGCCGCCCCTTCACCCAAGAGGACCTGGATGGATTTCCCCGATCCCCTGCTGCCCGGCACCCTGGAGCGCCGCTACAAGCGCTTCCTGGCGGATGTGTATCTGGACGATGGCCGCCGGGTGACGGCCCACTGCCCCAACACCGGGTCCATGATGGGCTGCTGCACCCCCGGGGCCCGGGTCTGGCTCAGCCATCGAGAAGATCCCCGCCGCAAGCTGGCCTATACCTGGGAGCTGGTGGAGGCGGACGGCACCCTGGTGGGCATCCATACCGGACGCAGCAACGCCCTGGTGGTGGAGGCCCTGGAGGCCGGGCGTCTGCCCACCCTGGCCGGGGCCCATCGGGTGCGGCGGGAGGTGGCCTATGGCCGTGAGCGCAGTCGCATCGACCTGCTGCTGAGCCTCGCGGGGCAGGACTGCTACGTGGAGGTGAAGAACGTCACCGCCGCCGTGCAGGGGGATACGGCCCTGTTCCCGGACGCGGTATCCACCCGGGGCACGCGCCATCTGCGGGAGCTGATGGCTATGGTGGAGGCCGGTCACCGCGCCGCCCTGGTCTTCTGCGTGCAGCGGTCGGACGTGGAGCGGGTGCGCCCGGCCGACGAGATCGATCCGGAATACGGACAGTGGCTGCGCCGGGCCGCGGCGGCGGGGGTGGAGGTGCTGGCCCTGGGGGCACAGGTCTCGCCCCGCACCATCCTGCTGGAGCGGAGCCTGCCCGTGGACCTGGATGCCATAGGCAATCCGCCCGCGCTGTGATGTAATCGCGCCATGTTCCGTCCCCTCGAACTCTTTATCGGCCTGCGCTACACCCGGGCCCGTCGCCGAAATCACTTCATCTCCTTCATCTCCCTGATCTCCATGCTGGGGATCGCCCTGGGGGTCACGGCGCTCATCACCGTGCTCTCGGTGATGAACGGCTTCGAGCAGGAGCTGCGCGAGCGCATCCTGGGGATGGCCGCCCATGCCACCCTGTCGGAGTTCGATGGCCGCTTGCAGGACTGGGAGCAGGTCATGGCACAGGTGGCCGATGCCCCCCATGTGCAGGGGGTGGCCCCGTATGTGGAAGGGGAGGGGATGTTCGCCAGTGGCAACCGGGTCAGCGGCGCCCTGGTGCGCGGCGTCGAGCCCGCCCTGGAGGCGCGGGTCTCCCGGGTGGGGCAACACATGATCCAGGGCGAGATGGAGGATCTGCAGGCCGGGGGCTACGGCGTGGTGCTGGGGCGTGAACTGGCCCGGGCCCTGGGGGTGGGCCTGGGGGACCGGGTGACCCTCATCACCCCCAAGGCGGCGGTCACCCCTGTGGGGGTGCTGCCGCGCATGCGCCGCCTGACGGTGGTGGGGGTCTTCGAGGTGGGCATGTACGAGTACGACCGGGGCACCGCCTTCCTGCACCTGGATGATGCCCGTACCATCTACCGCATGGACGATGCCGTATCCGGTCTGCGCCTGAGGGTGGACGACCTGATGCGCGCCCCCATCATCGCCCGGCAGTTGGCGGCGGACCTGGAGGGGCGCTTCTGGGTGAACGACTGGACCCGTCAGCACGCCAACTTCTTCCGCGCCGTGCAGACGGAGAAGACGGTGATGTTCATCATCCTCTCGCTGATCGTGGCGGTGGCCGCCTTCAACATCGTATCCACCCTGGTGATGATGGTGGTGGACAAGCAGTCGGACATCGCCATCCTGCGCACCCTGGGGCTGTCCCCGCCCGGGGTGATGGGGGTGTTCATGGTGCAGGGGACGGTCATCGGCCTGCTGGGCACGGTGCTGGGGGTGATCGGCGGCGTCACCCTGGCCCTGAACGTGGAGACCATCGTCCCGGCCATCGAGTCCCTGCTGGGGCGCCAGTTCCTGCCGGCGGACGTCTACTACATCTCCGACCTGCCCTCGGACCTGGATCCACGGGACGTACTGCAGGTGGGCCTGCTGGCCTTCGGCCTGACCGTGGTGGCCACCCTCTATCCCGCCTGGCGCGCCTCGCGCACGCAGCCGGCCCAGGCCCTGCGCTACGAATGAGGTCCGAGATGCCGATGCCGCAAGCCGAAACCGACACCGCCCCCGTCCTCCACTGCCGCGACCTGCGCCGCACCTTCGACGAGGGGGCGATGCAGGTGGAGGTGCTGCGCGGCGTGGACCTGGACGTGGCCCCGGGGGAGAAGCTGGCCATCGTGGGCACCTCCGGCAGCGGCAAGAGCACCCTGCTGCACCTGCTGGGGGGGCTGGATCTGCCCACTGGCGGCACGGTATCGGTGTGTGGCCAGGACCTGGCCGGCCTCTCGGACACCCGCCGGGGGCGGCTGCGCAACACCCATCTGGGCTTCGTCTACCAGTTCCATCACCTGTTGCCGGAGTTTACCGCCCTGGAGAACGTGGCCATGCCCCTGCTGGTGCGGCGCGAATCCCCGGCCCGGGCCGCCGAGGCCGCCCGGGCGCTGCTGGAACGGGTGGGCCTGGGGGAGCGCGCCGGCCATAAGCCGGGGGAGCTCTCCGGCGGGGAGCGCCAGCGCGCCGCCATCGCCCGCGCCCTCATCACCCGGCCCCGGGCCGTGCTCGCGGACGAGCCCACGGGCAACCTGGACCGGGGCCGCGCCGAGGAGATCTTCGAACTCATGCTGGAACTCAACCGGGACTCGGGTACGGCCCTGGTGATCGTCACCCATGATCTGGATCTGGCGGCGCGCACGGACCGGATCCTGCTGCTCTCCCACGGCCGCCTGTCGCCGAAGCAGGACTGAGGCCCTCGTTCAGCGCCGCGCCCCGGGCCGTCGGCGCCTCTCCCGCAGCCGGTGCAGGATATGCAGCCGCCACAGCAGGCGCACCGCCACATAGCTCCCCAGCCCCGCCACGGTGGACAGGATCAGACTGCCGGTCACCAGGGGCTTCCAGATCTCCAGCAGCTCGCCGGTGAACCACTCCAGACTCAGTTCCATGGAGAAGCCCCGTGCCGGGCTGTCCAGCACCCATCGCCCCAGGGTGTAGGCGGCGTAATAGATGGGGGCGAAGGTGAGGGGGTTGGTGATCCAGACCAGCATCACGGCGATGGGCAGGTTCACCCGCAGCATGATGGCCAGGGCCGCCGCCAGCAGCATCTGCCCGGGCAGGGGCAGGAAGGCCGTGAACAGGCCCACGCCGAAGGCCCCGGCAGCGGAGCGCCGGTTCAGGTGCCACAGGAAGGGATCGTGCAGGATGGCCCCGAACAGCCGCAGGGCCTCGTGCTGGCGGATGCGCTGGTAGTCTGGAAACAGGTCCTTGATGAGCTTTTTGGCCATGGCGTGATATAGAGTATGGATGCCGTCCTGCCGGGTGGACCACCCGCGGGAGCATGGAACTGGTTCCAGGGAATGGAGATGGCGCTGCGGGCATGGGCCTTCCTGGCCGGAGTCTTGCTATTGCACGGGCTGGGGCAGCTGCCGTCCCCCGCCTGGATCCTGCTGCTGCCCCTCGCCCTGCCATTGTACCGGGCACCGCCGCCCCTGCCCCTGCTGGCCTGGGGGCTTGCGGGGTGCCTCTGGGCCCTGGCCCATGCCCACTGGGTGGTGGGACCGCCCCTGCCCGCGGAGCTGGCCGGCAGCGAGCGCATCGTCACCGGCGTCATCTATGGTCTGCCCGAGACCCGCGGCCGGGTGACCCGCTTCACCCTGGAGGCGGTCTCCGTCCAGGATTCCTCCTGGCGCGGGCGGATACGGGTGGGCTGGTACGGGGACGCCCCGCCCCTGGCCCCCGGGGAGCGCTGGAGGATGACCCTGCGGCTGCGCCCGCCCGGGGGGATGCGCAATCCCGGCGGTTTCGATTATGAGGGCTGGTTGTTTCGGCAAGGTGATCGCGCCACCGCCTACGTGCGGGATGCCGACAGCGCCCACCGTATCGGATACAGCGGGGCCCCTATCCACGGGGTGAACCGTCTGCGGGGGGCGCTGGCGGCGGGGATCGACACGGCCCTGGGCCCCCAGGCCCCCTTCGCCGGTATCCTCCAGGCCCTGGCCGTCGGGGACCGCTCGGGCATCGGCCCGGGGCAGTGGGACACCCTCATCGCCACCGGCACCAACCACCTCATGGCCATCTCGGGTCTGCACGTGGGCCTCACCGCCGGTCTGGGCTATGCCCTGGTCCTGGCCCTCTGGCGCCGGGTGCCGTTCCTGGCCCTGCGCCTGCCGGCGCAGCGGGCGGCGGTGCCGGCGGCCTTGGCCTGTGCCCTGGCCTATGCCGCCCTGGCGGGATTCTCCGTGCCCACCCAGCGGGCCCTGGTGATGCTGCTGGTGGCCCTGGGGGCCCTGTGGTGGCGCCGCACGCAACGCCCCGTGCAGACCCTGTCCCTGGCCCTGCTGGCGGTGCTGCTGCTGGATCCCCGTTCGGTATTGGCCTCCGGGTTCTGGCTCTCCTTCGCCGCCGTGGGGGTGATCCTCTACGTCATGGCGGGACGCACCGGACCCGCCGGCGGCGTACGTGTTTGGTGGCGGGTGCAATGGGCGGCGGGTCTGGGGCTGCTGCCGCTGACCCTGGTCCTGTTCCAGCAGGGGTCGCTCATCTCCCCCCTGGCCAATCTGGTGGCGGTGCCCTGGATGAGCTTCGTGGTGGTGCCCCTGACCCTGGCCGGGGCGGCCCTTGCCGCCGTATCGGCGCCGGCGGCGGCGCTGTCCTGGGACCTGGCCCATGGGGCCGTGGGCCTGCTCTGGCCGCTGCTGGAGTTCCTGCAGACCCTGCCCGGGGCTCATTGGCGCCATACCGCCCCGGCCTGGACCGTGATTCCCGCCCTGCTGGGGATGGCCTGGCTCCTGGGGCCGAAGGGGCTGCCCGCCCGCTGGCTGGGGCTGCTGCTGATCCTGCCCCTGTTGTGGCCGCCGCGTGCGGAGATCCCGGAGGGGGGCTTCCGGCTCACCCTCCTGGACGTGGGGCAGGGGTTGGCGGCGGTGGTGCGCACCCGGGCGCATACCCTGGTCTATGACACCGGCCCCCGTTTCGGGCCCCGCTTCGATGCGGGCGAGGCGGCGGTGGTGCCTTACCTGCGGCATGTGGGCCGGTACCGGGTGGACCGGCTGGTGATCAGTCACGGGGACCTGGATCATGCCGGGGGCGCCGCCAGCCTGGGCGCACACTTGCCGGTGACCGAGGTCCTCAGTCGCGATCCGTCCCGGTTCTCCGGCCGTGCCTGCCGCGCCGGGGAACGCTGGTCCTGGGACGGGGTGGCGTTCACGGTGCTGCATCCGCCGCCTTACTGGGGGGATGACAATGTCTCCTCCTGTGTGCTGCGGGTGCAGGGGCCGGGAGGGTCCGTGCTCCTTCCCGGGGACGTGGAGGGGTTGGGGCAGTCGGTGCTGCTGCGCCGCGCGGGAGAGGCTCTGAAGGCCGATGTCCTGGTGTTGCCCCATCATGGCGCCGGCGGCGCCCTGCCGGCGGACTTCCTGGAGGCGGTCTCGCCGCGGCTGGCCCTGGTCAGCCGGGGTTTCGACAACCGCGCGGGTCATCCTGACCCGGCGGTGCGGGCGCGGCTGCGCAATCGGGGTATCCCGCTGCTGGATACCGCCCTCTCCGGGGCGCTGCGGGTGGAGGTGCCGCCCCAGGGGATCCGGGTCGCCCCGGGGTACCGCCATGCGGCGCGGCGGCACTGGCACCGCTGAACCGGCCTTGGCCTTTGCCCCGGCCGATCAAGTATCATGCGCGGCAACCGTTCCACAGCAACCGCATCCGGGGTGAGCCCACGTGTTTGAATTGGTGAAGGCCGGGGGATGGCTCATGCTGCCCATCCTGGCCTGTTCCGTCCTGGCCCTGGCCATCGTCCTGGAGCGCCTCTGGACCCTGCGACGGCGGCGCGTGGTGCCGCCGCGGCTAGTGGTGCAGATCTGGCAGTGGCTGCAGGCGGGGGAACTGGATGACGCCCGCCTGCGGGCCCTGCGCGAGGGCTCCCCCCTGGGGCGCATCCTGGCCTCGGGACTGGTGAACCGGGTGCATTCCCGGGAGGTGATGAAGGAGTCCATCGAGGACACGGGACGCCAGGTGGCCCATGAGCTGGAGCGTTTCCTCAATACCCTGGGCACCATCGCCGCGGTGACCCCGCTGCTGGGCCTGCTGGGGACCGTGCTGGGGATGATCCAGGTCTTCTCCGTCATCACCGCCGTGGGGGTGGGGGATCCCGGCGAACTGGCGGGAGGTATCTCCCAGGCCCTGATCACCACCGCCGCCGGCATCTCCGTGGCGGTGCCCTCCCTGGTCTTCCACCGCTATTTCCGCGGCCGGGTGGACGAGCTGGTGCTGGAGATGGAGCAGGAGGCCATCCGCCTGGTGGAGGTGCTCAAGGGCGAGCGGGGGGATGCGGAGGTGAACCAGGGGTGAATTTTCGCCGCAAAGCCAGCGAGCCGGTGGAGATCCAGCTCACGCCGCTCATCGACGTGGTCTTCCTGCTGCTGATCTTCTTTATGGTGTCCACCACCTTCGACCGCCCCAGCGTGATGCAGCTGCAGCTGCCTCGGGCAGACTCTACCCAGGAGGCGCCCGCCGGGGAGCGGGTGCGGGTGGGTGTGGACGCCCAGGGCCGCTTCTTCGTGGACGGGGCGGAACTGGTGAACACCCAGCCCCGCACCCTGCGCGCCGCCCTCTCCAGGGCCCTGGAGGCCCACCCCGACGCCCCCGTGGTGGTGCAGGCCGATGCCCGCGCGCCTCATCAGGCCGTGGTGCGGGTGATGGACGCCGCCGCCCGCCTGGGGGTCTCCCGCCTGTCCATCGCCACCCTGGAGGAGGATCCCCGGTGAACACCCCCCGATCCCCCCAAGTGGAGCCCGGCGAGGTCTCGGGCATGCGCGTCTATCGCCGCCTGCTGTCCCATTCCCTGCACTACTGGCCCTACCTGGCGGTCTCCGTGGTGGCCATGATCGTGACCGCGAGCACGGAGACGGGCTTTGCCGCCCTCATGCGGCCGCTGATGGACGGCAGTTTCGTGGAGCAGGATCCGAACGTGATCCGCTGGATCCCCTTCGCCATCGTCGGCATCTTCGTGGTGCGCGGGGTGGGGGAGTTCCTTGCCAACTACTGCATCAAGTGGGTGGGGCGGCGCGTGGTGAAGGAGTTGCGCGGGCAGATGTTCCGGCACCTGCTGCACATGCCGGCCGCCTACTTCGACCGCAACAGCGGCGGCCAGCTCATCTCCCGCCTCACCTACAACGTGGAGCAGGTGGCCCAGGCCTCCACCGACAGCCTCACCGTGCTCGTGCGCGACTCGGTGACGGTGTTGGGGCTGCTGGCCTGGATGCTCTATCTCAATGCCACCCTCACCCTCACCGTGCTCATCGTCGCCCCGGCGGTGGTCTTCGCCGTGGACCGGGTCACCCGCCGCTTCCGCCGCATCAGCCGGCGCATCCAGAACTCCATGGGGGACGTGACCCACGTGGCCGGCGAGGTGCTGGACGGGCACCGGGTGGTGAAGATCTTCGGCGGTGAGGACTTCGAGGAGGCGCGTTTCGAGGAGGTGAACGAGCGCAACCGCCGCTTGCACATGAAGATGGTGGCGACACAGTCCAGTAACGTGCCCATCGTGCAGTTCTTCGTGGCCATCGCCCTGGCCCTGATCGTCTGGCTCGCCACCCAGGATTCCATGCTGCAGGACGTCTCCGTGGGGACCTTCGTCTCCTTCGTCACGGCCATGTTCCTGCTGCTGGCCCCCATCCGGCGCCTGGTGAACGTCAACGCCACTTTGCAAAAGGGCATCGCCGCCGGGCAGAACATCTTCGGCCTGCTGGACGAGCCCCTGGAGCGGGATACCGGATCCAGCCCCCTGCCGCGGGCGCGGGGAGAGATCACCCTGCAGGGGGTCTCCTTCGCCTACGAGCCGGAAAAGGGGGAGGTCTTGCAGGATGTCCACCTGGAGGTGGCCCCCGGCGAGACCGTGGCCCTGGTGGGGCGTTCGGGCAGCGGCAAGACCACCCTGGTGAACCTGCTGCCCCGCTTCTACGAGCCCCAGCGGGGGCGCATCCTGCTGGACGGGGAGGACATCCGCAGCTACCGCCTGGCGGAGCTGCGCCGCCAGATCGCCTACGTGGGCCAGCACGTCACCCTGTTCAACGACACCATCGCCGGCAACATCGCCTATGGCAGCCCGGTGGAGGCCGCCGACGAGGCGTGCATCCGCGAGGCGGCCGAGGCGGCCCACGCCATGGAGTTCATCGAGCGTCTGCCCCAGGGGCTGCAGACCCCCGTGGGGGACAACGGGGTGCTGCTCTCCGGAGGCCAGCGCCAGCGCATCGCCATCGCCCGGGCCTTGCTCAAGGATGCCCCCATCCTCATCCTGGACGAGGCCACCTCCGCCCTGGACACGGAATCGGAGCGCCAGATCCAGGCGGCCCTGGACAACCTGGTGCGCAATCGCACCACCCTGGTGATCGCCCACCGCCTGTCCACCGTGGAGAACGCCGACCGCATCGTCGTCATGCAGGCGGGGCGCGTCCTGGAGACGGGTACGCACCGGGAACTCCTGGCCCGGGACGGGGCCTATGCCCGCCTGCACCAGCTCCAGTTCCATGAGCCGCAGGCCGATGCCGCCGCGGCCGGTACGTAAAGCCCATGCACCCCCTGGAGCGGCACTGGGCAGGACGGGATGGGGTGACCCTGGCCCTGTATCCCGTGTCGCTCCTCTACTGCGCCCTGGCCCGGCTCAACCGGATCCGTCTGGAGGCGTCGTCTGCCCGCCGCCACCCGCGGCTGCCGGTGCGGGCGGTGCTGGTGGTGGGCAACCTGACCGTGGGCGGCACCGGCAAGACCCCCATGGTGGTCTGGCTGTGCCGCTGGCTGCAGGAGCACGGTTATCGCCCCGGCGTGGTCAGCCGCGGCTACGGCGGCCGCGCCCGGGGCGGTCCCCGGGCGGTGACGCCGCAGAGCGACCCGGCCCAGGTGGGGGACGAGCCGGTGCTCATCGCCACCCGCAGCGGCTGTCCCGTGTATGTGGACCGGGACCGCCGCCGCGCCGCCCGGGCCCTGCTGGCGCATCATCCCTGCGACTTGATCATCGCCGACGACGGCCTGCAGCACTACGCCCTGGGGCGGGATCTGGAGATCGTCATGGTGGACGGGGCGCGGCGCTTCGGTAATGGCCTGTGCCTGCCCGCCGGCCCCCTGCGCGAACCCCTGGGGCGCCTGCAGGAGGTGGATTTTCGCGTCGCCACGGGCACGCCCGGGCCCGGGGAGTACGCCATGACCCTGACCGGGGGCACCGCCCTGGCGCTGGCCGATCCGGGGCACACCCGGCCGCTGGAGGCCTTCCGCGGTCAGCGGGTGCATGCCCTGGCCGGCATCGGCCATCCCCCCCGCTTCTTCGACATGCTCCGCCGCCGCGGCCTGGAGGTGGTGCCCCATGCCTTTCCCGATCACCACGCCTTCACCCCCGGGGAGATCCGCTTCGGCGACCATCTGCCCGTTCTGATGACGGAGAAGGATGCCGTAAAATGCCGTCCCATCGCCGGCCCGGAACACTGGTTCGTCCCCGTCAGCGCCGTGCCCGACCCGGCCCTGGGGAAGGCCATCCTGGGGGCGGTGCAGGCCGTCGACCGAATCCACAGCACGAGGTAAGAGGACCATGGACAAACGACTGCTCGACATCCTGGTGTGCCCGGTCACCAAGGGCCCGCTGATCCTGGACCGGGAACATGATGAACTCATCTCCCGCGCGGCGCGTCTGGCCTATCCCATCCGCGATGGCATCCCGGTGATGCTGGAGGACGAGGCCCGGACCCTGAGCGAGGAGGAGGTGGAGAAGTGGAAGGACGCCCGCTGATGTACGGGGTCACGGCGGTGATGGAGGGGGCGCGGTGAGTTTCCAGGTGGTGATCCCCGCCCGCTACGGCTCCACGCGCCTGCCGGGCAAGCCCCTGGTGGACCTGGCGGGTGCGCCCATGATCCGCCACGTGTACGAACGGGCCCTGGCCAGCGGTGCCGAAGAGGTGGTGGTGGCCACGGACGACGACCGCATCCTCGAGGTGGTGGAGGGCTTTGGCGGGCAGGCCTGCCCCACCTCCGTGCACCACGAGTCGGGCAGCGACCGCATCGCCGAGGTGGCCACCCGGCGGGGGTGGGGCGAGGACACCCTGGTGGTGAATCTCCAGGGGGACGAGCCCCTCACCCCGCCGGGGATCATCCGCCAGGTGGCGGACAACCTGGCGCAGCGTCCCGAGGCCAGCATGGCCACCCTGTGCACCCCCATCTCCCGGGCGGCCCAGCTCTACGATCCGCATACCGTCAAGGTGGTGCGCGACGCCCGGGACTACGCCCTCTACTTCAGCCGGGCCCCCATCCCCTGGGAGCGGGACGCCCTGGACATGGAGACCGCGCCGGAGCTGCAGGTCTGTCACCGCCATATCGGTCTCTACGCCTACCGGGTGGGCTATCTCAAGCGCTTCACCCGCATGGAGACCTGCGCCCTGGAGCGCATCGAGCGCCTGGAGCAGCTGCGCGCCCTGTACAACGGCGCCCGCATCCACGTGGACGTGGCCCTGGAGGTGCCGCCGGCCGGGGTGGACACCCGGGAGGATATGGAACGGGTAACGATGATCCTGGGGGCGAAGCGGCCCAACCCCTGACCCGTCCCCGGCTGCGCCATCGGCGGCTGCCGAACCAATCCCCCAGGGCGGCCCGGCGAGGGCCCTTCAGGGGATCAGCTGCTCCTTCAGGCGCCGTGCCAGTTCAGGACCCGCCAGGGCGCGGATCACGGGGTTCAGGTCCGTGCCGTCCTCGTCCGTCAGGGACAGGGTGTGGGTGCGCCGGGTGCGGCGCCGGGGATCGCCGTGCTGGTCCGCCTGGATCTCGGCCTGGCCCTGGGGCTCCCCCAGCACCACCCGTGGCAGGGGGGGCGCGTCCAGGATCTCGATCACCTGGAGGCGCACCCCCTCCAGGTCCGTCTCGCGGCCCACCAGGGTCCCCAGGGTTTGCAGTAGTGTGTCCATGGACCCGAGTATACGCATCCGCCGCGGTATGGTGCCATGGGGATAGAATCCGCCGCCGGGGCGGGAAAAGATGCGATGGAGGACCAGGCCATGATGCGTTGGGATCTGCTGGATGTGGAGGAGCTCTACCGGGGATTCTTCAGGCTGCATCGCCTGCGCCTGAGCCATGCCCGTTTCCGGGGCGGAGAGCCCATGGTCATCGAGCGGGAGCTGATCCAGCGGGGGGACGCGGCCGCCGTCCTGCCCTACGACCCGGTGCGGGACCGGGTGCTCTTGGTGGAGCAGTTCCGGGTCGGTGCCCTGGAATCCCCCCACGGGCCCTGGCTGGTGGAGATCATCGCCGGTCTCGTGGAGCCGGGGGAGCATCCGGAGGCGGTGGCCCGGCGTGAGGCCATGGAGGAGGCGGGCTGCACCCTGGGGGAGATGCGCCATGTGCACGACTACTACGCCACCCCCGGCAGCGCCAGTGAGCGCATCTCATTGTTCGTGGGCCGGGCGGATCTACCCCAGCTGGAAGGGGGGATCCATGGGCTGGAGGCGGAGGGGGAGGAGATCCGCACCCATATCCTGTCGGTGGACGAGGCCTTCGACTGGCTGGACCGCCGCAATATCGAGACGGCCATGCCCATCATCGCCCTGCAGTGGCTGCGGTTGCATCGGGAAGACCTGCGGGAGGCCTGGGGAGGGTAGGGGCGGCGCGGCGCCCGGCCCGGAGGACCGCGGACACCGCGCCGCAGGCGCGCCTTACTTGTTGAGGCGGCTGTCGATGAGGACGTTGACCACGTCCGGATCCGCCAGGGTGGAGGTGTCCCCCAGGTTTTCCAGTTCGTTGGCGGCGATCTTGCGCAGGATGCGGCGCATGATCTTGCCGGAACGGGTCTTGGGCAGCCCCGGGGCGAACTGCAGCAGGTTGATCTTGGCGATGGGCCCGATCTCGTCCCGCACCAGCTTCACCAGCTCCTTGGCCAGTTCTTCGCTGCCCTGCTCGCCGGACATGAGGGTCACGTAGGCGTAGATCCCCTGGCCGGTGATGTCGTGGGGATAGCCCACCACCGCGGCCTCGGCCACCTTGGGATGCAGCACCAGGGCGGACTCGATCTCGGCGGTGCCCAGGCGGTGGCCCGAGACGTTGAGTACGTCATCCACGCGGCCGGTGATCCAGTAGTAGCCATCGGCGTCGCGGCGGGCGCCGTCCCCGGTAAAGTACAGTCCGGGATAGATGGAGAAGTAGGTCTCCAGGAAGCGCTTGTGGTCGCCCCAGAGGGTGCGCATCATGCTGGGCCAGGGATGGCGGATGCACAGGTTGCCCTCGGCGGGGGTCTCCGTGATCTCGTTGCCCTTGTCATCCACCAGCAGCGGCTGCACGCCGAAGAACGGCCGGGTGGCGGAGCCGGGCTTCATGTCCACGGCGCCGGGCAGGTTGGCGATCATGTGGGCGCCGGTCTCGGTCTGCCACCAGGTGTCCACGATGGGGCAGCGGCCATCCCCCACGACGCGGTGATACCATTCCCAGGCCTCGGGGTTGATGGGTTCGCCCACGGTGCCCAGCAGGCGCAGGCTGGTGCGCTGGTGCTTGGTGACGTGCTCGTCGCCGGCCCCCATGAGCATGCGGATGGCGGTGGGGGCGGTGTAGAAGATGGACACGTTGTGCTTGTCGCACACCTGCCAGAAGCGGCCGAAGTCCGGGTAGTTGGGCACCCCCTCGAACATCAGGGTCTTGGCGCCGTTGGCCAGGGGGCCGTAGACGATGTAGGTGTGGCCGGTGACCCAGCCCACGTCGGCGGTGCACCAGTAGACCTCGCCGTCCTTGTAGTCGAACACCAGCTTGTGGGTCATGGCCGCCTGCAGCAGGTAGCCGCCGGTGGTGTGCATCACGCCCTTGGGCTTGCCGGTGGAGCCGGAGGTGTAGAGGATGAACAGGGGATCCTCGGCGTCCATCTCCTCGGCGGGGCAATCGGCGCTGGCACCGGCCATGGCCTCGTGGTACCAGACATCCCGGCCCTCGTGCCAGTCCACCGGCTCGCCGCCGCGCTGCACCACGATGCAGGTGCTGACGCTGGGGCACTGGGCGATGGCCTTGTCGGCGTTGCCCTTGAGGGGCACCTTGCGGCCGCCGCGCAGGCTCTGGTCGGAGGTGATGACCACCTTGCACTCGGCGTCCAGGATGCGGTCCCGCAGGGCGTCCGGGGAGAAGCCGCCGAAGACCACGGAATGCACGGCGCCGATGCGGGCGCAGGCCAGCATGGCCACGGCGGCCTCGGGGATCATGGGCAGGTAGATGGAGACCCGGTCCCCCTTCTGCACACCCCGGTCCTTGAGCACGTTGGCGAACTTGCTCACCTCTTCATGCAGCTGGCGGTAGGTGAGGGTGCGGTCCTCACCGGGATCGTCCCCCTCCCAGATGAGGGCGGGCTGGTCGCCGCGGGTGTCCAGGTGCCGGTCCAGGCAGTTGTAGGCCACGTTGAGCTTGCCGCCCTGGAACCACTGCACCCGGACATCGCCCTCGAAGTCACCCTCCAGGACGCTGTCCCACTTCTTGAACCAGGTGAGGTACCGCTCCGCCTGTTCGGCCCAGAAGCCCTTCGGGTCCTCCACCGACTGCCGGTACATGGCCTCGTACTGGTCGGCGTTGACGTTGGCCTGCTCGGCAAACGTCCGGGGTACTTCATGAACCTTCACTTCGGACATGGATCTCCTCCTGCACATGCATGGACATGAATGAATACGGGCCGATGACCGGCAAACATCTCAGTATAACGCGTCCTTGCAGCAGATTCGTCCATCACCCGGGGTCGGATCACTGCAGCACGCCCCCGGTGCGGGGGCCGGCCATGACGTCGCCGGGGCGGTGCACCAGCCCGCAGGGGTCCGGATTGCGGTCGATCCGCCGGTTCGGTTTCCCAAAACCAGCCCAGTGCGCGCCCGCAGGCGGCGCGGTCCTCGGCCTGGTGGATCTGTCGGATGAGTGCATCAGTGTGCATGACGGTGAGCGGCGTTGGCCGCCGGGCCTGGGTCCCGTCTTCCAGGACCCTTCCCTCAGGCCGTGGCCATGACGGCCTGAGGGAAGGGTCCTGCCGTTGCCCCGATGGGCAAGGGCCCCGCCGAAGCGGGGCCCTGCCTTGATGGATCGTCCCGATTCGGTCAGGCCGTGTCGGCGCGCGGCACACGCACGCTTTCCACCAGGTCCTGGATCTCCTTCGGCGGCGGGGCCGTCAGCTTGGACACGACGAAGGCGGTGATCACATTGAAGATCGCGCCGACGGTGCCAAAGCCCTGGGGGGCGATGCCCAGCAGCCAGCCGTCCGGGTTGTCCGCCAGCATGGCGGTGCCCGGGAAGAAGAACCACCCCTTGTACAGGAAGATGTAGATCAGGGTGATGGAGATGCCCACCAGCATGCCGGCGATGGCCCCCTGACGGTTCATCCGCTTGTAGAAGATGCCCATCATGAGCACGGGGAAGAGCGAGGAGGCCGCCAGACCGAAGGCCAGGGCCACCACCTCGGCCGCGAAGCCCGGCGGGTTCAGCCCCAGGTATCCGGCCAGGAGGATGGCCGCCACCATGGCCAGGCGTCCTGCCATGAGCTCGTTCTTCTCCGAGATCTTGGGCATGAACACGCCCTTGAGCAGGTCGTGGGAGATGGCCGAGGAGATGGCCAGCAGCAGGCCCGCCGCGGTGGACAGGGCCGCCGCGATGCCGCCGGCCGCCACCAGGGCGATCACCCAGTTGGGCAGGCTCGCGATCTCGGGGTTGGCCAGCACCATGATGTCGCGGTCCAGGTTGGCGACGGTGTAGCCGTCCAGTTCCGCTTCCTCGGTCCATGCGGGCGGGTTCTTGTAGTTATAGTAGTGAACCCGTTCGCCGTCCCCTTCCTGCTCGAACTGCAGCAGGCCGGTCTCTTCCCAGGTGCGCATCCACTGCGGCCGGTCCTCGTAGACCATGGCGGCCTCGGGGTTGCCCACGCCGCCCGGGTGGAAGGTGTCGATCAGGTTGTACATGGCCATGGCGCCCACGGCGGGGGCGGTGGTGTACAGGATGGAGATGAACACCAGGGCCCAGCCGGCGGATTTGCGGGCGTCGCGCACCCGGGGCACGGTGAAGAAGCGGATGATCACGTGGGGCAGGCCCGCGGTCCCGATCATCAGCGCCATGGTCAGCAGGAAGATGTTCATGGTGCTGAGATTGCGGTTGGTGGTGTACTCATTGAAGCCGAGGTCCACCAGGGTCTGGTCCAGTGCGTTGAGCAGGTACATCCCGTCCTGACCGCTCAGGGTGCCCCCCAGGCCCGTCTGGGGCAGGAAGTGGCCGGTGAGCTGCAGGGAGATGAAGATGGCGGGCACCGTATAGGCGAAGATCATCACCACGTACTGGGCGATCTGGGTGTAGGTGATGCCCTTCATGCCGCCGAGCACGGCGTACACGAAGACCACGCCCATGCCGGCGATGAGGCCCCAGAGCAGGTCCACCTCCAGAAAGCGGGAGAAGGCGATGCCCACGCCGCGCATCTGCCCGATGACGTAGGTGATGGAGATCACCAGCAGGCAGATCACGGCCACGATGCGCGCGGTGTTGGAGTAGAACCGGTCGCCCACGAACTGCGGCACCGTGAACTTGCCGAACTTGCGCAGGTACGGGGCCAGCAGCAGGGCCATGAGCACGTAGCCGCCGGTCCAGCCCATGAGGTAGACCGATCCGCTATAGCCCAAGAAGGCGATCAGGCCCGCCATGGAGATGAAGGAGGCCGCCGACATCCAGTCCGCCGCGGTGGCCATGCCGTTGGCCACGGGGTTGACCCCCTTGCCGGCCACGTAGAATTCGCCCGTGCTGCCCGCACGGGCCCAGATGGCGATGCCGATGTACAGCGCGAAGGTGGCACCGACCACCAGGTAGATCATTAGTTTGAGATCCATGATGTCTCCCCCAGTGTCACTCTTCGTGGACGTCGAACTTGCGGTCCAGACGGTTCATGCGCCAGGCGTAGAAGAAGATCAACATCAGAAAGACGTAGATCGACCCCTGCTGCGCCATCCAGAAGCCCAGCGGATAGCCGCCCAGCGAGATCAGGTTCAGCACGTCCACCATGAAGATGGGCAGTACGTAACCGGCGATGAACCAGACGATCAGGCACCCGATGAGGATGCGCAGGTTCGCCTTCCAGTAGGCGCTTCGCTGTTCTTGAAGCTTTGTGTTCATGGGATACTCCTCCGTACAAAGGTCTTGTTGTGGACTGCGTGGGTCGGTTTCACCCGGTCTTCCTCCATCGTTCCGTTTTTGGTCATCGTCGAGCGCATTGTCGTAAGAACCTCTCATCCTCCCCTTGAAACATGCGGCCGCGGCACGGGCCGCGGCGGGATTCCTCCCTGGCGCGCCGGGGCCTTCTGCGGGCCCCGTCCGCGAACCTCCCTATAACTGGTAGTCCAGGGCCAGGCGGGACTGGAGCTTGCGCACCTGACGGAAGGCCTCCTTCAGGATGCGCTGCTCCAGCTCGTCCAGGCGCTCCGGATTGATGAAATTGCTCAGCGGCTGCCCCGCCTGGGCCTGGTCCTGATGGCTGCGCATGCGCAGTAGCTGGATGTAGTGATAGGCGTTGAGCCAGGCGGCCACGTCCTCGCGCTTCATCAGCCCGGCCCCGGCACAGGCCTCCAGGCGCCGGGCGGTGTTGCTCTCTGGCACCTGGTGGGCGAGGGCATAGATGCGGGCCACGTCCACGATGGGGGTGGCCCCGTTCACCTTCAGGTCCAGACTGCGGGGGTGGCTCCCGCCGGAGGTGACCTTGAAGTCCCCGAACAGCCCCAGGGGCGGACGCAGGCGCAGGGCGTTCTCCGCCATCTGGCGCAGGAAGCGGCTGTTCTGGGAGGTCTTCTCCAGCAGCCATGTGCGCAGGTCCTCCCCCGCGGCCTGGTTGCCGTGGAGGACGCGAAAATCGAAGTAGATGCTGGCGTTGAGCAGGTGGCGCGGCGTGCCCTGGTCGATCCAGCGGGTGAAGCGCTGGCGCCATTCGTCTGCGCTCAGGCAGCATTCCGGGTTGCCCGCCATGACGTTGCCCTTGCACAGGGGGAAACCGCACAGGTCCAGGGCCTGGTTGATGCGCTGGGCCAGGGGCAGCAGCCGCTGCCGCGCCTCCTCGACGGACATGCCCTCCCGGGGCAGGAACAGGATGCCGTTGTCCTGGTCCGTCTTCAGGGTCTGCTCCTGGCGCCCCTCGCTGCCGAAGGCCAGCCAGGTGAATTCCGGCAGTTCCGGGTCCGTGTCGTCCAGACAGAGGCGGATCACCCGCCGGGTCACCTGGTCATTGAGCAGGGTGATGATCTGGGTGATCTGATCCACCCGCACCCCCTGGGCGATCATCTGCCCGATGAGCAGGTGAACGTCCCGCCCCAGGCGTGCCAGGGTGGCCACGTCCTCCGCGCGTCCCACCGCCCGGCTCAGGTTCACCAGCCCCACCCGCTGCAGCGAGAACAGGTCCCGCTCGGAGATGACCCCGGTGAGCCGGCCCCGCTCCACGATGCACAGATGATGGAAGCCGTGGCTCGCCATGAGCATGGCCGCCTCGAAGGCGAACGCCGTGGGGGGCAGGGTGATGGGGTCCGGGGTCATCACCGCCTCGATGGGCTCGTCCAGGCCCACCTCCGGCAGGGAGACGCGGCTGAGCAGGTCATGCAGCGTGAACACCCCCAGGGGACGATGATTCGCATCCACCACCACCACGCTGCCCACGTGTTCGTCGTCCATGGTCTGCAGCACCCGGCGGATGGGGGTGCCCGGCGGGCAGGTGACCGGGTCACGGCGCACCCGCTCCCCCAGGGTGATGTTCAGGGAGGTATCGCCCCCCAGCCCCGCCGCGGCGCTGGCCTGGACCTGGCGGCGCACCTTGTCCAGCAGGCTGGCCAGGCGGCGCGTGCAGAAATCCTGGAACTCCCCGGACATGCGAAAGAGCTTGTGGAAGTCCTCCCGGTCCAGTTCAAAGCAGAAGGTGTCCTCCGCCGCGCGGTAACGGGTGCGCACCGGCCGCCGCCCCATGAGGGCCCCCACGGGGAAGCACTCCCCGGGGACCAGCTCCCAGGCGGTGCTGGTGATGTTGCCGTCCGCGTCCAGCGGTTCCCCCAGGACGCGGCCCTGCTTGATGATGAAGAAACGGTTCGCCGGGCCGGCGCGGGGGCCGGTCACCTCCTCGTCGTGGGCGTAGAACACCAGCTTCAGGCGCTTGGCCAGGAACTCCAGGTGCACCGGATCCATCTGGTCGAACGGCGAATGCCGCCCCAGGAATTCCATCACCGGGATCAATACGCCCTGGGGGCGTTCCTGACCGCTTGGGGGGTCCGTGTGCATCAAGGCCTGTCGCCGCCGTGGATGATGCGGGACATAAAGCATGCATCGTGCCGGATTGGTGTTCCCTGAGGAAACAAGGACATACAGGGACAGAGGGGTGGCCGGGTGTTACCTCGGGTAACGGCTGTTACCTGAGGTAACACCCGGGGGTGTCCGGATCGCGCCTGCTCACCCCTTGGGCCGGGGGATGCCCAGGCGGTTGCGGCGCTCCCACAGGGCCTTGCGGCTGATGCCCAGGCGGCGGGCCAGTTCCGTCTCGGTCATGTGTCCCTGGTTCTCCAGGACGAAGCGGCGGAAGTAGGCCTCCAGGCTGGTGCGGCCTTCCCCGCCGCACTCCGCAGCCGGGGTGAGGGCCAGGTGTTCGGGGCGGATGGGCTCGCCGTCGGCCAGGATCACCGCCCGCTCGATGGCGTTCTCCAGTTCGCGCACGTTGCCGGGCCAGCTGTGGGCCTGCATCGCCTGCAGCGCGGCCGGGTCCAGATCCACCGGGTTGCGCTTGAGGCGCTTGCAGGCCTTCTCCAGCAGGAAGCGGGCCAGCTGCGGCAGGTCCTCCCGGCGCTCCCGCAGGGGCGGGAGAGTGATCTCCATGACCTTGAGGCGGTAGTAGAGGTCCTCGCGAAAGGCCCCCTCGCGCACCATGGACTCCAGGTCTCGGTGGGTGGCCGCCAGCAGGCGCACGTCCACCTTGCGGCTCTGGGTAGAGCCCACGCGGCGGATCTCGCCGTCCTGCAAGACCCGCAGCAGGCGGGACTGGGCCTGGGGGGTGAGTTCGCCGATCTCGTCCAGGAACAGGGTGCCGGTGTCGGCGGCCTCCACCAGGCCCTGGCGGGTCTGCCCGGCGCCGGTGAAGGCCCCCTTCTCGTGGCCGAAGAGCTCCGATTCCAGCAGGCCCTCGGGGATGGCGGCGCAGTTGACGCTGATCAGCGGGGCCTGGGCGCGGGGGCCCTTCTTGTGGATGGCCCGGGCCACCAGCTCCTTGCCCGTGCCCGATTCGCCGCGGATGAGCACGGTGATGTCGGTGGGGGAGACCTTCTCCACCATGCGGCAGACCTGGCGCATGGCCGGGGCCTCGCCCACCATGCCGTCCACGGGGTAGACCTCGCCCATCTCCGACTGCAGCTGGGCGTTCTCCTTCTCCAGCTGGTGCTGCTTGAGGATGCGGGCGACGCACAGCAGCATCTCGTCGTGGTCGAAGGGCTTGGCGATGTAGTCCGCCGCCCCCTGTTTCATGGCGTCCACGGCGGAGCGTACGCTGGCGTAGCTGGTCATGATGAGCACGGGGACCCCGGGCAGCTCGCCGGCGAGACGGATGCCCTCGCCGTCGGGCAGGCGCAGGTCGCAGATGAGCAGGTCGAAGGCGGCCTCGCCGCAGTGGGTCCGGGCCTCCTGCAGGCTGCCGGCCTCGGCCACGCGATAGCCCTCGTGTTCCAGCAGGCGCACCAGGGCGCGGCGGATGACGGTTTCGTCCTCGACGACGAGAATGCGGTTCAAGCCATGACCTCCTCTTCGGCCGCCGGCAGGCGGATGCGAAAGCACGTGCCCCCCTCGGGGCGGTTGTCCGCGTAGACCGTCCCGCCGTGGTCCTGGATGATGCTGTACACCACGGAAAGCCCCAGGCCGGTGCCTTCGCCGGGGGGCTTGGTGGTGAAGAAGGGTTCGAAGATCTGGTCCAGCAGGCCGTCCTCGATGCCGCTGCCCTCGTCCTCCACACGCACCTCCACGCCGCCGGGGACGCGCGCGCCGGTGAGGGTGACCCGGTCGCCGGGGCGGGAGGCCTGCAGGGCGTTGTTGATGAGGTTGACGAAGACCTGCAGCAGCCGCTGCTGGTTCCCCCGGGCGCGCAGCTCCCGCGGCACGCCGTTGATGCAGGTGATCTCGCGCCCGCTGCCCCCCAGCTGCACCAGTTGCAGGGCCTCGTCCACACAGGCGCGCAGGTCCACCGCCGCCGGCAGGGGACGCGGCGCCTCACCGGCATGGCTGAAGGTGATCAGGGACTGCACGATGTCGTTGATGCGCCGGGTCTGCTCCAGGATCTGGCGCACGGTCAGCTCCACCTCCGCCGGGTCCTGTTCGTAGCGCAGGTTCTGCGCCAGGGAGGTGATGCCGGTGAGGGGGTTGCCGATCTCGTGGGCCACCCCCGCCGCCAGGCGGCCGATGGAGGCCAGGCGGTCGTTGTGGGCCACCTCGCTCTCCAGGGTATGGAGTTCGGTCAGGTCCTCCACCAGCACCACCATGCCCCCCAGGCCGTGGGCGGCGGAATCCCCCGTTACGGAGGACTCGATGGCCGCCTTGTGCAGGTTCAGCCAGCGGTAGCGCCCCTCCACCGAGAGCTGCAGCTTGTACAGGTGGCGGTCGTCGCCGTTGATGAAGGTGCGCAGCACCCCCTCCCAGGGGTCTTTCAGGGATTCCAGGGGCTGGCCCACGGCATCCTCGGCGGGGATGCCGGAGATGGTGGACATGGTGTGGTTCCAGATGAGGATGTCGCCGCAGGGGGCGATGGAGCACACCCCCAGGGGCAGTTCGTGCAGCACCTGGCGGTGGTAGCGGCGCAGGGTGTCCAGTTCCGCCGCCAGGCCCCGCAGGCGCACGGTGGAATGCTCCAGCTGTTCCTCCACGAAGCGCAGGCTGTCCGCCAGGGCCACCTGGGTCTGGGGTGCCACGTCCAGCCGGTTGTCCACCATCATGCGCGCCAGCAGGGGGCCCATGAGTCCGGAGAGGTTGCGCTCCAGGCGACCGCGCAGGCGCCTAAGCTCCGCCGGGCGGCGTTCCGTGGCCTTCAGGTCCAGGTCCTGCAGCGCCCGCTCCACCTCCAGGGCGGCGGTCTGCGGCCCCACCACCCGGGCCAGATGGGTCTCCAGCTGGGACACGCTCTGCACCTCCCCGGCGGTGCGGGCCGGCGGCAGCTGTTCCCGGCGGCAGGCCAGGGCCGCCTCGGCCTCTTCCCGCGTGGGCCGGGAGAGCAGGGAACCCAACACGAACAGGGCGCTGTTCACCGCCAAAGACCAGAAGGTGGCGAAGGCCCAGCGGTTCTCCTCCTCCGCGCCCATGAGGGCGGCCAGGTTCAGGGGCAGGCCCGGCAGACCCGAGGCCTCCAGCAGCGGCAGGATGAGGGCCAGCAGCCACATGAGGATGCCCCCGGAGAGGCCGGCGATGAAGCCGATGCGGGTGGCCCGGGGCCAGAACAGCAGGGCGATGAACCCGGGCAGGAACTGGGCCACGGCGACGAAGGAGATGAGCCCGATCTGCACCAGGCCCTGGTTGAACTCCAGCAGCCAGTAGAAGCCGTAGCCCAGGGCGATGATGAGGAGGATGAGCAGCCGCCGCCCCCACAGCAGCCAGCCGTAGAGGTTGCTCTGGGGCAGGCTCTGCTGGGTCACGTGGGCCGGCAGCAGGAGGTGGTTCAGGCACATGGCGGCCAGGGCCAGGGTGGTGACGATCATCATGGCGCTGGCCGCCGAGACCCCGCCGATGAAGGTGAGCAGGGCCAGCCAGCCGGCGCCATCGCCAGCGGTCAGCCCCAGGACGTAGTAGTCCGGCGGGATCTCCAGGCCCCGGGCCTGACCGGCCCACAGCACCAGGGGGATGGGCAGGTTGAGCAGCAGCAGGAAGAGGGGAAAGCCCCAGCTGGCCGCCTGCAGGGCGCGGGGGTCCATGTTCTCCACGAAGAGCATGTGGAACTGGCGCGGCAGCAGGAAGGCGGCGGCGAAGGCCAGCAGCATGAGGCTGCTCCAGGGCCCTTCGCTCACCGGTTCATTGAGGGCCTCCAGGGCCTGGGGGTGGGCCGCCAGCCAGTCGCCCAGCCCCGCCGGGCCGCCGAAGACCTGGAACAGGGCGAACCCGCCCACCAGCAGCAGGGCCACCAGCTTCACCGCCGATTCGAAGGCGATGGCCACCACCAGGCCCTCGTGCTTCTCCCGGGGGGTGATGTGCCGCGCCCCGAAGAGGATGGCGAACAGCCCCAGGGTGGCGCAAAAGCCCAGGGCCAGCAGGTTGGGCGGGGCCTCCTGGGTGAGCACCGATACCGATTCGGTCACCGCCTTGATCTGCAGGGCGATGTAGGGCAGCACCCCCATGAGCATGAACAGGGTCACCAGCACCCCGGTGAGCTGGCTGCGGTAGCGGAAGGCGAACAGGTCCGCCAGGGAGGTGAGCTGGTAGTCCCGCACCAGGCGCAGCACCGGGGCCAGCAGCACGGGGGCCAGGAGGAAGGCCAGGGTGAGCCCCAGGTAGATGGTGAGGAAGGTGTAGCCCTCGGACTGGGCGAAGCCCACGCTGCCGTAGTAGGTCCAGGTGGTGGCGTAGACCCCCAGCGACAGGATGTACACCAGGGGATGGCGCACCAGGGCGGCGGGCAGCCAGCCCCGCTCGGTGGCATGGGCGATGAAGAACAGCAGCCCCAGATAGGCCACCCCGGCGGCGTAGAGCAGGCCGATCTCAGAGATCATGACGCCGCTGCAGCAGGTGGGCCAGGGCGCCCAGCCCGATCAGCCCGCCCCAGAGGAGGTAGGGGGTGAACCAGGGCAGACCGGGCCGGGACCACCACCCCACCAGGGGGGAGGCGAAGAGCAACAGGCCGGTCAAAAAGAGGATGACGGTCTTGTCCAGGGTCGGCATGGGCTGCGCTGCGATTCGCCTGGGCCTGTGCCTGCCGGGGATCCCGGCGCCGGGACCCGCTGGCGGAGAGGACGGAAACGGATGCCACATAGGATGCAGCATGCGGCCGTCCCGGCCAAGGGGCCCGGCTCAGGGTTCGTTGCGGTGGGGCCAGCGGGCGGCGGCCCAGGCCAGCAGTTGCGCCGGGGGGGCGGGTTCCGGCGGGGGCAGCCCCAGGAAGGTGAGGGCCGCGGCCAGGTTCTCCCCCGGGCGGGCATCGTCCACCGGCGGGGCGTGGGTCTGCTTGGAGAGCTTGCGGCCACCCGCATCCAGGATCACGGGGTGATGCAGGTAGGCGGGGGTGGCCAGGCCCAGCAGGCGCTGCAGATGGATCTGTCGGGGGGTGGAGGGCAGCAGGTCCACGCCGCGCACCACGTGGGTGATCCCCTGGTGGGCATCGTCCACCACCACCGCCAGTTGATAGGCGGTGAGGCCGTCGGCGCGGCGGATGACGAAGTCCCCGGTCTGCGTCTCCAGGCACTGGCGGACCGGGCCCTGGAGGCGGTCGGTGAAGACGATGGGGGTGTCGTGGGTGCGCACCCGCAGGGCGCGGGGGGCCTTGCCCGGCGGCAGCCCCCGGCGGCAGGTGCCGGGATACACCGGGCCTTCGGGGCCCTGGACCGCCACGGCGGCGATCTCGCGGCGGGTGCAGCCGCAGTCATAGGCCTGGCCCCGGGACCGCAGGGTCTCCATGGCCGCCTCGTAGGCGGCCTGGCGGGTGTGCTGGAAGAGCACCTCGCCATCCCAATGCAGGGCGTGGGCCTCCAGGGTGCGCAGGATGGCGCTCGCGGCCCCAGGCATCTCCCGCGGAGGGTCCAGGTCCTCGATGCGCACCCGCCAGATGCCGCCATGGGCGCGGGCATCCAGCCAGGAGGCCACCGCCGCCACCAGGGAGCCGGCATGCAGCGGACCGGTGGGGGAGGGGGCGAAACGGCCGGTGTAGGTCCCGGGGGCCAAGGCAGGCCCTCAGCCCCCGGTGGCTGGGGCGGCGGGGGAGCGCCGCCGGGGTGGAATGGCTCGCGGCCGCACGGGCGCCATCAGGCCATCTGCTTTTCCTTGATCTCCTGCAGGGTCTTGCAGTCGATGCACAGCGTCGCCGTGGGCCGGGCCTCCAGGCGGCGGATGCCGATCTCCACGCCGCAGGCCTCGCAGTAGCCGTAGTCGCCGTTGTCGATGTCGTTCAGGGCCTCGTCGATCTTGCGGATCAGCTTGCGTTCCCGGTCGCGGGTGCGCAGTTCCAGGCTGAATTCCTCCTCCTGGCTGGCCCGGTCCGAGGGGTCGGCGAAGTTGGCGGCGTCCTCCTTCATGTGGCCCATGGTGCGGTCCACCTCCTCCATGAGCTGCTGCTTCCAGGCCTGGAGGATCCTGCGGAAATGCTCCCTCTGCTCCTTGTTCATGTACTCCTCCCCCTCCGCGGGCTGGTAGGGGGGGATCCCGTCTTCGGGCCGGGACAGCTTGCCGCTGCTCTCCGGCTTCTGCTTGCTGGGGGCCATCGCTTCGACCACTCCTGATTGTCCAAAGGGCGAGTCTAGATACCAGAGAATCCAGCGGGGCGCAACTTGCGCCCGCCCATGGTTGCGCGGTCCCGCCACTCGGATTCCCGCGCGGAAGATAGTAGTCTCCCCGCAGACCCCATTAGAACCACCGGAGGAACGGCGTAATGGCTTCATTGCAGGCCCTGATCTGGGATGTGGACGGGACCCTGGCGGATACCGAACGGCACGGACACCGGGAGGCCTTCAACGCCGCCTTCCGGGACAGGGGCCTGGACTGGCACTGGTCCGAGGAACTCTACGGCGAATTGCTGGAGGTGACCGGCGGCAAGGAGCGTATCCGTCATTACCTGCGCCTGCACCGACCGGATTTCACCCCGCCGGGGGATATGGAGCGTTTCGTGGCGGAGTTGCACACCCGCAAGACGGCCCATTTCGTCTCCCTGCTGGAGCGGGGCCGTATCCCCCTGCGTCCTGGGGTGGAGCGGGTGCTGTGCCAGGCGCGGGAGGCGGGGCTGACCCTGGCCATCGCCACCACCACCTCGCCGGCCAATGTGGAGACCCTGCTGGAGGCCAACCTGGGGCGGGAGGCCCGGGACTGGTTCCGGGTCATCGGCGCCGGGGATGTGGTGCCCCACAAGAAGCCGGCCCCCGACATCTATCACTACGTCCTGCAACACCTGGGGCTGCCCCCCGGGGCCTGTCTGGCCATCGAGGACTCGCGCCAGGGCCTGACGGCGGCACGGGCGGCGGGGCTGCCCACCCTGGTGACGGTGAACGCCTACACCGCCGGGGACCCCCTGGACGGGGCCCTGGCGGTGCTGGACCGTCTGGGGACGCCGGAGAAGCCCTGCCGCGCCCTGCACGGCCCGGCCCCGGAATCCGGGGTGGTGGATCTGGACTGGCTGCGGGCCCTGATGGCCCAGTCCTGATCCCCGGTAAGGCAGGTCATGACGGGTCTTCCCCGTCGGCCTCCACGCGGCAGTGCAGCTGCCCCCGGGCCAGGCGGGCCTGCAGCCGGCTGCCGGGCGGGGCCTGTTGGGCCGAGCGCACCACCTCGCCCGCCGCGTTCAGGAGGATGCTGTAGCCCCGCCCCAGGGTGGCCAGGGGGCTGACGGCATGCAGGCTGCGGGCCTGCACCGCCAGGCGGTGCCCCAGCCGTTCCAGGCGCAGGTCCATGGCCCGTTGCAGACGCCCGGACAGGTGATCCCGGTGTTGCCCCAGGGCCTGGATCCTGGACCGAGGCGAGGCCCGCCGCAGGCGCAGGCCCAGCCCCTGCAGGCGTTCCCCCTGACCGCGCAGGGTGCGCCCCATGGCGCCGTGCAGGCGCTGTTCCAGTTCGTCCAGGCGCTGCCCCCGCTCCTGCAGGCGGCGTTCCGGATGCTGCCGGCGCAGGCGCTGCTCCAGTTCCGTCAGGCGCCGCTGGCCGGTCTCGATGCGGCGCTGGAAGCGCATCAGCAGCAGGTCCTCCAGGCGCTTCACCCGCTGCAGCAGGGCGCCCCCGTCGGGGCTGGCCAGCTCGGCGGCGGCGGAGGGGGTGGCGGCGCGCAGGTCGGCGGCGAAGTCGGCGATGGTCACGTCCGTTTCGTGGCCCACGCCGGTGACCACCGGCACGGGACAGGCGCGGATGGCCCGGGCCACGGCCTCCTCGTTGAAGGCCCACAGGTCCTCCAGGGAGCCCCCGCCCCGGGCCAGGATGAGCACGTCGCAGTCCCCCCGCCGCCCGGCCCGTTCCAGGGCGCGGACGATGCGCGGGGCCGCCTCCGTGCCCTGTACCGGCACCGGGTGCACCAGCACCGGCAGGGCGGGGCAGCGGCGGCGCAGTACCGAGAGGATGTCCCGGATGGCCGCCCCGGTGGGGGAGGTGATGACCCCCACCCGCCGCGGGAAGGGGGGCAGGGGACGCTTGATGCCGGTGTCGAACAGCCCCTCGGCCTGCAGCCGGCGGCGCAGTTCCTCGAAGGCGCGCCGCAGGGCGCCGTCCCCCGCCTCCTCCAGGTGCTCGATGATGAGCTGGTAGTCCCCGCGGGGGGCGTACAGGCTCACCCGCGCCCGGGCCAGCACCTGCATGCCGTTGTCCGGGCGAAAGCCCAGCAGCCGGGCGCGGTTGCGGAAGAGGGCGCAGCGCACCTGGGCATCGGCGTCCTTGAGGGAGAAATAGAGGTGTCCCGAGGCGGGGCGGGCCAGGTTGGACAACTCCCCCTCCACCCGCACCAGGGGGAATCCCCCCTCCAGGTGATCCCGCACCGCCTCATTGAGCTGGGATACGGTGAACACCCCCCGTCCGGGGGCGGCCGTGTCCTCGCCGCTCATGCCCCGGCCCTGCCCGGAGGGTTTCCGGCTTCGTTTAGTGCACTACTCAGGTTTACCGCCCCGGGGCGCCACTTTATAATTGGAAGATTAACCAACGCGTCCCTCCGAGATTGATCATGCGTATCGTTCAGGAAGCCCTTACCTTCGATGATGTCCTGCTGCTGCCGTCCCACTCCGACGTGATGCCCCGGGACGTGGATCTGCGCACCCGCTTCACCCGGGAGATCGATCTGAATATCCCCGTGGTGTCCGCCGCCATGGATACCGTCACCGAGGCACGCCTGGCCATCGCCATCGCCCAGGAGGGGGGCATCGGCATCGTGCACAAGAACATGAGCATCCAGGCCCAGGCGCACCAGGTGCGGGTGGTCAAGAAATACGAGAGCGGGGTCATCGTCGACCCCATCACCGTCTCCCCCGACACCAGCATCCGCGAGGTCCTGGCCATCACCCGGGCCAACGACATCTCCGGCGTGCCGGTGGTGCGCGGCGAAGACCTGGAGGGCATCGTCACCAGCCGTGACCTGCGCTTCGAGAGCCGCATGGAGGCCCCCGTCTCCCAGATCATGACCCCCCGGGAGCGCCTTGTCACGGTGCGGGAAGGGGCCAGCCGGGAGGAGGTGCAGGCCCTGCTGCATGAGCACCGCATCGAGAAGGTGCTGGTGGTGAACGACCGCTTCCAGCTGCGGGGCATGATCACGGTGAAGGATATCCAGAAGTCCACCGACTTTCCAAACGCCGCCAAGGACAGCCAGGGCCGCCTGCGGGTGGGCGCGGCCGTGGGCGTGGGCGAGGGCACCGAGGAGCGCTGTGCCGCCCTGGCGGAGGCCGGGGTGGACGTGATCGTGGTGGATACGGCCCACGGCCATTCCCAGGGGGTGCTGGACCGGGTGGCCTGGGTGAAGAAGCACTTTCCCGAGGTGCAAGTGGTGGGCGGCAACATCGCCACCGGTGAGGCGGCCCGGGCCCTGGTGGAGGCCGGGGCGGATGCGGTGAAGGTGGGCATCGGCCCCGGTTCCATCTGCACCACGCGCATCGTGGCGGGTGTAGGGGTGCCCCAGATCACCGCCATCGACAACGTGCGCCAGGCCCTGGAGGGGACCGGCGTGCCGCTCATCGCCGACGGCGGCGTGCGCTTCTCCGGGGATTTCGCCAAGGCCATGGCGGCCGGGGCCCATTCCGTCATGCTGGGCAGCCTCTTCGCCGGCACCGAGGAGGCACCGGGAGAGGTGGAGCTCTACCAGGGCCGTTCCTACAAGTCCTACCGGGGCATGGGTTCCCTGGGGGCCATGCAGCAGGGTTCCTCCGACCGCTACTTCCAGGAGGAGGACAGCGACCGGGCCGACAAGCTGGTGCCCGAGGGCATCGAGGGCCGGGTGCCCTACAAGGGCAGCATCGTCGCCATCATCCATCAGCTGGTGGGCGGACTGCGCTCCTCCATGGGCTACGTGGGCTGCCGCAACATCGAGGAGATGCGCACCCGTCCCGGCTTCGTGCGGGTGACCAACGCGGGCATGCGTGAGAGCCACGTCCACGACGTGACCATCACCAAGGAAGCCCCCAACTACCGCATGGACTGACCCCATGAGCACCGACATCCACGCCCACCGCATCCTCATCATCGACTTCGGATCCCAGTACACCCAGCTCATCGCCCGCCGGGTGCGGGATTGCGGGGTCTATTCCGAGGTCCACCCCTGGGACATGGACGCGGCCGCCATCCGCGACTTTCGCCCCAGTGGCATCATCCTCTCCGGCGGCCCCGAGTCGGTGAACGAGAGCGACCCCCCGGGGGCCTCGCAGACCCTCTTCGAGTTGGGCGTGCCCGTGCTGGGGATCTGCTACGGCATGCAGACCATGGCCGCCCAGCTGGGCGGGCGCGTGGAGGCGGCCGATCACCGCGAATTCGGCTACGCCCGTGTGCGCGCCCGGGGCCACACCCGCCTGCTGCAAGACATCGAGGACCACACCACCCCCGAAGGCGAGGGGATGCTGGACGTGTGGATGTCCCACGGCGACCGCGTCTGCGAGATGCCCCCGGGCTTTCGCGTCATGGCCTCCACCGATTCCGCCCCCGTGGCCGGCATGGCCGACGAGGAACGCGGCTTCTACGGCGTGCAGTTCCATCCGGAGGTGACCCACACCACCCAGGGCAAGCGCATCCTCTCCCGTTTCGTGCACGACATCTGCGGCTGCGAGCACCTGTGGACCCCGGGCAACATCATCGAGGACATGACCGCCCGGGTGCGCCAGCAGGTGGGGGAGGACCACGTGGTCCTGGGGCTCTCCGGGGGGGTGGATTCCTCCGTGGTGGGGGCCCTGCTGCACAAGGCCATCGGTGACCAGCTCACCTGTGTGTTCGTGGACACCGGTCTGTTGCGCCACCAGGAGGGGGACCAGGTGATGGCCACCTTCGCCCGGCACATGGGCGTGCGGGTGATCCGCGTGGATGCCGAGGAGCGGTTCCTGAAGGCCCTGGAGGGGGTGACCGATCCGGAGGAGAAGCGCCGTATCATCGGCCGGCTGTTCGTGGAGGTCTTCGACGAGGAGGCCGGAAGGCTCACCAACGCCCGCTGGCTGGCCCAGGGCACCATCTATCCGGATGTCATCGAGTCCGCCGGTTCCAGCACGGGCAAGGCCCATGTCATCAAGTCCCACCACAACGTGGGCGGCCTGCCGGAGACCATGAAGCTGGGGCTGGTGGAACCCCTGCGGGAGCTGTTCAAGGACGAGGTGCGGCGCATCGGCGTGGAACTGGGCCTGCCCTCGGAGATGGTCTACCGCCATCCCTTCCCCGGGCCGGGCCTGGGGGTGCGCATCCTTGGCGAGGTGAAGAAGGAATACGCCGATCTGCTGCGCCGGGCCGATCACATCTTCATCGAGGAACTGCGCCGCGACGGCCTCTACGACCAGGTCTCCCAGGCCTTCGCCGTGTTCCTGCCGGTGAGGTCGGTGGGGGTGATGGGGGATGGCCGCCGCTATGACTTCGTGGTGGCCCTGCGCGCGGTGGAGACCATCGACTTCATGACCGCCCGCTGGGCGCACCTGCCCTATGAATTCCTGGACCGGGTGTCGCGGCGCATCATCAACGAGATCCCGGGGATCTCCCGCGTCACCTACGACATCTCCGGCAAGCCGCCGGCCACCATCGAGTGGGAATGACGGCTATACGAAGACCCGGCTGACCTGCTCCAGGGCGGCCTGGTCCTCATCCCAGTGCAGGGTGGGGTCCTCGGGGGTGCAGCCCAGGCGCCGCAGGGCCGGCACCCGGGCGCGGTCCACGCTGGCGAGGCGGTGGCGGGTGGACTGGTAGCTCTCGATGTTGGCCGCCTGCACGATGTCCACGTAGTCCACCGGGGCATCCTCCCCCGGGTCCCGGTCCAGGTTTTCGTGTTCGGCGGCCACCGCCACCAGGGGATCCTCGAAGTTCCAGGCCTGCAGTACGGCCCGACCCACGGCCATGTGCAGCGTGCCGGTGATCAGGTTCAGGTGCTTTTCGTTCTCCACGATGACGTCGATGTCCTTGGCCTTGATGAGGATGGGGATCACGCCCACGTCGTGCACCAGACCCGCCAGCAGGGCCACCTCCGGGTCCAGATGGCGGTGGGGCCGGGCCAGCAGGGTGCTGAGGAAGGCCACCTCCACACTGTGGTTCCACAGGGTCTCCATGCGGCTGCGGATGCCCCGGTGGCCGGTATTGAATACATCCTTCATCGCCAGCGAGAGGATCAGGTGTTTGGTCTTCTCCAGGCCCAGGCGGGTGACGGCCGATTTGATGGTGGAGCAACGGGCATAGCCGCGATAGGCGGGGCTGTTGGCATAGCGCACCAGGCGCGTCGCCATGGCCGTGTCATGGGCCACCAGCGAGGTGACCTCGTCGATGGAGCTTTCTTCGCGGTTGATGGTGAACAGGGCCTGGACGGAGATGTCCGGCAGGGTGGGGATATAGATCCCGTTACGCCGCAGATCATCGCGCAGATCGGTGATGAAGGTATCGACGATCTCGCGGGGTTGAAGATTTCTTTTCACGGGGGTGAAGGCATGGTGAACTGGACTCAGTATGGCATACCGAGCCCGCAACGAGGGCACACCTATTGAGCATGGACCCTGGAGCGGCCTACATCGATCCATGGGCGGCGGCCGCAGCGGCCAAGGACCGGCAGTGGATGGCCCGGGCGCTGGAGCGGGCCCGCCAGTCCGCCGCCGAGGGGGAGGTGCCCGTGGGCGCGGTGATCTGCCGCGACGGGCGGATCCTGGGGGAGGGGCGCAACCGCCCCATCGCCCTGGCCGATCCCACCGCCCATGCCGAGATCCTGGCCCTGCGGGCGGCCGGGCGCGCCGAGGGCAACTACCGCCTGCCCGGCAGCACCCTCTACGTCACCCTGGAGCCGTGCAGTATGTGCCTTGGTGCCATGGTGCACGCCCGGGTGGAGCGTCTGGTCTTCGGGGCCCCGGATCCCAAGACCGGGGCCGTGGGCGGCTGCGTGGACCTCACCCATATGCCCATCCATCACCACCGCATCGCCGTTCAGGGCGGCCTCATGGCGGAGGAATGCGGCACCCTGCTGCGGGACTTCTTCCGCGCCCGCCGCGCCCGCTCATAGGGTTGGCGGCAGGATCTCCAGCAGGGCCGTCCCCTTGGCCCCTTCCCGTCCTGGGCGGGAAGGGGTGACCTCCCGCCCAGGACGGGCAAACCAGCTGATGATGTCATAAAAGCTGCGGATGTTCTGCACATACTGCACCGGTTCCCACCCCCGGGCATAGCCATGGCGTGTGTCCTGATACCACTGGCGCTGGCTGAGCAGCGGCAGGTGTTCCATGACGTCGATCCAGCGATCCGGATCCTTGCCCTGGGCCTCGGTGATGCGCCTTGCATCCTCCAGGTGACCCAGGCCCACGTTGTAGGCCGCCAGGGCCATCCAGGTGCGGTCCGGTTCGCGGATGTCCGCCGGCAGACGCCGGCGCAGGCTCATCAGATATTCCGCCCCCCCCATCACCGAGGCCCTGGGATCGGTGCGGTCCGATACACCCACCTGTCCTGCCGTGGCCCGCGTGAGCATCATGAGACCGCGCACCCCCGTGCGCGAAACCGCCTCCGGATTCCAGTGGGATTCCTGATAGCTGATGGCCGCCAGCAGGCGCCAGTCCACCCCATAGTTTCGTCCGGCCTCACGGAACAGGGGCTCCAGCTCCGGCAGACGTTCCCGCACCCGCTGCATGAAGGTGAGCAGGCCCGGATAGTCCAGTACGTCCACGTGGCCGAAGTGGCGCTCCCGGATCTGCTGCAAACGGCCGTTGGCCGCCAGGCGTTCGAAGAAGCGCTCCGCCGACTCCACCAGGGAGGTGTCCCGGCCCGGGGGGAAGGCCCAGGCGATGAAGCGGGGCTCGGAGAGCTCCATGGCCACCCGAAGCTCCGGGAAGAACCGCCGCACCGAGGCCAGTTCCTTGGAATCGGCCACGGTCAAGTCCAATCTCCCTTCGGCCACGCGGCGCAGCATTTCATCCGGGCTCACGTGCGCAACCGATTCCCAGTCCAGCCAGGGATGCTGCCGGGCCAATCGGCGCAAGGTCTCCTCGTGGCTGCTGCCGGCCACCACCGCGATGTGCCTGCCCCGTAGGTCCTGGATCGACTCCGGCCGTGACGACCCATTGCGGTAGACCAGTTCCTCGGTCACCTGCTGATAATGGGGTCCGAAACGCACCCGCCCCAGCCGCTCCTGGGTGACACTGATGCCCGCAGCCGCCAGATCCACCCGCCCGTTCTGCGTCAGGGAGAGGATGGCCTCGAAGCGCTCCGGCACCACCCAGCGCACCTGCACCCCCAGGTGGTTGGCGAAGGCCTTCACCAGGTCGTGTTCGAAGCCGCTGCCCCCTTCCCCCGAGGGCTGGAAGGTGGTGGTGCCGATGCGCGTGGCCACCACCAGTTCCCCCCGGTGCTTCACCCGCTCCAGGTGGGTCATGGGCCGGATGAGCACGAACATCAGTGTGATCACCAGCACCAGGAAGAAGGCCAGGATCTCGAGGCGCTGGGTTACGGTCGGGTGCGGTCGTCGGCGTTTCAAGGGCTTAAAACGGTGCTGGTTCTGGTCTATAATGCCAGACTTCCCTGGCTAAGGCATGGCCCATCCTGCACGAGCGCACCCCCAGGATCGCGGAAGGGAAGAACAGCAAGCCCCCAGGAGAGGTGCCGGAGCGGTCGAACGGGGCGGTCTCGAAAACCGTTGTACGCGCAAGCGTACCGAGGGTTCGAATCCCTCCCTCTCCGCCATATACCCAACAGACTCATTTGGTTGGAATCGGGATGGGTATCCGTCCGCCCATGTGATCGACGGCCTTGAAATGCCCGTGGCCCATCCTGCCGGCCCGACAGGATAACGCCCCGGTGGCTTCGGCTTCCGGGGCGTTTTACTTTGTGTGCAGGGCTTGGGACTGGCACTGGTCTTTACACTCAACGTCGAACCCGGATTGGGCCATGGGCACCCCTCAGCAGCAGGCCTCCTCCACCCAGTCCAGCAGGGCCAGGGCGTCCTCGTCGTCGCAGTCCTCGAACAGTTCCCGGATGGTGTTGACGTGGGCGTGGATCAGGAAGAGGTCATCGGGGGCGGGGCCCGAGGCGGGTTGGCGTTTGCCCAGGAAGTAGTCCCAGAAGGGGGATCGTCGGGCCGGGTCGGCGGTGTGGTGTTGGATCCGCTCCATGACGCGGCGGGCGTTGCCGTCGCAGTCCAGGTCCTTGAAGCTGATGTAGCGGGCTTGGATGGCGTCGGGATCAAGGTCGGGCCGGCTCACGGGGGGCTCCTGGGTGCAGGGTTTCGCAAGAAAATGCAAGGAGCGGGCCAGTTTGCGGTGAGCGCCCAACTGACTGAATGTTAAAGGTATTTCTGGTCGGTGGGGCAGGGGAATGCGGGGATTGTGGGGAAGGCGACAGGGATCGTGGGGGATTGGCCCCCGGCGGCCCGGTATGGGACGTGTGCCCTGGATGACTGCATTTGTGATCCCAGCGCGCTGCGCTCTCAGGCGGGTTGAATTCAGGGCACGCGGCTCAGGCCCCTCTGGCCCGCTTGAAACCCTCCACCACGGCCAGCACCAGCGCTCCGGCCACCAGGCCCGTCGCGGCGTTGGCCGCGCCCACGGCGGTGATGCCGATAAGGCCATCCAGACCGTGGGTGAGGTCCTCGACCCGGTGGTGCAGGAAGGGGAGGCCGTGGACCAGGATGCCACCACCCACCAGGAACATGGCGGCCATGCCCACCACCGATATCAGCCGCATGATCTTGGGGGCGATGTAGAGGATCCCCTCTCCCGCCTTCTGCTTGAACCGACCCCAAGGGGTTTCCCCGGAACGCCGCATCAGGGCCAGGCCGGCATCGTCGAATTTCACGATGCCCGCCACCAGGCCATAGACCCCGACGGTGGCCGCCAGGGCAACCAGGGAGACCACCAGGGTCTGGGTCCCGATGCCGGCATCCTGGGTCGCCCCCAGGGCGATGACGATGATCTCTGCGGAGAGGATGAAGTCGGTACGGATGGCGCCGCGGATCTGTTCCCCCTCGGCGGCGCGCATGTCCACCGATGCGTCCCGGGCCGCCCGGGTCAGTTCCTGGTGGTGGGCCTCTTCTTCCTCGGCGTCGTGCAGCCATTTGTGGCTGATCTTCTCGAAGCCCTCGAAGCAGAGGAACAGGCCCCCGGCCATCAGCAGGGGCGTGATCAGCCAGGGGATGAAGGCGCTGATGAGCAATGCCGCCGGCACCAGCATCAGCTTGTTGAGAAGCGAACCCTTGGCCACCGCCCAGACTACCGGCAGCTCGCGTTGGGCTTGTACGCCGCTGACCTGCTGGGCATTGAGGGCCAGGTCGTCCCCCAGTACCCCGGCGGTGTTCTTGGCGGCGACCTTGGAGTAGACGGCCACGTCGTCCAGCAGGGTGGCGATGTCGTCCAGCAGTGCAAGAAGTCCGGCGGCGGCCATGGGCGGTATCCTTCCGAATCAGTCTTGTGGGCCGTGATGGCCCACGGGGTGTACGGTCCGATATGGGTCAAGGGGCGGGTGGCGCACGCTGGCCACCCCTTTTGCTGTCCTCCAGACGGTGGGGTTGGATCCGGTTCCCCTCACAGGCGGCGGATCTTCTCCAGCTGGCCCTCCAGTTCCCGCAGGCTGGCGGTGAGTTCCGCCACGCGGGCCCGTTCCTTGTCCACCACCTGGGCCGGGGCCCGTTCCACGAAGCTGGGGTTGTCCAGGCGTCCCCGGCACTGGTCCAGGTTCTTCTGCGCCTTGGCCACCTCTTTCTCCAGACGGGTAATCTCGGCGTCCTTGTCGATGAGCCCCGCCAGGGGGATGAGCAGGCGCATCTCGCCCACCAGGGCCAGGGCGGATTCGGGTTCCTCGCCGCCCGGTTCCAGCCAGGTGATGGATTCCGGTTTGCCCAGGAAGTCGATGAAGCCCCGGTTGGCCTCCAGGCGGGCCTGGTCGTTGGCGCTCCACTGGCTGAGGACCACGGGCACGGGCCGCCCCGGGGGGATGTCCATCTCGGCGCGGATGCGGCGCATGCCCAGGATGAACTGCTTGACCCATTCGATCTCCCGCTCCGCTTCGGCATCCTGCTGGGCCTGATCAGGCGTGGGGTAGGGCCGGTGCATGACGGTCTCGCCCTCGCTTCCCGCCAGGGGGGCCACCTGGCGCCAGATGGCCTCGGTGATGAAGGGCATGATGGGATGCAACAGGCGTAGCAGGGTCTCCAGCACCTGCACCAGGGTGTGGCGCGTGCCGCGGCGGGCGGCCTCGCTGCTGGCCTCGCCGGTGAGCACCGGTTTGCTCAGTTCCAGGTACCAGTCGCAGTAGTCGTGCCAGGTGAAGTCGTACAGGGCGCGGGCGGCCAGGTCGAAGCGGTAGGTGTCCAGGTGGCGACGGGTGTCGTGGATGACCGTCTGCAGGCGGGAGCGGATCCAGCGGTCCGCCAGGGAATAGGCGTGCTCGCCGCCGTCCAGGCCGGTGTCCTGACCCTCGGTGTTCATGAGCACGTAGCGGGCGGCGTTCCAGAGCTTGTTGCAGAAGTTGCGGTAGCCCTCGATGCGCCCCAGGTCGAACTTGATGTCCCGGCCGCTGGTGGCCAGGGCCGCCAGGGTGAAGCGCAGGGCATCGGTGCCGAAGGCGGGGATGCCGTCGGGGAACTGCTTCTTGGTGGCCTTGGCGATGCGCTTTTCCATCTGCGGCTGCATGAGGCCGTGGGTACGCTTGGCCAGCAGGTCGTCCAGGGTGATGCCGTCGATGAGGTCGATGGGGTCCAGCACGTTGCCCTTTGACTTGGACATCTTCTGGCCCTCGGCGTCGCGGATCAGGCCGGTGACGTAGACCTCGCGGAAGGGGACGTCGTCCATGAACTTCAGGCCCATCATGATCATGCGGGCCACCCAGAAGAAGATGATGTCAAAACCGGTGACCAGCACCGAGGTGGGGTAGAAGGTGTCCAGTTCCGGGATCTTGTCCGGCCAGCCCAGGGTGGAGAAGGGCCACAGGGCGGAGCTGAACCAGGTGTCCAGTACGTCCGGGTCCTGGGTCAGGCGCACATCCTCCTGGAGATGGTACTTGCGGCGGGCCTCATCCTCGTCCCGGGCCACGTAGAGGTTGCCGGCGTCGTCGTACCAGGCGGGGATGCGGTGGCCCCACCAGATCTGGCGGGAGATGCACCAGTCCTCGATGTTGCGCATCCATTCGAAGTAGGTCTTGCTCCAGTTCTCCGGCACGAAGCGGATGCGGCCGTCCTCCACCGCCTGGATGGCGGGGCCGGCCAGGGGGCCCACCTTGACGTACCACTGGTCGGTGAGGAAGGGTTCGATGACGGCGCCGCTGCGGTCCCCCCGGGGGACCATGAGCTTGTGGTCATCGACGCGCTCCAGCAGGCCCTGGGCGTCCAGGTCGGCGACGATGCGCTCGCGGGCCTCGTAGCGGTCCAGCCCCCGGTAGGCCTCGGGGGCCTCGTCGTTGAGCCGGGCGTCGATGGTGAAGAGGTTGATCATGGGCAGGTCATGGCGGCTGCCCACGGCATAGTCGTTGAAGTCGTGGGCCGGGGTGATCTTGACGCAGCCGGAGCCGAATTCCGGGTCCACGTAGTCGTCGGCGATCACCGGGATGCGCCGGCCGGTGAGGGGGAGTTCCACCTCCCGGCCGATGAGATGGCGGTAACGCTCGTCCTGCGGATGCACCGCCACGGCGGTGTCCCCCAGCATCGTTTCCGGGCGGGTGGTGGCCACCACCAGATGGCCGGAGCCGTCGGCCAGGGGGTAGCGCATGTGCCAGAGCTTGCCCTGCTCCTCCTCGGAGAGCACCTCCAGGTCGGAGACGGCGGTGTGCAGCACCGGGTCCCAGTTCACCAGGCGCTTGCCACGATAGATGAGCCCCTCGTCATAGAGGCGTACGAAGACCTCGGTCACCGCCCGGGACAGGCCCTCGTCCATGGTGAAGCGCTCCCGGCTCCAGTCCACGGAGGTGCCCAGGCGGCGCATCTGTTGCTGGATCTGGTGGCCGGATTGTTCACGCCATTCCCATACCTTCTCCAGAAAGACCTCGCGCCCCAGTTCGTGGCGGCTGCGCCCCTCCCGGGCCAGCTGGCGCTCCACCACCATCTGGGTGGCGATGCCCGCGTGGTCGGTGCCCCCCTGCCAGAGGGTGTTGTCGCCGCACATGCGGTGGTAGCGCACCAGGGTATCCATGAGGGTGTCCTGGAAGGCGTGCCCCATGTGCAGGGTGCCGGTGACGTTGGGCGGCGGCAGCAGGATGCAGTAGGGGCTCCCTTCCCCCGCGGGCGCGAACCAGCCTCGGTTCTCCCATTCCTGATAGATGGATTGCTCGATGGCGCGGGGGTCGTAGGTCTTTTGCATGGGTTCGTGGTGTCGAATGGGAGCGAAAGTGGCGGATTATATTAAGCTTTTTCGGTCTATCTGCCCACCAGGGCCAATCCCGGGGTCAAAGGCGGTGGTGATGCATCTCGCAGCCCCGTTGGCGGTAGCTGCGAAAGCGCTCCCGGCCGGGGTCGCGCACCTGGGGGTCGTCGTTGATCACCTCCGCCACCCGCTCCAGCCCCGGGGGCAGGTCGGGGGCGGGGTGGGCCAGGTTCACCAGTACCCGGGTGGTGGACGGCGGCGGATCTTCATGGCCGAGGGTGACCGGCAATGAGGGGTCCTGCGGGTCGGTGCCGTGGGGGATGAAGGCGTCGTCCCGGAAGGTCCATAGCAACTCGTCCAGGAAGCGGGACTCCCCGGCGGAGGCGGTGCGCACATGCACCCGGTGGCCGAGGCCGTAGGCCTTGTGCACCAGGCGGCAGACGGTGAGCAGGCGCTGGCGCGGGTCGTCCCCCGGGATGACGTAGAAGTCGACCCGGGGCATGGGCTCAGGCCGCGCCACGGGCGGGGGACCCGTGACCGCGGGCAGGGGCCCGAAGCGGGGCGCCGGCGGCCATGCTCAGTCCCCCAGGCGGTTGAACAGGAACTGCATCACCAGCGGCACCGGGCGGCCGGTGGCCCCCTTCTCCTTGCCGCTCTTCCAGGCCACGCCGGCGATGTCCAGGTGGGCCCACTTGTATTTCTTGGTGAAGCGGGAGAGGAAGCAGGCGGCGGTGATGGTGCCGGCGGGACGGCCGCCGATGTTGGCCATGTCGGCGAAATTGCTCTTGAGCTGCTCCTGGTATTCGTCCCACAGGGGCAGTTCCCAGGCCCGGTCCAGGGTCTCCTGGCCGGCGCTGAGCAATTCCTTCACCAGGGCGGTATCGTTGCCCAGCACGGCGCTGGCCTGGTGGCCCAGGGCGATGATGCAGGCCCCGGTGAGGGTGGCCATGTCCACCACCGCCGCCGGTTCCAGGCGCTCCACGTAGGTGAGGGCGTCGCAGAGCACCAGGCGGCCCTCGGCATCGGTGTTGAGGATCTCCACGGTCTGGCCGGAGAGGGTCTGGATGATGTCCCCGGGGCGGGTGGCGCGGCCGTCGGGCATGTTCTCGGCGGCGGCGATCACCCCCACCACGTTCAGGGGCAGCTGGAGTTCGGCGCAGGCCTTCATGACCCCCAGCACGGCGGCGGCACCGCCCATGTCGTATTTCATCTCATCCATGGCCTCGCCGGGCTTGAGGGAGATGCCGCCGCTGTCGAAGGTGATGCCCTTGCCCACCAGCACCACGGGTTTGTCCCCCTTGGCGCCGCCCCGGTGCTGCAGGACGATGAACCGCGGGGGCTGTTCCGAGCCCCGGCCCACGGCCAGCAGGGCCCCCATGCCCTCCTTCTCCATGGCCTCCTCGTCAAGCACCTCCAGCTTGAGGTCCTTGCTGGCCTTCTTCAGGGCCTTGGCCTCTTCCGCCAGGTGCACGGGGGTGCAGACGTTGCCCGGGCGGTTGGCCAGGTCCCGGGCCAGGCCCATGCCGGCGGCGGTGGCCCGGGCGCGGGCCACCGCCCGTTCACCGAGGGCCACCTGGTCTTCGTCACCGGCCTCCAGGATCATGTGCTTGAGGGCGGGTCGGGGCCGTTTCTTGCCCGTGCGGAACTCGTCGAAGCGGTAGAGCCCGTCCTCCACGGCAAGCACCGTCTGGAAGGCCTTCCAGGGGAGATCGCGGCCCTTCACCGGCAGCTCCGTGAGGGTGTTGTGCGCGCGCTCGGCGCCGCTTTGCAGCAGGGCCCGGGTCATGGCGGCGGTGGCCTCGCGGAAGGGAACCTGGCCGAATTCCTTCTCCTTGCCCAGGCCCACCAGCAGGACCCTTTCGGCCACCGTGCCGGGGAGGTGGTGCAGCCAGAGGGTCTGACCCCGTTCCCCGTCCATGTCGCCGCGCTTGAGCAGGGCGGTGAGGGCGCCGTCGGTGGCCCGGTCCACGGCCTTGGCGGCGGCGGAGAGCTTGCGTCGCTCGAATACGCCCGCGACGATACAGGGGCTGGGCTGGGTGCCGGGAATGCCGCTTTGGACTGAGAATTCCATGCCGTTCCTCGATCGCTGTCGGTGACGGCTCAGTTTAGAGAAAATACCCCCTTTCCACCAACACAGACCGCGCGGCGGTGACCCCGAGGTGACCTTGAAGGTTCTGGACCGATACCTGATGCGGGAGATGCTGGCCACCCAGGGGGCGGTGATCCTGGTGCTCGTGCTCATCATCCTGGGCGGTATGCTGGCGCGCCTGCTGCAGGAGGTGACCGAGGGGCGTATCCCGGCGGATGTGCTGCCGCCAATCCTGCTGCTGGGCACCCTCAATGCCCTCATCCTGCTGCTGCCGGTGTCCCTGTTCCTGGCGGTGATGCTCACCCTGGGGCGTTTGTACAAGGACAGCGAGATGGCCGCCCTCATGGCCTGCGGCGTGGGCTACGGCGGGCTCTACCGCCCGGTGCTGCTGGTGAGCCTGCCGCTGGCCGGGATCCTGTTGGCGCTGTCCCTCACCGTGGGGCCCTGGAGCAAGCTCCAGGTGGACGAGATCCGCGCCGAATCAGCGCAACGTTCCGACCTGGTGGGGGTGACCCCCGGGCGCTTCCTGGAGACGGGCATCGGCGGTACGGTGTTCTTCGTGGAGTCCTTCTCCGAGGACCGGGAGGTGATGCACAACGTCTTCATCCAGCGCCGCCAGGAGGGGGAGACCCAGGTGATGGTGGCCCGCAGCGCCCGTCAGGAGGTGGATGCGGTGAGCGGGCAGCGCTTCCTCGTGCTCAAGGACGGGATGCGCTACGACGGCAGCCCCGGGGATCGGGATTTTCGCATCATCCGTTTCGCCACCCACGGGGTGCGCATGCCGGACCCCGGCGCGGCGCGGGTGCGCAACCGCACGGATAACGTGCCCACGGCCCGGCTCTGGGGGAGCGAACGCGTGGATTACCGTGCCGAGTTGCAGTGGCGCCTGTCGGTGCCGGTATCCCTGTTGCTGCTGGCGCTGCTGGCCCCGCCCCTGGCCCACACCGCGCCGCGCAAGGGGCGTTTCGCCCGCCTCGCCCTGGGGGTGGGGGTGTATGTGGTGTATGCCCAGATGCAGATCCTGGCCAAGGAGTGGTTCGCCGACGGCCAGTTGCCCGCCTGGCTGGGGATGTGGTGGGTGCACCTGGCGCTGGCCCTGTTGGCCGTGCTGCTGCTGATGCAGCGCCAGGGGGTGTTCCGGCCCCGGGGGCGAACCCGCCGGGAGGCGGTGGCATGAGGATCCTGCGCCTGTATCTCATCCGCCAGGTCATCGGCGGCACCCTGCTGGCCCTGGCGGTGCTCACCGCCCTGGATGTGGGGTTTGCCTTCGTCGGTGAGATCGAGGACGTGGGGGAGGGCAGCTATGGCTGGGTCCAGGCCCTGGTGTTCACCGCCCTGACCATCCCCGGACGGGTGTATGAACTCTTCCCCACCGGCGTGCTCATCGGCGCCCTGCTGAGCCTGGGGACCCTGGCGGAGAACAGCGAACTCACGGCCATGCGCGCCGCCGGGCTGCCGGTGCGCCGTATCGCCGGGGCCGTGCTGCAGGCCGGGGGGGTGCTCATGGTGGTGGCCCTGTTGCTGGGGGAGGTGGTGGCCCCGGCCAGCGAGCGTCAGGCCCAGGGCATGCGCACCTTCGCCCATTCCGAGCGCATCCAGGTGGGGGGCACCGGGCTCTGGGCCCGGGAGGGGAACGATTATCTCAACGTGCAGGTGATCATGCCCGGGCTGCGGCTGCACGATGTCCGCGTCTACCGTTTCGACGAGGGGCGTCATCTCACCGAGATGGTCCATGCGGAGTCGGCCCGCTACACGGACGGCACCTGGCGGATGCGGGGGGTCACCCGCAGCCGCATCGCCCTGGAGGGGGTGGAGGTGGAGCGCACCGCCGAGGAGTCCTGGGAACGCCTGCTGGCCCCGGAGCTGTTCGACGTGGTGGTGGTGGAGCCGCAGCAGATGTCCGCCTGGACCCTGTGGCGCTACATCACCTATCTGCGGGATAACAGCCTGGACGCCGCCCCCTATGAGCTGGCCTTCTGGAGCCGCTTCACCACGCCCCTGTCCAGCCTGGTGATGCTGCTGCTGGCGCTGCCCTTCGTGTTCGGCTCCCTGCGCTCCGGGGGGGCGGGGCAGCGCCTGTTCATCGGTATCCTCGTGGGGGTGGGCTTCCACCTGCTCAACCGCATGCTCAACCACATGGGGCTGGTCTACGGCCTGCCGCCCCTGTTGAGCGCGGCGCTGCCCATGGTGCTGTTCCTGGCGGTCGCCGTGGTGGCCCTGCGCCGGGTGCGCTAGGCCTTCAGATCCCCCCCGAGCGGTCGGGCCCCAGGCGGATCAGGCGGGTGCCGGAGAGCAGATCGTGGAGCATGAGCTTTTGCGGGTGCAGCACCGTCCAGACCAGGCCCGCCAAGACCACCGCGCCCACCCCGGCTGCCATGGGCACCTGGCCCGTGTTCCAGAGCCGGATCCCCCAAAGGACCAGCACCCACTGGGCCAGGGCCACGGTGAAGCGGCTCAGGGATTGCAGCCAGGTGACCGCCCCTCCGGAGCGGGACACCAGGCGCACGCGCCAGGTCTGCATGGGCAGACTGATGCCGCCGTGGGTCCAGAACCAGCCGTAGTAGAGGAAGGCCGACAGGCCCACCAGGAGGACGTAGGCGGGATACCAGGGGTGTTCCGGGGTGATGCCCCCGAAGATACTCACCCCCAGGGTGACCAGCAGCAGCACGGCCAGGACCATGATACCGTCGTAGGCCATGCAGCCCAGGCGGCGCAGCAGGCCCACGGGGGCGGGTTGGGATCCGGTGGTGGAGTCGTTCATGGGGACATCGGGGAATGATAAGGGGCCTGCATTATACGCCCCTGTCCCTGGGCCCGGCCAAGGGGGCAATCTCCCCGCCTGACACCCGCGGCGCATGGGGCCTATACTGGATCTGCCTGCGCGGGACGCCGGGCGGGGCGCAGCAACGGGAGGCCAGTCCATGAGCACGGAAAACAACGGCAGACGCCACTTTCACCGCGTCCGTTTCGACGGCCGCGCCTTTCTCACCTTCGAGGGCGGCGACGAGTTGCCGGTGGAATTGCTGGACCTCTCCCTCCAGGGGGCCCTGGTGCGTACGCTGGAGCCCCTCGCCGAGGACCGCCGCTCCACCTACGGCTATCTGCGGGTACCCCTGAATCCCGACTTTCACATCCTGCTGATGATCCAGGTGGTGCGCATGGATGGCCACGACCTGGGGCTGCGGGTGACCCAGATGGATCTGGAGAGCGCGCAGCACCTGCGCCGCATCGTGGAGCTGAACCTGGGGGATCCGGAACTGCTCAACCGCGACCTGGCGGCCCTGGTGAATGCATGATGCCGACACCGCCCATGGCGATGAAACCGTTCCCCGGGGTCCGGGGTCCAATCCAGGCATGACGAACGCTGCGGGGCCCGCATCATGAATCTCGGCCGCCGATCCCCCATCCCGCGCATCCTCCCCTGGCTGCTGGCCCTGCTGGCGGGCCTGGCGCTGGCCTTTGCCGTCCAGGCCCGGGATGGAGGGGAGCGCATGGGCTTGATGCTGGAGGTGGACGGGGCCATCGGCCCGGCCACCAGCGATTATTTCCTGCGGGGCCTGGAGGCCGCCCGGGAGATGGACGCGGAACTGGTGTTGGTGCGCCTGGACACCCCCGGCGGCCTGGACAGCGCCATGCGGGACATGATCCAGGGCATCCTCGCCTCCCCGGTGCCGGTGGTCACCTATGTGGCCCCCTCCGGGGCGCGGGCCGCCAGCGCCGGGACCTATCTCCTCTACGCCAGCCATGTGGCGGCCATGGCGCCGGCCACCAACCTGGGCTCGGCCACGCCGGTGCAGATCGGCGGGGGCGGGCTGCCCGGGATGCCCGAGGGCGGCCGGGACGAGGCACCCCAGGGCGATGGCCAAACACCATCCCCTGAGGCCTCCAAAGGCGATGCCCCGGACACAGCGGGGCAGGACGAGAACGAGACCGGGCCACCCGCACCCCGCCGCGGCGAGACCGCCATGGAGCGCAAGGTCCTGGAGGACGCCGTGGCCTACATCCGCGGCCTGGCGGAGCTGCGCGGGCGCAATGCCGACTGGGCCGAGGACGCGGTACGCGAGGCGGTGAGCCTGGGGGCCACCCAGGCCCTGGAGCAGGGGGTCATCGACCGGGTGGCGGACAGCACCGGGGATCTCCTGCGCCAGATCGACGGCCTGACGGTGCGCCTGGACCGGGGGGAGCGCACCCTGGACACCCAGGGGCTACAACTGGTGCAGCGGACCCCCGACTGGCGCACCCGCCTGCTGGCGGTCCTCACCAACCCCAACGTGGCCTACATCCTCATGCTGGTGGGGATCTACGGCATCATCTTCGAACTGGCCAATCCCGGCAGCATCTTCCCCGGTGTGGTGGGGACCATCAGCCTGATCCTGGCCCTGTACGCCTTCCAGGTGCTGCCCATCAACTACGCCGGGCTGGCGTTGATCCTCGTCGGGGTGGTGCTCATGATCGCCGAGGCCTTCGTCCCCAGCCTGGGCATTCTTGGATTCGGCGGGGTGGCCGCCTTTGTCTTCGGCTCCATCATCCTGGTGGACGAGGGCAACCTGGGCATCTCCATCCCCCTCATCGGCGGCACTGCCCTGGTGTCGGCCCTGTTCTTCGTCTGGGTGCTGGGCCGCTTCTTCCAGATGCGCCGGCGCCATGTCACCACCGGCCGGGAGGAGATGATCGGCGCCGTGGGCACCGCCCTGAAGGACTTTTCCGGGGGCAGCGGACGCATCCGGGTACACGGCGAATCCTGGCTGGCCCGCAGCGACGCCCCCGTCGCCCGGGGCGACAGCGTGCGGGTGACGGCCATGGACGGTCTCACCCTCACGGTGGAGCCCGCCCGTGAAACCGGAACCCCGAAAGGAGCCGCATCATGATCCTCGCACTGGTGGTACCCCTGGCCCTGGTATTGGGCCTGCTCGTCCTGTCCATCCGCGTGCTGCGGGAATACGAGCGCGGTGTCGTCTTCTTCCTCGGCCGTTTCCAGGCGGTGAAGGGCCCGGGGCTGATCCTGGTGATCCCGGTCATCCAGCAGATGGTGCGGGTGGACCTGCGGCTCATCACCCTGGACGTCCCCAGCCAGGACGTGATCTCCCAGGACAACGTCACGGTGCGGGTCAACGCCGTGCTCTACTTCCGGGTGGTGGATCCGGAGAAGGCCATCATCCAGGTGGAGGACTACTACAACGCCACCAGCCAGCTGGCCCAGACCACCCTGCGTTCGGTGCTGGGCAAGCACGACCTGGACGAGATGCTCTCAGAGCGGGACCGGCTCAACGACGACATCCAGTCCATCCTGGACAGCCAGACCGACAGCTGGGGCATCAAGGTGGCCAACGTGGAGATCAAACACGTGGACCTGGACGACACCATGATCCGCGCCATCGCCCGCCAGGCGGAGGCGGAGCGGGAACGCCGCGCCAAGGTGATCCACGCCGAGGGGGAGCTGCAGGCGGCGGCCAAGCTCACCGAGGCGGCGGATGTCCTCTCCGGCAGCCCCCAGGCCCTGCAGCTGCGCTATCTGCAGACCATGAGCGACATGACCAACAAGAACGCCTCCACGGTGATCTTCCCCTTCCCCTTCGACCTCATGGGGGCCTTCACCGGCGCCGCCGGGGCGGGGCGCAAGGCGCCCCCGCGGGACGTTGCCGGTGAACGCACCGGCGGGGGCGGGGCATGACGCGGGAGGCCCCGCTGATCGACCGTTTCCTGGACGCCCTGTGGATGGAGCAGGGGCTGAGCGATCACACCCTGGCGGCCTACCGCGCGGACCTGAAGGGGCTGGACCGCTGGCTGGAGGGGCAGGGGGTGGCCCTGGAGGCGGCGGACCGGTCCCGGCTCCTGGCCTATCTGGCCCAGCGCATGGAGCAGGGGGCGCGGCCCCGCACCATGGCGCGGCTGCTCTCCACCCTGCGCCGTTTCTATGGCCACCTGGCGCAACAGGGCATGATCCCCGAGGACCCCACGGCCCGCATCGACGCGCCGCGCCTGGGGCGGCCGCTGCCTGATGCCCTTACCGAGGCGGAGGTGGAGGGCCTGCTCCGGGCCCCGGACCCGGAGGACGACCTGGGGCTGCGGGACCGGGCCATGCTGGAGGTGCTCTACGCCACCGGCCTGCGGGTCTCCGAACTGGTGGGGCTGCGCCTGGGGCAGACGAACCTGCGCCACGGCGTGGTGCGCACCCTGGGCAAGGGGGGCAAGGAACGCCTGGTGCCCCTGGGGGAGGAGGCCGTGGACTGGCTGGAGGCCTATCTGGACACGGCACGTCCGGCCCTGCTGCGGGGCCGCGGTCAATGCGAGGCGGTGTTCGTCACCCGCCGGGGCGAGGCCATGACGCGCCAGGCCTTCTGGTACGCCATCCGCCGCCACGCCGCCACCGCCGGCATCCGCAAGCACCTCTCCCCCCACACCCTGCGCCATGCCTTTGCCACCCACCTGCTCAACCACGGGGCCGACCTGCGCGTGGTGCAGATGTTGCTGGGGCATGCCAGCCTCTCCACCACCCAGATCTACACCCACGTGGCCCGCGAGCGGCTCAAGTCCCTGCACGCGGAACACCACCCCCGGGGCTGACCCGGGTATCCTGCCATCCACCCCTGATCCAGTGAGTCGAGTGCATGTACAGAACCATCCCGATCCTTGTGTCTCTCTGTCTGACCCTCCTGCCCCTCACGGCGCCCGCCGAGGAGGACGGGACCATCGCCGCCCTGCGCGAGCGGGTGGCCGAACTGGTCCCCGACACCAAGCCCAGTGACATCCGCGAGACGCCGGTGGCCGGGCTCTACCAGGTGCGTTTCGGGGCCCGCCTGTTCTACATCACGGCGGACGGGGAACATGTCCTGGAGGGCACCCTCGTGGAGGTGGACACGGGACGCAACCTCACCGAGGCCGCCCGTGCCGTGGGCCGGCGCGAGCTGCTGGCGCAGATGGATGAGAAGGACATGGTGGTCTATCCGGCCAAGGGGGAGGAGAAGCACGAGATCACGGTGTTCACCGATGTGGAGTGCCCCTACTGCCGTCGCCTCCACGACGAGGTGGAGGCCCTGAACGAGGCGGGGGTGACGGTGCGTTATCTCATGTTCCCCCGCTCCGGGCAGGGCTCGCCGGGCTACGACAAGATGGTCCGGGTCTGGTGTGCCGACGACCCGGCGGCGGCCTTCAACCGGGCCAAGGCGGACAAGCCGGTGAAGGCCGAGGCATGCGAGACCCCGGTGCGCGAGCACATGACCCTGGGGCACAGGATGGGGGTGCGGGGCACCCCGGCCATCCTCCTGGAGGGCGGTGAGATGCTCCCGGGGTACCGCCCGGCGGAGCGGATCCTCCAGGCCCTGGAGCAGGCCGGGACCTGAGGACGGCCGCCTCGGGGTGCCCCACCGGGCGCCCCGTCCCGGGCTTCAGAACAACAGGGCCATCATCTTGCGGCGGTATTCGTTCACCAGCGGGTGATGGGCCCCCAGGAGCTCGAAGGCGGCGAGCAGGCCCTTGTGGCCCGCGTCATCGCCGTAGCGGCGGTGCTTCTTCATCAGCCGCATGAGCAGTTCCAGGCCCCCGGCCGGGTCCCCCTGCAGCAGGCGGACGGCCCCCAGGCGGTGCAGGGCCTCGGGATCGTCCGGATCCTGCTCCAGACGCGCCTCCAGGGCCGGCCATTCCTGCGGGTCCCCGGCGGCCCGGGCAAAATGCAGTTCCGACTCGATCCGTTTCACGTCCTCCCGCTGGTGCAGGTCCATGGGCAGGCTCTTCACCAGCGCCTCCGCCTCATCGGCCCGCCCCAGCTGGAGCAGGGCCCGGGCCTGCTCGATCTTGATCTCCTCCTTCTCCGGCCGTGCCCGGCGGGCGGCCTCGAACTGCTCCACGGCGGTGTGGGCGTCCCCCTGCTCCAGGGCCTCGCGCCCGGCGCGCAGGGCATCGGATTCGGGGCCGGGCAGATGGCGTTCCAGCAATTCGCGTACCGCCGACTCCGGCTGCACACCCATGAACTGGTCCGCCACCTCCCCGTCCCGGAAGAGCATCACCGTGGGCAGGCTGCGCACCCCGTACTCCATGGCCAGTTCCTGCTCCTGGTCGGTGTTCACCTTGGCCAGGAGGAAGCCCCCGGCGTACTCCTCCGCCAGCTTCGACAGGATGGGGATCAGCATCTGGCAGGGCTGGCACCAATCCGCCCAGAAGTCCACCAGGACGGGCCGGTTGTGGGACTCCTGGAGCACCAGGGAAGGGAACTGATCGCGGGAGACCTCAACGATGTGGGGAGATGTACTCATCGGGAATGACCTTGTCGTGAATGTCGGGTGAATCGGTTTGGCAATGGGGTCTTTCGGGATTCATTGTCGGGACGGCCGGCGCCGTCTTCAAGGCCGTCCCACTTGTGGTTTGCGGGGAGGTTGCATACAGTAGCCGCGCCTTTTCCACCGGACCATCACCCGCCCATGGGCGCCTCATCCGATTACACCGCCTCCGATATCGAGGTCCTCTCCGGCCTGGACCCGGTGCGCAAGCGCCCGGGGATGTACACCGACACCACCCGGCCCAACCACCTGGCCCAGGAGGTGATCGACAACGCCGTGGACGAGGCCATCGCCGGCCACGCCGACCGCATCGACGTGGTGCTCCATGACGATGGCGCCCTGTCCGTGGCCGACAACGGCCGGGGCATGCCGGTGGACCCCCATCCCCGGGAGAAGCATCCCGGGGTGGAGGTGATCCTGGGGACGCTGCACGCCGGGGGCAAGTTCTCCCAGAAGAGCTACCGCTTCTCCGGCGGGCTTCATGGTGTGGGGGTGTCGGTGGTCAACGCCCTGTCGGAGCACCTGGAGGTGCGCATCCGCCGCGACGGGCACGAATACCGCATGACCTTCGCCGACGGCCACCGTCAGAGCGAGCTAGAGGTCATCGGGGAGGTGGGCCGGCGCAATACCGGCACCACGCTGCGCTTTCGTCCCAATGCCTCCTATTTCGACACCCCCCGTTTCTCCGTGCCCCGGCTCAAGCACATCCTGCGGGCCAAGGCGGTGCTCTGCCCGGGCCTGGCGGTCTCCTTCCGGGACGAGAACAGCGGCGAGCAGTGTAACTGGTGCTACGAGGCCGGGCTGCGGGATTACCTGGTGGAGGCCCTGGACGGGGCCGCCCGCGAGCCGGAGGAGCCCTTCATGGGCAGCGTCAGCGGCGAGACGGATGCCGTGGACTGGGCCGTGGTCTGGCTGCCCGAGGGGGGCGAGCCGGTGGCCGAGAGCTACGTGAACCTGATCCCCACGACCCAGGGGGGCACCCACGTGAACGGCCTGCGCACCGGGCTCACCGATGCCGTGCGCGAGTTCTGCGAGTTCCGCAGTCTGGTGCCCCGGGGCGTGCGCATCACCCCGGAGGACGTCTGGGACGGGGTGGCCTACATCCTCTCCTTCAAGATGCTGGACCCGCAGTTCGCGGGCCAGACCAAGGAACGCCTCTCCTCCCGGGAGGCGGCGCCGTTCATCTCCGGCGTGGTCAAGGACGCCTTCAGCCTCTGGCTGAACCAGCATCCCGGCGCCGGGGAGCGCATCGCCGAACTGGCCATCGCCAGCGCCCAGAGGCGCCTGCGGGCCGGCCGCAAGGTGGTGCGCAAGAAGGTGACCCAGGGGCCCACCCTGCCGGGCAAGCTGGCGGACTGCGCCGCCCAGGACCTGGCGCGCACGGAGCTGTTCCTGGTGGAGGGGGACTCCGCTGGCGGTTCGGCCAAGCAGGCCCGGGACCGGGACTTCCAGGCCATCATGCCGCTGCGGGGCAAGATCCTGAATGCCTGGGAGGTGGACCCGGATCAGGTGCTGGGCTCCCAGGAGATCCACGACATCAGCGTCGCCATCGGCGTCCATCCCGGGGCAGCGGACCTGGAGGGTCTGCGCTACGGCAAGGTCTGCATCCTGGCGGACGCCGACTCCGACGGCCTGCACATCGCCACGCTGCTGTGCGCCCTGTTCGTGCGCCACTTCCGCCCCCTGGTGCAGCAGGGGCGGGTGTTCGTGGCCATGCCGCCGCTGTTTCGCATCGACGTGGGCAAGGAGGTGCACTACGCCCTGGACGAGGAGGAGAAGGCCGGCATCCTGCAGCGCATCCAGGCGGAGAAGAAAAAGGGCAAGGTGGCCGTCACCCGCTTCAAGGGCCTGGGGGAGATGAACCCCATCCAGCTGCGGGAGACCACCATGGCCCCGGACACCCGCCGCCTGGTGCAACTGACCCTGGACGACGGCGACGACACCGGGAAGCTTTTGGACATGCTCCTGGCCAAGAAGCGGGCCGCCGACCGGCGCGCCTGGCTGGAGTCCAAGGGGCACCTGGCCGAGGTTACCTGAACCATTCCTGCAAGGGGGAGCGACATGGCAAGACCCATGGTTGGATTCGGAACGCGCCTGCTGCTGGTGGCCATCAGCATCCTGGGCATCATCGTGGCCATGACCGGCATCCTGGAACTGCTGGCCGGGGGCATGGGCAGTTTCTATCCGCCGGCCCTGCGCTTTCCCGGCCACGGCGTGGTGCTGACGCTGGCGGGCTATCTCATGATGGTGCCCATGGGCTGGCTCTACTGGCGCGACGCCCAGTCCGACTGAGGGCGTCCCGCCCATCCCCTTTGCGGGCGGGCACGCCCGCCCCACCGACCCCCGAACCCCCGGATCCATGACCGAGAGCGCATACCTGCCCGAGGGCGTCGAGCGACAGCCCCTGAAGACCTTCACGGAGAAGGCGTACCTGGATTACTCCATGTACGTCATCCTGGACCGGGCCCTGCCCCACGTGGGGGACGGGCTCAAGCCGGTGCAGCGGCGCCTGGTGTATGCCATGAGCGAGCTGGGCCTGTCGGCCCTGTCCAAGCACAAGAAGTCCGCCCGCACCGTGGGGGACGTGCTGGGCAAGTACCATCCCCACGGGGATGCCGCCTGCTACGAGGCCATGGTGCTCCTGGCCCAGCCCTTCTCCTCCCGCTATCCCTTCGTGGACGGGCAGGGCAACTGGGGCTCCCCGGACGATCCCAAGTCCTTCGCCGCCATGCGCTACACCGAGGCGCGCCTGTCCCCCTACGCCCAGCTCTTGCTGTCGGAACTGGGGCAGGGCACCGCGGACTGGGTCCCCAACTTCGACGGCACCCTGGAGGAACCCAAGGTCCTGCCGGCCCGCCTGCCCAACGTGCTCCTCAACGGCGGCTCGGGCATCGCCGTGGTCATGGCCACCGACATCCCGCCCCATAATCTGAAGGAAGTGGCCGCCGCCTGCCTGCACCTGCTGGCGCACCCGGATGCGGACGCCGACGCCCTGTGCGCCCACATGCCCGGCCCCGACTTCCCCACGGAGGCGGAGATCATCACCCCCCGGGAGGAACTGCTGGCCCTGTATCGCAGCGGCCAGGGCAGCCTGCGCATGCGCGCCCGGTTCGAACACGAGAACGGCGATCTCATCATCACCGCTCTGCCGTTCCAGGTCTCCGGGGCCAAGGTGCTGGAGCAGATCGCGGCGCAGATCCAGGCGAAGAAGCTGCCCATGGTGGAGGACCTGCGGGACGAGTCGGATCACGAGCATCCCACCCGCCTGGTGATCACCCCCCGCAACAGCCGCGTGGACCGGGAGTCCCTGATGGCGCACCTGTTCGCCACCACCGACCTGGAGCGCAGCTACCGCGTCAACCTGAACGTCATCGGCCTGGACGGTCGCCCCCAGGTGAAGTCCCTGCCGGAGTTGCTCTCGGAATGGCTGCGCTTTCGCATCGAGACGGTGCGCCGGCGCCTGCAGTGGCGTCTGGACAAGGTGGAGAGGCGCCTGCACATCCTGGAAGGGCTGCTGGTCGCCTACCTGAACATCGACGAGGTGATCCGCATCATCCGGGAATACGACGAGCCGGGCCCGGAGCTGATGCGCCGCTTCGGTCTCACCGAGGCCCAGGCGGAGGCCATCCTGGAGTTGAAGCTGCGTCACCTGGCGCGCCTGGAGGAGATGAAGATCCGGGGGGAGCAGGACGAACTGCAGCAGGAGCGGGATCACCTGCAGGCCACCCTGGGTTCGGAAAAGAGACTGCGCGACCTGGTGGGGGAGGAAATCCGGGCCGACGCCGAGCGCTTCGGCGACCCGCGCCGTTCCCCCATCGTGGCCCGCGCCGCGGCCCAGGCCCTGGACGAGTCCGCCCTGGTGCCCTCGGAGCCGCTGACGGTGGTCCTCTCGCGCATGGGCTGGGTGCGGGCCGCCAAGGGCCACGAGGTGGACGCCCCGGGGCTCAACTACAAGTCGGGGGACGCCTACCAGTCCGCCGCCCCCGGGCGCAGCAACCAGCCGGCGGTCTTCCTGGACAGCACCGGGCGCAGCTACACCCTCCCGGCCCACAGTCTGCCCTCCGCCCGGGGCCAGGGGGAGCCCCTGTCGGGACGGCTGTCGCCGCCGGACGGGGCCCGCTTCATCGGCGTCATGATGGGGGCCGGGGAGGACCGCTATGTCCTGGCCACGGACCACGGCCATGGCTTCATCGTCCGCCTGGAGGACATGATCACCCGCAACCGCGCCGGCAAGGCGGTGCTCACCGTCCCCGCCGGGGCGCAGGTGCTGCATCCCCTGCGCATCCATGACCTGGAGAGGCAGTACCTGGCGGCGGCCAGCAGCGCCGGCCATCTGCTCCTCCTCCCCCTGTCGGAGCTGCCACAGATGGCCCGGGGCAAGGGCAACAAGATCCTGCACATCCCGACGGACCGGCTGAAGTCGGGGGAGGAGACCCTGGCCGCCCTGGCCCTGGTGGATGCCGATGCCCCCCTTACCGTGGTGGCCGGGAAGAAGACCAAGACCATGAAGCCGGAGGAATGGCGCGACTATCTGGGGGAGCGGGGCCGGCGCGGCCAGAGGCTGCCCCGGGGCTACCAGAAGGTGGATCGCCTGCACGCCGACTGAGGTTGCAGGCCCCCAGAACCGCAGCGGGGATCCCCGCGGGCCGGCGGCACACACCCGCCATCCCGGTTTCTCCCCGCGGCGCTTGGCAATGCGGGTCCCAGCGCTGCGGCGCGGGCTTGAATTATTGTCCCCGGCCCCCATCTAATACGCCGGTCCCTTTAGGTCATGACGCGATAACGGAGAGCCCATGAAACGCATTGCCCTTTTCCTGGCCACCAACCTGGCCATCATCGTGGTGCTGAGCATCACCCTGCGGCTGTTGGGGGTGGAGCGCATCCTGGACGAGTCCGGCACCGGCCTGGACTACACCAGCCTGCTGATCTTCGCCGCGGTCTTCGGCTTCGGCGGCTCGTTCATCTCCCTGGCCATCTCCAAATGGATGGCCAAGATGAGCATGGGGGTGCAGGTGATCGAGCAGCCCCGCAGCCCCGACGAGCAGTGGCTGGTGGAGACCGTGCGCCGCCAGGCCCGTCAGGCGGGCATCGGTATGCCCGAGGTGGGCATCTTCAATTCCCCGGAGCCCAACGCCTTTGCCACCGGCATGAGCCGCAACAACGCCCTGGTGGCGGTGAGCACCGGCCTGTTGCAGAACATGGGCCGGGATGAGGTGGAGGCCGTGCTGGGGCACGAGGTGAGCCACGTGGCCAACGGCGACATGGTGACCCTGGCCCTGATCCAGGGGGTGGTGAACACCTTCGTCATCTTCCTGGCCCGGGTGATCGGGCATGTGGTGGACCGGGTGGTGTTCAAGAACGAGGAGGGCCACGGTCCGGCCTTCTGGATCACCACCATCGTGGCGGAGATCGTGCTGGCCATCCTGGCCTCCATCATCGTCATGTGGTTCTCGCGCCGGCGGGAGTTCCGCGCCGACGCCGGCGGCGCCGAACTGGCGGGTCGCGAGAAGATGATCCATGCCCTGGAGCGGCTGCGGGCGGCCCAGGGGATGCCCGCCCAGATGCCGGACCAGATGCGGGCCTTCGGCATCCGCGGCGGGGGCATGGCCCAGGGCCTGAAGCGCCTGTTCATGACCCACCCCCCGCTGGAGGAGCGGATCATGGCCCTGAAGGCCGCGGGCTGAGCCCGGTACAAGGTGTGATCATGCATGCGGCGGGGGCCCTTCGGGGCCCCCGCTTGCGTTTGGGGGCCCGCCACCCGGCCGTTAGCCGCTGGTGGAGAAGTCGTAGTCCAGGGATTCGGTGGGGGGTTGGAGGAAGTTGCCCTGGATGTAGTTGATGCCCAGCCCCCAGAGGATGGACAGGCTGGCGGCATCCTCCACCTGCTGGGCGATGACGAGCCGGTTCTGGGTGTGGGCGGTGTCGGTCATGCGTCCCAGGGTCTCCTGGTTCTCCTGGCTGCTGGCCAGGTTACGGGTGAAGGAGGCGTCCACCTTCAGGTAATCGGCGGGCACGTGGTTGAGCACCTGGAAGGGATTGAGGCCGTTGCCGAAGTCCTCCAGGGCGAAGCCGCAATGGACGCTGCGCAGGGCCTTCACGAACTCCTTGGCCTGGCGCAGGTAGGCCACCACGGTGGACTCCTTCATCTCGAAGACGACGCACTGTGCGGGGATGCGTTTCTCCTTCAGGCGTTCCATGATCCAGGGCAGGATCTGGGGGTCGTGCAGGGAGCCGGCGGTGATCTTGATGAAGAAGACCGTCTCGTGTCCGGCCTTGCGCTGCACCGCGAGACGCTCGATGGCGTGGTCGATGACCCAGCGGTCCAGGTCCGCGGCGATGCCGGTACGCTCGGCGCTGGGCAGGAAATGGGCCGGGCTGACGGCCTCGCCGTGCTCGTCCAGCAGCCGCATGAACACCTCGTAGCGCTCGCCGCCCTCGCCATGGAGGCCGACGATGGGCTGGAACAGCAGGTGCAGGCGGTTGTCCCGGATGGCCGCGGTGATGCGTTCATTCCAGGTCTCGTCCAGCTGCTTCTGGGTCATCTCCCCTTCCTTGGGCTGGTAGACCTGCATGCGGTTGCCGCCCTGGCGGCCCGCCTGTTCGCAGGCCTTCTGCGCCCGGGAGAGGAGTTCATTCACGTCCGGGGCATTCTCATCGACGCGGGCCACCCCCACGGAGGCGGTGCAGGTGATGGAGCGCCCCTCCACATCGCAGATGTGGTGGGCGATGTGCTCCAGCAGGGTGTGCACGAAGGCCTCCACGTCCGCCGGTTCCCAGCGCAGGGAGAGGATGGCGAAGGCCTCGCCGTCGAAGCGGGCGACGATATCCCCCTCGCCGCAGGCATCCTCCAGGACCTTGCCCATGTCCGCCAGCACCAGGTCGCCGCCGGCCACCCCCACGGCCTCGCGGATGTCGCCGAAACGGTCGATGCGCAGTTCCATGAGACTGGCGTTGCCCTTGCCCTGGTTGGCCCGGCCCAGGGTGCGCTGCAGCTGCTCGATGAAGTACTGTCGGTTGTAGAGGCCGGTGACCAGGTCCCGCTGCGCCAGGTAATTGAGCTGGCGCTCCAGTTCCCGGGTGTTGCTGCGGTTGCGGATGAGGATCTGGGTGCAGGGCTCGCCGTCGATGGTGGCCGGGCTGAACTCCATGCGGGCGGCGAAGGGGGTGCCGTCGGCCCGGGTGAGCTGTAGCTCCAGGACCTGTTCCTGTGTGTCCCCATCGGCCGCGTCGGGGGGCACCCCGCCCTCGTGGCCGCGCAGGAATTCCTTCAGGGCCGGTTGGTCCTCCCGGGCCACCATGTCCATGAGGGGGATCCCTTCCAGTTCCTCCTCGTCCGTGTAGCCGAAGAGTTCCAGGTAGGCGCTGTTGGCGTAGGTGTGCATGCCCTCGTGGACGTAGGCGATGGCGTCCCGGGAGTTGTCCAGGAGGGTCTTGCAGCGGCGCTCCGTCTCCCGCAGGGAGGCCTCACAGGCCTTGAGCTGGCGCCATTGCTGCTGATGGGCGGCCGCCCGTGCCACCACATGGCGCAGGTGGTCGAAGCGGTCCTTGTGCACCAGATCGTGGGCGCCGGCCTCCAGGCATTCCACCACATCGCTGTCGGGGGTCTCGGTGAGGGCGATGACCGGGGCATGGCGGCCCATGCGCCGGTTGCTCTCCACCACGGTCTCCAGGGGGAGTTGGGGCTGCCCCAGGGTGCAGAGGATGACATCCGGGGCGTGGTCCCTGAGTTTGTCTTCCAGGTCCTGGGCGTCCGCGGCCCGCTGCGGCCGCACCGCCAGTCCCGCGGATTTGAGGGCGCTGATCATCTTCTCGGCGTCGTTCAGGTCCGGGTCGATGATCAAGAGGCGGATGATGTGGTCCATGCCTTCGGGTCCGGGCTGCGCGGGGCGGGGCCGATGCGCGGGGGCGTCCGGGGATTATACAGACAAGGCCCAAGGGGTGAACATCGCCCGGCTTTTCGGGGCCGGGGCGGCCGGGGGCCGTGGGGATCAGAGCAGATCCGGCCAGCGGTCCTCGTCCCTGGGGGAGGGGCGCCCGGCCGTGGATTCCTGTGGGGCGGCGGTGCGGTAACGGAACTGGGTGAAGCGGGTGGTCTGGCGTTCCGCATAGGGCAGGAGCACCTCCCGGGTCTCCCCATCCATGTGCACCCGGATGCGTTCCCCCAACTGGAACAGGCCGGTGGGGCACACCAGGGTGGCGGGCTGGCCCAACACCTGGATGGCCGGGAGCAGCAGGGCGGGTGCAGGCTGGCCGGTCCCGTTGTGGCGTGTAACGGCGCTGACCCCCACCGGCAGGGCCCGGGGGGCCAGCATCTTCACCCCCAACTCCAGCGCCCCGTCCTCGCCCTGGATCATCCGCCGGATCATGCCCACACGCCAGGTGTTTTTGGGATCGCGCCGGTCCCGCAGGATCAACAGTTCGCCCACCTGGGCCCGGGTGAGGCCATCGCCGTTCCAGCGCAGGCGGAATCCCCCGGCGCTGGCGTCCATGATCCGCCAGCGGGTGATCTGCTCACCGGGGGAGGGGGCCGGTTCCGGCTCCGGCGGTTCGGGCTCGCTGTCCCGCATCGGACGGCGCCGGGCCACCTGCTCCCACAGGCCGGCACTGCCCTCGCCGGGCAGGTCTTTTAGATAGCTGACGCTGATGCCCTCCTCCTGTTCCTGGGGGGGAGGAGACAACTCGGCCAGGGTGAAGAGGGCCTCCAGGGCCTCCTCCCGGGAGCGGACGGGGCCATCCCCCGGGCCGTCCCCGTGTCCCCGGCGCCCGTCGCCTTCGTCCTCCCCGTGCAGGACCCGATGGATCGCGTCCATGCCGATGGCGGCTTCCATCTCCCCCTGGCCCGGGCTGCGGCCGAAGCGGCGCCGGGCGGTGTTGGTCCAGGCCTGGATGACCCGGCTGGCCTGGTCGCTGGTGAGGGGGGCGGTATGCCCGGGCCCGCTGGTCGCCCCGGTACAGGCCCGCAGCCGCCGCAGCAAGGGGGCGGGGTTCAGGTAGCGGATGGTCTCCCCCTGGGGGGCCTCTTCCCGGGGGCGGTGGGCGGGCGGGGCGTCGGCGGCCAGATCCACCACGTAGAGATGGCCGCCGTTGTCGGGGATGGGGGTCGTGCCCAGGGTGCATTCCCCGGCGTGTTCCTCCAGGAAGCGGGCCAGGCGTTCCACGTCCCCCCGGTGCAGGGTCAGGGGGTCGGCCAGGGCGAGGAGACAGGCCTGCTTGTAGATCCCGGTGAGGGTGCAACGGGAGCCGCAGGCCATCTCCGGATCCTTCACGGCCCGAGTCTCCAGGCCGCGGGCCTCGGCCAGGGCATGGATGCCGTGGATCCGCTGCCACAGACCCGGGGGGACGGGCTGGTAGATGCGGGCCAGGTGGAACAACTGCTGATACAGGGCGTGGAGGGCGCGGTGCATGGCCAGCACCTGGTGGCGGGGGCGCAGGGCGTCCGCATCCAGGCGGCAGGCCTCCACCGCCGTGAGATAGCCCCGGGCCACGTCCTCCAGGACCCGCCGGTTGAGTTCCGCGATGCGCTGGCCGCGGGGGGACAGGGGGAGGGGGCGATTGATGAAGTGCCGGCCGAGCTTATCCAGGAGGTAGCGCCGGGTGGGGCGCATCAGTTCCAGGAGTTCCAGGCGGCGGGCGGGGGGCAGCTCCCGGGCGTTGATCTGCTCCAGGGCCGCGCAGAACAGCCGCGCCGTCTCCCCCGGGTTGGCCAGGGGCAGGGCCTTCAGCCACCGCTTGAGATGGCGGGGCTGGGTGGGGACGCTCTCATTCTCGGATGGTGCCGCGGGGGACCCGACCAGCATGCCGGCATGCTCCTGGTGTGGTGTTCAAATCCCTTTTGGGAACGACCTTTTGTGATGAAGTTCACTAAATACTATACCCCCTCCGGGGGTAATGAAAGGGCCGCGGGGGATCCGCCGGGTGCGGGGCCGTCCATGGGGCCGTGTACGGGGGTCTTGCCCGGTTGCCCCGGGATCTCCCGCACCAGCCGGGGCAGGAGGTAGCCGGGCAGGAGGGCGCCCAGGTCCTGCATGAGGCGCACCGCCTCCTCCTCGGGCACGTGGAAGTGGCCCGCCCCCGCCACCGGGTCCAGCAGGTGCAGGTAATAGGGCTGGACGCCGCTGTCGAACAGGGCACGGCTCAGGTCCGCCAGGGCCGGGACATCGTCGTTGACCCCCCGCAGGAGCACCGTCTGGTTGAACAGGCGCACCCCCCGCCGCGCCAGCTGCGCCAGTGCGCGGCGGGCCGGGCCGTCCAGTTCCCTTGCGTGGTTGGCGTGGATCACCAGGACCGTCTGCAGCGGGCAGGTCTCCAGGGTATCGAGCAGGGCCGGGGTCACCCGCTCCGGCGTGACCACCGGGGCGCGGCTGTGCAGGCGCAGGACATGCAGGTGCCGGATCCCGGCCAGGTCGGCGATGCGATGGGCCAGCCGGCGGTCCCCCAGGGCCAGGGGGTCGCCGCCGCTCAGGATCACCTCCCGCAGCTGAGGACGGGCCCGCAGGTAGTCCAGTACCTTTGGCCAGTGGCGTTGTGAGGCCGTTTCGGTGGAGGAGAAGTGGCGCCGGAAGCAGTAGCGGCAATGGATGGGACAGGCCGTGGTGAGCATGACCAGGACCCTGCCGGCATATTTGTGGATGAGCCCGGGCACGGGCATGCGTTCCCGCTCTTGCAGGGGGTCGGGGCCAAAGCCGGGAACTGCCTCCAGTTCGGCCGCGCTGGGCAGGACCTGGCGCAGCAGGGGGTCGTCCGGTCGCCCCGGGGGGATGCGTTGCAGATAGGCGGCCGGCACGCGCAGGGGAAAATCGGCGGCGGCGCGCTGCGCCCCGGGGCGCAGGGCGGGGTCCAGCCCCAGCTGCTGGAGCAGGGTATCGGGATCGGTGAGAGGGTCCCGTGCGCCCTCCGCGGCGGCCACGGGCTCCTGACGATGGGCGGGGATTCGGGTTATCATGGCGAATTTTACCGGGGCAGGACGTGAGCGGGGCATTGTGCCGCCCCGCCGCCGTGATGCGCCAGACATGTCCCGAAGGAAAGGGATAACGACCCTGTGAGCGACCCGGGCCGGCGGTCCGGTGTGGAGAACGATCCGTATGGCTAGCTACAGCACCAACGAATTCAAGAGCGGACTCAAGATCCTGATGGACGGCGATCCCTGCACCATCGTGGAGAACGAGTTCGTCAAGCCCGGCAAGGGCCAGGCCTTCAACCGCGTCAAGATCCGCAACCTGAAGACGGGCAGGGTCCTGGACAAGACCTTCAAGTCCGGGGAGTCGGTGGAGGCCGCCGACGTCATCGACACCGAGATGCAGTACCTCTATGCCGATGACGAGTTCTGGCACTTCATGGTACCGGACAGCTTCGAGCAGTACGCCGCCGGTGAGACCGCCGTGGCGGAGGCCATGAAGTGGCTCAAGGAACAGGACATGTGCGTGGTCACCCTGTGGAACAACGTCCCCCTGTCGGTGACCCCGCCCAATTTCGTGGAACTGAAGATCACCCAGTGCGATCCCGGCATCCGCGGGGATACCGCCACCGGCGGCACCAAGCCCGCCACCCTGGAGACGGGGGCGGTGGTGAAGGTGCCCCTGTTCGTCAACGAGGGGGACGTGATCCGGGTGGACACCCGCACCGGCGAGTACGTCTCCCGCGCGTGAGCTGGCGGCCGGGGGCCCCGCCGGCCCTGCTGCACCGGCGGGCGCGGCTGCTCTCGGACCTGCGCGCCTTCTTCGCCCGGCATGGGGTGCTGGAGGTGGAGACCCCCTATCTCTCCGGCGCCGGCACCACGGATCCCCAGGTGGGCAGCCTCTCCCTGGATCTGCCCAGCGGCCGGCGCTTTCTGCATACCTCGCCGGAGTTCCCCATGAAGCGGCTGCTGGCCGCGGGGGTGGGGGACTGCTATCAGGTGGCCCGGGTGTTTCGGGCCGATGAGGCCGGTCGCCACCACAACCCCGAGTTCACCCTGCTGGAATGGTACCGGGTGGGGTTCGATCACCACCGCCTCATGGACGAGGTGGAGGCCCTGGTGCGGGCCGTGGACCACGAGGGGCGTGCCGCAGTGACCCGCCGGCTTACCTATGCCCAGGCCCTGGCGGACCATGCCGGGGTGGATGCCCACCGGGACGATGCCCCGGCCCTGGCCCGCCGCGCCCGGGAACTGGGCCTTGCGGTGCAGGGGGAGCTGGACCGGGACGCCTGGCTGGACCTGCTCCTGTCCACGGTGGTCTGCCCCGCCTTCCCCCCCAACCGGCTCACCTTGATCCATGACTATCCCGCCAGCCAGGCGGCCCTGGCCCGGGTCCGCCCCGGGGATCCGCCGGTGGCGGAGCGCTTCGAGTTGTACTGGGGGGCCCTGGAGCTGGCCAACGGCTTCCATGAACTGGGGGACGCCGCCGAGCAGCGCCGCCGCTTCGAGGCGGAGCGCGCCGCCCGGGCCCAGCGGGGCCTTGCCGACGTGCCCATGGATACCCGTCTGTTGCAGGCCCTGGAGGCCGGGCTGCCGGACTGCGCCGGCGTGGCCCTGGGGGTGGACCGCCTGCTCATGGCCCTGAGCGGCGAGGACGACATCCGCCGCGTCCTGGCCTTCGACACCACCCGGGCCTGACCCGGTCTCAGGCCCGGGTGGTGCGGCCCCGTCAGGCCTGGGGCACATTCCCCTGCAGTGTCCCCAGCCCCTGGCCCACGCGCACCGTCTGGTCCGGGGCCAGCGCCGGATCCCACCGAACCCGTCCCCGGGGCAGCAGCAGGATGACCGTGGACCCCAGGTTGAAGCGCCCCATCTCCTCGCCCCGCTCCAGGGCCACGGGATCGGCGTGGTGATCCTTCACCCGGGGTGCACCCCGGGCGCGGCTGCCCGTCTCACCGCCCCAGACCGTCTCGATGGAACCCACGTTGATGGCCCCCACCAGCACCAGGGCCAGGGGGCCGTGGGGGGTGTCGAACAGGCACACCAGACGCTCGTTGCGGGTGAACAGGCCGGGGATGGCGCGGGTGGTGAAGGGGGCCACGGAGAACAGGCGCCCGGGGATGTGAGCCGTCTCCCGCAGGCTGCCGGATGCGGGCATGTGCACCCGGTGATAGTCCCGGGGGGAGAGATAGAGGGTGATGAAATCCCCGTCCTGGAAGGGCGCGGCCCGGTCCTCGCCCCCCAGCAGGGCCGTCGCCGTGTAGTCGTGGCCCTTGGCCTGGAGGAGACGGCCCGCCCGGATGCGCCCCAACTGGCTCACGCGGGCATCCGCGGGGCTCAGCAGGGCATCGGGGCGCGGGTCCAGGGGCCTTGCCCCCGGGCGCAGGGCCCGGGTGAACAGGGCGTTGAAGCTGGGATAGGCGGCCGGGTCCGCGTGCACCGCCTCGTCCATGTCCAGTCCGTAATGGCGGATGAACCAGCGCGCCACGGGGTCCTTCAGCGGCGTCTGCAGCCGGGCCAGGCGGTGCACCCCCCGGGAGATGGCGTGGTGGGGCAGCACATGCAGGGCCAGGGCCCGGATGCGGTCTGCAAGGGGGGCGGATGCATCGTTCATCAGTTTGCGCGTCCTTAAGCGGTCTTATGTGCCCGGGGAGGAAAGGGTATCATCCTCCCTCCCTTTCCTGATCGCCTGGATGCATGACGAACCGAGCGGAGATCGACGACCTGGTCACGGCCCGTGACTTCATCCGATGGGGGCTGAGCCGCTTCACCGCGGCCGGGCTCACCTTCGGCCACGGCACCGACAATGCCCTGGATGAGGCCGCCTGGCTGGTGCTGCACGCCCTGCATCTGCCCCTGGACCTGTCCGGCCCCTGGCTGGATTGTCGCCTCACCCGGGAGGAGCGCAACCGGGTCGCCGACCTGCTGCAGCAGCGGGTGGAGACGCGCAAGCCCGCCGCCTACCTGACCCGGGAGGCCTGGTTCATGGGCCTGCCCTTCTATGTGGACGAGCGCGTGCTGGTGCCGCGCTCCCCCCTGGCCGAGGTGATCCAGCGGGGCTTCACCCCCTGGCTGGAGCCGGAGCGGGTCTCGCGGGTGCTGGATCTGTGCACCGGCAGCGGCTGCATCGGCATCGCCTGCGCCCATGTCTTCCCCGAGGCCCGGGTGGACCTGTCCGATGTCAGCGCCGATGCCCTGGCGGTGGCGCGGGAGAACATCCGCCGCCACGCCCTGGAGGACCGGGTGGAGGCGCTGGCATCGGATCTCTTCGACGCCCTGGAGGGGCGGTGCTACGATCTCATCGTGAGCAATCCGCCCTATGTGGATGCCGCCGACATGGCGGCCCTGACGCCGGAGTTTCGCCGGGAACCGGCCCTGGGGCTGGCCTCCGGGGAGGACGGCCTGGAGGCCACCCTGGGCATCCTGGAGCGGGCCGCCGAGCACCTCAGCCCCGGGGGCATCCTGGTGGTGGAGGTGGGCAACAGTGCCCCGGCCCTGGAGGCGCGGCTGCCCCAGGTCCCCTTCACCTGGCTGGAGTTCGAGCACGGCGGGCAGGGGGTCTTCCTGCTCACCCGGGAACAGCTCCGGGAGGCGTTCCCGGGCGGGCCGGGTTGAACGGACCGGCGCGGGTGTAATTGCGCTGGGTCAGGGGAGCATCGCGCCATGCCGTGCCTTTTTGCGCCGGCCGTTTTATCCTGAGGAATTCCGACTTCCAGTCACACATCATCGCCGGGTAACCTACCGCCATGAGCTTGTCGCAGACCATCGACTTCGATCTGGACCTGATCAACCGTTACGACACGGCGGGTCCCCGCTACACCTCCTATCCCACGGCGGTCCAGTTCCACGAGGGCTTCACGGCGGAGCGCTACGCCGAGATCGCCCGGGAGACCAACGCCAGCGGCCGCCCGCTGTCGCTGTACTTCCACATCCCCTTCTGCGACACCGTCTGCTTCTACTGCGCCTGCAACAAGGTGGTGACCAAGGACCGCACCCGCGCCCGTCCCTACCTGGACCGGCTGTACCGGGAGATGGAGCTGCAGGGCGAGCTGTTCGATCGCAGCCGTCCGGTGACCCAGCTGCACTGGGGCGGCGGCACCCCCACCTTCATCTCCCACGACGAGATGACCGAACTCATGCAGCGCACGGCGGAGCACTTCCGGCTGCTGGACGATGACACCGGCGAATACTCCATCGAGATCGACCCCCGGGAGGTGGATGACCATACCCTCTCCCTGCTGCGCAAGCTGGGCTTCAACCGCATCAGCCTGGGGGTGCAGGACTTCGACGAGCGGGTGCAGCAGGCGGTCAACCGGGTGCAGAGCGAATCCCTGGTGCTGGGGGTGCTGGACGAGGCCCGGCGCCTGGGCTTCCGCTCCACCAGCGTGGACCTGATCTACGGTCTGCCGCACCAGGACCGCAAGACCTTCGGCCATACCGTGGACAAGATCATCCAGGTGGACCCGGCCCGCATCTCCGTCTTCAACTACGCCCACCTGCCGGACCGCTTCAAGCCGCAGCGGCGCATCAACGAGGCGGACCTGCCCAGCCCCTCGGAGAAACTGGCCATCCTGCAGCAGACCATCCAGCAGCTCACCGAGGCGGGCTACGTCTACATCGGCATGGACCACTTCGCCAAACCCGATGATGAACTGGCCGTGGCCCAGCGGGACCACACCCTCTATCGCAACTTCCAGGGGTACTCCACCCATTCCAACTGCGATCTGGTGGGCCTGGGCTCCACCAGCGTGGGCATGGTGGGGCACAGCTACAGCCAGAACCGCCACGACCTGGAGAGCTACTTCGAGCGCATCGACGCCGGCCGCCTGGCGGTGTTCCGCGGCGTGGAACTGGACGCCGACGACCTGCTGCGCCGGGATGTGATCACCCGCCTCATCTGCCATTTCGAACTGGCCTTCGCCGACGTGGAGAAGGCCCACGGCATCCGCTTCAACGACTACTTCGCCCAGGAACTCAAGGCCCTGGAGGGCATGCAGGCGGACGGCCTGCTTCAGATGACGGGCGAGTCCATTACCGTGCTGCCGGCGGGGCGGCTGCTCATCCGCAACATCTGCATGACCTTCGACCGCTACCTGCGCGAGGCCAAGGAACAGCGCTTCTCCCGCGTGATCTGACCACTGCGGGCCCCGGCCCCGGGGCCCGCGTCCTCCCGCCGCCTGTCCGCCCCGCGGCGGCCACCTGCGCGGTGCCAAGCTGCGGGTCCCCCGCCGGGAAACCACGAACATGTCCGGAAACACCCTAGGCAGACTCTTCACCGTCACAAGCTTCGGCGAGAGCCACGGCCCGGCCATCGGCTGCGTCGTGGACGGCTGCCCCCCGGGGCTGCCCCTGACCGAGGCGGACCTGCAGAAGGATCTGGACCGGCGCCGCCCCGGCCAGTCCCGCCACACCACCCAGCGCCGCGAGCCCGACCGGGTGCGCATCCTCTCGGGGGTGTTCGAGGGGTACACCACCGGCACCCCCATCGGCCTGCTCATCGAGAACGAGGACCAGCGCTCCAAGGACTACTCCCAGATCGCCGAGCGTTTCCGTCCGGGCCATGCCGACTACACCTATTTCAAGAAATACGGCATCCGGGACTACCGCGGCGGGGGCCGCAGCTCCGCCCGGGAGACGGCCATGCGCGTGGCCGCCGGGGGCATCGCCCGCAAGTACCTGAAGCTGCATTATGGCGTGGACATCCGCGGTTACCTGGCCCAGCTCGGTCCCATCCGTGCCCAGGCCCTGGACTGGTCCGTGGTGGAGACCAACCCCTTCTTCTGCCCGGACGCCGAACGGGTACCCGAGATGGAGGCCTACATGGACGAACTGCGCAAGTCCGGGGACTCCGTGGGGGCGCGCATCCATGTGGTGGCCTCCGGGCTGCCGGCGGGCTGGGGCGAGCCGGTGTTCGACCGCCTGGACGCGGACATCGCCCATGCCATGATGGGCATCAACGCCGTCAAGGCGGTGGCCATCGGCGACGGCTTCGACTGCGTCGAGCAAAAGGGCAGCGAGCACCGGGACGAGATGACCCCGGAGGGCTTTCTCTCCAACCACGCCGGCGGGGTCCTGGGGGGCATCTCCTCGGGACAGGACATCCGCGTGAGCATCGCCCTCAAGCCCACCTCCAGCATCCGCCTGCCGGGGCGGTCCCTGGATTGCCACGGCCAGCCGGTGGAGGTGGTCACCACCGGCCGCCACGACCCCTGCGTGGGCATCCGCGCCACCCCCATCGCCGAGGCCATGCTGGCCCTAGTGCTCATGGACCACGCCCTGCGCCACCGCGGTCAGGTGGGTCAGTAAAAGCCGGTGAGGTAGGGGGTTGCCCCGTCGGAAACGATCCCGGCGTCCACCCCGTAGACCTCCTGGATCGTATCCCGGGTGATGATCTCTGAGGGCGGACCCTGCGCGAGGATCCGCCCCTCCCGCATGAGGACGATGCGGTCCGCCAGCTGGGTGGCGATGTTGATGTCGTGCAGCACCACCAGGATCCCCTGACCCGTCTCCCGGCTGCGCCGTTGCAGGATGCGGATCAGGTCCCGCTGGTGGCGCAGATCCAGGTGATTGCTCGGTTCATCCAGGAGCAGGAGGGGCGTCTCGCGCATCAGGGCCCGGGCGATGGCCGCCTTCTGGCGTTCGCCGCCGCTGATCTCCGTCAGCAGTGCATGGGCCAGGTGGGGCATGTCCAGATGTTCCAGCAGGGCCACGGCCCGTTCCACCTCCGCAGTGGGATAGCGCCACCGGATCCCTTCCAGACCCAGCAGCACGCTCTCCAGGACCGTCATGGGATAGACCCCATCCGCGACCTGGGGCACATAGGCGATGTGCCGGGCGATGCGGGCCCGGGACAGGCCGGCAAGGGGCCGGGAGAGGAGATGGATCTCGCCCCGCCGTGCCTTCAGCAGCCGGTTGGCGCATTGCAGCAGGGTGGTCTTGCCCGAACCGTTGGGCCCGAGCAGGGCCACGATCTCCCCCCGGTCCACTTCCAGATCCACACCGTGGAGCGCGGTCTTGGAGCCATAGTCAAAGTGCAATCCGGTGATCTGCAGGGCGGGGGTGCTCATATGGCCGGGGCCCCCTCCCGGCGGCGCAGGATCAGGTAGATGAACAGGGGCGAGCCGAGAAAGGCGGTGACCACCCCCACAGGGAGTATGGTGTCCGGAAAGGCATGCAGGGAGACCAGGTCCGCCAGCATCAGCAGCAACGCCCCCAGCAGGGCGGTTGCCGGGATCAGGAAGCGGTGGTCCGTGCCGATGAGCATGCGGGCCAGGTGCGGCGCCACCAGGCCCAGGAACCCGATACCGCCGGTGAAGGACACCACGGTGGCCACCAGCAGGGCCACCAGCAGGATCAGCCCCACCCGCAGCCGCCCCACCGCCAGCCCCAGGCTGCGGGCCGATGCATCCCCCAGCAGCAGCCGGTTGAGCCCGGGGGCCCAGTAGAGGAACGCCGGCAGGGTCAGCATCAGGGCCAGCGCGATGTACAGGGTGCTGTCCCATCCGGCCCGGCTCAGGCTGCCCACGGTCCAGAACAGGACCTCCCGCGTGGCGTAGACGTCCGAGAAATAGATCAGCAGGGTGGTGGCGGCATTGAAGAAGTACATTAGCGCCACGCCCGTCAGGATCAGGGCGGTGGGCGTGGCCCCCTTCCAGTGGCCCATGGCCAGGATGATCAGGGATACCAGCAGGGCGCCGAGGAAGGCGTGGATGACGATGCCGGCCAGACCGAAGGCCGAGAAGCCGGTGATGATCACCAGGGCCGCCCCCAGGGAGGCCCCGGAGGAGAACCCCAGGGTGAACGGCGAGGCCATGGGATTGCGCAGCAGGGTCTGCAGGATGACCCCGGCCAGGGCCAGCCCCGCCCCCGCCAGCCCGGCCGTGGCCAGGCGCGGCAGGCGGATGTTGCGCACGATGTGGGCGCTGCGGGGGTCCGCCTCGCCCCAGGGCAGGCCCGGCAGCAGCGCCTGGACCACCTCCAAGGGGGGGGTCGGGAAGGGGCCCAGGGTGAGCCCGAGGATCAAGGTCGCGCAAAGGGCAAGCCCCAAAAGGAGCAACAGGAGCCAGCGGTTGCGGTTGCGCAGCCGGTACGCCCGGATCGTCGCGGCCCCCTGGGGGCCGCAGTCTCTTTCCTGGGTCGGGGCAGGTGTCACGGGCGGGTACGGAGCTCAAGGCCGCTCTGGCGGGCCCGTTCCTCCCGTTGCAGCAGACGCCCCAGCAGGCGGTAGGCCCGCCTCAGGGTGGCCTGGGCCTTCCCGGCGTCCGGCTCCATCCCCAGGGTGTTGAGCGCGATCACCGGGATGCCCAGCCTCTCCTGGATCCGGTCGGCCTGGCGGGCCATGGCCCTCGTGTCGCCGCGATGGCTGAAGGACCACAGGATGAACAGGTCCGGGTCCGTGGCGATGACCCCCTCCAGGTCGATCTCGGACCCGGGCTGCCCGCCCCCCACCCGGGGGGTGTCCTCCAGGCGCTCGAAGGCCAGGGCCTCCAGGGTCGGGTCGCGGGAGAACCGGGACCCGAACATGTCACTGGGGATCCCCACGATGCGGTCTTCGGCCTGCAGGTGCAGGAGCATGCGAAAGGCGTCCACGTTCACCGTGGCGATGCGCCGGATCTCCTTTGGAACCCTCACCTGCCGGCCGAGCATGTCCCGGACCGTATGGGTGGCGGCGGCTACATGATCGCCACCCGGTTCCCTGGCCTCCTCGCCCCCCCAGGCCAGTGCAGGCAGCAGGAGCAGGGACAGGCACAGCAGCATCGTTGGAAGAGGGCACGGAGCGTGGAAAGGGGATCGTTGGAGGGACTGAATGACGTTTCTCCCGCATCCTTGAGAAAAGGGGCCACGGGGCGGGAGAAGGGCAGGACGGGATACTCGGGTGCGGGACCGCCGCACCAGCAGCATGGTATCGCCATCGCGGGCTCCCCGCCGCTGGGCATGCATGGGCTACAGGCCGGTCTCCGGGCTCGCGGGCCGGGGCCGGATGGCCCCTTGCAGGACGCCTTCCCACACCGCCTGCCCCTGGGGACACGTGCGGCGCAGTGGCTGGGTCCTGCCTTGCCCGCCTACCGTTGCGGGGACAGCGCCGGACTGGCCGCGGGGCGGCGTCACCGGCTTCCCGAACACCTGTAGTCGGGCAAAGCCTACTGGCGCAACGAACGGGGGTCAACGCCGGCGCGGGCCCTTTTCCTGATAGGGGACAGCATAGGGGGCAGCATGGACAGGCAAGGCCGATGGTGGTTTGATAAGGGCTGTGCCGAGATATGGTGCGATCCCCATCCATGCCTCGGGGAACGTCACCAGGGGATTGAGCCGGTAAGGAAAGGAGGGACGCGGCCATGGATTCAGGGCGATGGAAAAAAGAAGGAAGGCCGCGCTGTGCAGGCGGGGTCTTCGGGGCATCCCCCGCTGCCGAGCAACGCATCCACCGGACCCCGCACCGCCCCCCCGCCACGCTGCAGCACGTGGGTATCGATCTGCGGCAGCCACTCCGCTGCCCGAAGCCCCCTCCCGTACACGATTGCCATCAACCAGTAGCGTTCCCTCATGCGCCTCAGAATGGCCGAGACCTCCTTGCCCATCTCTCTTGGGCGCCTCTTGCCGGAAAAGATGAAGCGGATCCAATAGATGTGGGCTTGTTCGGTGCGGTAGCTGTAATGCAGCCGCCGTGGGACGTGATGCGGCGGATGCGCCGCAATACGTCTTATCATGCGCATCCGCCGCATAACACTCCTCGAGAGTGTATGGGTTCCGGGCATAAATCGTTGAACCTGAAGATGCTGCTACGCTGAACGCCGGTCGACGCTGGGTATTATGCGGGGTTTAGGCCGTCCATTTATAGTTGGGCACAACAAAAACAATGCCACTAAGCAAACTTTCTATACGAGATTCTGAATACCTGCCTGACGCAGCATCAGGCAGATGCGTCTACCACGTCTACGATCCTCACGCACTTGTTCAAGCAGCAGGGTATCTCAAGTTCAAGAATGGCGCAGAGAAAGATGAGGGTGTGTTCTTTCGCGGAGAATCAAAGCTTCATGGCTCGCTATCGCCGACATTGTTTCGAGGCGTTTCCACGCAGGCAGGACAGTCGAGGAAGATCAGCGAACTTAACAAAGCCATAAGACAGTTACGGGAGGACAACAATATATTTGGCTCCTTCGCGCAAGAATCGCATGAGGCAATTCTGCAGCACTATGGGTTAAAGACAAGCTGGCTGGATCTTGTAGATAACGTTTGGGTAGCACTTTGGTTTGCGTGCCACCGAACTCACGGTACTGGTCCAGCCGGCGAATATCTTCATTTCGAGAAGCGGTCCGTGCACAAAGAACTCGATGGGTTCGTGTATGTCTTGCTTGTTGGAGCAGACCAAGGCCGTGACACACGCAGAGCGCCGGGACACTATCTTGGAAAGAATACTGAGCTTATTGATCTTCGAGCAGCCGTGCCTTCGATTTTTCTCCGGCCGCACGCTCAGCATGGCTTAGTGTTTCGCGTGCGTGGCGATCAGGTAATGCGCCCAATCGACTATCATAAGCAGGTGAGGGGTGTTATTCGCATTTCGTTAGCAGACGCGCTCACGTGGCTTGGCAATGGAAGAATGCTTGGAGTTCACGCGCTATTTCCACCGCCATATTATGATCGTGGTTATAGCATTCTTCTGAAGTCAGGCTTCCCGGCTTCCAAAGAGTTGGGTGCGATTTCACACGTGGGTGCGTAGCCTTGGTGCCCAACAAATTCTTTCACCCGACACCCGGGAAATTTCGCCTCTCTGTCGCTCGTTTCGTGGCGGGCGCGGGTGAAGAAAGCCGTTAGGACTACAGAATAGCAGAGCTGATGCTAGATCTAGGTATTGACGCAGCTACCTTGGCGCCATGGTTCGCCGAGGAGCATAAGTCACCATACGTCGTGGTTCGCGTGCCTGACGAGCACGCGGCTGCTTGGGCGGATCTTCTTGGTGTGCCAGTTCGCCGATGCTACATCGAAGATTCGCTACTCGACGAGCGAGCCGCTGCCACCGGTCGCCCGAAAACGGAACTCGTCAGGGCCAAGCTGCCAGAGCGAGGCTCCACCATGGCCGGTGATTTCGGGGAGATTCTGGTCTTCCTGTACCACGCAGCTATCGAGCCAGAAGTCGATCTTATTGGCCCGAAAAAGTGGCGGTTGAAGCAGGATCGGACGAAGCCAGCGCCATTCTCTGATGTCGTTCACTTCGTGCTGCCGCACTGGCCCGAAGCCTCAACCGAGGATCGCATCCTCTGTTCCGAGGTGAAGACCAAGTCCACCAATGCGGAGTCCACGCCCATTAGCTCGGCAATTGCTGACTGCGAGAAGGATCGGACAAGTCGCTTAGCCAAGACGCTGGTGTGGTTGAAGGAGCGTGCACTTCACGAAGACCTCGGAACCACGACCGTCGCTCATATAGAGCGCTTCACCAATGCCACCGATCACCCCTACGTGCAGAAAGAGTTCCGGGCCGTCGCGGTTGTATGTGCGAGTCTCGTGGATGAAGAGCTCGCAGACGCTCCAGAGGAAGAGCCCACGGATTACACGGTAGTCGTGATCGCCATCCCAGATCTTAAGCGGCGTTACGAGGAGGTCTTCGACGCCGTTCATGCCACCGTCGCAGAACTTGGGGACGGCACATGAGGGAGACTCTGGCCAAGTGGGTGAGCGACGCTGGAGCCCTTTATCACGTGGAGCGATTTGGCTTTTCACAGCCGCCATCGCAGCTGAGCTACCTGCGCTCTCGAGGTGACGACTACTATATCTCGCTTGTTGGAGAGCTCTTCGATCGACTCCATGAGCCGTACAACGATTCTGTCGACTGGTCGCAGTTAGGCAACGCAATTACTCAGGCAGGAGGCGTCGGAGTCGATCAGGCACCAGTTTATCGCGGGATACTGGAACCGGAAGCTGCTGTCCTCGCTGCGGCAGCGTTCTATTTTGGAGGCTACTCGGCCTCTGCATATCTCACGCTCAAGGCGACGGACCCGGGTGCCCTCAGTGAGATGCAGAGAGCGTGCTACGAGCTGCTCGCAAGGCCATCGACGATCACGTCCGCACGTGTGAGTACCCTCGTTGGTGCCGTGCGAAGGGGTAATTTGGACGCGATTCAGGCGCAGAGCGAGGAGGCTGCGGAGAGGGAAGCGTTTGCGCTGAAGTCCGCCCCCGACGAATGGGTGGGATGGCGCCTTTTTCGACGCATACTCTCCAGGTTCCAGGAGACAAATATCCGTGCCGTCCTTCCGGATGGTGACTCGGAATTTTGGGATTCCCTTGTTCGCTCACTTCTCAACCGAGACCCGCCGGTATGGGACTTCTTCCCTTCGCAGATCGACGCAATCAGAAGCGGGCTGCTGGGAGGAGCAACTTCATTCTCCATCCAGATGCCTACCGGGGCGGGCAAGACGGCACTTTCGGAGACACTGCTCTATTACCACCTGAAGCGGCATCCTGAGGATGTGGCAATCCTGCTTGTTCCGTACCGGTCCCTTGCGGCGGAGCTGCGCGGCAGCCTCGTGAAGCGCCTAGGCCGTATGGGTCTTCCTGCCCGGTGCGCGTATGGAGGGACTGTGCCTACTCGCGACGAGGTACAAGACTTTGACGACATGCGGGCGCTCGTCGCGACGCCAGAGGCGTTGTCGGGCTTGCTAAGTGCGGAACCGAACTTATTCGCCCGTGTTTCCCTCGTCATCTGTGATGAAGGACACCTCCTGGACAGCGGGGCCCGCGGGGTAGGACTGGAGCTGCTGCTCGCTCGGATGCGAGCCCGAGAGATTGGCCCACCCAAGTTTGTCTTCGTTTCGGCCATTGTCCCGAACATCGAGGAGATCAACACGTGGCTTGACGGCACGGACGAAACCGTAGTCCGCAGCGACTATCGTCCGGCTCTCGCCGAATTCGCAGTGCTCCGGGTGTCCGGTACGAACACCAGAACTATGGTGTCACTACAAATTCATCCGCACCAAGATGCATCCACGTTCTCGATCGAAAATTTTCTTAGCCGAGATGACTTTCGCTACCGCAGCGCCTCGACGGGCCGGTTGAACACATATTCGTTTAACTCTATGAAGACCCAGGCCATTGCCGCAGCACGAAAGGCATTGTCGATGGGGCCGGTTGCCGTGTTTGCCGCCAATAAGCGGGGCAATCAGGGAGCCGTAGGGCTCGCGAACGAGCTTCTAGCCCAGCTGGAGAGCCCGCTGCCAATGCCTGCTCCCATGCAATTCGTTGAGGACGGAGCGAAGCTCCAGGCTGCAGTCGAGTACTTCACTCTAGAGTACGGCGCTTCATGGGTTGGAACCCGAGCACTGGCGGCGGGAGCTGTTCTGCACCACGGAGATATTCCGCAGGAAACCAGGGAGGTCGTCGAAGCCTTGGTTCGCAGGGAGGACGTTCGATTGGCGATATGCACGAACACGCTGGCCGAGGGCGTCAACTTGCCGATCAGGACTTTGGTTTTGTACTCGGTGCAACGTTGCGGCCCGGATGGGGCGGCGGAGAACCTGCTCGCGCGCGACATCAAGAACCTCGTTGGACGAGCGGGACGAGCGGGAGCAACCACCAAGGGCCTCGTCATCTGCGCCAACCCTGGACAGTGGCCTTTGGTAGCCCCCGTCGCTCAGCAGCAACCGGGCGAACGCGTCTCCGGGGCACTGCTCGAGCTCATGCGTCGGCTTCAGTCCGCGCTGAGCCAGCAAAGCCTCACCCTAACGAACGACATCCTAGAGGGGGTGACCGCACTGCACACGTTGATCGACGGTATCGACGCGACACTCATCGACCTCGCCGCGGAAGAGCTAGGGGAAGACGAACTGGTTCGGATCGCCGGAGAACTGTCGAGCCAGACATTTGCGGCTCGCCAGGCTGAGCCCGCCACCACCGCCCTGATGAAGCAGGTCTTCGAGCTGCGCGCTCAACGGGTGGCCGCGATCAAGGGGGCTGGTCGCCTCGGCTGGATCCGAGAAACAGGCACGCGTGCGCGAATGCTTGAGTCCGTTGAGGCCAAGCTGCTGCCCATGCGGGAGCGGTGGGATGACATCGAGGCCGCGACGGACCCGGAACTGGTGGAGGCGCTGCTGACGTGGGCATGGGACCTCCCAGAGATGGCTGAAGCGGTCAAGGAGGCGTACCGGGGTGTTCCGCCGACGCGCTCGGATTTCACTCGGGTATTGGAAGCATGGATCGACGGCCAGCCGTTGATCGAGCTGGCTCGACGAGCGAGCATCGACATCGACGCAATGCTGGGCGTTCACGCCAGGGTAATCAGCTACGTTCTCCAGGTCGCCGTTGAACAGGGCGTCGGCCTACTCAAGAAGCTGCTCGAGGCAGATGACCGCGAACTGGCGCAAGCCGTCGCCGACTTCCCCGAGCACCTGCGTTTTGGTGTCCCAACGGCGGCGGCGAGGGTGCTTGCGGCTGGCGGCCTCCGGCACCGTCGAGCTGCGGTCGCGCTCGGCCGAAGCCCCGAGCTTGGTACGCTGGTTGACCGCTCAGCGGTGTTTCCCACGGCCCGACATCTGCTCGACGATCGGGAGCGGTGGCTGCCGTCGATGGGGCGACTGGTGCTGGAGAACACGCTAGAAGATTTGCGAGATCCCAGTGTATCCGATGATCAAGAATAGACTCCCACGCGAAGAGCGTCCAAACAACAGTGAACCTCGATCTATGAGTTCCCTGTCCTCAAATCGCTCATACCCGTTCGGGATCATGGATTCATAGCTCATGACCCAGCATGGTGATCGGACCCGGACGGTTGCAAGGGCATCCAGGAGAGGTGATCTCGAGGCGGTGGCACCCCTCACCATGGCTCCGGATAGCTCATCCGCCTCATGCGGCCACCCCCTGCAGGTAGGTCCAGCGCCGGAGGTTGTACACGATGTTGTTCAGGCCGATCTTCAATCGCGCCCGGGCCAGGCCGATGGTCCGCACCAGTTGTCCCCCCATGGCCGCCTGACTGGCGAACACGTGCTCCACCCGCGCCCGCACCTGGGAACGTTTGTGATTGGCCTTCTGCTGCCGCGCGTTCAGCGGCCGGTTCTTCCGGCCCCGGGTGTGGATGCGGCTGCGGTAGCCTTCGCGGGCCAGCTGCTGCTCGCGCTCCCGGGATCGGTAGGCCGAGTCGGCCCATACGTCCGCGCTGGTGTTGTGCTCGTCCAGGAGGAAGTCGATCATCTGGCTGTCGTGGACGCTGGCATCGGTCACCTCGAAGTGCCGGA
>NZ_FOUO01000030.1 GCF_900114895.1 Ectothiorhodospira mobilis
CTTTTTTAATGGAATGGCCTGCTCCCACCCTATTACGCTGCTTGGTGAGATATCTACGCAGCGAGACGAGGAGGAAACAGACCATGTCCATTGCAACGCTTGGCATCGACCTTGGCAAGACCACGATGCACGTCGTGGGTCTGGATGCGTCCGGCAAGCCGGTCCATCGAAAGAAACTTACCCGCACGGCACTGATCCGTTTCCTGTCCAACCTGGCACCGTGTCGGGTCGCCATGGAGTCCTGCGCCGGCTCGCATGACATCGCCCGCAAGGCCGATGCCATGGGACACGATGCCGTACTCCTTCCCGCCCAGTTCGTCCGGCCCTACACCAAGGGCCAGAAGAACGACAACAGCGATGCCGAGGCGATCGCCGAGGCCGCTACCCGACCGACCATGCCGACGGTATCGATCAAGGATGCCACCCAGCAGGAAATCCAGTTCCTGCATCGAACCCGCCAAGGCTGGATCAAGCAGCGCACGGAGACGGCCAACCGGGTCCGGGCGATGCTGCTGGAGTTCGGTATCACGGTTCCCCAACGGATTCTGAATCTCCGCCGGGCGTTGCCCGGCATCCTCGAGGATGCCGAGAACGACCTGACCGATGGCGTGCGCCAGTTGGTCGCGGACCATTGGCAACAACTCCAGGAGCTGGACGACCGGATTGCCGACATCACGCAGCGCATCGAACGCATTCCCGTCCGAGATTCCCGGGCGGCGCGCCTGATGAGCATCCCCGGCATCGGCCCCATGATCGCCACGGCGATGGTGGCCGCCGTCGGGGACGGCACCCAGTTCACCCAGGGACGGGGATTGTCGGCCTGGTTGGGGCTCGTACCCCAGCAATTCACGACCGGCGGCAAGCCTCGGCTACTCGGCATCAGCAAGCGAGGCAACCGTTACCTGCGCACGTTGCTGATTCACGGCGCACGAGCGGTCCTGCAGCAGGCGCATCGAGGGGACGATGCGCTGCGCCGCTGGACCCAGCAGGTCAACGGCCGAGTGCATCGGAACAAGGCGGCCGTGGCCCTGGCCAACAAGCTGGCCCGGGTGGCCTGGGCGGTACTGACACGGGGCGAGACATTCCGGGCGAGCGCCGCAGCGGCCTGATCCCCGACCGCAAGGAGTCCATATGAAATGACCGACCCGGAACGGGTCGGTCACCCGATAACCAGCCAACGATTGCAAGCGTCCGAACGGATGGCGGAAACAGGCACCGGCCTGTCGGAAACCTGACCTAACGAATGGCTCGAAGAAGCCGGTTTTTTATTCAGGAACGACAGGCGCGGATTTCTCCATCGAGGCCCGGAGCACTGACGTGCTCCACCACGAGGCCGAATAGATTGACGCAACCTGATTATCCACCACCCCAACGGGGGCTTGCGATCGGGGAGCAGGCCATAGAT
>NZ_FOUO01000029.1 GCF_900114895.1 Ectothiorhodospira mobilis
GATGTCCTGCTGCTGTTCCAGGAGCGCCGTTTTGGCCCCTACTGGTTCGAATCCGCCACGCCCGCCTTTTTGGTGGAACTGCTGCGGGAGCGGGGCGTCTTTACCCCGCAACTGGAGCAATGGCAAACCGAGGCGGCCCTATTAGGCCGGTTCGATGTGGATCATATCGCCACCGAGGCGCTGTTGTTCCAGACCGGTTACCTGACGGTCCATGGTGTCGAGGAGCCGCTGACCGGCTACTGGCTCTACACCCTGGGGTACCCCAACCATGAAGTGGAGACCAGCCTCAACCAGGCCCTGCTGCCGGTACTGGGGCTGGACGCCGGCCCCCGGGAGCGCATGACCTTGTTGGGCTCCCTGCGGGCCCATGACCTGAGCGCGCTGGAGGCCCATCTGAAGGCCCTCTACGCCGGGCTGCCCCACGACTGGTACCGCAACAATCCCATCGCCCGGTACGAGGGCCACTACGCCAGCGTCTTCTACAGCCACTTCGCCGCCCTGGGGGTTCCGGTGACGGTGGAGGACGCCAGCCACCACGGCAAGGTGGACATGACCGTGACCTTCGGCGGCCATATCTACCTGTTCGAGTTCAAGGTGGTGGAGCAACTCCCCGAGGGGCGCGCCCTGGAACAGATCAAGGCCAGGGGCTATGCGGACAAGTACCGTGCCACCGGCCAGCCGATCCACCTGATCGGTGTGGAATTCTCCCGCGAGCAGCGCCAGATCGTGGCCTTCCAGGTGGAGACCCTGGATGCTGGCTGAGCCTTCCTGCTTGTTGCAGGCAATACCGGTCGCGCCCGAACCAAAGCCCCATTCGTTCTCCAGAGTGCGCCCCGTGAAGTCAGCCACATCCGGTTGAACCCGTTGCACTGCCCTTCCGTGTGGTTGAGCAGGGGAGGTGGTGATCAGACTTGGGCGTTGGGCCGTGAGAGGGGTTCGATCGTCAGGCGCAGCCCCAGGGCGTTGGCCACCTTGCTGATGGTGGAAAATGCTGGGTTGCCCTCGCCGGACAGGGCCTTGTAGAGCCCCTCCCGGCTCATGCCCACTTCCTTGGCAAGCTGGCTCATGTTGCGCGCGCGGGCGATGTCCCCCAGCGCGGCCGCAAGCAGGGCGGGATCGTTCTCCTCCATCACCGCCATGAGGTAGGCGGCAATGTCCTCCTCGCTCTCCAGGTAGTCTGCGGTATCGTAGTGGCTGAAGGTGACGGCTTGCTCAGTCATGGGGTGACTCCTTCCATTGCGCGGCAATGGCTTTGGCCTGTTCGATGTCGCAGGACTGGCTGGCTTTATTGGGTTTTTATTATTTCGATCACTTGCTCACTTTTAGTTAACAGTTTAACGAGTGTCAACTGTGGTTCACATTGGCGCGTGGTTGCCCCATGCTATCCTGCCCCGGATCGCCAAGGTCGTCCCCCCGGAGCGCCCATGTCCGCTGCACCCCGCCGCAAGCTGCCCATCGGCATCCAGACCTTCGCCGACATGCGTGAGGGGGGGTATTACTATGTGGACAAGACGCCGCTGATCCATCGGCTGGTGGAGGAGGGCAAGTACTACTTCCTCTCCCGCCCGCGCCGCTTCGG
>NZ_FOUO01000018.1 GCF_900114895.1 Ectothiorhodospira mobilis
AGAACGGGGTGAACCCCCGTCACTATCTGATCGATGTGCTTGAGCGCATCCAGGATCATCCCGCCAATCGCCTCCAAGAACTGCTGCCCTATCACTGGGCACCGCTGGCCCAGAGTTGCGGGGAGCATGCCAGCCCCGACTGACGGCTGGCTATACGGGGGCTACCGGACGGATACGACGATTCCATCATCCCCGGGGCGTGGTCAAAACCCTTTTGCGACAGGGCGCATCACCCGCACTTGCTCTCCCCGCAGTTGAGGCAGGTGAGGCAGTTGTCCATCATCACCACCGCGCGGGTGTGGCACTTGTTGCAGAGCTGGGCGCCGGCGGGGAAGCCGTCCTGGCCTTCCGGGGTCTGGCCGGCCTGCTCCATGGCGGTCTCGTACTGGGCCCGTTTCTCCTCCACCAGGCGGCGCTGGTGCTCGTCCAGGCCGTCGTCCTTGATGAGCCCGATCATGCGCATGTGGCTCTCGATGGCATCGCCGATCTCCGCCACCAGGGAGGGCATGTACTTGCCCCCCTTCTTGAAATAGCCCCCGCGGGGATCGAACACGGAGCGCATCTCCTCCACCAGGAAGGTGACATCCCCGCCCTTGCGGAACACGGCGGAGATGATGCGGGTGAGGGCCACGATCCACTGGAAGTGGTCCATGTTCTTGGAGTTGATGAAGATCTCGAAGGGGCGGCGCAGTTCGTATTCCGTACCCGGATTGAGGATGATGTCGTTGATGGTCACGTACAGGGCGTGTTCGGACAGGGGGGTCTTGAGCTTGTAGGTGGAGCCCAGGAGCATCTCCGGCCGTTCCAGCTTCTCGTGCATATGGATCACCTTGGGGGCGGCCTCCCGTTCCGCCGCCGGTTCCGGCTGCTGACCCTGTTCCTTGCCCGCATCCCCGGTGGTCGGCTTCGGGGCCTCCTCCTGCGGGTTTTCTTCCTTGTAGATTCCGAAATCCACGATGGGTTTGTCAATCTTGATGCTCATCTCGGTTCGCCCCGGTTTCAGAATTTGCCGTAGTACCCTTCTTTGAGGGCCTCGTAGAGGTTGGCGGCGTTGTGCATCTCGCCGTCGTATTCGATCTCTTCGTTCCCCTTGGCCAGTACCACGCTGCCATCCTCCAGCACGAAGCGGTAGGTGGTGTTCTCCAGGTCCTTTTCCTTCACCAGCACCCCCTGGAAGGCCTCGGGGTTGAAACGGAAGGTGGTGCACCCCTTGAGCCCCTGTTGCCAGGCGTAGACATAGATGTCCTTGAAGTCCTCGAAGGGATAGTCCGAGGGGACATTGGCGGTCTTGGAGATGGAGGAGTCGATCCATTTCTGTGCCGCAGCCTGCACGTCCACATGGGCCTTGGGGGTGATGTCATCGGCGGTGATGAAGTACTCCGGCAACTGCGCCTCGGGTTCCTCCGAATAGGGCATGGCCTTTTCGTTCACCAGGGTGCGGTAGGCCAGCAGTTCGTAGGAGAAGACATCCACCTTTTCCTTGGTCTTGCGCCCGGAACGGATGATGTTGCGGGCATAGTGGTGCGCGAACGAGGGCTCGATGCCGTTACTGGCGTTGTTGGCCAGGGACAGGGAGATGGTCCCCGTGGGGGCGATGGAGCTGTGATGGGTGAAGCGGCAGCCCTCATGGGCCAGGGCCTCCACCAGCTCCGGGTCCACCTGGGCCATGCGGCGCATGTAGCGGCTGTAGCGGGCGTGCAGCACCCGCCCCTGGACGCGATCCCCCACCTGGATGCCGTCCTCGGCCATCTCCGGGCGCAGGCGCATCATGGCCGGGGTGACCTCGAACTCCTCCTCCATGATGGGGGCGGGGCCCTTCTCCCGGGCCAGTTCCAGGCCGGCCCGCCAGCCCGCCAGGGCCATCTCCCGGGTCACCTCCTCGGTGAAGGCCAGGGAGTCCGCATCGCCGTACTGCATGCGCAGCATGGTGATGGCCGAACCCAGGCCCAGATAGCCCATGCCATGGCGGCGCTTGCGGGTGATCTCCTCCCGCTGCGGGCCCAGGGGCAGACCGTTGATCTCCACCACGTTGTCCAGCATGCGGGTGAACACCGCCACCACCTCGCGGAAGGTCTCCATGTCGAAGCGGGCCTGGTCGGTGAACGGGTCCTGCACGAAGCGGGTCAGGTTGATGGAGCCCAGCAGGCAGGCGCCGTAGGGCGGGAGGGGCTGTTCACCGCAGGGATTGGTGGCGCGGATCTGCTCGCACCACCAGTTGTTGTTCATCTCGTTGACCTTGTCGATGAGGATGAACCCCGGTTCGGCATAGTCGTAGGTGGAGGTCATCACCATGTTCCACAGGTTGCGCGCCGGGATCCGCTTGTAGATGCGGCAGGCCACCAGACCTTCGTCATTGGTGATGTAGCCCTCCTTCAGGGGCCATTCCCGCCACAGCACCTGTTCCGGGTCGTCCAGGTCGATGCCGTCCTGCTCCGCCTCCTTGGGGCCCAGGGGGAAGGCCAGGGGCCATTGGGCGTCGTTCTGCACCGCCTCCATGAAGTCGGCGGTGATGAGCAGGGAGAGGTTGAACTGGCGCAGGCTGCCGTCGCTGCGTTTGGACCGGATGAAGTCCATCACGTCCGGGTGGCCGATGTCGAAGGTGCCCATCTGCGCCCCGCGGCGCCCCCCCGCCGAGGAGACGGTGAAGCACATCTTGTCGTAGATCTCCATGAACGACAGCGGCCCGGAGGTGTAGGCGCCGGCACCGGAGACATAGGCACCCCGGGGACGCAGGGTGGAGAAGTCATAACCGATGCCGGCGCCCGATTTCAGGGTCAGCCCCGCCTCGTGCAGCTTTTCCAGGATGTCGTCCATGGAGTCGCCGATGGTGCCGGAGACGGTGCAGTTGATGGTGGAGGTGGCGGGCTTGTGATCCCAGGCGCCGGCATTGGCGATGATGCGCCCGGCGGGGATAGCCCCGTGGCGCAGGGCCCAGAGGAATCGCTCATACCAGGTCTCCCGCGCGCTGGGGTCCTGTTCCACATCCGCCAGGGCACGGGCCACGCGCTTCCAGGTGTCGTCCAGGGAGGCGTCCAGCGCCTCCTCCGTGCGGGTCTTGAGCCGGTATTTCTTGTCCCAGATGTCCAGGGAGGCGGGCTGCATGGCCACCTCGCCCGAAAAGGGGGCGGAAAGGGGTTGTACGGCCTTGAGTTTCATGGTGCGGGGGTCCTCTCTTGGTACCACTTGTTGTGCCTTGCGCACAGGAAAGACACAACATGATGGCTTTTGGATCCCCGAAGGCTAGAGGCTGGGAGGGGAGATTTCAATCTGGACAAACCTCCCCCTTTCTGTTCCGCGGACACGATCCGAAACGAGAATCCCGGCATTTCAGGGGGTTCCGGCGAAGACCGGTGATGGCAGGAGGAGCCATGGATCCGACGAACGGTCGGGATCCCTTGTACGGGGGGGCATCGGGAGGGGGATGGAGGACCCGCGCCTCCTGCTGGGGCGCGGGTCTGGATGGCCCTCCCTCCCCGTCGGGAGGGAGGGCGATGCAGCGCCTCAGGCGCTGGTGATGAGGGTATTGAGACGGCGCACGAAGTCGGCGGGGTCCTCCAGCTGCCCCCCCTCCGCCAGGATGGCCTGGTCCAGCAGCAGCCGGGCCCAGCCCCCGAAGCGTTCCGTGTCGGTCTCCTGGTCCATGCGCTGGATGAGGCGATGCCCGGGATTCACCTCCAGCACCGGCTTGGTATCGGGCAGGCTCTGGCCCGCCTGCTTGAGCAGCTGCTGCATGTACAGGGCCATCTCGTTCTCCGAGAGGACGATGCAGGCGGGGGAATCGGTGAGCCGGTGGGAGAAGCGCACCTCCTGCACCCGTTCGCCCAGGGCCTCCTGGATGCGCGGCAGCAATTCCTTGACCTGTTCCTCCGCCTCCTGCTGGGCCTTCTTCTCCTCCTCGGTCTCGGTCTCGCCCAGGTCCAGATCCCCCTTGGCCACGGACTTGAGGGCCTTACCCTCGAATTCCGTCAGGTGGGCCACCAGCCATTCGTCCACCCGGTCGGAGAGCAGCAGCACCTCGATGCCCCGCTTGCGGAAGACCTCCAGGTGGGGGCTGTGCAGGGCCGCCGTGTGGTTGTCGGCGGTGATGTAGTAGATGGTGTCCTGCCCCTCCTTCATGCGGGCCACGTAGTCGGCCAGGGAGACGTTCTGCGTGGCCTCGCCGGTATGGGTGCTGGCAAAGCGCAGCAGCCGGGCGATCTGTTCGCGGTTGGCGTAGTCCTCTGCCGGTCCCTCCTTGAGGACACGGCCGAAGGCATCCCAGAAGGTCTGGTATTTCTCCGGTTCATTCTTGGCCATGTCCTCCAGAAGCCCCAGGACCTTCTTCACCGAACCGGAACGGATGCCGTCGATGATGCGGTTGTTCTGCAGGATCTCCCGGGAGATGTTGAGGGGCAGGTCGTTGGAGTCCACCACCCCGCGCACGAAGCGCAGGTAGGCAGGCATGAGCTGCTCGGCGTCATCCATGATGAAGACCCGCTGCACGTAGAGCTTGATGCCGTGGCGCCGGTCCCGATCCCAGAGGTCGAAGGGGGCCCGCTTGGGGATGTACAGCAGGGAGGTGTACTCGTGACGCCCCTCCACCCGGTTGTGGGTCCAGGCCAGGGGCTCCTCGAAGTCGTGGGCCACGTGCTTGTAGAAGGCCTGGTACTCCTCGTCGGAGATCTCGCCCTTGGGCCGGGTCCACAGGGCCGAGGCCCGGTTCACGGTCTCCCATTCCTCCGTGGCGTTGCCCTCGTCATCCCGCTTGGGCATGCGGATGGGCAGGGGGATGTGATCGGAGTAGCGGGTGATGATGTGCCGCAGCCGCCAGTCGTCCAGGAACTCGTCCTCCCCTTCCTTCAGGTGAAGCACCACCTCCGTGCCCCGTTCGGGCCGTTCCACCGTCTCCACAGTGAACTCCCCGGTGCCGTCGGAGCTCCAGCGCACGCCATGCTCCGCCCCCATACCGGCGCGGCGGGTGGTGAGGGTGACCCGGTCGGCGACGATGAAGGCGGAATAGAAGCCGACCCCGAACTGTCCGATGAGATGCGCATCCTTCTGCTGGTCGCCGGTGAGCTGACCGAGGAATTCCCGCGTGCCGGAACGGGCGATGGTGCCGATATTCTCGATCACGTCGTCCCGACTCATGCCGATGCCGTTGTCCCGGATGGTGACGGTGCGGGCCTCCTTGTCATAGGCCACCTGGATCTGGAGCTCCCCCTCTCCCTCCATGAGGGCATCATCGGAAAGGGCCTCGAAGCGCAGCTTGTCGCAGGCATCGCTGGCATTGGAGATGAGCTCGCGCAGGAAGATCTCCTTGTTGGAGTACAGCGCGTTGATCATCAGGTGCAGCAGCTGGCTCACCTCGGTCTGGAAGGATCGGGTTTCCTTATGGGTGTCGACGCTCATGGATGCTCCACTGGATGGGGATGGGTTTTGGATGTCGGCGCAAGACATGGGGATGACGGCAGGGATTTCAAGGGGGCGATGCAAAAAGGCCCGGGGATCCCCGGGCCTGATGGCCTTGGTGGCGATGTCCGTCCCTGGGCGCAGCGGGGCTCACAACCCCCTGCGCTCCCCTTCCCCGGGCTCGATGCCGGGGTTGACCGGGGATTCCGGGTCCAGGAGATAGGCCATGATATGGGAGATGGACTCCTGGCTGAGGAAGTCGTTGACCCCGAAACGCGGCATGTTGGTGCACGGGAAATAGGCGTGGGGATTGTAGATCATCTCGTACACGAAACGCCGCACCGACTCGCCCTGGCCCCGCAGTTCGCCATAGTTGGTGAGGCTCGGCCCCAGGTTGCCGTAGCCCAGTTCGTCGGGATCCATCTGATGGCAGGCGTAGCAATTGCCCCCGGCGGTGCGATCGGGATCGTCGTTGCGGTGGCCGACGCGGTAGCCGTAGCCGCTGCGCGCCAGTTCCGCCCCCTTGCGCCAATCCCCCAGCTGGATGCCGTCCTCGGGATAGCGGATGCTCTCCCGGGCCCTGCGTACGATGCGCCCGGCCACATCCGCTGGGGGACGGTTGCGGGTCTCGCTGCACAGACGCTGGATCTCGTCCTGTTCCATGCGCTGACGGGCATCGCCCCCCTCTTGCACGGGCTGGTCCAGACGGAAGCTACCGGATTCGAACACCAGGTATTCGGCGTAGGCCTCCGGTGTCATCTCCAACGGATCGGGCCCCTGGGACCGCTCCGATGTCTCCTGCTGGGCGCAGCCGACGATCCCGGCCAGGGCCAGGAGAGCGGTGACCATCACGGTTCGATGATTCCATGGATACATGCTCATCCCCCCTCAACGCTTCAGATCCGGCAGGGTGGCCACATGGCCCCGGGCCCGGTCTGTCCAGAAGGACAGGATGGCGATGGAGGCCTCCGAGCCGAAGTTCAGGCCGGCCTGGCGCATCTGCCAGTAGCAGCCCCGCACACGATGCTGCGAGGAACGCACCACGCCGTGGCCGATGCGGTAGGCGGGCCAGGAGATGGCCTTGGCCCATTCCTCGGGCTGATGCACCGAGGGCAGATAGGAGAGACGGATGCGCTTGCGCTGCTCGCTGTGGCAGCTGACGCAGCCGAAATCCATCTTCCCGGCACGGCGGTAGAACAACACCTCGCCGGCGTCCCGGGTGAGCTTCTCCATGGGATGCTCCATGGGGGGATCCCACTTCATGCCATCGGACTGGCTGGCGATGTAGGTGTAGAGGGCCACCAGGTCGGCGGTGTGGTCGGCGGAGGAGTGCTTGCGGGCGATGGGCTCATCCTCCTCGGTGAAGCCCTGAAGGGTCTTCATGCAGTAGATGATACGGCTCTCCAGGTCCATGACCCGGCTGGCGTCCTCAAAGTAGCGGGGCATCTGCACATAGGCCCCTTCGAGCACCCCCGGCCCGAGCCCGAAATCGCAGGCCTCCAGGGAGGCGTTCTTCGGGCCGCGCTTCTCGTGGAACAGCTCCTCCCCCTTCCACAGGGTCAACTCCGCCGGATTGCTCTCCGCCAGCATCATGAGCTGCTGGCGCTTGGTGAGATACGGCGAATCGGATGCCACCGCCGGGACACAGGCCAGTCCCGACAGCAGGATCGAATACCACAGCAGTCGCCTGAGCATCTTTCTCTTCCTCCGCACATGTATGGACATGTGGCCCCCCTGAGGTCTCCCTGGTGCCGAGGGGACCGGGACTGCGGCTGGCCACGGCCCCGCCCGGCAGACGGGATTCGGGCAGACCCGGGAACAAGGGTGCGAGGATGATTGAAAAATGTCAATCCCTAAAGGAATAAGATCATAACCGGGGCGCATGGAGGATCAGCGGGCGACCCCTTCATGCCCCAGCAACCATCGCTTCACCGCCAGGGGACGGCCACTGACGGCCCCGGCATAGCCGCCGGGCCCGTCGGCGGCGACGACACGGTGGCAGGGAACGATGATGGGCAGGGGATTGGCGCGGCAGGCCGCCGCCACCGCCCGCGGGCCGGTGCCCAGCACCCGGGCCAGTTCGCCGTAGGTGCGCACCTGCCCCGGGGGGATCCGCCCCAGGGCGGCCCAGACGCGGCGCTGGAAGGCCGTGCCGCCGGGGGCAAGGGGCAGAAAGAAGGGGGATAAGGGATCCCGGAAATAGTCATCGAGTTGCACCAGGGCCCGCTGCACGGGGGGCGTCGTCGCCTCCCGGACCCCCAAGGCTGGGGCCTGCGGGGACAGGAACTCGAGGCGGTACAGGGCCTCGGCGTCGGCGTACAGGGCGATGGGACCCACTGGGGTGTCCAGGATGGCGCCGAGGGGGCGTGCATCCGCTGGCGGGTTGGGGGCCTGGGTCATGGGGTGTGCATCCATGGGAACGGATGCGCTCACCATACAACATTGCCCGCCCGGACCTTTGGGTCCGGGCGGGCAATGGGGGACGCTAGTTGCTTCCCTGGGGGGAAGGACGTTACTTGACGTCTTCCTTGATGCGGGCGGCCTTGCCGGTACGGCCACGCAGGTAGTAGAGCTTGGCCCGGCGCACCTTACCGCGGCGCTTCACCTGGATGTCTGCCACGGACGGGCTGTAGGTCTGGAAGACCCGCTCCACCCCTTCCCCGTGGGACATCTTGCGCACGGTGAAGGCGGAGTTGATGCCGCGGTTGCGCTTGGCGATGCACACGCCCTCGAAGGCCTGCAGACGCTCGCGGTTGCCCTCCGTCACCTTGACCTGCACGACCACGGTATCGCCGGGCGTGAAATTGGGCACCTCGCGGTTCATCTGCTCGGCTTCCAGTTGTTGGATGATGTTGCTCATGTTTCGACCCCTGTCAGTCACTGCTCGGCGCGGCCTGCGTGCTCGCGCGGTCGCGTTGATAGTCTTCCAGCAGGCGGCGGTCCGCCTCGCTCAACTGCATTCCGTCCAGCAGATCGGGCCTGCGCTCCCAGGTCCGCCCCAGGGCCTGCTGTCGCCGCCAACGGGCGATGCGGCCATGGTCGCCGCTGAGCAGCACCTGGGGCACCGCCCTGCCCGCATACATCTCGGGACGGGTGTAGTGGGGGCAGTCCAGCAGGCCCTCGGAGAAGGAGTCCTGCGCCGCCGACTCCGCATCCCCCAGCACCCCGGGGAGGAGGCGGGCGCAGGCGTCCACCATCACCATGGCCGCCAGTTCCCCGCCGGAGAGGACGTAGTCCCCGATGGACCACTCCTCGTCCACCTCCAGCTGGATCAGGCGCTCGTCGATGCCCTCGTAGCGGCCCGCCAGCAGGATCAGCCGTTCGGTCTGGGCCAGGCGGCGCACCGCCTCCTGATCCAGCACCCGCCCCTGTGGGCTCATGTACAGCACCCGCGCGGGACGGGGATCGGCCCCCCGGGCCGCCTGGATGGCCTGGCGCAGGGGTTCCGCCTTCATCACCATGCCGGGTCCGCCGCCGTAGGGGCGGTCGTCCACCGTGCGATGGCGGTCGTGGGTGTAGTCCCTGGGGTCCCAACAGTGCAGGGACAACCGCCCCTGCTCCCGGGCCCGGCCGGTGACGCCCCACTCGGCCACCGAAGCGACCCAGCGGGGAAAGACGCTGACGATATCGAAGCGCACGCCTAGAAGTCCGGGTCCCAGTCCACCCGAATCTCCCCTGCCTCCAGCTGCACGCTCCGGATCACTGCCTCCCGCACATAGGGGATCAGCCGCTCCCGATCCCCGTGCACCACCAATACATCGTTGGCACCGGTCTGCAGGAGATGGTCCACCCGACCCAATTCCAGCCCCTGGAGATTCACCACCCGCAGGCCCACCAAGTCGGCCCAGTAATACTCATCCTCGGGCAGGGGGGGCAGCTGCTCCCGGCCGATGGCCAGATGGCAGCCGATACAGGCGGCTGCGGCATCCCGGTCGTCCAGCCCCTGGAACTTGGCCACCAGTCCCTTGCCGTGGGCCCGCCCCGCCTCCACGTGCACCTCCGACCACTGGCCGTTTCGCTCCATGTACAGCGGGTTGTACTGGATCAGCTGGGTGCGTGGCTCGGTTTCCGAAAAGATCCTGAGCCAGCCCCGCACGCCATAGACACCGGCGATGTGCCCCACGACGATGCGGTCCATCCGGCCCTTACCCCTGCCTGCGGGCGCCTCAGGCGCCGGCGTTCTGCTTCTGGAATTCCTTGAGCAGCTTGGAGACGCGCTCGGAGGCACGGGCCCCCTTGGACAGCCAGTGCTGCACGCGCTCGGCGTCCATGTGCAGGCGCACCTCCTGACCGCGGGCCACGGGGTTGAAATACCCCAGCCGTTCGATGTAACCGCTGTCCCGGCGACTGCGGGAATCGGTGACCACGATCTTGTAGAAGGGCGCCTTCTTGGCGCCTCCGCGAGCGAGTCGAATCGTAACCATCTGCGCTTAGCCCTGCTTGATCTGGTATCTGGACAGGGGGCGACCCCCCGAGAAACCGGGCATTATACACGCGCGGCGCCCGGGAACAAGTGGCCCCCGGAGGGGGGTGGCGCCTCAGAACGGCAGGCGCCCCCCGGGCATCTGCCCCTTGAGGGATTTCATCATCTTGCCCATACCCCCCTTGGAGAACTGCTTGACCATCTTGCTCATCTGCATGTGCTGCTTGAGCAGGCGGTTGACGTCCTGCACCTGGGTGCCGGAACCGGCGGCGATGCGGCGCTTGCGCGAACCCTTGATAATCTCCGGATGGCGCCGTTCTTTCGGGGTCATGGAATTGATGATGGCCACCATGCGGCCCATATCCTTGTCATGGGCCTTGTTGCGCACGGCCTCAGGCAGATCCCCCGCCCCGGGCAGCTTCTCGATGAGGGAGTTGACCCCGCCCATCTTCGACATCTGCGTGAGCTGATCGCGCAGGTCTTCCAGGTCGAAGCGCTTGCCCTTCTTGATCTTGCGGGCCAGTTTCTCCGCCTTGTCCTGGTCCACCTGACGGGTGGCCTCCTCCACCAGGCTGACCACATCGCCCATGCCGAGGATGCGTGAGGCCACGCGCTCGGGGTGAAAGGGCTCCAGGGCCGTGGGCTTCTCCCCCATGCCCAGGAACTTGATGGGCCGGCCGGTGATGTGGCGCACCGACAGGGCGGCCCCGCCGCGGGCATCCCCGTCCGCCTTGGTGAGCACCACGCCGGTGAGGGGCAGCGCGTCGCTGAAGGCCTTGGCGGTGTTGGCGGCGTCCTGCCCCGTCATGCTGTCCACCACGAACAGGGTCTCCACCGGGTTCAGGCCCTCGTGCAGCCGCCGGATCTCCTCCATCATCTCGGCGTCCACGTGCAGGCGCCCCGCGGTGTCGATGATGAGCACGTCGCGGTACTGGCGGCGGGCATGGTCCAGGGCCGCCTCGGCGATGGCCAGGGGGTCGTCGCCGGCGTCACTGGGGAAGAACTCCACCCCCACCTCCCCGGCCAGGGTCTCCAACTGGCGGATGGCCGCCGGGCGGTAGACGTCGCAACTGGCCACCACCACCTTCTTGTCCTGGCGCTCCCGCAGCCAGCGGGCCAGTTTGGCCACCGTGGTGGTCTTGCCGGCCCCCTGCAGCCCGGCCATGAGGATCACGGCGGGGGGCTGGGCGTTGAGGTGGAGGCCGTCGTTGGCATCCCCCATGACGTGCACCAGCTCGTCGTTCACCACCTTGATCAGGGCCTGACCCGGGGTGATGCTGGCCACCACCTCCTGACCCACGGCCCGCTCCTTGACCCGGGAGATGAACTCCCGCACCACCGGCAGGGCGACGTCCGCCTCCAGCAGGGCCTTGCGCACCTCGCGCACGGTGTCCTGGATGTTCTCCTCGGTGAGCCGGGACTGGCCACGGAGGCGCTTGAGGGTGCCTTGAAGGCGTTCGGATAGGCTATCGAACATGACGCATCACTGACGGGACGGTGTAGTGGGCCATTGTATCGGGAAACGCCTCCGCTGCCGAGACAAGGGTGGACGACCGCCTTCACCGGTGGGGTGTTTTGTGCAATGATTCCCCTTTGGATTCCAAGGTTTGGTGCCTTCCATGCTGCTTGCCACCATCGGTTTTGTCGCCACCGTGCTCTACTTCACCGGCGGGGCCCTGCTCATGCAGCGGCTGCGCCTGGCCGCCGCCGGCGGTCGCGCGAGCACACGCAGCCGCATCGCCCTGTTCTCGGTCTGGGGCGGTGCCATCCTGCTGCACGCCCTCATTATCTATAGCTTCAGCTTCTCCCCCGGGGGGCCGGGCATGGGGGTCTTCGGCATCGTCTCCATGACCGCCTGGATCATCGCCGTCTTCCTCTTCCTCTGGTCCCTGAACCACCCCATCCATGTCCTTGGCATCGTGCTCCTGCCCTTCGCCGGGGTGACGGTGGCCCTGGAGATGGCCCTGGCGGGGGCGACCCCCATGGTGGACGTGATGGAACCCGGCCTGCGGGCCCACACCCTGCTGTCCATGATCGCCTTCAGCCTGCTCACCATCGCCGCCATCCAGGCGGTGCTGCTGGCGGTGCAGAACCGCAGCCTGCACAATCACCGCCCCGGCGGACTCATCCGCGCCCTGCCCCCTTTGTCCATGATGGACTCCATGCTCTTTCACATCATCGGCTGGGGGTTCGTCTTCCTCACCGCGGCCCTGATCACCGGCGTCTTCGTCTGGGACGACGTGATGACCCGCTCCCTCATGCACAAGGTGTTGTTCGCGGTCATCGCCTGGTTCGTCTTCGCCATCCTGCTGTTCGGCCGTTTTCGTTTCGGCTGGCGGGGGCGCAAGGCCGTGCGCTGGACCCTGGCCGGCTTTGCCTGGCTGGTGGTGGCCTACGTGGGCAGCCTGGTCATCGTCGAGATGATGATGCCCGCCTGATCCCCATGGCATGCTTGACAGGCCACGACCCCGATCCGTCTAATGCCCTGCATGGACCGCCCATCGCCCTGCGGATAAACGCGTCTTGAACGAACTCCCCCTGAGCGTCCTCGCCCTGGTCCTGGTGGCGCTGTTCTTCTGCTCGGCCTTCTTCTCCGGGTCGGAGACGGCGCTCATGTCCCTCAACCGCTACCGCATGCGCCACCTGGCGCAGGCGGGTCACGGCGGTGCCCGCCGCGCCCAGAGGCTGCTGGAGCAGCCCGACCGGCTCATCGGCCTGATCCTCCTGGGCAACAACTTCGTCAACATCCTCATCACCCAGGTGGCCACTTACATGGGCTACCGGGTCTACGGGGACGCCGGGGTCGCCATCGCCACCGGGCTGCTCACCCTGACCCTGCTGGTCTTCGCCGAGGTGGCCCCCAAGACCCTGGCGGCCACCCATTCCGACCGCGTGGCCTATCCCGCCTCCTACGTCTATGTCCCCCTGATGGTGGTGGCCTACCCCCTGGTGTGGACCGTCAACATGGTGGCCAACGGGGTGCTGCGGGCCCTGGGGATGCGCCCCCGGGAAGGGTCGCACCACGCCCTCTCCAGCGAGGAGCTGCGGGTGGCGGTGAACGAGGCGGGCACCCTCATCCCGGCACGGCACCAGCGCATGCTGGTGAACCTGCTGGACCTGGAGAAGGCCACGGTGGAGGACATCATGGTGCCCCGCAACGAGATCGTGGGCATCGACCTGGAGGACGACTGGGACGAGATCGAGGCCCAGATCATCCACAGCCAGTACACCCGTCTGCCGGTCTACCAGGGAAGCATCGACCATATCCTGGGGTTCATCCACCTGCGCCGTGTGCTCCCCCTGGTGCACCAGGGGGATTTCGGCCGGGAGCAGCTCCGCCGACACCTGCGGGAGCCCTACTTCATCCCCGAGGGGACCAACCTGAACCGCCAGCTGCTCAACTTCCAGCGGGAGCGTCGGCGCATCGGGCTGGTGGTGGACGAGTACGGCGACATCCAGGGTCTGGTGACCCTGGAGGATCTCCTGGAGGAGGTGGTGGGGGAATTCACCACCGACCCGGCGGACGTCTCCCCGGAGATCACGCCCCAGGCGGACGGCAGTTACCTGGTGGATGCCTCCATCCAGCTGCGGGAGCTGAACCGGGTCCTGGGCACCACCTTCCGTCTCGACGGGCCGCGCACCCTCAACGGGTTGCTGCTGGAATACCTGGAGACCATCCCCGAGGCCAGCACCAGCGTGCTCATCGACGGCTACCCCGTGGAGATCGTGCACGTGAAGAGCAATGCCGTGAAGACGGCCCGCATCGGGCCGCGGCTGAAGCGCCCGCCGGCGGAAACGGACAGCGCCTGATCCCTATGGCCCGACCCCGCACCCGCTACCAGTGCACCGCCTGCGGGGCCGTATCCCCCAAGTGGATCGGCCAGTGCCCGGAGTGCGGCGCATGGAACCGCATGGAGGAGATGGTGGAACCCGCCGCCGGGGAGGGGCGTTTTGCCGGTTACGCCGGCGACGCCCCCTCCCGGGTGCAGCGCCTGGGGGACGTACAGGGAAGTGGCCAGACCCGCCTGGCCACGGGCATCAGCGAGCTGGACCGGGCCCTGGGGGGCGGACTGGTGGCCGGGTCCGTGGTGCTCATCGGCGGCGACCCGGGCATCGGCAAGTCCACCCTGCTGCTGCAGACCCTGGCCACCCTCCCCCAACTGCCCAGCCTCTATGTCACCGGCGAGGAATCCCCTGAGCAGGTCTCCCTGCGGGGCCGACGCCTGGGGCTGCCCTGCGACGACCTGCGCCTGCTCACGGAGACCTGCGTCGAGCGTATCGTGGCCCATGCCCGCAGCGAGGCCCCCGGGGCCATGGTGGTGGATTCCATCCAGACCCTGTACTCGGAGCAGCTGCAGTCGGCGCCGGGCTCCGTATCCCAGGTACGGGAGAGCGCCGCCGTGCTGGTGCGCCACGCCAAACAGACCGGCACCGCCCTGTTCATCGTCGGCCACGTGACCAAGGAGGGCCAGATCGCCGGACCCCGGGTGCTGGAGCACATGGTGGACACGGTGCTCTACTTCGAGGGGGACCCCGGAGGCCGCTACCGCATCCTGCGGGCGGTGAAGAACCGCTTCGGGGCGGTGAACGAGCTGGGGGTCTTCGCCATGCTGGAGACGGGCCTCAAGCCGGTGAGCAACCCCTCGGCCATCTTCCTCTCCCGCCATGAGGAACCCGTGCCGGGCAGCGTCATCATGGTCACCCGGGAGGGGACCCGCCCCCTCATGGTGGAGGTACAGGCCCTGGTGGCGGAGAGCCACGCGCCGCAGCCGCGGCGCATCACCGTGGGCCTGGAACAGAACCGGCTGGCCATGCTCTTGGCGGTGCTGCACCGCCACGGGGGGCTTGCCCTGTTCGACCAGGATGTCTTCGTCAACGTGGTGGGCGGGGTGCGGGTGAGCGAGACCGCCGCCGACCTGCCCATGCTCCTGGCCGCCCTCTCCAGCTTCCGCGACCGGCCCCTGCCCCACGACATGGTCAGTTTCGGCGAGGTGGGCCTGGCGGGGGAGATCCGCCCCGTGCCCAACGGCGAGGAACGACTGCGGGAGGCGGTCAAGCACGGCTTCACCCGCGCCGTGGTGCCGGCCGCCAACCTGCCCCGCAAGGGCATTCAGGGCATGGAGATCACCCCCGCCCGCCGCCTGGCGGAGGTGCTGGAGGTGGTTTGAAACCGCCGGCCGGGTGCCTCAGCCCCCATGGTGCTCCTGCTCCAGATCGGCGATGGGGCGGTCGCTGAACAGGTAATCCCGCAGATGGCGGTTGAATGCGGGATCCCTGCGCCGGATCCACTCCAGGAGCATGGCGGCATGCTCCTTCTCCTCATCGCGGTTGTGGGCGAGGATGGCGGTCAGTTCCGAATCGGTGCAGGTATCCACCCGTTGCTGGTACCAATCCACCGCCTCCAGTTCCTCCATGAGGGAGACGATCGCCCGGTGCATGTCCCGGGTGTGGGCCGTCAGATCCTCCACCGGTTCGTGGTACCCTTCGCTTGCCATGATGCCTCCTCCAGGCTCCGGAATGGATGAAACCCCATTCAGACCCATTCCGGTCCTGGCGTCAACCAACCCGGCATCCCATGCACGGGGTTTTCGATGCGGGGCGATTTGGATACCGTATCCTCTTTTTGCAAGACGAGATCCGCATGACCTCTGCCGAACCCCCATGCGATAACCCGCCGGCCGATCTGGCTGGATTCGAGAAGGACCTGGAGGCGCTGGAGCGCCTGGTGGAGCGCATGGAACAGGGGGAACTCCCCCTGGAGACCGCCCTGCAGGAATTCGAGCGGGGCATCGCCCTCACCCGGCGCTGCCAACAGGCGCTGCAGCAGGCGGAACAGAAGGTGCGCCAGCTCACCGGGGAGGATGCGGAAACCGATTTCGATACGCCCGCACCGCCGGGCCCGGACGGAGAAGACTGAGTGCATCCACGCATCCCCGAACTGCAACAGCGGCTCGAGAGCGCCCTGGAGGGTTGGCTGCCGGAGGGCCGCATCCTGCCCGCACGCCTGCACGAGGCCATGCGCTACAGCGCCCTGGACGGGGGCAAGCGCATCCGCCCCGTGCTCACCTACGCCACCGGCCTGGCCCTGGGGGTCCCGCTGGAACAGCTGGACGGTCCCGCCTGCGCCGTGGAACTGATCCACGTCTATTCCCTGGTGCACGACGACCTCCCGGCCATGGACGACGACGACCTGCGCCGCGGCAAGCCCACCTGCCACAAGGCCTATGACGACGCCACCGCCATCCTGGTGGGGGACGCCCTGCAGGCCCTGGCCTTCCAGATCCTGGCCGCCGATCCTGCCATGGTCCCGGACCCGGCGGCCCGCCTGCGCATGGTGGGGCGACTGGCCCATGCCGCCGGCTCCCGCGGCATGGTGGGGGGGCAGGGGATCGACCTGGTCTCCGCGGGGCGGCAGCTGGACATCGCCGAGCTGGAGGACATGCACGTCCACAAGACCGGCGCCCTGATCCGGGCCGCCGTCGCCCTGGGGGCCCTGAGCCGGCCGGATACGGCGCCGGAGGTGATGGAGGGCCTGGACCGCTTCGCCAAGTGCATCGGCCTGGCCTTCCAGATCCAGGACGACATCCTGGACGTGGAGGGGGACACCCAGACCCTGGGCAAGACCCAGGGCTCCGACCAGGCCCGGGACAAGGCCACCTACCCCGCCCTCATCGGCCTGGAGGATTCCAAGGCGCAGGCGCGGGAACTGGTAGACCGGGCCCTGGACGGGATCGCCGGACTGGGGGACGAGGCGGAGCTGTTGCGCTGGATTGCCCGCTACATCGTCGAGCGCATCCACTGACCCCATCGCTTGCACACCCGCACGCCCCCGCTGATAATGAAGGTTTTCGCCCGATGGCAGAGCAATGACCCCGACGGATCCCTACCCCCTGCTCTCCCGCATCCACTCGCCGGAGGACTTTCGCGACTGGCCGGTGGACGAGTTGCCCGCCCTGGCGGATGAACTGCGCGCCTTCCTGCTGGAATCCGTCTCCCGCACCGGGGGCCACCTGGCGGCCAACCTGGGGACGGTGGAGCTGACCATCGCCCTGCACTACACCTACCACACCCCCCACGACCGGCTGGTGTGGGACGTGGGCCATCAGAGCTACACCCACAAGATCCTCACCGGCCGCAGGGAGGGGATGCCCACCCTGCGCCAGAAGGACGGCCTCTCCGGCTTTCCCAAACGCGACGAGAGCCCCTACGACACCTTCGGCGTGGGCCACTCCAGCACCTCCATCAGCGCCGCCCTGGGCATGGCCCTGGCGGCCCGCCAGCAGGGGGAACGGCGCAAGGCCGTGGCCATCATCGGCGACGGCGCCATGACCGCGGGCATGGCCTTTGAGGCCCTGAACCACGCCGGTGACGAGAAGGCCGACCTGCTGGTGGTGCTCAACGACAACAAGATGTCCATCTCCCCCAACGTGGGGGCGATGAACCGCTACTTGGCGCGTCTGCTCTCCGGTCCCATCTATTCCTCCATGCGCGAGGGCAGCAAACGGGTGCTGGACCGGCTGCCCCCCATGCGCGAATTCATGCGCCGCGCCGAGGAACACGTCAAGGGCATGATCACCCCGGGCACCCTGTTCGAGGAACTGGGGCTGAACTACTACGGCCCCGTGGACGGTCACGACCTGGAGGGGCTGGTGAAGATGCTGCGCAACCTCCATTCCATGGAGGGGCCGCAGCTGCTGCACGTGGTCACCCATAAGGGCCACGGCTACGAGCCGGCGGAGAAGGACCCGTGCACCTACCACGGCGTGGGCCGCTTCGATCCCGAGCGCGGGGTCCAGAACGGCAAGGGGAACGCGGCCCCCACCTACACCGAGGTCTTCGGCCAGTGGCTGTGCGATCAGGCCGCCGCGGATGAGCGCCTGGTGGGGATCACCCCCGCCATGTGCGAAGGCTCGGGCATGACCGAGTTCGCCCAGCGCTTTCCCGACCGCTACATCGACGTGGGCATCGCCGAGCAGCACGCCCTCACCCTGGCGGCCGGCATGGCCTGTGAAGGCATGCGCCCGGTGGTGGCCATCTATTCCTCCTTCCTGCAGCGGGCCTACGACCAGTTGGTGCACGATATCGCCCTGCAGGGGCTACCGGTGGTGCTGGCCGTGGACCGGGCCGGTGTGGTGGGCCCCGACGGCCCCACCCACGCCGGCAGCTTCGACCTGTCCTTCCTGCGCTGCATCCCGGACCTGGTGATCATGGCCCCGGCGGACGAGGCGGAATGCCGCCGCATGCTCTCCACCGGGTTCCTGCTGGAGCGCCCCTGCGCCGTGCGCTACCCCCGCGGCCGCGGCCCGGGGGCGGCCCCCGAGGAGGGCCTCATCCCCCTGCCCCTGGGGCAGGCCCAGATGCGCCGCCAGGGGCGGCGGGTGGCCATCCTGGCCTTCGGCACGCCCCTGGCGGCGGCGCTGGAGGCGGGGGAGCGGCTGGATGCCACGGTGCTAAATATGCGCTTTGTCAAGCCCCTGGACGAGGCCCGGGTGCTGGAGGCGGCCCGTGGGCACGAACTCCTGGTCACCGTGGAGGACAACGTGGTGGCCGGCGGTGCCGGCAGCGCCGTGGCCGAGTGCCTGAACGCCCACGGCGTATCCGTCCCGCTGCTGCAGCTGGGCCTTCCGGACCGCTTCCAGGGCCAGGGCACGCGGGAGGAACTGTTGCAGGATGCGGGCCTCACCGCGGACGATGTGGAGGCCGCCATCGTCGCCCGCCTGGGGACGGACCAGGCTTGTGCCCGTCCCGCCGGCCGCGTATTATCCAAGTAATACACTAAAGAATCCCCGCAGTGCCCACATACACCCTCAAGGTGCTGACCGACTTTGCCTCGGCGCACACCCTAAGAGACTATCCCGGAGACTGCGCCCGGCTCCACGGCCACAACTGGAAGGTGGAGGTGGAGGTGCGGGCCACACGGCTGGACCGCCTGGGTATGGCGGTGGATTTCAAGACCGTGAAGGCCCTGGCCCGGGAGATCGCCGGGCGCCTGGATCACCGCTACCTCAACGACCTGGAACCATTCCGGGACATCAATCCCACCGCGGAGCATATCGCGGCGTGGTTCTTCCAGGAGATGGCCGGGCGCCTGGACTCCCCCGGGGTGCAGGTCAGCGCCGTCACCCTATGGGAGACGGAGCGCGCCTGTGTCCGCTACTCGGAAGACTCCTGAGGAAAAGCCCCCCATGAGCACCCTCGTCCCCAAAGTCATCCAGTCCGCCATACCGGACGTGCAGTCCAGCGCCGACACCCGGCGCATCCCCATCAACAAGGTGGGCATCAAGGACATCCGCCACCCGGTGCGGGTACGCGACCGCAGCGGCGGGGAGCAGCACACCGTGGCCCGCTTCGCCATGTACGTGAACCTGCCCCATGACTTCAAGGGCACCCACATGTCCCGCTTCGTGGAGATCCTCAACGCCCACGAGCGGGAGATCACCGTGGAGACCTTCAAGCTCATGCTGCACGAAGTGGCCCGGCGCCTGGAGGCACAGGCGGGGCATATCGAGATGAGCTTCCCCTACTTCGTCAACAAGCCGGCGCCCGTGTCCGGGGTGTGCAGCCTGATGGACTACGACGTGACCTTCATCGGGGAGATCCGCGACGGGCAACCGCAACTGATCATCCGGGTGCTGGTGCCGGTCACCAGCCTCTGCCCCTGCTCCAAGGGGATCTCCGACTACGGCGCCCACAACCAGCGCTCCCACGTCACCGTGGAGGCGCGGGTCCGGGACTTCGTCTGGGTGGAGGAACTCATCGATCTGGTGGAGGAGGAGGCCTCCTGCGAGCTCTGGGGGCTGCTCAAGCGCCCCGACGAGAAGTACGTCACCGAGCACGCCTACGACAATCCCAAGTTCGTGGAGGACCTGGTGCGGGACATCGCCGTGCGCCTCAACGCCGATGACCGCATCGCCGCCTACTCCGTGGCCTCGGAGAACTTCGAGTCCATCCACAACCACTCGGCCTACGCCCTCATCGAGCGGGACAAGGAGAGCGATCCCCCGGCGGCCTGAGGCCGCGCCGGAGGTCGGGGAGGGGGTCAGCGGGTCTGCGCCTCCACCCCCTCGCCACGGAAGACATCCCGCACCCGCTCCAGCAGGGCCCGGGACATGTCCGCGGACAGGGCCCCGCCGTCACCATCACGGGCGGAGACCACCACCCCATCGTCCCGGCGCTGCAGATGGAGGCGGTAACGGGCGCCCTCCTCCAGGGCGGGGCCATCCCCATTCCCCAGGAGCCGGGAGAGGAAGCCGCCCGACGGGCGTTCCTGCTCCGCAGGCCGGTAGATCACCTCGTAGCGCCCGGCCTCCCGGTCGTAGTCCTGCACCAGGAGCGAGGCCCGGTCCAGGACCACCCCCATGCGCCGCCAGACGGGGTCATAGTCCCCGCGCACCCACAGTTCGGGGCCCTTTTCTCCGTCCCGCAGCACCACCTCCGGCGCCCCTTCAGCGGCCTCCGCCAGCGCCTCGGCCGCACGCTCCGGATCCTTCCCCAGATGGGTCATGATGCGCACCAGCATGCGCGCCTCCGCCTCCGGGTCCGGCGGGGCCACGGCCCAGCGCACCAGATCCTCCCGCTCGGCCACCTCCACGAGACCGCGATGGCTGACGAAGACCGCGGCCCCATTGCCCGCGGGCTCCACCCGCAAACGGTAGCGATGGCGCACGCCGGCGTCGTAGGTGTTGCCGAAGATCCCGGAGAAGAGCCGGCGCAATCCACCCTCCACGGGGGCATCCGCACCGGATTCGATCCAGCCGGTCTCCAGGATCCCCCGACGGGGGTCATTGCGCTCCAGCTCGATCCCCTCGGACTCGAAGAACGCCTCCAGATGACGCCACAGGGCCTCGGGGGATATCCGCTCCACCTCCAGCCAGCGCACGCTGCCCTCGCGGTGCAGAGTCATGCCCTCGGGCTCGGGGAGGACCTGTTGGGTCCCCTCCCCCGCATGCGCGCCACCGGATGCAACCGGGGCGCCGCCCACCTCCGGGATGCGGAAGGCGGGATCCGACTGGGGCATGACCAGATCCGGGGGCACCACCAGGTCGGGATCGAGCCCCTCCCGGCCGGCGCTATCGCGTTCACCCAGGGTTCCACAACCGGATGCCAGGAGGGCAACGGCCAATACCGGCCACAGGGGCCGGGACACTGCGAGCAGCGGGGATGCGTTCATGGATCTCAACGGGTCAGGGGGATGTCCGCCGCCTGCAGGGCGCGGCGCAGGGGTTCGCGGTGCATTTCCGAGAGCGGGGTCAGGGGCAGACGGATGCCCGGCGGGATGCGACCCATCTCGTACAGTGCCCACTTCACCGGGATGGGATTGGATTCCACGAACAGGGCCCGGTGCAGATCCCGGATCGGGGCCTCTGCCGCCTCGGCGGCGTCCCGGTCCCCGGCCACGGCCGCCTGGCACATGGCGTGCATGGCCGCAGGGGCCACATTGGCCGTCACCGAGATGCTGCCCCGCCCCCCGGCCAGCATGAATTCCCGCGAGGTGGGATCCTCGCCGCTGTACAGGTCCAGCCGGTCACCGCACAGCTCCAGCAGCCGGGGCACGCGCTCCACCTCCCCCGTGGCCTCCTTGAGGCCCACGATGTTGGACACGGGGGCCAGGCGCGCCACCGTCTCCGGCAGCAGATCCACCCCCGTGCGGCCGGGGACGTTGTACAGGATCTGGGGGATGGGCACCGCATCCGCCACCGCCTTGAAGTGGCGGTAGAGCCCCTCCTGGATGGGCTTGTTGTAATACGGGGTCACCAGCAGACAGGCATCGGCCCCGGCCTCCATGGCCAGACGGGTGAGCTCCACGGCCTCCGCGGTGGCATTGGCCCCGGTGCCGGCGATCACCGGTACCCGGCCGCGCGCGCACGCCACCACCTGGCGCACCACGGCGCAATGTTCGGACACGTCCAGGGTGGCCGATTCGCCGGTGGTGCCCACCGCGACGATGGCGTCCGTCCCGGCCTCCACGTGGAACTCCACCAGCCCCTCCAGCGCCTCCCGGTTCAGGGAACCGTCCTCATTCATGGGCGTGACCAAGGCCACCATGCTGCCGTGAAACATCGAAACCTCCGCACCAAAAGCAGCCTCACATAGTAAAGTGCCCCCCTGCCCCCATCAAGCGCCGCCCCGTAGGCAGTCCCCCGGCGAACTGCTACCCTTGACCTCGGATACCGGGCAACATGCACCGGTCCTCCCCACCAGCCGCAAGGAACCCGCTTCAGCCCCCATGCCCCATGCCGCCCGTCACCACCGCGCCAACCGCCTCCTCATCAACGTCATGGGGGACTACCGCCCCGGCCTGCTGGATCGCCTGACCCGGGCGGTCATGGAGGCCGGCTGTCACATCCGGGACGGACACAGCGCCCTTTTGGATGACGCCTTCTCCGCCACGCTCCTGGTCTCGGGCAACTGGAACACCCTGAGCAAGCTGGAGGGGGCCCTGGAAGGTCTGCGCCCCCAGGGGCTCGAGATCCAGTGGCGGCGCACGGCGCCACCGCCCCGGGAGAACCACAGCCTGCCCTATTCCGTGGACGTCATCGCCATGGACCAGCCGGGCATCCTGCATCAGCTGGTGGCCTTCTTCTCCGCGCGCAGCGTCAGCGTGCAGGAGATGGATACCCGCAGCTACACCGCCGCCCCCTCCGGGACCCCCATGTTCACGGCCCACCTGGCGGTGGAGATCCCCGTGAGCGAGCACATCGCCGCCCTGCGGGATGACTTTCTCGACCTGTGCGACGAACTCAACCTGGACGGGGTGATCGAACCCTACAAGGCCTGAAGCGCCGGGATTCGCCCCGGGCTGCGGCCGCCAAGCCCAAAGAGGAGGCCTTCGGACCATGTCTCAGGTGGAAGTGGGCAAGCCCGTACCCGATTTCACCCTACCGGCCACGGGGGGTGTCGAACTCCGTCTCTCGGACCTTTTGGGGTCGCAACACCTGGTGCTCTACTTCTACCCCCGGGACGACACCCCCGGATGCACCACCGAGGGCCGGGACTTCACCGAGCACTACGCCCGGCTCACCGAGGCGGGGGCCACGGTGCTGGGCATCTCCCGGGACGGCATCCGCTCCCACGAACGCTTCAAGGACAAGTACGGCTTCCCCTTCCAGTTGCTCTCCGACGAGCAGGAGACCGTATGCGAGCTGTTCGGCGTCATGAAACAGAAAACCATGTACGGTAAACCGGTGCGAGGCATCGAGCGCAGCACCTTCCTGGTGGACCGGGACGGCATCCTGCGCCACGAATGGCGCAAGGTGAAGGTGCCGGGACACGTGGAGCAGGTGCTCGCGGCCCTGAAAACCCTGTAGCCCAACCCCGGAGACCGCGACCATGGTGGACATCGCATGGTGAAGAAGGACATCCACGGCAAACGCCTGTTCGTTCTGGACACCAACGTGCTCATGCACGATCCCACCGCCCTGTTCCGCTTCAAGGAACACGACATCTACCTGCCCATGGTGGTGCTGGAGGAACTGGACCGGGGCAAGAAGGGGATCTCCGAGGTGGCGCGCAACGTACGCCAGGTGAGCCGCTTCATCGACGACCTCATGGGGGAGGCCAGCCATGCGGACATCGCCCGGGGGCTGCCCCTGGATGCCGGGCACTTCGAGGGTCCCGCCGCCTTCGGCGCCAGCGGGCGCCTGCACTTCCAGACCCGGAGCCTCACGGGGCAACTGCCGGACACCCTGCCGGGCACCACCCCGGACAACACCATCCTCAACACCGCCCTGTCGCTGCAGAAGGAGCGTCCCGACCAGTGCGTCACCCTGGTGTCCAAGGACATCAACCTGCGCATCAAGGCGGCGGTGCTGGGGATCCATGCCGAGGACTACTACAACGACCAGGTGCTGGACGACGTCAACCTGCTCTACACCGGCACCTGCGAGCTGCCGGCGGACTTCTGGGACCGTCACGTGCAGACCATGGACTCCTGGCAGGAGGAAGGGCGCACCTTCTACCGCATCAGCGGCCCCATCACCGAGCAGTGGCATCCCAACCAGTTCCTCTACCGGCCCGACGACCCCGCCTTCGTCGCGGTGGTGCGGGAGATCCAGGGGGACACGGCCCGGGTGGAGATGGCCCGGGACTACACCGGGACACGCCACACGGTGTGGGGGATCAACGCCCGCAACCGGGAGCAGAACTTCGCCCTGAACCTGCTCATGGATCCGGAGGTGGACTTCGTCAGCCTGGTGGGGACCGCCGGCACCGGCAAGACCCTGCTCACCCTGGCGGCGGGACTGGCCCAGACCCTGGAGGAGAACCGCTACCGGGAGATCATCATGACCCGGGTGACCGTACCGGTGGGGGAGGACATCGGCTTCCTGCCGGGGACGGAGGAGGAGAAGATGACCCCCTGGATGGGGGCCCTGATGGACAATCTGGAGGTCCTCACCCACTCGGAGAGCGGCGGCGACTGGGGCCGGGCCGCCACCAACGAATTACTGATGAACCGGGTGAAGATCCGCTCCATGAACTTCATGCGCGGACGCACCTTCCTCAACCGTTTCATCATCCTGGACGAGGCCCAGAACCTCACCGCCAAGCAGATGAAGACCCTCATCACCCGGGCCGGCCCCGGCACCAAGGTGGTGTGCCTGGGCAACATCGCCCAGATCGACACCCCCTATCTCACCGAGACCTCCTCGGGCCTCACCTACGTGGTGGACCGCTTCCGCCCCTGGGCCCACGCCGGACACGTCACCCTGCTGCGGGGCGAGCGCTCCCGCCTGGCGGATTACGCCTCGGAGACCCTCTAGGCGGGCCCCTCCTCCCGGGGCCGTTCCTCATCGCCGTAGCGGGGCCAGGAACGGATCACCGCCTGGATGAGGGTGGCCAGGGGGATGGCGAAGAAGACCCCCCAGAGCCCCCACAGCCCGCCGAAGAGGATCACCGCCGCGATGATGGCCACGGGGTGCAGGTTCACCACCTCCGAGAACAGCAGCGGCACCAGCACGTTGCCGTCCAGGAACTGGATGATGGCATAGGCCACCAGCACGTAGGTGAACTCGTTGCCCAGCCCCCACTGGAAGTAGGCCACCATGGCCACCGGCAGGGTGACCACCGCCGCCCCCACATAGGGGATGATCACGGAGATCCCCACCATGAAGGAGAGCAGCAGGGCGTAGTTGAGATCCAGGAAGATGAAGGTCAGGTAACTGGCGGCCCAGACGATGAGGATCTCGATGAACTTGCCGCGCACGTAGCTGGCGATCTTCAGGTTCACCTCTTCCCACACCTCGTTGGCCAGGCCGCGGTCCCGGGGCAGGAAACCGGTGATCCAGCCCAGGATGGCGTCCCGGTCCTTGAGCAGGAAGAAGACCATCAGGGGCACGATCACCAGGTAGACCATGATGGTGGCGATGTGCATGGCCGAGGCCAGGGTCAGATTCACCACCTGCTGCCCCAGGGCGATGGTCTGGGCGCGGATCGCGCCCATGATCTCCCGCACCTGTTCCTCGGAGACGATCTGGGGATAGCGCTCGGGAAGCTGCAGCAGCAGGTTCTGGCCGTGGGCCACCATGTTGGGCAGCTCCTCCACCAGCTGGGTGATCTGCTGGCCGAGCACGGGCACCACCAGCAGCAGGGTGGCCACCAGCAGGGCCAGGAACACCAGAAACACCAGGATCACCGCCACCATGCGCGGGAGGCGCCACATCTGCAGATGGCGCACGGCCCCCTCCAGCAGATAGGCGAAGACGATACTGGCCAGCAGCGGGGCCAGGAGCCGGCCGGCGAAGATGACCACGGCGAACCCCAGCGTCAGCAGGAAGGCCAGGATCACCACCTGGGGATCGGAGAAATGGCGGTCATACCAGCGCCGCAGGATATGCATCATTCTTCCTCCCCGCACAACCGGCGGTAATGGCGGGCGAAGAGGGTCTCCAGTTCGTCGATCACCTCCTGCGCCGGGCGCCCCTGCATCACGTGCTGGCTCATGAGCGCCGAGGTCTCGTTCAGCAGCCGGGACTTGTCCAGCATGGGATAGGTGGCGGAGAGTCGTTTCATGGCCTTGACCACCGTCTCCTCCCGGGGCCGCGGGATCGCCTCCGGTTCCGGCAACGGGGCCTCCTCGGCGGGATGGCGTTGGGCCAGGAACTCGGCGAAGGAGACCAGGGTCTCCCGCTGCGCCTGGGGCAGACGCCGCAGGATCCGTCGCAGGCGCGTCTCCGGATCCCTGGGGGCGGCATGGTTTACGGACATCACCAGGATTCACTCCACCTTCAGGCTGAAGACCGGCATCTTGCGGCGCTCCCGCATCAACTGCAACTCCGACACCAGGGCCGCCACCACCCGGTCCGTGGTCTCCTGCATGGCGGGCCATCGGGCCCGGGCCTGGTCCAGGCAATCGCCGATGTCCGCAGGCGGCTCATGGTGCGGGTCCATGACCAGGTCCTCCAGCATACCCGGCTTCATCTCCGGCCGACACAACAGGCCATAGGTGAGTGCATCGGGGCGTATCGCCAGCCAGCGGCCCCGGTCATCCACCAAGAGGGGCTCCAGCCCCGGCGGCGGATCCACCTGACCCTGGCGCAGCACCAGCACCTCGCGGCCGTCCAGAGCCTCGGCCAGGGCATCCCCCGCGCCGGCTTCGGTACGGCGGGCGGTGCAAAAACCGCAGGTGGAGCCCGCGTCCTCCCGGGGGAGGCCGCCAGCCGCCCGGGCCACCAGGAGCCCCCCCAGACCCAGTCCCACCACGGGGCGCCGGGCCGCGCGGAAGGCCTGGATCAGGCCCAGTTCCTCCTCCAGGGCGGCCGGCCATTGCGGTCCCCCCAGGAGCCACAACCCATCGAACTGGGCCGCCGACCCGGGCAGGTCCGGCCCCACGAAGGGCCGGAAGTACCGAAAGCCGATGTCCCGCTGCTCCAGCTGGGTCTCGATCAGCCCCAGGAACTCCGCATAGCTGTGCTGCACCACCGCATACTGCTTCATCACCGGCTCCTGCGTCCTTCGGGGCCCCGGCCTCAGGCGGCAGGCGGTTGCGGTGCCCCGGTCTGTCCCTCACAGTAGTCGCGCGCAAAGCCCAGAAGTTCCTCCATGGCCCGCATGCGGAACTTCTGGCGCTGATGCACGAAGGAGAATTGCCGCGTCAGGGGTGGATCCAGGGGGATGGCCACCAGGCGCCCCAGGGCCAGCTCCTTGTCCAGGGTGGCACGGGAGAGGATGGAGACCCCCATGCCCGCCTCCACGGCCCCCTTGATGGCCTCGGGGCTGCCCAGCTCCAGACAGACGGCCAGGGCGTTGCGGCCCAGGCCCTGTTGCTGCAGATAGTCCGCAATCACCTCCCGGGTCCCGGACCCCTCCTCCCGGCAGATGAAGGGATGAGGCATGAGCTCCGCGACGCCGAGCACCGACCGGTCGGCCAGGGGATGCCCCGGCGGCACGATGGCCACCAGTTGGTCCAGGCGGCACCGCTCCACGTGCAGGTTGCGGTTCTGCACCGGCCCCTCCACCACCCCCAGGTCGATGACGTTGTTCTCCACCATGGAGAGGATGCCCTCGGAGTTGGAGACCCGCAGGCGCACGTTCACCTCCGGATACCTGCGCTTGAACTGGCCCAGCAGGGCCGGAAGCATGTACTCGGCGATGGTGGTGCTGGCCCCCAGGGACAGGGCACCGCTGACGTCCCCTGTGATCTCCCGGATGGCGTTCTCCATCTCCTCGTAGATCTCGAAGATGCGCTCGGCATAGGTATAGGCGGTGCGCCCCGCCTCGGTGAGGCTCACGCGGTTGTGGGCACGGTCGAACAGGCGGGTGTTGAAGTGCTCCTCCAGCTGGCGCACCTGAAAGGTGACCGCCGGCTGGGTCATGTGCAGGGCCTCCGCCGCCCGGGTGAAGGACAGCAGCCGCGCCACCGTATAGAACACCTTCAGTCTTCGATCTGCCATGATGCCGAAACCAGCCGGCCCGGGGGCCGGGGAATGAGGGCTGCCGGATGCTGCGGCCCCGCTGGGGGCGGGGCTGCGGGGATGAGAGCCCGCCCGGGGTCACGCCCCCGGACGGGGTGAAGGGAAGATGGCGGCCTCAGGGAGCCCCGGGTCCCTGGCCGTCCCCGGACGGCCCCGCCTGCTGGGCGCGCAGGTCCGCGTGCACCTGGCGCATGAAGGCGTCCAGGTGGTCCAGGAATTCCGCTCGCTTCTCTTCAGGAACCGGTTGCGCCGCCAGGAGATAGCCGGTGACGGCGGCCATGTACTGCACGGCCACGAGGGGATCGTGGCAGCGTTCATCATGGGCCACCAGGACTTCCTGGAGTTTCTGGACCAGTTCCCCGGTCAGTTGCAGTGTCTCGCTCATGGGGGTGAGGGTACAGGGGGCGGGCCACCCGGCTCAAGGCCGGGCGGCCCGCCGCGTTCAGGCGGCCCGGGCCGCCTCGGGGAAGGTGAGCCCCTGCTCGTCGGCGTCCACCTGGATGGTGTCGCCGGGACCGTATACCCCCTGCAGCAGGCGCTGGGCCAGGGGGTTCTCCAGCTGCTGCTGGATGGCCCGCTTGAGGGGCCGCGCCCCGTAGACCGGATCGAAACCGGCCTCGCCCAGGCGATCCAGGGCGGCATCGCTGACCTCCAGGGCCATGTCCCGGTCCGCCAGACGCCGGCGCAACTGCTCCAGCTGGATGAGGGTGATGGCACGGATCTGTTCACGCCCCAGGGGGTGGAAGACCACCACCTCGTCCACGCGGTTGATGAATTCGGGGCGGAAATGACCGCCCACCACCTCCATCACCGCCGACTTCATCTGCGCGTAGTTCTCCTCTCCGGCCATGTCCTGGATGATCTGGGAGCCCAGGTTGGAGGTCATGACGATCACCGTGTTGCGAAAATCCACGGTGCGCCCCTGGCCGTCGGTGAGGCGGCCATCATCCAGCACCTGCAGCAGCACGTTGAAGACATCGGCATGGGCCTTCTCCACCTCGTCCAGCAGGATCACGGAGAAGGGCTTGCGCCGCACCGCCTCGGTGAGATAACCGCCCTCCTCGTAGCCCACATAGCCGGGGGGCGCGCCGATGAGCCGGGCCACGGAGTGCTTCTCCATGAACTCGGACATGTCGATGCGCACCATGGCCTCCTCGGTGTCGAACAAAAAGGCGGCCAGGGCCTTGGTGAGTTCGGTCTTGCCCACCCCCGTGGGGCCGAGGAACAGGAACGAGCCGTTGGGCCGGTTGGGGTCCGAGAGCCCGGCGCGGGCGCGGCGGATGGCATTGCACACCGCATGCACCGCCTCGTCCTGGCCCACCACCCGCCGGGTGATGGCCTCCTCCATGCGCAGCAGCTTGTCCCGCTCGCTCTCCAGCATCTTGGACACGGGGATGCCGGTCCAGCGGGAGACCACCTCGGCGATCTCCTCGTCGGAGACCTTGTTGCGCAGCAGGCGCATCTCCGACATCTCCGCCTGGGCGGCCATGTCCAGCTGGCGCTCCAATTCGGGGATGCGGCCGTACTGCAGCTCCGACATACGCCCCAGGTCGCCGGCACGACGGGCGGTTTCCAGTTCCACCCGGGCCCGTTCCAGTTCCTCCTTGATGGCGGCGGTGCCGGAGAGGGCGGCTTTCTCCGATTTCCAGATCTCCTCCTGGTCGGAATACTCCCGCTCCAGGCGATCGATCTCCTCCTCCAGGGCCTCAAAGCGCCGACGCGAGGCGTCGTCCGACTCCTTTTTCAGGGCCTCGCGCTCGATCTTGAGCTGGATCAGGCGGCGCTCCATGCGGTCCATGCTCTCGGGCTTGGAATCGATCTCCATGCGGATGCGGCTGGCCGCCTCGTCCACCAGGTCGATGGCCTTGTCCGGCAGCTGGCGATCGGTGATGTAGCGGTGCGACAGGGTGGCGGCGGCGACGATGGCCGGGTCGGTGATCTCCACCCCGTGGTGCACCTCGTAGCGCTCCTTCAGGCCCCGCAGGATGGCGATGGTGTCCTCCACGTTGGGTTCGTCCACCAGCACCTTCTGGAAGCGCCGCTCCAGGGCCGCGTCCTTCTCGATGTACTTACGGTACTCGTCCAGGGTGGTGGCGCCGATGCAGTGCAGTTCACCCCGGGCCAGGGCGGGCTTGAGCATGTTGCCCGCATCCATGGAGCCCTCGGCCTTACCGGCCCCCACCATGGTGTGCAGCTCATCGATGAACAGGATCACCCGCCCCTCCTGCTTGGCCAGGTCGTTGAGCACCGCCTTCATGCGTTCTTCGAAGTCCCCGCGAAACTTGGCCCCGGCGATCAAAGAGCCCATGTCCAGGGCCAGCAGGCGGCGGTCCTTGAGCCCCTCGGGCACCTCGCCGTTGACGATGCGCTGGGCCAGCCCCTCGACGATGGCGGTCTTGCCCACGCCGGGCTCGCCGATGAGCACCGGGTTGTTCTTGGTGCGCCGCTGCAGCACCTGGATGGTGCGGCGGATCTCATCGTCCCGGCCGATCACCGGGTCCAGCTTGCCCTGTTCGGCCCGTTCGGTGAGGTCGATGGTGTACTTCTCCAGGGCCTGGCGCTGCTCCTCGGCATTGGGATCCTCCACCCGCTGGCCACCGCGCAGGGCGTCGACGGCCTCCGCAAGCTTCTCCTTGGTAGCCCCGGCCCGGGTCAGCATCTCCGCCAGCGGCCCCTTGGTCTCCAGTGCGGCCAGGACGAACAGCTCGGAGGAGATGAACTGGTCCTTGCGCTCCTGGGCCTTCTTGTCGCAGAGATTCAGCAGCCGGCCCAGGTCGTTGGAGATGTGCACCTCGCCGGCCGAACCCTCCACCCGGGGGAGCCGCTCCAGGGCCTCCCCCAATTGGGAGCGCAGCAGGTTGACATTGACCCCGGCCCGGGCCAGCAGGGGCCGCACGGCGCCGCCTTCCTGGTCCAGCAGGGCGATCATCATGTGCACCGGCTCGATCATCTGGTGGTCCCGGCCCACGGCCAGGGACTGGGCATCGGCCAATGCCGTCTGGAATTTGCTGGTGAACTTGTCCATGCGCATGACGGCAAAACCCTCTGGTCAATTTCTTGGATTACAGGACAAGATGGGGCCGCGCGCCAGGGTTTCAAGCGGCGCACCCGCAGGGGAGGAACACCGGGGTGAACTTGCCGCTGCGGGGCCGATCTGATATACGTCATGGTCCTTTTCCGGGGCCGTGCGCTAGATTCGGACCGTGCCGGGGCACCGGTCCCGGCGAACCCGCCCTTCCCACACAGCGCGCCCGCTGCGGTACGATCCCGCAAGGGCGGTGAATGCGAGCCGGCGGCCTCCCGCCCCCCTGGACCGAGACCGACCGTGGCGCCGCCGGGTACGCCATTGCTTTCAGAGGATCGCCCGTGTCATCACCCAGCCGACGTCCGGCATCGCGAGGAGGAGGGCCCGTGGATTCCGGTAGACCGCCGGTGACCTCCCGCGATACCCCGGCGCAGGGTACGGCCCACGACCGGGCGGTGGCCGACCTGCTGGGTCGCATCAAGAACTGGCAATTCCGGGACGGCACCCTGCTGCGGGCCAGCGTGCCCCTGCCGCCCGTCGACCCCCTGCTCTGGCTGCAGGCCCATGAGCAACCCCCGCGCTGCTACTGGCGCAACCGGGACCACACCCTCACCCTGGCGGGTCTGGGTTCTGCGTGCACCCTGGAGGCCCGCTCCGAGGCCCACTATGCCGCCGTGCTCCACCGCATCAACACCCTCATCGGTGACGAGGATGCCTTCTTCGTCGGCGGGGTCTCCTTCGACGGCCGTCCCGGCCGGGAGGCCTGGGCGCGGTTTCCCGCCGCCCTGTTCGTGCTCCCCGCCATCGAGCTGCGCCAGGACGAGGCCGGCTGCCGCCTGGCGGTGAACCTGTGGGCGGAGTCGCAGCAGGCATTCATGCGGGAAAAGACCCGCCTCATCACCGCCCTGTGCCAGTTGCGCTTCGATGCGGATCCTCCTTGGGAACCGCCGGTGCGCATCTCCCGGCGTGAGGACCACATGGACTTCCCCGCCTGCGCCGAACACATCGGTGCCATCCTGGAGCGCATCGCCGGCGGATCCCTGCGCAAGGCCGTCCTGGCCCGGCGCGTGCAATTGCACCTGGATACCCCCCTGCCCGTCTTCACCACCCTGCGGCGGCTGCGGGCCGGCAGCACCGACAGCTTCTGCTTTGCCCTGGAGCGCGACGGCCAGTTCTACATGGGCTGCTCCCCCGAACGCCTCTTCAGCCGCATCGACCGCCACGTGTGCACCGAATCCCTGGCGGGCACCGTGCGCCGCGGCGAGACCCCGGAGGAGGACCGGCGCCTGGAACGCCTGCTCCTGGACGACCCCAAGCTGGTGCACGAACACGAACTGGTGACCCGCTACGTGCACGACCAGATCGCCCCCTGGGTCACCCGTGCCGAGACCCCCGAGCACGCCGGCGTGGTCAAGCTGGACCGCATCCAGCACCGCTACCTCCCCCTATGCGGGACCCTGCGCCCCGGGGTCATGGACGAACAGCTCCTGCGCACCCTGCATCCCACCCCGGCGGTATGCGGCTTCCCCCGCCGCGAGGCCCGGGAACTGATCCTGGAGCGGGAACCGGTCCCCCGGGGCTGGTACAGCGGCACCGTCGGTGTGGTCTCCCCCCGGCACTCGGAATTCGCCGTGGCCATCCGATCGGCCCTGGTGGAGGGCAACCGCATGATGCTCTACTCCGGCGTGGGCATCGTGGATGGCTCCCGCCCCGAGGCGGAATGGAACGAACTGGAGGCGAAACTGGAAACCCTCCTCTGTGCGGTGGAAAACTGACGCCATGCGGGCCCCCTTCAGCCACATCAACGAGGCCTGGTCGCGGCTGATCCTGGAGCGGCTGTACGACCATGGCGTGCGGGACCTGTGCATCGCCCCCGGAAGCCGCAGCGCCCCCCTGACCCTGGCCGCCGCAAACCTGCAGCGCCCTGACCTGGCCCTGCACACCCACTTCGACGAACGCGGCCTGGGCTTCTTCGCCCTGGGCCTGGCCAAGGCCCGGGGGCGCCCCGTGGCCCTGATCACCACCTCGGGCACCGCCGTACCCAACCTGCATCCGGCCCTGGTAGAGGCCTTCCAGACCCACGTGCCCCTGGTGGCGGTCACCGCCGACCGGCCGCCGGAGCTGCTCCACTGCGGGGCCAACCAGGCCATCGAGCAAAGCGGTCTCTTCGCCCGCCACGTGCGCGCGGCCGCGGACCTGCCCCCCGCAGACGAGGCCGTGTCCGCCGGCTGGCTCAGCCAGGCCCTGGACCGGGCCTGCGCCGCCCTGCACGGCCCGGACCGGGGCCCCGTGCATATCAACGCCCCCTTCCGCGATCCCCTCTACGGCACCTCGCAGCGGGCGGACTTCGGGCCCTGGCGCTCCGACGTGCGCCCCGTTCCCGAAACGCCCCCCCCTGCCCCGGCGATGGCACGCCCCGAAACGCCCCCGCAGACGCCGGCGCTGCTGGTGGCGGGTCAGCTCCTGCCGGAGGAGGCCCGGGCCGTGCTGCGCCTGGCCGAACGCACCGGCACCCCCGTCCTGGCGGACATCGGCAGCCAGCTGCGCCTGCTGGATCATCCCCGCATCCTGCCCTATGCGGAACTCTGGCTGGCCACGCCCGCGGGGCGATGCGCCCTTGCAGGGATCCGCCAGGTGATCCAGTTCGGCGGGCGCCTCACCGGCAAGCGTCTGAACCAATGGCTGGCCGGTTTTGAAGGGGAACACTGGCTGGTGAGTGAGCACAGTGACCATCTCGACCCCCAACGCCGCGCCCGGCATGTACAGGCCCCCATCCCGGACTTCTGCGACGCACTGCCTCTGCCGCCCTCCCCACCGCTGGAAACGGCGGAGCCGACCGTAAACGCCTGCCTGGAAGCCACCCTGGAGGCCCGTTTCTCGGAACTCACGGCGGTGCGGCTCATCACCCAGAGACTGCCCCGCGGCATGGCCCTCCTCCCCGGCAACAGCATGAGCGTGCGCCTGCTGGACCTGGTTGCCGCCCCCGGGGACGGCAACCCCGTGCTCACCAACCGCGGCGCCAGCGGCATCGACGGCCTGGTGGCCACCGCCGCCGGTTACGCCCGGCATCACGGCGCTGGCGTCACCCTGGTGCTGGGGGACCTGTCCCTGCTGCACGATCTCAACAGCCTGCACCTGGCGGCACGCAGCCCGTCGCCACTGGTGATCCTGGCCCTGAACAACGACGGCGGCGCCATCTTCCAGCTGCTGCCGGCCCGGGATCAGGGCCCCCATTTCGAACCCTTCTTCCAGCTCCCCCACGGTCTGGACTTCGCCCAGGCCGCGGCCCAGTTCGGTCTGGACTACGCCCGGCCGGATACCCCAGAGGCCCTGGCCGCCACCTATGACGCCGCCTGTACCCGAACCGGGGCGACCCTCATCGAGCTGTGTTTCCCGCCGCACCACGGCGCCGATCACCTGAACCTGCTGCTGCAACGCCTGCAGGAGACGGGGAACGGCTGAGGCGATGACGGCCCCGCAGCGGATCTCCGGCACCGCATCCGGTCGGCCCGTGGTGGTCTGCCTGCACGGCTTCATGGGCCGGGGTGCCGACTGGCGGGCGGTGGCCGCTGCCCTGGGGGACGCATTCGACTGCCGCCTCCCGGACCTGCCGGGCCACGACGGCCATCTGCCCCCCTGGCTGGCCGAGGGGGCGGATTTCCACCGCTACTGCCGCCGCACCTGGGAGGCCCTGGTCCCGGACCTGCCGCAACGGTTCGTGCTCGCGGGGTATTCCATGGGCGGGCGTATCGCCGCCGCCCTGGCCCTGCAGCACCCGGGGCGCATCGCCGCCCTGGTGCTGGAAGGGGCCCACCCCGGCCTGACGGACACCGCCTCGCGCCAGGCCCGCCGCCGGCAGGACGCCGCCTGGATCCGGCGCTTCCAGCAGGACCCCTGGCCGGATCTGCTGCAGGACTGGTACCGCCAGCCGGTCTTCGCCGACCTGGATGCGGCCACCCGCCGGCGATTCATCCAGGCCCGCGCCGGCCACGATCCCCGCACCCTGGCCCGGGTCCTGGAGGCGGCGGGTCTTGCCGGCCAGCCGGACCTGCACCCACAACTGGCGGCATTGAAGGCACCGGTCTTCTACATCGCCGGTGAAAAGGACACCCGCTTCAGCGCCCTAGGGGAGGACCTGGCGGCCCGCTGCCCCGGGGTGACCCTTGTCAAACTCAAGGGCCTGGGGCATAACTGCCACGCCCGGGCCCCGGAAGCGGTGGCCGGCGTGCTCGCCCGCGCCGCCCGGGCCACCCCAACCCAAGCCATCCATCCCGACGAGAGCCCATGACCACAGCAGCCGAATCCAGCATCCAGCCCGCCGCCGACTGGCAGGACCACTCCGGGGACTATCAGGACATCCTCTACCACAAGGCGGAAGGGATCGCGAAGATCACCATCAACCGCCCCGAGGTGCGCAACGCCTTCCGCCCGCGCACCGTCATGGAGATGCAGCGCGCCCTGGCCGACGCCCGCTTCGATGCCGACATCGGCGTCGTCATCCTCACCGGTCAGGGGGATCTGGCCTTCTGCTCCGGCGGCGACCAGCGGGTGCGCGGGGATTCCGGGTACAAGGACGATGACACCGGCATGCACCATCTGAACGTGCTGGACCTGCAGCGGCAGATCCGTTCCTGCCCCAAGCCCGTGATCGCCATGGTGGCCGGCTACGCCATCGGCGGGGGGCATGTGCTGCACCTGATCTGTGACCTCACCATCGCCGCCGAAAACGCCCGTTTCGGCCAGACCGGTCCCAAGGTGGGCTCCTTCGACGGCGGCTTCGGCGCCAGCTACATGGCCAGCGTGGTGGGGCAGAAGAAGGCCCGGGAGATCTGGTTCCTGTGCCGGCAGTACGACGCCGCCCAGGCCCTGGATATGGGGCTGGTGAACACCGTCGTACCCCTGGAACGGCTGGAGCAGGAGACCGTGGAATGGTGCCGCCTGATCCTGGAACACTCCCCCGTCGCCCTGCGCATGCTCAAGTCCGCCTTCAACGCCGGCGTGGACGGTCAGGCGGGCATTCAGGAGCTGGCAGGCAACGCCACCATGCTCTTCTACATGACCGAGGAGGGCCAGGAGGGGCGCAATGCCTACCTGGAGAAACGCAAGCCCGACTTTACCCGCTTCCGGCGCCAGCCCTGAGGCCCTGGCCCCGCCAGGGTCCTGGCGGGGCCAGTGTGTGCGTCCCCATGTCTAGCCTGCATCGCCTGCACCTGTGGCGTTTCCGTCTCTCCCTCACCGCCCCCCTGGATCTGGGGGCGGTAACCCTGGACCAGCGGGAGGGACTGCTGCTGCAATGGGAACGGGACGGGGCCCCCTGCGTGTGGTCCGAGATCAGCCCCCTGCCGGGCTTCAGCCCCCATGACCTGGAGACCTGTCAGCGGGCCCTGCAGGAGCGGCTCCGGCGCCCGGGGTCCCTGGCGGCGCGTCTGGGGGGGGACATCCGGGAGCTGCCCGCTGAGGTCCGCTTCGGCATCGAGGCCGGCCTGCTGCAGTGCACCACCCCCCTGCCCCCAGCGCGCCCCCTGCCCCGCTGCCGGCTGCTGCGCCATGATGATCCGGCGCGCTCGGGGCCGGCCCCGGGGTCGGCCTGCATCAAGCTCAAGGTGGGCCGCGCCGCCCCCCGGTCGGACCGGGAGACCCTGCGCGCACTGTTGCAACGCCTAAAGCCGGGTCAGCGTCTGCGCCTGGACGCCAATCGCAGCTGGTCCCTGGAAGATGCACGAACGGTGCTGGAGGGGATGGATCCGCAGCGCATCGAGTTCGTGGAGGAGCCCCTGCGCCCGGGACTGGACTACGCCCCCTGGCCGGGGATCAGCGCCGTCCCCTTCGCCTGGGACGAGACCCTGCGGGTGGACTCCGCCCCCTTCCCGGCCCGGGCCCTGGATACCCCGGGCCTGGGTGCCCTGGTGCTCAAACCCATGCTCACGGGCCTTACGGAAACCCAGCGCCTGATGGCCGCCGCACGCGCCCGGGGGCTGCAGGTGATCCTCAGCGCCGCCTACGAGAGCAACCTCACCCTGGACCTATACGCGCGTCTGGCGGATCATTGGGGGCTGCCCGGCCCCCACGGCCTGGACACCTTCTCGGTACTGGGCGAGGCCCTGCTGGCCCCCATCGACAGCCAGCCGGAACACCAGCAACACCCCCTATGCCCACAGGAGGCCCTTGAATCCCTCGGGACCTGGACATGAGCACCCTGCCCACCGACACCCTGCCCCGGCTGCTGGAGGTTCGGGCGCGCACCCATGCCGCTGCCCCGGCCGTGCTCCGTCCCGATGCCCCGGCCCTGGATTTCTCCGCCCTGGCCTCCCGGGTGGCGGATCGCGCCCGGATCCTAAGGGCCGATGGGATCGCCCCCGGCGACTGGGTCGCCCTGCGCACCCGGGCGGATCTCCTGGGCCTGGTGGACCTGTTGGCGATACCGGCGGCGGGGGCGTACCTGCTGCCCATCCATCCCAAGATGCCCGCAACACCCCTGGATACCCTGCTGCGGGAGCAGGCGATCCCCTGGATCCTAAGCGAACCCGGGACCACGGTGACGGCCACCGATTACGGCGGCGGGGAACCACCCTCCCGGTCCGAGGGCCTGCACGCCCCCTGCACCGGGGTGCTCACCTCCGGATCCACCGGCCGCCCCAAGGTGGCCGTGCACAGCCATGGCAATCACCTGTACAGCGCCCTGGGGGCCAATGCCGTGAACCCCCTGGGGCCGGGGGATCGCTACCTGCTCTCCCTGCCCACCTTCCACGTGGGCGGCCTGACCCTCCTGGTGCGGTGTCTGCTGGGCGGGGCCGCCCTGGTGCTGGGGGGGCGCGCTGAGGACGCGGCCTTCCTGGAGCACATGGGGGTGACCCATGTCTCCATGGTGGAGACCCAGCTGCAGCGTCTCCTGTCCGGGAAAGCCCTTCCCTCTGGATTGCGCACCGTGCTGCTGGGGGGCGGTCCGGTACGTCCGCATCTGCTGGAGGAGGCCCGCGGCCGGGGACTTTCCTGCTGGATGAGCTACGGCCTTACGGAGATGACGGCGCAGGTGGTGACCCACGATCCCCAGGGCCGGGCCCACATCCTGCCCCATCGGGAATGCCGGGTGGATGCCAACGGCGAGATCCTGGTGCGGGGCGATACCCTCTTCCTGGGCTACCTGGAGGGCGGAATGATCCGCTCCGCCACCGACGCGGAAGGCTGGTTCCATACCCGCGATTTGGGGCATTGGGAGAACGGAGGCCTGCACATTACCGGGCGGGCCGACAACCAGTTCATCAGTGGAGGGGAGAACATCCAGCCGGAGGCGGTGGAGGCGGTCCTGCACCGTCATCCCCGCATCCTCCGGGCGGTGGTGGTCCCTCGTCCCGATGCCGAGTTCGGTCAGCGGCCGGTGGCCTTCCTGGAGACGGACGGGGGGCTGGACGATTCGTCCTTGCGGGACTGGCTACGGCAACACCTCCCGCCCCACATGCTCCCCGTGGCCTTCCTGGAGCTGGAACCCACCCCGGACCTGAAGGTGCGCCGCGGCGAGCTGGCCCGCCGTGCCGCAGCCGGCGGCGCGGAGGCCCCATGAGCGCACCCTGGCAACGGCCGATCCCGCCCCAAGGCTTGGACCACCTGATCCCGGGCACCCTCATGGAGGCCCTGGGCATCCGCATCCTCGGGGTGGAGGGGGATACCCTCAGCGGTACCCTGCCCGTGGACCGGCGCACCCGCCAGCCCTTCGGGCTGCTCCACGGCGGCGCCAGCGTCGCCCTGGCGGAGACCCTGGGCAGCCTCGCCGCCTGGCTGGCCTGTCCCGAAGGATGCGTGCCCGCCGGGCTGGAGATCAACGCCAGTCACCTGCGCGCCGTGTCCGAGGGGACGGTGACCGGCCATGCCCGTCCCGTACGCCTGGGCCGCCGCCATCAGGTGTGGACCGTGGAGATCATGGACGAAGCGGGCCGGGCGGTGTGCACCTGCCGGCTCACCGTGGCCATCCAGCCCCAAAGAGACTGAGCACGGTATTTTTTGCATCGGGCGCCGTGGCGCCCATAATGGGGATATTCCCGCACGATGCGCAGGAGTTTCCCCATGCACACCCCGAGCAAGCAGGTCCCCGAACCGGACAAGGATGTACAAGTAGACCCCCGCCCCATCACGCTGGTCTTTGGCGCCAGCGGCTACATCGGCTCCAACCTGGTACCGCGCCTGGCCGCCGCGGGCAAGGCCCGGATCCGCGCCGTCTCCCGGCGGGCGGAGGTGCTCCAGGCCCGGGGCTGGGAAGGCGTGGAGTGTATAGCCGCCGATGCCCTCAAGCCGGCGACCCTGGACGCGGCCCTGCAGGGGGTGCGTACCGCCTACTACCTGGTGCACTCCATGGGTTCCGGACGGGACTTCGGCCGCCTGGACCGGGAGGCGGCGCACCATTTTGCCGAGGCGGCGGCCCGGGCCGGGGTGGAACGCATCATCTACCTGGGGGGACTGGCCCCGGCCTCGGCCCGCAGCGAGCACATCGTCTCCCGGCGCCAGACCGGCGATACCCTGCGGGAAGGCCCGGTACCGGTGACGGAACTGCGCGCGGGCATCATCGTCGGTCCGGGATCCGCCGCCTTCGAGGTGATGCGGGATCTGGTGCTGCACCTGCCGGTGATGGTCACCCCCAAGTGGGTCTCCCGGCGTTCCCCGCCCATCGCCCTGGAGAATCTCCTGGAATACCTGCAGCGGGCCCCGGACATCCCGGAGGCGGCCGGTTGCATCCTGGACGTGGCCGGCCCGGAGTACCTCACCTATGGACGCATGATGCACATCCTGGCCGAGGAGGCGGGTCACCGGCCCCCGGTGATCCTCCCTGTCCCCCTGCTCTCCCCGCGGCTCTCCTCCTACTGGCTGCGGCTGGTCACCTCCGTGCCCACCCCCATCGCCCGGGCCCTGGTGGACGGACTACGCGAGGACTACATCGCCGATGACGAGCGCACCCGCCAGCTCATACCCCAGCGGCTGCTGGATTTTCGCGAGGCGGTCCGGGCCGCCTTTGAGGCAGAGCGGCAACACGCCGTAGCCGCCCGCTGGACCGAGGGGGCCTTCATGTTCCGGGACTATCGTCTGGACTACAGCTACTACGCCAAACACGCCGGCGGCAGCGCCCTCGCCCGGGCCACCCCGCAACAGGTGTGGTCGGTGATCACGGCCATCGGCGGCGACAACCGCTACTTCGCCTATGAACCCTTGTGGCGCATCCGGGAGGCGGTGGACTGGATGCTGGGCGGTCCCGGGCGCAACTACGGCCGCCGGGATCCACTGGAGCTGCGCGTGGGGGACATGGTGGATTCCTGGCGCGTGGTGGGGCTGGAACCGAAACGGCGCCTCACCCTGGGCTTTGGCATGCGCGCCCCGGGGGCGGGGGTGCTGGAGTTCGAACTGACCCCCGTGGACGGGGGTACGCGCATCGACGTGGTCAACCACTGGCATCCGGCGGGCATGCCGGGCCTGATCTATTGGTACACTATGGCCCCGGCCCATGCCTTCCTCTTCAGGGCCATGGCAAAGAACATCGCGCAGCGGGCCGAGGCCCTTGACGACGTCGCTTGACCCCGCCGCCCCGCTCTGACATAACCCGGCCACCCCCGCGGGAGACGGCCACCGGGGCCGTGGCGGTCGACATCCCAAGCCATAGTGGAGCCGTTCATGCCGGTCATCGAACATGACATGCTCTTCCCGGCGGAGCCCGAGAAGGTCTATGCCCTCATCCGCCGGGTGGACGAATTCCCGCGTTACGCAGATGCGGTCCAATCCGTCGTCCCCCTGGACGAACGCACCTACCGCTGGACGGTGCATGCCAACGGGATGCAGTTCCACTGGGACGTGGCCATCGTCCAGGAGGACCCGCCCCGGGGCCTGAAGTGGGAGTCCCGCAGCGGCATCCGCAACACCGGACGTTACCGCCTGACCCCCGCCCGCGGCGGCACCCGGGTGCAATTGACCATCGAATATCACCTGCACAACCGTTTACTGGACAAGACCGTGGGACGGGTGGCCAAACCCATCGTCCATCACATCAGTGAGCAGGCCTTCCAACGCATCCGCCAGCGCCTGCTGGAGGAAGCCCGTGGGCAGGACGGCCCGTCCGAAAACCACACCTAAAATCCCTGCGGCCACCACAGCCCACCCTTCACCCTCATCCGGACACCCCATGGACAGACAACAACGCATCATCCAGATGTTCAACGACATCTCCCCCACCTATGACCGGCTCAACCGCATCCTGAGCTTTGGCATCGACCAGCGCTGGCGGCGCAATGCCTGCCAGGCGGCCCTCCAGAACCACGGTCGTCCGGTGCGGCATCTGGTGGACGTGGCCACGGGCACCGGGGATCTCATCCTGTGCTGGCGCGAGGCGGGCCGGGCCACCGGCACCCCTATTCAACAGGTCACCGGCGTGGACCCGGCCCAAGGGATGCTGGAACTGGCCCGGCGCAAGGTGAAGAATGCCCGATTCATCGAGGCCCCGGCCACCTCGCTGCCCTTGGAGGACGAGGCGGCGGACATGGTGAGCATCAGCTACGGCATCCGCAACGTACTGGATGTGGACGGGGCCCTGCGGGAGTTCCACCGTGTGCTGGAACCCGGCGGCCATCTCCTGATCCTGGAGTTCATGAGCCCGGCCCGGCCGGGACTGGTGGACCGCATCGGCCGGTTCTACATGTCCCGTCTCCTGCCCAAGGTGGGGGCCTTCATCTCCCGTGATCCCGAGGCCTACAGCTATCTCCCGGAATCCATCCAGGGCTTTCTCACCAGCCAGGCCTTGGTGGAGAAACTGGAGGCCGCCGGTTTCGAGATGGTCCAGGTCAAAGACGACACCTTCGGCATCTCCACCCGTTTCGTGGCCCGGCGGCCGCCGCGGGACTGAACAAAGCATCGAAACCCTAATCCCGGGGCCCGGCGCAGAGCTGCCAGCCCCTCATTCCCGATCCGACAAGAGGAGAATCCACATCATGCGGGTGGCGATCATTGGCGCTGGAATCAGCGGCCTGAGCACGGCCTTCTATCTGAAACGGAACCGGAGTGACGCCGAGGTACACGTCTTCGAGGCCAACGAGCACCTGGGCGGGACCATGCACACGGTGAACCGGGACGGCTTCCTCTTCGAGGAGGGCGGCAACGGCTTTCTCAGCAACAAGCCGGATATGCTCAAACTGGTGAATGAAAGCCAGGCCACCGACATCCTCATGCGCAGCGAGGACGCCGCGCGCCGGCGCTTCATCTACACGGACCGGATGCACCCCTTCCCGGACGGACCCGGCAAGTTCATCCGCTCGCAACTGCTCACCCCCGCGCAGAAGCTGCGGATCCTCGGCGAGGTCTTCGTCCCGCCGAAGCGGGACGATCAGGACGAGACCCTGCAATCCTTCGGGTACCGGCGTCTGGGCAAGGCCTTTACCGATGTCTTCCTGGACGCCATGACCGCAGGCATCTATGGCACCACCGCGGACCGGGTCTCCGTGCAGGCGGCCTTCCCCCTGGTGGTCAACCTGGAACGGGAATACGGTGGTCTGTTCAAGGGGATGATCAAGCGCCGCAAGCAGAGCGCCGGCCCGGGTGGGGTGCTCATGAGCTTCAAGGGCGGCATGACCACCATGGTGGACCATCTGCAGCAACAAGTGGACGCCCAGTGGCATACGGGGGCTCCGGTGGAGGCGATCACCCGCGATGGTGAAGGCTACCGGGTTCAGAGCGCCGGGGATGCCTTGAAGGTGGATCAGGTGATCGTGGCCACCCCCGCCTATGCCGCCTCCGAACTCCTGCAGCCCCTGGACTCGGAGCTCTCCAGCCAGTTGGCGGCCCTGGACTATTCCCCCATCGCCGTGGTGGGCTTCGGCTGGAAGGAACTGGACCATCCCCTGGACGGCTTCGGGCTCCTCACCACCGCAAACGCCGATCTCCCCGTCCTCGGAGTGCTCTGGGACAGCAGCATCTTCCCCGACCGGGCCCCGGAGGGCATGAAGAGCGTACGGGTGATGCTGGGAGGCCAGCGGGCCCCGCACAAGGTGGATCAGGATCCCGAAACCCTCATCCAGGAGGCCCTGGAAGGCGTACGCAAGGGACTTGGTATCGAAAAGGCCCCGGACACCACCTTCGTCAAGCGCTGGCCCAAGGGCCTGCCCGGCTACCCGGTGGGACATATCCAGGCCGTGGATGCCATCATGGAGCGGGCCAGCCAACATCGGGGCCTGCACCTCACCGGCAATGCCTACCGCGGCATCGCCATGAATGACTGTGTGCGCAACGGCCGTCTGACCGCGGAGGCCGCCGCCATGGTCGGACGAGTGAACTAACCCAGCTTGCCACCTCCCCCCGCCCCTATCAGCATGGGGCTGGGGGCAGGCAGGTGTGTAAGGAATGAATTGATTTGCACAAAAGAAAAACCCCCGGAGGCGAAGCCGTCCGGGGGTTTAGGTATAAGGGCCTGGCAGTGACCTACTTTCGCATGGGGAGGCCCCACACTATCATCGGCGCTGAGTCGTTTCACTTCCGAGTTCGGGATGGGATCGGGTGGTTC
>NZ_FOUO01000022.1 GCF_900114895.1 Ectothiorhodospira mobilis
CTCATCCGCCACATCCCCTCTATTGCTTGAGATCGTACCGGTGACGATGGAGGATCAGTGGGGGCTATGGAATACGGGGGCTACCGGACAGGTACGAATCGTCCCCGGGGCGTTTCGTATCGGGCCCTTGCTCTGGGTTCAGTATCCCCCCGCCAGTTCCGCCGCCAGGCGGGCGGCGCCCAGGAGTCCGGCATCGGTGTCGCCGATCACCTGTACCGGCATGCGTTCCAGCAGGCGGGACATGGGGGGTTTGTCGGCGAAGGCGCGCATGAAGGTGCCGGAACGCAGGACCGGCAGGAGGCGGGGGGCGATGCCGCCGGCGATGTAGACGCCGCCGAAGGGCAGGCAGGTGAGGGCCAGGTCCCCGGTCTGGCCGCCGTAGATGGCGGCGAACAGGTCCAGGGTCTCCTGCGCCACCGGGTCCTTCCCCTCCAGACCCAGCCGGGTGATCTCCGCGGCCGGGTCTTCCGCGACCAGGGCCGCGGCCAGATCGTCGCCGGGCCGTGCCCCCTCCATCTCCACCAGAAACCGTGCGATGCGCCCCAGACCGCGGCCGCTGAGCAGGTGTTCCCGGGTGCAGCGCCCTTCGCTGCGGGTGATGTATTCCCACAGCCGGCTCTGGCGGGCATCGGCCGGGGCGAGACCGGCGTGTCCCCCTTCCGAGGGGAGGATGCGCGTGGGACGTCCGGGGGCGACGATGCAGACCCCGAGGCCGGTCCCGGCCCCCACCACCAGGCGCGGGCCCTGGAGCTGGGGGGGCGCGGATTGCAGGGGGTGCAGATGCTCGGGGGCCAGGTCGTCCAGGCTGTGGGCGATGCCCTCGAAGTCGTTGAGCAGGCCCACCCGGGGGATGCCCAGGGAGCGTTTCAGCCCCTCGGAATCCAGCTGCCAGGGGAGATTGGTGAGGCGGGCGTGTTCGCGGCCGTCATCCCGTTCCACCGGCCCGGCCAGGGCGAAGCCGGCGGCGGCGATGCGGATCCCCTCGGCCTGATGGGCGGCCAGGAACTCCCGCACCATGGGGGCCAGATCGCCGTAGGCGGCGCTGTCAAAGCGCTGCCGTGCCACGGGCACCAGGCAGTCCCGCTCCACCCGTGCCAGCAGGAGCAGGGTCTTGGTGCCGCCGATATCGCCTGCCAGGACCTCCATGAGGTGTCCTCCCCGGATCGCTTGAAGGGGCCGCCATGATGCGCGCCTGGGGTTATTGTCGCATATCCCCGGGGTCTGCCAAGCGCCCCGGCGGGCTCTTGCTGCCGGGGCGTCAGGGGGTGAGGCGGGCGCGCTTGGCCTCCAGGCCCTCCAGGAGGTGGCGGAAGGCGTCGGCGAAGGCCTCGATGCCCTCGCTCTCCAGCCGGTCGGTGACGCTCTCCAGGTCGATGCCCAGGTCCGGCAGGCCCTGGATCAGGGCACGGGCCTGTTCCAGATCCTGTTCCAGGCTGGCCTCGGCGTGGCCGTGGTCCTTGAAGGCGGCGTAGGTGGCGGGGGGCAGGGTGTTCACCGTGTCCGCACCGATGAGGGATTCCACGTACAGGACATCGCTGTAGGCCGGGTCCTTGGTGCCGGTGCTGGCCCAGAGCAGGCGCTGGGGCCGGGCCCCGGCGGCGGCCAGGCGCTGCCAGCGGGCATCGCGGACGATGCCGGTGAAATGGGCGTAGGCCAGCCGGGCGTTGGCGATGGCCAGGCGGCCGCGCATGTGCTCCACCGGCCGGCCCTCGCGGATGCGTTCGTCCAGCATCTGGTCCAGGGCGGTGTCCACGCGGCTGACGAAGAAGCTGGCCACGGAGGCGATGCGGTCCACGGGCTGGCCCTGCTCGAGCCGGGTCTCCAGGCCCTTGAGGTAGGCCTCCAGCACGGCCTCGTAGCGGGCCACGGAGAAGAGCAGGGTGACGTTGACGTTCACCCCCCGGGCGGTGAGGGTCTCCACCGCCCGCAGACCCGGCAGGGTGCCGGGGACCTTGATCATCAGGTTGGGCCGGTCCACCCGCGCCACCAGCTCCAGGGCCTCCGATACCGTGCCCTCGGTGTCGAAGGCCAGCTCCGGGGAGACCTCCAGACTGACGAAACCGTCCCGGCCTCCGGTGTCCCGGTAGGTGTCGGCGAAGGCATCGGCGGCCGCGCGCAGATCCTCCACGGCCAGGTGGTAGAAGAGGTCCAGGGTGGAGCGCTCCGGGGCCCCGGCCAGGGCCTGGCGGATGCGGTCGTCATAGAGGTCGCTGCCGGTGATGGCCTTGTCGAAGATGGCGGGGTTGGAGGTGAGGCCCCCAAGACCATCCTCGCGGATGAGGCGGTCCAGTTCCCCCGATTCCATCAGGTCCCTGCGGATGTAGTCGTACCAGACGCTCTGGCCCAGTTCGCGCAGGCGAAGCAGCGGGTTGTGTGCGGCCATGTGCTTGATTCCTCGCCGAGGGCGGAAAAAAGAATCAGTATATCGCGCCGGCAGGGCGGGGTTCGACCCCCGGCCGTTTCAGCAGGCGGCCGTGAGGCGGTTGGCGAGGGTGACGAACTCCTCCACGGATACCGTCTCCGGACGTCGTACCGGCTCGATGCCGGCCGCCTCCAGTTGCTCGGGGCTGGCCAGGCCCTTGAGGGCGTTGCGCAGGGTCTTGCGCCGCTGGGTGAAGGCCTGGCGCACCAGCCGGGCCAGCAGGGCCTCGTCCTGCGCCTCATGGGGAGGCCGGTCGAAGGGGGTCAGGCGCACCACGGCGGACTCCACCTTGGGCGGGGGGCGGAAGGCACCGGGGCCCACGGGGAACAGGGCCTCGGCACGGCAGCGGTATTGCACCATGACCCCCAGGCGGCCGTAGGCGCCGGTTCCGGGGCGGGCGGTGAGGCGGTCCACCACCTCCTTTTGCAGCAGGAAGTGCATGTCCCGGATGTGCCCCGCCTGCCCCAGCAGGTGGAAGATCAGGGGGGTGGAGATGTTGTAGGGCAGGTTGCCCACCACCCGCAGGGGGCCGGGGTGGCCCAGGCTGGCCAGGTCCAACTCCAGGGCATCCAGGGCGTGGATGCGCAGTTCGCCCACCCCCCGGCAGCGGTCCTCCAAGCGGGGGATCACGTCCCGGTCCAGTTCCACCACGTCCAGGCGGCCCAGGCGCTGTAGCAGGGGCAGGGTGAGGGCGCCCAGGCCGGGGCCGATCTCCACCATGGGGGGATCATTGGGTCGTGGGGCGATGGCCTCCACCAGGCGGTGAAGGACGCCGGGGTCATGGAGGAAATGCTGACCGAAGCGTTTGCGCGGGAGGTGTTCCAAGTGAGGGCCCTCAGGGGCGGCAGCGGTGGACGTCGTAGGTGCGCTTCCCATCGGCCATCGGGCCCCGGGGGGTGATGGTGTCCCCGCCCATCTCCGCCGCGGCGTTGCGGGCGGCGTGTTCCAGTTCCTCCTCAAGGGATTCCGGGGGACGCCGGAAGGGGCCGACCCGTTCCGCCTGGGTGGCGGTGGTGCTGCCCAGGTGCTCGCAGTCCGCGACGGCGTCGGCGGGGGCCACGCGCACCGCCTCCCCCTCGGGGCTCAGGGGTACGAAGGTGCAGCCGGCCGTGAAGAGCACGAGCAGGACGGCGGGGAGGGGGTGCCGGGGGTTCATGGGGTGCCTCCATCGCTATGGGGATCGTGGGTTTCGCCGCCGGGGGCCATGGTCAGGTGTACGGCCAGGTCCAGGGCCTCGCGCAGGCTGCCCGGGTCGGCCCGCCCGCTGCCCGCCAGGTCCAGGGCGGTGCCGTGGTCCACGGAGGTGCGCAGGATGGGCAGCCCCAGGGTGACGTTGACGGCGCGGCCGAAGCCGGCGTGCTTGAGCACCGGCAGGCCCTGGTCGTGGTACATGGCCAGGACCGCGTCGGCCCCTTCCAGGGTGTGGGGGGTGAAGGCGGTATCCGCCGGTACAGGACCGGTGAGGGACATCCCCTCGGCCCGCAGCCGCTGCAGCACGGGTTCGATGACGCGGATCTCCTCGTCCCCCAGGTGCCCGCCCTCGCCGGCATGGGGGTTGAGGCCGCACACCAGGATGCGGGGGTGGGCCAGGCCAAAGTGGATGCGCAGGTCCCGATCCAGGATGCGCAGCACCGTCTCCAGGCGTTCGGGGGTGATCTGCTCCGCCACCCGGGCCAGGGGCAGATGGGTGGTCACCAGGGCCACCCGCAGACCGCCCGCCACCAGCATCATCACCGGCAGGGGGGCCCGGCAGCGCTGGGCCAGGAACTCCGTGTGCCCGGTGAAGGGGATGCCCGCCTCGTTGATGACCCCCTTGTGCACCGGGCCGGTGACCAGGGCCTGGAAGGTCCCGTCCAGGCAGCCGTCCGCGGCCTGGGTCAGGGTCTGCAGGACGTAGCCTGCGTTGTCCGGGTCCAGGTGTCCGGGGGTGACCGGCCGCGGGGCCGTGCAGCCGGGCCAGACGTGCAGCGTCCCGGCCGGGTCCGGGCGGGGCGGGGTGGTGGGGTCCAGGGGCGTCAGGTGCAGGGGCAGGCCCAGTTGCCGGGCCCGGTCGGTGAGGACCTGGGGATCGCCCACCACCACCCGCTGAGCGGCGCTGGGTTCGGCGGCGATGCGCACCACCAGATCCGGGCCGATACCCGCCGGTTCCCCCGGCGTGAGGGCGATGCGTGGGGTTCGGGCCATGGTCCTCAGGTCCCTTCGGCGGCGGTGCGGGTCTGCCCGTCCTCCGGTTCGAGGCGGTATTCCACGTGGGACTCATCCCGCAGGCGTCGCAGCCACAACTCCAGCTGCTCCTCCCGCTTGCGCTCGTGGATCATGCGCCGTGCCAGGGCGCGCATGCGCTCCCGGGAACTGTCGTGGCTGCGGCGATCGTGCACTTTGAGTATGTGCCAGCCAAAGCGGGTGGAGAAGGGCCGGCTTACCTGCCCGGGTGGGGTCTCGTTCATCACCTCCTCGAACCGGGGGACCATCTCCCCGGGATTGACCCACCCCAGGTCGCCCCCTTCCAGGGCGCTGCCCCGGTCATCGGAATGGGCCCGGGCCAGTTCGGCAAAATCCGCGCCGTTTTCGAGGCGCTCCCGCAGGGAGATCAGGCGCTGGCGGGCCTCCTCGTCGGTGACGATTTCATTGGGGGTGATGAGGATGTGGCTGACGTGGGTCTGTCGCACCTGGGTGTCCTCGCCGCCGCGCCGGTCCACCAGCTGGACGATGTGGAAGCCGGAGGCGGAGCGGATCACGGGGCTCACCTCCCCCTCGCGCATCACCACCACGTGGCGGGCGAACAGGGTGGGCACCTCCCCGGCGGCGCGCCATCCCAGGTCGCCTCCTTCCAACGCGAAGCGCCCTTCGGAGGATTGCAGCGCCAGGCGCGTGAAGTCGGCCCCGGAAGCGGCCTCCTTGCGCAGGGCCTCGGCGCGCCGTCGGGCCTGCTCGATCTCCTCGGGACCGGCATCCTCGGGAGTGGAGACCAGCAGGTGGCGCAGGTGGTACTCCACGCCAGCGTCGATGCGCCCGCTCTCGCTGGCCAGGAACTGGTCGATCTCCTGTTCACTCACGTGGATGCGGCTGTCCACCCGGCGCTGGTGAAGCAGGGACAGGGTCATCTCGTTGCGGATCTGCTCGCGGAAGTCGGCGAAGTCGATGCCGTCTGCCACCAGGCGTTCGCGGAAGGCCGCCAGGCTCAGGCCGTTCTCCCGGGCGATGTCCTCCATGGCGTTGTTGAGGCGGATGTCGTCCACGCGGATGCCCATGCGTTCGGCCTCCTGCAGTTGCAGGCGTTCCATCACCAGGCGCTCCAGCACGGGGCGCATGAGGGTCTCCTGGGGCGGTGCCTGTCCTTCCCGGGCCTCCAGTTGGCGTTGCACGGTGTGCACCCGGGCCAGGAGCTGGCGCTGGGTGATGACCTCTTCCTCGGCTACCGCCACGATGCGGTCCAGGGGGCGCGCTGTATCGGTGGCGGCCGCCACGGTGCCCCAGATCAGGCACAGGAGGAGCAGACTAGTCGCTGTTTTCATAACCCAGGATCCCTTCACTCAGCAGTTCATCCACACCGGACCCGAGGCTGGTCAGGCCCTTGAAGATGATCTGAAAATAGATGCCGTTGCTGTATTTGTTCTCCACGCCATCGACAAGGTAGCGGCGGGAGACGACGCGTGCCCCCCAGCAGCAGGACTGGTATTCCAGGCCCACCAATTCTTCCAGGTCCCGTTCGTCCCGCAGGCTGTAGGCCCAGCGTCCCACGGCGCTCCAGCGCTCCGACAGGGGCCAGGCGAAGGAGAGGTCCCCCTGGCGCAGGATGTCTTCCCGGTAGCGGTGGCTCAGGTTCAGGATTCGTCCACCGTCCCGGTACCTGATCTGGACGCTGCCGCGCTCGGTTCGTTCCCGCTGGGGATCCCATTGTGCGGCGGCATTCAGGCGCCAGCCGGGGGCGGGACGCCAGGCAAGCTCCCCCACCAGGGAGGAATGGGCGCGGTCGATGGGTGCCAGCCCCGGGGTCAGGCGCACCCGCTGGTCCGACAGATAGTGGATCTGCCCCAGTCTGGCGCGCAAGAGTTCCTCGGCGGTGGCGGGGTCGATGATGCGGGTGGTGATGGCCGTGGTGAGGCGATTGCCGTCGGCCACCCGGTCGGGGCCGCTGAAGCGGGCGCTGCGAAAGAGTTGGTCGAAGCTGAAGTCGTAGGCCGAGGTGTCGAAGCGGGGGATCGTGTCCTGATCCCGGTAGGGGGTGTAGGTGTAGAAGATGCGTGGCTCCAGGAGTTGCAGGTATTCCCCGCCCAGGCTGCGTTCGAAGAAGAGCCCGCCGTCCAGGCTGAAGGTGGGCAGCTCCCGCTGCAGGTGGTCTCCGGTCTGGGCGGGGGCGTCCTCCAGGGCATAGTGGGTGAAGCGGTAGGACAGTTTCGGGTCGAGGAACCAGGCCGGACCGCGCAGGGGCAGGCTCAGGGTGGGTTCCAGATCGGTGCGCCGCGCGGTCACGCTGTCCTCCCGCTCGAAGGCCACCCACTCGGCCTGCAGGTCCAGGTTGGCCTGGCCGGGCAGGTTGGACCAGTGACCCCGATAGAGCAGCTGCGGCAGGCGCTGGTAGGGTTTACTGTTCGGGCTCAGGTACTCGTCCAGGGACTGGAAGTCCTCCACACGGGCGGTCAGATTCCAGTTCCCCCCCCGGTAGCGCAGGTCCGCCCGCCGCTGCAGATGGGTGCTGCTGGTGTCGTTCAGGGAACTGCCCAGGTCGTCGAAGTAGTTCGGGTCGGAGACGTCGGCCCCTTCGGTGTGAAAGCGCAGCCGGGGGGTGAGGGTCCAGTCGTGCTCCCAGGACACGTAGCTGCGGTCGTCCCCTTCGAGGCGGTCCTCGGGTAGATAGTCCACCTGCATCTCGCCCGCACCCCGGGGCTCCAGGTAACGGAATTCCGTCTTGAGCATGGTGCCGCGGCGGCCGATGAAGCGGGGCGCGATGGTGGCGTCCCGGTTGGGGGCCAGGTTCAGGTAGTAGGGGATCACCAGGTCCAGGCCGGTATTGTTGGCGTTGCCGAAGCTGGGCAGGAGCAGGCCGGACTGGCGCCGGTCATCGATGGGGAAGTCGATCCAGGGGGTATAGAGCAGGGGGACGTGGTGAAAGCGCAGGAGTACGTTTCTGGCGGTGCCGCGTCCGCTTTTCTGGTCCAGGTCCACCTTGCTGGCACTCAGCAGCCAGTCCTGCCGCCCCGGATCGCAGGTGGTGAAGGTGGCCCCCTCCAGGTGGAATCGGTTGTCCCCTCGGGGGGCGATCACCCGGGCCGCGCCCCGGGCGTGACGGGGGAGGTAGCGGTAGCGCCCCTGCTCAAACCGCCCGCTCTGGTCCTCCAGATTCAGGTACCCCCCGGTACTCTCCAGCAGGAAACCGTCGGCGTCGCTGAATCGAACCCCGCCCCGGGCGATGGCGATGCCGCTGCTGCGATCGTAGATCACCTGATCCGCCCACAGGCTGCGCCGGCCCTGGTGGATCTCCACCTCACCTTCGAGATGCATGCGCCCCTGCTGGTCCAAGCGGGCCTGGTCCGCGAGGACGCGGACGCGTTCCTCGGACCCCTCGGGGGGGCGCGATTGCGGGAGGGGGGATTGCGGTTCGCACAGGGCCCAGGGGTCTGCGGCCGCCGGGAGGGCGAGCCCCATCAGACAGGGCAGGAGCAGCAAGTGTCGGTACACCGTGGCCAGTCCGGGATCCGCGTTGGCTGGGGCCGCCTTGCGCGGCAGGGTGTAAGGAGGCGGGGGGTCTGTGGAACCCCCCGCGGGGTGGGGCGGCGTCTTAGGCCTTGTCCCCGGTCTCCTGCAGGATGCGGGAGACGGCGTTGAAGATGTCCTCGATCTCGCCCTCACCCTTGACGCTCTTGAGCAGCCCCTTGTCCTGGTAGTATTCCACCAGGGGCTGGGTCTGGGTCTCGTAGACCTTCAGGCGGTTGCCGATGGTCTCTTCGTTGTCGTCGGCACGGTGTTGGAGCTCACCGCCGCAGAGGTCGCAGACGTTCTCCTGGCGCGGCGGGTGGGTGAACTTGTTGAAGACGGCGCCGCAGGAGGCACAGGTGAGCCGGCCGGTGAGGCGCTGCATGAGGATCTCGAAGTCCACATCGATGAGCAGGGCCACATCCAGCGGCTGGTTCAGGTCCGCCAGCATGTCGTCCAGGCTCTGGGCCTGGTTGAGGTTGCGGGGGAAGCCGTCCAGGATGTAGCCGCGCTCCGTGTCCGGCATGGCCAGGCGCTCGCGGATCATGCCCAGGACGATGTCGTCGGGCACCAGCTGTCCCGCATCCATGGCGGCCTTGGCCTGCTGCCCCAGGGGGGTCTCGGCGGCGACGGCGGCGCGCAGGAGATCGCCGGTGGAGATCTGCGGGATCTTGTATCGCTCCATGATCAGCTTGGACTGGGTGCCCTTGCCGGACCCCGGTGCGCCCAGAAGCACGATGCGCATGGTAGGTTCCCCTTGGATTTGGCTTTGGATTTGAGGGCTTGAAGGCAATAGGCGGAGACTTATACCCGCTCAGCGGCGGCCCACGCAAGCGCCGCTGCCTGCTCCCGGCCTTTTCGCGCGGTCTCACGTCGGTATAATGCCGCTTTCTGATTCATCCACTTACGGAGCCGCAGCCCTATGAATATAGACAAGATTCCCGCCGGCAAGGATGTGCCCAACGATATCAACGTGATCATCGAGATCCCGGCCCAGGCTTCGCCCGTGAAATATGAGGTGGACAAGGACAGCGGGGCGCTGCTGGTGGACCGTTTCATGGCCACGCCCATGTTCTATCCCTGCAACTACGGCTTCGTGCCCCACACCCTCTCCGACGATGGCGACCCGGTGGACGTGCTGGTGATGACCCCGCACCCGCTGCTCAGCGGCAGTGTCATCCGTTGCCGGCCCGTGGGTATGCTCAATATGACCGACGAGGCGGGCGAGGACGCCAAGCTGCTGGCCGTGCCGGTATCCAAGCTCTACCCCGAATACGACGGCATTCAGGGTCCGGACGATGTCTCCCCGCTGCTGCTGGAGCAGATCCGGCATTTCTTCGAGCACTATAAGGAACTCGAGCCCAACAAGTGGGTCAAGGTGCAGGGATGGGAAGGGGCCGATGCCGCCCGCGCCGAGATCGAGTCCTCCATCCGCAGGTTCCAGGAAAAGGGCTGAAGCCGGAACAGCCGCCGTGGGGCCGGAGCGGTCCCGCGGCGTCCCCCTTGCTGAAACCGAATCCCCATGTCCCTGCGCCAGCCCCTCAAGAATCACCATCAAGAACAGCGTCTCTTCCTGACCCGGGTGGTGATCGTGGCGATCGGGGTCGTGCTGATCTTCGCCGTGCTGGGGGTTCGCATGGGGCTTTTGCAGGTGGTGGGGCACAGCCATTTCGCCACCCTGTCGCAGAACAACCGGGTGCGTCTGGAGGTGCTGCCCCCGCCCCGGGGTCTGATCTATGACCGCCATGGCCGCCTGCTGGCCGAGAACCGTCCCGCCTACCAGCTGGAGGTGATCCCCGAGCAGGTGGACGACATGGACGATACCCTGGAGCGCCTCTCCCGCATCATCCCCCTGAGCGATGTCGAGATCCGGCGTTTCCGCAGCCTGCTGGAGCGCAAGCGGGCCTTCCAGTCGGTGCCCCTCAAGCTCAATCTGGATGAGGATGCCCTGGCGGATTTCGCGGTAAACCGGCACCGCTTCCCCGGGGTGGATGTGCATGCCCGGGTGGCCCGCCATTATCCCCAGGGGGCCGCCATGGCCCATGTGGTGGGCTATGTGGGGCGCATCAATGAACGGGAACTGGCCGAGGTGGACGCCGATCGCTATGCCGGTACCACCCATATCGGCAAGACCGGCGTGGAGCGCCACTACGAGTCGGTGCTCCATGGGGAACCCGGTTATCAGAAGGTGGAGGTGAACGCCCAGGGCCGGGTGCTGCGGGTGTTGGAACGCCATCCGCCCAAGCCCGGGCAGGACTTGGTACTTGGCATCGATGCGCGCCTGCAGCGTGTGGCCCAAGAGGCTCTCTCCGGCCACACGGGGGCGGTCGTGGCCATGGATCCCCATAGCGGGGAGGTGCTGGCCATGGTGAGCCTGCCCGGTTTCGATCCGAACCGGTTCGTTCACGGGATCTCCTTCTCCGCCTACGATGCCCTGCGCAACGACCGTCGGCAGCCGTTGTTCAACCGGGTCCTGTCGGGTCAGTATCCCCCGGGGTCCACCCTCAAGCCGTTGATCGCCCTGGCGGGACTGGAATATGAAGTCGTCCGTGCCAGCGAGGTGATGCATACCCACGGCTATTACACCCTGCCCAATCACTCCCGCCGCTACAGCGACTGGAAGAATCATGGCTCCGTGGATATGGACAAGGCCATTACCCAGTCCTCGGATGTCTACTTCTATGATCTGGGCCATGAACTGGGCATCGATCGTCTCTCCGGCTTCCTGGCCCGCTTTGGACTGGGGCAGCGCACCGGCATCGACAGCACCGGGGAGCGGCCCGGGATCCTGCCTTCCCGGGAATGGAAACAGACCACCCACAACCAGCCCTGGTATCCCGGTGAGACCCTGATCACGGCCATCGGCCAGGGGTACATGCTGACCACACCGATGCAGATGGCCTCCGTGACCGCCACCCTGGCCACCCGCGGGAAGCGGGTGCAGCCCCGCCTGCTTCGGGGGTATGCCGATCCCGACGGGGATATGGCGCGCCCCGTTCACCCCGTGCCCCTGCCCCGGGTGGAACTGGATGATCCCGCGAACTGGGAGCCGGTACTGGAAGCCATGGAACACGTGGTGCACCAGCGCAATGGCACCGCCCACGGGGCCATCGGTGACGACCTGGGCTATCGCATGGCGGGCAAGACGGGCACCTCCCAGGTCTTCAGCCTGGCGGAGGGTGAGGAATACGATGCCGAGGAACTGGCCTTCTATCTGCGGGATCACGCCCTGTTCATCGGTTTTGCCCCGGCGCAGGATCCGCGCATCGCCGTGGCGGTGGTGGTGGAGCACGGCGGAAGCGGCGGGGCCGTGGCCGCACCGGTGGCCCGTCGCGTGATGGACGCCTATCTGCTGGAGGAGGCCTCCTGATGTATGACGCCACAGCCGGTCAGGAGGGTACGGCGGGGCGGCTGCTGCAACGCCTTCTGCATCTGGATCTCATGCTCGCCGCGGGATTGCTGCTGGTGCTCGCCTTGGGGTTCGTGGTGCTCTACAGTGCCAGCGGCGGCAATCCCGACATGCTCTACCGCCAGGGGGTGCGCGCCGCGCTGGGGCTGACGGTGATGCTGGTGCTGGCCCGTTTCCCCCATCCCCATCTGTGCCAGGGATCCCCGTGGATCTACTTTCTGGTAGTGCTCTCCCTCCTGGTGGTAATGTTCTTCGGCCAGGTGAGCAACGGGGCGCAGCGCTGGCTGGATCTGGGGCTGTTCCGCTTCCAGCCCTCGGAGCTGATGAAGCTGGCCATGCCCATGATGCTGGCCTGGTACTTCTCCGAGCGCCCCCTCCCGCCCCGTCCGCGGGAGCTGGCGGTGGCCGGGGTGATCATGGCCGTGCCCGTGGTGCTCATTGCCCGTCAGCCGGATTTGGGCACGGCCCTGCTGGTGGCCGGTTCCGGCCTGGTGGTGATCTTTCTGGCGGGGATCCGCTGGCGGATCCTCATGGGCCTGGCGGCCGCGGGGCTGGCGATGGTGCCGCTGCTGTGGCATTTCATGCGCGACTATCAGCGTCAGCGTGTGCTCACCCTGCTCAACCCCGAGAGCGATCCCTTGGGGGCCGGGTATCACATCATCCAGTCCAAGATTGCCATCGGTTCCGGCGGGCTCTACGGCAAGGGCTGGCTCAACGGTACCCAGTCCCAGTTGGAGTTCCTGCCGGAGCGCTCCACCGACTTCATCTTCGCGGTCTTCGCCGAGGAATTCGGCCTGTTCGGTGTCCTGGTGCTGCTGGCGCTGTATCTGTTTGTCATCCTGCGGGGCCTGGTGATCGCCGCACGCGCCCAGGACACCTACGCCCGCCTGCTGGCGGGGAGCCTGAGTTGCACCTTCTTCATCTATGTGTTTGTCAACATGGGGATGGTCTCGGGGCTGTTGCCGGTGGTGGGGGTGCCGCTGCCCCTGGTAAGCTACGGTGGCACCTCTATGGTGACCCTGATGGCGGCATTCGGTATGCTCATGTCCATCCAGTCCCATCGCAGACTCCTGGCCCGATGACGCCCCGCCCTGTACCGCGAACCACCCGCCGCCTTCGTCTGATGGCCCCGCTGCTGCCTTTGCTGCTGGCCATGGCCGGGGGGGCATCCCTGGCGCAGGAGGCACCGCTGGCCGGTGATCCCCCCTACCTGCAGCGGGACGAGGTGCAGGCCTTCGTGGGCGCCCTGGCCGAGGAGGGATTGGACCCGGACTGGGTGCGTGCCGTGCTGGCCTCGGCCGAGCCCCGGCAGCGGGTCCTGGATCTCATCTCCGCTCCGGCGGAGGGCAAGCCCTGGCACCAATACCGGCCCATCTTCGTCACCCCCCGACGCATCGCGGCGGGTGTGGAATTCTGGCAGACCCATGAACGCACCCTGCTACGGGCCCAGGAGCGCTACCGGGTGAATGCGGAGATCCTCGTGGCCATCATCGGGGTGGAGACCTTCTATGGCCGTCACCAGGGCAGCATCCCGGTGCTGGACGCCCTGGTCACCTTGGGCTTCGACTACCCGCCCAGGGCCCGTTTCTTCCGGTCCGAACTGGGGCATTTCCTGCACCTGGTGCGGGAGGAGGGGCTGGATCCCCGGGAGACCCTGGGATCCTATGCCGGCGCCATGGGGCGCGGGCAGTTCATCTCCTCCAGCTACCGGGAGTATGCCGTGGACTTCGACGGGGACGGGCGGCGCGACCTCATGGACTCCTGGCCCGACGCCATCGGCAGCGTGGCCCATTACTTCCATCGCCATGGCTGGACCATGGGGGCCCCTGTGGCGATCCCGGCGCGGGTGGAAGGGGAGGACTACAAGGACCTGCTGGGGGGTGGCTATCGCCCGCGCCTTACCCTGGATCAGCTGCGCCAGCACGGGGTGCGGCCCGCCGAGGGCGTGGATCCCCAGGCCCGCTTCTCCCTGATCCAGTTGGAGACGGTCGAGGGGCCCGAGTTCTGGCTGGGTCTGGATAACTTCTACGTCATCACTCGCTACAACCGCAGCCCCCTCTATGCCATGGCGGTGCTGCAGCTCTCCCGGGAAATCCTCCGTGCCCGGGAGGAAGGGGAGGGGGCATGATCGGGCCAAAGGGCGGGTTCGGTGCCCTGGTTGCCCTGTTCCTGGCCGGTTGCGCCGGTGCCCCCATCGGCGGTGACGGCGCCCCGCATCCGGAGCGGGTCCCGGACCTGTCCGCGGTACCCGAGCCCACCCCCCGGGCCGAGCCCCGCAGCCGCTACGGCAATCCGGATCGCTATGAGGTCTTCGGCCGGGTCTACCATACCCTGGATACGGCCCGGGGCTATCGGCAGCGGGGGATCGCCTCCTGGTACGGCACCAAGTTTCATGGGCGGCGCACCTCCAGCGGGGAACCCTATGACATGTATGCCATGACCGCCGCCCATACCACCCTGCCCCTGCCCACCTATGTACGGGTGACGCACCTGGAAAACGGGCGCAGCGTGGTGGTCCGGGTCAACGACCGGGGGCCCTTCGTGGACGACCGCATCATCGATCTGTCCTATGCCGCGGCCCACCGTCTGGGCATGCTGGAGGAGGGCACGGCACCGGTGCTGCTGGAGGCCATCGACCCCGCACCCCGCACCCTGGCCGTGGAGGAGGGAGGGACTGCGCCGGTGGCGGCAGCAGACAGGTCTGCTCCGGAGTTCGGCCCCGGCGCAGGGGCCGCCACCCCCATGGAAGGGGCGGACCGAGGCGGGCATCTGATCCAGGTGGGGGCCTTCGCCAGCCGCGACAATGCCCGGCAACTGCAGGCACGCCTCCAGGCCCGTGGCCTGGGACCGGTGTCGGTCACCGAACATGCCGGGTCCGGGCAGTCCCTGTACCGGGTCCGTATCGGGCCCGAACCGGACGGGGAGCGGGTCCTGCACATGGTGCGCACCCTGGAGGCCATGGGGCTAGGCCGATACCACGTGATCGCCGACTGAGTCCCGGTGCATGGGCCCGGGGGCCTGGTATCATGGCGGCCCCGAACGACTCCGAAACCCCATCGAGAACCGCTGAAGGATCATGATGAAACGCCTGATACCTTTCCTGCTCCTGTTGTCCCTGCTCTGGCCCGCCTTTGCCGGGGCCGTCGCCCTGCAGGTGCCGCCGCCGTCGGACCTAACGGCGCGAAACTATATCGTCATGGAAGCCGCCAGTGGCAGCGTCCTGGCCTCGCGGGATCCGGACCAGCGGGTGCCTCCGGCGAGCCTCACCAAGCTCATGACCGCCTACCTGGTGTTCAAGGAACTGGAAAAGGGCAGTCTGACCCTGGACACCCCCATTGAGGTGAGCGAGAACGCCTGGCGCACCGGCATGACCGGGGCCTCACGCATGTTCATCGAGGTGGGTGACCGGGTCCGCGTGGAGGACCTGCTCAAGGGGGTCATCGTGCAGTCCGGCAACGATGCCTGTGTGGCCCTGGCGGAGCGGGTGGCCGGTACCGAGGGGGCCTTCGTGGACCTGATGAACGCCCAGGCCCGGGCCCTGGGCATGGAGAACACCCATTTCGCCAACAGCCATGGCCTGCCTTCCGAGGGGCAGCAGTATACCTCCGCGCGGGATATGGCCCGGCTCATGCGAGCCCTGATCCGGGAGTTTCCGGAATACTACCGCCGCTTCTATTCCCTGCGCAGCTTCACCTACAACGGCATCAGTCAGAACAACCGCAATCTGCTGTTGTGGCGGGATGATTCCGTGGATGGCGGCAAGACCGGATGGACCGAGGAGGCCGGCTATAACCTGGTCTCCTCCGCAAAGCGCGACGGCATGCGCCTGATCGTCGTGGTCATGGGCATCGATGCCCCGGATCATCGCCAGGGCGGTCGCTTGCGGGCCAGCGAGTCCCAGGCCCTGTACAACTGGGCCTTCCGGCAGTTCGAGTCCCACAGGATCTACGAGGCCGGCCAGGCCCTGACCCGGGCAAGGGTGTGGAAGGGGGAAGCCAAGGAGGTGCCCCTGGGGCTGACCGAACCCCTGTACGTGACCATCCCCAAGGGCCGCTATGAAGACCTGCAGGCCCAGACGGAACTCACGGGGCGGCTGATGGCCCCGGTGCAGGAGGGCCGGCGCTACGGCCGGTTGCGCGTCACCCTGGACGGTACATCGGTGGCCGACCGCCCTCTGGTGGCCCTGGAGCCGGTGGAGGAGGGGGGCTGGTTCCGGCGCATGCTGGACACCGCCTGGCTCTGGGTCTTCTGATGCCGCCCATGGCCTATCCTTCCCATCCGCATCCCAAGGACAGAACATGACTGCCCACAAGACCCTCTTTCTCAACGGCCGCTATCTCCCCGAGGGGGAGGCCAGCGTGTCGGTCCTGGACCGGGGATTCCTCTTTGGGGATGGGGTCTACGAGGTCATCCCCGTCTTCGGCGGCCATCCCTTCCGCCTGGATCAGCACATGGACCGACTCGTCCGCAGCCTGGCGGAGGTGCGCATCCCCGATCCCTATGACCGGGAGGAATGGATAGCGGTATTCCAGCGCCTGCTGGAGGAGAACCCGGGCGGGGACCGCAGCCTCTACATCCAGGTGACCCGGGGGGTGATGGCGCGCCGGGACCATGCCTTCTCCGAGGGGCTTTCCCCCACGGTGCTGGTGATGGTCAGCCCCATCATCCCGCCGGACCCGGCGGTCCTGGAGCAGGGGATATCCGCCGTGGTCCTGGAGGACCACCGCTGGTCCCGCTGCGACATCAAGGCCATCACCCTCTTGCCCAACGTCCTCGCCCGGCAGCAGGCGGTGGAATGGGGCGCCACGGAGGCCATCCTGGTGCGCAACGGCCAGGCCATCGAGGGGGCCGCCAGCAACCTGTTTCTTGTCGTGGACGGCGTGGTGGTGACCCCTCCCAAAGACCGTCAGCTGCTGGCCGGGATCACCCGGGATCTGGTGCTGGAGTTGGCCGGGGAGGCGGGCATACCGGTGATGGAGGCCCCCATCCCCGCCGACCGTCTGCGCGAGGCCAGCGAGATCTGGCTCACCAGTTCCACCCGCGAGATCCTGCCGGTGACCCGTCTCGACGGGTCCGCCGTGGGGGATGGCCGGCCCGGCCCGCTCTGGGCGCGGATGCATGCCCTCTACCAGGACTACAAGGCGCGGCTCAGGGAGGGTGGGGCATGAGCAGCGAAACCCCGGTGGAAGATCTCTTCCCCTGCGCGTTTCCGGTGAAGGTGATGGGGGCGGCGGTGCCCGAGTTCCAGCAGCGGGTGCAGGAGATCGTGCGCCGTCACGCCCCGGAGGTGCAGGAGGGGGATTTCACCACCCGCAGCTCCCGGGGCGGTCGCTACTGCGCCCTCACCGTGGTGGTCCAGGCCCGCAGCCGTGAGCACATGGATGCCCTCTATCGGGAGCTGAGCGCCTGTGAACTGGTGACCATGACCCTGTGAGCCACGGGATGCACGACGATCCCGGGGCGCTTCGGGTGCGCCGTTTGGGGCGGGCGGACTATCTCCCCGTGTGGCGGCGCATGCAGGCCTTCAATCAGGAGCGAGGTGCCGCCACCGCGGACGAGCTTTGGCAGGTGGAGCATCCGCCGGTGTTCACCCTGGGGCTCAACGGCCGCCGTGAGCACCTGCTGGATCCGGGAGATATCCCGGTGCTGGCGGTGGACCGCGGTGGGCAGGTGACCTACCACGGTCCGGGGCAGGTGGTGCTCTATCTGCTGCTGGATCTGCGTCGCCAGGGGCTGGGGGTGCGGGCCCTGGTCAGTGCCCTGGAGAACGCGGTGATCGACTACCTGGCCGGATGGGGGGTCGCCGCCCAGGCCCGGGCCGATGCCCCGGGGGTCTATGTGGACGGGGCCAAGATCGCGGCCCTGGGGCTGCGTGTCCGCCGCGGCGGCAGCTATCACGGCCTGGCCTTCAACCTGGATCCGGATCTGTCCGCCTTTGAGCGCATCAACCCCTGCGGCCACCGCGGCCTGGTCACCACCTCCCTGGCGGCCCTTGTGGCCCATCCCCCCCCATGGTCCGAGGTGGCGGACGCGCTCACCGCTTGCCTGGCGGTGCGGCTGGGGCGGACCTTGGCCTGGGAGGGGGGGCGCGCGAAGGGACGGATCTGTAGGTCTTTATAGGTATTCCCGCCAGTGGCGGGGCCGGTGATCCCGGCAGCCATGGTCCTGGTGGCGGTAGAGGTTCACGAAGATGCGCTGCGCGGCCCCCTGGAGCGTCTCGGGTCGGGTTTCCAGGCCCAGGTTCGCCCGGATGGTGTCCTCGTTGTACTGGTACAGGGCGCGGCGAAGCTTGGCCAGCAGGCTGTTGTCCAGCTGGAAGCCCACTTCCGTCAGGGCCTGTTCCAGTTCCACATAGGTGATCTCGCGCACGTCGTAGGTGACCACGAGGCGATGGCCGTCGGGGGCATGCACCTCGCGGATGCGGGGCACCTCCCGCAGCATGAGCCAGGCCCCCTCTGCCTGTGCCTGGGGGTCCTGCGGCCCGCGGAACGCCAGTTCCCGCCGGCGGATGTAGGCGGTATCGGATTCCATGGCCCCATGCTAGCGGGCCGTCGGGATTATGCAAGATAAAATATAGGGTCTTTGTTCAGGTTGACCCATGGGGCGGCAGGCGGCCCCGGCCAACCCGATCCCGTCCCCCCAGGTCCTGCAGGGTGGATACCGACGTGAAGCCGGCCCCTGCCAGCAGGGCCCGCACCGCCGCCCCCTGATCGGCACCGTGTTCCAGCAGCAGCCATCCCCCGGGCAGGAGATGGGCGGGGGCTCCCGCCGCCAGGAGGCGCAGGTCCGCCAGGCCGTCGTCCCCGGCGATGAGGGCCTCGGCGGGCTCGTGACGCAGCGCCTCCAGGTGGGGGTCTCCCTGGGCCACATAGGGCGGGTTGGAGACCAGGACATGGAATCGTGCCCCCGCCAGGGCCTCGAACCAGTCCCCCTGCAGGAAGCGGATCCGCTGCGCAAGGCCCAGGCGGCGGGCGTTTTCTCGGGCCTGCGTAAGGGCCCGGGGGCTGCGGTCGGTGGCGGTGATCGCGGCCTGTGGGCGTTCCCGGGCCAGGGCCAGGGCGATGGCCCCGGAGCCGGTGCCCAGGTCGGCTACGCCCCAGGCCTGCCCTTCGGGGATGCACCCCAGGGCCGCCTCCACCAGGGTCTCGGTGTCCGGCCGCGGCACCAGCACCCCCGGCCCCACCGTCAGGGGCAGGGACCAGAATTCCCGGGCGCCCAGGAGGTAGGCCAGCGGTTCCCCGGCGGCACGGCGACGGGCCCAGGCCCGGGCACGCCGGATGGCGGCATCGGGTGCCGGGTCGCCGCCGTGGGCATAGAGCCAGGCCCGGTCCCGTTCCAGGGCGGCGGCCAGCAGCAGGCGGGCCTCCGCCGCCGGGGCCTGGGTGTCGGCCAGGGTGTGGCGGGTCTCGGCCAGCAATTCGTCGACGGTCATGGGGCTCTTCCGCGGGCGGTGCCGCCCGGCGGGGTCAGTCCTCTGCGGCCAGGGCGGCCAGTTGTTCGGTCTGGTATTCCTGCAGCAGGGGCTCGCTCACCGGGTCCAGGTCCCCGGCCAGGATGGCCTCCAGCTTGTACAGGGTGAGGTTGATGCGGTGGTCCGTCACCCGTCCCTGGGGGAAGTTGTAGGTCCGGATGCGTTCCGAGCGGTCACCGCTGCCCACCAGGCTCTTGCGGGTGGCGGACTGTTCGGACTGGCGTTTGTGCTCCTCCATCTCCAGCAGCCGTGCGGCGAGGAAGCTCATGGCCCGGGCCCGGTTCTTGTGCTGGGAGCGCTCCTCCTGGCATTCCACCACCAGGCCGGTGGGCAGGTGGGTGATGCGCACGGCGGAGTCGGTGCGGTTCACGTGTTGCCCGCCGGCGCCGCTGGCGCGGTAGGTGTCCACCCTCAGGTCCGCCGGGTTGATCTCCGGGGCCTCCACCTCGTCCGGCTCCGGCATCACCGCCACCGTGGCGGCGGAGGTGTGGATGCGGCCCTGGGATTCCGTCTCCGGCACCCTCTGCACTCGGTGGGCGCCGGACTCGAACTTGAGCCGGCCGTAGACCCCCGCGCCGCTGATGCGGGCGATGATCTCGCGATAGCCGCCGTGTTCCCCCTCGCTGGCGGAGAGGACCTCCATGCCCCAGCCCCGGGCCTCAGCGTAGCGGCTGTACATGCGAAAGAGATCCCCGACGAAGAGGGCGGCCTCGTCGCCGCCGGTCCCGGCGCGGATCTCCAGGAAGGTGTTGCTGCCGTCATGGGGATCCCGGGGGATGAGCAGGCGTTGCAGGTCCGCCTCCAGAGATTGCAGCCTTGCCTCGGCGGCGTCGGCCTCTTCCCGGGCCATGGTGCGCACATCCGGGTCCGGATCCCGGGCCATCTCCCGCGCCGCCTCCAGGTCCCCCCACGCCGCGTGGTAGTCATTCCAGGCTGCCACGGTGGGTTCCAACTGGCTGTATTCCACCGAGTAGCGGCGGAAGCGGTCGGGATCGGCGATGATCTCGGGGTCGGCCAGCAGGGCCCCCAGTTCCTGGAAGCGTTCCGCGATGCCTTCCAGCTTGCGGCGGATGGCGTCTTTCACGAATCGGACGAGCGGCCGCCGTCCCCGGCCTCCGGCAGGTTGAACAGGGCGTGGGCCGCGTCGATGAGCTCCAGCTTGCCCTCGCGGGCGGCCTGGTTCATGTTGTGGCAGGGCTCGTGCAGGAGCTTGTTGGTGAGGGTGTGGGCGAGAAAGCCCAGGGCCTCCTCGGCGGACTTGCCGGCGGCCACCATCTGCAGGGCCTTGTCCAGGACCTCCAGCTGGATGCTGTGGGCCTTGCCGCGGTAGGCGCGAATGGTGCTCACCGCATCCTGGGCGCGCAGCCAGCCCATGAAGGAACTCACCTGGGATTCGATGATCTCCTCGGCCTGCTGCGCCGCTTCACGGCGGGACTGCAGGTTGTCCTGGATGACCTCTTCCAGGTCGTCCACGGTATACAGATAGACATCGTCCAGGCGTCCCACCTCGGGTTCGATATCCCGGGGCACGGCGATGTCCACCATGAACATGGGGCGGTGCTTGCGGGCCTTGAGGGCCCGTTCCGCGGCCCCTTTGCCCAGGATGGGCAGCGGGCTGGCGGTGGAGGAGATGAGGATGTCCGCCTCCGGCAGCCGAGAGGGGATCTCCGGAAGGGTGATGATCTCGGCGTCGAATTCCTCCGCCAGGGGCCGGGCGCGCTCCACGGTGCGGTTGGCCACGATGATGCGGCCGATCTGGTGGGTCTTGAGATGGCGGGCGGCCAGTTCGATGGTCTCGCCGGCACCGATCATCAGGGCCGTAAGGGGCTTCATGTCCCCCCAGATCTGGCGCGCCAGGGAGACGGCGGCGAAGGCCACGGAGACGGGGCTGGAACCGATGGCCGTGGAGGTGCGCACGTTCTTGGCCACGGAGAAGGCATGCTGGAACAGGCGGCCCAGCTGACGGCCCACGGTGCCGGCGGAACCGGCGGTCTGATAGGCCCCCTTGAGCTGGCCCAGGATCTGGGGCTCTCCCAGCACCAGGGAATCCAGGCCGCAGGCCACACGCAACAGGTGACGCACGGCATCGGCGTCCTGGTGGCGGTAGATATAGGGCTGGATCTCGCTGGGCTTGAGGCGGTGGAAATCGCTCATCCAGTGCAGGACGCGATCCGCCGGCTGATGGTCCTCCGAACGGAAGTAGATCTCCGTGCGGTTGCAGGTGGAGAGGATGGCGGCCTCCTCCACAGGGGTGGACTGGGTGAGCCCGCTCAGGGCCTCCTCCATCCGGTCGGGCGAGAAGACGACGCGTTCGCGGATCCCGACGGGGGCCGACTTGTGGTTGACTCCGAGAGTAAAAAGCATCGCTCGTGAAGACCTGGTGAATAGCGTATTCTGCGCCAGCATTGAAGTCATGACAAGTTGCCCCGGATTTCAACCCTTTGAGTCCGCTTGGAAAACTGTCCAGCTTGCGCCCGCGGCCAGATATCGGGAACTGATCGCCCCCGCGGGGGCCAAAGGGGTGAGGCGGGCCTTTCGGCAAACCTGACACCCGCGGCGCCGGGCGCTGTCACAGGCAGTTTACACCGACCCGGGGGGGTGGCGCGCCCCCTTTTTTTCTGCGCTATGCGATGAATTGATCCGTGACGGGTTTGTCGACCCCCTGTCAATTTCGCCCCATGGGTTTATAGTCTCCCCGATGAAGCCTCGGACCGTTTCCCTATCCTTTGTCTCGCCCCGGCGCCATCTGGTGCCGCCCCTCATTGGACTTTGGGCCGTGGCCCTTTCCCTGGGAGGCTGTGCCGGTCTGCCCCGGGAGGCCGAGCCCATCCCCCCCGCCCCCCTGGCCGTGGTCGAGTCGGCCCCGGAGACCCCGGAGGAGGCCGCCCGGGCGGACCTCATGTACCAATTGCTGGTGGGGGAGATTGCAGGTCATATGGGGCAACTGCAAGCCTCCCTGGGGCACTACCTGCGGGCGGCCCGGCTCAGCGACGACCCCGCAGTGGCCGAGCGGGCCACCCGCATCGGCCTCTTTGCCGAGGACCCCGAGGCCGCTTTGCCGGCGGCCGAACGCTGGGTGGCCCTGGCCCCTGAAAGCCTGGATGCGCGCCAGGTGCTGGCGGGTCTGCTGGTGAACGCCGGCCGTTCCGAAGAGGCGGTACCCCACCTGTTGCAGGTGCTGGAACGCATGGAGTCCATGGAGGGGAACGGTCTGGGCCTGCTGGTGAATGTCCTGTCCCGGGCGGGGGATGCCGACGCCGCCGTGGCGGCCATGGAAGAGGTGGTGCGCCGGCGGGAGGATGACCCCCGGGCCCATCTGGCCCTGGCCCATCTGGCCCTGGGGCAGGAACGCCCGCGGGCGGCGGCCCGGGCGGCGGCCCGCGCCCTGGAACTGGACCCCCGCCTGCAGGAGGCGCGGCTGCTGCGGGCCCGTGCCCTGCTGTCGGCCGGGGATACAAAGGCCGCCCTGGAGACCCTGGGGGATGCGGTGCGCCAGGATCCGTCGGATCCGGATCTGCGCACCCAGTACGGCCGCGCCCTGGTGCAGGCCGGCCGCCTTGACCAAGCCCGGGAACAGTTCGAGGCGGTGCTCAAGGCCCGGCCCGGGGATGCGGATGCCCTCTATACCCTGGGTCTGATCCATATCGAACTGCAGCACCTCGACCGTGCCCGCGCCTATCTGGAGCAGGTGGTGCAGGCCGGGGAGCGCAGTGCCGAGGCCCATTACTACCTGGGCCGGCTCGCGGAGCAGCAGGGGGACGAAGAAGCGGCGGTGGCCCATTACCGCCGGGTGGGGGAGGGCCGGCGCGCTGCGGAATCCCTGATCCGCATCGCCCAACTGCGGGCGGAGCAGGGGGACGTGGAGGAGGCGCGGCAGGCCCTGCAACTGTTGCGCCGGCAGGCGGAGGATCCCCGGTTGCGGGTGCAGGCCTATCTCGGCGAGGCCGATATCCTGCAGGATGCGGGGCGTCCCCAGGTCGCCATGACGGTGCTGGATGAGGCCCTGGAGGCGCATCCCCAGGAACCGGATCTGCTCTACAGCCGGGCCCTGCTGGCCGAGCGCCTGGATCGCGTTGACCAGGCCGTGGCGGATCTGGAGCGCATCCTGGAGCAGGACCCGGACAACGCCTCCGCCCTCAATGCCCTGGGCTACACCCTGGCGGATCGCACCGAGCGTTACGAGGAGGCCCATGCCTACATCCGCCGCGCCCTGGAGCAGCGCCCCGAGGATCCCGCCATTCTGGACAGCATGGGTTGGGTGCTCTATCGCCTCGGCCGCCTGGAGGAGGCGGAGGACTACCTGCGCCGGGCCTACGGCCGCCTCCAGGACGCCGAGGTGGCCGGACACCTGGCCGTCGTCCTCTGGGAACGCGACCGGCGGGATGAGGCACGGGAGATCCTGCGCCGCGCCCTGGAGCGGGATCCCGACGACGAGGATCTGCGGCGTCTGCAGCAGCGGTGGATGCCGTGAGGGTGGGGCTGCGGCTCGTAGCCGGCCTGCTGCCCCTATGGCTGGCGGCCTGTGCCGTGAGCCCGCCGCAGCCTCCGGTGGACGATGCCGAGGAGGCCTGGCGCGATCGGGTGGCGGAGCTGTCCAGCCGGGATGAATGGCGGTTGCAGGGCCGTCTCGCCCTGGCGGTGGGGGAGGAGCGCTGGAATGCCCACATGCGCTGGCAACAGCGTGATGCGGCATATGATATCCGCGTGTTCGGCCCCTTCGGCCGCCAGGCCGCGCGGCTGCAAGGGGATGAGGACGGGGTCGTGCTGCACACCCGTGAGGGGGGGACGCATCGTGCCCGGGATGCGGACGGCCTGGTGTATCATGTCCTGGGCTGGCGCCTGCCCGTGTCCGGCTTGCGCTACTGGATCCTCGGCATCCCGGCGCCCCATGGCGATCTGGAGGATCGGGACCTGGATGCCGCCGGCCGGGCCAGCCGCCTGCGCCAGGGCGGTTGGACCGTGCGCTACCAGCGCTACGATGAGACCCGCCGCCCGGCTCTGCCGGACCGCATGACCCTGGAATACGACGAGATCCGCCTGCGCCTGGTGATGGACGACTGGCGGATGGATCCCTAAAGCCATGACCGAAGACCGCTGGAAGCACTGGCCGGCCCCGGCCAAGCTCAACCTGTTCCTGCACATCACCGGCCGCCGGGCGGACGGGTATCATGAACTGCAGACCCTGTTCCAGTTCCTGGATCACGGGGATACCCTGGACTTCGAGCCCCTGGCCGACGGCCGCGTGGAGTCCGCCCGCGCCCTGGAGGGGGTGGATCCGGGAAAGGATCTGACCCTGCGCGCCGCGCATCGGCTGCGGGAGGTCACCGGCCATCCCGGCGGGGTGCGCATCCATGTGCACAAGCGCCTGCCCATGGGGGGCGGTGTGGGTGGGGGCAGTTCGGACGCGGCCACCACCCTGGTGGCCCTGAATGCCCTTTGGGGCACGGGGCTGGACGGGGCATCCCTGGCCCGGCTGGGTCTGGAGCTGGGGGCGGACGTGCCCGTGTTCGTGCATGGCACCGCCGCCTGGGCCGAGGGGGTGGGTGAACGCATCACCGCCGTGGCCCCGCCGGAACCTTGCTATCTGGTGATCCACCCTGGCGTGCACATCTCCACGGCGTCGGTCTTCAGTGACCCTGGATTGACACGCGACTGCCCGCCCATCACAATAGTCGACTTTCTCGCGGGGCAGGCCGGGAACGTCTGTGAAGCGGTGGTGCGCCCGCGTTATCCCGAGGTGGATCAGGCCATGGGCTGGCTGGGTGAGCAGGGGGTGATCCCCCGTCTCACCGGAACGGGCGCCTGTGTCTTTGGCGCCTTCGATTCGGCCCTTGAGGCCCGGGAGGCGCTGGACCGGCTCCCGCCCCGATGGCAGGGGTTCGTGGCCCGGGGGCGCAACCGGTCCCCCCTGATGGATCGCCTCGACAGGTGTTAGCGGCGTCCTCGGTCCGGGGCGCGATGTTCATTTGGGCCGTCGCCAAGCGGTAAGGCACCGGGTTTTGATCCCGGCATGCGCAGGTTCGAATCCTGCCGGCCCAGCCATTTCCGGCACCCCCTGCCCGCTGGGGTCAGGGGGTGAAGTCGTTGTTTCAGGACCTGCGCATCCGGCGGGGAAGCCCTGGCAAAGGGAGTGCGCCCGTGCATGGGCCGTTGCCGGCAGTGCGACGCGTCCTCCGGGGCAGGGTGGCCCGCGCGCCCCGATTCTCACGCAACCCAAAGTACTCTCCAGCCATGCTCCCGAGATCCACCGTGGTCGATAAAAGCAAGATGATGATCTTTGCCGGGAATGCCACCCCGAACCTGGCACAGAGCGTCGTCCATCACCTGAACCTGCCCCTGGGCAAGGCCGTGGTCGGCCGCTTCAGCGATGGCGAGGTCCAGGTGGAGATCCTCGAGAACGTCCGCGGACGGGACGTGTTCATCATCCAGTCCACCGGCGCCCCCACCAACGACAACCTCATGGAATTGTTGATCATGGTGGACGCCCTGCGGCGGGCCTCGGCCGGGCGCATCACCGCGGTGATCCCCTATTTCGGCTATTCCCGCCAGGATCGCCGGGTGCGCTCGGCGCGGGTGCCCATCTCCGCCAAGGTGGTGGCCAACATGCTGGAGGCCGTGGGCATCGACCGGGTGCTCACCGTGGATGTCCACGCCGACCAGGTGCAGGGCTTCTTCAACGTCCCGGTGGACAACGTCTACGCCTCGCCGGTGCTGCTGGGGCACATCTGGCGCCAGAAGATCCCCAACCTGATGGTGGTCTCGCCGGACGTGGGCGGGGTGGTGCGCGCCCGCGCCCTGGCCAAGCGCCTGGATGATGCGGAACTGGCCATCATCGACAAGCGCCGGCCCAAGGCCAATGAGTCCCAGGTGATGCACATCATCGGGAACGTGCAGGACAAGACCTGCATCATCATCGACGACCTGGTGGATACGGCGGGCACCCTCTGCCAGGCCGCCGCGGCCCTGAAGGACCATGGCGCCTCCAAGGTGATGGCCTATGCCACCCATCCGGTGCTCTCGGGGCCCGCCATCGACAATATCAGTCATTCCCAGCTGGACGAGCTGGTGGTCACCGATACCCTGCCGCTGCGCCCCGAGGCCCAGGCCTGCGAGCGCATCAAGCAGCTGTCCGTGGCCGGGATGCTGGCCGAGACCATCCGCCGCATCAACCGGGAAGAGTCGGTGAGTTCGCTGTTCGTGGATTGATCGGGACACCCCGGACCGCCGATGCAAACGAGTCAAGGGGCCATGCCCCGGGTACCCCTCCTGGTCGCGGGAGGGGATTTTTGTCCGTCATGCCGGAGATTGACCAATGACACTGCAGTTTGAATTCGAAGCCGAGCCGCGCGTGGAGCAGGGCAAGGGTGCGAGCCGCCGCCTGCGCCGCGAAGGCAAGATGCCCGCCATCATCTACGGCGGGGGCAAGGAGCCCCAGAGCATCACCCTCAGCCACAAGGACGTCTGGCAGAGCCAGGAGCACGATGCCTTCTATTCCCACATCCTCACCATCCGCATCAACGGTCAGAGCGAGCGGGCCATCCTGCGCGATCTGCAACGCCACCCCTATCGCCCCTGGGTGCTGCACCTGGACCTGCAGCGGGTGAACGAGACCGAGGCCCTGCGGGTGCACGTGCCCCTGCACTTCCTCAACGAGGAGACCTGCGTGGGGGTGAAGAAGGGCGGCGGCATGCTCAGCCACCAGGCGGTTGAGGTGGAAGTGGAGTGCCTGCCCAAGGATCTGCCCGAGTACATCGAGGTGGACGTGGAAGAGTTGAAGGTGGGGGATTCCATCCACCTGTCCCAGCTGAAACTGCCCGCAGGGGTGACCCTCACGGCCCTGGCCCAGGGTGAGGACCACGACCTGCCCGTGGTGAGCGTGCTCAAGACCCGCGGCACCCCCACCGGGGATGAGGAGTCCGAAGAGGAGGCGGCGGACTGATCCTGGCGGTGCGTGAGCCAAGGCCGTGAGCGAGACGCCGAGCATTCGCCTGATCGCGGGTCTGGGCAACCCCGGCCCCAGGTACGACCGAACCCGGCACAACGCCGGGTTCTGGTTCGTGGAGGCCCTGGCCCGGCGCCACGGCGGGCACTTCAAGTCCGAGCGCCGTTTCGCCGGCGATGTGGCGCGGGTGCAGCTGGAGGGGCAGGAGGTCTGGCTGCTCAAGCCCATGAGCTTCATGAACCACAGCGGCCAGCCCATCCGCCTGCTGGCGGATTTCTACAAGATCCCCCCCGAGGCCATCCTCGTGGTCCACGACGAGATCGATCTGCCCCCCGGAGCCGCCCGTCTCAAGCGGGGCGGAGGTCATGGCGGGCACAACGGTCTGCGTCACATCATGGGCCATATGGGCCAGGACTTCCTGCGCCTGCGCCTCGGGGTGGGACACCCCGGCCACCGGGATGAGGTGGTCCCCTTTGTCCTCAGCCGCCCTCCCAAGGCAGAGGAGGAGGCCGTCACCCAGGCCATCGAACGTGCCCTGGACGTCGTCCCCGAGGTGGTCACCGGCGCCCTGCAGCAGGCCATGAACCGGCTTCACAGTTGATCCCGCCCGCTCCCCTCGGTACCGCGGTGGCCCCGCCCTCGCCCGGGCCTTATCATTCCCCCATTTCCAGAACAGCTTCCCGGAACGCCCCATGAGCCTCAAGTGCGGTATCGTCGGTCTCCCCAACGTGGGCAAGTCCACCCTGTTCAACGCCCTCACCAAGGCCGGCATTCAGGCGGAGAACTATCCCTTTTGCACCATCGATCCCAACGTGGGGGTGGTGCCGGTGCCGGACCCGCGGTTGGATGCGCTGGCCCGCATCGTGCGCCCCGAACGGGTGCTGCCCACCACCGTGGAGTTCGTGGACATCGCCGGCCTGGTGGCCGGGGCCTCCAAGGGGGAGGGGCTGGGCAACCAGTTCCTGGCCCATATCCGCGAGACCGACGCCGTCGCCCACGTGGTGCGCTGCTTCGAGAACGACGACGTGGTCCACGTGGCCGGGCGGGTGGACCCGGTGGCCGATATCGAGACCATCCACACCGAGCTGGCCCTGGCGGACCTGGAAACGGTGGAGAAGGCCCTCAACCGGCTGGTGCGCAACGCCAAGTCCGGCAGCAAGGAGGCCATCGCCCGCAAGGCTGTGGCCGAGAAGGTGCAGGCCGTGCTGGCCGAGGGCCGTCCCGCCCGGGTGGCGGAGCTCAGCGAGGAGGAGGCGCCGCTGCTGCGGGAACTGCAGTTGATCACCGCCAAGCCGGCCATGTTCATCGCCAACGTCAACGAGGACGGCTTCGCCGGCAATCCCCTGCTGGACCGGGTGCGCGCCCTGGCCGAGGCGGAAGGGGCCAATGTGGTCCCCGTCTGCGCCGCCATGGAGGCGGAGATCGCCCAGCTGGAGGACGAGGAGCGGGCCGAGTTCCTGGCGGAGATGGGCCTGGAAGAACCCGGTCTGGACCGGGTCATCCGCGGTGCCTATACCCTGCTGGGTCTGCAGACCTTCTTCACCGCCGGCGTCAAGGAGGTCCGGGCCTGGACCGTGCGCCGCGGCGCCACCGCCCCGCAAGGGGCCGGGGCCATCCACACCGACTTCCAAAAGGGCTTCATCCGCGCCGAGGTGGTGGCCTACGAGGACTTCGTCGCCTGTGGCGGTGAACAGGGGGCCAAGGACGCCGGCAAATGGCGCCTGGAGGGCAAGGAATACGTCCTGCAGGAAGGGGACGTGGTGCACTTCCGCTTCAACGTATGACCCCCTAAGGTGCTTGACAGGCCGCCCCGATCAGCCCAAAATACCGCGCTTCGAATGGCTACGTAGCTCAGTTGGTTAGAGCACCGCACTCATAATGCGGGGGTCGGTGGTTCGAGTCCACCCGTAGCCACCAGATCGTGATTGTCCCATCCTGAAGAAGCCCGGAGTGCCCCAAAGGCCCCGGGCTTTTTTTGTTTCCGATGCTGGGCAGGGCATGGATGGCAACCCCTGCCGGGGGGTGGGCCTGCGTGGGCCCGGTCGTGATTCCCTGGCGAGTGCCTGTTTCACAGGGTACGATTTTAGCCTACCGAAGCAGGGAGGCATTGGCCAAGTGGCGGATCGAGCGCGCTATTTACGCTACTGGGGAAAGGCCAGGGATGATGCACCCGGGCAGGCGCCATGTCATCTGCTGGCGTACCATGCCCTCGACGTGGCTGCCGTTGGCGAGGTCCTGCTGAGATGCGACCGGCAGCGCACCATGCGCTTGGCGGCCTCTCTGGATCTGACGGTGGAGGTCTTCCAGCATCTCTTCGTCTTCTCCCTGATGTTGCACGACCTGGGTAAGTTCGCAAGATCTTTCCAGGGGCAGGCGCAGCCAGTGGGATGCGGTCTCGTGCCCCCCGATCCCGGCATGGTCTACGACGGCAGGCAGCGTAGGCATGATCGGCTCGGCGCGGAGCTCTGGCGCGAGGTGCTGTATCCGAATCGCCTGGCTTTGAGCGTGGCGGACCCGATGACTGCCATGGATCTTGAGCAGGGTGTCGACCTCTGGTTGGGGTGTTTCTTCGGCCATCATGGCCAGCCAGCGGCGGCCCTCTCCACCCCTCTGACTGTGGACTTCCGGGAAGAGGACTGTTCGGCTGCCGAAGATTTCGTGACCGCCTTGGAAGCCCAATGGGGGGTACCCTGGCCTTGCGAGACCCTGAAGGACGAGGACTGGCAAGAATGCAGATTGGCCCCCATGACCTGGGAACTGGCGGGTCTGGCGATCCTGGCGGACTGGCTGGGCTCCAATGACGCATTCTTCCCCTACTGCGCCGAGGCCATGCCGCTGGCGGAGTACTGGGAACGCCGGGCCCTGCCCGGCGCGCGGCAAGTCCTGAAACAGACCGGCTTGTTGCAGGCCCCTGTTGAGGTGGACCCCAAAATTCGGACCAGGGGTTAAGCTCTGATCATTCCGACAGGAGAATCTGATCATGAGCAGGAAACGCAAGCAATACAGTGCC
>NZ_FOUO01000005.1 GCF_900114895.1 Ectothiorhodospira mobilis
CATCCTCCGATGATCCCAAACCCCGACCGCCTTCAGGCTCACTTCACGCTGGAATCACGTCCCTCCTTCAGGCTCATGTGTCGTTGGACAAGGCTCGGAATTGACGATGTACCCCTCCTTGTCCACCTTGAACTGACCGGCGCGGGTGTATTCCACCACCCCATCCCGCTCCAGCATGTAGAAGCCCTGCCCATTGATGGCCATGTCCAGGTTGTTGTCCGTGTATTCCAGGTCCCCCTGGGTGAACTGCTGGGCCACGTCCGCCAGGCGCACCCCGCTGCCGGTGGCCGTCTTGGATACCCCGGTATAGGAGAGGGCGAAGACGTCCGCGAACTCCGCCCGGGATCCCTTGAACCCCGCCGTGGAGGCGTTGGCCACGTTGTGACCCGTGACCTCCAGGTCCTGGGAGGCGGCGTTGAGGCCGGTCAATCCGATATTGAAAGGCATGGTGGTTTCCTCGCTGGATGCTGTTCTGAGCCGTTTAACCGATGCGGCGGACCTCGGAGAGACCGATCTCCCCGAATCCATTGACCTGGAGCATGACCCCGTCATCCCCCTGGCCGGTGCGCACACTGTTCACCCGGGCATTGAGCAGGGTCTGGGGCTGGACGTTGCCGTCCTCTCCCTGGGCCTGGGCCCGGAATTCGTAGATCCCCGCCGGGGCGCGCTCACCGGAGTGGGTGGTCCCGTCCCAATGGAAGGTGCTCAGCCCCTCGGGCTGGGATCCCAGGGGGATGCGTTTCACCAGACTGCCGGAGGTGTCATAGACGCCCACGGTGACCTCCGAGGCGGAGCGCTCCAGGTCCACCGCGCCTTCCACACCCCCTTCCGCCCCCAGGGTGGCCAGATCCACCGGCACCAGCACCTCCCGGTCCACCAGGTTGGCCGCCTGCAGGGTCTGGTTGGACTGCATGGAACCGGCGATCTCCTTGAAGGACTGCTGCATCTCGGTGATGCCGTTCACGGTGCTGAACTGGGCCATCTGGCTGAGGAAATCGCCGCTCTCCATGGGCTTGAACGGGTCCTGGTTCTTCATCTGGGTGATCATCATCTCCAGGAAATCCTCCTGGCCCAGTTCCCCGCGGCTGCTCTTGGTCTCCTGCGTCCCGGTGGAACCGGTGAGGCCCAGCCGCTGCAATACACTTGGATCGATGGTGCTCATATCGGTCTACCTCAGCCTTGCCCCATCTGCAGGGTGCGCAGGAGCAGTTGCTTGGTGGTGTTCATCACCTCCACGTTGTTCTCGTAGCTGCGGGAGGCGGAGATCATGTTGGCCATCTCGTCCACCATGTTGACGTTGGGCATGTAGACATAGCCCTCGTCATTGGCCTGGGGATGATGGGGCTCGTATTTCAGCCGCGGCTCGGCATCGCTCTCCACGATGTCCACTACCCGCACCGAGGCGCTGGAGGGCTGACTGCTGCCCGCTCCGGCGCTCACCTCTTCCATCACCGCCTGGAACACCGGCTGCTTGGAGCGGTAGGCCCCCTCGGCGGTGGGACTGCCCACCTGGGCGTTGGCCATATTGCTGGCGATGGTATTGAGGCGCACCGACTGGGCGGCCATGGCCGACCCGGAAACATCAAAGGCCTTGAACAGGTTGCTCATGATTCACTCCTCCACGGCCTACTGACCGCCCTTGAGGGCGTTCTTCAGACCGACGAACTTGTCACCGAGAAAGTCCAGGCTGGCCTGGTACTGCACGGCGTTCTCCGCGAAGGCCGCCTGCTCCAATTGGGGATCCACCGTGTTGCCGTCCAGGGATGGCTGGGTGGGGACGCGGTAGAGGACCTCGTCGCCCCCCCCTTTCCCGACGGCGGGGATATGGGCGGCATGGGTGGTGCGCAGATGCAGCCCCCCCGAGGTATCCGCCTCTTCCAGGGCCTGACGGAAATCCAGGTCCCGGGCCTTGTAATGGGGGGTGTCGGCGTTGGCGATGTTGGAGGACAGCAGCTCCATGCGCCGGGCACGGACCTGCAGGGCCTGCTCATGGATGCCGAGGGCGTCGTTGAAAGAAAGGGGCATGGTCTTCGACCTCAAGAATTCCTCTTGCCGATCGAGTTGCAAGCCCTGTGCCATCCCTTGGAATGGCTTGTCACTCAGCGACTTGAAGGCTGGCAGCTGCCAGAGGAAAGGCCCCATGCGGCAAACATTCACCGCCAGGGACCGGACGCGGGGGAGGGAAAAGACGGATTCTTGACGGGTTGCCGCGGGACGTTGCGGGCGCAAGTGCCGCCGTCAGCGATCCTTGTCCTTGAGGCGGTAGACCACACCGGGGTTGCAACGCACCATCTCGAAGGCATCGGAGTAGTTGGTCATGGATTCCGAGGCCCCGAGGAAGAGATAGCCACCGGGATTGAGCACCTGGGCGATGCGCTGCAGGATCAGCTTCTTGGACTCCACGGAGAAGTAGATCAGCACGTTGCGGCAGAAGACGATATCGAACCGCCCCAGGGCCGTGTACTGGTCCAGCAGGTTGAATTCCCGAAAGCTCACCCGGTTACGGATCTCCGGGCGCACCTCCCAGCGGTCCCCCTTTTGCACAAAGAAGCGGTTGCGCCTCTCCAGGGAGAGGCCGCGGGCCACGGAGAGGGCGTCATAGGTGGCCTCCTTGGCATCGGCGAGCACGGCTGCGGAGATATCGGTACCCAGGATCTGCACGTCCCGCAGGCTCCCGGGATGGGACTGGAGGTATTCACTGGTGGCCATGCTCACGGAGTAGGGCTCCTGGCCGGAGGAACAGGCGGCACACCAGATGCGGACCGCGGCATTGCCCTTGCGGCGGGCCAGCTCGGGGTAGACGCGGCTCTTGAGGATCTCGAAGGGGAAGACGTCCCGGAACCAGTAGGTCTCGTTGGTGGTCATCGCCTCGATGACCCGCTCCCGCAGGGCGGCATTGCCGCCCCGGCGGAGCATCCGCAGCAGCTCGCTCACGGAATCCACGGAGAATTCCTTCATCAGCCGGGAGAGCCGGCTGGTGACCAGGTAGTGCTTGTTGTCCCCCAGGACGAGGCCGCAGGACCTCTCCAGGAATTTCCGGAAATCCTCGTAGTCCTGGGGCTCGATGGGGTTGGGTGTCAAGGTGATCCTGCTTGTTCTGTTTGAAGGTTGCGGGCTGCGAGGGCAGCGCCCCGCCCGGCCTCAGGCGTCCGTTTCCCCCGAGCGCAGGCATTCCAGCACCGCCTCGGCCAGTTCGTCCGGACTGAACTTGGGAAGGAACCGGTTGGCCCCGGCCCGTTTCACCATGCTCTCGTTGAAGGTCCCGCTGAGGGAAGAATGCAACAGGATATACACCCCCGACAACTCCGGGATGCGCCGTATTTCCGAGGAAAGGGTATAGCCATCCATCTCCGGCATCTCAATATCGGAGATGACCATGCCCAGCTGCTCGTGGATGGGCCCCTGTCTGGCCATCTCCCGCAGGGCCTCCAGGGCCTGGCGCCCGTCGTGCACCACCACGGACTCCACACCGATCTGCTCCAGGGCCCGCACCACCTGTTTGCGCGCCACTGCCGAGTCATCCGCCACCAGGGCCCGGGGCACGCGTCCCCCCTCACCGGCCCGGGCCGCCAGGGAGGCATCCACGTCCTTGGAGGGGCCGGTGACCATCTCCAGGACCTTCTCCACATCGATGATCTCCACCAGCCGGTCGTCCACCTGGGTGACGGCCGTCAGAAAACTGTCCTTGTGGGTGCCCCGCGGCGGCGGACGGATCTGATCCCAGTTCAGGTTGATGATGCGGTCCACCCCGGCCACCAGCAGCCCCTGCACCGAGCGGTTGAACTCGGTGAGGATGATAAACCCCTTGTCGGGCTCCGGCGCATTCATGCCGATGGCCCGGGCCAGATCCACCACCGACACGGTTTGTCCGCGCAGGGTGGCCACGCCCCGCACGATGGGATGGGCCCGGGGCATGCGGTTCAGCGGGGGACAGGTGATGACCTCGCGCACCTTGAAGACATTGATGGCAAACATCTGCCGCGTCCCCAGGGAGAACAGCAGCAGTTCCAGCCGGTTCTGCCCCACCATCTGGGTGCGGCGGTTGACGTCTTCCAGAAGATCACTCATCGGCCCCTCCCGCGGACACCCGGGATCCGCGGTCCCCGGGTGATGATCGCCCCGTATGCCGGGGCTGACCGGTTGTATCGGCGGATCCCCCGGGTCCTTGACCCTGAATCCGGCATTAATATTGCTTTAACTACCAACAATTGTCCGGGCGCGCCGGTTTTCCGTCACTCCGGTGAGGGCCGCCGCCCGGCGGATTCGCGAACCCTTGTTGCGAGGTCTATTATGAAACAACAGTGTGTGCGTTGCCGCCAGGGATTCTTCCTCGCCCTCATCCTCGTGCTGCTGTTGCCGACGGCCGGATCCGCCGCCGAGAACGCCGCAGGGATCCAGGATCATGAGACCATTCAGGCGGCCGCACGGGCGTACCTGCAGGAAGTGGCGCGGGATCACCATGGCGAGGGGGTGGAGGTTCAGGTCGTAGCCGGCCGCCTGGATCCCCGCCTGCGCCTCAGGGCCTGCGGCGAACCCCTGCAGGCAAGCCTTCCCCCGGGAGCCCGGCTCATGGGCAGCACCACGGTGGGGGTGCGTTGTGACGGGCCGGCGCCATGGCGTCTGTTCGTCCCCATGGAGGTCCGGGTCTCCGGGGAGGTGCTGGTGACCCGCCGCCCCCTGCCCCGGGACACGGTCCTTTCCGGGGAGGACATACGCCTGGAACGCCGCGCCCTGGACGATCTGTACGGCGGCTATCTCGTGGACCCGCAACGGGTCCAGGGCATGGTGCTGAGACGCTCCCTGCAGGCGGGCACGGTGCTCACACCGCAGTTGGTAGAGCCACGGCAACTGGTGCACCGGGGACAGAAGGTGACCCTCATGGCCCAGAATGCCGCCATCAGCGTGCGCGTCCGGGGAGAGGCCCTGGGGGATGGGGCCTACGGCGAGCAGGTCCGGGTGCGTAACCTCTCCTCCGGCCGGGTGGTGGAGGGTCGGGTACTGTCCAGCGGGGTCGTGGGTGTTACGATGTGACGTGCATCCTACGGCATTTCCTAAAGGAAGCGGCCGCCATGCCGATAAAGGCGATAGTGAACGCCTTGAATTGTCTTTGCGAGGAATGGAAATGTCCATCGAAATCAAGAACCTGAACCAACCCCAGGCGCGGGGTGCGGGGGATGCCCGCAACACCCCCGAAGCGCCCCGGGGTGGCCGGGGGAATGCGGGGGGCACCGCACCCACGGGCCCCGGCGACAAGGTCACCCTGACGGAGACGGCCCGCCGTCTGAGCGATCTGGAGCAGAGCGCCACCGCCCAGCCGGAGGTGAACAGCGAGCGCGTGGAGGCTTTGCGCCAGGCCATCGCCGAAGGACGCTACGAGGTGGATGCCCGCGCGGTGGCCGAGAAGATCATGAACGCCGAGCGGATGATCTGATCCATGGGTGCCGAAACCCTCCCGCAGCGGCTGGAGCGGATCCTCGGTGACGCCCTGCGTCATGCGGGTGCCCTGGAATCCGCCCTGCAGCGTGAGAGCGCGGCCCTCTCCAGCCGCGACCTGGACGGGATGGACGCCGCCGTGGCCGAAAAACAGGAACGGGTACGGCAACTGGAGGCCCTGACCCAGGAGCAGACACAACTGCTCACCCGGGAGGGCTACAGCGCCGACGCCCAGGGCATGGAACGCTGCCTGCGGGACTGGGACGAGGATGAGATCCTGCACCCCCTGTGGCAACGCCTGACGCAGATCATGCATCACTGCCGGCAACTGAACCAGGTGAACGGCGGTGTGGTAGAAACCGCCCGGCGCCGCGTGGATCAGGCGATCCATATCCTGCGCAGTGGCGGCGATACGCGCACCGAACTCTACGACCCCCGGGGTCGCACCTTCTCCACCGCCTCCTCCCAGAGCATCACCAAGGCCTGACCCCTCCCCTTCCCGTACCATGTGCTAACCTTATTACAGGAGCACATGGATCGGGTCGTCCTATCCCGGGTGAGTGCGCGTACGCTTCGATCCCCCGAAGCGCATCGGCCCCTGGCCAGCGATGGCCCAGCCCACCCGGGCCACGGCCCGAGCATTCGAGAGGTCCGGTGCCATGCTACAGACCCCGACGGCCAATCCGGGCACCTCGCCCGGCGAACAGGGTCCCCCCCATGGGGCAGCCGATACCATCCTCACCCGGCTGCGCGAACTGGAGGCCCGGCAAACATCCCTGCACGTGCGCCTGGACAGCGAGCCGGAATTCTTCTCCACCCGGCTGCTGCGCCTGGACCCCGGGCACGGCTGGCTGTTCCTCGAGGAACTGACCCCCTACCAGGGGCATCTGCGCGTCGCCCCCGGGCGGGTCATGCAGATCTACACCACGCTCGATGGCACCCCCCTGCACTTTCAAAGCCCGGTCCTGCACACCGGCGAGCATGACGACGCTGCCTTCTATGTGGTGGAGGTCCCCGAGGCCATGGACGATGCCCAAAAACGCCTCCATTTCCGCACCCATCTGTCCGGGCGGTCGCCGGTGGAACTGATCGTGCAGGACCGGGCCGGCAGGGAATACCCCGGCCATCTGGATGACCTGTCCCTGGGGGGGCTGCGCGCCCTGCTCCCCGGCGAGCCCCCAGTGGACCGCGGGGACCTGCTTCAGGTGAAAGACCTGGCCCTACCCGGGGAACCCCCCTTCGCCTGCGGCCTCCAGGTGCGTTTCGCCCGGCAGGACACGCACAGGGGGGGGATTATTCTGGGCGGGCGCTTCTACGATCTGGAGGAAGCGGAGGCGCAGCGCCTCCTGAGGGTGCTCCTGCGCCTGGAGCGGGAACGCCATCACCCGGCGGGCTGATCCGTAAAGCCCCTGCGCAGCCCCCCGGCGGCCGCCGTGCAGGTATCCACCACCCCCAGGAAAAGCTCCAGGTCCAGGGGCTTGCTCAGGTAATCATCGAATCCGGCACGCCGGCCCCGTTCCGCGTCCCGCTCCGTGGCATTGGCGGTCAGGGCCACCACGGGGATCGTGGCCGTCACGGGATCCCCGCGCAGTTGCTCCAACACCTGATAACCGTTCAGACCCGGCATGTTGATATCCAGGAGGATGAGATCCGGGCGGTGCACCCCGGCCAGTTCCAACCCCAGCCCGGCCGATGGGGCGCTGATCACCCGCACGGCGGGGCGGCGGCTCAAGGCCTGCTCCACCAGGCGCAGGTTCGAGGGGTTGTCGTCCACATGCAGGAGGGTGAAGGGGTATGGTTCCGGCGCGGACCGCTCGATAATCCCCTCATCCCCCGATCGCGGCGCCGGGGTGGACCATCTGCCCCGTTGCAACTGGAACCAGAAGCAACTCCCTCCGCTCTCCATCGCCTCATAGCCCATGTCCCCCTGCATCAACCCCACCAGGCGTTGGCAGATGGCCAGGCCGATGCCCGTCCCCTCCGAACCGGGATGGGTCTGCTCATGCAGTCGGGAAAAGGGCTTGAACAGCTCCTGCCGCAAGCCCTCCGGGATACCGGGACCGGTGTCCCGCACCTGCACCCGCACGGCATCGGACCCGGTGAACTCCTGCAGGACCTGGACCCACCCACCGGACCGGTTGTACTTGATGGCGTTGGAGATCAGGTTGATCAGCACCTGTTTGAGGCGGATCCGGTCCGCCACCAGCACGGCATCCAGGGGGTGCACCTGGAGATCCACCCCCGCTTCCCGGGCCAGGGGAGCCAGCAGGGTGATGCACTCGTCCACCACCTCGCCCAGCGGTACCGGCTCCATGGACAATTCCAGTCGCCCGGACTCCACGCGGGAGAGGTCCAGCACCTCGTTGATCAACGCCAAAAGGTGCCGGCCGCCGCGCAGGATCTCATGGACATGGGCCCGCTGCTCCCCCCCCAGTGCCGGATCCGCCTCCAGCAGCTGGGAGAACCCCAGAACGGCGTTCATGGGGGTGCGCAGCTCGTGGCTCATACGGGAGAGGAACTCCGATTTGGCACGGCTGGCCCGCTCCGCCTCCTCCTTGGCGCGCCTCCACTGGCATACCGCCTTGTGACGCCCCTCCTCGGCGCTCAGGGCCGCCGCCAGGATGCCCACCACCCGCCGGTCCTCCTCCGTGGGGGTGTACTCGCTACGGAATACCACGCACAGGGAACCCACCGGCGCGTCGCCGCAGCGCACCACATGCCCGAGATAGGCCCGCAGCTCATAACGGCGCACATAGGGATCGGTGTGGGCGTAGCAGGTCCGGGCCAGATCGGGGGCGGCATAGAGATCCCCGTGGACACCACAGATCATGTCGTAGCAGACATGTCCTTCGGGATCATCCTCAGCGGGCATGTCCTTCGGGGTCCGCCAGCCCCCGAGGACACAGAGCCGCTCCCCCTCCAACCGGTGGTAGATGGCGGCATCGCTCTCCAAAAGTTCGCCGCAGACTTGGGTGATGCTGGCGATGTTGTCGCGATAATCGGGCCCCAGACGGGCCAGGCAATCGTTCAGGCGCATCAGGCGCGCCTCGGTGCGCTTGCGCCCCCCCAGATCCCGCAGGATCCCCACGGCATGCCAGCCCTCCCCGGAGGGAAAGGCGGACAGGGACAACTCCATGTCCATGGGCGTGCCATCCCGGTGCCGGGCCTGCACCTCCACCGTTCGCCCCACACGCTCGCCGATGCCGCTGTGAAAGAAACGTTCCAGGGATGCCCGCATGGCATCGGAGACCCCATGGGGCGTGATGCAGGCGTGGAGTTCCCGGCCCAGGACCTCTTCGGCCCGGTATCCCAGGAGGGATTCCGCGGCGGGATTCCAAAAGACGATGCGGCCGTGGGCGTCCATCATGACGATGGCATCCCGGGCCGCCGAGGTGATGGCGGTGACCAGGGCCTGGGGGGGCTGATCCAGGGAGGTGGCCATCAGGGACGCATCTTACCGAAAGGGCTGGAGACGGCGACCCGCCTGCCGGGCGGGATCCACGGAAAAGACCGGCCTGCCCCTTTGGCGGCGCGCATCTCCCTTTCCATGGTGCGTGAGGTGTTCCGGTTCGGCGCCGGGGGGATCATGGGATGGAAAGGATCCACCGCCGTGGATCGGGCGTGATCGGGGAAGGTAAGGAGAGGATCACCCTGGACCGCCTTGGTGCTTGCCAAAGCCGATCAGAATGATCAATAATAAATCTGGAATGATTCAAAAACGGCAGGCAGGCCTTCCGAGCAACCCGTGGGCGCGTCTCTGGAAAAGTCTTGCCCATGATGGTGTTGGCTCAGTCGGCCCCCTGCCGTGGTCACCGCGTCAATGGCGCAGTGGAGAAGACCTCAGTAGAAGGGTCTCCACAGGAACACCAGGAAGTGCGCGGCGGCAGCCAGGACCATGAACACCGTGAAGGTGGTCTTGAACTGTTCGTGGAATTCCTTGGCCTGTTCTTCGCTCAGACCGGAGATGCTGTTTTCATTCATGCTCGATTCCTCCGTTACTCGGAAGCGGATTCTTCAGCGGCAGCCGCGGAAGCGTCGTAGGTCAGGGGGTTGTAGTTGTCGTTGCTGTACACGAAGGCGTGCACGGCCAGGGCGACAACCAGCACGGCCATCAGGATGGGCATCAGCCAGGTGCCGGGGTTCACCACCAGCCACAGCTTCCAGTCGTCACGGGGATTGCTCGGCTTGCTCGGTCTGTACTCGCTCATGGAAATTACCCTCTTTTTTTGAATCCGGGTCCGCGGACCCGATGGTGCTCATCCCTGCATGGCCACGTGGCCATCAGGGGTGGAACGAAACGGTCTCTGTTCAGTTGCCCGGGCGGACTGCCTGCCTGAGCGCTTGAACCATGTACTCCCTGCATCGGCCGAATGACCGTGCCTGTCGTCGGGTTGTAAGTCTACGTTGACAAGGCCAAATGTCAAGCAATGACAACGCCGTGAATCCCCCCAAAAAGACCTTTACTATCAATAGGTTAAGTACAGAACCCCCGGATGCCTCAGGGAAAGTTCCCGGACATCCGGATTTTTTCTGACCCAGATCATGATTTCCTCCAGCCCCTCAGGCACCGGGGAAATCGGAGATGCCAAAACGGGAGGATCCGCCGTGGCGGGGTCCACCCTCGCGCAGCAACGGCACCATCATCACCAGGGCCGCCACCAGCAGGCCGATCTCCAGGTAATAGACCGCAAGGTACCCCGTGGCGGCTCCGGACAGACCCTCTCCGAAGAGCCCCCAGCCGGCGAACAGCCCGACCAGGTCGCGCAGGATCCCCCCCAGGGCCATGGCGGCCCCGGCGGCGGTGGCCTGGACGGCCCCCCAGGCCCCCACGGCCATGCCGCTCTGATCCCCTTGGGCGAAGGCCATCATGGCCAGCAGGGTGGACACGGCGAACAGGCCGCCGCCGAACCCGATGAGGCCGGTCCCCAGGCGAAAGATGAGGGTGGACTCCAGGGGGACCGCCGCCACCACGATCAGGAAGGCCGCCACACCGATGAGCGCCCCCAGGGCCGCCACCCGATAGGGATCGGCACCCCGGGTGAGCTGGTAGGCCGCCAGGGAGAAGGCCGCCAGCATCCCCGCCGCCCACAGGGCCGTGAGGGTGGTGGTGGCGGAGACGGACATCCCCAGGATCTCGCCGCCATAGGGTTCCAGGAGGATGTCCTGCATGTTCAATCCCAGGGTGCCCAGACCGATCACCACCAAGAGGCGGCGGATCTGGCTGTGGGCACTGAAGGAGCGCCAGGCCTCCAGGAAGGGCACACCCGGCTCATGGCGCGCCTTGGCCCGCTCGTGATTCACCGCCTCCTGCTTCCACAGGGCCAGGAGATTGAGGCCGATGGTGACCACCGCCGCCCCCTGGAGGACCTCGATGAGCCGTCCCGGGCTGTAGTCCCGCAGCAGCAGCCCGAAGACCGCCGAGGCCAGGAGCATGCCCGCCAGCAGGATGACGTACAGCAGGGCCACCACCCGGGGACGCTGCTCCTGGGCGGCCAGGTCGGTGGCCAGGGCCAGGCCGGCGGTCTGAGTGGTGTGCATGCCCGCCCCCACCAGCAGGAAGGCCAGAGCCGCCGCCAGGGGACCGAGGAAGAAGGGTCCGCTGCCCTCGGAGAGCACCAGCAGGGCAAAGGGCATGATGGCCAGGCCCGCGAACTGCAGCAGGGTCCCCATCCAGAGGTAGGGCACCCGCCGCCAGCCGAAGGCCGATTTGTGGTTGTCCGAGCGGTGCCCCAAAAGGGCCCGCAGGGGGGCGAAGGTGATGGGCAGGGCCACCATGACCGCCACCAGCCAGGCGGAGACCCCCAGTTCCACCACCATCACCCGGTTGAGGGTACCGGTGAGCAGCACCATGGACATGCCCACCGAGACCTGGAACAGGGCCAGCCGCAGCAGCCGCTGCAGGGGCAGTTCCTCGCTGGCCGCATCCGCGAAGGGCAGGATGCTGGGACCGAAGCGGTTGATCAGCCCCATGAAAGCGCCGGCGCCCTTTTTACCTGTCATGAGCGTTCTCCTCCCACCTTACATGCGTCATGCCCGTGAAACCGGGCGGGGCGGGTGCCCCACCCGTTGCCGCATCCCCTCCACCGGGGCGGCATCAGGCAAATCCCAGAAAATCGAAGATATCCCGGTCCTTCATGGGGGTGGCCCGCTGCGACTCCACCCCGTCCAGGAGGCTCTGCGCCAGGCGCAGGTATTCCTGCTGCGCGGCCTCCAGCTCCGGCTCCGGGTCCATCTCGAAGACGGTGGACTTCTTCAGGCGGCTGCGGCGGATCACGTCCAGCAGGGGGAAGTGGGCCAGCCGCTGCAGCCCCACCGCGCCGATGAAACGGTCGATCTCGTCGGTCTCCACGCTGCGGTTGGCGATGACCCCGCCGATGCGCACGGGATAGTGCTTGGCCTTGACCTCGATGGCCGCGGCGATGCGGTTGAGGGCGAAGATGGAGTCGAAGTCGTTGGCGGTGACGATCAGGGCCTGGTGGGCATGCTGCAGGGGGGCGGCGAAGCCGCCGCAGACCACGTCCCCCAGCACATCGAACACCACCACGTCCGCGTCCTCCAGCAGGTGGTGCTGCTTGAGCAGCTTCACCGTCTGGCCCACCACGTAGCCGCCGCAGCCGGTACCGGCGGGGGGGCCTCCGGCCTCGACACACTGGACCCCGTTGTACCCCTCGAAGACGAAGTCCTCGGGCCGCAACTCCTCCTCGTGGAAGTTCACCGACTCCAGCACGTCGATCACCGTGGGGATCATGCGCTTGGTGAGGGTGAAGGTGGAGTCGTGCTTGGGATCGCAGCCGATCTGGATCACCCGCTTGCCCAGCTTGGAGAAGGCGGCCGAGAGATTGGACGACGTGGTGCTCTTGCCGATGCCGCCCTTGCCGTAGACGGCGAAGATCCTGGCCTTGCCCTCCGGGATGCGGGTATCCATGGATACCTGAACGCTGCCCTCACCGTCCGGGGGGGTCGTGCAATCTGTGTTGCAACTGGAAGTCACACCGTCATCTCCTCGGTCACTAGCATGGGAATGGTCAGATGGTCGGCCACGGGCACAGAACGGACCCGGCCCCCTGGGCATGGGGTGGATCACGCCGTATCCATCGTGATGCATGGCCGCGGGGCACCCGTGCCCCGGCGGGGGAACGGCCCGCCACGGCGGGCATGGGGCTGGGCATCAGCCGCCGAGTCTGCGGTGATACCAGAGGTTGCGCCCCTCGTTGTAGATCAGCCAGATGATCCCGGCCCAGACCATCAGGTCCGCCAGGTAGTAGACCAGGGGCCGGCCGCCGTCGGGATCGTAGCCGAGCCAGGTCTTCATCCCCATGCCCAGGGTCAGGCCGCCGAAGAACAGCAGCACCGAAAGGACGCGGTGGCGCTGGACGCGATCGTTGAACTCCATCTCCTCCAGCTCCGCATCGGTCCACTGGCGCTCGTCCTGACCCTCTACATCATGGTCCTGCGGGGGTTGCTGTTCACTCTCCTGCGGCTGGGCCGTGGCATACGACGGCTGCGAGGCGATGGGCACCCCGCAATTCGGGCAGGTGGGCGCCTTGTCGGAGACCTGCCGTCCGCACTCGGGACATTCGATCAAAGCCATGTTTCTTCATCCCCTTCGAAAGCAGAACGCCCCGATCCCGGGCATACCCGGCAGGGCGGCGGATCGGATCGTCAATCCGCTGCATGATACAAGGCGATCCTCACCTGGTGAATACTTATCCGCCCGTCGCGGCCTGTGCACCCAGGATTCGGGGTGCGCGCCGGACCATACGGGAGACGGCGGGCAGGGATTCAGATCAGGCCCAGGGAGGCCATGGCCCGCCCCACCCGCAAAAAGCCGGCGATGTTGGCCCCGGCCACGTAGTCCCCCGGGAGACCGAAGCGCTCGGCGGTTTCGAAGCTCTGGTGGTGGATCTGCGCCATGATCTCCCGCAGGCGGGACTCGGTGTAGGCAAAGCTCCAGGAATCCCGACTGGCGTTCTGCTGCATCTCCAGGGCGCTGGTGGCCACCCCCCCGGCGTTCACCGCCTTGGCGGGGCCGAACAGGACCCCCGCATCCCGCAACAGGCGCACCGCCTCGGGGGTGCAGGGCATATTGGCCCCCTCGGCCACCAGCAGACAGCCATTGTTCACCAGGGCGCGGGCATCATCTGCAGTGAGCTCGTTCTGGGTGGCGCAGGGCAGCGCCACGTGGCAGGGCACCTCCCAGATGTTCCCCCCCTCCAGGTAGTTCACCCCGGACTTGCCCTCGGCATAGACGCGGATGCGTCCCCGCTCCAGCTCCTTGATGCGCTTGACCCGCTCCAGATCGATGCCGTTCCAGTCCACCACCACGCCGTCGGAATCGGAGCAGGCCACCACCCGTGCCCCCAGGGCCATGGCCTTCTCCATGGCATAGATGGCCACATTACCGGAACCGGAGACGATGCAGGTCTTGCCCTCCAGGTGATCCTGATGGGCCTGGAGCATCTCCTGGGTGAAGAAGACGACGCCATATCCCGTGGCCTCACGCCGCGCGCGACTCCCCCCCCAATCCAGCCCCTTGCCGGTGAAGACGCCGGATTCATAGCGGTTGGTGATGCGCTTGTACTGGCCAAAGAGGTAGCCGATCTCCCGCTGCCCCACACCGATGTCCCCGGCGGGCACGTCGGTGTGTTCCCCCAGATGGCGGTAGAGCTCCGTCATCAGACTCTGGCAAAAGCGCATGATCTCGGCGTCGGAGCGGCCCTTGGGGTCGAAATCGCTGCCCCCCTTGCCCCCGCCGATGGGCAATCCGGTGAGGGCGTTCTTGAAGACCTGCTCGAATCCCAGGAACTTGACGATCCCCAGGTACACCGAGGGATGGAAGCGCAGCCCGCCCTTGTAGGGCCCCAGGGCGCTGTTGAACTCCACTCGGAAGGCGCGGTTGATGCGGGTGCGGCCCTGGTCGTCCTGCCAGGGGACCCGGAAGATGATCTGGCGCTCGGGCTCGCACAGGAGTTCGATGATGCGCCGCTGGGCCAGTTCCGGATGGCGCTCCAGGACCGGACCCAGGGTCTCCAGGACCTCCCGCACCGCCTGATGGAATTCCCGTTCGCCGGGATTCCGGCGCAGGACCTCCTGATAGAGGGTTTCCATTTTTTCCCGTTGTCTGCCCGGATCGGATGCCATCGCCCTCGCTGCTCCCCTTGCCATGGATGGCGGGGCAGCCTACAGCAAGCGGGACCTCCTGTCCCGGGGCGTTTGGGGGATCAGACCTTGAAGCGGCCCACCCGGTCCTGCAGATCCGCCGCCAGTCGCGCCAGTTCCTCGCTGGCGGAGGCGATCTGATCGGCACCGGAGGCGGCGTGCTCCACACCGTCGTTGATGTTGACCACGTTGCGGTTCACCTCCTCGGCGACGGTGGACTGCTCCTCGGCGGCGCTGGCGATCTGGCTGTTCATGTCGTTGAGGGTGCCCACGGAGCGGGTGATCACCTCCAGGGACTGCCCGGCACGGCCGGCCTGGTCCACCCCGTCCCGCGCCCTGGAGCGCCCCTGATCCATGGCCTTCACCGCCTTGGAGGCCCCGGACTGCAGGCGCTCGATCATGTCCTGCACCTCGTTGGTGGATTCCTGGGTGCGGCTGGCCAGGGTGCGCACCTCATCCGCCACCACGGCAAACCCGCGCCCCTGCTCCCCGGCCCGGGCCGCCTCGATGGCGGCGTTCAGGGCCAGCAGGTTGGTCTGTTCGGCGATGCCCCGGATCACGTCCAGCACCTTGCCGATCTCCTCGCTGTCGGCGGAGAGACGGTGGATCACCTCGGCGGCGTCCTCCACCTCCTTGGCCAGGGTCTCGATGGTGTGGATGGTCTGCGTCACCTCCCGGCCCCCGGTCTGGGCCTGTTCGTCGGTGGTGCGGGTGGTCTGGGCCGCCTCGGCGGCGTTGCGCGCCACCTCCTGCACGGTACTGGTCATCTCGTTCATGGCGGTGGCCACCTGCTCCACCTCCGATTTCTGGTGCTGCACCTGCTGGCGGGTCTCGCCGCTGGTGGCGGAGAGCTCCTCCGCCGCCGCCGCCAGTTGCGAGGCGGCCCCCACCACCTGTTTCACCAGCTCATGCACCCGGTCGGCGAAGCCGTTGAAGGCCCGTGACAGATCGCCGATCTCGTCCCGGCTTTCCACCGGCAAGCGCTGGGTCAGGTCCCCGTCCCCCTCGGCGATGGCCCGCAGATGGGCCGTGGTGGCCCGCACCGGTCCCACGATGGCCCGGGTGATGAGCAGGCCCAGCCCCCCGGCCACCAGGATGCCGAACACGGCCGCCCCTCCCATGATGGAGGTGGCGGTGGCGGCGGCGGTGCGGGCCGAATCGTCCGCGGCGCGGCGCTCGCGGGTCAGGTCCTGCTTGAGGTCCGCGAACAGGTCCTGAAGGGTGGCCAGCTCCGCCAGGGTGCGGTCCCGGTAGATGCGCAGGGCCTCCCCCCGGTCCCCCGCCTCCTGGGCCTCGAGGATGTCATGGGCGCTCTGATGCAGGCGCTCATGCGGGGCCTCGATGGCATCGAAGGTACGGCGGAAGGACTCGGGGGCCTCGCTGTAGGCGGGGCTGTCCCGGAAGTCGTAATACCACTGGCCGAAGTCGCAGCGGGTGGGATCCAACTGCCCGGAAAAGCTGGACCCCAGGATGAAGGTGTTGGCCAGATTATTGACCCAGGCCAGGTGATCCACCTCCTTCTCCACCTGGAACAGGGCCTGCTCATAGGCCGCGGCGGAGGTATCATGGGCCGTTCCGAGGCGGTTCAGGCCCAACCAGCCGATGAGGGCAACGATCACCAGGAGTGTCAGGATCAAGCCGAACGACAGGGCCAGCTTGCGCCCGATCGTGAGGGAGGAAACCTTCATCGTGTACCCACCTTAGGTTCTTGCCGCGCCGAAGGACGCGTCTTTATTGTCCACGCCCCCGGGGCCCTGATCCCAACCGCGTGCCCCTCCCTGAGGGGGATTCTCCATCGCCCTGAGCACCGCGGGCATCGCCCGCCGATGCTCGCGGTATCGGCCGGCAAGGCCATGACTTGAAGGTGACAACCATCAAGTCGGCCATCCTAGGCCCTTCAGCCGCCCCTTTCAAAGACCCGCACGCAGTCGCGGCCGCTGGACTTGGCCCGGTAGAGGGCCGTGTCGGCCCGCTGCAGGGCCTCGTCCGGGGAGGGATCCTCGGGCCGCAATCGCGTGATGCCGATGCTCACGGTGACCGGGATGCAGGCCCCCTCCACGGCCACGGGATGCTGCGCCAAGCGGGCGCGCAGGCGCTCGGCCATCTTCTGCGCATCCTGGATGCCGGCGTCGGGCAGCAGCACGGCGAACTCCTCCCCCCCCACCCGTCCGGGCAGGTCGATACGCCGCAGCCCCTCGCGCAGCAACCCCGCGAAATGGCGCAGCACGGCATCCCCCGCGGAGTGGCCGTAGCGGTCGTTCACGGACTTGAAGTGATCCAGGTCCAGCATGAGCACGGCGGCCTCGTTATCGGAATGGCGGGACAACCGGGCCAGTTCCTCGGAGACCCGGGCCAGGAAATGGCGCCGGTTGGCCAGCCCCGTGAGGTAATCGGTGGTGGCCAGGGCCCGCAGCTCCTCCTCCAGGCGCTTGCGTTCGCTGATATCGGCCACCGTGCCCACCATGCGCAGGGGCCGGCCGTGGGCATCGCGGCGCACCACCAGCCCCCGGGCCAGGATCCATTTCCATGCCCCCTCCCCGGTCCGCACCCGGTGTTCGAAGACATAATGGGGGCTTTGCCCCTGCAGATGCGCGTCCAGGGCGGCCTCCAGCGGGGCCTGGTCCTCGGGATGCACCCGCGCGACCCAGTCCTTCACGCGGCTCATGCCGCTGCCCTGGGGCAACTCCAGGATCTCGTCACAGCGACGGGAGTAAAGCACCCGATCGGAAGACAGGTCCCAGTCCCATACCCCGTCCCCGGCCCCCTCGATGGCGAAGCGCCAGCGCTCGGCGTTCTCCCGCAGGGACTGGCTGTCCCGGGTCCGCTCGATGGCGATGGCGGCGAGGTTGGCCTTGTCCTGGATCTGGCGCATCTCACCCTCATCCGGGGCCCCGGCCACCGCCCGGAAGATGGCGGAGACCCCCAGCACCTCCCCGGTGGAGGCCAGGATGGGCACCGCCCAGCAGGCCGCCACCCCCGCCTCCCGGGTCACATCCAGGACCTTCGCCCAGGCGGGATCGCGGGCGATGTCGTGGCTGATGACCGTCTGACGCGTGGCCGCCGCCCGGGCACAGCCCCCCACCCCGGGACGGATCCGGATGCGCTGCAGGCAGGACCGGAAACCGGGAGGCAGCCCCGGTGCCACCGCCAGACGCAGAAACGCCCCGCCCTCCTCGGTGAGCAGGATGGCGCAGCGCTGCGCGATGGGCTCTTCCACCTCCTGGACCCCCTCCGCCAGGGCCTCCAGGATCAACTGCAGGTCCGCTCCGTGGGCCAGCAGGGAGAGCACGCGGTTACGCGCCACCTCCCGACGCTCGTGGCGTCTGCGCTCGGTGATGTCCGAGAGCACCCCTTCCAGGGCCAGCAGACCCCCGTCGGGACCATAGGTGGCACAGCTGTAGTCCTCGATCCACAGCCAGTCCCCCCGGGCGGTCCCCAAGCGGTACTCCCGGCGGAAGCGGCGGCGCCGATGGCGGATATGATTGTGCAGTTCCCGTTCCACCCGCCCCCGGTCCCGCGGGTGCATCAGCTCCATAAACGGACGCTCCCGGGACACCAGTTCGGCCGCGGAATACCCCCAGCGGGCCACGTTGGCCGAGATGTATTCCAGGGGCCAGCCCGGGCGCGGAATCCATCGGCAGACCACCACGGGGCTGGACTCCACCACCTTGCGCGCGGTCTCCAGGGCCTCCGCCGCCGTGATGCGATCCACCGCCAGGGAGAGATTGCCCGCCATCTCCCGCAGCAGGGCCTTCACCTGCTCGCTGAAGACCCCGGGCTCGTCGGCGAAGAGATTGAGGGTGCCGGTAACGGCCCCGCGGCGACCCAGGGTGAAGCGGGCCAGGGCACGCTGTCCCGCCTGCGCGGCGGCCCGTGTCTCGGAAAGATCGCCGGAGTCGACTTCCAGGTCATTGAGGACGAGGGGATTCTCCCGCTGCCCGTCCCCCGGCAGCCATTCCCCGGCGCTGGCCTGCGGATCCACGTCCCCCACATCGGCCCCGGCGCGGGCGAAGAGACGCAGACTGCGCACATCCATGGCCTCCCAGAGCCCGATCCAGCAGGCGCTGAACCCCCCCACCTCCACGGCCATGTGGCAGATCCGGTGCAACAACTCCCGCAGCCCCACCTCGCGCACGATGGCCTGGTTCACCTGCCCCAGCAACTGCTCCACGCGCCGCAACCGCTGGGTTCGGCGCATGAATTGCCGCAGATGGGTCATGTCCCTCAGGATCACGGCACAGCAGCGCAGCGTGCCGTCGGTGGCGCACACCGCACGACGCTCCAGGTGGGCATGGATGGTGCGGCCCCCCGCCCCCAGAAGGACCCGCTCCCCGACATGGATCGCATCCTCCCCGGCGCACATGCGCTGGAAGAGGTGACCATCGGCGGCGCGCTCGTGGGGATGGAGCAGGTCGCCCCAGGCCATGCCCTCCAAATCCTCCCGGGAATAACCCAGGATCTCCCTGAAGCGCTCGTTGAAGCCCAGCCAGGCACGGCCCTCGGGGGAGATCAGGGCCATGCCCACGGCATGCAGGTCGTAGAAGTGGCGCAGGGTGGTCTCACCATCCCCCGGGGACCCGAGGGACGGCATGCGCTCGGCGAGGATGAACAGGAACGGCGCGGGATCGGGGTCCTTGCGGGAGGCATGCAGGACCAGGAGATCGGCCCGGAAGGCGCGCCCCCCGGCATCCTTGAGGTGCAGATCCCGGGCCAGGGACCCGCCCTGCCCGCGGGCCTCCTCCAGGAGATGATCCAGGACCCCCGGATCCTCGCCCGCGAAGAAGTCCGCCACCCGCGCCATCGTCCCGTCCCCGCCGATCTGCGCCCCCAGGAGGTCGGCCGCGGTCTCGTTGGCGGCATGGATGTCCCCCACCCGGTCCACCCGCAGACGGGCCAACGGCAGGGTCGCCATCTCGATATCCGAAAGCCCCCAGTCCATTCTTCCCAGGGGGTTCCATTCCCGTGCTGTCCACGCACCTTCCCGCATCGCTTCCCACCGGTCTCCGACGCCGGTCCCGATCCCCGGGAACCCAAGGCATCCCCTGGCCACAGAGGGGCAGCGATCCATTCAGGCGGTGAACGGCGCCCCGCCCTGTCCCCTTAAGGACAAGCATAGACCCTTTGAAGGCCTCCATCGGGTCGGATGGCCCATTCGCGGAAGATCAAAGATCGGACCGGCCAGGGGCATGCCCCATGCAAGGGGGATCCGACCGGAGAAGGGAAAAACCACAAAAAGGAAGGGAATAAAAGGAAGGGAATCGAAAAAGTAAAGGCCCCTTGCGGGGCCTTTCTTTCGGGTCTATCCTGAACCCTTCATCCTTGACACCACTTGAATCATGCTCAAGAATGATTATGTATGGCGTCCCCACGGGGATTCGAACCCCGGTCGCCGCCGTGAAAGGGCGGTGTCCTAGGCCTCTAGACGATGGGGACTAGAGAAAGCATTATTTTAACAACAAAACCTGTTTTTGCAAGCCTTCTTAAATCTTCAAAAAATAAATTGTTTTGCAGATGGATACGAAGGCCTTGCAACGCCATCCATGGATTTACTTTTTACTTCAGAAAATAAAGTCATTCATCCTGAAGCAGATTGATGCCCTTATCCCTGGGCAAATCACTTTTGTTTGGTGGAGCCAGGCGGGATCGAACCGCCGACCTCCTGCATGCCATGCAGGCGCTCTCCCAGCTGAGCTATGGCCCCGTGTTGAAGAAGTTGCGTACTATACAGACCGCTTCATGCGTTGTCAACCGTTTTTGTTTCAATCCATTGAACGGCGTTTTCGATGCGCTTCAGCGTCCGATCCCGACCGATGAGACGCAGGGTCTGATCGATGGGCGGGGATACCGTTCCCCCGGTGACGGCCACGCGAAGCGGCTGTGCAACTTTTCCTAATTTTAACCCCATCCTTTCCGAAACATCAATCACCGCCTGATGGATCGGGCCGTCCTCCCACTGCCCCAGGGCGCCCAGGGCGCCGTGCAGGGCCTGCAGCACGGGGGCGGAATCGGCGGTGAGATTCTTGCGCGCCGCCTTCTCGTCGTAGGTCTCCACCTCCCGGTAGAAATAGAGGCTGTTGTCCGCCATCTCCACCAGGGTCTTGGCCCGCTCCCGCTGCGCCTCCACCACGTCCCGCAGCGGGGGATTACAGGCCGGATCCACGCCCCGCTGGCCCATGTGCCAGGAGAGCTGGCGCGCCACGTGGTCCGTGCCCAGGGTCTTCAGGTAATGCTGGTTCAGCCACAACAGCTTGTCGGGGTTGATGGCCGAGGCGGAGTGGTTCACGTCCTCGATATCGAACAACTCGATCAGCTCGTCCAGGGAGAAGATCTCCTGGTCCCCATGGGCCCAGCCCAGACGCACCAGGTAATTGAGCAGGGCCTCGGGGAGATAGCCCTCGTCCCGGTACTGCATGACGCTCACGGCCCCGTGGCGCTTGGAGAGTTTGGCCCCGTCCGGCCCCAGGATCATGGGCAGATGGGCGTACCGGGGCGGCTCCACCCCCAGGGCCTTGAGGATGTTGATCTGGCGCGGGGTATTGTTGAGATGGTCGTCCCCGCGGATGACATGGGTGATGCCCATGTCCCAATCGTCCACCACCACCGTGAGGTTGTAGGTGGGGGTGCCGTCGGAGCGGGCGATGATCAGATCGTCCAGCTCGCTGTTCTGGAAGGTGACCCGGCCGCGCACCATGTCGTCCACCACCGTGATCCCCTCCATGGGGTTCTTGAAGCGGATCACCGGATCCACCCCTTCCCGGGGCGCCTTGCGCATGCGGCAGCGGCCATCGTAACGGGGCTTCTCCTTGCGGGCCATCTGTTCCTCGCGCATGGCCTCCAGCTCTTCCTTGGTGCAGTAGCAGTAGTAGGCATGCCCCTCGTCCAGCAGGCGCTGCACCACCTCCTTGTACCGGTCGAAACGCTGGGTCTGGTAGAAGGGGCCCTCGTCGTACTCCAGCCCAAGCCAGCTCATCCCCTCCAGGATGGCATTCACCGATTCGGCGTTGGATCGGGCCAGGTCGGTGTCCTCCACCCGAAGCACGAACTCGCCGCCGTGCTTGCGGGCGTACAGCCAGGAGAACAGCGCCGTGCGGGCACCGCCGATGTGGAGATAACCGGTGGGGCTTGGTGCGAATCGGGTGCGGACTTTCATAGAGGCCCTCTGTGTACCAGGGGTGGACGATCAAGCCGCATAGAGTAGCAGAGCCCCGGCGGGGCTTCATCCCGCCCAGACGCCCTCAGCCCGCCGCCAGCACCACCGCCACCAGCACCCCGGTCTCCACCAGTTCCACCAGGGCCCCGGCGGTGTCCCCCGTGGTGCCCCCGATGCGGTGGCGCATCCAGGCCCGGCCCGCCAGGAAGACCCCCAGGGCCCCCGCCAGGGCCGCCAGGACCACCCCCCCCTGCCCCAGGGCAAGGCCGCCCAGCAGGGACGCCACCGCCGTCGCCGCCACCACGCCCCAGGCCCCGCGCCGGGGCAGATACTCCGCCAGCAGGCTGCCCATGCCCCCGGGGCGCACGTAGGGGGTGGTGACGAACAGCAGGGGCAGGGCCGCGCGCCCCAGGAAGGGGGCCAGCAGCACCGCCGCCCCGACCCCCTGCCCCGCCAGTTCCAGCAGGGCCGCATACTTCACCAGGAGCACCAGGATCAGCACCGCCACGGCGGCGGGGCCGCAGCGGGGATCCTTCATGATCTCCAGGGTGCGCTCCCGGTCGCCGATGCCGCCGATCCAGGCGTCGGCGGCGTCCGCCAGGCCGTCCATGTGCATCAACCCGGTGAGCACCACCCACAGGGCCACCACCAGGGCCGCCGCCAGGGGGCCCGTGCCCAGAAGGCCCAGGGCCGCCGCCAGGGCGCCCCCCATGAGCAACCCCACCAGGGGATAGTGCAGCAGGGATTGCCCCACCTGCTGCGGCGTAGGGTCGTTCCAGGTCACGGGGAAGCGGGTGAGAAAGCGCAGGGCCACGAGGAAGGGTTTCACTGCGGGGACTCCATGGGGTCGGCGGGGTCCGTGGGCACCGGCAGGCGCTCCACCCGGTGCCCGCCGGGATGCAGATGGATGCGGTACAGGCAGGCATGGGGCACCTCCAGCACCAGCAGGTCCTGGAGGGGACGCCGCTGCTCGTGCAGCAGGATGAGACGGATCACGCCACCGTGGGTCACCACCAGCCGGCGCGCCGGCGCGGGGGCACGCACCAGATCCCCCCAGGCCGCAAGGACCCGGTCGCGAAAGGCCGTCAGGGGCTCGGCCCCGGGGGGCACGTGGTGCAGGGGGTCCTCCCAGAAGCGGGCCAGGGCCTCGGGTTCCGACTCCATGAGATCGGCGGGGGTGCGCCCCTCCCAGACCCCGAAGTGCATCTCCCGCAGACGGGGCTCCTCCTGCAGGGCGAGCCCAGCGGCCCCGGCCCAGGCACGGGCCGGGGCCAGGCAGCGCTGCAGCGGCGAGGCGATGAGGGCATCCCAGGGGCCATGGGCGTCGAAGCTGCCCTGCATCTGCCCCCAGCCTTCAGGGGTCAGGGGCTCGTCCAGACTCCCCCGGAAGGCGAACCCCCCGGTGGTCTGGCCGTGACGCATGAGATCGATCCGGGGGACCTGGCTCAAAGGGCCTCCGCCACCTGGGCCTCGTCGAAGGTGGCCATGCGGCCGTGGATGTCGCAGGCCAGACGCAGCAGGGGCACGGCGGTGGCCGCCCCGCTGGCCTCGCCCAGACGCATGCCCAGATCCAGCAGGGGCCGGGCGGAGAGGGCCTCCAGCACCCGGCGGTGACCCGGTTCGGCGGAGGTATGGGCAAACAGGAACCAGTCCCGGGCGCTGGGGCAGATGCGGGCGGTGGCCAGGGCCGACACGGAACTGATGAAACCATCCACCAGCACGGGCATCCCCATCTGGGCGCAGGCCAGATAGGCCCCGCTCATGGCGGCGATCTCGAAACCGCCTACCCGGCGCAGGCATTCCACCGGTTCGTCCATATGCCCCCGGTGCAGATCCAGGGCACGGCGGAGGACCTCGGCCTTGTGCCGCACCCCCGCATCGTCCAGGCCGGTGCCCGGCCCCACCAGTTCCTCCGGCTCGGCCCCCATGAGGGCGCAGGCCACGGCGGCGGCGGCGGTGGTGTTGCCGATGCCCATCTCCCCCGCCAGGTAGACCTCGGTCCCCGCCAGCCGGGCCCGCTCCGCCGCGTGGCGGCCGGCGTTCATGGCCAGGGCCAGTTGATGCAGGTCCATGGCCGGACCCTGGACGAAGTTGGCGGTGCCCGGGCCGATGCGCACATCGGTGACCCCCTCCAGGGGCCCGGTCTCCTCCACCGTACCCAGATTGATCACCTCCAGGCGGGCGTCGATGGAGCGGGCCAGGACACTGATCCCGGCCCCGCCGCGCACGAAGTTGCGCACCATCTCCATGGTCACCGACTGGGGGAAACGGGAGATCCCCTCGGCGGCCACGCCGTGATCCCCCGCGAAGATGCTGATGTGCACCGTATCGGCCCGGGGGGTATCACTGCCCTGCATGCCGGCCAGGCGGGTGGCCAGGGTCTCCAGCTGGCCCAGGGAGCCCAGGGGCTTGGTGAGGCGGGTCTGGCGCTCCTCCGCGCGGCGGCGGGCGTCTTCGTCGATGGGTGCCGCGGGCACCTGCAACCAGGGGGTTTCTTGATTCACAATGGGTCTCCTTTCAGTACCAGGGGCAGACCGGCCACCGTCAGGGTGACGCGCTCGCAGCGCGCCGCCACCGCCTGATGCAGCCGGCCGGCCTCGTCACAGAACCGGCGGGTGAGTTCCCCCAGGGGCACGATGCCCATACCGGTCTCGTTGCTCACCAGGATCAGCCGCCCCGGCAGATCCGCAAGGACCTGCAGAAGGCGGGTCTGTTCCCGGCTACAGGTGGCCTCATCCTCGTCCCATAAGAGATGAGTGAGCCAGAGGGTGAGGCAGTCCACCAGCAGACAGCGGTCCGGGGCGGCATGGGCGCGCAGCACCCCGGCCAGATCGGGCCCCGCCTCCACCAGGCCCCAGTGCGCGGGGCGGCGCTCCTGGTGATGGCGGATGCGGGCCCGCATCTCCTCGTCCTCCCCCGGCCGGGCCGTGGCCACGTAGGTCACCCCCAGAGCGCTCTCCGCGGCCAGGCGCTCCGCCAGGGCGCTCTTGCCCGAACGGGCCCCGCCCAGGATCAGTTCTTTCATGCCCGATGCCTCCCCAGATGTGACCTGCCCGATGCAGGCGGTGGTGGCGACGCCGCCGGGGCCTCCAGCCCCAGAAGGGCCAGGATGCGGGCCATGTCCAGATGGGCCTCCACCGCGTCCGCCAACTGCTCGAAACCGTCCTCCCGATCCCACTCCAGATCGCGCCCCCCGGCGGCATCCCCCAGGCCCGCCCAGGCCAGCAGGGACCGGGCCGCCCCGGCGCGGTCGAAGACCCCGTGCACATAGGTGCCCAGGATGGCCCCGTCCTCGGAGACGGCGCCGTCGGGTCCCTGCCCCTCCAGGGTCACGGCCGGCCGCTGCAGACCCGGCCCCCGGGTCACCCCGGCATGGATCTCGTAGCCCTCCACCCGGGCCCCGTCGGCCAGTTGTCCCCGCACCTGGCGCAGCTGCTTGCCCGGGGCCAGGGTGGTCTCCACCTCCAGCAGCCCCAGGCCCGGGGTGCTGCCGGGGGCACCTTCCACCCCGTCGGGGTCATGCACCCACTGCCCCAGCATCTGAAAGCCCCCGCAGATCCCCATCACCCGGCCGCCGTAGCGCAGGTGGCGCAGGATGGCCCGGTCAAAGCCCTGTTGCCGCAACCAGTCCAGGTCCGCGCGCACCGCCTTGGAGCCGGGCAGCACGATCAGGTCCGCCGGCGGCAGGGGCCGCCCCGGTGCGGCGAAGGTGACGCGCACCCGCGGGTGCAGCCGCAGGGGATCGAGATCCGTGTGGTTGCTGATGCGCGGCAGCGCCGGCACCACCACCTGCAGCGGCTCCCCTTCCCCCTGGCCACCCCGCGGCGCGGGGGGTAAGGCCCCCGGCAGGGCATCCTCCGCCTCCAGGTACAACCCCTGGAGATAGGGCAGCACCCCCAGCACGGGCTTGCCCGTCTCCCGCTGCAGCCAGTCCAGACCCGGATCCAGCAAGGCCTTATCCCCTCGGAAGCGGTTGATGACAAAACCCGCCACCCGCGCCCGTTCCGTGGGGGAGAGCAGCGCCAGGGTGCCCACCAGGTGGGCGAACACCCCGCCGCGGTCGATGTCCGCCACCAGGATCACCGGGCAGTCCACCGCCTCGGCAAAACCCATGTTGGCGATGTCCCCCTGCCGCAGGTTGATCTCCGCCGGGGACCCGGCCCCCTCCACCAGCACCACCCGGTGGCGCCGGGCCAGGCGCCCATGGGCCGCCACCACCCGCTCCAGCAGCGTGGGCTTGAGGCGATGGTAGGCGGCCGCATCCGACATGGACAGGGGCCGTCCGTCCAGGATCACCTGGGCACCCCGGTCGGAACAGGGCTTGAGCAGCACCGGATTCATGTCCGTGTGGGGCACCACCCGGCAGGCCGCCGCCTGCACCGCCTGGGCGCGGCCCATCTCCCCGCCCTCCGGGGTGACGGCGCTGTTCAGGGCCATGTTCTGGGACTTGAACGGGGCCACGGCGATCCCCCGGCGGGCCAGGGCCCGGCCCAGGGCGGTCACCAGCAGGCTCTTGCCGGCATCGGAGGTGGTGCCCTGCACCATCAGGGTGGCCGCCGTCACGACCGTCCCTCCGCATCCGACAACGCCCCCAGGGCGGCCTCCAGCCGGGCCCAGCCCATCTCATCCCCCGGCAGACCGAAACGCAGGCTTGGGGGGTCGTCGAACAGGCGGGTGAGGATGCCGCGCCGGCGCAGGGCCGCGTGGATCGCCCCGGCCCGGGGGGTGCGCACCCACTGGAACAGGGGCGTGCCGCCGTCGGGGGGCAGCCCGTGGCGGCTGAGGACGTCCCGCAGCCGTGCCCCGGCACGGGCCAGGCCCTCCCGGGTCTGTTCCTGCCAACCCAGATCCGACAGGGCGCCGCAGGCCGCCCAACGGGAGGGGCCGGGGACCGTCCACGGCCCCAGATGGGCCGCCAACTCTGCCCGCAGGCCCGGCTCGGCAAAGACGAAACCCACCCGCGCCCCGGCCAGACCGAAGAACTTGCCCAGGGAGCGCAGCACCACCAGTCCGGGCTGGGGGCAGCGGGGCACCAGGCTGTGCTCCGGGGTGGCGTCCATGAAGGCCTCGTCCACCACCAGCCAGCCCCCCTTGACGGCCAGCCGTGCCTGCCAGTCCTGCAGGCACCGGAGATCGAAGCGGTGGCCCGAGGGGTTGTTGGGGTTCACCAGCAGCAGATGGTCCAGTGTCTCCAGCCGGTCCTCCACCGTCTGCGGCGACAGGGGCAGCACCTGATGCCCCGCCCGCCGCCAGGCGTGGGCGTGTTCGGCATAGGAGGGATGCAGCATGCCCACCCGCCGGCCGGGGGGCAGCAGGGCCGGCAGGGCCTGGATGGCCGCCTGGGACCCGGCCACCGGCAGCAGGGCCGAGGAACCGAAGTACCCGGCGGCGGCGGCCTCCAGGCCGTCCTCCTCCTCGGGCAGACGCATCCAGGCCTCGGGGGGCACCGGCGGCACCGCCCAGCCATGGGGGTTGATGCCCGTGGACAGGTCCAGCCAGTCCGCCAGGGGGATGCCCTCCTCCCGGGCCGCCCTGCGCAGGCGGCCGCCGTGGGGGAGCATCCCCGGCAACGGGTTCCCGGGATCTGCGGTGTCTTCGCTTGGGGACAAGGGGCGGGCACCTTTGTGGATCATGAAAGAAATGGACCTCAGGAGCCGATCATATGAATAAGGAGTCCGGCCAACCCCAGACCCAGGACCCAGACCCCCAGGGCCCGGTCCAGGAGGGTCAGGGCCCTGGGGATATCCGCCGGGGCGGCCTCCGGTCCCTGGCCCAGGTCGGGCCGGGGCTGTAGGCGTCCATGGTAGACCGCCGCGCCCCCCAGACGGACCCCCAGGGCCCCGGCCCCGGCGGCCATCACCGGACCGGCGTTGGGGCTCTTCCATACCCGCCCCTGGCGGCGCCAGCAGTCCAGGGCCCGGCGCGCCCCCGCCCAGCCCCCCGAGGCCAGGGCATAGGCCAGGGCCGTGAACCGGGCGGGGAGGTAATTGAGGCCATCGTCCAGCCGCGCCGCCGCCCAGCCAAAGTGCCGGTAGCGATCCGTGCGATAGCCCCACATGGCATCCAGGGTGTTCACCAGGCGGTAGGCCACCACCCCGGGGGCCCCGGCCACGGCGAACCAGAACAGGGGGGCGAAGACGGCATCGTTGCCGTTCTCCAGCACCGATTCCACGGTGGCCTTGCTGATCTGCGTGGCGTCGATGTCCTGGGTGTCCCGGCTCACCAGGAAGGCCACCCGATCACGGGCGGCCTCCAGATCCCCCTGCTGCAGCGCCCCGGCGATGCCCCGCCCGTGCTCCCCCAGGCTGCGCCAGCCCACCGCCAGATAGAGCAGCACCACCTCCAGCACCCATCCCCCCGGCAGCGCCGCGGCAAGGGCGGCCAGGGCCGTGAAGGGCAGCACCAGCAGGGCCAGCAGGAGGGCGCCCCGCAGCCGGTCATCGCCATAGCCGCGGCGCTCCACCGCCTCGATGAGGGCGCCAAAGGCCACCAGGGGATGCCCGCGCCGGGGTTCCCCCAGCAGGCGGTCCAGGGCCAGGGCGACCAGGATCCCCAGCAGGGTGGCCATCATGTGCGTCCCTCCCCCGTGAACAGCCGCGCCGTGCCCTGGGGATCCGCGGGGAAGTACAGGTGCACATAGCTGGCGGTCACCGCGCCCTTGCGATAGACCGCCTCCGCCGTATCCCGGCCGTTGGGGCAGCGGGCCCGGGCGATGGGCTCCAGGGGGGAGTGCATGGCGGAATGATGGAAGGTGTGGCCGCGGAACACCCCCTCCGGCAGGGTCACCTCCTGGGGCCCCAGGGCCGCCAGCCGGCCCTGCATACGGGCCTGTCCCGGCAGCAGGCCCACCAGGTCCGCCCCCTGCCCTTCCGTATCCTCCAGCCGTTCCAGGAGGTAGAGCATGCCGCCGCATTCCGCCAGCAGCGGCCGGCCCGCCGCCGCATGGGCGGCCAGGTCCCGCTTCAGCCGCTCATTGGCGGCCAGGGCCTCCAGGTGCAGCTCCGGATAGCCGCCGGGGAGATAGACGGCCTGCGTCCCCTGCGGCAGCCCATCCCCCTGCACGGGGGAGAAGAAATGCAATTCGGCCCCCATCTCCCGCAACAGGTCCAGATTGGCCGGGTAGAGGAAGGCGAAGGCCGCATCCCGGGCCACGGCGATGCGCCGCCCCGCCAGGTGCCGGGGCGGCGGCGGGGTCTCCTCCGGGGCGAAGGCCACCGCGGGCGGCAGCCCCGGGGCCTTCCACACCAACTGCTCCGCCGCCGCGTCCAGGCGCCGGTCCAGGTCGGCGATCTCCGCCGCCTGCACCAGCCCCAGATGGCGGCTGGGCAGGGCGGTGTCCGCCGACCGGGGCAGGTAGCCGAAGGCGGGCCGCCCCGCCGGCAGGCCCTCGGTGAGCAGGGCATAATGCCGCTCGCCGCTGACCCGGTTGGCGAAGACCCCGGCGAAGGGGACCTCCGCACGGTAGGTGGCCAGGCCATGGGCCAGGGCGGCGAAGGTCTGGGCCATGGCCGCCCCGCTGATGGCGGGCATCACCGGGATGCCGAAACGTGCCGCCAGGTCGGCGCTGGAGGGATGGCCGTCGAACAGCCCCATCACCCCCTCCACCAGGATCAGGTCCGCCTCCCCGGCCGCGGCATACAGGCGCCGGCGGATGTCCGCCTCCCCGGTCATCCACAGGTCCGCCACGTACACCGGCGCGCCGCTGGCCCGCTGGTGGATCATGGGGTCGAGGAAGTCCGGTCCCGTCTTGAACACCCGCACCCGGCGGCCCCGGTTGCGGTGATACCGGGCCAGGGCCGCCGTCACCGTGGTCTTGCCCTGGCCGGAGGCCGGGGCGGTGACAAGGAGGGCGGGACAGTGACGCAAGGGCGGACCTACTGCTGGTAGTGGAGGCTGAGGAAGACGGCGCGGCCGGGCTCGTTGTAATCATCGCCGAAGCCCCGGACCTGCACGTAGTCATGGTCCAGGGCATTGTCCAGGGTCGCCCGCAGCGTCCACTGGGACGAGAAGGCATAGGCCGCCCGCAGGTTCAGGAGGGCATACCCGGGGATGGGGTCGCTCTCGGCTTCGTCATTGTAGCGCCGCCCCTGGGCCAGGACAGTCCCCCCCAGGGACCAGCGCCCCAGGCTGCGGTCCAGATCCAGGCGCAGACTGTCATCCGGCCGCCGGGCCAGGGCCTGTCCGGTGTTGCGGTTTTCGTGGTCCAGATGGGTGAAGGCCAGCACCGCCGACCAGTCCCCGCGCCGGATACCGGTCTCCCATTCGATCCCGCGGATGCGCACCTCATCGACATTCTGCGGGATCCACCAGCGGCCGCCCCCCGGGGGCGGGGCCCAGTCGATCATGTCCTCCAGATCCGTCCTGAAGACGGTCACGTCGGAGCGGACCCCCTCTCCGGTGAAGCGCAGCCCCAACTCCGCCGTGCGTGAGCGCTCCGGCTTCAGATCGGGGTTGCCCGACCCCGGCCAGTAGAGATCGTTGAAAGTGGGGGCCTTGAAGGCGGTGCCGTAACCGGCCCGGAGCCGCCAGGCCTCGCTCATCTCCAGGCCCCAGGCCACCTGCCCCGTGGTCTCGTGGCCGAAGGCCTCGTTGTCGTCCTGGCGCAGGCTGGCGGACAGATCCTGGGCCCCCAGTTCCGTCTGCAGCTGGGCGAACAGGCCCCAGTTGTCGCGGCGGGTCCGGGCATAGTCGTTGCTGCTCTGCACCCGATCCTCCCGGTAGTCCGCCCCCAGGGTCAGCAGGTGTCTCCCCAGGAGGACATCGTTCTGCCAGGTCACCAGGTCCCGCAGGGTGTCGATGCGGGAATCGAAGGCGCCATCGTAAAAGGTCTCGGCCTCGTCACGGCTATGGGCCAGGGTCAACCGGCTGCGCCAGTGGTCGGTCACCGGACCGCGGATGCCGGCCCGCACGGCGTGATGACCGTAATCGGTCCAGTCGCGGAATTCCCCCGTGCCCACGTCGATCTCCGTCTCCCCCGTGGAATACAGGAAGGAGCCGAACAACTCCGCGCCCCCCGCCAGGCGATGGCTCACCCGACCGCTGAAGCTGCTGTTGTCGTAGCCATCGTCCGCCCGGTCCCCGGTGTTCTCCTGAATATCGATGCCGTCGGTCTGGAAATGGCTCCCCGAGAGGCTGTAGCGGGTATCCCCCTGGCCTGCGGAGATGCCGGCCCCGAATTCCCGGGTGCCGAAGGACCCGGTGCCCAGATGGGCCCGGGCCCGTGGTGCGCCGTCTCCCTCGCGGGTGAAGACCTGCACCACGCCGCCGATGGCGTCGGACCCGTACAGGCTGGTGCGCGGCCCGCGCACGATCTCCACCCGTTCGATCTCCGGGATGGGCAGGAACTGCCACGACGGGCTGCCCAGGGTGGCCGAACCCATGCGCACCCCGTCCACCAGCAGCAGGGTATGGCCGGAATCGGTGCCGCGGCTGTAGAGGCTGGCCGTCTTGCCAAAGGGACCGTTCTGGGTCACCGCCAGCCCGGCCCGGCCCCGGAGCAGATCGGTGAAGCTCTTGGGCTGCAGCCGGTCGATCTCCTCGCGGTCGATGACGGTCACCGACGCCAGGGTCTCGTCAACGGTCTCGGCCGTGCGGGTGGGGGTGACCAGGATGGGGTCCAGCTGCGCCAGATGGTTCTGGGCCAAAGCCATGGGAGGGAGGGCCAGCAGCACCGCTGCCGGCAGGGAAGCCTTGCGAATCATCGAAGTCGTCTCTCCTGCGCGCCGCCCGCGCGCGGATGGGGTGCATGGGCGGCATGGCAGGAGGGAGCGCACGCGAATCGCGGACCCGGGGCCCGCAGTGCCGGGGGATGGATCACCGGAGAGACGCGCCGCGCAAGGCCCACCGCAATGCCGCGTGAACACTCCAGGCCGGTCTCCGGGCTCGCGGACGGGTCAGGATCTGACCGGGGCAAGGCACCTTCCCACGCTTGCGCGCAGTGGCATTCCGCCTTGCCGGGGCCCTGCGGTGACGTGCAGGGCCCGCGTCTCGCCTACCGTTGCGGGGGCAGCGCCGGACTGGTCCGAGGACGGACGCACCGGCTTCCCGTTTCACCAGGCGGTTGTCATGCGCCTGGCACCTGAAGCGAGGCGGTATCATACGCAAACCGGATCCAGACCGCCAACCCAAGCCCCCGCCGCACCCCATTCCCCCACCGCCAGGACCGCCCCCTGCCGGCGGGACGCCGTGGATCCCTCCCTGGAGTTTTTTTGCGCGCCGCTTCCCTGCGGCGCACAGCCGCCGGCAGGGAGTGGTCCCGGCGGGTTTGTGGGGTGATGGACGCTGGTCCGCCAGGGCATCGCTGGTATGATGCCCTCCTTTCACGCGCCCCGATGAAACGCCATGACAGGCCCAGAGATACCGGATCCAAAATCAAAAAAAGCCCACAAATGGCTTCTTTTACTCGCCATTTATCTCCTTTTCGCCGCAATTTTCATCCCCCTGCACGGCCATGCGGCGCCCCTGACCGTAACCGACGACCGGGGCCGCCAGGTACAACTGCAGGCACCGGCGAAGCGCATCATCAGCCTGGCCCCCCACATCACCGAGAACCTCTTCGCCGTGGGCGCCGGGGAGCGGATCGTGGGTACGGTGAACTTCAGTGACCACCCCGAGGCCGCCCGGGAGATCCCCCGGGTAGGCAGCTACAAGCAATTGGACCTGGAATCCATCATTGCCCTCGAACCGGATCTGATCATCGCCTGGGAGGCGGGCAATGTGCGCAGCCAGCTGGAACGCCTGGAGGCCATGGGCTACACCCTCTACTACAGCGATCCCCGGAACATCCGCCAACTGGTGCGGGGGCTGGAGACCCTGGGACGGCTGGCGGGCCACCCGGAACAAGGACGCCGCACCGCCCGGGAGCTGGAACGGACCCTGGAAGGACTGCGGGACCGCTACGCCGGGCGCTCCCCGGTGACGGTCTTCTACCAGGTCTGGGATCGCCCCCTCATGACCCTCAATGACGCACACATCATCTCTCAGGTGATCCGCCTGTGCGGAGGCCGCAACGTCTTCGGCCATCTGGACGCCGCCGTACCCCGGCTGAACCGGGAGGTGGTCCTGGCCGCCGACCCGGAGGTGATCATGGGCGGCGGCATGGGGGAGGAAGACCCCCAATGGGTGGAGGACTGGCGCCGCTGGACGGAGATGACCGCCGTGGCCCGGGACAACCTGTTCTTCATCCCCCCCTCCCTGCTGCAACGCCCCACCCCCCGCCTGGCGGACGGCGCCCGGCGGGTCTGCCAGGCCCTGGAAGAGGCCCGCCAGCGGCGCCCGGAGGATGGTGAGTGACCCGCCTGGCGGGCATCCTCACCGTCCTGCTCCTGGCCGCCCTGGCGGCACTGGTCACCGCCGTGGCCCTGGGCAGCGTGCAGCTCACGCCCGCCCAGACCCTGGCCGTCCTCACCGGGGACGGCGATCCCCTGCACCGTACCCTGATCCTGGAACTGCGCCTGCCCCGGGCCCTGGCGGCCTTCGCCACCGGCGGCCTGCTGGCCGTGGCCGGGGCCCTGATGCAGGTGCTGCTGCGCAACCCCCTGGCCGACCCCTACGTCCTCGGACTCTCCGGCGGCGCGGCGGTGGGGGCCCTGGCCTCCATGCTCCTGGGCGCGGGCACCGTACTGATCTCGGGATCAGCCTTCGCCGGCGCCATGCTCTCCACCTTCATCGTCTTCGGGCTGGCCCACGGCACCGGCAGCTGGACCCCCACCCGGCTGCTGCTCACGGGGGTGGTGGTGGCCGCCGGCTGGGGGGCCCTCATCAGCTTCCTGCTGGCGGTGAGCCCCACGGAGGAACTGCCGGGGATGCTCTACTGGCTCATGGGGGATCTGTCCCACGCCCGGCGCATCTGGCCCGCCTGGATGGTGCTGGTGATCGTGGTCCTGGCCGCCCTGCCCCTGGGCCGCAGCCTCAACGTCCTGGCCCGCGGCCCCATGCAGGCCGCCGCCCTGGGGGTGGCCGTGCGGCCTTTGGAATGGACGGTATACATCGTCGCCGCCCTGGTGACCGCCACCGCCGTCACCCTGGCCGGCAGCGTGGGCTTCGTGGGCCTGATCGTGCCCCACATGCTGCGCCTGGTACTGGGCAACGACCAGCGCATCATCCTGCCCGCCTCGGCCCTGGCCGGCGGCATCCTGCTCACCCTGGCGGACACCCTGGCCCGCACCCTCATGGCCCCGCAGCAACTCCCCGTGGGGGTGATCACCGCCATGCTGGGGGTGCCGGTGTTCCTGTATCTTTTGCATCGCAGCAGGTGAACAGAAAACGCCCCCTGTGCCAGAGTTTGCCCTTGCGCCGGGGTCTCCCTTGCGCGGGCCGCCGTGAATCCATCCCTGGAGGCTTGCGCGCCGCTTCCCTGCGGCGCACACCCGCGCAAGGGAGACCCCGGCGCAACCACGCACTTCCCCTGGAGCGGATAGATGCCCCAGGGAAGCGGCGCGCACGAAAAACCCCGCCATCACGACGCTGCCATCCTTCTCCAATCCCCTGAAAGCGAAGGCATCACCGGAAACCCCATGGCCCCCGACAATCGCAGCATGCCTCCCCTCCTGCAACTGGATGACCTGGTGGTGGACATCCCCGGACGCCCGGACGGTGCCGCGCTGCGCCTGGCCGTACGGCCCGGCCAGTGCTGGGGCGTGCTCGGGCCCAACGGCGCGGGCAAGAGCACCCTCCTGCACACCCTGGCCGGCCTGCGTCCCGCCCGCCGCGGCGGCCTGCGTCTGGACGGCCACCCCATGGACGATCTGCCCCGGCGCCGCATCGCCCGCCACCTGGGCATGGTCTTCCAGGACCAGCAGGACGGCTTTCCCGCCACGGTACTGGAGACCGCCCTCATCGGCCGCCACCCCTATCTGCGCCCCTGGGAGATGGAATCCGCCGCCGACTACGCCGCCGCCCAGGACGCCCTGGAACGCACCGGCCTGGAGGGACTGGAGCACCGCCCCGTATCCACCCTCTCCGGCGGCGAGCGCCAGCGCCTGGCCATCGCCACCGCCCTCACCCAGGACCCCCGGGTCTTCCTCCTGGACGAGCCCACCAACCACCTGGACCTGCACCATCAGGTGGAGGTGCTGGACATCGTCCGCCACATGGTCGCCCATGGCCGGGGGGCGATCCTCACCATGCACGACGTGAACCTCACGGCCCGCTATTGTGATCATCTGCTCCTCATGTACCCTAATGGCGACGCCTGCTGGGGTCCCACCCGGGACATGCTCATCCCCCGGGCCCTGGAACGGCTCTACGGACAGCCCCTGGCCGTGGGGCAGGTGGACGGCATGCCGGTGTTCCTCCCCCTGGGCACGGAACGGGAGGACGCCGAACCCGTCCAATCCCGGCAGAACGATCTCTCCACCCGCGCTCGTCACAAGGACGCCCCCGCCCCATGAAACGCCTGCAACCGGTCCGCCGTCTCCTCCCCCTGATCCTGCTGGGGCTGGGGGTCCTGGGGTTCACGCTGCTGGTCCTCACCCGCCCCGAGCAGCCATCGCGCTCCGTGGCCGAGCGGACCTGGCGGGTCACGGCCCAGGAGATCCAGCCCCGCAGCCTGGCCCCTCGCCTCACCCTGTACGGGCACGTGCAATCTCCCCGCAGCGCGCAACTGCAAGCCGCGGTCACGGCGGATGTGCTGCGGGTACCGGCACGGGAGGGCCGCATCGTGGACGCCGGGGCGGATCTGGTGATCCTGGATGACCGGGAACTGCAACTGATCCACACCCAACGGGCCGCGGAGGTGAAGGATCTGGAGGCCCAGCTGCGGGCCCTGGAGCTGGCCCATGAACGGGACCAGGCGGCACTGGAACGGGAACGCACCCTGCTGCAGCTGGCACAGCGGGACCTGCAGCGGGCCCGGGACCTGCAGGGCCGTGATCTGGGCTCGCGCAGCGCCGTGGACGACGCCCAGCGCGCCATGGAACAGCAGGCCCTGGCGGTGGCCAACCGGCAACTGGCGGTGAACGACTACCCGGCCCGGGCGGATCAGCTGCGCGCCCGCCTGGACCGGGCCCGGGCCCTGGCGGAACAGGCCCGCCTGGATCTGGAGCGCACCCGCATCCGGGCCCCCTTCCGGGGCCGTATCGCGACCGTGCCCGTGGCCCCCGGGGAACGGGTGCGCCCCGGAGATCCCCTGGTGACCCTCTACGACCTGGACGCCCTGGAGGTGCGCGCCCTCATTCCCGCCACCTACCTGCCCCGGGTGCGGGCCGCCCTGGAGGCCGGGCTGAAACCCGCCGCCACCGGCCACGTGGATGGACAGGAGGTCCCTCTGGTGCTGCAAGGACTGGCAGGGGAGAGCCCCGCCGGGAGCGCTGGCGTGGAGGGCATCCTGCAGGTGCAAAGCACAGAGGATGATCTGCCCCTGGGACGCTTCATCACGGTGGAACTCGCCCTTCCGGAGCAACCCGGGGTGGTCCCCCTGCCCTTCGAGGCCCTCTACGGCATGGACCGAGTCTACCGCATCGAGGACGGCCGCATGCGGCGCGTCTCCGTGCAACGGGTGGGGGAATGGACCGATGCCAGCGGTAAAACCCGCATCCTGGTCACCGGCCCCGATCTCGAAGCCGGCGACCGCATCGTCACCATCCGCCTGCCCAACGCCATGGACGGGCTGCGGGTCACCGAGGCGGGGGAATGATCCATGAGGCGTGACCGCGGCATCATCGGGCTCTTCCTGCGCCACCCGGTGGCGGCCAACCTGCTGGTGGCCCTCATGCTCCTCACCGGGGCCTGGGCCCTGCTCAAGCTCAACACCCAGTTCTTCCCCAACTTCGCCCTGGATTTCGTCACCGTCCAGGTGCCCTGGACCGGCGCCAGCGCCGAGGACGTGGAGACGGGCATCACCATCCCCCTGGAGCAGGAGCTGCGCACCGTGGACGGGCTGCGCAACCTCACCTCCACCTCCAGTCTCGGCCTGTCCACCGTCACCCTGGAATTCGAGTCCGGCACCGACATGACCCTGGCCACCAACCAGGTGAAGAACGTGGTGGACCGCCAGCGGGACCTGCCCGAGGCCGCCGAGAAACCGGTGGTGACCCGCATCATCCGCTATGAACCCATCGCCAAGCTGCTGGTCACCGGCCCCGATGACCTGCGGGAACTGCGCCCCCTGGTGCGGGACCTGGAACGCCAGCTCCTGGATGCCGGCATCGCCCAGATCGAGTTCACCGGGCTGCCCGAGGAGGAGATGGCCATCCAGGTGCCCATGGCCCGGCTGCTGGACCTGAAGATGGGCCTGAACGACATCGCCGAGCGGGTGGACGACCTCTCCCGGGACCTGCCGGCGGGCATGGTGGGACGCAACGACACCGCGCGCCAGGTGCGCAGCCTGGAACAGGCCCGGGATGCCCTGGCCTTCGCCCGGCTGCCCCTGCGCGCCGATGCCGAGGAGGGACTGATCCGCCTCGGCGACGTGGCCAGCGCCATCGAGCGCCGCCCCCGGGACAACCAGGTGCTGGTGCGCTACCAGGGTCAGCCCGCCGTGGAGATGGCCCTGCAGCGGGCGGAACAGGACGACGCCCTGGAGGCCTCCCGCATCCTGCGGGACTGGCTGGAACAGACCCGCCCCGCCCTGCCCCCGGGAGTGGAACTCCATCTCTATGACGAATTCTACGAACCCCTGGCGGAGCGCATCGGCCTGTTGCTGAAGAACGGCGCCGGCGGACTGCTGCTGGTACTGGGGATCCTGTTCCTCTTCCTCAACGGACGCCTGGCCCTGCGCGTGGCCCTGAGCATCCCCGTGTCCTTCACCGCCGCCTTCGTGGCCCTGTGGGCCCTGGGGGGCAGCATCAACATGATGTCCCTGTTCGGCTTCATCATGGCCCTGGGGATCATCGTGGACAACGCCATCGTCGTCAGCGAACACGCCTACAGCGAATACCAGCGGGGCCGCACTGCGGAACAGGCCGCAGAACAAGGGGCCCGGCGCATGCTGGCCCCGGTGTTCTCCGCCTCCCTGACCACCATCGCCGCCTTCCTGCCCCTGATGCTGGTGGGGGGGATCATCGGCAACATCCTCTTCGACATCCCCCTGGTGGTAATCTGCATCCTCATCGCCACCCTGGTCATCAGCTTCCTGGTGTTGCCCCATCACCTGCGCGGCAGCCTGGAAAAGGTGCGCCCGCCCCGTCCCGGCAGCTTCCGTCACCGCTTCGACCGCACCTTCGAGGGCTTCCGTGAAGGCCCCTTCCGGCGCCTGGTGACCGGAGCCGTCAGCAACGCCGGCCTCACCCTGGCCGCCGCCCTGGCGGTGCTCATCCTGGCCCTGGGTCTGCTCTTCGGCGGCCGCCTGGGCTTCACCTTCTTCCCCTCCCCCGAAGGCACGGTGATCAACGCCAGCGTGCACTTCGTGGCCGGCACCCCGCCGCAGCGGGTGGACCGGTTCCTGGATCATGTGGAGGACGAACTCTACGCCGCCGAAGAGGCCCTGGGCGGGGACCTGATCCGCAACGTGGTGGTGCGCTCGGGCGCGGGCCTGGACACCGGCGGGGCGCAGCAGCCCCCGCGGGGGGATCAGTTCGGCTCCATCGTGGTGGAACTGGCCTCCCCGGACCGGCGCCAGGTACGCAACACCGAGTTCATCCAGGCCTGGCAGGACCGCATCCAGCAGCCCCCGGGGCTGGAGCTGTTCAGCATCACCGAGCGCCAGTCCGGGCCACCGGGGCGCGATGTGGAGGTGCGCCTCACCGGCGAGGATCCCGGGGCCCTCAAGGCCGCCGCCCTGGACCTGTCCGAGACCCTGAACGACTTCCCCGGGGTCTATGCCGTGGAGGACAACATGCCCTTCGGCCGGGAACAGCTCATCTACCGGCTCACACCGGAGGGCGAGGCCCTGGGGCTCACCACCGAATCCCTGGGACGGCAGTTGCGCGCCGCCTTCGACGGCGCCCTGAGCCAGATCTACCAGGACGGCCTGGAGGAGATCGAGGTGCGGGTGCGGCTTCCGGACGCCCAGCGCCACGACGCCGCCATCCTGGAGCGCTTCGCCGTGGTCCTGCCCGGCGGCGGCACGGCCCCCCTGGACACCGTGGCGGAACTGCGCCCGCGCCAGGGCTTCGAAACCCTGCGCCACGCCGAGGCCCGCCTTGCGGTCACCATCTCGGCGGATGTGGACCGGGCAGTGAACAACGCCGGGCGCATCCGGGAGCAACTGGAGCGGGAGGTGCTCCCCGAACTCCTGCAAAAGCATCCGGTGCAGTGGTCCTTCCAGGGCCGCGCCGTGGACCAGGCCGAGACCCTGGGGGACATGCGCATGGGCCTGGTGATCGCCCTGGCCCTGATCTACATCACCCTGGCCTGGGTGTTCGGCTCCTACGGCTGGCCCCTGGTGATCATGGCCATCATCCCCTTCGGCCTGCTGGGGGCCCTGGTGGGGCACTGGCTGCTGGGGGTGGAGCTCACCATCCTCTCCCTGTTCGGCCTCTTCGGCCTCACCGGCATCGTGGTGAACAACGCCATCATCCTGGTGAGCTTCTACCAGTCCCTGCGGGCCGAAGGCCTGGCCCAGGACGACGCCATCGTGGAGGCTTCCTGCCAGCGCCTGCGGGCGGTGGTGCTCACCTCCTTCACCACCATCGCCGGCCTGGTGCCGCTGCTGTTCGAAGGCTCCACCCAGGCCCAGTTCCTCATCCCCATGGCCATCTCCATCGTCTTCGGCCTGGCCTTCGCCACGGTGCTGGTACTGGTGGTGATCCCCGCCCTGCTGGCCTCCCACGAACGCCTGGCGGGCTGGCTGCAGGGAGGGGAACGGACCGCGGAGGGGTGATCTTCCCGGCGTGGGGCGAAAAATTCAGCGAGCAACAACTCATGATGCTTCAAAAGAAGCGATCATGTATTCATTCAACCGGAAATGAGGGCGATGATCGCTATGCGTATTTCCTGGAACTTGCCCACGTCCAGGGCCGCAGGTGCGGAAGAGAACAGATATTCGTTTGCCGTGAATAATTTGCCCGGACGGGCATAACTGATGCGCTGCAACCCCCCAGAAGCGAAATCGGTTTCTGTAATCTCGACGGCGTATGGATCAGAGTAAGGATTGCTGGTGATCTGACAGGCAATCCAGTCCCCCCGTCCGGCATGGGCAATCAGTAGCGCAGGCCGGTATTTGCTACGGCTCAGGTCCGAAAAAGGAAATGGCAGGACGACTAAGTGCCCGGCTGTAAATGCGCCCATGCCTCATCCTCTTCCGCCTTGGACCAGTCCTCTGCAAGGGCCGCTTCAGACAACAGGGCCGTTTCATCGGCAGGCGGGGTCAGCAGGGTCAGCAGAGCCCGTCCTGCCGGGATTCGCGACACCGGGTCGATCGGTTGGATGTGACCGGTGCTATCGATCTCCACTTCAATTGTATGCAGCATGGATCGCTCCTGAATCTCTTCGTGTACACCATTTTCGTCCGACGGTCTTCGGGCTTCAAATCATGTCGTACGTGCGGGCCACCGAGAAAGAACGCCCATTGCCCTAGTAACGCTGCTCCAGCACCAGCACGCTGCCCTCGTTGCGCATCTCCAGGCGTTCGAGGAAGCTCATGCCCAGCAGCGCCACCCGCGGTTCCCGCCCCGGGAGCACCAGGGCCGGGACGTTGCGCAGGCGGATGGCACCCACCCGCACCCGGTCCAGGCGCACCCGGCGGCCCCATTCCATGCCGGAGGCGGTGCGCACCGGCACCGACTGCCCCCGGTCGGGGTCGATCCCCAGGCGGCGGGCCTCGGGGGCGTTCAGCACCACGGCGGAGGCGCCGGTGTCCACCAGGAAGGTGAGGGCATGGCCGTTGATGGCCCCGGTGGTGGTGAAGGCGCCATTGGAGTCGCGGTGGATGCGGGCCGTGGCCTGCCGCCGCGGGGCATAGCCGCCCCCCACGCGCTCGCCGATGCGGATCTGGCGCACCCGGCCTTCCACCCGCACCCGGGCGGTGCCGTTGCGCCCGTCGGCGGCCTCCAGGACCACCCCCTCGGGGCTGGCCTCCCCCACCGCCAGCACCCGGCGCGTGCCGTCCACCTCCAGCACCGCCTGATCCCCGAACACCCCCACCACGCGCACGTCCAGGGCCGCGGCCGGCGGTATCGCCATAAGGCATAGGAGTGCACAGAGGATGGGGAACGACCTGAGAAGGGCGCGTGGCACGGACCGGTACCCCTACCGCTTGGGAAAGGATCGATCCTCAAGATGCCCCCGGGGCGGCAGGGATGCAAGCGGAGCTTTGAGGGCGCCGCCGGGCGGACAGGGGCGCCCGCCCCTCAGAGGAGTACCCAGGCCAGGGCCTGGAGCCCCCCCAGGGCATACAGGCCCGCCAGCACATCGTCCAGCATGATGCCGAGGCCGCCGCCCACGTGCCGGTCCAGCCAGCCGATGGGCCAGGGCTTGAGGATGTCGAACAGGCGAAACAGCACAAATCCCGCCAGGATCCAGGGCCAGCCCGCCGGGACGGCGATCAGGGTGATCCACAGGCCGACGAACTCGTCCCAGACGATCCCCGGGTGGTCATGCACCCCCAGGCGCCGGGCGCTGTCGCCGCAAAGCCATACCCCCGCCACCGCCGCCAGGGCCGTGACCAGCAGATAGGCCCACAGGGGCAGGCCCTGCAGCAGCAGGAACAGCGGCACCGCCGCCAGGGTGCCCGCCGTCCCCGGGGCCCTGGGGGAAAGGCCGCTGCCCAGGCCGAAGGCCAGGAGATGCACCGGGTCGCGCAGGATGCGTCCGGCGGGGGGGGTCTGGGGGGATGCTGCGGCCATGGGGGCGGTCCGGGTCGGGCGTGGATTCAGGAATCGAAATGGGTGTAGCCGCCCCGCTGCAGGGACAGGGGGTTGCCCTGGGGGTCCAGGATGCGCAGGCCCGGTTCGGTCTCGATGCGGCCGATGACGCTGGCCGCACACCCCAGCCCGTCCAAGGTCCGGCAGAGGGGCCCCACGGCCGCCTGCGGGGCGGTGAAGAGCAGTTCGTAATCATCGCCCCCGGCCAGGGGCAGGCCCCAGTCCACGGCATCCCCCTGGACCTCCCGGAAGGCGGCGGACAGGGGCAGGCGGGCGGTCTCCAGGGTGGCGCCGACGCCAGAGGCCGTCAGGATATGGCCAAGATCCTGGGCCAGGCCGTCGGAGACATCGATGCAGGCACTGGCCAGCCCCCGCAGGGCCTGGCCGGCGGCCACCCGGGGCTCGGGCCGGTCCAGGCGCGCCCGCAGGCCCGGATCCGGCGTGCCCCGCCCCAGCTCCCGCAGGGCCAGGGCCGCGTCCCCCACGCTGCCGGTCACCAGGACCGCGTCCCCCGCACGCGCCCCGCTGCGGCGCAGGGCGGTGCCGGCGGGGACCACCCCCATGGCCTGCACGGTGATGCTCAGGGGCCCGCGGGTGGTGTCCCCCCCCACCAGGGCCACCTCGTGGCTCCGCGCCAGGGTCAAAAACCCCCGGACGAAGGCCTCCACCCAGGCGGCGTCCTCTCCGTCCAGGGTCAGGGCCAGGGTGACCCAGCGCGGGGTGGCCCCCATGGCCGCCAGATCGCTCAGGTTCACCGCCAGGGCCTTGTGGCCGATGGCCTCGGGCGGGGTGTCCACGGGGAAGTGCACCCCGCGGACCAGGGTGTCCACGCTCACCGCCAGCTCGTGCCCCGGGGGCGAGCACAGCAGGGCGGCATCGTCCCCCACCCCCAGGGAAACGTCCCCGAGGGTGTCGGTAGGGGTGAAATACCGGCGGATGAGATCGAATTCCTTCATACCCCGCCCCCGGGCGGCTCAGTGCCGGAGTGCGGCGGCCACCTTGTCGATGACCCCGTTGACGAAGCGGTGCCCCTGCTCTGCGCCGTACTTCTTGGCCAGGGCCACGGCCTCGTGGATGACCACCTTGTAGGGCACCTCGGGGCAGTGATGCAGCTCATAGGCCGCCAGGCGCAGCAGGGCCCGCTCCACCGGGTCCACCTGCTCCATGGGGCGGTCCAGATGGGGGGTGATGGCGGCGTCCAGCTGCGCCGTCTCCGCCGTGACCCCCAAAAGCAACCGCCGGAAGTACTCCCAGTCGGCCTTTTCCATCTCCGGATCGTCGGCGTACTGGTTGAGGATCTCCCGCGCGGGATAGCCGGTGAGCTGCCACTGATACAGGGCCTGCATGGCCAGGCGCCGGGCATGGCTCCGGGCGTGGGTATGGCGGCGATGGGCGATGTCCGGGGGGATCGTCATGCACGCAGGGCCCGCATGAGGCTGATCATCTCCAGGGCCCCCAGGGCGGCATCGGCCCCCTTGTTGCCCGCCTTGGTGCCGGCGCGCTCGATGGCCTGTTCGATGGTGTCGGTGGTGAGCACGCCGAAGCTGATGGGCAGCCCCGTTTCCAGCTGCACCTGGGCCAGCCCCTTGGCCGCCTCCCCGGCGACGTAGTCGAAATGAGGGGTGGAGCCGCGGATGACACAGCCCAGGGCGATGACGGCGTCGTACTGCCCCGACTGGGCCATGGCCTTCACCGCCAGGGGCAGTTCGAAGGCCCCGGGGACCCGCACCACGGTCAGATGCTCCTCCTCCACGCCGTGACGGGTGAGGAGGTCATGGGCCCCTTCCAGCAGCCGTTCCACGATAAAGGAGTTGAAGCGGGAGAGGACGAGACCGATCCGGGCGCCGTGGGCGTCGGTGAGGCGGCCTTCGAGGGTTCGCATGTTCATGGTCATGAAGGGTCTGCCGGTGAGTGTTTATTGAACGTAGTCCACCACCTCGAGGCCGAAGCCCCCGAGGCCGTGGAAGCGCTTGGGTGAGGACAGCAGGCGCATGCGGCGCACCCCCAGGTCCTTGAGGATCTGGGCGCCGATGCCGTGGGTGCGCAGTTCCGCCGTGTCGTGCTCCGCATCCTCCGGCGGCAGGGCTCCCCCGTTCAGGGCCATGCGCCGCAGGCGCCGCACCAGGGCCCGCTGCTCCACCTCCCGGTGAATGAGCACGGCCACGCCGCTGCCCTCCCGGGCGATGCGCTCCAGGGCGCCGCGCAGGGACCAGCCCCCCTGGGGCGGGCGATAGCTCAAGGTGTCCTCCAGGGACCCGCCCAGCTGCACCCGCACCAGGGTATCCCCCTCCGGCTCGGGCCGGCCCAGCACCAGGGCGAAGTGCAGCCCCTGGCCGAGGACATCGGCGTAGGCCACCAGGGTGAACTCCCCGAATTCCGTGGGGAACGGGGTCTCCGCCACCCGCTCCACGCTGCGTTCGTGCTCGATGCGATAGCGGATCAGGTCCTCGATGGTGCCCATCTTCAGGCCGTGCTCGGCGGCGAAGCGCTCCAGGTCCGGGCGCCGGGCCATGGACCCGTCCTCGTTGAGGATCTCCACGATCACCGCCGCCGGTTCAAAGCCCGCCAACCGCGCCAGGTCGCAGCCGGCCTCGGTATGGCCCGCCCGCACCAGCACCCCCCCGGGCTGGGCCATGAGGGGGAAGATGTGTCCCGGCTGCACCAGGTCCTGGGGCGAGGCATCGGGGGCCACGGCGGTGCGTACCGTGTGGGCGCGGTCGTAGGCGGAGATACCGGTGGTCACCCCCTCCGCCGCCTCGATGGAGACGGTGAAGTTGGTGCCGTGCTTGTCGTGGGTGTCCCCCACCATCAGCGGCAGGCGCAGCTGCCGGCAGCGCTCCCGGGTGAGGGTGAGGCAGATCAGCCCGCGGCCGTAGCGGGCCATGAAGTTGATGTCCTCGGGGCGCACCCGGGAGGCGATCATGAGCAGATCGCCCTCGTTCTCGCGATCCTCGTCGTCGACGATGATCACCATGCGCCCCTGGCGCAGGTCTTCGAGGATCTCTTCGGTGTGGTTGAATGCCATAGTCAGCCGCTGTGGGGGGAAATGGGGCGCAGCCCTAGATCTGGTTCTTGCGTTCGGCCAGCCAGCCCAGGAGCAGAAAACCCCCGATCACCACGGGGGCCAGCCAGAAGGTGTCCACCTGGGACAGCCCCCGGGCGATCCACGGGGTGATCAGGACCGTCAGGGCGCCGTAGCCGAAGACACACATGACCACGAAGGCCAAAAGCCGCATGATGCGGGGCCAGGTGCGCACCGCCCCCTTCACCGTGCGGTTGATGTCGCTGCCATAGATCACCAGCAGGGTGGCCACGAAGGCCAGGGCCAATTGGCTCACATATCCCCGGAGCCAGGCACCGGCGTCCAGTAGCAGGGCGTCGAACCATTCCAGCATGGCCTGCAGGGCGTTCTCCATGATGAGGGCTCCGGCATGGGTGTGTGGATCTATCCGAGGAAGCCGTGTTCCGCCAGGAAGGACTCGCTGATCCCGCCTGCGGATTGCGCCGCCCGCTCCCCGAGCAGGAGGCGTTCCAGGTAGCGGGCGATGAGGTCCACCTCGATGTTCACCCGCGTGCCCACCCGGTAGCTGCGGATGATGGTCTCCTGCTGGGTGTGGGGCACGATGTTCACCGAGAACACGGCCCCGGAGACGGCGTTCACCGTAAGGCTCACCCCGTCCACGCTCACCGACCCCTTGGGGGCGATGTAGCGGGCCAGCGCATCCGGCACCCGGATATCATACCGCCAGGAACGGGCCTCCGGGGCCACGGCGGTCACCTCCCCCAGGCCGTCCACATGCCCGCTCACCAGGTGCCCCCCCAGGCGGGTGGTGGGGGTGAGGGCCTTTTCCAGGTTCACCGGGTCCCCCGCCTGCAGCCGGCCCAGGGAGCTGGCGGACAGGGTCTCCCGGGAGACATCCGCGGCGAAACCGTCCCCGGGCAGGGCCACGGCGGTGAGACAGACCCCGTTGACGGCGATGCTGTCCCCCAGGCGCACATCGGTCAAGTCCAGCTTGCCGCTGCGGATGCCCAGACGCCGGTCGCCGCCGCGGTCCTCCAGGGAGACCACGGTCCCCACGGATTCGATGATGCCTGTGAACATGCCGCACTCCGGGACGGATCATTCAGTGGACCTAAGATAACGCATCCGGCGCAGGCATGGGGCGCCAAGCCCCGGCCGGGGGCTTGGATCATCCCGTCCCCGCCCCGTCCCCGGGCGTCGCCACCTGCAGGGTCAGGCGCCAGTCCCGCCCCACGGGGCGCACATCCCGGATCTCCAGGGGGATGCGCCCGGCCATGTCGTGGATGGGCAGGTGGAACAGCCCGCGGGCCTGGGTACCCATCAGGTGCGGCGCCAGGTAGAGGACGCATTCATCCATCAGGCCCGCCTGCAGCAGGGCCCCGGCCAGGGTGGGACCGGCCTCCAGGTGGACCTCGTTCACCTCCCGCGCCGCCAGGGCCTGCAGCACCGCCGTCAGGTCCAGATGACCGTCTCGCAGCGGCACGGCATCCACCCGCGCGCCGGCGGCCTCCAGGGCGGCCCGCTGCCGCTCCAGGGCCTCTTGCGCGGTGAACACCCACACCGGCCCGCCAGGGGGCGCGAACAGCCGCGCCCCGGGGGAGAGCCTCCCCGTGCGGTCCAGCACCACCCGCGCAGGTTGGCGCACGGGTGCATCGATGCCCAGGTCCGCGGGGGTGAGGCGCAGGTTCAGACGCGGATCGTCGGCCGCCACCGTGCCCATGGCCGTGAGCACGGCAGAGGCCCGGGCCCGCAGGCGCTGCACGTCGGCCCGGGCCGCCTCACCGGTGATCCAGCGGCTCTCGCCGTCGGCCATGGCGGTGCGCCCGTCCAGACTGGCGGCCAGCTTCACCCGCACCCAGGGCCGTCCCCGCTCCATGCGGCGGATGAAACCGGGGTTCAGTTCCCGGGCCTCGGCCTCCAGCAGGCCGCTCTCCACCTGCACCCCGGCGGCGCGCAGACGGGCCAGGCCCCGGCCCGCCACCCGGGGGTTGGGGTCCACCATGGCGGCCACCACCCGGGCCACCCCCGCCGCGGCCAGGGCATCGGCGCAGGGGGGGGTGCGGCCGTGATGGCTGCAGGGCTCCAGGGTCACGTAGGCGGTGGCGCCCCGGGCCTCCTCCCCGGCGGCGCGCAGGGCCAGCACCTCGGCGTGGGCCTCGCCGGCACGGGCGTGGAACCCCTCCCCCACCACCTGTCCTTCCCGCACTAGGACGCAGCCGACCCGGGGATTGGGATCGGTGGTGTACAGGCCCCGGGCCGCCAACTGCAGGGCGCGGCCCATGAAGGCATGGTCCTGGGCGGAGAAGGCGGTCACGACATGGGACATGGGATCCATGGGGATGGACAGGGGGTTCGCGGCGCTTTGGGGGCTGCGCTCAGGCCCCGTCCCCGGCGTCGCTCCCGCCCGGATCGGGATCCTGCTTCTCCAGGCGCTCCACCGCCTCGCGGAAGGCGCGCACATCGGCGAAGCTCAGATACACGGAGGCGAAACGGATGTAGGCCACCTGGTCCAGGGCCAGGAGTTCCTCCATGACCCACTCCCCGATGGATCGGGCGGGGATCTCCCGCTCCCCCTGTCCCCGGGCGCGGCGTTTGATGCGCGCCAGGGCCGCCTCGATGCGGTCGGTGGACACGGGGCGCTTCTCCAGGGCATGCATCATCCCGGCCCGCAGTTTGGCCTCGCTGAAGGGCTCGCGGCTGCCGTCCCGCTTCACCACCCGGGGCAGGTGGATCTCCGCCCCCTCGAAGGTGGTGAAGCGCTCGCCGCAGGCCACGCATTCCCGCCGCCGGCGCACCTGATCCCCCTCGCCGGCCAAGCGGGAATCCACCACACGGGTCTCCGGGGCTCCGCAGAAGGGGCATTTCATCCCCGTGCCGCCTCCCGGGGTGCCGTGGGGATGCGCGGATCAGCCGCGGCCATAGACCGGCAGGCGCTTGCAGATCTCCAGCACCCGGCCCTTGACCTGCTCGATGACCGCCTCGTTGTTCAGATCGTCCAGGACATCGCAGATCCAGCCGGCCAGATCCCCGGCCTCCTTCTCGGTGAAGCCGCGGGTGGTGATGGCGGGGGTGCCGATGCGCAGACCGCTGGTGACGAAGGGGGACTGGGGGTCGTTGGGCACGGCGTTCTTGTTCACCGTGATGTTGGCGCGGCCCAGGGCGGCGTCCGCGTCCTTGCCGGTGATGCCCTTGTCGATCAGGTCCACCAGGAAGAGATGGTTGTCGGTACCGCCGGAGACCACCTTGTATCCCCGTTCCATCATGCGCGCGGCCATGGCCCGGGCGTTGGCCACCACCTGCTGCTGATAGGTCCGGAACCCCGGTTCCAGGGCCTCCTTGAAGGCCACGGCCTTGCCGGCGATGGCGTGCATCAGGGGGCCGCCCTGGGTGCCGGGGAAGACCAGGGAATTGAACTTCTTCTCCAGCTCGGGGTTGCTCTTGGCCAGGATGATGCCGCCGCGGGGTCCGCGCAGGGTCTTGTGGGTGGTGGAGGTGGTGACATCGGCGATCTGCACCGGGCTGGGATAGACCCCGCCGGCCACCAGGCCCGCCACGTGGGCCATGTCCACCAGCAGGTAGGCCCCCACCTTGTCGGCGATGTCGCGGAAACGCTGCCAGTCCACCACGCGGGAGTAGGCGGAAAAACCGGCCACCACCATCTTCGGCTTGTGCTCCAGGGCCAGGCGCTCCACCTCGTCGTAGTCGATGTAGCCCTCGTCGTCGATGCCGTAGGTGACGGCGTTGTAGATCTTGCCGGAGAAGTTCACCTTGGCGCCGTGGGTCAGGTGCCCGCCGTGGGCCAGGCTCATGCCGAGCACGGTGTCCCCGGGGTTGAGCAGGGCCATGTACACCGCGGCGTTGGCCTGGGACCCGGAATGGGGCTGGACGTTGGCGTAATCGGCGCCAAAGAGTTCACGCGCCCGCTCGATGGCCAGGCGCTCGGCCACGTCCACGTATTCGCAACCGCCATAGTACCGCTTGCCCGGATAGCCCTCGGCGTACTTGTTGGTAAGCACCGAGCCCTGTGCCTCCATGACCCGTGGACTGGCATAGTTCTCGGAGGCGATCAGCTCGATGTGCTCTTCCTGACGCCGCGCCTCGGACTCCATGGACTGCCACAGTTCGTCATCGTATCCGGCGATACTCATGTCGATGGAAAACATTCGGGAACTCCCCGCAAATCGATTGATAAGAAATCTCAAAAAGGATTGAATGTTAGCGGATTCCGGCGCCGGACGCACGTATGCGGCCGCGCCGCCCCCTGCCCGAAGGAGGACGGAGCATGCCCAAACGATTGATCTATAAAGTGATTTTCGCCCTGTCGGCGACGCTGTGCCTGAGCCTGGCCGGCGGCGGCGCACAGGCCCAGGATCGTTTCCTCACCATCGGCACCGCCGGGGTCACCGGGGTCTACTACCCCGCCGGCCAGCGCATCTGCCAGTTGATGAACCGGGACCGGGATGAACACGGCCTGCGCTGCAACGCCGAGAGCACCGGCGGCTCGGTGTTCAACCTCAACGCCATCCGCGCCGGGGATATGGACGCGGGGGTGGTGCAGTCCGACTGGCAGCACCATGCCTACCACGGCAGCGACCGCTTCGAGGACGCGGGCCCCAATGAAAAACTGCGCGCGGTCCTGTCCCTGCACCCGGAGCCCTTTACCGTGCTGGTGCGCGCGGACAGCGACATCCAGCACTTTGAAGACATCCGCGGCAAGCGGGTCAACGTGGGCAACCCCGGCTCCGGCCAGCGGGGCACGGTGGAGCGGCTCATGGCCGCCTACGGCTGGACCATGGACGATTTCGCCCTGGCCTCGGAACTGCCCTCCCGGGAACAGGGACAGGCCCTGTGCGACAACCGCATCGACGTGATGCTGTTCACCGTGGGCCATCCCTCCGCCGCCATCCAGGAGCCCATCGCCACCTGCAACGCCCGCCTGGTGCCCGTGGACGGCCAGGTGGTGGACCGGCTCATCGAGGAGAACCCCTACTACTTCCGCGCCAGCATCCCGGCGGGGATGTACCCGGGCCAGGAAGAAGACGTGACCACCTTCGGCGTGGGGGCCACCCTGGTCTCCTCCACCGACACCTCCGAGGCGGCCATTTACGCCCTGGTGAAGGCGGTGTTCGAGCGCTTCGACACCTTCAAGACCCTGCACCCGGCCTTCGCCGTGCTGGAGAAGGAGGCCATGGTGCGCGAGGGGCTCTCCGCCCCGCTGCATCCGGGGGCCGAGCGCTACTACCGCGAGGCGGGCCTGCTGGACTAAGGCCGCCCCCGCATCGGGCCGCCAGCCCCGGCATCCGATCCGGGGCCCATCCCCGAAGAAGCTCCCGGAGCCGGTCTCCCCCCGCGTTGCGACAGGGCCCCCGGCCGCCGGCGGCCGGGGGCCGGGGGCCGGGGGCCCGCACGAAGCGTTGGAGCGAAAGGACGGAGGAGCGGATGCACGCGGCGGAGGAATCCATACACCGGGACCAGCCGGCCCAGGCCGCACGCATGGAGACCGGCGCCCGTGAGCCGGGGACCCTGGGACGATGGGTGATCGCCGCCGCCGCCCTGGCCTGGTCCCTGTTCCAGCTCTGGATCGCCTCCCCCCTGCCCTATTGGCTGGACTGGTTCATCGTCTCCGAGACCCGGGCCCGGGCCATCCACCTGGCATTCGCCGTCTTCCTGGCCTTCATGGCCTTCCCGGCCGTGAACCCCATGGCCCGCATGCGCCCCCTGGCGGGGCCCCTGTGGCTCGCCGCCGGCCTTGTCCTGCTGGCCCTGGCGGCCCTGTCCTGGCCCGAACCGGACATCCGGATCCCGTTTGCCGCCATGGGCGCGGTGTTCCTGCTGGCGGCCTGGGCGGCCCTGCGTTCGCGCCCCGCACGCCGGGGCACGCCCGCCGGCGATGTGCTCCTGGGGCTTTTGGCGGCCTTCTGCGCCGCCTATCTCTTCCTCTTCCACGAACAATTGGCCCAGCGCCCCGGCGCCCCCACGACCCTGGATCTGACGGCGGCCGGTTGCGGCCTGATCCTGCTGCTGGAAGCCACCCGGCGGACCCTGGGGCCGGCCCTCATGGTCATCGCCGGGATCTTCCTGACCTACACCTTCGCCGGCCCCTGGATGCCGGAGATGATCGCCCATGCCGGGGCCTCCTTCGGCCGCGCCATGTCGCAGCAGTGGCTCTCCACCGAGGGGGTGTTCGGCATCGCCCTGGGGGTCTCCACCAGCTTCGTCTTCCTGTTCGTGCTCTTCGGCGCCCTGCTGGAGCGGGCGGGGGGCGGGGGCTACTTCATCCGTGTGGCCTTCGCCCTGCTGGGACACCTGCGGGGCGGACCCGCCAAGGCGGCGGTGGTGGCCTCGGGGATGACGGGCATCGTCTCGGGATCCTCCATCGCCAACGTGGTCACCACCGGCACCTTCACCATCCCGCTGATGAAGAAGGTGGGCTTTCCCGCCCACAAGGCCGGGGCCGTGGAGGTGAGCAGTTCCGTCAACGGACAGCTGATGCCGCCGGTGATGGGGGCGGCCGCCTTCCTCATGGTGGAGTACGTGGGCATCCCCTACGTGGAGGTGATCCGCCACGCCTTCCTGCCGGCGGTGATCTCCTACATCGCCCTGTTCTACATCGTCCACCTGGAGGCCCTGAAGGCGGGGATGCAGGGCCTGCCGCGGCGCGGGGGCGGCACGCTGCGGGGACGGCTGCTGGCCTGGGGGATGACCGTCTCCGGCTTCTTCCTCCTGGCCGGCGCCACCTACTACGGCCTGGGCTGGGTCCAGACCGTGGCCGGTGCCGCCGCCTCGCCGATCATCGCCCTGCTGGTGCTCACCGCCTACCTGGGGCTGCTGCGGCTGGCCTGCCGCGCCCCGGCCCCGGTGGAACCGGACAACGAGATGACCCAGCCACCCGCCCCCGGCCCCACCCTCCAGGGCGGGCTGCACTTCCTCCTGCCGGTGGTGGTGCTGGTGTGGTGCCTGGTGGTGGAGCGCCTCTCCCCGGCCCTGTCCGCCTTCTGGGCCGTGGCCTTTCTGATCTTCATCATGCTCACCCAGCATCCCCTCTCGGCGCTCATGACCCGGGGCGAGGGGACCGACGATGGCGGGGCAAGCCGGCCCCGCAGGCTCGGGCAAGCGGCGCTGCGGGGACTGCGGGAACTGGGGGATGCCCTGATCCTGGGCGCGCGCAACATGGTGGGCATCGGCGTGGCCACGGCGGCGGCGGGCATCATCGTGGGCACCGTGGCCATGACGGGCATCGGCCTGGCCATGGCGGACCTGGTGGGCTTTCTCTCCGGCGGCAACCTGCTGGCCATGCTCGCCCTCACCGGGGTCATCTGCCTGATCCTGGGGCTGGGGCTGCCCACCACCGCCAACTACATCATCGTGGCCACCCTCATGGCGCCGGTGATCGTGGAGCTGGGTTCGGCCCAGGGCCTGCTGATCCCCCTCATCGCCGCCCACCTGTTCGTCTTCTACTTCGGCATCCTGGCGGACGTCACCCCGCCCGTGGGGCTGGCCTCCTTCGCCGCCGCCGCCCTCTCCGGGGCCGATCCCCTGCGCACCGGGGTGCAGGCCTTCGTCTACAGCCTGCGCACCGTCACCCTACCCTTCCTGTTCCTGTTCAACACCCAGCTGCTGCTCATCGGCGTGGACGGACCGGGGCAACTGCTGCTCACCGTGTTCGGCGCCCTCACCGGGATCCTGGTCTTCGCCGCCGCCACCCAGGGCTGGTTCCTCACCCGCAGCCGGTGGAACGAGAACCTGGCCCTGCTGCTGGCGGCCCTGGTGCTGTTCGCCCCGAACCTGCTCATGGACCGCCTGCACCCGCCCCATGAGGCCCTGCCGGCGGACCGCCTGCTGGAGATCACCGAGGACCTGCCCGCCGGGGCACGGCTGCGCCTGGCGGTGGAGGGCATGGACATGGAAGGCCGTTCCGTGGAACGGGTGGCCATGCTACCCCTGGGGGATCCGGCAGCGGCCCGCAAGCGCCTGTCCCAGGCCGGCCTGGGGGTGATGACCCTGGGCGATACGGTGCGCATCAGCTTCGTCTCCTTCGGCAGCCCCGCCGATCGCATGGGCCTGGAATCCGGCTGGCGCATCACCCATGTGCTGGTGCCCGCGGACCGTCCCGCCCCGGAATGGTTCTACCTCCCCGCCCTGGCCCTGGTGGTGGCGGTGGCGGCCCTGCAGCGCCGGCGAAGCCGGGCGATGGAGGACACCAAGGGATAGCCCCGCGGAACCCCGCACGCCCCATGGAGACCAACCCGGGGACCACCCGACAGCCGAGACCGGAACATACCCATGGGCAGACTGCTGCAGAGACTGGAGCGCAACACCCGGGGACGGGACTTCGTCGCCGGCGATCTCCACGGCATGTTCAGCCTGCTGGAGCAGGGGCTGGAACGGCTGGGGTTCGACCCGGAGAGGGATCGGGTCATCGGCGTCGGCGACCTGGTGGACCGGGGTCCGGAATCCCACCGGGTTCTGGAGTTCCTGGAACGGCCCTGGTTCTTCGCCGTGCGCGGCAACCACGAGGAACTGCTCCTGGCCGCGGAGACGGACCCCGAGCTGGGCATGGAGTGGATGATGTTCAACGGCGGCGCCTGGTGGGCCCGGGTGGATCCCGAGCTGCAGGACCGCTTCCGCCGCCGCCTGCGGGCCCTGCCCCTGGCCCTGGAGATCGACACCGACCCCGGCCGCGTGGGGGTGGTCCATGCCGACGTGCCCCAGGACATGGACTGGAACCGCTTCCTGGATGCCCTCGCCGATGACACCGCCGTGCGGGATCATGCCCTATGGTCACGGCAGCGCATCGGCCAGATCCGCGCCGGGGACAGTGTGCCGCCGGTGCGCGGGCTGGAGGCCCTGCTGGTGGGGCACACCCCCGTGCCCGAACCGCTGCAGGCGGGCAACGTCTGGTTCCTGGACACCGGCGCCGCCCAGGGTAGTCTCTTGCCCCAGCCGCGTCTGACCCTGGCGCAGATCCAGCCCCATTTCGCCCTGCACAGCTTCCCGGCGGCACCGGCAAGATGACATCCACGGCTTGCAACCCGCCCATGGGCGTTCGAAACTGCTTTCTTGTGCACCGCATCCCGGGCTCCGTATAATCCGGGAAGTTTTGATTTTTCTAAATCAATACAATCACTTTCAACGATGGTGAACCTTATGAGCGGAGACTCCTTCCACCCCCCCGTGCGCACCCTCATGGGCCCCGGCCCGTCGGACATGAATCCCCGCGTCCTGGCGGCCATGGGCCGCCCCATCATCGGCCATCTGGATCCCGCCTTCGTGGGCATGATGGATCAGATGAAGGTGCTTTTGCAGTACGCCTTCCAGACCGAGAACGAACTGACCCTGCCGGTCTCCGCCCCCGGGTCCGCCGGCATGGAGACCTGCTTCGTCAACCTGGTGGAGCCCGGCGACAAGGTGGTGGTGTGCATCAACGGGGTCTTCGGCCAGCGCATGAAGGAGAACGTGGAGCGCTGCGGCGCCACCCCCGTGGTGGTGGAGGACGACTGGGGTCAGCCCGTGGATGCGCAGAAGCTGGACAGTACCCTGGCCGCCCATCCGGACGCCCGTCTGGTGGCCTTTGTCCACGCCGAGACCTCCACCGGCGCCTGCTCCGACGTGAAGACCCTCACCCAGGTGGCCCACGCCCACGACTGCCTGGTGATCGTGGACTCGGTCACGGGCCTTGGCGGCAGCGAGCTGCGGGTGGACGACTGGGGCGTGGACGCCATCTACTCCGGCACCCAGAAATGCCTCTCCTGCACCCCGGGGCTGTCGCCGGTGAGCTTCGGGCCGCGGGCGGTGGAACGCATCCAGTCGCGCAAGCACAAGGTGCAGAGCTGGTTCCTGGACCTGAACCTCATCATGGGCTACTGGGGCTCCGGCGGCGGCAAGCGGGCCTATCACCACACCGCCCCCATCAACGCCCTCTACGCCCTGCATGAGGCCCTGGTGCTGCTGCATGAGGAGGGCCTGGAGAACGCCTGGGCCCGCCACCGCCACCACCACGAGGCCCTGAAGGCGGGCCTGGAGGCCATGGGCCTTGCACTGCTGGTGGAGGAACCCCACCGCCTGCCCCAGCTCAACGCCGTGAAGGTGCCCGAAGGGGTGGACGAGGCCGCCGTGCGCACCCGTCTGCTGCAGCGATACGGCCTGGAAATCGGCGCCGGCCTGGGCCCCCTGGCGGGCCGGATCTGGCGCATCGGCCTCATGGGCTTTGCCTGCAACGCCAAGAACGTGCGCCTATGCCTGCATGCCCTGGAATCGGTGCTCACGGAGATGGGGGCCCCGGTGGAACGCGGCGCCGCCCTCCCCGCCGCCGAACGGATCTACGGCGTGACGGCCTGATCCGTCCCCCCCACGCGACGCAGCGAGGCCCCCGATGCAAGAGGCCCTGGAAAAACGCTCCTTCCTCATCCTGCTGGTGCTGGTCACCGGGCTCTTTCTCTACCTGATGAAGCCCTTCTTCGGGGCCGTGCTCTGGGCCTGCATCATCGGGGTGCTCTTCCACCCGGTGCAGGTGCGCCTGGAGGCCCGATGGGGGCAACGCCCCAACCTCACGGCCCTGACCACCCTCACCCTCTGCGTGGTCATGGTGATCATCCCGGTGCTGTTCGTGCTGGGTTCCTTCGTGCGCGAGGGGGCGGCCCTGTACCAGGCCCTGCAGAGCGGGCAGATCGACCCTGGGGCCTACCTGGACCGTATCCGCCAGGCCTTCCCCGTGATCCAGGACCTGCTGGACCGTCTCCAGGTGGATGTGGAGGGCCTCAAGCAACGGCTGGGGGACGCCGCCCTCACCACCAGCGGCTTCATCGCCCAGAACACCCTGCAGGTGGGACGCAACACCCTGCAGTTCTTTATCAGCCTGGGGCTGATGCTCTACCTGGCCTTCTTCCTGCTCCGGGACGGGGAAAAGCTGCTCCTGCTGCTGGAACGGGCCCTGCCCATCGGGGATGAGCGCGAGCGCCTGCTGTTCGCCCGCTTCTCCGAGGTGGCCCGGGCCACGGTCAAGGGCAACCTGGTGGTGGCCACCATCCAGGGCACCCTGGGCGGGCTGGTCTTCTGGGTACTGGGCATCCCCGGGGCCCTGCTCTGGGGGGTGGTGATGATCCTGCTCTCCCTCATCCCGGTGGTGGGCGCCGGCCTCATCTGGGGCCCGGTAGCCATCTACCTCTTCGCCGTGGGCGACTGGGTGCAGGGGCTGGTGCTGGTGATCTTCGGCGCCGGGGTCATCGGCCTGGTGGACAACATCCTGCGCCCCATCCTGGTGGGCCGGGACACCAAGCTCCCGGACTACGTGGTGCTGCTCTCCACCCTGGGGGGCCTCGTCACCTTCGGCATGAACGGCTTTGTCATCGGCCCCCTGATCGCCGTGCTCTTCGCCGCCTTCTGGGGCATCTTCATCCGTGATTTCCATATCCTGCCGGAGGAGGAGCCACCCCCCCCGGCAATGGAAAAGGAGAATGGTCAGGACCCGGGGGATGGAGCAACTTGATCCCGCAGCGTGCGGTCCTCACCTGGCTCTGTCCTTCCAGGCGGCGTGGCATGTCACACAAGACGTGTTCAGATCCTGCAGGGATTGGCTGGCGCCGGGCCAATCCCCCTTGGCCGCGGCCTCGGCGGTGGCCTCGGTATACCGATCCAGCAATCTGTCAAACTTTACAAGACTCGCCTTAAAGCCCTTCTGGTGCTCTTCTGGCATGATCTCCCAGGGGACATGGTTCGGAGCCGGATGGGTCAGGATGGTCTCGGCCCCTTCCTGCACCATCTGCTTGTTCTGGCGGAGAATGCCTTCGTGCATCATGCCCGAAGCCACGCCCATGATCTCCATGAGCTGACGGTAGCTCATGTCGGCCTTGTCCATGCCCGCCACAAGCTGCTCAGCCGTTCCCTCCTGGGCATGGACAGAAGAAACCATGATGCCAATCCCTATTGCCAAGATCGTTGCTTTCATTTCACCCCCCGCATTCGATTCATACTCAATGGCCACCCGTGCCTTGGAGCCGATCCTCTCCCGCTCATGGACGCTCATGGAAAATAAATACAAAAAAATCAGTAACTTGATTTCTTTACGCGATTATCCTGTATCCCCCCCGGGGGGATACAGGGGACTCTAAACCTTAGCGAACCCGGAAACAAGCGATGCAGGACAAGACCCATCTACATCAGAGCCACGGCGAAATCATCAAGCGGTTGAAAAGGGTCGACGGCCATCTGGGCCACGTTATTGCGATGCTCGAAGAGGGTCACCGTTGCGTGGACATCGCGCAGCAACTCCACGCGGTAGAAAAGGGAATATGCCAGGCGAAACGGACCTTAATCCAGGATCACCTGGATCATTGCCTGGAAGAAGCAACGAAGGCCCGGGCGCAAGGAGCTTCTGTCTCATTGGAGGAATTCAAGGAGATCACAAAGTATCTGTAGCTGTTGGATTGTTGCCTGAATCTACCGGGGAATGATGATGAGACGTTGTCCAGAAAATGATGCGAGGATGACGGATCTCGAAGACCGTCAAGACAGGCCAGCCCCTGGCGGGGTGGCCTTTTCACTCCCCCCGAAGAAATCCTCCTCCGGCGTGTTGGCGGAGCGGATGCAGCCCCTTCCGGCGCGCTTGGCCAGGTAGACGCTGTCGTCGGCCCGTTGGATGAGCTCGTCCGGGTGGGTCATGGAGGTGGTGCGCACGGCCACGCCGATGCTGGCGCTGCCCCGCCAGGCCTCGTCCCCCGTGGGCACGCGCAGGGCCGACACGGCCGCCTCCACCTGCTTCGCGACGTGCAAGGCCCCGCGGTAGGGCGTGTCCGGACACAGCACCAGGAATTCATCGCCCCCCAGGCGGCAGACGACATCGTCGTTGCGCAGGCTGTGTTTGAGGGTCCGGGCCAGGGCCACCAGCACCTGATCGCCGCTGTCGTGGCCATAGGTATCGTTCACCTCCTTGAAGTGATCCGCGTCGATCATCATGCAGGCCAGGGGGCGGCCCGTGTCGGAGGACTCGTCCCACAGGGCCCGGAGTTCCTTCATGGCGTGGCGCCGGTTGGGCAGTCCGGTGAGGACGTCCGTGCGCGAGAGCACCTCCAGGCGGCGGTTGGCCTCGGACAGCTCCCGCGTGCGCGCCGCCACCCGGGCCTCCAGGGAGTGATTCAGCTGCAGCAGTTGCCGGTTGCGCTCGGAGACCAGGGAGAACAATCCGCTCAGGGCCGTCAACAGCGGCCCGGTGGCCGCATCGCTCTCCTTCTCCTGCGCCTCGAAGGCCGCCTCGGCGGTGGATCCCGCCCGGATGGCGGCGATCTGCCGGGCCATGTTCTGATCCTGCCCCAGGATGTGAAAGGCCAGCCAATGGGATAGATAATCCAGCAGATACCGTCCCGCCTGGGACACCCCCTTGTCCAGGGCCTCGTGCAACTGGGTGACCTCTTCCAGAAAACCGCGGTGGGCGGCCACATGGGCCTCCATGTGGCGGGGGTCCACCCCCACCGACTGCATCAGTGTCTCCTCCTCCCGGAAATGGTAATCGGCATAATCCGCCAGTTGCCGGTAGAGGGCCTCCAGATCCCCCCGGTGGATCCGGTTGCTCCCCATCAACCCGCCCAGTTGGTTGATCAGTTCCACCAGGTGGTGGTGCTGCTGGTCCACGGCCGCAAGACCGGTGACGAAGCGTTCATTCCACTGGAAAGCGCGCATACGGGCCGACCCCTAGTCGGGATGATTCGATTGATTTAGACACGATACACCGCACCGGGCCGTGCCACCATTGCGGGGGATCTGCCGGCTCAGGGATCCCGGCCCAAGGCCCCCCAGGACACCCCCAGCGCCACCACGATGTAGCCGGCCAGGACCAGGGCCACCCTCTCCATGTCCAGACCGGCGTCCAGGGCCAGCCCCGCCGTCACCGGTGTGATGGCCGTGGACAGGACCATGGCGGCATGGGCCATGGCGCGGATGGCCCCCAGGTGGGCCGTGCCGTAGAGCACGGGCCAAAGGGCCCCCAGCAGGGTGCCCGCACCGCCGATGGACAGCCCCATGAGGGACATGAAGACCCACGCCAGGAGCGGATGATCCAGGGTGGCCACCAGCAACAGCCCGGCGAGCATGGGCAGCAGGAAGAGCCGCAGCATGGGCCGGGGCCCCATGCGGTCCAGGAGGATGCCCGAGACCAGAAGCCCCAGCACGTGGGCCGCGGCAAACCCGGTGAAGGCCCCCGCCAGCGCCTCCAGGGACCAGCCCTTGTCGGCGGCCAGCTGGGCCAGATGGAACACCATGGCCGTCATCACGAAAGGCGGTGCCAGCACCACCGGAAGGATGCGGTAGAAGCGCAGGTCCCGCAGCACCTCGCCCCGGGTCCACTGGCGGCGGCGCGGCCGGCCCGAACCCTCCTGTCCGCCCCCCTCGGCCTGGGCGGCATCGGCGGCATCGACATGGACCCGGCCCCGCAGCAGCCACAGCAGCAGGGGCAGGAACACCACCACCATGGCCCCGGCGGCGAGCCCCCAGGTGGCGCGCCAGCCCACAAGGCCGATGAGGGCCACGGCCGCGGCGGGCATCACCGCCTCCGCCAGGGGCAATCCCTTGGAGGCGATGCTCACCGCCTTGCCCCGATGGGTCTCGAAATGGCGCGCCATGCTGGTGGAGGCCGTGTGCATGAACAGCCCCTGGCCGCAGAAGCGCAGCAGGAACAGCCCCAGCACCAGGGCCGCCGCCGAGGTGGCCGAGGCCATCACCAGGCAGCCGGCGGCCACCCCCAGGGCTACACCGGTGACGAATCGGGACAGGGACACGCGGTCGATCCATCCCCCGGCCCAGGCCACCAGCAGGCCACTGCCCAGGGTGGCCAGGGAATACAGCAGACCGTAGTGGCCATGGCTCAGGTCAAAGGCCGCCCGAAGTTCCGCCCCGAACACCCCCACATAGAAGGTCTGCCCGTAGCCGGACAGGGCAGCGGCCAGGACACCGAAGAACAGGAAGCGCCCATTGCGGCGCACAAAGCGAAGGTAATCCGTCATGGACCCAGTGTACCGCGTCCGCCGGGCGGGTGACTTTGCGCCCCCGATACCCCGACAATGGCGCCATCGATCCAGAGGGGAAGGCCATGGATACGGATTCGGTGGAGGATCTGCTGCAACAACTGAGGGCACACCTGGATGCGGACGGGGCCCCGGCCCTGCTGCCGGTGCTGCGGGCCGTGGTGGACTGGCTGCGGCCGCAGGACCCGCGCCGCGCGGATCAGGCGGTGGAGCGCATCCGGATCTTCCATGCGGCCATCACCGCCGACACGGACCTGCACCAGGGGCTCCAGGCCCTGCTGCAGGAGGGGCTGGGGGAGGCCCGCCACCTGCCCCTGTACACCGAGATCGGCCTGTTCTCCCGCCGGGGGTTTCTCAAGGAACTGGGCCAGCGGGTGTACGAGAAGATCAATCCCAGACCCAGGGACCCCCAGAACCTGCGGGACGTGCTGGCCCTGGTCTTCGATCACCCCGAGGACCCGCAATGGGTGGTGGCGGTGCCGGACGATGCCTGGCTCATGCTGCTGGACTGCTTCGAGGACCTGGGCCGGGAGGGCGGCCCGGCCCTGAAGCGCGCCCGGGAACAGGTGCTCTACGCCCTGGAGATGCTCTCCCTGTGGGTGGCGGCGGAGGAACTGGAACCGGAACTGCTGCGCCTGGACCCGCGCATCGCCGAGCGCAACTCCCCCTTCGTGGCCCAGGAACGGGAGATCTCCGCCTACGTGAAGGACTACAACGCCTGGCTGGAGGACCCGCAGCGGACCTTCCACGATGACCGCCACGCCCGGGTGCTGCTGGAACAGTGCGCCGAACAGATCCAGCGCTTCCACCGCCGCGCCGTCACCCATGGCAGCAGCATCGGCCTCACGCATCTGCTGCAGCGCCTGGACCAGACCCTCACCCGCATGCGCGACCTGCTGGACATGCTGGACCCGGAAGACCCGGTGAAGCGGCGCTGTACCGCCGCCCGGCTGTTCCGCGCCCTGGTGGTGGAAAACGCCCGCCAGCGCTGCATCAAGGCCCTGTGGCAGGACAGCGTGCGCCTGGTGTCGCGCAGCATCACCGAGCAATCCGGCGAGACCGGCGAGCACTACATCACGCGCGACCGGCGCGAATACCTCCAGCTGCTGGCCTCCGGGGCCGGCGCGGGCCTGGTCATCGCCCTCATGGCCCTGATCAAGATCCACATCCTGCAATGGGACCTCTCCCCCGGCTGGGAGACCGTCTGGGTGTGTCTCAACTACGGCCTGGGATTCGTCCTCATCCACATATTGCACTTCACCGTGGCCACCAAGCAGCCGGCCATGACCGCCGCGCGGCTCTCGGCGGTGATCGAAGCCGGCGAGCGCGGCGCCGCCAACCAGACCCAGCTGGCGGAGCTGCTGCTGCAGGTGGGGCGCTCCCAGTTCGCCGCCGTGCTGGGCAACGTGGGCGTGGCCCTGCCGGTGGCCCTGGGGCTGGGATGGGCCGCCCTGAACCTCTTCGGGGCCCCGCTCGTGGAGACCGAACAGGCGCACTACCTGCTCCACGGCCTGCGCCCCCTGGCAGGGCTGGCCCTGTTCTACGCCGCCATCGCCGGGGTCTGGCTGTTCGTCTCGGGCCTCATCGCCGGCTACTTCGACAACCGCTGCGCCTCCCTGCAACTGGGGGCCCGACTGCGGGACAACCCCCACCTGGCCCGCGTCCTCTCCCCCTGCCTGCGCCAGCGCCTGGCGGATTACCTGGACCACAACTACGGCGCCCTGGCGGGCAATTTCCTCTTCGGCGTGCTCCTGGGGATCACCGGATGGGTGGGGCTCGTCCTGGGCCTGCCCCTGGACATCCGCCACGTGGCCTTCGCCTCCGCCAACCTGGGCTACGCCACCTCCGTACAGGACCTGACGATGCCCGTCTTCGCCCTGCACTTCCTGTTCGTGCTGCTCATCGGGGCCGTCAACCTCTGGGTGAGCTTCGCCCTGGCCCTGTACGTGGCCCTGCGCTCCCGGGGCGTGCGCCTGGGGGACCTGCGCCAGCTCTCCCACGCCTATGTCCAAGCGGTACGCCGCCGCCCCCTGGAGTTCATCCTGCCCCCGGTACCGGAACCCGAGGATCCGGAGGCGACCCACGGCAGCGGCAAGCCCCGGAACGACGCCCACGACCCATGACCCGCAAGGGCCGGAGCGTTTAGAATGAACGGCCCTCCCCAAGCATCACCCGCGGATACCCATGGCCAATGCACTGCAGGAACAGCTCCTGAAATCGGGGCTGGTGGACGAGAAGAAGCTCAAGCAGGCCCGCCAGTCCAGCCCGGGCAAAAAGAAGAAGAAAAAGGGCAAGGGCAACGCCGAGGCGGCCCCCGCCCCCAGCGCCGCCGACGAGGCCCGGCGCCGGGAGGCGGAACGCTCGCGCCGGCTCAATGAGGAGCGCAAGGCCGCCGCCGAGCGCAAGGCCCGGGAGGCCCAGATCCGCCAGCTCATCGAGACCCACCGGTTGGACCGGGCCGGCGCGGACGTGGCCTATCACTTCCAGCACGGCCGCGTCATCCGCCACGTGTACGTCACCCCAAAACAGCGGGAACGCCTGGGCAGCGGGCAACTGGCCATCGTCGACCTGGACGGGGCCTACGAGGTGATCCCCCGGGACACGGCCGAGCGCATCGCCGAACGCGACCCCGAACGGTTCCTGGTGCGCAACGACCCGGAACCGAGCGCGCCCAGCGACGAGGACGACCCCTACGCCGGCTACGAGGTACCGGATGACCTGATGTGGTGATGCCTGGGGATGGCGCCACCGGAGTCCGCCCCATCAAGATGATGGCTATCGCTACCGTTTCCGCCCCCCTTTGGGTTTGAATCCGGCCGGTTTGCTGGCGATCCAATGGCCCCCCCTGAATTCAACCAATAACCGCAATGCACCATCCCTCGTTTCTTATCCCCCTTCACCATCGGGGGATTTTTTTTGGTTTCTTCTCTTCCGCAATGCCTTTCTGCCGTGGCTCCATCAAATACTTTTCCCACATCTGGGTCGGTTTGAGGACCGCGGTTCGGGATACAATGCCGTGTGATCGATGGCTCTTTGGGTATCGGAGGGTCGCGCGTTCAATTCGGACCTGGTCGGTCGAACCACCCCGGCTTTGGCCGATTTCTTCCTTTGATTTGTTCGGTTGGAATCATGCGAAAACGCTTTCTGGATAGCGGCCAGCCGGGTTGGCAGCCGTTGGCAAAATTTCGAGTGGCGTTGCGAGGCTTATCGGGGGCAGCAGTTTCGGACTTCAGTGTCCTATACAAGCTACTGATTTCCCTACCCATCATCCTGCTGAGTCTCGTTTACCACCCGTGGCTGGACTCCCTGCTCGTCATACTTGTCACGGTGGTCATGTTGATCGCCGAGCTGCTCAATACGGCCATCGAAGCGTTATGCGACCTAGTGGAGTCGCGCTATGACCGGCAAGTCCGACATATCAAGGACGTGGCTGCGGCCGCCGCCTGGATCGCCATCCTAGTCTGGGTCATTGTCTTGGTGGTGGCTGGAAAGAACCTAGTTCACCACTTCATGGCTTCCTGATCGAATGTATTGACAGCTTGAAATCCCCGCGCAGCAGGTCCGCCACGGACCAGATGAAAGCGGCGAGTTGGGAATGACTTTCGGTGTTCATAATGGTTCGCGTGTGAATTCAGGGGTTCAGGAAGACAGCAGGGAGTGGGTGCTCAAGGAGCAACCCTGGAAAACCTCTTTGCCATGACCTTACGCCCCCACCAGCGACCCCGCCGCATGGCCGGAGGCCCAGGCCCATTGGAAGTTGTAGCCCCCCAGCTGGCCGGTGACGTCCAGGGTCTCGCCGATGAAATGGATCCCCGGGTGATCATGGCAGGCCAGGGTCTTGGAGGAGACGGCATCGGTGTCCACGCCGCCCACCGTCACCTCCGCCGCGCCGTAGCCCTCGGTGCCGGCGGGCCAGACCGTCCAGGACTGGCAGGCGGAGACCACTTGGCGCACCGCCGCTTGACCCATCTGCCCCAGGGGCTGGTCCTCCACCCAATGGCTGCACCAGCACCGGGCCACACGGCGGGTGAGGTGCCGTGCCAGCAGGGTCTGGAGCATCCGCCGGGGATGGGTGCGGCGTTGAGCGTCCAGCAGGGCCTCCAGGTCCATGCCCGGGAAGAGGTCGATGGCAACCGGTTCCCCCGGCCGCCAGTAGGAGGAGGCCTGCAGCACCGCCGGACCGCTCAGGCCCCGGTGGGTGAACAGCAGGTTTTCCGTGAAGGCATGATCCCCCACCCGCACCGTGGCCTTCAGGGCGATGCCGCTGAGGTCCCGGATGCGCTCCAGGGCCCTGCCCTCCAGGGTGAGGGGCACCAGCCCCGGGCGCGGCGGCTGCACCGGGAGACCGAGCTGGCGGGCCAGGTCCAGGCCGAACCCGGTGGTGCCGGTGGTGGGGAAGGAACACCCGCCGGTGGCCACCGCCAGGGCATCGCAGGTCACCATCCCCGCCGGGGTGACCACCTGATGGGGTGGGCCCGCATGCACCTCCACCGCGGGGGCGCGGGTGCGGATCTCCACGCCGGCGTCGGCGCATTCCGCCAGTAGCATGCGCACGATGTCCCGGGCGGAGCGGTCGCAGAACAGGCGCCCGTGCTCCCGTTCGTGATAAGGGATGCCGTGGCGCTCCACCAGGGCGAGGAAGTCCCAGGGGGTGTAGCGGCTCAGGGCGGACTTGACGAAGTGGGGGTTGCGGCAGAGGTAATGCTCCGGGCCCACGTCCCGATTGGTAAAATTGCAGCGTCCGCCGCCGGAGAGGAGGATCTTGCGCCCGGCCTGGCGGGTCTTCTCCAGCACCAGCACGCGCAGCCCCCGGGCCCCGGCCACGGCGGCGCACATGAGCCCGGAGGCCCCGGCACCGAGGACCACCAGATCGTAGTGGGCATTGCCTGGGGCGTGACTCACAAGGCCCCTCCCCTCAGCCGTCCGCGGGGTCGGTCTTCACCGGGCCCCGCAGGGCCTTGGTGCGCCCGCGGCGCACCTTCTCCTCCAGGCGGCGGCGCCGGGCCCCGGCCGTGGGGCGGGTGGGACGGCGCCGGGGTGCGGGACGGGCCGCCGACCGGATGAGGGCCTCCAGGCGCTCCAGGGCATCCGCCCGGTTCTGCTCCTGGCTGCGAAAGCGTTGGGCCTTGATCACCACCACCCCGTCCTTGCTGATGCGCTGATCGTTCAGGGCCAGCAGCCGGTCCTTGCACGGCCGCGGCAGACTCGAGCGCCGGATATCGAAGCGCAGGTGCACGGCGCTGGAGACCTTGTTGACGTTCTGTCCCCCGGCCCCCTGGGCCCGGATGGGGGTGATCTCCACCTCCCAGTCCGACAGGGTGCCCTGGCCCGGGATGGTCAGCAATATGCCCATGGCCGATGCCCATACCGCCTCAGCGGCCGCGCAGGTCCGACAGGGGCAGTTCACCGCGATCCTCCACCGTGAGCACCCGCCCCAGGCCGCCGGCGTCCAGGCGGGCGCGCACGGTGTAGTCCAGGGTATCCCCCCGGGTCTGGCGCAGCAGGTCGTTGAATAGCTTCAGCCCCCCCAGCAGGTCCACCCCCGCCTCCACCTCGAAACGGGATTCCCCGTAGGCGGGCACGGTCTCCAGGTCACGGGCCACGCCGTTGAGCAGGCGGTGCCCCTCCAGGTCCATGGTGTAGCTCATGCCCTTGAGGGGCAGGGACACCGGATTGGGGTTGACCACCCGCAGGCCGAAGGCGAAGCGCGGCGCCATCCCCTGCCCGGGGATCACGCGCACCGACTCCAGGCTCACCGAGGGTTGCTCCAGGGTGGTTTGCAGTGCCGCACAGCCGGAGAGGATCAGGGCAGCGGCCGCCGCCAGAAAGGCCCGTCTCGAGGGGGTCATCTTCGTGCTCCCAAAACCTCCACTATGCCGCCCCGCCGCCGGGAGGAAAACCCCGCACCGGCTGCAGCCGGGATCTCCATGCCATCCCCCCACCGTTTGCGCGGGTGCGGGCGGCGCCCCCTTGGGGAACCCATCCGGCCCCGGATCCGGACGCATTTCTTCTCCGGCAGGCATTGGGCATTGCGGTGTCTGCAGGAATATAATGAACGGTTTTCCTTCCGGAATGGCTGCCATGTCCCTCCAACCCGCTCCAACCCAACCCATGCCTTCCCACGACGGCCACGCACTGGCCGTGGCGGCGCTATTGTTCGGGGCCGGGCTATGGGGCTGCTTCTGGTATCCCCTGCGGGCCCTGGAGGCGGCGGGGCTGCCGGGTCTATGGGCCGTGGCCTTCATCTATCTGGGGGCAACCCTGGTGGGGCTGGCGGCGGCGCGGCATCACCTGGGCTGGCTGCGGCAGGCACCGCTGCGGGTGGCGGGCATCGCCCTCACCTCCGGCCTCTCGGGCACGGCCTTCAGCCTGGGCATGATCCACGGGGAGGTGGCCCGGGTGATGCTGTTCTTCTATCTCTCCCCGGTGTGGTCGGTGCTCCTGGCCCGTCTGTTTTTGGGGGAACACCTGACGGCCCCCGCCGTCACCGCCCTGCTGCTGGCCCTGGGGGGCGCGGTGGTGATGCTCTGGCCCGGCCAGGCGGCCCTGCAGATCATGCCGGCGGATCTGCTGGGACTGGTGGCGGGCATGGCCTTTGCTACCACCAACACCCAGGTGCGCCATGCCCGCGGGCTGCCCCTGCGCATCAAGACCCTGGCCGCCTGGGCCGGGGCCCCCTTCCTGGCGGCGGGCAGCGCCGGGGCCCTGGGCATGGCCCTGGTGGCGGATCCCAGGATCATCGCCCTGGCGCTTTTGCTGGGGATGGTCATGATGACCGCCATGACCGTGACGGTGCAGATCGGCGTCACCCGGCTGCCGGTGCGCCAGTCCTCCGTGATCCTGGTCTTCGAGCTGGTGGCGGGGGCCCTGTCCGCCGCATGGCTGGCAGGCGAGCACATGGGCCTCCAGGAATGGCTGGGCGGGGGACTGATCGTGGCCGGCGCCCTGGTAGCCGGACGGCCGGCCCCGCGGGGGCGGCCTGCGCCCCGGGGAAAAAGTCACAGGGCCCAGAGCAGGTAGGTGCTGATGGCGCCGAAGGCCATCAGGGCCGCCATGGCCCAGGGGGCCAGGGCCTCCGCCTCCCCCTCGCGCCGCTGGCGGAAGGCCGGACTCAGGCGGTAACGCAGGGCGAAGACCAGGGCATAGCCCAGCATCGCCGCCGAGGGGACGTACACCAGCATGAGCAGCCCCCCCCAGACCATGAACGGCGGCCGCGTCTGCACCAGGATATACACCAGGGTCCACCAGAAGGCGGTCAGGGCCAGGGGCACGGCGGCGATGAGGGGATTGAAGGGAGAGGGCTCCAGCAGACGCTCCCGCCAGGGCAGGCCTTTGCGACCGCCGCGGGCCCCCTCCTTGGGGATCCCCCCCTGCCCGTCCGGGTGCGGCGAACCCTCACTGCGACCCTGGGCCAGATGCCGGTCATAGCGTTCCGCGGCCGTGTTGAGATAACGGGCCCGGGCCTCGTTGGGATCCCGGCCGCAGGCCTCCAGGCACTGCTGCCACAGGTTCTCGTTGCGGTTTTCCTCGAGTTCGCGGGCGGCCAGGAGCCAGGCCTCGCGGTAGTGGATACTGCTCATGACTTCACACACTCCCGCCCCGCCCGGCGTCCGGGCAGGGGATGACATGGACTGGATGGCGCGGTGATGAATGCGCGCTCAGACGGAGAACATGGCCTCCAGATCATGCCGGGAATAGGCCTTGAAGGCCAGCAGGGTCTGGGTCTTGGCGATGCCGTCGATGGTGAGCAGGCGTTCCGTCACCAACTGCGCCAGGGCCTCGTTCTCCCGCACGCGGGCGATGGCGATCAGGTCGTAGGGCCCGCTCACGGAGAACACCTCGGAGATGGCCGGCATGTCCGCCAGCTCCGAGGCCACCTCGTTGACCCGGGTGCGTTCCACGTTGATGAGGATGATGGCGGTGAGCATGACAACGGGCTCCTGTGATGAAAGGGGGGCGGCGGGAGCACTTCAAAATACCCGATCCCGGGGCCGGGATGCGACTCCCGCCGCGCGGGGATTGCAAAACGCCGGCACCCGATCTATCAAAGCCTGGGCAGTAAAGCAGACTCGTATCCCAACCAGGGCCGAATGGCGGGGAGTGATGCCCCGCGCCTTTCTCATACAGGGGAACCCCATGGACCTCAAGACCCGCCTCCATCAGGCCCTGGCCTGGCGCCGCCAGCTCTGGCACGAACGCACCCGGGTGCTGCGGGCCCGCCTGCGCCGACCGCAGCTGTGGCGCACCAGCTTCGTCGGCATCACGGGATCGGTGGGCAAGACCACCGCCAAGGACCTGGCGGTGGCCGTGCTGCAGCAACGGGGCCCCACCCGGGGCAATGCCCTGGGACTGAACTACCTGGGTGACATGGCCGGCATGCTGCTGGCCCTGCCCCGGGACACCCGCTTCGCGGTGCTGGAGGTGGCCACCAGCGGTCCCGGGACCATCGATGCGCGCGTCCGTCTGCTGCGTCCCCGCATCGCGGCCATGACCGTGATCGGCCGGGACCACATCAAACGCTTCGGCGGCTCCCAGGAGGCCATCGCCGAGGAGAAGGCCAAGCTCATCCAGGCCCTGCCCGCAGACGGGGTCGCCGTGCTCAACCGCGACGACCCCCTGATCCGTGCCCTGGGGGGGCGCACACCGGTGCAAAAACTCTGGTTCGGCACCGCCGAGGACGCCCACCTGCGCCTGCTCTGCGCCCGCTCCGACTACCCGGAGCCCCTGATCCTGCAACTGGCCTACGAGGGGCGGGAGTACACCTGCCGCACCGCCCTGCACGGCACCCATCTGGCCGTGCCAGTGCTGACCGCCCTGGGCATCGGCCTGGCCGCCGGCCTTTCCCTGGGGGAGGCCATGGCCGGACTGGCCGGGGCCCACCCCGCCCCCGGGCGCATGCAGGTGGTGCCCACACCCGAGGGGATCACCTTCCTGCGGGATGACTACAAGGCCCCCCACTGGACCCTGCCCCCCACCCTGGCCTTCCTGCAGGGCGCCCGGGCCCGGCGCAAGGTGGCCGTCGTCGGCACCCTCTCGGACTCCTCCCTGTCCGCCTCCAAGCTCTATCCCAAGGTGGCCCGGCGCATGCGGGAGGTGGCCGACCGGGTGGTCTTCGTGGGCCCCCATGCCCTGCGCGCCCTGAAGGCCCGCACCCACGCGGACGATCGCCAGCTGGTGGGTTTTACGGACCTCCTGGATGCCCACCATTACCTGCGCGCGGAGCTGCGCGAAGGGGATCTGGTGCTGCTCAAGGGGACCAACCGCATGGATCACCTGGTACGCCTGATCCTGGCCCGGCATCAGCCCATCACCTGCTGGGTACAGGACTGCGGCAGGAACACCTTCTGCGACCGCTGCCCCCTGCGCCAGCGCACGGACTCCAGGGCAACCCCGATGGACCGCGTGTCGGGGGGGATGGACCCCGCTGGGTTGGAACCCGATGGCGAAGGGGCGGGAGGGGCCCCCACCTCCCCCGCCTGGCTGCTGGTGGGGCTGGGTAACCCGGGGGCGGAACACGACGGCACCCCCCACAACCTGGGGGCCGACGTGCTGCAACGCCTGGCCGATGGAACCCCGGTAGAATGGCACCCCGTGCCGGAAGGCCGCATCGCCCGCACCCGCATCGCAAGGCGGGAGGTGATCCTGTTCCGTCCGGGCAGCGCCGTGAACCGGAGCGGGGCCATGGTGGAGGCCCTGCGCCGGCGCCTGGGGGTGGACGGGCGGCGGGTCATGGTGATCCACGACGACATGGACCTGCCCCTGGCGGAGGTGCGCCTCAAGCCCAGCGGCAGTGACGGCGGCCACAAGGGCCTGCGCTCCCTCTTCGCGGCCCTGGGCAACGACGGCTTCATGCCCCGCATCCGGGTCGGCGCGCGCCGCCCGGACCAGGGGGACGGGGACGCCCGCGAGCAGGTCCTGCGCCCGTTCAGCACCGGGGACCGCGCCGGGGTGGAGGCCGCCTTGGAGCGCGCCGCCGCACTGGTCCAGCGGACGCTGCACGAGGCCCCTGACTAACCCCGGGCGGGATGGGCCTCGAAGCGGTTCAGCACCTGGTCCAGGAAGGGGATCCGCCCTTCCGCATCCGGTTCCGGCAGATCCAGGGCATGGAAGGACAGGGTCTCGTCGTAGCGCGGCTGCACCTGGGCATCCCCCCGGTAGAAGGCCTGCATGTAGCGGCTGGCCACGTTGACGATATCCGCCTCCGGGTGCTCCGGATCCAGACCGCTCTGGTTGCTGGCGTGGCGGATGGCCGTGGTCACCTCCGGCCCGAAACGCCAGTGGGTGGCGATCATCTCCCCCACAAAGGGATAGACCTCCTCGATGAGGGCAAAGGCCCGCTCATCCCCCAGATCCTCCTGGCGCTCGGCGATATAGGTGGCGGCGCCGAACTTGCCGATCTGGGAGAGCATCCCCACCAGCAGGACGTTCTCCGGGTCCTCCAGCCCCAGGCGGGCGGCCATGGCGTGGGCCAGGGCGGCGATCACCCGGCTCTCGCTGCGCAACTGGCGCACGAAGCGATCGAAACGCGGACAGCCCACGGTGAACACCTCGTCCAGGAAGACCACCAGGACGATCTTCTTCATGCGGGTGAGCCCCATGCGCACCACCGCCTCGCGGATGGTGGAGACCTCGTGCATGCCGGTGAACAGGGCGCTGTTGGCGGCGCGGATCACCGTGGCGGTGAGGGTTACGTCCTCCCGCACCAGGGCCTCCACCGCCTCGACACTGACCTGGGGATCCTCCAGCAGTGTCCGTGCCCGCATGGCCGTATCGGGCAGGCTGGGCAGACGGAAGCGGTCCCCGGCGATGTCCGCGCTGATGGCCTGCAGCAGCGACGCGGCATCCGGGGAGATGGCGGCCTCCAGATGGATATCCACCCCGCCCCGGGCCTTGCGGTGCTTCTGCAGGGCGTCGAACAGGTTGCGGTCCACCCGGATCACCCGGGCACCCCCGGGGAAGTCCGCCCCTTCCACCCCCACATCCAGGGGGAGCAGCTCCCGTGCATGGCGATCCGCCTCGGCCCTCTTCTGCATGGCGCCGTCCTCGCCGAAGATGCGGACCTCCCCGGAGAGCAGGTAGTACCTCCAGCGGGTCTCTTCCATGACCCGCAAATACAGCCCCGCAGGGGCCTCCATGAGCCGAGCCTTGCGCGCGATGACCTTGAGGGTCTCCGCGTCCTGATCCCGGAAATCGGCATACGCCCCAAGGATCTGGGGGGAAACCCCCTGCGGCAGCGGCCGCAGGCCCGCCTTCCGGTCGGATTGGGGATGCGCCGGCTCCCCGTCCCTGCCGGCGCCTTTGAAGAATCGCTTGAGCATGTTCATGGCTTGTCCGAGGCTTTTTGGGAGCCCGGGCGGGGAAGGGAAAGGGGGCTGTACACGCCCGGGGAGGACATTCTAACCGCTGCCGACCCCCGAGGGGGCCGGTCCTGAAAAACCCCGGTTCCGGAAGGTCAAACCATGGGGCGGGAATATTGATCTGGATCGAAACCGCGACAGGGCGGCGCCGACACCCGGCCGTGCCTGGTCTAGGCTTGGATCATGGACGACGCCCCCCTGTTCCTGCCCCGCCCTGAGGCGGACCGGCTCCTGGATGCACTCCGGGATGCCGGCTATGGCCGTGTGCGCGGCCCGGTGGCCCGGGACGGGACCGTGGTGCTCGCCCCCATCCAAAACTGGGACGATCTGCCCGCCGGTCTGCGGGACGAACAGGCCCCGGGGCACTACCGCCTCGCCCCCGGGGAAGACCCATGTTGCTTCGCCTGGGCCAACGGGCCCCAGGCCCTCAAACCCCTCACCTTCGCCCCCCGGGAGGTGCTGTGGCGGGCCCGGCGCGACGCCGACGGGGGGCTGCACTTCCAGCCCGCCGACCCCTCCCCCGAGCCCTGCGCCGTGATCGGCGCCCAGCCCTGCGACCTGGCGGCCCTCGAGTTGCAGGAACGGCACTTCCTCCACGCTTACTATGGCCTCTGCTAACGTCTGGTAGTCCATCCCGTCGCCTCTCGACGCCGGTAACACCGTGGCAGACCCAGACCTCCCAGGGTAAGACGTGCGACCTTCCCGCTTATGCCCGTCGGATATACGGCATGGTATTCCGTGCAAGTTTTGGGATTTGAGGTACCACCCTCAGGAACAGCTGCGGGGCCCCATGCAGGCCCCGCACCACCCCGCCGGGCCCTTACAGGCCCAGCCGCTGGCGCCAGCCGGGGAAGAGCTTGTCGGCGTCCCAGTGGAAGGTCTGGAAGGCACCGCGCAGCTCGGCGTGGTCCTTGGCGTAATCCACCAGGTCGATGCCGGCCATCCAGGCATCCCGGGCCTGACGCAGGGACAGGGCCCCGGCCACCGGGCCGTCCTTGTGACCGAAGGCGCCGCCGCCGGAGGTCTGGATGACATTGCAATGGCCCAGGTTATCGAAGAAGCCGGGCAGACGCAGGGCGTTCATGCCCCCGGAGATGATGGGGGTGGTGGGCATCATGCCGTACCATTTCTGGTGATAGAACAGGCCCTCGGACTCCTCGTTCTCCAGCATATGGGCCAGGAGCTTGTCCTCCGGCGCCCCTTCCATCTTGCCAAAGCCCATGGTGCCGGTATGGATGCCGGAGGCCCCCTGCAGGCGGGACATCTTCATATGCACCAGGGTGTTGTAGCCACGCTTGGCCTGGGGGCTGGTGACGGCCCCGTGGCCGGCGCGGTGATAGTGCAGGAACTGGTTGGGGAAGTAGCGGCGGCAGGTGGTCACCGCGCTGGGGCCGGCCACATAGCCGTCCACCAGGAAGGCCACATGGGAGGCGTTCTCGCCGAACTGCTCCAGGATGTACTCGCCGCGGGCGATCATCTCAAAGGGATCGTCGGCGGTGATGTTGGCGGAGAACAGCTTGGCCTCGCCGGTCTCGTCCTGGGCGCGGCGCATGGCATCGGCCACCGCCGGGATCACCTCCTTGAGGGGGCAGAAGACCTGGTTGCCCTGGGGCTCGTCGTTCTTGATGAAGTCCCCGCCGAGCCAGAACTGGTGGCAGGCATCGGCGAAGGGCTGGGGCCGCAGGCCCAGCTTGGGCTTGATGATGGTGCCCACCACCATGCCGCCGTTGTCCACGTCCCGGCCCAGGACCTTCCACATGTCGCGGATGTTCATGGCCGGGCCGTCAAACAGGTTCAGCAGGGCCGGGGGCATGTAGAAGTCCAGCATCTTGGCGTATTCCACGTCACCCATGCCCTGATTGTTGCCGATGGTCAGGGTCAGGAAGGAGGCGATCATGGCCCGCCCGTCCTTGATGTTGCGGTCGAAGAGCTCGATGGGATAGGCGATCTTCATCAGCTCCTTCGCCTCGTCGATCTCATAGACCAGGGCGTCCACGCCGCGGGTGAAGTCGTCCGTGGTGCTCACCTCCACGTTGGTCCCCGTGGAGGACTCGGCGGCAAAGTGGGCGGCGGTGGACAGGTAATCCCCGAAGCCTTCCCGCGGCTTCATCAGGTAGGCGCACAGGACGTGGCGGCCACCCCGGATGAGATCGCCCTCGTTCAGATCGAGACGGGCATAGCGGCTGGATTGATCCATGGATTCAGTTCCCCTTTGAGCGGTTCAAACCGATTTTTTTGATGGAAATCATTCTGCGCAAGTGTCGGTCCACTTGACGAACGAACGACACGGTAGGCCCCGGACACCCCAATGACAATCACGATTTATTATGATCACTATAAGAATATTTTTATGGTGCATTGCACATAAGACGCCAAGAACCCCCTCCCCCTCGACATCACCCCGGTCCGCGCTAAAATAATCACCTAAAAACCCCATATCCCCAAAAAGAATAAAACACCCCGGATGACATCCCTCCCGGCCCGCCGATCGCCGGGAAAAACCCGCAAGAAAAGATGAGGTGAAACCCCATGGGAAAAACCCCCGAAGACACCCCCGTCCTGGTGGAAAAGGAACGCCGCCGTTTCCTGCAACTGGCGGCCCTGGGGGCCGGCGCCAGCCTGCTGGCCACCACCTCCTGGGTCCCTGAGGCCCGGGCCGCAGGGGAGACCGAGGCCCTGCTGCTCACCTGCATGGACTTCCGGCTCATGGACGAGATCGAGCGCTACATGACCTACCGCGGCCTGCGCGACAAGTACGATCACATGATCCTGGCGGGGGCCTCCCTGGGGGCCCTGACGGAGCGCTACCCCGCCTGGAACAAGACCTTCTGGCAGCACCTGGAGATCTCCATCCAGTTGCACCACATCCGCCGCGTGATCCTCCTGGATCACCGGGACTGCGGTGCCTACAAGACCTTCCTGGGGGATGCGCACACCGAGACGCCGGAACGGGAGGCCAAAACCCACGCCCAGTACCTGCACGAACTGGCGCGCCAGGTCCGCATGAAACACCCGGAACTGGAGGTGGAGACCCTGCTCATGGACCTCAACGGCAAGGTGGAGGCCATCTGAAACGTCTTCTGAAGACCGGGGCTGAAGACCGGGGCGGCCGCGGCCGCCCCCTCCGCTGCAAACCCCGGCCCCGGCGCAACTCCACCGCCCCCCCGCAATGAGGTTACCCCCTCCCTGCCTCACCGGTGGCAGTGGTGCCGTGCCGCGAGGTGCATGTAGACTGTATCCATGGGCATCCGGTGCCGGTCCACGCGTACCCGCCTGATTCATCGGCAGCCCGGTATTCACTCCAAGCGGCCCCGCGGAGCCGGGCCAGTCCCAGTGGACGCCGCCGGCGTGGCTGGAGCGCACGCCGGCGATGGCGGTCGGATCCCCTTCCGACCAAGGACAGGCGTGTTGAAAGCATCGTTCCTGAAGGCCCTGCGTCCCGCGCCCGGCGCCCTGGTTCCGTGCCTCATCTGCGGCCTCTTCTGCCTGCTGCTGGCGGCGGGGATCGCCTGGGAACTGGCCACCACCCGGGAACGGGACCTGGCCACGGCCCGGGAAAACACCCGCGCCACCGGCATGCTGGTGGGGGAATGGCTGGTGGGGGCCTTCCAGGCCTCGGACCTGCTGCTGCAGGGGATCTCCCGGGACCTCACCCAGGGCCACGCCCCACCGCCCCGGGAACGGTCGGCCTGGCTGGAGGACCGGCGCAGCCTGCTGCCCAACGCCCGGGCCCTGAGCCTGTTCGATGCCCAGGGCCGGCTCCTGCACACCACCCTGGAAGACCTGCCCCCGGACTACCGCATCGCCGACTACGACCACTTCCAGCAGGTCGCGAAGGCGGATGCAGACGGCCGCGGGCACGTCTCCAGGGCCTTTGTCTCCACCCGCAATGGCACGGAATTCACCGTGGCCCAGACCCGGGCCCTGCAACATCCCGACGGGACCCTCGCCGGGGTCCTGGAACTGCGCCTGGAACTGGATTTCTTCGACCCCTGGCTGCAGCGCATCGACCTGCCCCAGGGCCACAGCCTCACCATCACCGACGACCAGGGCCGCCTCCTGGCCCGCCGACCCCGGGAGGAGGTGCAGGATTTCGGTCACCACCTGGGGCAGCGACTCGACGAACCCGCCCTGAACCGGCTCATCCGCTCGGACCGGCAGAGCCTCACCGCCACCGTCCTCTCGCCGGTGGACGGCCGGCGGCGCATCTACACCGGCTACAAGGTCCCCGACCTGCCCTTCCTGGTGCTGGCCGGCGAGCCCTACGACACGGTGATGGCCGCCTGGTGGCGCAAGTTCTGGATCCTGACCCTGGGCGGGCTGGCGGTGGCGGCCCTGAGCCTTTTGGTGCTGCGGGGCTACCTGCGCACCGCCCGCTACGACCGCCAGCTCCAGGCGAGTCATGAATCCCTGCAGCGCATGAACCGGGCCCTGAAGCAGGAGATCGGCGAACGCCGTGAGGCGGAGCGGGCCATCAAGGCCAGCGAGGCGCGCTTCCGCGCCCTGTTCGACAACTCCCTCAGCGGCGTGGCGGTGCACGAACTGATCCTGGACGAGGCGGGCCAGGCCACGGACTACGTCTTCACCCTGGTCAACCCCGCCTTCGAGCGCCACACGGGCATCCCCGTCTCCGTGGTGCTGGGGCGGCGGGCCACGGAACTCTTCCCGGCCGCAGAACTGGAACCCCTCATCGCCCGCTACGCCCGGGTGGGCCTGGAGGGGGAGTCCATCACCTTCGAGCAGTACATGCCCTCTTCCGGGCAACACTTCAGCATCGGCGCCTTCCAGACGGGCCCCGGGCGCTTCGCCGCCATCATCGACAACATCACCGCCCGTAAGCAGGCCGAGGACGAGATCCGCACCCTGGCCTTCTTCGACCCCCTCACCCACCTGCCCAACCGCCGCCTGCTCATGGACCGGCTGGACCAGGCCCTGACCGCCGCGGCCCGCACCCGGCACCACGGGGCCCTGCTGTTCATCGACCTGGACCAATTCAAGGTCCTCAACGACACCCTGGGCCACGACCAGGGGGACAGCCTGCTCATCCAGGTGGCGGAACGCATCCGCGACTGCGTTCGGGACGTGGACAGCGTCGCCCGCCTGGGCGGCGACGAGTTCGTGGTCATGCTGCCGGATCTGGGCGCGGACCGGGCGGCGGCGGCCACCCGGGCCGAGGGGGTCGCGGAGAAGATCCTGTCCGCCCTGAACGTGCCCTATCCCCTCTGCGGCCGGGAATACCACACCACGGCCAGCATCGGCATCACCCTGATGGAGCCCCGCGGCATGCGCGTGGACGAGGTGATGAAACGGGCGGACCTGGCCATGTACCAATCCAAGTCCGCCGGGCGCAACACCCTGCGCTTCTTCGACCCCAGCATGCAGGCCATGATCAGCGCCCGCGCCGCCCTGGAGGCGGACCTGCGCCGCGCCCTCCAGGAGGAGGCCTTTCAGCTGCATTACCAGCCCCTGGTGGACGATGCCGGACACATCACCGGCGCGGAAGCCCTGCTGCGCTGGGACCATCCTGAGCGCGGCCCGGTGCCCCCGTCGGAGTTCATCCCCCTGGCCGAGGAGACGGGACTGATCCTGCCCCTGGGGCAATGGGTGCTGGACCGGGCCTGCGCCCAACTGGCCACCTGGGCGCGGGATCCCCGGCGCCGGGGGATGCGTCTGGCGGTGAACGTCAGCCCCCGCCAGTTCCGCGACCCCCGGTTCACCGCAGGGGTGCTCGAGGCCATCGACCGCCACGGCGCCCCCGGCGGCCAACTCACCCTGGAGATCACCGAGAGCCTGCTGCTGGAGGACGTGGAGGACACCATCGCCAAGATGAGGATCTTGAGGGAACGAGGCGTGGGCTTCGCCCTGGACGACTTCGGTACCGGCTATTCCTCCCTCACCTACCTCAAGCGCCTGCCCCTGGACGCGGTGAAGATCGACCGCTCCTTCGTGCGGGATGTGCTCACCGACACCAACGATGCCGCCATCGCCCGCACCATCCTGGCCCTGGCCGGGGCCCTGGGGCTGCGGGTCATTGCAGAGGGGGTGGAGACCCAGGAACAATGGGCCTGGCTCCGCCACCAGGGATGCCAGGCCCACCAGGGGTATCTGTTCGGCCATCCGGTACCCGCCGATGTCCTCCCCGAGGGGCAGACCGAACCGGCGCAGGCGCAGCGGCGCGCCGGCGGGGAGGCCTGATGGGGGCGGCGGGGCGGCAACTGCAGTATCATGGGCACGGCGCCATTGCGTGAAGCAGTTCACAAGCCCCAAGATATGCGCACCAAATACCCGATGAACGGCCCGCAGCCGCCCGCTTCCCCGCAACGACCGGTGCCTGCGCCCCCCTGCGCCGGACCATGAGCCATGGCCCGAAGGATCCCCGACAACCCGCAACCGGCCACCATCCGCGAGCGCGCCCGCCAGGCCCTGCGCCGGGGGGAGTTCGACCTGGCGCAACAGTTGCTGGAACAGGGCGACCTGGATCTGGGGCAGATCACCGAGCAGCTGCGCATCTACCAGGCGGAACTGGAGATCCAGAACGCCGAACTGCGGGAATCCCAGCAGGTGGCGGAACAGGCCCTGACCCGCTACCGGGGCCTGTTCTCCGGGATCCCCGTGGCCGCCCTGGTGGTGGACCGCACGGGCCTGGTGCTGGAGTGCAACGAACACGCCGCCGGGCTCTTCGGGCTGGACAGCCGCCACCTGCGCCACCACTTCCTGGGGCGCCTCATCCACCGCCAGGACGAGATGGCCCTGAACCGCACCCTGGGCCAGGCGGAGGAGGCGGGCAAGGGGCTGGCCTCCCAGGTGACCTTCCTGCGGGCCACCGGCGGCAGCTTCAACGGTGAACTCCACGTCGCCCCCCTGGGTCCCGATGCCCAGGGCCGCCACCATTTCGTCTGCGCCGTGGTGGACCTCACCGAGCGCATCCACCAGGAACAGGCCATGGAGCGGGCCCATGCACGCCTGCGCCAGAGCGAGCAGCGCTACCGCATCCTGGCGGACTACTCCCCGGTCTGGGACTACTGGTTCGGCCCCGAAGGCCGCTACCGCTACGTCTCCCCCGCCTGCCAGGGGGTGAGCGGGCACCCGCCACAGGATTTTATCGAGGACCCGGAGTTGTTCCCCCGCCTGCTGCTGCCCGGGGACCGGGAGCGCTGGCAGAACCACGAACAACAGGTGCTGGAGGAGGACGCCGACGCCCCCCACGAACGCATGGAGCTGCGCATCCAGCGCCCGGACGGCGAGATCCGCTGGATCGAGCATGAATGCCGCGCGGTGCTGGAGGAGGACGGCGGCTACCAGGGCCGGCGCGGCATCAATCGCGACGTCACCGACCGCAAGCGGGCGGAACTGGAGGTGGCCCAGGTCAGCCTGCTCTATGCCACCCTGAGCGCGGTGAACCAGGCCATCATCCGCATCGAGGACGAACAGCGCCTGCTGGACAACCTGGTGCGCATCGCCGTGCAGCACGGCGGCTTCTCCGGCTGCATCATCAGCCTCTGCCCCGAGGAAGGGGCGGTGCCCGTGCCCCGGGCCGTGAACGGGGTCCCGCCACAGAAAGTGCCCTCCCTGCCCATGGAGGAGGCCTGGGAGCTCATCAACCGCCAGTCCTATGTCTACGCCAACCGTGACGACCCCGGTGCCCCCGAGGCCTGGAGCCGCTGGGCGCAGCACAACGGCGTGCAGACCTTCGGCCACTACCCCCTCATCCGTGGCCATCGCCTGGTGGGGGTGGCCACCTTCCTCTCCGCCACCCGCGAGGCCTTCAACCCCCAGGTGGACCGGCTGGTGCAGGACATCACCGAGGACTTCTCCTACGCCCTGCAGCACCTGGAGCTGGAGAAGAAGCGCCGCGCCAACGAGGAGCGCCTGCGCCTGGCCGATCAGGTCTTTCAGGCCGCCGATGAGGGCATCATGGTCACCGACACCGCCGGTCACATCGTGGCGGTGAACCCCGCCTTCACCCACATCACCGGCTACGAAGAGGACGAGGTGAAGGGTCGCCGGCCCACCTTCCTGCAGTCGGGCCGCCAGGACGCCACCTTCTACCAGAACCTGTGGAGCACCCTGCTGGGCACCGGCCACTGGCGCGGCGAGATCTGGAACCGGCGCAAGAACGGCGAGGTGTACCCGGAATGGCTCACCATCAGCGCCGTGCCCGGGGAATCGGGGCAGATCGAGCACTACGTGGGGGTATTCAGCGACATCGGCCAGGTGAAGGAGGCCCAGCAGCAGCTGGAGTTCATGGCCCACTACGACCCCCTCACCGGCCTGGCCAACCGCGTCCTGTTTCGCGACCGCCTGCGCCAGGCCCTGCGCCGGGTGCGGCGCCATGGCACCTCCCTGGTGCTGCTGTTCATCGACCTGGACCGCTTCAAGACCATCAACGACACCCTGGGCCACAACCTGGGGGACCAGTTGCTGCAGACCGTGGCGCGGCGCATGGAGCACACCACCCGCGCCTCGGACACCCTCAGCCGCCTGGGGGGGGACGAGTTCGTGCTGCTGCTGGACGGCGAGATGAGCCGGGACGACATCCAGACCCTGTGCCGCAAGCTGCTGAAGATCCTCGAGGAGCCCATGCACCTGGATGGCCACGAGGTAGCGGTGAGCGCCAGCATCGGCATCGCCACCTACCCGGAGGACGGCGAGGACGCCGACACCCTGCTCAAGCACGCGGACCTGGCCATGTACGAGGCCAAGACCCACGGCCGCAACGGCTATGAATTCTTCGCCCCCAACCTCTCCGAGGGGGTGCTGGACCGGCTGAAGATGGAATCCGCCCTGCGCGGCGCCTCCGCCCGGGACGAACTGCGGGTGCACTACCAGCCCCAGGTGGACCTGCGGGACCGTTCCCTGCTGGGGGTGGAGGCCCTGGTGCGCTGGCAGCACCCGGCCCTGGGACTCATCTCCCCCGGGCACTTCATCGCCCTGGCCGAGGAGATGGGGGTGATCGGGGAGATCGGGGCCTGGGTCCTGCGGGAGGCCTGCCGCCAGATGCGGACCTGGCGGAACGCCGGCTTCCATGTGCCCCAGGTGGCGGTGAACCTGTCCGTGCAGCAACTGGAACGGGAATCCCTGGTGGAACGGGTGCAGGATGCCCTGGGGGACTACGATCTGCCCCCCCAATGCCTGGAACTGGAGGTGACCGAATCCCTCATCATGAGGGCCCCGGAGAAGACCCTGTCGGTCCTCCAGCAACTCAAGGAGATGGGGGTGAAGCTGGCGGTGGACGACTTCGGCACCGGCTACTCCTCCCTTTCCTATCTCAAGCGCCTGCCCCTGGACCGGCTCAAGATCGACCGCTCCTTCATCCAGGACGTGGGCCGGGACCCCAATGGCGAGGCCATCATCCGCGCGGTCATCGGCCTGGGCCAGACCCTGGGCCTGGAGACGGTGGCCGAGGGCATCGAGCAGGAGGGCCAGGGGGCCTTCCTGCTGCGGGAGGGCTGCCACATGGGGCAGGGCTTCCTCTTCGGCCGGCCGCGGCCCGCGGCGGAATGGGAAGCGGACTGGGAGAGCGCCCCCCAGGACGGGTCCGGCTGAACCGGCTCCGAATCCCCTACGTTGGCACCGCCAGATCCCTTCCCCGGCCAGGGCCGTGGGGACGGGGTCAGTCCCGGGCGCGGGTGATCCAGTCGGTGATCTCCAGACGGCTGATGATGGCCCCGCCCTCGGGGTGGTGCAGCTTGCCCACGTGCACCAGAAACGCGGGGGCACCCGGCCCCTCCCCCTGCCGGTACTCCAGGGCAAAGCCCTCGCAACGGTCCTGCAGGACCCGCTGCAGTTCCCGCGCCATCCGCTCCCCGGCGCCGTCCGCCTCCATGCGGCCATCGCGGCAGCGCTGCAGGAAGTCCTCCCCCGGTTCGGGCACCCCCATGGGGTCCTTGGGATGGGCCCGGGCGTAGGCCCGCCAGGCGGTATTCACCATCTGCACCCGGCCCTCCCGGTCCAGCACCGCCACCTGGTGGGCCTGGGAATCCAGCACCGCCTGCAGCCGGGCCACGTCCCGCACCGAGGTGATGTCCACCAGGGTCATCACCGCGCCGCGGCTGGCCTGCCCCTCCAGGGTGTAGGGCAGGATGCGAAGCAGGTAATAGCGGCCCGAGGCGGAGGGCACCTCGTGTTCGCAGGGGCGCCCCTCCCGAAGGCTCAGGCGCAGGTCCTGCATCAGCTCCGGGTAATCCAGGCTGTGGGTGAAATCGTCGATGGGCCGGCCCACGTCCCCGTCCCGGATCTTGAAGATCTGCTGCACCTCGGGGGTGAAGCGGGTGATGCGCAGGGACTCGTCCAGGAACAGGGTGGCGATGGAGGCCGCCTTGGCCATGCTGTCCAGGTCCGCATTCAGGCGGTTGAGGATCTGGATCTTCTCCTGGTTCTCGGCGTTGACGGTGTAGAGCTCCTCGTTCACCGACTGCAGTTCCTCGTTGGAGCTCTGCAGTTCCTCGTTGGCGGCCATCATCTCCTCGTTGGTGGCCTGGAGTTCCTCGTTGGAGGCCTCCAGTTCCTCGATGGTGGCCTGCAGGCTCTCCCGCGTGGCCGCCAGTTCCTGCTCCAGGGAGTGGATGCGCTCCATGGCCTCAGCGTTCATGTCCAGGGCCTGGGGGGCCTCCCCGTCCCCGGCGGGGGGCTCCTCCTGGGCCTCGAAGGACAGCAGCAGGAACGGGGCGTTGCGGTCCTCCCCGTCCAGGCGGCGCGCGCTCAGGCGCAGGCGCGCCGCGCTGCCGTCCGGTAGCTGAAAGCGCCCGGCCTCCGAACGGATGGGCTCATCGCTCTTCATGGCGCGGCGCAGCAGGGCCTGGGCCACGGGCACGATGCCGGAGGGCAGAAGCCGGGAGACCTCCAGGGTGATGCTGCCGGAGGGGAAGTGCAGATAACGCTGGGCGTCCCCGAAGATATGGATCAGCTCCATGGCATCGGACAGCAGGATGCTGGGGGGGGCGTGATCCCGCAGCAAGGCATGCTGCGCCGACTCGATGGCGGAGGCATCCCGGGAACGGGCGGCTGCGCCCGCTGGCGGGCGGGATGGCCTGGTGGTCCCCTGGCGGCCCCCGGGAGGGGGACCCGAGAGTCGGGTGTCCACCGGCAGGGTGGCGCTGCGCAGCATCTGGAAGAGCTTGTGCTTGCTGCTCACCGGGGTGAAGTCCGGCCCCAGGGCCCCCAGGGACTCGCTGGTGCCCAGGAAGAGATACCCCCCCGGGGCCAGGGCGTACTGCAGGCGGCGCAGGGCGCGCTCCTGGGTGGCCGGAAGGAAGTAGATGAGTACGTTGCGGCAGCACACCAGGTCCATGCGGGTGAAGGGCGGATCCTCCACCAGGTTGTGGCGGGCGAACACCAGGGTCTGGCGCAGTTCCGGCCGCACCACGAAGTGGCTGCCCCGCTTGATGAAGAAGCGCTCCAGGCGCTCCGGGGAGACCTCCGCCATGATGGCCTCGGAGAAGGTGCCGGCACTGGCGGCGTCCACGTTCTTCTGCTCCACGTCGGTGGCGAAGATCTTGATGTCCGGCCAGCGCTGCAGCCGTTCGAAGGCCTCGGCGAAGAGCATGGCCACGGAATAGGCCTCCTCGCCGGTGGACATGCCCGCCACCCAGACGCGGATGGGATGGGCCTCGCTGGCCTGGCGCACGATGGCGTCCACCGCCCGCTCGGCCAGAACCTCGAAGGCGTCGGGGTCGCGGAAGAAGTTGGTCACGGGGATGAGGATCTCCCGGCGCAGCACCGAGACCTCCCCGGAATCCGCCTCCAGCAGTTCCAGGTAGTGCTCGAAATCCGGCACATGGCGCACCTGCATGCGCCGTTCGATGCGCCGCAGCACCGTGGCGGGCTTGTAGTCCCGGAAATTGACCCCGCCATGGTTGTGCAGCAGGTGGAAGATCCCCTCCAGGGCCGAACCCGTATCCAGTTCCCCGCTGGCGCGCGGGGGAGGGGGCACCTGGGTGTCCGGCTTTTGCTGGATATGGTCCCGGATGCGCGCCCCCAGGGCATCCGGCGGCAGCACCTCGTCCACCAGGCCGGTGGCGATGATGCTGCGGGGCATGCCGTCGAACTTGGCGCTCTCCGGGTCCTGGGCCAGCAACAGGCCGCCGGCGTCGTTGATGGCCACGGAGCCGCGGGTGCCGTCGGAGCCCGTGCCCGAGAGGATCACGCCGATGGCGCGGTCGCCGAACTCCCGCGCCAGGGAGGAGAAGAACAGGTCGATGGGCAGGGACAGGGCCCCGGGGTTCTTGGGGCTCAGGCGCAGTTGCCCGTCCACCACGGTCATGAGATTGCCCGGGGGGATCAGGTAGATGGTCTCCGCCCGGATCGCCATGGCGTCCTCCACCGTCTGCACCGGCATGCGGGTGTGCCGCGACAGGAGGTTGCCCATCAGGCTCTTGTGGTCGGGGGAGAGGTGCTGCACCACCACGAAGGCGGCCCCGGTCCCCTCGGGCATGGCCTCGAAGAGCTGTTCCAGGGCCTCCAGCCCCCCGGCGGAGGCCCCCACCCCCACCACATGCCCTTGGAAACCGGTCCCTTCCTGTGGCGGCAGTGCATCCGGGGCCTCCAGGCGGGCCAGTTCCGCCTCATCCGGGGCTGCCAGCCGCGGGGTCGGGGTATGTTCCAGGGCCTTGGGGTCTTCGCGGGAGGGGGTCATGAATGGCCGTCGCCCATGGTTGCAGGTGGCCCCCATTGTAGAGCAAGGGGATCCCCGCGGGCACCGCGGCCACGGCCGCCGGCGGACTCGGTCCAGCCCGGCCATGGGCGCGCACCCGCTTAGGGCGCGCGCAGGCCGACCCCGCACCTCCGGCGGGGGGCGGGAAAGGACGCGCCGGGGCGGGGCATCAGTAGCGGAAACGGCCCACCAGGCCCTGCAGCTCCCGGGTCAGACGCGCCAGTTCCTCGCCGCTGCCGGCGGTCTGCTTCGCGCCCTCGGCGGTCTCTTCGGAGATGTCGTTGATGTGCACCAGGTTGCGGTTGATCTCGTCCGCCACCGTGCTCTGTTCCTCCGCCGCCGAGGCGATCTGCGCGTTCATGTCGGAGATGCGGCTCACCGCATCGGTGATACTGGAGAGGGCCTGCTCGGCGCTGCCCGCCTGCTCCACGGTACCCGAGGCCCGGTTGCGCCCCTGCTCCATGACCTGTACGGACTCCCGCGCCGCCTGCTGCAGCTGTTCGATCATGCCCTGGATCTCCTGGGTGGAGTCCTGGGTGCGGCTGGCCAGGGTGCGCACCTCGTCCGCCACCACGGCAAAACCCCGGCCCGCCTCCCCGGCCCGGGCCGCCTCGATGGCGGCGTTCAGGGCCAGCAGGTTGGTCTGCTCGGCGATGCCCCGGATCACGTCCAGCACGGCACCGATGCCCTCGGAGTCCTTGCCCAGGCGATTGATGCTCTCCGCGGCCCGGTTCACGTCCTCGGCCAATTGACGGATGGACTGCATGGTCTCCTGCACCACCCGTGAGCCCTCGCCGGCACTGCCATCCGCCTCGCGGGCCGCCTCGGCGGCGTACTCGGCGTTGCGCGCCACATCCTGCACCGTGGAGGTCATCTCGTTCATGGCGGTGACCACCTGCTCGATCTCCGTGCGCTGGCGCTGCATGCCCTCGTTGGTGCGCGCGGTGACCGTGTTCATCTGCTCCGAGGCGGCGGCCAGGTGTTCGGTGGATCCCCCCACCTGCCGCACCGTCTCCTGCACCCGCTCGGCAAAGCGGTTGAAGGCGGCCGCCATTTCGGCGATCTCGTCCCGCCCCCCGGACTCCAGGCGGCGGGTGAGGTCCCCCTCCCCTTCGGCGATGTCCCGCATGGCCTCCACGGCGCGCTGCATGGGGCGGGTGATGGTGCGCCCCATGAACCAGGCGGTGGCCAGTCCCGCCAGCAGGGCCAGCAGCCCCACCCCCAGGACGGTGTTGCGGGCCATGGCCGCCGCCTGCACGTAGTAGCTGCGGTCCAGGGAGACCGCCAGCACCCCGACGGGCTCGCCGGAGTAGTCCTGCACCGGCGCGGCGTAGACGGCCACCGGATCCTCGCCCAGGCGGGCGGTTGTGAAGGCCTCACCCGTATCCAGGGCCCCCCGCAGGGCATCTTCGGGCATGAGATCCGCGGATCGCCAGGTGCTGGCAAAGGGCTCCAGGCGGCCCTCCCGCAGGGTATGCAGGGCGATGTGCATCCCGACCCCGGACCACTCATCGCGAATCTGCTGAAAGAAGGGTTCCCCGAAGGACATGCCCAGTTCCAGGGAGCCCACCTGCTCCCCGGCATGGCGCACCGGCACCACGCCGCGGATGCCCAGGCCCGCAACGCCGCTCTCCAGCCCGCGCACCGGCCGGCCCGTGCGGTTCACCTCCACCACCGTGTGGCGGAAACCGGAGAGGTCATCACCGAATTTCTCGGGCCGGTGCAGGCGCAGGAAGGAGGTGGCGGGGGCGGTGTGGAACTGGAACTGGCGCACCGCATACTCTTCCCTGAGGTAGTCGTGCATGGGTAGCAGCAGTTGCCGCAGGGCTTCCCGATCCCGCTGCGCGAAGCGCCGGGTGATGCTGTCCAGCTGGGCCAGGGCCCCGGAGACGGCCGCACCCACCTTGGCCTCGGCATCGATGCGACCGACGATCTCGTCGTGCAGGGCCCGCAGTTCCCGCTCTTCCGCCTCGCGGATGATCCCGTTCAACTGGCCCACCACCAGGGGCAGCAGGACCGCCAGCATCACCACCAGGGTCAGGGCCACCCCCAGGATCAGCCGCTGGCCGATGCGAAGACGTTGCAGCATGACGAGCACTCCCTGTTGCTTGTAAAAGCGGCTTCCGGGCACGCCCGCAGGTGTGCACGGCGGACCCGCCGGCCGGTGTATCCCTTGTGGCGGCCGGGCCCGGAGAAAGTTGAGTCTTCGCAACCGATCCAGCCCATGGGCCCCGCAAGCAAGGGCGGCTCATGCCCCTGATTGCGGGATCCTTGACCAGGGGGATCAGTTCCCGCCGATGCCGTGCTCCCGGGTGGCGCTGAACTCGATCTCCGGCCACTTCTCCTGGGCCATCTGCAGGTTCACCCGCGTGGGGGCGATGTACACCAGGTCCCCCCCGTGGTCGATGGCCAGGTTGCTGGCGGCCTTGTCCTTGAACTGCTCCAGCTTGCGTTCATCCTCCGAGGTCACCCAGCGGGCCGTGTTCACGTTCACGTTCTCGAAGCTGGCGTCCACGTTGTATTCCGTCTTGAGGCGATGGGCCACCACATCGAACTGCAGCACCCCCACGGCGCCAAGGATCAGGTCGTTGTTGGTGAGGGGCTTGAACAACTGGGTGGCCCCCTCCTCGCACAACTGCTGCAGGCCCTTTTGCAGCTGTTTCATCTTCAGCGGGTCCCGCAGCTGGGCGCGGCGGAAGAGCTCGGGGGCGAAGTTGGGGATGCCGGTGAAGGCCAGTTTCTCCCCCTGGGTGAAGGTATCGCCGATGCGGATGGTGCCGTGGTTGTGGATGCCGATGATGTCCCCGGGGAAGGCCTCTTCCGTGTGTTCCCGGTCCGAGGCCAGGAAGGTGAGGGCATCGGCGATGCGCACGTCCTTGCCGATGCGCACGTGGTGCAGCTTCGAGCCCTTCTTGAAGCTGCCGGAGCAGATGCGCATGAAGGCGATGCGGTCCCGGTGCTGCGGGTCCATATTGGCCTGGATCTTGAACACGAAGCCGGAGAAGGTCTCCTCTTCCGGCAACACCTCGCGGCTCTCCGTGGCCCGGGGCCGCGGCGACGGGGCGTATTCCACGAAGTCGTCCAGCAGCTCCTGCAGGCCGAAGTTGTTGATGGCCGAACCGAAGAAGACCGGGGTGAGGCGGCCTTCCAGGTAGGCCTGCAGATCGAACGCGTGGGAGGCCCCCATCACCAGTTCCAGCTCCTCGCGCAGCTCCCGGGCCTGATCCCCCAGCACCTCGTCCAGGCGCGGGTTGTCCAGGCCCTGGATCACCTCCCCCTGCTGCATCTTGCCGCCGTGGGTGGGGGAGAACAGGTGCACCGCGTCGCGGCGGATGTGGTAGACCCCCTTGAAGCGCTTGCCCATGCCGATGGGCCAGGTCACGGGGGCGCAGGGGATCTTCAGCACCTCCTCCACCTCGTCCATGAGCTCGATGGGCTCTCGGCCTTCCCGGTCCAGCTTGTTGATGAAGGTCATGATGGGGGTGTCCCGCAGGCGGCACACCTCCATGAGCTTGATGGTGCGCTCCTCCACGCCCTTGGCCACGTCGATCACCATCAGGGCCGAGTCCACGGCGGTGAGGGTGCGGTAGGTGTCCTCGGAGAAGTCCTGGTGCCCTGGGGTGTCCAGCAGGTTGACGATGCGGTCCTTGTAGGGAAACTGCATCACCGAGGAGGTGACGGAGATGCCGCGCTGCTTCTCCAGCTCCATCCAGTCGGAGGTGGCGTGGCGGTCGGACTTGCGCCCCTTGACGGTCCCCGCCAGCTGGATGGCGCCGCCGTAGAGCAGGAGCTTCTCGGTGACGGTGGTCTTACCCGCGTCCGGGTGGGAAATGATGGCGAAGGTGCGCCGGCGGGCGGTCTCGGTGGCGTGCTTGGATGGCATGGGGGCGTCTGCAATGGGGCTTGATGAAACCCGCTATTGTACCGGCCCCGGCCGGGGCGCGGCCATCCCAGGCCCCGGCCGGGGCCCCACGCCGGCATGGGGCGTGCAGTCCCGACGGGGACTCCCGCCGTCCCTAGCGGCAATGTCCGCGCAAGCCCCCCGGCGGACCGCCGTTCCCCCCATGGGGGCCCTGGCGGTGCTGGCGCAGCCGCTCGCGCTGCTGGGGGGAGAGGTCCTCCCAGCGCTCGCGCAGCTGCCGGCGATGTTCCGGCGGGAGCTGGCGGTAGCGCTCCCAGCGCTGGCGCAGGGCCTGGCGCTCCGCCTCGGTCATGGACTGCAATCGCCGGTGGTGATCGCGGATACGCTCCCGCTCCTGCGGCGATAGATCCCGCCAGCGCTCCAGGCGCTGGGCGATGCGCTGGCGCTGCTCCGGGTCCATCTCCCGCCAGCGCCCGGCCATCTCCAGGAGGCGGCGGCGGTGCTCCTCGGAGAGCCCGTCCCAGGCCTCCTCCATGGGCGCCAGCACGGTGCGCTGCCCGGCGTCCAGATCCGACCAGTCCGGCACCCCCTGCGCCATCGCCCCTCCCCAGGGCAGGCAGAGCAGGGCACCGGCCAGAAGAAGGGCCGCGGCCCTCATGGCTGCGACTCCGCGGCCCAGACGAGGAAGGCGGGATCGTCCAGATCCTCCACCCAGAAGGGGTCCTCGTCCGCGGTCATGAGCCAGTCCCAGTCCTGGGGCTCGGCCAGGGCCGCGGGCAGGGGCTGCGGACCCTGGGGGAAGGGGCCGAGGGCGACCCCCAGGGCAACGGTCAGCACCAGGGAGGCCGCCAGGGCCAGGCGCCCCACGGGCAGTTCCGGCAGGGCCAGGGGCAGGCGGCGCACGGGCCGCTGCAGGGCCTCGCGCCGGGCACGGCCCAGGCGCGCCCGTTCCGCGGGGGTCAGCCCCGCCTGTTGATCCAGGGTCCGGCCGATGCGCCGAAGCAGCGCGTCATGGTGTTCTCCGGTATTCATCGGTAGGCCTCCAGTTGGCCCTGCAGGGTCTGCAGGGCACGATGCAGATGGGTCTTCACGCTCCCCTCGGTGATGCCCAGAGCGGCGGCGGTGGCCGCCGTGTCCAGGCCCTCCCAGTGGCGCAGCAGGAAGGCCTGCTGCTGGCGCAGGGGCAGGGCCCGCAGGGCGGTCTCCAGATCGCGGGCGAAGCGCCCGTCCGCCAGGGCCCGGTCCGGCCCGGGGGTGGCGGGGTCGGGGAAGGCGGCCATGGGGTCCTCCTCCCCCTCCTCCCCGGACCCGCCCCGGCCCAGGACCGCCATCACCCGCTGGCGCACCCGCCTGCGGCGGTAGGTATCCCGGATGCGGTTTTGCAGGATGCGCCAGAACAGGGGCCCCCAGGAGCCGGATGGCCGCTGCCGGTAACGGGTGATGAAGGCGGTCATGGCGTCCTGCACCAGGTCCAGGGCGGCCTCCCGGTCGTCCAGGGCCAGGGCCGCCATGCGCACGGCCCGGCCCTGGATCCCCTCCAGGAAGGCGTCCAGCGTGGGGGCGGCCTCGGCCTCCATGGACGCGGCCGGTGGGAGCGGCCCGTCATCCATGGCACCGACATCCGGCATGGATGTGTCCATACCCCCGGCTCAGCCCTGCCGCTCCAGCCATGCCCGGCGCTCGGCGGGATCCATGTCCCGCAACCGGTCGCGCATCTCCAGGCGCTCCTCGGGGGACATCCCCCACAAGGTCTCGCGCAGGGCCTGCCGCGCCTCCGGGTCCATGGGCCCGGGACGGGTATCCATGGCTCGATCCTGACCGCGGCGGTTCCCGGCAGAGGTGCAGTCCCCCGGACCGCCCGAGCCGGGGCGGCCATCCTTCATCTCCCGGCCGGCGCCTGGGCCCTTGTCCTGACACGGCCCCGAGGGATCCCCCATGGCCTGGCGCGGCTTGTTGCTCCCGCTCATGCCGGCGCAGGGGCGGTCGTTGTCCATGCGTGCCCCGGGGCCACCGGGGGCGGCCTGTGCGTGACCGGCGGCGGCCAGGACCAGGACCAGGCACAGGCACAGGCCTGCCGCGGCGGTGCGCCTGGGGCGCGGGGGATGGCCAGGGAATCTTCTTGCGTTCATGACGGTATGCTCCTTCCGGTTGCGGTGTTGTGATGCGTTCATGGGGGGAATACGCACCACAATGGTTGCGGTTGACCCGGATCCGGGCATCGGGGTTGCATCAATCTCAGTTGCATTGTGTCAACCCGGGGACTCCTATAAAGTCCTGCCGGGTCATGCAGGGTGCCACGGCGCGGCCCCATGCCCCTCCCCCCGAGCCCCGAACAGAGTCCGCCATGCCCGACAACCAGACGCCGAAGGACGACGTGCCGGCGCGCGCCCTGCGCGCCCTCAGGGAAGGCGATCACCGACAGACCGAACAGCTGCTGCAAGAGATCCAGGCCCGCTGGCAAGAGAGCGAGACGGAGACGGAGCGCCTGCGCCGCCAGCTGGATGCGGCCCGGGAGCGACTACAGCAGGTGGAGCTGCGCTACCGTGTCGCCGCCCACCATTCCCCGGACTGGGAGTACTGGTTCGGTCCGGACCGGCGTTATGTCTATGTCTCTCCGGGCTGCGAGGCCATCAGCGGCCACCCGCCGGAGGCCTTCATCGAGAACCCGGACCTCATGGCCACCCTGGTGCACCCCGAGGACCGCCCCCTGTGGCTGCGGCATCTGGAGAAGGCGGTGCACAGCGAGAGTGCCCATGAACATGAGGCCCTGGAGCTGCGCCTGCACCGCCCGGACGGCGGCATCCGCTGGATCGAGCACCAGTGCCGCCCCGTGCTGGGGGAGGATGGGCGCTACCTGGGCCGCCGCGGGGTGAACCGGGACATCACGGCGCGCAAGGCGGCCGAGGCCCGGCTGCAGCAGATGACCCGCCTGTACGTGACCCGCAGCCAGGTGAATCAGGCCATCACCCGCATCGAGGACGAGACCCGCCTGCTGCGCCAGGCGGCGCGCATCATCGTGGAACAGGGGGGCTTCGATGTGTGCATCATCAGCCTGCGCCGCAATGGCAATGCCCCCCTGAGCCCCACCGCCGTGCACGGGCTGGACCCGGAACAGGCCCGGGGACTCCCCCTGGACGCGGTCTGGGAGGTGATCCGCGCCCACCCCTGGGACTTCATCCGCGAGCGGCCCCTGCTATGCGGCGATGCCGAGGACCCCAAGATCCCCGCCGCCTGGCGCGAACAGGCCCGCCGCCTTCACCTGCGCAACTGCGGCCACTTCCCCCTCTTTCGCGGCGACAAGCTCCTGGGCATGGCCAGCTTCCTCTCCCGCCAGGGGGAGTATTTCACCCCCGAGGTGTTGCAACTGGTGAAGGGGATCGTGGAGGACATCTCCTATGCCCTCTTCCAGATGCAGATGAACCGCCGGCGCAAGGCCGTGGAGGCGGCCGCCCACGAACGGGAGACCCGCGCCCTGCAGTTCACCCAGGCCATCATCGACTCCCTGCGCTCCAGCATCTGCGTGCTGGACCCCGAGGGGCGCATCATCACCGTCAACCGTTCCTGGAGCGAATACGCCCGCCGCTACAAACCCCACTGGGACCGTTTCGGCGAGGGGGAGAACTACCTGACCGCCTGCGAGACCCTGGAGGGGGCCGGCGGCGGCGAGGCCCGGGGCGTGGCCGAGGGCATCCGGCGCGTACTGCGGCGGGAGATAGAGCTGTTCGAGGGGGAGTTCCCCCTGGGGGGGGCGGTGTTCCTGGTGCGGGCCGCCCCCCTGAAGTCCGGCCCTGAAGAGGGCCACAGGCTGGTGGTGAGCCACATGGACATCACCGCCATGAAGCGGGCCGAGGCGGAACTGCGCCAGGCCAAGGAGGAGGCGGAACGGGCCAGCCAGGCCAAGTCCGAGTTCCTCTCCAGCATGAGCCACGAACTGCGCACCCCCATGAACGCGGTGCTGGGCTTTGCCCAGCTCCTGGAGACGGATCCCGACCTGGGCCCGCTGCAGACGGAGAACGTGCACGAGATCCTCAAGGGGGGGCACCATCTGCTGGACCTGATCAACGAGGTCCTGGACCTGGCCAGCGTGGAATCCGGCCGCGTGGAACTCTCCATCGAGGACATCCCCCTGGGGGAGCTGCTGGAGGAGTGCCTGACCCTGGTCACCCCCCTGGCGGACCGCCGCGGGATCCGCATCGACCCGGGGCCGGAGACGGACCTGGCCGCCCGGGCGGACCGCATCCGCCTCAAGCAGGTGCTCATCAACCTGCTCTCCAACGCCATCAAGTACAACCGGGACCAGGGGCAGGTGACCCTGCAGATGGAGGCCACGGACGACCGGGTGGAGATCGCCGTGACCGATACCGGCAAGGGGATCCCCCAGGAACGCATCCACGACCTGTTCGAGCCCTTCAGCCGCCTGGAGGACGGCAACAGCGGCGTGGAGGGTACCGGCATCGGTCTGGCCATCTCCCTGCGGCTGGTAGAGATCATGGACGGGGAGATCGCCGTGGAGAGCACCTGCGGCGTGGGCAGCACCTTCCGCGTACGCCTGCCCCGGGGCACCACCGAGGCCCGCAGCACCCACCGCACCGCCACCACCACCGCCCCGCCCACCCAGGGGGACGGGGACACCCACACGGTGCTGCACATCGACGACAATCCGGCCAACCTGCGCCTGGTATCCCAGATCCTCGCCCGCCGCCCGCAGGTGACCCTGCTGAGCGCGCCGGACCCGCGCCTGGGGCTGGAGCTGGCCATGGCCCACCGCCCGGAACTGATCCTGCTGGACATCAACATGCCCGAGCAGGACGGCTACCAGGTGCTCTCCCGGCTGCGGGCGGACCCGTCCACCGCGTCCATCCCGGTGGTGGCCCTCACCGCCTTCGCCACCCACCGGGACATGGAACGGGGACGGGACGCGGGCTTCGATGCCTATCTCACCAAGCCCCTGGAGGTGGGACGCTTCCTGGAGGTCCTGGACGGCATCCTGATGGATCGCTGATTCGGATACCCGCGACGCCTCAGACCGGATGGCCGAAGGCGGAGAGCACCTCCTCCAGGTCCGAGAGCCGGAAGGGCTTTTCGATGTAGGCGCAAAAGCCCCGTTCCAGGGCCTCGGTGATGCGCAGTTCCCCGGCGTCGGCGCTCACCGCCACCACCGGGATGCCTGCGGTGCACCGATCCGCCCGCAGGCGCCTGAGCACCTCGAAACCATGCATGTCCGGCAGGTTCAGGTCCAGCAGGATGAGATCCGGGGGCTGCCGGCGCGCCGCCTCCAGCCCCTGCTCACCGCTCTCCGCCTCCCGCATGCGCACCCCGGAGAAGGTCTCCATGAGCCGGCGCACCAGCTTCAGGTTGGCGGCATGGTCCTCCACGTAGATCACGTCCAGATCCAGGGAGGGGTTCCCCGATTCCGAGGAGGCCTCATGGGCGGAGACCCCGGTACGGGAGGAACGCCCCTGGGGGCGCTCCCGGGGCAGATCCACGGTGAAGACACTCCCCCGATCCGGCTCGCTCTCCACCTCCAGGGTGCCGTGCATCATGTCCACCAGGCGGCGCGAAAGGGACAAACCGATGCCCACCCCCTCGACCTGATCCTGGGCGCGACCCGTGCGTTCGAAGGGCTGGAACAGGGAGGCCATCTCCTCGGAAGTCATGCCGATGCCGTTGTCCTCCACCCGGATGGCCACCCGCTTGGGCCCCACCCGGGTGCGCACCCGCACCCAGCCCTCCGGGCAATTGTACTTGATGGCATTGGAGAGCAGGTTGATGAGCACCTGGCGCAGGCGGGTGGCGTCGGCCCGCACGTAGACCCCCTCCTGGGGCTCCGCCTGCAGGTCTACCTCCTTGTCCTGGGCCATCTGGCGCAGGGTGGCGGCGCATTCGTCGATGATCTGCGCCAGCTCGACGCTATGGCTGTCCACCTGGAGACGTCCGCTCTCCAGCATGGACAGGTCCAGGATGTCGTTGATCAGGGCCAGCAGATGCCAGCCGGCGGCCAGGATCTCCCGTACCGCCTCCCCTTCGCCGTTCCGGTATTCCACCTCCAGGATCTGGGCGAACCCGAGGATGGCGTTGAGGGGGGTGCGCAGTTCGTGGCTCATGTGGGAGAGGAAATCGGTCTTGGCCCGGTTGGCCTTCTCCGCCTCGTCCCGGGCCCGGGCCAGGCGACGTTCGTCCTGCTTGCGGGCGGTGATGTCCAGGGCCTTCATGCAGGCGGCATTGGCCACCCCACGCTCGTCCCGCAGGGCGAAATGCTGCGCCAGCAGCACCACCTCACGCCCCTCCAGCTCCAGGTGGTGCTCCCGCTCCAGGATGCCGTCCACGGCCATGGCCTCGTGGTCCGCCAGGCGCAGCAGACGGGCGATCTGCGGCGCAAACAGCTCCTCGTCCACATGGCCGATGACCGCCTCCTGGGTCTGGCCGATGCCCCCCAGGAAGCGCTGGCTCACCAGGCGGTAGCGGCCGGCACGATCCTTGACGTAGCTCCACAGGGGGGACTTGTCCAGGATCTGGCGCAGGCGGGACTCGCTCTCCCGCAGGGCACGATGGGCCTTTAGGATCTCGGCGTTGTCCCAGAAGGAGAGCAGGGCCCCCTGTTCCCGTCCCGCGGCGTCGGTGAAGGGCTGAATACGCAGCAGATGGGGCCCCGGCTCGGAGATCTGATCCTGCACGGGTTCCCCGGAGGCCAGCACCCGGTTCACCAGATCCATGAGACCGGGCACCCCGCGCAGGGACGCCACCCCCGCCAGGGGCTTGCCCACATCCGCCTCGGTGACGCCGAACACCGCCGTGGCGCCGGGATTGATCAGGGTGATGGCCTGGTTGCGGTCCACCACCAGCAAGGCATAGGGCAGACTGTCCTTGACGTTGGCCAGGGTGGCGTTGAGGCTGGCCAGTTCCTCGGTCTTGTTCTGCAGCTCCTGATTGACGGTGAACAGTTCCTCGTTGGTGGCCTGCAACTCCTCGTTGGCGGTCTCCAGTTCCTCGTTGGAAGACTGTAATTCCTCGTTGGTGGACTGCAGCTCCTCATTGGAGGATTGCAATTCCTCGTTGGTGGTCTCCAGCTCCTCCACCACCGTCTGCAGGTGTTCCCGCGTGGCCGCCAGTTCGTGTTCCAGGGCATGTACCAGGTCGCCGTTGCCCTGCGCCCCCTCGGCGGCGGACTCCAGGGGCTGCGGCCGGCCCGCGGCGGGCTCGAACAGCACCAGGTACAGGTCCCCCTCCTCCGCCGCCTGGGGCAGCCGGCGCACCGCAAGACGCACCGCCTCTGCGGCCTCCACGGCGGGGGAGGCCAGGGCCCGGCCCCGGGCCATCTCGCCGGAGCGCTGCACACGGGCCACCAGGGCGCGCAGCTCCATGGCCAGCTCCCGGGGCAGCAGTTCCATGGCGTCGAGGCTGGTCTGACCGGCGCCGTGGGAGAGATGATCCCCTGCCCGCCCCAGTACGCGCCGGATCTCCAGTTGTTCGCTGAGCACGAGACCGGGCGGGGCGTACGCCTCCATGAGGACATCCAGCACCTGCTGCAGCTCACGGGAGTCGCCGCCGGCCTGCTGCCGACGCCGTGTCCGCCCTGAACGGGGGCTGCCCATGCCGGCCCCCGAATAACGGGCATCGCCGGGCAGACGCCGATAGATGCGCCCGGCCTTGGAGCGGGTCTCGAACAGGTGCTGGAGCCCGCCGGGGGTCTCGGACCGCCCCAGGAACAGCAGGCCGTCCACCTGCAGGGCGTAGTGGAAGCGCTCCAGGACCCGTTCCTGCACGGGGGCCTTGAGGTAGATGAGCAGGTTGCGGCAGCTGATGGCATCCAGGTGCAGGAAGGGGGGATCCCGCAGCAGGTCGTGGCGGGCGAAGACGATGACATCCCGCAGGGCCTGGCTCACCTGGAACTGGTCCCGCCGCCGGCTGAAGTAGCGCTGCAGCAGTTCGGGGGGCATCACCTCCAGGGCGCCGGCGCTGTAGAGGCCCCTCCGGGCGGTGGCCAGGGCGTCCGCATCCACGTCCGTGGCATAGATCTGCAGGCGCAGGTCCCGCCCCTGGGCGCGCAGGATCTCCTGCACCAGGATGCCCACGGAATAGGCCTCCTCCCCGGTGGCGCAGCCGGGCACCCACAGGCGCAGGGGCTCCCGGTCGGCCCGCTCCTGGATGCGTTGTTCCAGGGCCGTGCGCCATTCGGCAAAGGGCTTCTCGTCCCGGAAGAAACGGGTGACCACGATGTGCAGCTCCCGCACCAGGGCCTCCGCCTCCCCGGGGTGTTCCCCGAGATACGCCAGGTAGTTCTCCAGGGTGCTGTACCCGCTATGGTCCAGGCGGCGCTGCAGGCGGCGCAGCAAGGTCCCTTCCTTGTAGTGGTTCAGATCGACGCCGGTGTGCTCCCGCACCTGCCGCAGGATGCGCGCCACCGTGCCGGGATCCCCCAGGTCCTCCGCCTTGCGTGGCAACGGACCGGGCTCGCCGCGGGCGATCCCGGCGATGGCCTTCGCGATCTGCTCCGGGGGCATGGCCCGGTCCACCACTCCGGTGGCCAGGGCCGCCTGGGGCATGCCGGGATACTTGGCCGTGGCCTCGTCCTGGACAAAGACCCGTCCCCCCGCCTGCTGGATGGCGCGCAGGCCATCGGCCCCGTCGGAACCGGTGCCGGAGAGGATCACGCCGATGGCGTGATCCCCCAGCTCCACTGCCAGGGAACGCAGCAGCAGGTCGATGGAGGGCTTGGGGATACCGCGGGTGCTGGTACGGCGCAGGCGGAAACACCCCTCTTCCAGGAGCACGTTGTGGCCCGCGGGGGTGGTGTAGAGGGTGTCGGATCCCGGACGCAGACCGTCCCGGATCTCCTCCACCGGCAGCGCGGCCTCCCGCCCCAGGATGTCCCGTAGCATGCTCTGATAGTCCGGCGACAGGTGCTGGGCCACCACGTAGGCCATGCCCGTATGCGCCGGCAGGGCCGAGACCAGCCGCCCCAGGGCCTCGATCCCCCCGGCCGAGGCCCCGATGCCCACCAGGGTGAGCAACGGCTGCGGCGCAGTGGGGTGCATGTCCCCGGCGCTCCCGTCCGGGATTGCGGTGAGGGGGTTACAAGGGACGGCATCGCCTGTGGCGTCCATGCCATCCGGGGTCTGCTCGGGGGCGCTCAAGGGTGCGTGTTCCAGATGCGGTCTGCGGTGGAAACCGACTATGTTAACGATTCCCCGCCCGAAAAGGCACTGCCGCCCCCCACCGGCAGGACAGGAGTGGCCCGGGGATCAGAGCTGGCGTGCCATCACCAGGGCGTCCTCCCGCCCCCGGCTGGCGGGGTAATAGCCCCGGCGCAGTCCCACCTCGTTGAAGCCCTCGGAGCGGTAGAGGGCCAGGGCCGGGGTGTTGGACGGGCGCACCTCCAGAAAGGCGGTCTCCGCCCCGCGCTCCCGGGCCTTGTCCAGGAAGGCCCGCAGCAGATGACGGCCGTGGCCCTGCCCCTGGCGCTCGGGGCGCACCGTGAGGTTGAGGATATGGCATTCCCCCACGGCCATGGACAGGACCCCGTAACCGATGAGTTCATCCAGTTGGGGGGCCTGCAGCACCCAGCAGGAATAGCCCACCCGCAGGCAGTCGCGGAAGATGCCCACGGTCCAGGGATGGGAATAGGCCCTGGGCTCCACCTCCATCACCCGGGGCAGATCGACCCGCTGCATGGGGCGCAGTTCCAGCTTCACGGCGGTGACGGCATTCATGGCGACTTCCGGCTCTTCAGGATCCTGGATTTCAGGGATAGGGATCAGGACCGCTCCCCCGGTTCCGCCCCCTCCCCCTGCACCGCCCGCCGCGCCAGGCACAGGTCGTCCCAGGCCTTGCGCTTGTCCTGGGGCTTTCTCAGCAGGTAGGCGGGGTGATAGGTCACCACCAGGGGGGTGCCGCGATAGTCCAGGATGCGGCCCCGCAAGCGCCCCAGGGGCTCGGCCGTGTCCAGCAGGTTCTGGGCGGCCACCCGCCCCAGGGCCACCAGCACCCGGGGACGCACCAGGGCGATCTGCCGGTCCAGATAGGGCCGGCAGGCGTGGGCCTCTTCGGGCCGGGGATCGCGATTGTTGGGGGGGCGGCACTTGAGGATATTGGCGATGTAGACCCCCTGCCCCCGGTCCATGCCCAGGGCCGCCAGCATGCGGTCCAGGAGCTGGCCGGCACGGCCCACGAAGGGCTCGCCCCGCCGGTCCTCCTCGGCCCCCGGGGCCTCGCCGATGAACATCCACCGGGCCCCGGGATCGCCGGTACCGAAGACGGTGTGATTGCGGCTGCGGGCCAGTTCCGGGCACAGGGTACAGGCCGCCACCCGCGCCTGCAGGTCCGCCCAGTCCAGTTGGGCCACTGCATCGGGCGCAGCCGCGTCCGCCCCGGCGCTGGCGGTGTGCTGATCCGGCACATCCCGTCCATCCGGGGTTGCCTTTGCCGCCCCCTGCCCCGGGGCAGGAGACATCGACGGGGGCGTGGCCTCGCCAGGGGAGACCGCCCCGGGCACCGCCGCCTCCGGGGGGGCATCGTTACGCTCCGGATGGGGAGGGACCCACCCCTCCCGCATCGCCTGGAGATCCCCATCCGGACGACCATCCGGCTGGTCTTGGGGAGGGTCTTGGGAGGGGACACCCGGCGCCGCCCGGGCCCCATCGAAGGCCGCTGAAGCCACCCAAGGGGCCTCGTCCGACGCGGGGGGCAAAGAGGCGGCGCCCCCCCCGGACCGGGGGATCCAGAGCTGGATCCCCATGGCCCGGAGACAGCGCCGCCGCCAGGCCTCGTCCATGCCGCGGCGCGGTTCAGACATCCCCGTGCTGGGGATGGGCCCGCCGGTCCGGGGTCACCAGGCGGTTGAGGGCATTGAGGTAGGCCTTGGCGGAGGCGATGACGATGTCGGTATCGGCCCCCTGGCCGTTGACGATGCGGCCGGCCTTCTCCAGGCGCACGGTCACCTCCCCCTGGGCGTCGGTGCCGCTGGTGATGTTGTTCACCGAATAGAGCAGCAGCTCGGTGTGGCTGTGCATCACCGTCTCGATGGCCTTGAAGGCGGCATCCACCGGGCCGCTGCCCTCCGCCTCGCCGTGGTGCTCCTCCCCCTCCACGTTCAGGGTGAGGGTGGCCACCGGGGTCTCGCCGGTCTCGGAACACACCCGCAGGGACACCAGCTTGACCCGCTCGTGCTCCATGGCGATGGCCGCCTCGGTGGCCAGGGACTGGAGATCCTCGTCGTAGATCTCGTGCTTCTTGTCCGCCAGTTCCTTGAAGCGGGCGAAGGCCTCGTTGAGCTCCTCCTCGGAGTCGAACTCGATGGCCAGATCCTTCAGCCGCGCGCGGAAGGCGTTGCGGCCCGAGTGCTTGCCCAGCACGATGCGGTTGTCGGACCAGCCCACATCCTGGGCGCGCATGATCTCGTAGGTGTCGCGGTGCTTGAGCACCCCGTCCTGGTGGATCCCCGACTCGTGGGCGAAGGCGTTGGCCCCGACGATGGCCTTGTTGGGCTGCACCGGGAAGCCGGTGATGGTGGACACCAGCCGCGAGCAGGGCACGATCTGGGTGGTGTCCAGGGTGGTGTCGCAGGGAAAATGGTCCTGGCGGGTGCGCACCGCCATGACCACCTCCTCCAGGGCGGCGTTGCCGGCCCGTTCCCCCAGGCCGTTGATGGTGCACTCCACCTGCCGCGCCCCGTTGAGCACCGCCGCCAGGGAATTGGCCACGGCCACCCCCAGGTCGTTGTGGCAGTGCACGGAGAAGACGGCCTGGTCGGCGTTGGGGATACGCTCGCGCAGGTTGCGGATCAGGGCGCCGAACTGCTCGGGGATGTTGTAGCCCACGGTATCGGGGATATTGATGGTGCGGGCCCCGGCCTCGATGACGGCCTCGATCACCCGGCAGAGGAAGTCCAGTTCGGAGCGGCCGGCGTCCTCCGGCGAGAACTCCACGTTATCGGTCCACTGCCGGGCCCGGCGCACGGCGGCCACCGCCTGTTCCAGCACTTGGTCCGGGCTCATCTTGAGCTTGTGCTGCATGTGGATGGGCGAGGTGGCGAGGAAGGTGTGGATGCGCGCCGAGGCGGCCTCCTTCAGGGCCTCCCCGGCGCGGTCGATATCCGCCTCCTTGGCCCGGGCCAGGCCGCACACGGTGCTCTCGCGCACGGCCCGGGCCACCGCCTGGACGGATTCGAAGTCGCCGACGCTGGCGGCGGGGAACCCCGCCTCGATGACGTCCACGCGCATCTTCTCCAGACCCTTGGCGATGCGGATCTTCTCCTCGCGGGTCATGGATGCGCCGGGGCTCTGCTCGCCGTCGCGAAGGGTGGTGTCGAAGATGTAGAGCTTTTCTTTGCCTGCCATGTCTCTGAACTCCCGTGGTCCGGCCCGGTGCCGGCCACTCGATCCGGATCGAATGCCACATGGACCCTCCGCCCCTTCGGGCCGGGTCTTTCCTGCGTCGTGGGTGCGTTTGGCCTCGCCAGGCGAAGTATGCGCCGCTAGCGCGGCAGTCGCAGGAGGGCGGTCAGGGACAGGCTGGGGAGGCGCACGGACACCGCCGCGCCCCGGTGGGGCACTGCGCGGACATCGGACTGTGCGCTGGGATGGATCATCATGGAATCTCCTTGTAAACGACTCTAGCAAAGCCTCCGGGCAAAACCAACCCCGGCGGGCCGACGCGCCGGGCCCGAAGAGGGCGCTGCCAGGCGCTACCCAGGTTGGACGCGCCGACGCTACAATGGGAAAATTGCTCCATCAATCAAGCCCCAGGATCCCCCATGCCCGCCCAGATCATCGACGGCCGCGCCATCGCCAAGACCGTTCAAGAGGAGGTCCGCCAGGCGGTGGACGCCCGCACCGCCGCCGGACGCCGTCCGCCGGGCCTGGCGGTGGTGCTGGTGGGCCAGGACGCGGCCTCCCAGATCTACGTGCGCAACAAGCGCCGCACCTGCGAGGCGGTGGGCATGGTCTCCCAGTCCATCGACCTGCCGGACAACGTCTCCCTGGGGGATCTGCTGGATGTCATCGACGAACTCAATGCCGATCCCGCCGTGGACGGCATCCTGGTGCAGCTGCCCCTGCCCCGGCACATCGACCAGGAGAAGGTGATCGAGCGCATCGATCCGGCCAAGGACGTGGACGGCTTCCATCCCTACAACATGGGCCGCCTGGCCCTGCGCCTGCCGCGCCTGCGGCCCTGCACCCCCTTCGGCATCCGGCGCCTGCTGGACCACACGGGGGAAACCTACAAGGGCCGCCATGCGGTGATCATCGGCGCCTCCAACATCGTGGGCCGGCCCATGGCCCTGGAACTCATGCTGGCCGGGGCCACGGTGACGGTATGCCACCGCTTCACCCGGGAGATGGAGAGCCACGTCCAGCGCGCCGACATCCTCGTGGCCGCCGCGGGCCGGCCGCGGCTGGTACCCGGCGAGTGGGTGCAGCCCGGGGCCACGGTGATCGACGTGGGCATCAACCGCCAGGAGGACGGTTCCCTGGTGGGGGACGTGCAGTTCGACGCCGCCGCCGAGCGCGCCGCCTGGATCACCCCCGTCCCCGGCGGCGTGGGCCCCATGACCGTGGCCATGCTGATGAAGAACGCCCTCCAGGCCTGCGAGGCCTCGGAACGCGCCGGAGACTGTCCCGCCTGATCCCAATGGGCCGAGAGGTCTGCAAGGACAGATCTAGGATAGCTCCCGGGCCGCGGGTGAGCCACGAACAGAAGGGCTCGGTATGTGCGGGGTCGCCTCACCGTCGACGGCGCCCCCGTCGCGAAGTTAGTGGATCAGCCCTCCAGATCCTCCACCTATTCTGCCCACTGGCCATCCAGCTGCTGAAGCAGTTCCTCCAAGCGCTCACTGAGACGGCCGTACTGCACCGCCTCCTCGTCCAGATGTTTGCGTACATGGGAGCGAACCGCGTGTTCCATCTCCGAGGCTTTGGCACGGTCCCCCACCTGGTGGCCCAGGTGCGCATCGAACTCGGCGTCGGTGATGCTGCACCGGCGGGATGCGCGAGTCGATTCCCATGGAAATCAAATAACTAAGCGCCTTCGATGGTAGCGAAAGCAGCGGCCAGGCAGGTAATTTCCTGGTTTGAGCCGACATCCTTTCGGTCAGAAAGCGCAGCTAGACGGCGCATAATCATACAATTGGACGAGCCATAAGAAAGCAATTGGACGATAGAATAACCATCATCTGGACGCTAACCTAGCCATTAACTGGACGCTGGCAGAGGTGGACATGGTATCCCCCTATCTCCCACGCTTGATCCGTGTTCGAGTGCTTGAGTCCCTCGCTGATACGCCGGTGGTCTGCCTGCTGGGACCCCGTCAGGCAGGCAAGACGACCCTCGCCCAGCGCATCGACCCCGAGCGCACCTACCTGAATCTGGATGACCCGACGCTGCTGGAAGCCGCTCGGCAAGATCCGTTGGGCTTCGTGGAGGGCCTGCCTGAATGCGTCACTCTGGACGAGGTACAGCGGGTGCCGGAACTTCTGCTGGCAATCAAATCGGTGGTGGACCGCGATCGCCAGCCAGGCCGCTTCCTGCTCACAGGCTCCGCCAACCTGCTGTTGTTACCCAAGGCGCAGGACTCCCTGGCTGGCCGCATGGAAGTCATTTACTTGCACCCGCTAACCGAACAGGAGAAACGTATCAGCACCTCGACCCTGCTCGGCACGCTGGTGGAAGGGCAGCTCACGCCCAGAATGGTGCCGGACACCATACCATTGGCCCCAACAGCAGAGGTGCTATGTCAGGGTGGGTATCCCGAGCCCAATCGACGTCCACCCCACCGGGCGCGTCAGTGGTATCGCCAATACCTCAAACGCCATCGTGCAGCGCGACGTGCGGGATATCGCTGCCATTCAGGACGAAGATGGGATGCTGCGCCTGATGGAGTTGTTGGCCTACCGCACTGCCGGCCTGCTCAACGTCAGCAATCTGAGCAAGGAGCTGGGGATAGAGCGTGCCACCGTCACCAAGTACCTTGGCATCCTGGAGCGCCTGTTTCTGGTCCAGCTACTCCCCGCCTGGCACCGTAACCACGCCAAACGGCTGATCAAGAGCCCCAAGATGCATCTGGTGGATACCGGCCTTGCCGCGGCACTGGGGCGCCTGGGGCCGGAACAGTGGTTGACCGAGACAGAACGCTTCGGTGCCCTGCTGGAAAGTCATGTGGTCGAGCAACTGATCGCTCAGGCCTCCTGGGTCGATCCGGAGCTACGATTCTCCCACTACCGGGACAAGGACCAAGTGGAGGTCGATCTTGTCATCGAGCGTGGCCAGGAATTCTGGGGAGTGGAGGTCAAACGCGCCGCCAGCGTGCAGACCAAGGACGCCGCCGGGCTCGCCAGGCTCGCCGAACAGGCCGGTAAGGACTTTCGTGGGGGGATGTTGCTCTACACCGGCCGCCACTGTCTCAAGCTGCAGGTGCCGGGCTGCTTCGCGGTACCGATCGGCATGCTGTGGGGAGAGCAACCCGGCTGATAAGGCCTATCCCCGCTATCGCGGGGGAACCTACCAAACCGGCCTCACTTGGCCATCGTCTTCAGCCGCGGGCGGAAGGCGCTGACGAAGTGGTTGAGCCGCTATGCCAGCCACTCACGGCATATGTCGTCGCTGGTGAAGTCTCCCAGACGCGCATAGCTGGCGAAGCCGGGGCGGTCAGGATCCAGCTAGCTGCTTTCGCCACTGTCACCGGGCAGCTCGGTCAGGATCTGCTCACGCTCTTCGTTGAGCCGATCCAGCACCTGACTGAGGCAGCTCGGCCTTCTTGCCGGCGAGGAAGATCCCGAAAACACCATATGAACAGGTCATTGAGCATCAGACTCCCCCTTGATCCAACGTTGCACTCGCTGAGCGAGGAATTCCGAGCTTTTTTCGAGTGCATCTTCCAAGCTCATCGAGGCTGTGAAGTGTTCCGCGTGGTCATACGTGATGATGGTGGCACCGGTTGCCTCCAGATCCTGCAGTCCTGCCAGGGCGGTGTCGCGTCTCTCAGCCTCGAGTCCGAACGGCAGGGTAACGGCCACAAGAAGATTCAGACCTCGCTGAATGACCTCCTTGGCGAGGGAGGGCATGGCTCCAGTGCCTGCACCGCCTCCCAGCCCTGCCAGAAGCACCACCTTGCCGCTGTCGGGTAGTCGAGCCCTGATGTCCCCGAGCGACTCTCCCAATGCCTGGCTGCCACGAATCGGGGATGTGGCGCTCATGCCACCACAGGTTTTCGGGCCTATTACTAGCCGCTGCTCTGCTGGTAGATCTTCTAGCGGTTTGCCGTCGGTATTGATGGCCATGAGCTGGCCACCCACCAACTCGTGAGCTCGTCTGGCCAGTGAAAGGCTGGCTCCGCCCACTCCGATGACGTTACATTCCCTCATCCCTGACTCCTTGTTGCCAAATGCGATAGTGATAGCCCTGTCGTAAACTGCCAATGTTGAGACCGCTGGTCCGCCAAGTCGGCGCATTCAGTAGGCAGTGGCGTCCCCGGCAATATCGGCGCCCTCGTCGGACCCCACCAGCGGCTTGGAGCTGGGTCTTGCCGGTGGTGATGTCCTTGAGCAGCTCGGGCAGCGAGCGCTTGGTGCTGTCGAAGGTGGTCATGGCGGTTCCCTGTGCGATGCGGTCCTGATGCGGCCCGGAACAGGTGCCGCTGCAACTGGTGGAGGGTAAGGATCATGGGATAGGGTCACCCCCTCCGCCAGGTGGTCCCCTCCGGCCCGTCCTCCAGCAGGATGCCCCGGGCCTTGAGGTCGTCCCGTATCCGATCGGCCTCGGTGAAATCCCGGCGCTTGCGAGCCTCCAGGCGCTGCTGGATCAGGGCCTCGATCTCTGCCGCATCCATCGCCTCCCCGGCCCCGCCCTGCTGGAAGAACCCCTCCGGGTCCGCCTGCAGCAGGCCCAGGGTCTCCCCCAGGGACTTGAGGCAACCCGCCAGGCGGGCGGCCTCCCCCGCCGCATCCGTCTGCCTCAGGCGGTTCACCTCCCGGGCCAGGTCAAAGAGCACCGACAGGGCCTCCGGGGTGTTGAAGTCGTCGTCCATGGCCGCGTTGAAGCGCTCCCGCCAGGCGGCCCCCGCGTCCCCCGGATGCGCCGGTTCCAGCCCCCGCAGGGCGGTGTACAGGCGCGACAGGGCGCTGCGCGCCGCGTCCAGGGCCTGGTCGTTGTAGTTGAGTGGGCTGCGGTAATGGCTGCCCAGGATGAAGTAGCGGATCTCCTCCGGCCGGTAGTGCTCCAGCACCTGGCGCACGGTGAAGAAATTGCCCAGGGATTTGGACATCTTCTCCTCGTCCACCCGCACGAAGCCGTTGTGCATCCAGTAGTTGACGAAATGCTCGCAGGTGGCCGCCTCGCTCTGGGCGATCTCGTTCTCGTGGTGGGGGAACTGCAGGTCCTGGCCGCCACCGTGGAGGTCGAAGTGGTTACCCAGGTAATGGGTGGACATGGCCGAGCATTCGATGTGCCAGCCGGGACGGCCCGGTCCCCAGGGGGAATCCCAGGCGGGCTCGCCGGGCTTGGCGGCCTTCCACAGCACAAAGTCCAGGGGATCCCGCTTGGATTCGTCCGGGGCCACCCGCTCCCCGGCCCGCAGGTCTTCCAGGCGGCGGCCCGAGAGCCGGCCGTAGCCATCGAAACGGGACACGCTGTAGTACACGTCCCCGTTCTCCCCCACGTAGGCGTAGCCCCGGTCCATGAGGCGCTGGATCATGTGGAGGATGTCGTGGACGTGCTGCGTCGCCCGGGGCTCGTAGGTGGGACGCAGCACCCCCAGGGCGTCGGCGTCCTCGTGCATGGCCTGGATGAAACGCGCCGTCAGGGCGTCGATGGGCTCGCAGTTCTCCGCCGCCCGCCGGATGATCTTGTCATCGATGTCGGTGATGTTGCGCACATAGGTGACCTCGTAGCCCCGAGCCAGGAGGTAGCGGTAGACCATGTCAAAGACCACCAGCACCCGGGCGTGACCCAGATGGCAGTAGTCGTAGACGGTCATACCGCAGACGTACATGCGCACCTTGCCCGGTTCCATGGGATGGAAGGGTTCCTTCTGGCGGGTCAGGGTGTTGTAGAGATTCAGCATGGACTCGGCCGTTTGCGGATGGAATGCCGGGCCGCCCGCCGTGCGGGCGGTGGTGAAATGCAGGGTCCCATGATAGCGCACCGCCGGGGGGACGTGCCCCCGGCGAAGGCGCAGCGGGGTCAGGCGGCGGACAGATCCCGGGCCTGCTCCAGGCGCCGGCGCACCCGTTCGGGCCCCAGCAGGTCCCAGACCCGATGCATCTCGGGACCGTGGGGGACGCCGGTGAGGGCCAGGCGCAGGGGCATGTACAGGCCCTTGCCCTTGTGCCCGCTGGCCCGGCCCACGGCCTTGGCGAAGTCCGGGAAGGCCTCCGGCCCCTCCTCCAGGACCGCCAGGGCCGCGTCGAAGAAGGCGGCACCGGCCTCGCGCAGCGCCCCCCGCTGGGCCTCGTCCAGAGGCGGCTCGGGGGCGAACAGACGCCGCGCCCAGGCATTCAAGTCCGCCGGGAAGAGGATGTTGTCCCGCACCGCCGCCACCAGCGCCCCGCCCTGCCCCGCCGGCACGGGGGCCTCGTGATCCAGCCAGGCCACCAGGGCCGCGTCCGGGGCCGCCGCCACCGCCAGACGCTGCCAGTGGTCCAGTTGCGCCGCGTCATGCCGGGCCGGGGCCCGGCCCAGGCGGGCGGTATCAAAACGCGCCGCCAGGGTATCCAGGTCCATGAGGCCGTCGTCTTCGTAGACATGCCCCAGGCGGGCCAGGTGGTTCAGCAGGGCCAGGGGCAGGTAGCCCTGGCGGTGCAACTGGCGCAGGCTGAGGGCCCCGCTGCGCTTGGACAGCGGCCCGCCGTCCTCGTCCAGGATCAGGGAGATATGGCCATAGTCCGGGGCGGTAAGCCCCAGGGCCTCCAGCAGCAACAGCTGGCGCGGGGTATTGGCGATGTGATCCTCCCCGCGCAGGACGAGGGTCACCCCCATGAGGGCATCATCCACGGCATTGCTGAAGAAGAACGACGGGGTGCCGTCGGAGCGGCGGATGATGAAATCCCCGATATCATCCGTGGCAAAACGCTGCGGCCCGCGCACCCGATCCTCAAAGACCACCGTGCGCCCCCGGGGCACACGAAAGCGCAGCGTGGGCCGCTCCCCCCGGGCCAGCCGTTCCTGCACCTCCTCCGGGCTGAGGCGGGCGCAGGTGCCGGGATAACGGGGCGGCTGCCCCGCGGCCATCTGCGCCTTGCGCGCCAGCCGCAGGCTCTGGTCGCTGCAGAAACAGGGGTAGACCAGACCCCGTTCCTCCAGGGAGCGGAAATACGTGGCATAGCGCTCGCCACGCTGGGACTGCAGATAGGGCCCGGCGGTCCCGTCCGCCTCCGGCCCCTCCTGCCAATGCAGCCCCAGCCAGCGCAGGTCCTCCATCAGGTCCCGGGTGTACTCCGCCCGGCTGCGCTCGGCGTCGGTATCCTCGATGCGCAGCAGGAAGGTCCCCCCCTGCCCCCGGGCGGCCAGGGCGTTGAACAGGGCGGTGCGCAGGTTGCCCAGGTGCAGATGACCGGTGGGACTGGGGGCGAAACGGGTCTTCATGGCGATGTCGGCGTCTTCGGGCATGGCGCGGGATGGTAGCTCAAAAGGGGCTCACCGGCACACCACAGCCGGCAGCACGGCGCAGGTCCGAGAGATCCGCCCGGGGTGGAGGGGTTTCCGGAGACGGGTGTACGCCGCAGGGAAACGGCGAGCAAGCATCCAGGGAGGGATTCACCCCGGCCCGGCGCAGGTCCGGAAGATCCGCCCGGGGTGGAGGGGGTTCCCGGAGACGGGTGTGCGCCGCAGGGAAGCGGCGCGCAAGCCTCCAGGGATGGATCCACGGCGGCCCGGCGCAGGGAACCCCCTCCACCCCGGGCACCTCTCCCCGCGCTTTCCCGCACAGGACGCATAAGGCTATCATCACCCCGGCGGGCATCGGCCCGGTCCACCCCTCCCAAAAAGAACGGATGCGGGGAACCCACGGCGGCGGACCCCCCACAGATACAAGGCGCCCGATACGATGCGCATGCGATCCATGTTCAGACGGCTGCTGGTCACCCTGGCCCTGCTGTCCACAACCACGGGAAACCAAGTAATGGCTGAAAGCGAAAACCCAAGGGTCCAGCTGGAGACGACCATGGGCACGATCGTCCTGGAACTCTATCCGGACAAGGCCCCGGAAACGGTGGAGAACTTCCTGGGCTACGTGCGCGAAGGGTTCTACGACGGCACCATCTTCCACCGCGTGATCCCCGGATTCATGGTCCAGGGCGGCGGCTTCACCCCCGACATGCAGCAGAAACCCACCCACGACCCCATCCGTAACGAGGCCAACAACGGCCTGAGCAACGAACCCGGCACCGTGGCCATGGCCCGCACCCCCAACCCCCACTCCGCCACGGCGCAGTTCTTCATCAACGTGGAGCACAACCGCTTCCTGGACTTCACCGCGGAAAACCCCCAGGGCTGGGGCTATGCCGTCTTCGGCCGCGTAGTGGAGGGGATGGACGTGGTGGAACGCATCGTGGCCGTACCCACCGGCAACCACGGCATGCACCAGGACGTCCCCCGGGAGCCCATCGTCCTCGACCGCGTCAGCGAACAGTAACGCGGAACCGTGCGTTCCACACTCTTCGTCTCGGACCTGCACCTGGATCCGGACCGCCCCGCCATCCTCGCCGCCTTCGAACGCCTCCTGCGCGGGCCGGCGCGGCAGGCGGACGCCCTGTACATCCTGGGGGACCTGTTCGAATACTGGATCGGGGATGACGATCCGGCCCCGCATCTGGAACCGGTCTTCGACGCCCTGGCCGACCTGGCTCAGGCCGGCGTACCGGTGTACTTCACCCACGGCAACCGGGACTTCCTGGTGGGCGAAGGCTTCGCCCGCCGCAGCCGCTGCCGGCTGCTGGACACGGAGACGGTGATCGATCTCTATGGCACCCCCGTGCTGCTCATGCACGGGGACAGCCTGTGCACCGATGATCACGAATACATGGCCTTCCGGGACATGGTGCGGGATGCGCAATGGCAGGCGGCCTTCCTCGCCCGCCCCCTGGCCGAGCGCCATGCCGAGGCCGAGGCCATGCGCGCCCGCAGCCGCCGCTCCACCCGGCGCAAGCCCGCGGACATCACCGACGTCCACCCCGGGGCGGTGGAGGCGGCCCTGCGGCGCAACGGCGTGCGCATCCTCATCCACGGCCACACCCACCGCCCCGCCCTGCACGACCTGACCCTGGACGGGGCCCCCGCCCGGCGCATCGTGCTGCCGGACTGGTACGAGACCGGCGGGCTGCTGCGGGCCACCCCCGAAGGCATGGCCCTGGAGACCTGGCCGGTGACATGAGCCCCATCCCCCTGCTTGATCCGCCGCCGCAGCCCGGGACCAACGGCGCCGCGAAAAGCTCCCCCAGAGCCACCGGCGCAGGCCCCACGCTTCACACCTGATCCAGCCCCCGACCCAGGTCGGCGCGGATATCCGCCGCATCCTCCAGGCCCACGGCCACGCGAAGCAGGCCCTCGTCGATGCCCTGCTCCGCCCGCTGCTCCGGGGTGAGGCGGCCGTGGGTGGTGGTGGCCGGGTGGGTGATGGTGCTGCGGGTGTCCCCCAGGTTGGCGGTGATGGAGAGCATCCGGGTGGCGTCGATGACCCGCCAGGCCGCCTCCCGGCCCCCCCGCACCCGGAAGGAGACGATGCCCCCGAAGCCGGACTGCTGGGCCGCCGCCAGGTGGTGTCCGGGATGGGATTCCAGCCCCGGGTAGTGCACCCGTTCCACCGCCCCGTGCCCCTCCAGCCAGCGGGCCAGCTCCAGGGCCGCGGCGCTGTGGGCCCGCATGCGCAGGGGCAGGGTCTCCAGGCCCTTGAGGAAGACCCAGGCATTGAACGGACTCATGCTGGGCCCTGCCGTGCGCAGGAAGCCGAACACCTCCTTCCCCACCCGCTCGGCATCCCCCACCACGGCCCCGCCCACGCAGCGGCCCTGCCCGTCCAGGTACTTGGTGGCCGAGTGCACCACCAGATCCGCCCCCAGCCCCAGGGGGTGCTGCAGGGCCGGGGTGCACAGGCAGTTGTCCACCACCAAGAGGGCGTCCCGGGAGCGGGCCAGCCGCGACAGGGCCTGCAGGTCCACCACCTCCCCCAGGGGGTTGGACGGGGTCTCGGCGAACAGCATGCGGGTGCGGGGCCCCATGGCCGCCTCCCAGGCCGCCAAGTCCCCCAGGGGGACATAGCTCACCTGGATGCCGAAGCGGGTGAGGTAGTTGCTGAACAGGGCCGTGGTGGAACCGAACACGGAGCGGGAGGAGACGATATGGTCCCCCGCCCGCAGCAGGGCCAGACAGGTGGAGAGGATGGCCGCCATGCCCGAGGCGGTGGCCACGCAGGCCTCGCCCCCCTCCAGGGCGGCGAGGCGGTCCTGGAAGGTGCGCACCGTGGGATTGGTGAAGCGGGCGTAGATATTCCCCGGCGCCTCACCGGCGAAGCGGGCGGCCGCCTCGGCGGCGCTGGAGAAGACGAAGCTGGAGGTGGCGTAGATGGGGTCGGAATGCTCCTGTTCCGAACCCCGCCGCTGTCCCGCCCGCACCGCCAGGGTGTCGAAGCCGGGATCGCGGCCCCATGTGTCGAAGAGATCCTCCACGGATGTGTCCCCGAAATGAAAAAAATCAATCTATGGGGGACTGCTCCCGGCTGTCAATGCGCATTCCCGGCCACCTCCTCCACCCGCACCCGTCCGGCCACGGCGCAGAGCAGGTCGTAGCTAATGGTCTCGGCGGCCCGGGCCACCTCCTCCACCGGCAGCCCCTCCCCCCAGAGGGTCACGGGATCCCCCACCGCGGCCCCGGGCAGGTCCGTCAGGTCGATGGTGATCAGATCCATGGAGACCCGTCCGATGAGCGGCGCCCGGCCCTGGGGCAGGCACACCGGCACCCCGCTGGGGACATGGCGGGGATAGCCATCGGCATAGCCGATGGCCACTACCCCCACCCGCGTGGGCCGGCGGCAGCGGAAGGTGGCCCCGTAGCCCACCGCATCCCCCGGGGCCAGGTCGTGCACCGCCACCAGGGGGGCCTGCAGGGTCATCACCGGCTGCAGGCCGTGACGGCGGGCATCGCCGTCGGCCATGGGCGAGGCGCCGTAGAGCAGGATGCCGGGTCGGTTCCAGTCCCCGTGGGCCCGGGGCAGTCCCAGGATGGCGGCGGAGTTGGCCAGGCTGCGCTCCCCCGGCAGATCACGGGTGGCGGCCTCGAAACGGGCCAGTTGCGCGGCGTTCTCCGCCCGCCCCGGCTCGTCCGCACAGGCCAGATGGGTCATGAGCACCGGTGATGTGGCCACGTTGGCGCAGTTTTGCAGGGCCCGCAGCCGCACGAAGGCATCCTCCGCCGGAAAGCCCAGCCGGCCCATGCCGCTGTCCAGTTTCAGCCAGACCCGCACCGGCCGCGGCAGGGGGGTCGTCTCCAGCAGCCGCAGCTGCACGGGGTCGTGCACCGCCACGGCGATCCCCTGGCGTGCGGCATGGACGAGTTCATGGCCATCGCGAAAACCCTGCAGGGCCAGCAGCGGCAGGGCGTGTCCCGCATTGCGCAGGGCGAAGGCCTCCTCCAGGCAGGAGACGGCAAAGCCGTCGGTGTGCGGCGCCAGGGCATCCGCCACCCGCAACAGGCCGTGGCCGTAGGCCTCGGCCTTGATCACCGCCATGACGCGGGAGCGGGGGGCGGCGCGGCGGGCGATGCCCAGGTTGTGCACCAGGGCCGCCGGGCGCAGGCGGGCCGTGGCGGCCCGTTTCACGCCTCGTAGTCCCCGCCGGAATACACCTCCGGCACGTAGTTCTCAAAGCGGGTGTACTGCCCCAGGAAGGTGAGGCGCAGGGTGCCGATGGGACCGTTACGCTGCTTGGCGATGATGATCTCCGCCGTGCCCTTGTCGGGGCTGTCCTCGTTGTAGACCTCATCGCGATAGATGAACACGATCACGTCTGCATCCTGCTCGATCGCCCCCGAGTTGTGACTGACGATGCCGTCCGCCAGCCAGCAGGCCGGTCCCGGCACCGTCAGGTCATAGACCGCCTCCTCGCCGTCGGGCTCGATGGAGACCACCCGATCCCAGAAGCGATCACTGCTGGCGTGCTGCCGGAGGGCTTCATTGTTGAGCAACTCACCATACCCCCGAATGGTCTCCCGCGAGGGAGCGAAACGGAAATGGGCACTGCCCCCATAGGTGGTCCCCCGCATGCGCGCCATGGCGCGGTGGGAGATGCCCCCGTCCGCCATGGCCGCCCGCACCTCCTGGAAGACCTCCTGTGGCAGGGTATCGGTGTTGGTATTCGCCTTCACCCCCTGCAGGCAGGCCCTCAGGGTCTCGGCCTGAGGCACGCGCGGACCAAAGGCCCCCACCTGGTCCAGGAATCGCAGCTGTTGTTGCGCGCCGGTGATCCAGACCAGATAGGTGGGGCGGTGGACACCACTTTGGATGGACTGGATGCGGGCGATGATCCCCAGGCGCATCAACAGGGCCGCCACATCCTCCGCCAGACCGCGGCTGTTGGTGCTCAGATGGATGCCATGGCTGCCCCGTTGCTCGGGTTTGCGGGCGGACAAGGTGCCATCGGTGGCCCAGAGATGGCGCAGGAACATAGCGATCTGCTGGTTGGACAGTTGGAACAGGGCTTCGGGAACCCGCTTCTCGTAGGACCGTTGTCCAAATACGCCCAGGTTCCGGAGCCAGAGATTGATCCCTTCCGGATGCCACCGATTGCCGTTCCCGCTGAACACCAGCTGATGCCATCGTCCACGACCTTCATGCCGATGGACCTGCACCCCGAATCCCTCCCGGGCGCAGCGGGTCACCACCTCGCTGTTCTCCGGTGATGCCGTGGTATAGCGCAGCGGCTGTCCCTTGAGGTAACTCCCATCCCCCATGAGATGGGCCAAAAGGATCACCTCGTGATCCGCCCACACCTCGGCCACCCGGGGCTCGGGAAGACGGCGCGCCAGGGCCAGGCGATCCCCGGGTTTGAGTTCGGCGAGGGTCTTCCACCCCCCCCAGGCGTAGAGACGGTGGTCAGCGGTGGCCCGGATGGAGCGTCCACTGGCCAGTTGCAGGCGATACACCGGCCGCGTGCCCACACGCCAGACCTTGTCGGAACGGGTCTCCACCAGACGACCCTGTTCATCCATGGCCATCACCGTTGGCGCATACCCCTCCAGGTCACGGATGGGCACCCAACGCCCATCGGCCAGGACCACCCGGGTATCCCCGGTGACACATTCACGCAGGTCCGACATCACCGGCCGCTTGTTGGGGCGCTGTTCCAGGCCGCGGTTGAGCTGGGACAGGGCGATCACCGGGACATTCATCTCCTTGGCCAGGGCCTTGAGGCCGCGGGAGATCTCGGAGATCTCCGTGGTGCGGTTCTCCGCGCTGCCGGGGATCTGCATGAGCTGCAGGTAGTCCACCACGATCAACCCCAGCTGCTTGTGCTCGCGCATGAGGCGGCGGGAGCGGGCACGCAGGTCATTGGGGGAGAGGGCCGGGCTGTCGTCGATGTAGAGCTGGGCCTCGGAGAGCATGGACACGGCGCTGGAGAAGCGGGGCCAGTCATCATCCTGCAGCCGGCCGGTGCGCAGGCGCTGCTGGTTGATGCGCCCCAGGGAGGACAGCAGACGCATGGTCAGCTGCTCGCCGGGCATCTCCATGCTGAAGATGGCCACGGGGTACTGTTGCTTGAGGGCGGCATACTCGGCCATGTTCATGGCCAGGGTGGTCTTGCCCATGGAGGGGCGGGCGGCGAGGATCACCAGGTCCCCGGGCTGGAGGCCGGAGGTGAGCTCATCGAACTCGTCGTAGCCGGTGGGCATCCCGGTGATGGGGCTGTCCCGCTCGAAGAGCATCTCGATGTGCTCCACGGTGGCCTTGAGCAGGTTGCGCATGCCGCGAAAGCCCTGGCGGGAGCGCTTGCTCTGCTCGGCGATCTCGAACACCCGCTGCTCGGCCTCGTTGAGCAGGTCTTCGCTGTCGCGGCCCTCGTTCTGGAAGGCGCTGTCGGCGATGCCCGTGCCCACGCTGATGAGCTGGCGCAGCACGGAACGCTCGCGCACGATATCGGCGTAGGCGGTGATGTTGGCGGCGCTGGGGGTATCCCGGGCGAGCAGGCCCAGGTAGGCCAGGCCACCGGCATCCTCCAGCTCGCCGCGGGCCTCCAGGCGCTCGGAGATGGTGACCAGATCAAACGGGGCGTTGCGCCCTGCCAGCTCGGCGATGGTGCGGAAGATGAGGCGGTGGTCGTAGCGGTAGAAATCCACCTCGGCCACCCGGTCGGAGACCCGATCCCAGGCGCTGTTCTCCAGCATGAGACCGCCCAGCACCGCCTGCTCGGCCTCGATGGAATGGGGCGGGATCTTGAGGGCGTCGGTGTCTTGCCCGCGGGGGGCGGTCGGCGTATCGGACATGGACCTGATCCCGGTGGGGGAAGGGGCGGGTCCGCAAGGACCCGCTCCGTCGGTCCCGGCCGGCAAGGGGGAACCGCCGGCCGGGGAAGGCACGCCCGTGGGCGGCTCAGCCCTCGGCGGCCACCACCACCTTCAGGGTGGCCTTCACGTCCGTGTGCAGCTGCAGGTCCACCTCGAACTCGCCGGTCTGGCGCAGGGGACCCTCGGGCAGGCGCACTTCGCGCTTCTCCAGCTCCACACCCATGGACTTGACGGCATCGGCGATGTCCGCCGTGCCCACGGAACCGAAGAGCTTGCCTTCGCCGCCGGCCTTGGCGGTGACGGTGACCGTCATGGCCTCCAGCTTCTCGCGGCGCGCCTCGGCGGCGGCCAGGGCCTCGGCGGCGGCCTTCTCCAGCTCGGCGCGCCGGGCCTCGAACTCGGCGAGGTTCGCCTCGGTGGCGAACTTGGCCTTGCCCTGGGGCAGCAGGTAGTTGCGTGCATAGCCGGGACGCACCCGCACCTTGTCACCCAGATTGCCCAGGTTTTCCACCTTTTCCAGAAGAATGACTTCCATCGATCTCTACCTCAATCAAGAAACAACGATGTGGCCCGAGCGCATCGGGGCATCAGGTATCATCGGGCCGCGCCCGTTCCGGGAGGCGGCCCCGCAGGTCCAGAAGGCTGTCCACGACGCCCAGGGTGGCCAGCATGACCATCACCTGGGGCAGGGCCAGGAACAGGAGCACGTACACGGCCACCAGCCACAGGCGGTGCAGCCCCAGGCGGGCATGGAGGCCGTGGAGCAGGGCCAGCCCATGCACGAAGAACGCCGCCAGGCACACCAGGGCCAGCTCGAACCAGAGGGTGGCCCCCGTGCCCCAGGCCAGGGCCATGAGCACGGCGAGGACAGCGGCCGGCCCCGGCCCCAGGCGCAGGGCGTGAAACTCCCGGCGGAACCCGCCGGGGTTGTACAGCTGCGACTGCCAGTGACGCGCCAGCATCAGCCCCAGGATCAGGGCCAGCACCGACACCGCGGCCACCATGCCGTTCATGAGGGCGGCCGCCTGACGGAAGAATGCCTCCCGGGCGGCGGGGTCCATGCCGGACTGCTCCAACAGCGGCCCGGCGGCCTGCTGCAGCACCGCCAGCCAGAGGCGGTCGATGCCCGGTGCCAGCAGCTCCAGCAGCAGCACCGCGCCGGCCCCCATGAGCACCGCGGCGAGCAGGGTGGCGGACCAGGACACCCTGGCCCGCAACACCTGCGCCGCGGCCACGGCCGGGAGCCACTGCACCAGGGCGGTGGCCGCCCCTGCCGCCGGGCCAAACCCGGCGGCCCAGGTCATGACGGCGATGACCACGGCGGCAAGGCCCGTCACCGCCAGCCCCTGGGCGGCCCCCAGTCTCAGGGTCACCAGGGCGACGGCGGAACTGCCCAACAGGGCCACCGGGGGCAGCAGCAGACCGCCCGCGCCGAAGCCGGCGGTGGCGGTCACGGCCCGCAGCCGGCCCTGCATGATGAACCCCGCCAGTCTGCGCATGGGATCAGCCGCCCGGGGCGACGGGATCAGTGGTTATCGCAGTAGGGCAGCAGGGCCAGGTAGCGGGCGCGCTTGATGGCGGTGGCCAGCTGGCGCTGGTAGCGGGCGCTGGTGCCCGTGATGCGGCTGGGGACGATCTTGCCGGTCTCGGTCACGTAGTTCTTGAGGGTATTGAGGTCCTTGTAGTCGATGAACTCGACACCCTCGGCGGTGAAGCGGCAATACTTGCGGCGGCGGAAGAAACGGGCCATGGTCTTTCTACCTCGGAATCAGGGGGTGAACGGGGTGGTTCAGGCGGCGTTCTCGCCGGAGGACTCGCCTTCTTCCTCGTCCCGGTTCTTGGCCAGGGGAGAAGCTTCGGTGAAGGCCCGGTCCATGCGCATGACCATGTGACGGATCACGGCATCGTTGAAACGGAAGGCGCTCACCAGTTCCTCCAGGGCGCTCTCGGGGCACTCCACGTTCATGAGGACGTAGTGGGCCTTGTGCAGCTTCTGGATGGGGTAGGCCAGCTGGCGGCGACCCCAGTCCTCCAGGCGATGGACCTCACCCTCGGCGGATTCGACGATCCCCCGGTAGCGTTCCATCATGGCGGACACCTGTTCACTCTGGTCCGGGTGGACCATGAAGACGATCTCGTAGTGACGCATGCGGCTTTCCTTTCGGGTAACAGCCTCCCGGGGCATCCGGTGAGGCAAGGACGGCAGGCCGGGCGCTTGGCCCGGAAAAAGGCGGAATCTTAACCCGTCGTTGCGCTACGATCAATCGACCCGCACCGGGGGCATGCCCCGGCGCCGATCCCATCCGCTTGCGGAAGGAAACAGCCCATGATCCCCCTCTCCGACGAGAACCCCACCGAGCGAGCGCCCCTGGTCTCCTGGGCGATCCTGGTCCTGTGCGTAGTGGCCTTCTTCTGGCAGGTCTCCCTGGGCCAGGAGGGGGCGGCCCGGGCCATATATGGCCTGGGATTCATCCCCGCGGTGGTCCTGGAGGGGGCACAGCTCCCCCCCGGGGTGCAACTGGTGCCGCCCTGGCTGACGCCCTTCACCAGCCAGTTCCTCCACGGCGGCCTGTTGCATCTCATCGGCAACCTGCTCTTTTTGTGGGTGTTCGCCGACAACGTGGAGGACGCCCTGGGGCATGTGCGCTTTGTGCTCTTCTACCTGCTCTGCGGGGCCGCCGCCGCCCTGGGCCACGGCCTGCTGGCCCCGGGTTCGGAGGTGCCCATGATCGGCGCCAGCGGGGCCATCTCCGGCGTGCTGGGGGCCTATCTGCTGCTGCACCCGGCGGCGCGGGTGACCTTCCTCATCCCCCTGGGGCTGATCCTCTACCCCGCCCGGCTGCCGGCGGCCTTCGTACTGCTGTTCTGGTTCGTGCTGCAGCTGCTGCAGGCCCTGTTCACCCCGCCGGACCAGCCCGGCGTGGCCTTCCTGGCCCACGTCACCGGATTCGTCGCCGGGATGTTCCTGCTGCTGGTGTTCAGGCCCCGGGGGCGGTCGCCCTTCGGCTGAGGCGCTGGCGCACCGCCTCGTAGAGACAGACCCCCGCCGCCACGGACACGTTCAGGCTCTCCACCTGCCCCTGCATGGGCAGGTGCACCCGGGCATCGCAGTGTCGGGCGGTGAGCTGGCGCATGCCCCGCCCCTCGGCCCCCAGCACCAGGGCCACGGGGCCGGTGAGATCGGCTGCGTAGAGGCTGTCCTGGGCCTCGCCCTCCGTGCCCACCACCCACACCCCCAGGTCCTTGAGCAGGTCCAGGCTGCGGGCCAGGTTGGTCACCTGCACGAAGGGCACGCTCTCGGCGGCGCCGCAGGCCACCTTGCGCGCCACCGCCGTGAGGCCGGCGGCCCGGTCCCGGGGGGCGATCACGGCGCTGGCCCCGGCGGCGTCGGCGGTGCGCAGACAGGCCCCCAGGTTGTGGGGATCGGTGACCCCGTCCAGCACCAGCAGCAGGGCCTCCTGCCCGGCCTGCATCACCCGGTCCGGCAGGTCCCGCTCCTCCACCGCCCGGGCGGCGGCCACCCGCGCCAGCACCCCCTGATGGCGGCCGCCGCCGCAGGCCCGGTCCAGATCCCCCCGGGGCACCCGCCGCACCGGGAGCGCGGCCGCCTGCGCCCGGTCCAGCAGCGCCGCCATGCGCGGGTCGTCCCGGCCCTGCTGCACCTCCAGGGCCTTCACCCGCCCCGGGTCCCGGCGCAACAGGGCCTCCACGGCGTGCAGGCCGAAGACCTTGTCCCCTGCGGCCACGGCTCAGCTGTCCTTGCGCCGGGGACGGCGGCGCTTGCTGCGGGGCTTGTCCGGGGTCTCTGCGGCGGGGGCGGAGTCCTCCTTCTTGGCGGTGTCACGGGGCTGATTCCGGGGCTTGCGCCGCGAAGAGCCGCCCTTGTTGCGGGACCGTCCCCCGTCACCGGTCTCCCGGTCCCCCTCCTCCGTGGTCTCGGGCACGAAATCGATCTTGCGATCGTCCAGGTTCACCGCCGCCAGGCGCACACGGATGGGATCGCCCATGCGGTAGACCCGGCCGCTGCGCTCCCCTTTAAGGCAGTGGGCCACGGGGTCGAAGTGGTAGTAGTCGTTGGACAGGCTGGTGACGTGCAGCAGGCCCTCCACGTAGATGTCCTTGAGCTCCACGAACAGGCCAAAGGAGGTGACCGTCTTCACCACGGCATCGAAGGTCTCCCCCACCCGGTCCTGCATGTACTCGCACTTGAGCCAGGCCTCCACGTCCCAGGAGGCCTCGTCGGCGCGGCGCTCGGCCATGGAGCAGTGCTCCCCCAGGGACGCCATGTCCGACTGGGTGTAGTCGAACTCCCGCGGCTTGCCGCCGCGCAGCACGTGGCGGATACCCCGGTGCACCAGCAGGTCGGGATAGCGGCGGATGGGGGAGGTAAAGTGCAGGTAGTCGTCGTGGGCGAGACCGAAATGGCCCAGGCGCTCGGGGCTGTACACCGCCTGGGACAGGGAACGCAGCAGGGCGGTCTGCACCAGGTGGCCGTCGGGACGGTCCTTCACCGCCTCCAGCAGGGCGGCGAAATCCCCCGGCTCCGGTTCGTCACCCCCGCCCAGGGAGAGCCCCAGCTCACCGAGAAACTCCCGCAGGTCCGCCAGCTTCTCCGCCTTGGGGCCTTCGTGCACCCGGTACAGGGTGGCCATGCGGTGGCGGCGCATGAAGCGGGCCGTGGCCACGTTGGCGGCGATCATGCACTCCTCGATGATCTTGTGGGCATCGTTGCGCTCGTAGGGGACGATGCGCTCGATCTTGCGGTCCTCGCCGAAGACGATGCGGGTCTCGGTGGTCTCGAAGTCGATGGTGCCGCGGCGCTCCCGGGCCTTGCGCAGCAGTTTGTAGAGCCCGTACAGGTCCTCCAGATGCGGCACCACCGACGCGAACGCCTCTCGTGTCTCCTCGTCCCGATCCAGGAGGATGCGCGCCACCTGGGTATAGGTGAGCCGCGCATGGGAGCGCATCACCGCCTCGTGGAACTGGAACTCGGTGATGCGGCCGCGGGAGTTGACGGTCATCTCGCAGACCATGCACAACCGATCCACGTCCGGGTTCAGGGAGCACAGGCCATTGGACAGGGCCTCGGGCAGCATGGGGATGACCCGGTCCGGGAAATAGACCGAGGTACCGCGGCGGTAGGCCTCCTGGTCCAGGGGGTCCCCGGGATGCACGTAATGGGAGACATCGGCGATGGCCACCCACAGCTTGTAGCCGCGCCGCCCCAGGGATTCGCAGTAGACGGCATCGTCAAAATCCCGGGAGTCCTCCCCGTCGATGGTCACCAGGGGCATTTCGCGCAGGTCCAGACGGTCCTTCTTGGCCGATTCCGGCACCTCTTCGCCGAAGTGCTGCGCCGCCTCCAGGGCCTCTTCGGGCCACTCGAAGGGCAGCCCGTGGGCGCGCACGGCGATGTCCACCTCCATGCCGGGGGCCATGTGCTGCCCCAGCACCTCCACGATCTGACCGATGGGACGGGTGCGCTTGGTGGGCTGCTCGCGGATCGCCACCACCACGATCTGCCCCGCCTCGGCCCCGCCCAGCCATTCCGGCGGGATGAGCACGTCCATGGGCAGGCGCTTGTTGTCCGGGTCCACGAAGCCGATGCCCCCCTCGATGCTGAGGCGGCCCACCACCTGCTCCGTGTTGCGCTCCAGGACCTCGATCACGGCCCCCTCGCGGCGTCCGCGGCGGTCGATGCCCACCACCCGGGCCACGGCCCGGTCGCCGTGCATCAGGGCTCGCATCTGCCGGGGGGAGAGGAACAGGTCATCCCCGCCCTCGTCGGGGATGAGGAACCCGAAGCCGTCGGGATGGGCCGTGACCCGCCCCCGCACCAGGTCCGACTGGTTCACCGGCAGCCAGCCGCCGGCCCGGTTGCACACCAGCTGCCCGTCCCGTTCCATGGCCCGCAGGCGCCGCTGCAGGGCCTCCAGATCCGTATCCTCGTGCAGGTCCAGCAGACCGGAGAGGGTTTCGAAGGACACCGGGCCATCGGCCTCCTGGATCACCTTGAGGATCAGTTCCCGGCTGGGGATGGGGCGTTCGTATTTCTTGGCCTCGCGGTCGAAATGAGGGTCTTGGATGGTCTTCTTCTTTCGTGACATGGAATCGCCGAATAATTTTTTGTGGCGGGGCGTTGACACAGACCCCGGATGACTGTAAAGTTTGCGCTCACTTGAGACGCGGGCAACAAAAAAGCCCGCACCTCTGCCGAGGTGGCGGAATTGGTAGACGCGCTAGTTTCAGGTATTAGTGGGGGAGACCCCGTGGAGGTTCAAGTCCTCTCCTCGGCACCAATCTTCTTTTGAAAAGGCCCGCTCAGCGGGCCTTTTCTCGTTCAAGGGGCGGGATTCTACGCCCTTTCCCCGGTAAATCCCACACCAGCGCAGCCGCGGCCCCATGACGCCTTGGAAAAACGGCGCCGAGGGCCGCCCCGCGCCACGGGACAGGCCGCACCGCACTGCGGGGATCGGCAGGCGCGTCCCCGCGGGGCGGCCCATGCCCTCCCCCGGACGCCGGGGCACGCGGCCCCGGCCCGGGTTCCTTGCGGCCCTTACCGCGCTTCTCAATGGAAGGGGTGCCGCTGCAGGATGGTCTGGTCCCGATCCGGACCGGTGGAGATCATGTCCACCGGCACCCCCGCCACCTCCTCGATGCGCTTGAGGTAGGCCCGGGCATTGGCCGGCAGGTCCTCCAGATCGGTGAGCCCGGCGGTGGATTCCCGCCACCCCGGCAGGTCCTCGTATACCGGCTCGCATTCGGCGAAGGCATCGGCCCCGGCCGGGGGCTCGGCACTCACTGTGCCGTCGCAGCGATAGCCGACACACAGGCGCACCGTGTCCAGGCCATCCAGTACGTCCAGCTTGGTGATGCACAGCCCGCTGAGGCTGTTGATGGTCACCGCCCGCCGCAGGGCCACGGCGTCGAACCAGCCGCAGCGCCGGGGACGGCCCGTGGTGGAACCGAACTCGTGCCCCTTCTGCGCCAGGTGCTCGCCCATGGCATCGAACAGCTCCGTGGGGAAGGGCCCGGATCCCACCCGCGTGGTGTAGGCCTTGGTGATGCCCAGCACATAGTCCAGGTCCAGGGGCCCCACCCCGCTGCCGGTGCACACCCCGCCGGCGGTGGTGTTGGAGGAGGTGACAAAGGGATAGGTACCGTGGTCCACGTCCAGCAGGGTCCCCTGGGCCCCCTCGAACATCACCGAGGCCCCTTCCCGGCGCAGCTGCTGCAGGCGGGCGGGCACGTCCATCACCATCGGCGCCAGCCGCTCCCCCACCTCCAGGGCATGGTCCAGCACCGCCTGGAAGTCCAGGGTCTCCGCCTTGAAGTAGTGCTTGAGCACGAAGTTGTGGTAATCCAGCACCTCCCCCAGCTTGGCGGCGAAGCGCTCGCGGTGGAACAGGTCCCCCAGGCGCAGGCCGCGGCGGGCCACCTTGTCCTCGTAGGCCGGGCCGATGCCCCGCCCCGTGGTGCCGATGGCGGAGGCCCCGCGGGCCTTCTCCCGGGCCTGATCCAGGGTGACGTGATAGGGCAGGATGAGCTGGCAGGACTCCGACAGGCGCAGGCGTTCCCGCACCGGCACACCGTTGTCCTCCAGCATGGCCATCTCCTTGATGAGGGCCTCCGGCGACAGCACCACGCCGTTGCCGATGAGGCACTGCACGCCCTCGCGCAGGATGCCCGAGGGGATCAGGTGCAGTACGGTCTTGCGGCCGTCGATCACCAGGGTGTGCCCGGCATTGTGCCCCCCCTGGAAGCGGACCACCGCCGCGGCCTTCTCCGTGAGCAGGTCCACGACCTTGCCCTTGCCTTCATCGCCCCACTGACTGCCCAGGACCACTACAAATCTGCTCATTTCAAGCGTCCACCACTGTCCAATGATTGTCTGTTTTCACCAGGACCCGGTCGCAGCCCATGGCCGCGGCATCCCCGGTCTGACCCGAGAGCCCCCGGATGACCCGCTCGCCCCGGCGGCGCAGGTCCTCCACCGCCGCCTCCAGCCCCGGATCGGGGTCCGCTGGCGCGAAGATGGCCGCCGGGGCCGGGTTCTCGGGGCAGCGGGACAGGCGCACCAGGGTCTTGAGATCGGTGCTGAAGCCGGTGGCCGGGCGCGCCCGGCCGAAGACCCGGCCGATATCGTCGTAGCGCCCGCCCCGGGCCACCTCCTGGCCGTTGCCCGGCAGGAAGGCGGCGAAGACCAGCCCGGTGTGGTAGTGATACCCCCGCAGCTCCGCCAGGTCGAAGTGCAGCGCCACCCCGGGATGGGCGGCGCGCAGCCGCGCGGCCATCTCCTCCAGGGCCTCCAGGGCGGTGAAGACCCCGGCACCGGCACCGGCCAGGCGGTCCCGGGCCTGGGCCAGGGTGTTCTCGTCGCCGTTGAGCTCCGCCAGGGCGGCCAGGTGTCCGCGGCTGCGGGCCGGCAGGTCCAGGGCCTCCAGGCAGGCATGGATCTCCGGCACGGCCTTGCGCTGCAGCATATCGAACAGGTCCGACTCCTGCTGCCGGTCCAGGCCGGCATCTTCCGCCAGCTGGCGGAAGATGCCCACATGCCCCAGATCCAGCAGGGGGGATTCCACGCCACAGACCTCCAGGGTGCGCAGCATCAGGCGCAGGATCTCCAGATCGCTCTCCATGCCAAAATGACCGTACAACTCCGCCCCCACCTGCAGCGGGCTGCGGGTCCCGGCGAAACCGTCGGGGCGGGTGTGCAGCACGGTGCCCACGTAGCACAACCGCGTGGGCACCTCCCGCTGCAGGCAGTGGGCGTCGATGCGGGCCGCCTGGGGGGTCATGTCCGCCCGCACCCCCATGAGCCGCCCGTTCAATTGATCGGTGAGCTTGAAGGTCTGCAGATCCAGGCCATGCCCCGTCCCGGTGAGCAGGGACTCCAGGTATTCCACCAGGGGGGGGATGATCAGCTCGTACCCCCAGGCGTGATAGAGATCGAGCAGTTCCCGGCGCAGGGTCTCCAGGCGTTCCGCCAGCGGCGGCAGGGCCTCCTCGATCCCCTCGGGAAGCAACCAGCGATTGGTGTCGGTCATGTCAAGGCGTCGTGTCGATGGGCAAAGGATCGGGCCGGCGGCGGGCCCCATGTACGGCGGGGGCCGTTCGCCTCAGCCGCGCACCCACCAGAGCAGCAGGGCGCCGGCCAGCAGGGTGAACAACCCGACCCCGCGCAGCACCCCATCGGGCAACTGCGCCGCCTGCAGGAAGGCCCGGCGCAGGCCGCCGGGGTGAATGGAGGGCAGCAGGCCCTCGATCACCATGAGCAGGGCGAGGGCCGTGAGCAGATCGGACCAGTCCAAGGCCTGCCCTCCCGGGGTCACTCACCCCCGTTCAAGACCGGGGCGCCGCCGCCCTGGAAGTAGCGGAAGAACTCGGAATCCGGCTCCAGCACGTAGACGTTGTCCTTTCCGGACATGCTGTTGCGATAGGCCAGCAGGCTGCGATAGAAGCTGAAGAAGGCCGGATCCTGCTTATAGGCATCGGCATAGGCGGCCGCCGCCTGGGCATCCCCCTCCCCGCGGATCTCCTGGGCCTCGCGGTAGGCCTCGGCCAAGAGGATGGTACTCTCGCGGTCGGCCCGGGCACGGATGCGCTCGGCCTCCTCGCGGCCCCGGGCACGGAACTCCTGGGCGATGCGCTGGCGCTCGGCGCGCATGCGCTCGAACACCGACTCGCTCACCTCGGTGGGCAGCTCCATGCGCCGGATGCTCACGTCCACCAGGCTGATACCCAGATCGTCGGCGGCATCCAGGGCCTGCTGGCGCACCGCCCCCATGATGGTGAGGCGCTCACCGGAAATCACCTTGTTTAAGGTGTATTTGGCGAACTCGTTGCGCATGGCATCCCGCAGGATCTGGGCCATGCGTTGTTCGGCCACCCGTTCATCCCCCCGGGTGGCACGGAAGAACTGGGCCACGTCCTCGATACGCCACTTGGCGTAGAAATCCACGATGACATTCTTGGCCTCGCTGGTGAGGAAGCGGTCCGGGGGGATGTCCAGGGTGAGCACGCGATCGTCATAGGTGCGCACGTTGTTCACCAGTGGGAACTTGAAGTGCAGTCCCGGCTCCGGGTCCACCTGCTTGATCTCCCCGAGACTGAAGACGATGACCCGTTCGCGCTCGTCCACCGTATAGGTGGAGGACAGCAGCACCAGCAGGACGACGACGACGGCGGCAGCGGCGATCCTCAACATCAACGCACCTCCCGGGAACGGGGATCCGGACGCGTGCCCGGGTTGGGCAGCGGCATGGGTGTGGAATTCACGCCTCGGGGCCTGTTACCGGAGTCCGTCTCCGCATCGCCCCCCTGCCCTGTGAGCAGCTGATCCAGCGGCAGGAGCATGAGGTTGTTGCCGTCCTTCACGTCCAGGAAGACCTTACGCGTGGAACCCAGGACCTCTTCGGCGGTTTCGATGTAGAGGCGCTCCCGGGTTACCTCCGGGGCACGCTCGTACTCCGCCAGGAGCTGGCTGAAGCGGGAGGCATCCCCCCGAGCCTGGGACACGACCTCTTCCCGATAGGCCTCGGCCTCCTGGATGCGGCGGGCCGCCTGGCCCCGGGCCTCGGGCACCACGCGGTTGGCGTAGGCCTGGGCCTCGTTGCGGAAGCGCACCTCATCCTCGCGGGCGCGGATGGCATCGGCGAAGGCCTCCTGCACCGGCTCCGGCGGCTGCGCCTGCTGCATGCTCACCGCGGTGACGGCCACACCCAGGCCGTAGGTGTCCAGGGCCTCCTGGATGGCGGTCTGGGCGGTGCTGGCCACCTGGGCCCGGCCCTCGCCGAGGATGTACTCCATGCGGTTCTTGCCGATGCGTTCGCGAATGGTGGATTCCATCACCTGGCGCACGGTGGTGTCGGGATGGCGCACATTGAGCAGGAAGTCCACCGGATCGCTGACGCGGTACTGCACGGCCACATCCACGTCGATGATGTTTTCGTCGCTGGTGAGCATGAGGGCGCTGTGCTCGATGGAACGGATGGTGCCCACATCCACGATCTCTACCGTCTCCACGGGATAGGGCCAGTGCCAGTTGGGTCCGGGCATGGCCACGGAGGTGAAGGCGCCAAAGCGCAGCACCACGCCCCGTTCCCCCTCGCTGACGATGAAGAAACCCGAGGCCAGCCAGATCACCAGGGCGAGGAGGGCGGCCAGGCTGATCCCCGCCTGGGCGCCGCGGCCCATGCCGCCGCCCCCGCCATCCCCGAATAGGTTCTTAAACCGAGCCGACCACTTCCTGAGGAGTTCTTCGAGATCGGGGGGGCCCTGGTTGCCGCCGCGGTTACCGCCGCTCCAGGGATCCTTGTTGCCGTTACCCGGTTCGTTCCAGGGCATGTGCTGACTCCGTCGAAAACGCGATCATGCGTGTGGGGTGAGGCGGCCTCGCGGCCGAATTCCCGGCCACACAAGCCGGTCATTCTAGTCTTCGGACAGTTTCGGTGTGAACCCTGCCCCCCGAAAAAGTTCGTCCAGGCGCCGCCGCGGCAGGACCACGCGCAGGCGCCAGCCGCCACTCTCCAGGGTCTGTTCCTCCTGCACCGCGTCCATGTCGAACAAATGCGCCCGCTCCCGTCCGCCCCCGGGGGGCAGTTCCAGCCAGCCGCTGACCATGGCGCCGGCAAAACGCTCCGCCAGGCGCTCCCGCAAGGCCTCCACCCCCTCGCCGGTGGCCGCCGACAGCCACACCCGGTCCGGCTCGCCAAAGGCTCCGGGCTCCACCCGCGGGGCGGCCCCGGGGATCAGGTCCACCTTGTTGAACACCAGGATCTGGGGCACGTCCCGGGCGCCGATCTCCTCCAGGACCCGGTTCACCTGTTCCATGTAGAGATCCCGGCGCGGGTCGTGGGCATCCACCACATGCAGCAGCAGTGCGGCCTCCCGGGTCTCGGTGAGGGTGGCCTTGAAGGCGGCCACCAGGTCGTGGGGGAGATGGCGCACAAAACCCACCGTATCCGCCAACACCACCGCCTGCTGCGAGGGTAATTCCACGCGCCGCAGGGTGGGGTCCAGGGTGGCGAAGAGCTGGTCGGCAGCGTAGACCTCCGCCCGGGTGAGGCGATTGAACAGGGTGGACTTGCCGGCGTTGGTGTAGCCCACCAGGGAGACGGTGGGCACCTCCGCCCGGCGCCGGCCCTGGCGACCCTGCTCGCGCTGGTGTTCCACCTTCTCCAGGCGGCGGCTGATCTGCTTGATGCGCCCCCCCAGGAGGCGCCGGTCCGTCTCCAGCTGGGTCTCGCCGGGGCCGCGCAGGCCGATGCCCCCCTTCTGGCGCTCCAGGTGGGTCCAGCCCCGCACCAGGCGGGTGGACATGTGGCGCAGCTGGGCCAGCTCCACCTGCAGCTTGCCTTCGTGGGAACGGGCGCGCTGGGCGAAGATATCCAGGATCAAGCCCACCCGGTCCAGCACCCGGCATTGCAAAAGCTGCTCCAGGTTGCGCTCCTGACTGGGGGAGAGGGCGTGGTTGAAGATGGCCACCTCGGCCTCTTCCTCCCGTACCCGGTCACGCACCTCCCCGGCCTTGCCGCTGCCGATGAAGTATCGCGGATCGGGGGTCCTGCGGCTACCGGTGATCAGGGCCACCGGCTCGGCGCCTGCGGAACGCACCAGCTCCAGGAATTCGTCGCAGTCCTCTGCGGCCTCCTCCCGTTCGGGGAGATCCAGATGGACGAGAACGGCCTTCTCGCCGCGGCGGGGTCGGTCAAACAAGGCGGGGTTTCAACCTCCGGCAGGGGATGACCCGGGCCGCATCCGCGGCCGCGGGGCGTCGGGGATCAGGATGCGTCCTCTGCGTGGCCGTCCTCCCCCATGGAGAGCTTCACGGGGCGGGACGGGACGATGGTGGAGATGGCGTGCTTGTAGACCATCTGGCTCACGCTGTTCTTGAGCAGGACGACGAACTGGTCGAAGGAATCGATCTGTCCCTGGAGCTTGATGCCGTTCACCAGGTAGATGGAGACCGGGATGCGCTCCTTGCGCAGGGTGTTGAGAAAGGGTTCTTGTAGGGTCTGCCCTTTTGACATGGGGTGCTCCGGGTCGTGTCTCGTTATTGTGGTCCGGCCCCGTACCCACGTGGGACCGGATCGCCGTTTACGCGGATTCTAGCATAGGCCCCCGGGGCCCATCGGGTCCGCGTGGCGGCGCACCCGGGCCAGCACCGATTCCGGATCCAGCCCCTCCGGATCCAGGGGGACGATCCCGGGATAACGCCGCAGCCAGGTCATCTGCCGCTTGGCCAGTTGGCGCGTGGCGGTCACGGCCTTTGTGACCATGGTGTCATGGTCCAGTTCCCCTTCCAGATAGGACCAGACCTGGCGGTAGCCCACGGCGCGGATGGCGGGCAGCGCCGGCGACAGGTCGCCGCGCCGGTGCAGGGCCCGCACCTCCTCCACCAGCCCCCGGTCCAGCATCGCCTCGAAGCGGCGGGCGATGCGGGCCCGCAGCGGTCCCCGATCCCCGGGCATCAGGGCCAGGCGCAGCACCCGATGGGGCAACCCCGGCTGCGGCGCACCGCCCTGCTGCGCCGACAGGGGACGGCCGCTGACGCGGCAGACCTCCAGGGCCCGTTGCAGGCGCTGGGGATCGTTGGGGTGGATGCGCGCCGCCGCGGCCGGATCCAGCCGCGCCAGCTCCCGGTGTACCGCCGCCCAGCCGGAGCGGGCCGCCAGGGCCTCGATCTCCCGGCGCACGGCCGGATCCGCCTGCGGCAGGGGGTCCAGACCGAACTCCAGGGCGCGGAAATAGAGCATGGTCCCCCCCACCAGCAGGGGCAGACGGCCACGGGCGTGGATGGCGTCCACGAGCCCCAGGGCGTCCTCGCGGAAACGGGCCGCGGAATAGCTCTGGGCGGGATCCAGGATGTCCACCAGGTGGTGGGGCACCGCCCCCAGGATCTCCGGGGACGGCTTGGCGGTGCCCACGTCCATGTCGCGGTAGACCATGGCCGAGTCCACACTGATGATCTCGCAGGGCAGTTCCCGGGCCAGGGCCAGGGCCAGTTCCGTCTTGCCCGTGGCGGTGGGGCCCATGAGGAAGACGACGGGCAAGGGGGATAGGTGCATGGCGTTGTGGGAATCAGCAAAGGGATTCGGGATGGGCTTCAGCGCCCGCGCTGGAAGAGCCGGTCCAGCGCGTCCATGGACAGCAGCGTCCAGGTGGGGCGGCCGTGGTTGCACTGGCCGCTGCGTTCCGTGGCCTCCATGTCCCGCAGCAGGGCGTTCATCTCCGGCAGGGTCAGGCTGCGGTGGGCGCGCACCGAGCCATGGCAGGCCATGGTGCCCAGCAAGGCGTGGATACGCTCCTCCACACGACTGGAACTCCCCTGGGCCTTCAGGTCGGTGAGGACGTCCCGCACCAGGGCGGCGGTGTCCCCCTGGGCCAGCAGGGCGGGCACGGCCCGCAGCCGCAGCCGCTCCGGCCCGGCCCGGTCCAGTTCCAGACCCAGCCGCTGGAAGGTCTCCCGCCGTGCCTCGGCCAGATCTGCCTCCGCCCGGCTCACCTCCAGGGTCTCGGGCAGCAGCAGCGGCTGGGCGCGGATCCCTTCCTCCTTCCAGGCCCGCTTGAGGCGCTCGTAGGTGATGCGCTCGTGGGCGGCGTGCATGTCCACCAGCACCAGGCCGTCCCGGTTCTGGGCCAGGATATAGACCCCGTGCAACTGCCCCAGGGCGAACCCCAGCGGGGGGTCCTCCGGTGCCTCCTGCTGCGCCGTCCCCGCGGTGGCCTGCGGCTGTGTCGGGGCCTCGGCATGCAGACGCTGGTAGGCGGCCATGGCCTCGGCCACGGGCAGACCCAGCCGCCCCTGGGTGCCTCCCGGGTCCCGTTCCCCGGGGCCTCGGGTCGGCATCTGCGGGGCCGCGGCGGTGGGCCGGTGGCCCGCCTCAAGGGGTGCCTGCTGCTCCCCGGGACCGCCCTCGCCCCCGGATGCGGCTTCGCCAGAGGGAGCGGCAGGGGCGGGCACGGCCCCGGGTCGCAGTTCGGCCAGGGCCCGGTGCAGGCTGCGGAAGAGGAAGTCGTGCACCAGGCGGGCGTCGCGAAAGCGCACCTCGTGCTTGGCAGGATGGGCGTTCACGTCCACCAGGGCCGGGTCCAGTTCCAGGAACAGGACATAGGCCGGGTGGCGGCCGTGCTGGAGCACGTCCCGGTAGGCCTGGCGCACGGCGTGGGTCACCAGGCGGTCGCGCACCATGCGCCCGTTGACGCCGAAATACTGCAGGTCCGGCTGGCTGCGGGAGAAGGTGGGCAGACCCATCCAGCCCCAGAGCCGCAGTCCGGCCCCCTCCTGTTCCAAAAAGACCGATTGCTGGATGAAGGGCTCGCCGCAGATGCGCGCCACCCGCTGATCCCGCGCCGCAGCCTCCGTGGCCGGTGGCAGGCGCAGCCCGCTGCGGCCGTTGTGCACCAGTTCCAGCCCCAGGCCCGGGCGGGACAGGGCGATGCGCCGGATCACCTCCTCCAGATGGCCGTACTCCGTACGCTCCGTGCGCAGGAATTTGCGCCGCGCCGGGACGTTGTAGAAGAGATCGCGCACGTCCACGGTGGTGCCCACGGGATGGGGCGCGGGCTCAGGGTCCTCGAAACGGTCGCCCCCGTCCCCCCGCAGGGTCCAGCCGCTGTGGGCGCCGGCCACCGCCGAGGTGAGGGTGAGCCGGGACACGGAGGCAATGCTGGGCAGGGCCTCGCCCCGGAACCCCAGGCTGGCCACCCGTTCCAGGTCCGCCAGGTCCGCGATCTTGCTGGTGGCGTGGCGGCGCAGGGCCAGGGCCAGTTCGTCCCGGGGGATGCCGCGGCCATCGTCGCGCACGCGGATACGGCGCATGCCCCCCTGCTCCACATCCACCCGGATCTGCCCGGCACCGGCGTCCAGGCTGTTCTCCAGCAGCTCCTTGACCACCGACGCCGGCCGCTCCACCACCTCGCCGGCGGCGATCTGGTTGATCAGCTGGGGGGGCAGTTCACGGATGGACATGACGGGCCTTCGCGGGGGGCGAGGGCGAAGGATAGCGCAAGCGGGCCGGGAGACACGACCGCCGCCCAGTGGAACCGTGGAGGGGGTCAGCCGCCGTGGCGGGGGATCTCCAGCACCTGCCCCACCCGGATCAGGTCCCCGTCCAGGTTGTTGTGGCGGCGCAGGTGGCTGATGGGCACCTGATAGCGTTCGGCGATAGCGGAGAGGGTCTCGCCCCTGCGGATCACGTGCTGGTCCTCCCCGGCCTCGGCCAGCAGCGTCCCCGGCGGGGCGTGCACGCTGAAGTAGTCCCGCAGCCCTGCCAGCAGGGCCCGGGCCATATTGCGCTGAAAATCCTCGGTGCGCAGCCGGCGTTCCTCCTGGGGATTGGAGATGAAGGCCGTCTCCACCAGCACGGACGGGACATCCGGGGCCTTGAGCACGGCGAACCCCGCCCGCTCCACCGTGGAGCGGTGCACGTGCCCCACCCTTGCCAGCTGTCCCAGGAGTTCTTCCGCCAGGGTGTTGCTGGCCTCCAGGGTGGCGGTCTGGGAGAGATCCAGCAGCACCGAGGCCAGGACGTCGTCCTTGTCGCTGATGGGCACGGCCCCCAGGCGGGCATCCACCGCGTTCTCCCGCTGCGCCAGGAAGCGGGCCGCCTCGCTGGAGGCCCCCCGCTGCGAGAGCATATATACAGAGGAACCACGCACGCTGCGTTGCGGCACGGCGTCGGCATGGATGGAGAGGAAGACGTCGGCATGCCGCGCCCGCGCCGTGCGGATGCGCTCCCGCAGGGGCAGGAAGTAATCCCCGGTGCGGGTCATCACGGGCTTCATCCCCGGCTCCGCCGCCACCAGGGCCTCCAGGCGCCGGGCGATGGCCAGCACCACGTCCTTCTCATAGGTGCCCCCCGGACCGATGGCCCCGGGATCCTTGCCGCCATGCCCGGCGTCGATGGCCACGATCACGTCCCGGGAACGGGGCACGGATTCGCCCACGGCCGGCGCCTCCTGTCCGCCCTCCCCGTCGCGCCGCAGGTCGATGACCAGACGATGGCCGCTGCCCTTGGCGGGGCGCAGGAGGAAGCTGCGGGGATGGGCGGGGCGGCTCAGATCCAGCACCACGCGCAGGTCGTCCCCGTTGCGCGGGGCATGGCGGATGCGCTCCAGCAGGCCATCGCCGCTGCTCTTCAGATCCAGGTCGCCGGTGAGGCGCGCATCGCGCAGGTCGATCACCACCCGGTCGGGGTCACTGAGGGTGAACAGGGCATGCTCCACCGGCCCCGAGAGATCGAACACCAGGCGCATCACCTCCCCGTTGGCCGAGGAACGCAGCGCCTCCACCCGGGTACCGGTTCCCGCCCGGGCCCAACCCCACCAAGGGGAGACCACCAGGGCACCGGAGGTGCACAGGAGGGCACGCAGCAAGCGCCGCCGTATGAAATCGTGATCGTCCGCGGCCACGGCAGGCCCCCCACAAAACGCTTGGCTTCAATGATGGGCCCAGTCCCACCGGGATTGCAAGACTGAAAGACCGGGGATATGAACCAGATAGCCGCGGACCTTCGGGTCAATTCTCGGTCAGGCGCCGCAGCCAGTCCCGCCCCTCCGGGGTCGGGGCCTCCAGGGTGGCCCGGCGCCCCGCCCCCAGGGGGTCCAGGGTGATGCGCAGGTCCTCCGGCGGCAGCCAGCCCTGGCCCCGGGCCGGCCATTCCACCAGCACCAAGGCGTCCCCGTCTATCTCCTCGCGCACCCCCAGAAACTCCAGTTCCTCCGGGTCCGCCAGGCGGTACAGATCGAAGTGCAGCACCCGATGTCCCGCCAGGTCATAGGGTTCCACCAGGGTGTATGTGGGGCTTTTCACCGCACCGGTACACCCCAGGGCCCGCAGGAAGGCCCGCACCAGGGTGGTCTTGCCGGCCCCCAGGTCCCCGTCCAGGAACACCAGCCCCCGCACCGGGCAGGTGCGGGCCAGCCGTTCCCCCAGGGCCCGGGTGGCGGCCTCGTCCGCAAGATCGATCCGTTTCATGGGTTGACCGCCCCCCGCAGGTGGTTGAGCAGGTCCGAGGCCAGAAGCCCCCGCTCCCCCTCCCCGGCGGCCATGTCCGCCGCCCGGGCGTGGGCGCACACCCCCAGGACGGCCGTCTCCCCGGGGGTGGCCGCCAGGCCCTGGGCCATGCCCCCCGCCAGGATCCCGGTGAGCACGTCCCCCATGCCGCCGCTGGCCATGCCCGGGTTGCCGCCGGTGCAGACCGTCAGGCCGCGGCCATCGTGCACCAGGGTGCCGGAGCCCTTGAGTACGCAGACCCCGCCATAGCGGGCCTGCAGGGCGGCGGCCGCCGCGGGCCGGTCCGCCTGCACCCGGGCCGTGGTGCAACCCAGCAGCCGCGCCGCCTCCCCGGGATGGGGCGTCAGCACCCAGTCTCCCCGGCGCTGCGGCGCCCCCGCCAGCAGGTTCAGGGCATCCGCGTCCAGGACCCGGGGCCCTTCCCAGGCCAGCACCCGCTGCAGCAGGGCCCGGCCCCAGTCCCCCTGACCCAGTCCCGGGCCCACCGCCACCACGGTGGCCCGCTCCAGGAGGGGATCCAGATCGTCGGGGGCCGTCACGCCGTGGGCCATGACCTCCGGCCGGGCCAGGGGAATGAGGGCGGCATGTCCGGCATGGGTGGCCACGCTCACCAGGCCGGCCCCCACCCGGGCCGCCGCCTCGGCGGCCATGCGCACCGCCCCGGGCATCCCCGGCGCGCCGCCCACCACCAGGACATGGCCGAAATCCCCCTTATGGGCGCTGCGCCGGCGCCGGGGCAGGCGCCCCAGCACCGCGGCATCGGCTCGGGTCGCCGACGGGATCATCCCCGCATACACCGCCGCCGGGACCGCGAGCGCATCGAAATGCACCTCGCCGCCATGCTCCCGGCCCTCGCCGGTGAACAGCCCCAGCTTGAGGCCGATGAAGGTCACCGTGGCCCGGGCCCGCACCGCCCGTCCCAGCACGGCGCCGGTGTCCGCCCCAAGCCCCGAGGGGATGTCCAGGCTCAGCACCGGCACCCCTGCGGCATTGATGCGCAGGATGGCCTCCGCCATGGCCCCCTCCACGGGGCGCCCGAGCCCCGTGCCCAACAGGGCATCCACGATCACATCACAGCCCTCCAGGGCCGCATCCAGGGACACCACCCCGCCCCCTGCGGCGCGCCAGTCCCCCCAGGCCCGGGCCGCATCCCCCTGCAGAGCCCCGGGATCGGTGACCGCCGCCAGGCGCACCTCCCAGCCCGCCGCCCGGGCCAGACGCGCCAGGACGTAGCCATCCCCGCCGTTATTGCCCGGCCCGCAGACCACCGCCAGGACCCGGCCCCGGGGCCACATTCGGTCCAGCACCTCCAGGGCGGCGGCCCCGGCCCGCTGCATGAGGGTGTAGCCCGGGATGCCGTGCCCCTGGATGGCGCGGCGGTCCAGCTCGCGCACCTGGTCGGCGGTGTAGAGGGCTTCTGGGAGGGTCATCGAAGACTCGGGTGCCATGCTGGCCGCGGTTCGCGCATCGGTGGGAGAATCCCAGAAGATACAAGACTGCCCCGGACAAGACCATGGACACCCCCGACCCCGCATTGCAGCAACTGGCCCATGACATCAAGGCCTGGGGCGCGGAACTGGGCTTTGACCAGGTGGGCATCACCGACACCGACCTGGCCGAGGACGAGGCCCATCTGCTGCGCTGGCTCCAGGCCGGCCGCCACGGGGACATGGACTACATGGCCCGCCACGGCAGCAAGCGCTCCCGTCCCGGGGAACTGGTGCCGGGCACCCGGCGCATCATCTCCGTGCGTATGCAGTACCTGCCCCCCCGGGCCCGGGACGCCCGGGCGGTGATGCACGACCCCGGGGCCGCCTTCCTCTCCCGCTATGCCCTGGGGCGGGACTACCACAAGGTGCTGCGCAAGCGGCTGCAGACCCTGGCCACGCGCATGGAGGCCGCCATCGGCCCCTTCGGTTACCGCGCCTTCGTGGACAGCGCCCCGGTGCTGGAGAAGGCCCTGGCGCAGAAGGCCGGCCTGGGCTGGATCGGCAAGCACACCAACCTGCTGAGCCGGCGCTGGGGCTCCTGGTACTTCCTGGGGGAGCTCTACACCGACCTGCCCCTGCCGGTGGACCCGCCGGGTTCGGCCCATTGCGGCAGCTGCCGGGCCTGCCTGGACGCCTGCCCCACCGGGGCCATCGTCGCCCCCTGGGAGCTGGACGCCCGGCGCTGCATCTCCTATCTCACCATCGAACACCCCGGCCCCATCCCGGAGGATCTGCGCCCGCTGATGGGCAACCGTATCTACGGCTGCGACGACTGCCAGCTGGTCTGCCCCTGGAACCGGCGGGCCGCCCACACCCGGGAGCGCGACTTCTGCGTGCGCCACGGCCTGGACGACCCGGAGGCCATCGCCCTGTTCGCCTGGGACGAGGCCACCTTCCTGGAGCGCACGGCGGGCACGGTGATCCGCCGCCTGGGCCACGAGCGCTGGTTGCGCAACCTGGCGGTGGCCCTGGGCAACGCCCCCACGGGCCCGGAGGTGATCCGGGCCCTGGAAGCACGGCGCCATCACCCCTCCCCCCTGGTGCGGGAACACGTGCACTGGGCCCTCTGGCGCCACGGCGCCGGCTGAGGCGCCTCAGCCCGCCAGCAGGGGCATGGCCAGGAGGAAGACCGCCCCGGTCACCGCCACCAGGGCGATGAGGCTCAGGCGCCATCCCGCCCGCACCATGTCCGGCACCGTCACCCGCTCGGAACTGAACACGATGGCATTGGGCGGCGTGGCCACCGGCAGCATGAAGGCACAGGAGGCGGCCAGGGCCACCGGTACCGCCAACAGCAGCGGATGCTGCCCCAGGTTCACCGCCAGGGCCGTGGCCAGGGGCAGGACCGTGGCCGCCGTGGCGGTGTTGCTGGTGACATGGCTCAGGGCCATGGCCCCCAGGGCCACCGCCGCCACCAGCACCCAGTCGGGCCAGTGGGCCAACTGCCCCAGCCCCTGGGCCACCAGGGCCGACAACCCGCTGTCGCCGATGGCCGTGCCCAGGCTCAGACCGCCCCCCACCAGCACCAGCACCCCCCAGGGCAGCTGGCGCGTGGCCTCCCAGTCCAGCAGGAAGCGGTGCTGGCGCAGGTCGGCAGGGATGAGGAACAGGGCCATGGCCCCCAGCACGGCGATGCCCGCATCGCTGAGGGACAGCCACGGCAGCAGGGACTCCAGCAGGGGCCGCAGGATCCAGGCCAGGGCCACCGCCAGGAACACCAGGGCCACCCTCCGCTCCGGCCGGCTCATGGCCCCCAGCTGCGCCCGCTGGCCGGCCAGCAGGGCATCGATATCGGCGAAGGGCTCCCGGGACACGGGGAAGACCCAGCGGCACAGCACCCACCAGGCGGCCAGCAGCAGCACCGCCGCCAGGGGCAGCCCCACCATCATCCAGTTGACGAAGCCGATCTCCAGGTCGTAGTGATCCGCAAGGAAGGCCGCCAGCAGGGCGTTGGGCGGCGTGCCGATGAGGGTGGCCATGCCGCCGATGTTGGCGCCGAAGGCGATGCCCAGCAGCAGGGCCAGACCCACGTTGCGCACCTGCCCCGGCGCCAGGCCCCGATCCTCCAGCAGGGTGAGCACCGACACCCCGATGGGCAGCATCAGGGCCGCCGTGGCGGTGTTGCTCACCCACATGCTCAGCCCCGCCGTGGCGGCGATGAACCCCCCCACCAGGTGATCCAGGCGCCGCCCCGCCAGGGCCAGGATCCACAGGGCGATGCGCCGGTGCAGATTCCAGCGCTGGATGGCCAGGGCGATCATGAAACCGCCCAGGAAGAGGAAGATCAGCGGATTGGCATACGGCGCCGCCGCCGCGCCGATATCCCCCACCCCCAGGGGCGGCAGCAGGGCCACCGGCAGCAGGGCCGTGGCCGGGATGGGGATGGCCTCGGTGACCCACCACAGGGCCATGAGCACCGTCAGGGCCGCCACCGACCAGGTGGCCTGGGCCATGTCCCCCGGCGGCCCCAGCAGCAGCATGAGGACGAACACCAGCGGACCCGCCACCAGGCCCAGGCGCGGCCGCCACAGGCCGGAGCGGGCCGGTGCGTTGGAATCAGGGGATGCAGGCATGGGGGATGTTCCCTTCGCTGGAGGATGGCGGCGCCATTCTACCGGCGATGGTGCCGTGCATCATCGTCCCCGGCCGCAAGGGTCCCCCCATCGCGCCCGAGGGTATATCCTGACCCCCATGGCGGCCCGCCCCATCCCGCGCCGGCCCCCGGCCCGGCATCACCACACAACTACAGGCAGTCCACGGACCCCTTCATGACCACGGCAACCGGCACCTACCCCCTCGTCACCCTCAACGAATTCATCATCCAGCGCCAGGGCGACTTCCCCTACGCCAAGGGCGAACTCTCCCGCCTGCTGCATCACGTGGGCGTGGCCGCCAAGGTGGTGAACGAGAAGATCAACAAGGCCGGCCTGGTGGACATCCTGGGCGCCGCCGGGGACGTGAACGTCCAGGGCGAGGACGTGCAGAAACTGGACCTGTTCGCCAACCACCACTTCATCGCCGCCCTGCGCGCCACCTCGGAATGCTGCGCCATCGCCTCCGAGGAGGACCAGGAGATCACCCTCTTCGACGACGGCCTCTCCCGGGACGCCAAATACGTCTTCTGCATGGACCCCCTGGACGGCTCCTCCAACATCGACGTCAACGTCTCCGTAGGCACCATCTTCTCCATCTACCGGCGCATCAGCGAACGCGGCAGCCCGGCGGACCTGAGCGACTTCCTGCAACCGGGCACCCACCAGGTGGCGGCGGGCTACATCATCTACGGCTCCTCCACCATGCTGGTATACACCACCGGCAAGGGCGTCAACGGCTTCACCCTGGACCCCAGCATCGGCGAATTCTGCCTCTCCCACCGGGACATCCGCACCCCCCGCCAGGGCCGCATCTACTCCATCAACGAAGGCAACTACGCCCACTTCCCCGCCGGCGTGAAGCAATACATGAAGCATTGCCAGGTGGTGGACCCGGACACTCGCCGCCCCTACAGCTCCCGCTACATCGGCTCCCTGGTCTCGGACTTCCACCGCAACCTGCTCAAGGGGGGCATCTTCATGTACCCCCCCACCCAGAAGGCCCCCGGCGGCAAACTGCGCCTGCTCTACGAATGCAACCCCGTGGCCTTCATCGCAGAACAAGCCGGCGGCCGCGCCAGCGACGGCCACCGCCGCATCCTGGACATCCCCCCCGAAAGCCTGCACCAGCGCGTCCCCTTCTACGTGGGCTCGCCGGACATGATGGAGGACCTGGAGGGGTTTTTGGCGCAGGAGGGGGACCCATCACCGGCATAGAAAAAAATCCTCCAAGAGCAGATCGGGATTCCAGGTCATCGGCCCGATTCCTCGCTACTCGACGTCCACCCATTTCTGGCATGCCATGTTTGCGTAAAAGCGGCAGCTTGCCGGAGCGCGTCCAGCGGGGGCGACAGGAATACACGCAGAACGGCAACGACCTCGGAAAGCAGAAGCTCGTCCAAGGCATTCTTCCTCAAGAATGCTTGCCACTGGGTCTGCTTCTGCCGATCCTGCGCGAATTCGTCGCTCAATCCGAAAGGGACGCCATCCGGCAGCGGCGTCCTGCGGCGTTCGAAGGTGGCATGGATCGCCCTGCAAAGAAGCTCGCCATCGAAGTCAGTCCAGCGCGACAAGATCCAGAGATCGAAGTAATCCTTCATGCGGCTGTTGGCGATGCCGAGCGACACCAGCGCCTCCAGCTTTTCGGCGATGACCGTGTAGCGGGGGTAGGCTCGCAGCCTGGGGGCTGGCATGTCCGGAAGCAGCACCGGGTAGTCCACGGCCTCGGGGCCGGGCGTCACGGCGTCGCCGAAACCCACATCGACCTGCATCGGACAACGGGCGCCGTCCAAGATTCCGATCAACGTGACCCGGACGCCGGAGTAGTTGGCCTCCTTGCGGATCTCCTCCGCGTATACCGAGTCAGGCTGGAAGCGTATGCCGTCGTCCAGTTCCACCGCGCAGATGTCCCGGAACGCCGCCTCGACATGCGGGATCTCGGCTATGCCTAGGTGTTGGGTCTCGCGGGCGCGTTTGAGCAGGCGGGCGCGCACCGAGGCGGCCATGTTGCGCTGATTCATGGCCCGCATCCCTGTGCACCATCCTGACGGGCGTCCAGCGGACGTGCACAACGGCTGTCGTGCCGTTTTATCATGACAGGGTTTCCATGTAGGGACGCATCACATTGGCCACACGGCACAGCGCAGCAAAACGCCAAAGTTCATCCATGCTGACGCGCTTGGCACGCCAGGACTCCTGTAGCGCCTCCAGCGCAACATCGAGGCCGATCTTGTTGCGGAACTTGAAGCAGTCAGCCACGGTCCGGGCGACGTTGGTCACACGCACCGGCACACCATCGATGAGGTGCTCCTCGACCCCCTCCGTCAACGCAGCGCCTGAGAAGCGCACGATGCGCAGCGGGGGATAGTCCATCTTTGGCGCGCGTGCCTTGTTGGGGATTGCCACCCAGACCTCAAACGGCGACTGTGTAGTGAGTTCATGCAGGCGCAGTGCCGACAGCAGGCAGACGATGGCTTGCGGGTGCTTGCGTGCCACCTCGGACAGTACGCCGTGTTCCGAGACGGCCCGGTCCGGAATCGCGTACAGGCCCCGTCCCACGCGCTGGAGCAGCCCTTGCCGCACCAGCCGCGTGAGGGCGACCGTGGGCAGCCCACGCTCATTGAGATCGCGTGGGCGAATAAGGCCGCGCTGGGCGGCAAGTTCCAGAATGCTCTCGTGCGAACTGTCCATGTCGTCATGGTGTTGCTAAACGTCGGCAGATATCAATAACTACCGACAATAAACAACACACATGGTTTCCTTTACCTGCCGATGCCGCAATCCAACCGTTTGATTCGTGCGCGCTTAAACCATTGATTTGTAACATTAGAAATCGCAGCCTTTGCCGACTCTGGGCCAGGTGTCGACGCTGAGTTGTGGCATATCGGCAGCGCTCCCTGTTGGATGATCCCCTCAGCTTACCCTTCCAGGGCCGGGACCTCAGCCCTGGGCCGTTCGTCGTCCTCGCGTGGCCAGGACGGGATCCAGATGCGGTGGGCCCGAAACGGCGCCGGGGGGAAGGTTGGGGTCACACCTCGGGGATCATCCATTGCCCCGCCGCCCCCTGTACCAGTGGATCAGCCCGTTGGTGGAGGCGTCATGGCCGGTGGCCGGGGTGTCGGCGCGCAGGTCGTCGAGGACGGAGCGGGCCAGTTGCTTGCCCAGTTCCACGCCCCATTGGTCGTAGGAGTTGACGTTCCAGATCACCCCCTGGACGAAGATGCGGTGCTCGTACAGGGCGATGAGGCGGCCCAGGGTGCGGGGGGTGAGGCGGTCGAAGAGGAGGGTGTTGCTGGGGCGGTTGCCCTCGAAGACCCGGTGCGGGGCCAGGCGGGCCACCGTGTCCTCGTCCAGCCCCTCGGCGCGCATCTGGGCCTGCACCGTCTCCAGGGTGCGGCCCTGCATCAGGGCCTGGGTCTGGGCGAAGACGTTGGACATGAGGATGTCGTGGTGGTCCCCCATGGGGTTCTGGCTGTTGCAGGGGGCGAGGAAGTCGCAGGGCACCAGCCGGGTGCCCTGGTGGATGAGCTGGTAGAAGGCGTGCTGGCCGTTGGTGCCGGGCTCGCCCCAGATCACCGGCCCGGTGTGCCAGCCCACGCGCTGGCCCTGGCGGTCCACGCTCTTGCCGTTGCTCTCCATGTCCGCCTGTTGCAGGTAGGCGGGGAAGCGGTGCAGGTATTGGTCATAGGGCAGGATGGCGTGGGTGTGGGCGCCGAAGAAGTTCACGTACCAGACCCCCAGCAGGGCCATGATCACCGGCATGTTCCGCTCCAGGGGGGCCTCCCGGAAGTGGCGGTCCATGTCCCGCCCGCCGGCCAGCAGTTCCTCGAAACGGTCCATGCCCAGGTACAGGGCGATGGGCAGGCCGATGGCGGACCAGAGGGAGTAGCGGCCGCCCACCCAGTCCCAGAAGACGAACATGTTCTCCGGGTCGATGCCGAAGGCCTTCACCTTCTCGGTGTGGGTGGACACGGCGACGAAATGGCGCCGGATGTCCCCCTCCCCCGCCCCCGAGGCCAGGAACCACTCTCGGGCACTGTGGGCGTTGGTGAGGGTCTCCTGGGTGGTGAAGGTCTTGGAGGCGATGATGAACAGGGTGGTCTCCGGGTCCACCGCCTTGAGGGTCTCCGCCAGGTGGGTGCCGTCCACGTTGGAGACAAAATGCATGGAAAGCCCCGGGTGGCCGTAGGGCCGCAGGGCCTCGCAGACCATGAGCGGACCCAGGTCCGAACCGCCGATGCCGATGTTCACCACATGGCGGATGGGCTTGCCGGTGTAACCGGTCCAGCGCCCCGAACGCACCTGCTCCGTGAATCCCCGCATACGCTCCAGCACCGCGCGCACCGCCGGCATGACGTCCTCCCCATCCAGCAGCACCGGCGCATCCCCCCGCAGGGCCGTGTGCAATACCGCCCGGTCCTCGGTGCAGTTGATGCGCTCGCCAGAGAACAGGGCCTCGCGCCACTGGGGCAGGTGCATCTCCCGGGCCAGGTCCATGAGCAGGCCCAGGGTCTCGTCGGTGACGCGGTTCTTGGAGTAGTCCAGCAGGAGATCGCCGCATTCCACGGTGTAGCGCGGAAACCGCCCGGGGTCACGCGCAAAGAGATCACGCATGTGCACATCGCGCAGGGCCGCGAAGTGATCTTCCAGGGCGGACCAGGCCCGGGTCTTGTCGGGCGAGTGGGAGGTCACGGACATGGGGGCTCCTCGGATGAACGGAATCGGAAAAGGCAGAAGATAACGGAAGCGGCGAGCCGGTCTCCAGGGACGGATCCACCACGCCCCCGTGGATCGGGAGAGTCGCCCGTGGGCCGGGGGTGCCCTCCCGCAGGGGGTGTGCGCCGCGGGGAGGCGGCGCGCAAGCCTCCAGGGATGGATCCACAGCGTCCCTATGGATCCGGAGAGTCGCCCGTGGGCCGGGGGTGCCCTCCCGCAGGGGGTGTGCGCCGCAGGGAAGCGGTGCACAAGCCTCCAGGGATGGATCCACAGCGTCCCTATGGATCGGGAGAATAGCCCGTGGGCCGGGGGTGCCCTCCCGCAGGGGGTGTGCGCCGCAGGGAAGCGGCGCGCAAGCCTCCAGGGATGGATTTACGGCGTCCCCCGGAGGGAGGGCACCCCCGGCCCACGGGCACCTTCCCGCAGAACTCGATTAACACCAGAAGGCCGCATGCGTATCATGAACCGCACGAAACCACCACAGGGAGCGCCCGCCCGCTTCCCGGCGTCGTAACAAGGGATGGGGCACGACACGATCATGAGAATCCTCTTCGCCTCCAGCGAGGCCCACCCGCTGATCAAGACCGGCGGCCTGGCGGACGTGTGCGGCAGCCTGCCGCCCGCCCTCAAGCGCCTGCGCCACGACGTGCGCCTGATCCTGCCCGCCTACCCCGCGGCCCGGGCCGCGGCGGGCAAGACCACCCCCGTGGCCGAGATCCACCTGCCCGGCTGGGATGCCCCGGTGCGCATCCTGGAAGGACTGTTGCCCAAGACCCGCGTCACGCTCTACCTGGTGGACTCCCCCCTGCACTTCGACCGTGCCGGCGACCCCTACAAGGCCTCGGACGGCCGCGACTGGCAGGACAACCCCCTGCGCTTTGGCCTGTTCGCCCGGGCCATCGTCAAGCTGGCCCTGGACCAGGCGGGGCTGGACTGGAAACCCCAGATCCTGCACTGCAACGACTGGCAGACCGGCCTCGCCCCGGCCCTGCTCAGCCAGTACCCCGAACGCCCCGCCACGGTCTTCACCATCCACAATCTTTCCTACCAGGGCCTCTTCCCCGCCCATGTCCTGGAAGACCTGATCCTGCCGCCGGAATTCTGGAACTTGCACGGACTGGAATTCCACGGTCAGCTCTCCTTCATCAAGGGGGGCCTGGTGTTCGCCGACCGGCTCACCACGGTCAGCCCCACCTATGCCCGGGAGATCCAGACGGCCCAGTTCGGCCAGGGCCTGGACGGCCTGCTCAACGCCCGCGCCCGAGACCTTCAGGGCATCCTCAACGGCGCCGACTACCGCCACTGGGACCCGGCCCGGGACAAGCTCATCCCGGCCCGCTACGACGCCGACCACCTGGAGGGCAAGGCCGCCTGCAAGCAGGCCCTGCAGGAGGCCCTGGGGCTGGAACCCGACCCCGCCATCCCCCTGCTGGGTCACGTGGGGCGCATGGTGCCGCAAAAGGGGATGGACCTGATCCTGGAGGCCTGCGAACCCCTGCTCACCTCCGGACAGGTGCAACTGGCCATCCTGGGCAGCGGCGACCGCGGCCTGGAGGCCCGTGCCCAGGGCCTGGCGGCCCGCCATGCCGGACGCATGGGGCTGCGCATCGGCTACGACGAGGCCCTGGCCCACCGCATCGAGGCCGGGGCCGACCTGTTCCTCATGCCCTCCCGCTTCGAGCCCTGCGGCCTGAACCAGATCTACAGCCTGCGCTACGGCACCATCCCCGTGGTGCGCCGCACCGGCGGCTTGGCGGACACCGTGGTGGACGCCGACGCACTGCACCTGGCCGAGGGCACCGCCACCGGCCTGGTGTTCGACGCCCCCACCGCCGAGGCCCTGGGGGAGGCCATCGCCCGCGGCCTTGCCCTGCACGCGGAACCGGAGACCTGGCGCGGCCTCATGCGCCGGGGCATGGCCATGGACTTCAGCTGGGAGCGCAGTGCCCGGGCCTATCAGGACCTCTATCGGGAATTGATCAGTCGATGAGCAGCCACTCCGCCAAGGCCGGGGAACGCACCCCCCGGGACAAACACCTGCGCGCCCGGGTCAAGCTCCTGGGCAAGCTGCTGGGGAATATCATCCGCCGCCTGGAGGGCCAGGAGGTCTATGCCGCCGTGGAGGAACTGCGCCGGGGCTTTGTCAGCCTGCGGCGGCGGGAGGACCCGAACCGCCGCGCCCGGCTCATGCGCCTCATCGACGAGATGCCCCCCGAGCGCCTGGAGACGGTGATCCGCGCCTTCAGCATCTACTTCTCCCTGGCCAACATCGCCGAGGAGGACTTCCTCTACCGCGAACGCCGCCGCCAGGTGAGCGAGGGCGGCCCCCTGTGGCTCGGCTCCTTCGACCACACCGTGCGCCAGTTCAAGGCCATGGACATCCCCCCGGAGCAGCTGCAGGAACTGCTGCAGCAGGTGATGTACATGCCCGTGTTCACCGCCCACCCCACCGAGGCCCGGCGGCGCACGGTGATGGAGGCGCAGCGGCGCATCTTCCTGGCGGCCGACCCCCTGAACCGGCCCCGCCTGGGGCGCGAGGAACGGGCCGAGGTGATCCGCAACCTGGAGACCCAGATCCAGGTGCTGTGGCGCACCAACGAGGTGCGGGAACGCAAGCCCCAGGTGATCGACGAGATCAAGTACGGCCTGTTCTATTACGTGGAGAGCCTGTTCACCGCCGTCCCCCTCACCTACCGGCTGCTGGAGAAGGCCATCCGCCGCAGCTACGGCAGCGACGCCCAGGGCAACCCCCGGGTGCGCATCCCCAGCCTGCTGCGCTTTGGCTCCTGGATCGGCGGCGACCGGGACGGCAACCCCAACGTCACCCCCGAGGTCACGGAGATGGCCTGCCGCCTGGCCATGGAACAGGTGCTCACGGAATACGTGCGCCGTGTCCACGACCTGCGCTTTGTGCTCACCCATTCCTCCCTCATGTGCCAACCCACCCAGGCCTTCCTGGACAGCCTGGCCCGGGACGAGCAGATCGCCCCGGCCGTGTTCGGCGGGAGCACCGAGCGCATGCGCACCGAACCCTACCGGCGCAAGCTCTATTTCATCCGCCACCGGCTCAACGAGACCCTGAACACCGTGCGCCGCCGGCTCAACGGCGAGCAGGCCGTGCTACCCACCAAGTCCGCCTACCGGGATCACCACCAGTTGCTGGAGGATCTGTACCTGATACGGGAGTCCCTGGTGAGCCATGGCGACGGCAACATCGCCGGCGGCGAACTCACCGACCTGATCCGCCTGGTGGAGACCTTCGGCTTCCACCTGCATCACCTGGATGTGCGCCAGGAATCCACCGTGCACACCGAAGCGGTGGCGGAGATCCTGGCCGCCACCGGGCGCTGCCCGGACTACACCGCTCTGGACGAGGACGCGCGCATGGCCCTGCTGGAGGCGGCCCTGCAGGACGAGGCGCCGCCGCTGCCACAGGACCTGACGGAGACCACCCGCCAGACCCTGCGGGTATTCCAGGTGATGGCGCGCATGCGCGGGGAGACCGGGGGCGAGGGCATCGGCACCTACGTCATCTCCATGACCCATGCCGCCTCCCATGTCATGGAGGTGCTGCTGCTGGCCCGCCTGGCGGACCTGGCGGGGCTGGGGGCGGATGCGGCGGGGGATCACTGCCATGTACGCGTGTCCCCCCTGTTCGAGACCATCGAGGACCTGCACCACGTGGAGGGGGTGCTCACCCGCCTGCTGGACAGCCCCGTCTACGCCCGTCTGCTGCGGGCCTCCGGCAACCGCCAGGAGGTGATGCTGGGCTACTCGGACTCCTGCAAGGACGGGGGCATCCTGGCCTCGGCCTGGAACCTCTACGACGCCCAGAAGAAGATCATCGCCATCGCCGCCGCCCGCGGGGTGCAGTGCCGCCTGTTCCACGGCCGCGGCGGCACCATCGGCCGTGGCGGCGGCCCCACCCACGAATCCATCCTGGCACAGCCCCCGGGGACGGTGCAGGGACAGATCAAGTTCACGGAACAGGGGGAGGTGCTGTCCTACAAGTACAGCAACATCGAGACGGCGGTGTACGAGCTGAGCATGGGGGCCACGGGGCTGATCAAGGCCAGCCGCGGGCTCATCGGCCTGCACACCCAGGACCACCCGGAACACACCCGCATCATGGCGGAACTGGCCGAGGCCGGCGAGGGCGCCTACCGCGCCCTCACCGACCACACCCCGGGCCTGCTGGACTACTTCTACGAGGCCACGCCGGTGCAGGAGATCGGCCAGCTCAACATCGGCTCGCGCCCCTCCCACCGGCGCATGGGCGACCGCGCCAAGGCCTCCATCCGCGCCATCCCCTGGGTCTTTGGCTGGGCCCAGTCCCGCCACACCCTGCCCGCCTGGTACGGCATCGGCACGGCCCTGCGCCGCTGGCGGGGGGACGACCCCCAGCGCCTGGAACGGCTGCAGGCCATGTACCGGGAATGGCCCTTCTTCCACTCCCTGCTGTCCAACTGCCAGATGTCCCTGTCCAAGGCGGACATGGGCATCGCCGGGGAGTATGCCCAGCTATGCAGCGATGCAGAGCAGGCCGGGGCCATCTACCGCACCATCCGCGAGGAATACGAACGGACCGTGGCGGAGGTGCTGGCGGTGGCCCGTACCGGCTCCCTGCTGGAGGAGAACCCCACCCTGGCCCTGTCCCTGATGCGGCGGGATCCCTACTTGGACCCGCTGAACCACATCCAGATCACCCTGCTCAAACGGCGCCGCGGCGGGCAGATGCCGGAGGAGGACGACCCCTGGCTCTCCCCCCTGCTGCGCTCCATCAACGCCATCGCCGCTGGCCAGCGCAACACCGGCTGACCGGCGGTACCATCGCCCCGCCCAAAGGTCACGCCCCGGTCTGCGCCGGTCCCCCCCGGCGGCCATACTCATCCCATGGGGGATGCCCGCGGCGAGCGTGGCGGGATTCCCCGGCCCCGCCCCGGGGCACCGGTGGCGGCCCATCTCTTCCCCGGAGGGAGGTCACGGCCATGAATCTGGCCAGCGTGCGTCACATCGCCCGGAGCAAGGGCGTGGCACCGGAGCGGCGGTGCAAGCGGGAACTGATCCAGGCCATCCAGATCGCCGAGGGCTACCAGCCCTGCTTCGGCCAGGCCCCGGCCGGGGTCTGCCGGCAACTGGACTGCCACTGGCACGAGGACTGCCGCCGGCATTCGCGGCGGCATTGAGGCGGGGGCCTTCGGGCGGGGGATCAGGCCGCCTGGGTGGCGATGGTGTCACCGGTACCGGTGACATGGTTGTGCTCATCCAGATACACCAGGGTGGGCTTGAACCGCTCCGCCTCCTGGGCCTGCATCTGGGCATAGGCGCAGATGATCACCCGGTCCCCCGGACGGGCCTTGTGGGCGGCGGCGCCGTTGACGGAGATGATGCGGCTGCCCGCCTCCGCGCGGATGGCGTAGGTGGTGAAGCGCTCGCCGTTGGTGACGTTGTAGATCTGGATCTGCTCGTAGGGGCGGATGCCGGAGCGTTCCAGCAGATCGGCGTCGATGGCGCAGGAACCCTCGTAGTCCAGTTCGGCATGGGTCACGGCCGCCCGGTGGAGCTTGCACTTGAGCAGGGTCAGAAACATGGTGAAACACGTCCTCCGGTACAAGGCCCCCGCCGCCGGGGGCGCATATGCTTATTTTGGAAAAGCGCCGAACACGGCGCGTCCCGGCCACGGGTCCGGGACCCGGCCGGTGCCTTTCCGGGGTCTGGATCGGCGGGACGGGGGCCATCCCCGGGGTCTCACCCCTATGCAGGGAGATCCACGGAGAGGTTGTCGATGAGCCGCGCCCGCCCCAACCAGGCGGCGCCCAGCAGCACCAGATGCCGGTCCCCTTCCTGGGGGGGCAACAGGTCCTCCCGCCTTCGCACTGCAACATAATCGGGCCGCAGGCCGGAGATTTCAAGCGCCTTCATGCCCTCCTGCTCCAGGGCGGCAGGATCCGGCCCTGGGGCGGCCCGCAGGCGCCCGGCCAGTTCCCGCAACACCCGGTACAGGGCCGGCGCCCGCGCCCGCTCCTCGGGGGTGAGATAGGCGTTGCGTGAACTCAAGGCCAGGCCGTCGGCCTCGCGCACCGTGGCCCCGGCCTCCACGCGCACCGGCAGGTCCAGATCCGCCACCATGCGCCGGATCAGCAGCAGTTGCTGGAAGTCCTTCTCCCCGAACACGGCCACGTCCGGCTCCACCAGGTGGAACAGCTTGCACACCACCGTGGCGACGCCGGTGAAATGCCCCGACCGGTGCGCCCCCTCCAGCAGCTCGGAGATCACCGGCACCTCCACCCGGGTGATGTTCTCCCGGCCACGGGGGTAGACCTGGGCGTCGGCCGGGGCGAACACCGCATCCACCCCCTCCGCTTCCAGGCGGCGGCAGTCTTCCTCCAGGGTGCGCGGGTAGGCGGCCAGGTCCTCGGGGCGGTCGAACTGCAGGGGGTTGACGAAGATGCTCACCACCAGGCGGTCGGCCAGGCCCCGGGCCTGGCGCACCAGGGCCAGGTGCCCGTCGTGCAGGTTGCCCATGGTGGGCACCAGGGCCACACGGGCGTGGTCCTGGCGCCATGCGGCGCGGGCTCGGCGCAGCTGGGGGACGTCGTGAAGGATCTGCATGGCGTCGGGACTAGGCGCTGAAGGCGTGCTCGGCGGCGGGGAATTGGCGCCCCTTCACCGCGGCCACATAGGCGGCGAGGGCCGCCTGGATGCTGCCGGCCCCGGCCAGGAAGTTGCGCGAGAAACGCGGGGAATGGGGGCTGATACCCAGGATGTCGTGGTAGACCAGGACCTGTCCGTCGCAGTCCGATCCGGCGCCGATACCGATGACGGGGATGTCCGACTGGGCGCGGATGCGTCCCGCCAGGGGGGCGGGCACGCATTCCAGCAGCAGCAGGTCCGCGCCGGCCCCCTGCAGGGCCAGGGCGTCGCTGAGCATGCGTTCGGCGGCGGCCTCGCCACGGCCCTGGACGCGGTAGCCCCCCAGCTTGTGCACCGACTGGGGGCGCAGCCCCAGGTGGGCGCACACGGGGATGCCGTGGCCGGCCAGGGCCCGCACCACGTCCACCTGCTGCGCGTCCCCCTCCAGCTTCACCATGCGCGCCCCGCCCTCCTGCATGAGGCGGGCGGCGGTATGCACCGCCTGGTCCACGCCGGTGTAGCTCATGAAGGGCATGTCCGCCATGAGCAGGGCGTGCCCCACCCCCCGGGACACCGCCCGGGTGTGGTGGATCATGTCCTCCAGGGTCACCGGGATGGTGGTGTCGTGGCCCAGCACCACCATGCCCAGGGAATCGCCCACGAGCACAAAGTCCGCACCGGACTCGTCCACCAGCCGGGCCTGGGTGGCGTCATAGGCGGTGAGGCCGGCGATGGGCTCATCGCGGCCGCGCATCTCCTGGAGATCGCGCAGGGTCAGGCTTCTTTTCGGGGTCTGTACGCTCACGCTCGGTCCGTGTTCGTTGATGGATCGTGGAGGGCCGCGCCGGCCTCAGACGGCCGATGGCAGGGGATTGAAGTAGTGGCGGCCGGCATGCACCGTGCGCATGAAGTCCAGCAGTTGCCGGAAGTCCTCGTCGCGGTTCACCCAGTCGATCTCGGCGGCGTTGACGATGAGCAGGGGTGCATCCTCGTAATGATAGAAGAAACTGGCATAAGTCTCACTCAGGCGCTGTAGATAGGCATCGTCGATGCGCCGTTCGATGGGGCGGCCGCGATGGGCGATGCGCTCGCGCAGGGTCTCCACCGGCGCCTGCAGGTAGATCACCAGGTCAGGTCGGGGCAGGTCCGCGGGCAGGTGGGCCCGGATACGCCGGTAAAGGGCGTATTCCTCCTCCTTCAGGGTCACCTGGGCGAACAGCTCGTCCTTGTCGATGAGAAAATCCGTGATACGCACCCCGCCGGGGTCCGCCTCCGCCTCCCGGGCCAGGGTGCGGAGCTGCTCCACGCGCTGCATGAGGAAGAACAGCTGTGTGCCCAGGGCCTGCCCCTCCCCCTGGTAGAAGCGCTCCAGGAAGGGGTTGCCCTCGGGGGTCTCCAGCACCTGCTCGGCCCCCAGGGCCTGGGCCAGGCGGGCACAGAGGCTGGTCTTGCCCACGCCGATGGGGCCCTCCACGGCGATGTATCCCGGCTCCGCCGGGCGGGTCTGGTTCATGGCGCCACCCCCAAGCCTGTGATCCGTTATTGTTGCCGATCCATCGGATTTTCGCCATGGCGCCGCCCGGGCGCAATCCCGCCGGGCGTCACGGCAGCGGCGTCAGCCCGTCACCGGGACAGGCCTGCAGCAAGGGGGCCAATGGTCCGAGCCCGGGGATCTCCAACCCCGGCGCGATCTCCGCCAGGGGGTGGAGCACAAAGGCCCGCTGCGCGATCCCCGGATGGGGCACGGTCAGATGGGGCGTATGCAGGACCCGGTCGCCGAAGAGGAGGAGGTCCAGGTCCAGGGTGCGCGGCCCCCAGCGTTCCCCATCGCGCCGCCGCCCGTGGCGGGCCTCCACCGCCTGCAGGGCCTGCAGCAGGTCCTCGGGGGGGAGCCGGGTCTCCAGGGCACAGACGGCGTTGACGTAGTCGGGCTGATCCCGGGGGCCCATGGGGGGGTTACGATACAGGGCGGAGGCCCGGATCAGGCGGCTGCGGGGGAGCCCGCGCAGCGCCTCCAGGCCCCGGCGCACCTGGGAGGCGGGGTCGTCCAGGTTGGCGCCGATGCCGATGAAGGCGGTCTCCGGGGTCATTGCGCCGGCTTGCGCCGCCGGCGGCGGCGCTTGCGACCGGAGCGGCCCGTGGCCTCCACCATGCGCCGCTGCTCCGCCTCGTCCACCTCCTGCAGGCGGGTCCACCACTGGCAGCCGTCGTCCAGGGCCTCGCCGGAGCGCCCGCGCAGGCAGTAGAAGTCGTAGGCGGCACGGAAACGGGGATGCCCCAGCAGGCGCAGGGCGCGGGCCCCCTGGCGCTGTTCGAAACGGGGCTGGAGTTCCCAGATCTCCCGCACCGGCAAGGCGAAGCGCTTGGGGATGAGGATGCTCTGGGCCTGCTCCGCCAGGATGCGGGCTCCGGCCTGCTGCAGGGCCGGAACCTGGCCCTCGCCCTCGGCCATGAGCCGCTCCGCCTCGTGGCGCACCGGTTCCCACAGGAGCACGGCGTAGAGGAAGGCGGGATGCACCCCCTTCCCCGACTGGATGCGGTCGTCGGTGTTGCGCAGGGCATTGGCGACGAAGGTGATGGGATAGCCCTGCTCCTCCCGCTCCAGTGCGCGCTCGGTGAGGGGGAACAGGCGCCGGAAGAGATCGTAATGGCGCAGCATCTCGAAGGTCTGCAGGGCCGCACCACCGTGGAAGAGCTTGATGACCTCATCGAAGAGCCGCGCCGGGGAGACGTCCTCCAGCAGACCACCGAGGCGGACCATACCCTCCTCGGCCGCCGGATCCACGCGGAAACCCAGCTTGGCGGCGAAGCGCACGGCCCGCAGCATGCGCACCGGATCCTCCCGGTAGCGCACCTCGGGATCACCGATCAGGCGCAGCACCCCCTGGCGCAGGTCCTCCATGCCCCCGGTGTAATCCACCACGGAGAAGTCGCGGATATCGTAGTACAGGGCGTTGATGCTGAAGTCCCGGCGCCAGGCATCCTGCTCGATGTTGCCGTAGACGTTGTCCCGGATGATGCGCCCGTCCTCCGCCTGGGCCTCGCCGTCCCCCTCGTCGTGGGGGGCGCGGAAGGTGGCCACCTCGATGATCTCACGGCCGAAGTAGACATGGGCGAGGCGGAAGCGCCGGCCGATGAGGCGGCAGTTGCGGAAGATGCGGCGCACATCCTCGGGGTGGGCGTCGGTGGCCACGTCGAAGTCCTTGGGCTCCCTGCCCAGGAGCAGGTCGCGCACGCCACCGCCCACCAGGCAGGCGCGAAAGCCCGCGTCCTTGAGGCGGTAGAGGACCTTGAGGGCATTCTCGCTGATGTTGGCACGGGAGATGCCGTGCTCGGCCCGGGCGTAGACCCGCTGGGTGGATTCTGCACAGGGGCTGGTGAGGGGACGTTCGGACACGCAGGTATCGGTGCTACTGATGAGGAATCCTCCCATGATAACAGTTTCGCCCGCGCCATGAGGATGCCCGCCGCGCGGGGGCCTGGGGATGCAGGCGCAGACCTTGTCATATTTCTGTCACAGGCCTATGGTGGCTGGTTTTCCCTTCACCCCACGAATCGTCCAGGAGGGTCAGGAAACCATGTCCAACCGGCTCACGTGGATGGCCTATGGCATCGTGCTGGTGCTGCTGGCCGTGCTGTTTGTCGCCACCATGCCCCTGACGGGCGATGCACGCGAGCTGTGGCTCAAGGAATGGGGCATCGTGGAGATGGCCTCGGCCCTGGGCTATGCCGCCAGCATCCTGCTGCTGATCTTCCGCCGCCATGCCCTCATCCTGTGGCCCTTCACGGTGATGATCACCTTCTTCATGCTGCGGGAGATGGACCTGGACAAGCAGTTCACCACCATGGGGATCTTCAAGAGCCGCTTCTACATCAGCCCGGAGGCGGGCTTGGTGGAGAAACTGGCCGGCGGGGCGGTGCTGCTGGGGCTGGTGGTCACGGGCGTGGTGATCCTGCGGCGCTACACCCGCCCCTTCCTCTCGGGCCTGCGCACGGGTTCGGCGGTGGCCTGGGGGGGGCTGCTGGCCTTCGCGGGACTGGTGGCGGCCAAGTCCATGGACGGTCTGCCGCGCAAGCTGGATGCCCTGGGGATCGACCTCAGTGAACAGGCCACCCTGCACGCCGGGGCCTTCGAGGAGGTGCTGGAACTGGGGGTGCCCGTCTTCATCTTTCTGGCCCTGATGGCCTACCTGCGCCACCGCTGGGCCTGATGCCAACCGGGGCCGCCTCTCCGGCGGCCCCGGCGCAACAACGGGTCTGCCGCCCTAGCGGAAATGCTTCATGGCCTCCCTGAAGCCCTGGGCGATGTCATCCCAGGCCGCCTCCATGCGCTCACGCATGTCGTGCCACGCATGTTCGCTGGACTCCTGCATCTCCTGCAGCTTCTTGCGTCCCTCCTCCTGATGCTGCTTGAGCGTTTCGATCTGTTCGTGATAGCGCATCTTCGCGCTGGCCTCGGCCTGCTCGGCCTTGGCGGAGAGCTTGTCGATCTCCGCCTGCCATTCCTCCAGCCGGGCCTTCATCTTCTGGATCATTGCTTCGCGGTCAGTCATCCCTCAACCCTCCGACATGGATCGCGCCGGGCATAGCCGGCAAGCATGGCACGGTCCCCGGTACGGGCCGTGTCCTTCCGAGTATAGGAGGAGGTAACGGGGGACTGCAGGGGGATCCCCGGCGGCGGTCCGAGGCCGGGGAGAGGCCCCGGCCTGGGCCTCACATGGTGGCGGCCATCTCGGAGAACGGGGCCATGGCCACGCGCCGGCTGCGGTCGGCCTGCTCCAGCTGGGCCAGCAGCGCGCTGCTCACGCGCCGGAAACGGCGCAGTTCTTCGCCGGCCAGGTGATGGCTCTCGGGCAGGTCGGCCCGCATGGCGTCCACGGCCCGTCCGTTGACATGCAGTTCGTAGTGCAGGTGGGGGCCGGTACTGCGCCCGGTGTTCCCGGACAGGGCGATGCGATCCCCCCGCTCCACGCTCTGGCCTGGACGCACCAATACGCGGCTCAGGTGCAGATAGCGGGTGGTATACCCCTGGCCGTGCTCCACCACCAGGTAGCGGCCGGCGTAGGGATGATGGGCCACCCGGCTCACGCGGCCGTCCGCCGGGGCGACGATGGGGGTACCCGAGGGCATGGCGAAATCGGTACCGCGATGGGGGGCGACGCGGCCGGTCACGGGATGCACGCGGCGGAGATTGAAGGGGGAACTGATGCGGTAGTGTCCGGCGAAGGGGCGCCGATCGAAGGGCGGCAACAGCCCCCGGCCCTCGGGGGTGTAGAAACGGTTGTCCGTGTGGCGGGCGGCACGGATATCGATCTGCTGCCCCTGGTACTCGAAGGCCAGTAGGCGCAGGTCATAGGGTTCGTCATCCCCCACCAGGGTCTCCTGCTCCACCAGCAGGGTGAAGGTATCCCCGCTGCGGGCCCGGGAACGCACCGGCAGATAGCGATCCAGCAGCACCACCAGGGCGGCCACGGCACTGGCGGAGAGATCACTGTTGCGGGCCAGGGCAGCGGCGATGCTGCTCTCCACCTGGCCGGTAATCACCAGGTGGGACACCTCCCGGGCGTTCTCCACCTCACGGCGGCTGAAGTCCCAGCCCCCGGCCTCCCGCTTCCATTCGGTGCCCCGCCCCTGGTCACCCCAGATGCGCAGGCGGGTGAGATAGCCCTGTTCATCCGTCTGCCATTCCACCTGCTGCCCCACCTGCAGGCGATTGAGGATGCGGGCATTGCCATCGGCCTCCAGCAGGCGATAGAGGGTGGCCATGGGCAGGCCCCAGTCGTTCCCCCAGAGGGCCGACAGACGGTCCCCGGGACGGATGGTGTAACTGCTCCATTCGGGGGCGGCGGCCGGTTCCCCCTCTTCCAGATCCAGGGCCTCGTAGGAGGTGGGGTTCTCCTCCCGACCCAGATCCGTCTCGATGCCCGCCTCGGGGGTATAGGATGCCCGTTGCAGGCCCTGGGCATCGGGTGTGGCGGAGAGCCGGGCCGTGGGCTTGGCAGAGGGCCGGGGCGATTCCGCCGCCTCTCCGTGGGGGGGCAAGGACAGGGGGCGCACGAGCCGTTCCTCATCGGGGTTCATGCTCTCGCCGCTGAATCCGCAGAGCAGGCCGGGAAAGAGCGCACCGGCGATGAGGCCGATGCCGAGACAGGCCATCAGCAGGGTAAAGCTTCGTCTTGGGACACGCATGGTTCCCCCAGTGGTTTCTTCGCCGCCCCCGGAAGATCTTAGGCCCGGGCAGGCCGGAGCATATCACCAAGGATCACACGATGCGAATCAGGGCTTTGCAATCAAGGCTTGAGCGGCCTTTCCTGCCATACGACCTTCGGATTTTTTGTACCTTTTATCCGCGCGAGATGGGCCATGACAAACGGGCCCCGTTGCGGGGCCCGTGGGCTCGGTACGTCCATGGATGCGCCGGCGGGACCTTAGAAGGAGGTGAACAGACCGCCGTTCACCGGCAGATTGGCGCCGGTGATATAACCGGCCTGCTCATCGCAGAGCATGGCCACGGCGAAGGCCACATCTTCGGGGCTGCCCATGCGTCCGGCGGGGATCTGGGCGACGATGGCGTTGCGCACGTCCTCGGGCATGGCCTCGGTCATGGCGGTGGCGGTGTAGCCGGGGGAGACGGTGTTGACGGTCACCCCCTTGGCCGCCGTCTCCTGGGCCACGGCCATGGTGAAGCCGTGCATGCCGGCCTTGGCCGCGGAGTAGTTGGCCTGGCCGAACTGCCCCTTCTGGCCGTTGACCGAGGAGATGTTGACGATGCGGCCAAAGCCCCGGGAGGTCATCCCCTCCACCACCTGGCGCGTCACGTTGAACACGCTACCCAGGTTGATGTTGATGACGTCCCGCCACTGGCTCTCCTCCATCTTGCGCAGGGTCTTGTCGCGGGTGATCCCGGCGCAGTTCACGAGGATGTCGATGGGGCCGATGCGGGCCTCCACGTCCTGCACCATGTCGGCGCAGGACTGGAAGGAGGACACGTCGCCGGCGGCGATGTGCACGTCCAGACCCTCCCCCTTCATCCGCTCCAGCCAGGCCTCCGCCTCGGACTGCAGGGCGGGCAGGTAGTTGGCGACGACGGTGTGGCCCTTCTGGGCCAGCGTCCTGCAGATCTCGCTGCCGATCCCGCCGGTTCCTCCGGTCACTAATGCGATGCGCTTGCTCACGATCTCAGGCTCCTGACTGTTGCGATCGGGTCGTGCAGGCCGGGTGCGGGCCGTTCAGGCCGCCTTCTTGGAGGTCTGGGTGGCCTGGCGCACGGTCTCCTCCGCGGTCTTTACGGAATCATCCATCAGCTGCGTCATGGATCCACGCAGTTCGTTGAAGATGTCCTGGCTGCCCTTGTAGCTGGAGAGCAGCTTCTGGCCGTAATCACGGGCCAGATCGGCCTGACCGGACATCAGTTCCTGATAACCCTTGGCCTTGGTCATCAGTTCCAGCTGCTTCATGCTCACATCCACCATGGAGGTGGTCAAGTCCATCTGCTGGGTCATGAAGCGGTCCATGGCCTTCTGGTTGATGTCCCCCATCCTGCGCAGGGTCTCGAACAGGGACTGGTTGGCCTTGTGCACGGGTTCGAAGAGTTCATTCATGGCGTATCGCCTCCTTGATCGGGTTGGGCAGGGGCGCGGCCTGCATGCTGCGCCGCGTCATTGTTGCAATGCAACATATACGCACCACACCGCCCCCCGTCAAGGCCGTAAGGCGACCCGTTTCACATCCTCAACCCTTTTTCCGGGGCGCGGATGGATCGCTGTCGCCCTTGCCGGAGTCCCCGCCTTGCCGCGGAGGGGGGGGATCCCCGCCCTCGCCCTCCCGGCCGCCCTGGCCAAAGCCCGCCACGCGGAAGAACTGATCCTGCATGTCCTGCCAGAACTCCAGGTTGCGCCGGGTCATCTCCGTCACATCCCAGGGGGCCGTGCCGCCGAGGACGCCGCGCATGCGCTCGTTGAACTCCCGCTGCTGTTCGGCGAAGAAGCGCAGGCTGTGATCCAGATAGCCGGAGAAGGCGTCGTGCACCGCCTCGTCGTAGAAGCGGATGAAACGCACCAGCATCTCCGTGGTGAACAGCGGCTCCCCGGCGGTCTCCTGCTCGGTGATGATCTGGATGAGGATGCCCCGGGTGATGTCATTGCCGGACTGGCTGTCCACCACCTTGACGTCCACCCCGCGGCGCACCAGCTGCTGCACGTCCGCCAGGGTCACATAGCGGCTTTCCTCCGTGTCGTAGAGGCGCCGGTTGGGGTACTTCTTGATGATCCGCGGTTCACTCACCCGCATCTCCTGTCGAATGTATGGAACCTATGCCGCCCCCTTTCCAGGGGGCGGCCCACGGCGCCCCTTCAGGGGCGCTCCACCGCCAGGGCCACGCCCTGGCCGCCACCGATGCACAGGGTGGCCAGGCCACGCCGGGCGCCGGTGCGCTTCATGCCGTGCAGCAGGGTCACCAGCACCCGCGCGCCGGAGGCACCGATGGGATGCCCCAGGGCGATGGCCCCGCCGCTGATGTTCACCTTGGAGAGATCCCAGCCCAGCTTGCGGTTGACGGCGATGGCCTGGGCGGCGAAGGCCTCGTTGGCCTCCACCAGGTCCAGGTCGCCGGGGCTCCAGCCCGCCCGTTCCAGGCAGCGGGTGGCCGCCGGGATGGGACCGGTGCCCATGAGGGCCGGATCCACCCCGGCGGAGGAGAAGGAGACGATGCGGGCCAGGGGCTCCAACCCCAGGGACCGGGCCCGGGACTCGGACATGACCACCACGGCGGCGGCCCCGTCGTTGATGCCGGAGGCGTTGCCGGCGGTCACCGAGCCGTCGCGCTTGAAGGCCGGGCGCAGCCTGGCCAGCCCCTCGGCCGTGGTGCCGTGGCGGGGAAACTCGTCGGTGTCGCAGATCGTCACCTGCCCCTTGCGCCCGGGGATCTCCACGGGGACGATCTCGTCCGCGAAGTGGCCCGCCTTCTGCGCCGCCTCCGCCCGCTGCTGGGAACGGGCGGCGAAGGCATCCTGCTCCTCACGGGGGATGTCGTATTCCGCGGCGACGTTCTCGGCGGTCATGCCCATGTGGTAGTCGTTGAAGGCGCACCAGAGGCCATCCCGGATCATGGTGTCCACCAGGGGCCAGTCCCCCATCTTGGTGCCCTGACGGGAGCGGGGCAAGGCGTGGGGGGCGGCGCTCATGTTCTCCTGCCCGCCGGCGATGACCACCCCGGCATCGCCGCACTGCACCGACTGCCAGGCCAGGTGCACCGCCTTGAGGCCGCTGCCGCAGACCTTGTTGATGGTCATGGCCGGGGTGGCGTAGGGGATGCCCGCCTCCACGGCGGCCTGGCGGGCGGGGTTCTGCCCCACCGCGGCCTGCAGCACCTGCCCCAGGATCACCTCCTCCACCTGCTCGGGGGACAGGCCGGAGCGCTGCAACAGGGCCTGCATGACGCGGGCCCCCAGGCTCGATGCCGGCACCTGGGAAAGGGCACCGTTGAAGGTCCCGATGGGGGTACGCAGGGCACCCACGATGACGGTGGAGTCGGTCATGTTTCCTCCTGGCTTGCGCTCTGTCCTGAGGGGTTGGTGAAGACCGGCCCGGGGTGCAACCCGCTGACCCGGCCGTGGGGCCGGGGAACGGACCCGCCATGGCATGGGTCCGTTTATACCAGACCCGTCCGTGCCTGACCAACGCGTCCCCAGGGACATCCGGCAACAAATTGTTGCAGTGCACAACCACTATGCTAGTCTCATGCACAGTCCGCCGCCGCGGGCACGCGCCCGCTTGCCGTCACGCGGCAAATGGTGTGTGATCGCCGCATACGGCCGGCACGGGAACCGATCCCCGTCGGGCACGGCCCCGACGCCCACAGGATGCACAGGAGATGACCGCATGGCAGATTCCAACCCGTTCAACCCGGAGGACTGGCTCGAGGCCCAGCGCAGATACTGGGATGCCTGGATGGACATGAGCCGCAAGGCCGTGGGCTCCGGCGGCGAGCAGGCCGACTGGTCCCGGGCCCTGGACCAGTGGTGGCAGGCGGCCGCCCAGGGCCTGCCCCAGGGCACCGCGGGTTTCCTCGAGCCCATGCTGCAGATGGGGCGCAACTACTTCTCCATGGCCGAGCAGTTCCACCGCAACAGCGGCGGCCAGGAAGGGGCCACGGAGGCGGTCAACAAATGGCTGGAGCAGATGACCGAGGCCTTCCGCCAGATGGGCACCGGCTCCATGGGCGGCAAGGACATGAACGCCTTCTGGCAGATGCCCCTGGACACCTGGCGCCGGGCCACCTCCTCGTTCATGCCCATGCCCGGGGACTTCATGCAGGCCCTGCGCCCGGCGGCCCGCCCCCCCTACGGCGACGTGGTGCAGGAGCAGCTGGACCGCTTCCTCTCGGTGCCCGGCGTGGGCTATACCCGGGAATCCCAGGAGCAGTACCAGGACCTGGCGCGGCTGGCCATGGAGTACCAGCAGGCCCTGCAGAACTACCAGGCGGCCATGGCCCGGGTGGGCATGGACTCCGTGGAGCGCTTCCGTGCCCGCCTGGAGGACGCCGGACGCCAGGACAAACCCATCACCAGCCTGCGGGCCCTCTACGATGAGTGGGTGGATGTCTGCGAGGAGGTGTACGGCGAATTCACCCTGTCGGAGGAATACGCCCGGGTCTATGGCGAGATGGTCAACAGCCTCATGGCCCTCAAGCGCCAGGGGACACGGTTCATGGACGAGGCCGCCGAGAGCCTGAACATGCCCACCCGGCGCGAGGTGAACACCCTCCACCGGCGCCTCCAGGAGAGCCGCCGGGAACTGCACCAGATCCGCTCGGCCCTGCGGGAGTTGCAGGAGAATCAGGCCAAGAAGGGGGATGAGGCCAAGGCCGGCGCCCAGGGCGCCACCTCCGGCGGCAGCGGCACCCGCGGCCGTTCCGCTCGCAGCGGGGGCCGCACCACCGCCGCCAAGGGCGCCTCCGGCAGCGGCCGCACCCAGAAGAGCTCGGCCGGCACCGCCACCAGCAAGCAGACGGATGCCTCCACCCAGACCGAGTCCAAGAGCTGAAGGAGACGCAGGACATGATCCCGATTCAGATCCGCCCCGACCAGGTGATGGATGAGATCACCACCTTCCAGAACAAGCTGGGCGTGGGCATGCAGAACCTGGCGGACGCCCAGGACATCCCCACGGGGGTGACTCCCAAGGAGGCCGTCTACCGGGAGGACAAGCTCACCCTGTACCGCTTCCAGCCCCCGGCGGCGGTGGTGCAGAACCCGGTGCCGGTGCTCATCGTCTACGCCCTGGTGAACCGCCCCTACATGACCGACCTGCAGGAGAACCGCTCCACGGTGAAGGGGCTGCTGGACGCCGGCCTGGACGTCTATCTCATCGACTGGGGCTACCCGGACCGGGCCGACCGCTATCTCACCCTGGATGATTACATCAACGGCTACCTGGACCGCTGCGTGGACGAGGTACGCCGGCGCCATGGGGTGGACAAGATCAACCTCCTGGGCATCTGCCAGGGGGGCACCTTCAGCCTCTGCTATAGCGCCATCCACCCGGACAAGGTGGCCAATCTCATCACCATGGTCACCCCGGTGGACTTCCAGACCCCGGACAACGTGCTCTCCCACTGGGTGAAGCACGTGGACGTGGACACCCTGGTGGACACCATGGGCAACGTCCCCGGCGAACTGCTGAACTGGACCTTCCTCACCCTCAAGCCCTACCAGCTCATGGGCCAGAAGTACCTGGACATGGTGGAGGTGCTGCAGGATAAGGACAAGCTGGACAACTTCCTGCGCATGGAGAAATGGATCTTCGACAGCCCCGACCAGGCGGGCGAGGCCTACCGCCAGTTCATCAAGGATTTTTATCAGAAGAACAAGCTGATGCACGGGGGCCTGCACATCGGCGATCACGAGGTGGATCTGAGCCAGGTAACCATGCCCGTGCTCAACATCTTCGCCGAGCAGGACCACCTGGTGCCGCCGGACGCCTCCCGCGCCCTGGGCAAGAAGGTGGGGACCCAGGACTACACCGAGCTCTCCTTCCCCGGCGGCCACATCGGCATCTACGTCAGCGGCAAGGCCCAGAAGATGGTGCCGCCGGCCATCGGGGAATGGGTGGAACAGCGCACCAAGTAACCCCCGCATTGCCCTGAAGGCCCCCTACCCGGACGCCGGCCCCTCGTGGCCGGCGTCCGTTTTTCAGGGCACGGTTCAAAAGCGCAGGGGCGCCACCTCTCCCGTGGCGCGATAGCGCAGGTAGTCCCCAAGGATCAGGGCATGGTCGAAGGCCAGGGGGACCCCGGGATCGGCCGGGTCCACCCAGCGGGCGTCCCGGGCGTCATCCCCCGCCCGGGGCTCCCCCCGGGCCGTGGCCACGTAGACGGCGCTCACCGTATGCCCCCGGGGGTCCCGCGCGGGGTCGGAATAGCATCCCAGCAGGGCCTCCAGGGCCACCTCCAGCCCCGTCTCCTCCCGGGCCTCGCGCAGGGCCGCCGCCTCCACCCGCTCCCCCCGGTCCACGAAACCACCGGGCAAGGCCCAGCCATGGGGGGGATTGCGCCGCTGGATGAGCAGCACCCGGTCCGGGGCTGACTGCGGGCGGATGATCACGTCGGCGGCCAGGAGCGGGGTGACGGGGGCGGTCATGGATACGCTCATTCCTTGCCCATGAAGCGGCGGATGCGGTGGCGGTCCCGGCGGTCCGGACGGTGTTCGGTCTGGGGCGCGGCCAGACGCGCCAGGCGGCGGGCCTCGGCCGCCTCCTCCCGGGCGCGTCGGCTCTGCGGGGTCTCCTCGTAGAGTTGCTGCGCCTCGGCGGCCGGACGGCGCTTGTCCAGGAGGGCGCGCACCTCCACCTCCCAGGTCAGCCCGGAGCGGGTGATGCGCAGCCGGTCCCCCACCCGCAGGGGGCGGGAAGGCTTCACGCGGGTGCCGTTGACATGGACATGCCCCCCGCCCACGGCCTCGGCGGCCAGGGCCCGGGTCTTGAAGAAGCGGGCCGCCCACAGCCACTTGTCGATGCGCAGGGTGTCACCGGAATCCTTCATCACAGGTCCCATGGTGCCAGAACGGCCGCGGGCCGGTCATCCTCAGCCGGGCCAGTCCACGATATGTTCCTCCCAGTCATCGCCCATGGCCTCCTCACTGATCACCCGGCCGCGCACCGAGACGCCCGCCGCATGCACAGTCTGCGCATCCCCGCTGATCAGGGGATGCCAGTCCGGCAGGGGCTCCCCCCGGGCCAGCAGGCGGTAGGCGCAGGTGGCCGGCAGCCAGGGGGTGTGGGCCACCTCCTCCGGACGCAGAGTGATGCAGTCCGGGACCTGCCGGGTGCGATGGGCATAATCCGAACACCGGCAGGAATGGAGGTCCAGCAAGCGGCAGGCCACGTCCGTGAAATAGATCTCATCGGTATCGGCATCCTGCAGCTTGTGCAGGCAGCAGCGGCCGCAGCCATCGCACAGGGCCTCCCATTCCTCGTGGCTCAGATCCTCCAGGTCCCGCCCCTCCCAGAAGCGTCCCGTCGGCACGGCCTTCCCCTGGGCGGCGCTCATGGCAGCACCCGCTCGGGGTCGTCCCCGTCCCGCAGGCGCTGCTCCAGGGCCCCGAAGGCCCGGGGCGGCACGTAGTGCAGGACATCCCGCCCCTCCCTGGCCAGGTACAGGGCAAGGCCCTGTTCGGGATAGAGGAAATAGCGCCCGTCCCGGGCCGGGAGGCGGGACTCCGGATCGCCGAAGCGCCGCCCCACGGTGTCCTCGCTGTAGCGGGCCCGCGGGGCGTAGATCAACTCCGCCACCGGCAGCGCCATGGCCGCGTCGACCTCACCCTGCGGCAAGGGCAGCCGCCGGTCCCCACCGGAGGGGACCCCGTTGCCCGCCGCCCACGAAGAGGTCTCGGGGGCGTCCAGACGCGCCACCAGATCCACCAGGAACGGCCCCAGGGTAACCCCCTCGAAGATGGCCTCCAGGCGCCGTCCCCCTTCGGGGGAACCGACCCATTCCAGCCGGGGCCGGGCCCGCAGGCGATCGGAAAGGTTTTTCAATGGCGTCTCCCCCAAAGTCACGCCAAAGACCCGGGAACCGCCGCCGGGCAGGACCTCCACCTCCCAGGGGAGGTTCTCGTGCACCGGGCTGGAAGGGGGCGCCGTCAGCCAATAGGACAGGCCGAAGAAGGGGATGGCCAGGGCCAGGAAGACGATGATGTTGCGTAGGATCATGAACGGGACCGTTGGCGGAGAATCCGCCATCCATTAGAACATTTCGCACCGCTCCACGGCACGCCCCGCCGCACGCAGTCCCCCATGGCTGCAGGAGCGGCGCCGGTCTTCTATACTTGAATCAGGTACTGATCCATGAGCAGCCCCATGACCCTCTCGCCTGCATCCGGCTCCGCCCTGTCCGGCATCCACACCGGCCTGCAGCACCTGCGCGGCGTCGCCGCCGAGATCGCCGGCACCGCCGTGGATCCCGTCGGCCGTGATCCGGCCCGCCCCCTGGTGGAACAGCGAATCCAGGCCCGCCAGGTGGAGGCCTCCGTGGAGGTGCTGGAGACGGAACAGCGCATGCTGGGCACACTCATCGACATGAAGGTCTGAGGCAAGGAGTACACGCCATGAACGTCAACCCCGGCATCCCCGTGATGAACCCCGCCATGCCCGCGGTGAGCAATCCCGTGCCCACACCGCCCACGGACCGCATGGGCGGCGGCGGCACCTCCGCACCGGCGGAGACGGCGCGCGCGGTGGGCGACGCCCGCGAGACCGAACCCAACCGTCCGGACACCCCTCGGGACCGGGCCACCGAGGCCCGGGCCGACCAGGCCATGCGGCCCCGGGACGAGGACGCGGCGGCCGGTCGCGCACGGGTCGACGCGGCCCGCACCCAGGAGGCCGAGCCCGCCGGCAACAACAACCCCGCCCCGGCGACGGCCAACGGCGAGACACAGGACGCGGCCGAGACTGACCCGCTGGGTCCACCCCAGGAAGCGGATACCAACGCGCGCATGCGGGAGCGCCTGGATGCCCGCATGGAGACCTCGGTCAACACCACGGGTAACCGTGGCGGCGAGGCCCTGGACGAGATGGTCTGAGCCCGCGCCAAACCGGTTCCCTCCCCATCCGCCCGCCGGGATCCCCTTCCCGGCGGGCGGTTGTCGTTGTGGCCCGCCCCCGCGGGGGGCAACCCCACTTTAGACAGGGGCATGGACCGGGACTACAATCACCAGCGACCCACCGGGGATCCGGACCGAGAAGAATCCACCAACAACCACGGGCGAGAGACATGCGCATCCCTTACACGCTTTGGGCTCCCATCTATGACCGCTTCGTCGAGAAACCCACCCAAGAGGCACGACGCAACAGTCTGCAACGATTGGGGGACGTGGAGGGCATGGAGATCCTCATCTGCGGCGTGGGTACGGGTCTGGACCTGCCCCATCTACCACAGGGGGCCACCTACCGGGGCGTGGACCTGACCCCGGCGATGCTGGCCAAGGCCCGCGAGCGGGCCGAGGCCCTGGGTATGGACATCGACCTGCAGGAGGCCGACGCCAAGGCCCTGCCCTTCGAGGACGGGCGCTTTGACGTGGTGATCCTGCACAGCCTCCTGGCCGCCTGCGGCAAGCCCGAGAAGGCCCTGGCGGAGGCCGCGCGGGTGACCCGACCCGGCGGACGCCTGCTCATCCTGGACAAGTTCCTCAAGCCCGGCGAGAGCGCCCCCCTGCGCCGCCTGCTGGGGGTGGTCACCGGCCCCCTGGCCAGCCGCACCGACCTGGTCTTCGAATCCCTCATGCGCCGGCACAAGGACCTGAAGGTGGTGGAGAACAGCCCCGCCCTGCTGCGCGGCTGGTTCCGCCACATCGTGCTGGAGAAGGCGCAGGAGGAGGCGGTCGCCACACCGCCCCGGCAGCAGCCCGAGGCGACCGAGGAGGCCCCCGCCCCCGAAAGCGGCGCCTGATGGCCCTCTATGCCGTCGGAGACCTCCAGGGCTGCCTGGATCCGCTGAAGCAACTGCTGGACCGGGTCCGCTTCGACCCGGCACAGGACCGGCTGTGGCTCGTGGGGGACCTGGTAAACCGCGGGCCCCAGTCCCTGGAATGCCTGCGCTTCGTACGCGATCTGGGGTCGGCCGCCACCTGTGTCCTGGGCAACCACGACCTGCACCTGCTGGCGGTACACGCCGGACTGCACCGGGTGCGCCGCAAGGACACCCTGACGCCGGTGCTGCAGGCCGGGGATCGGGACGAACTCATGGACTGGCTGCGCCACCGTCCCATCCTGCACCACGACGCCCAGGCCGGCTGGACCCTGGTACATGCCGGGCTGACCCCCCAGTGGGATCGGGCCACCGCCCTGGCCTGCGCCCAGGAGTTCCACACGGTGATGCGGGGCCCCCAGGGCCTGGACCTGCTGCGACGCATGTACGGGGACGAGCCGGACCGCTGGGATCCGGGGCTCCAGGGCTGGCCGCGGCTGCGCTTCATCACCAATGCCTTCACCCGGCTGCGCTACTGCACCCGGGACGGGCGCATGGACATGGAGCACAAGTCGGCCCCCGCACAGGCACCGCCCCATCTCATCCCCTGGTACGCCCATCCCGAACGGGCCACCCGCGGCGAGCGCATCGTCTTCGGCCACTGGTCCACCCTGGGATGCCACCGGGGGGACGGCGTCCTCTCCCTGGACACGGGCTGTGTCTGGGGGGCGCACATGACCCTGGCGCGCCTGGACACCCCCGAACCCGAAATCATCCAGGTCCCCTGCCGGGGGCATCAGCGCCCCGGCTAAGGCCTCACTCCCCGCCGCAGACCCCCCGGGCCACCGCCGCCTGCGCCTCCCGGGCCAGGGCGCGGGGCTCCCGCTGCGCGGCCGCAAGCGGCGGACTGAAGATCAGGTCCACCTCCAGACCGGGTTCCCCCAGGATGCGCAGGGCGTGACGCAGGAAGTGCTCGCCGCCCACGAACGGCGCCGCCCCGGGGCGCCCGTCCGGCCGCAGATGGTAACGCAGGGCCACCGGCTGCACCGGGCATCCGGCCCGCCGTGCGGCGGCGAACAGTCGGTGATGAAAGCGGCGCACCGTGGTGCCGTCCGTGGTGGTCCCCTCGGGGAAGACCAGCACCGTCCCGCCCCGACCCAATTGCTCCGCCATGGCCCGGGTGACCGCCTCGGCCGCCCCGTGCTCCCCGCGGCGGATGAACAGGGTGGCGTTGAAGCGGGCCAGCCAGCCGATCACCGGCCAGTGGCGCACCTCGGACTTGGACAGGAAACCCGCCGGGGCATGGGCCCCGATCACGGGGATGTCCAGCCAGGAGACGTGGTTGGCCACCATGAGGACAGGCCCCTCCACGGGTCGCCCCGAGACATGGATGCGCACCCCGAGGATGCGGCACAGGCCGCGGTACCAGGCCATGATCACCCGCCGGAAACGGGGCGTGGGCAACCCGGAGGGATCGCGGCGGCCCAGGGCCAGGGTGGCCAGGACCGCCAGCAGCAGATGCAGAAGCAACACGGGCAGGCGGATGAATCGTCTGAGATGGGACATGGCCTCGATGGCGATGGGGATGTCCCGCGTTTATACTCAAGGCCACCCCCTGGATGCCACTCCCCCACAGGTTCGCATGCATCTCATCCCCCTGCGCCGACACCCCGTAGCCATGCTCGCCGCCCTGCTGGCGCTGGGCCTCGCCGGCTGCCTTGGGGCCTCGCAGCAGGAGATGCAGGCGCCGCCCCGGGTCCAGGCCCTCACCGCTGGCGACCATTGCGGCCGGGAATCCCCCATGCCCGCCGCGGAGGTGATCGCCGATGCGGACACCCTGGAGCGGGTGCTGGCACGCACCGGACTGCGCCTCCCCAAGGCCGAGCGGCCCGACCTGCGCCGCCACTGGCTGCTGCTGGTGCATCAGGGGCGACGCCCCACCCTGGGCTACGGCGTGGAACTGGCCGATCCCCCCCTGCTCCCCACCCCGGACGGCCATGTGTTGCAACTCCGGGCCCGGTCCCCGCAAGCGGGGGCCGCCGTGGGCCAGGCCATCACCAGCCCCTGCCTGCTGCTGCAACTGCCCCGCAGCGGACTCCACGGCCCCCTGCAGATCCAGGACCAGACGGGGGACACCTGGGCCACGGTGCAGCCCCCGGGTGCCTGGTGAGCCCCGGGAGAATCACGTAGAATCCGCCTTCCCATGTCTGCTTACCCCACCCATCCCTTCCTCGACCCCGTGGCCATCGAGATCGGCCCTCTGGACATCCACTGGTACGGGATCATGTACCTGCTGGGCTTCGCCGCCTTCTGGGGCCTGGGGCGGCTGCGGGTGCGTCAGCCCTGGAGCCCGCTGACGGCGGAGCAGCTGGGGGACCTGCTGTTCTACGGCGTGCTGGGCGTACTCGCCGGCGGCCGCCTGGGGTATATGCTGTTCTACCAGTGGGATGCCCTGGCCGGGGACCCGCTGATGGTCGTGCGCATCTGGGAAGGGGGCATGAGCTTCCACGGCGGGCTGCTGGGCGTCCTGCTGGCCACGGGGCTCTATGCCCGCCACCAGGGGATCGGCTTTCTCCGGCTCACGGATTTCGTGGCCCCGCTGGTGCCCATCGGCCTGGGTCTGGGCCGCATCGGCAACTGGATCAACGGCGAGCTCTGGGGCAAGCCCACGGACCTGCCCTGGGCCATGGTCTTCCCCGCGGCGGACCTCCTGCCCCGCCACCCCAGCCAGCTCTACCAGGCCTTCCTGGAGGGCGCGGTGCTGTTCACCGTGCTCTGGCTCTTCACCCGCCGGCCGCGGCCCGCCGGGGCCGCTTCCGGGCTGTTCCTCACGGGCTACGGGCTGTTCCGCTTCATCATCGAATTCGTGCGCGAACCGGACGCCCACCTGGGCTACCTGGCCTTCGGCTGGCTGACCATGGGCCAGCTCCTGAGCCTGCCCATGGTCCTGGCCGGTCTCGGCCTCATGGCCTGGGCCGGGCGCCGTAACCGGCCCCCGGAGGTGTAAGCCGTGCGCCCCTACCTGGAACTGCTGCAGGAGATCCTGGACCACGGCACGGAGAAGGACGACCGCACCGGCACCGGCACCCGCTCCCTGTTCGGACGCCAGATCCGCTTCGACCTGGCGGAGGGCTTCCCGGCCGTCACCACCAAGCGGCTGCACCTGAAGTCGGTGGTGCACGAGCTTTTGTGGTTCCTGCGGGGGGAGACCCATCTGGACTATCTGCATACCCACGGGGTGAGCATCTGGGACGAATGGGCCACGGAGGACGGCGATCTCGGCCCCATCTACGGCCGCCAGTGGCGCTCCTGGCCGGCCCCAGACGGGCGCAGTATCGACCAGATGCGGGAGCTGGTGGAGCAGATCCGCAACCGCCCCGATTCCCGCCGGCTGGTGGTGAGCGCCTGGAACGTGGCGGACCTGCCGGACGAGTCCCGCTCCCCCGTGGAGAACGCCCGCGCGGGGCGCATGGCCCTGGCCCCCTGCCATTGCCTGTTCCAGTTCTACGTGGCCAACGGGCGCCTCTCCTGCCAGCTCTACCAGCGCAGCGCGGACATCTTCCTCGGCGTGCCCTTCAACATCGCCTCCTACGCCCTGCTCACCCACATGGTGACCCGGGTGACGGGGCTTGAGGCGGGCGAGTTCGTGCACACCTTCGGCGACGTGCACCTGTACCGCAACCATCTGCAGCAGGCCCGGGAGCAGCTCGCCCGGGCGCCCTTCCCTCTGCCGCGGCTGTGGCTGAACCCGCAGGTGGACGACCTGTTCGCCTTCCGCTTCGAGGACATCCGCCTGGAAGGCTACCGCAGCCATCCCCCCATCAAGGCACCCATCGCCGTATGAACGCCCCCGAACCCCTGCTCACCGTGGTGGTGGCCATGGACCGTAACCGCCTCATCGGGGCGGCGGGTGGCCTGCCCTGGCACCTGCCGGCGGACCTGGCCCATTTCAAGCGCCTCACCCTGGACGGGACCCTGCTCATGGGGCGGCGCACCTTCGAATCCATCGGCCGCCCCCTGCCCCGGCGGCGCAGCATCGTGGTCAGCCGGGACCCGGACTACCGCGCCGAGGGCTGCACCGTGGTGTCCTCCCCCGAGGCGGGGATCGCAGCGGCGGCGCCCGCGGCGGAGGTCTTCCTCATCGGCGGCGCCGACCTCTTCGCCCAGCTGCTGCCCCGCTGCCGCCGCATCCAGCTGACGGAGATCCACCACGCCTTCGAAGGGGACACCTGGATGCCCCCCTTCGGCCCCGGCTGGCGGGAAACCGCCCGCGCATCCCATGCCGCGGACGCAGGCAACCCCTACCCCTACAGCTTCGTCACCCTGGAGCGGGACTGACGCCCCGGGCGGGCTCACCCCTCAGCGCGTCCCGCTTCCCCACGACGCCGCATCCAGTCCACCGGTACGGCCAGCATCAGCAGGAAGATCCCCGCCGCCGCCACCACGATGGAGGGCCCTGCGGGGGTGTCCCACTGCCAGGACCCCCAGAGCCCCGCCGTCACCGCCAGGCAGCCCAGGAGTGAGGCCAGGGCCGCCATCTGTTCCGGGGTGCGGGACAGCCGCCGGGCCGCGGCGGCGGGGATGATCATCAGGGAGGTGATGAGCAGCACCCCCACCACCTTCATGGCCACGGCGATGACCAGGGCGATGAGCATCATGAAGGCGATGCCCACCGCCGTCACCGGCACCCCTTCCACCCGGGCCAGGTCCTCGTGCACCGTGGCCGACAGCAGCGGACGCCAGATCCCCACCAGGGCCAGCAGGGCCACCGCGCCGCCCCCCAGGATCCACCACAGGTCCACCCAGGACACCGCCAGGATGTCCCCGAAGAGATAGGCCATCAGGTCGATGCGCACCGTCTCCAGGAAGGCGATGGCCACCAGCCCCAAAGACAGGGCGCTGTGGGCCAGGATGCCCAGGAGGGTGTCCGAGGCCAGCCGGCGCTGGCGCTGCAGCACCACCAGGGCCGCCGCCAGGGCCATGCACACCAGGATCACCGACAGGTTCACGCTGATGCCCATGAGAAAGCCCAGGGCCACCCCCAGCAGGGCCGAGTGGGCCAGGGTGTCCCCGAAATAGGCCATGCGCCGCCACACCATGAACGAGCCCAGGGGACCCGCCACCAGGGCCACCATCAATCCGCCCAGCAGGGCCCGGAGGATGAAGGCGTCCATGGGCATACCTCCGTCAGTCGTCGTTGCCGTCACCGTGGACCGGCGCCCCTTCCGGGGCGGATTCGGGGATGACATTGCCCCGCAGGTCGTGGTGGTGATCGTGATGATGGGGATAGAAGGCCACCCCGGGGGGCATGGAATCACCGAAGAGGCGGCGGTAGGCCGGATCCCGGCTCACCGCCTCGGGGTGCCCCGTGCAGCAGACGTGGCGGTTCAGGCACACCACCGAATCCGCCGCCGCCATCACCAGGTGCAGCTCGTGGGAGACCATCAACACCCCGCAGCCGTAGCGGTCCCGCAGGGAGGCGATGAGCTGGAAGACCTCCCCCTGGCCGGACACGTCCACCCCCTGGGCCGGCTCGTCCAGCACCAGCAGATGGGGTTCCCGCAACAGGGCCCGGGCCAGCAGGATGCGCTGCATCTCCCCGCCGGAGACGGACTGTACGGGCTGATCCAGGAGCCAGCCCACCCCCACCTCCCGCAGCGCGGCCTGCAGCCGCTCCCGGGGGACGCGCCGCCCCAGGGAGAGGAAGCGGCGCACGGTGATGGGCAGGATCTCGTCCACCGCGATGCGCTGGGGCATATAGCCGATGCGCAGCCCCCGGCGCCGGTGCACCACCCCCTCCGTGGGCGGCACCAGCCCCAGCAGGACCCGCAGCAGCGAGGTCTTGCCGGCGCCGTTGGGACCGATCAGGGTGGTGATCTGCCCGGGCTCGATGCGCAGGTCCACGTCCCGAAGGATGCGCCGCCCCCCCAGGACCAGGCCCACGCCGCGGGCCTCCATGAGGCTGGACAGTGGCTGCGAAGACGGGCTCTTCTGATTCGTTGCAAACAGCACGGCCGGACTCCCATCGGCACCCGGTGTCACGTCGGAAAGATGTTATATTATATCTTTTCACCAGCCAACGGATCCCGGGAGGACCTCATGGAACGCGCATCCCGTCTGCTCATCCTGATCCTTGCACTGATCACCTGGGGCAGCGCCGCGGCGGCGCCCCAGGTGGTGACCAGCATCGCCCCGATCCACAACCTGGTGCACGGCGTCATGGAAGGGGTGGCGGAGCCGGTACGGCTGGTGCCGCCGGGGGCCTCGCCCCACACCTACCGCCTGCGGCCCTCGGACATGCGCCGCCTGCACGAGGCCGACGTGGTGGTGTGGATCGGGCCGGAGATGGAGACCTTCCTGGTGCGCCCCCTGGCCACGGCACCCCAGGACCTGGTGCGGGTCTCCCTCATGGAGGATGCCGATCTCATCGTCCACCCGCGGCGCGAGGGCGGGCTGTGGGAACATCGCGCCCATGGCGACGGGGATGCCCGCGGCCATGACGACCCGGGCCATGACCACCGGGACGTGGACACCCACGTCTGGCTCTCCCCGGAGAACGCGGCGCGCATCACCCGCCACGTGGCCGCGGTGCTGGCGCGCACGGACCCGGACAACGCCCAGCGCTACCGCGCCAACCGGGAACGCATCCTGGCGGAGCTCCAGGCCCTGGATGCGCAGATCGCAAAACGCCTCGCCCCCGTGCGTGAGCGGCCCTTCATCGTCTTCCACGACGCCTACCAGTACTTCGAGCGCCACTACGACCTGCACCCCGCCGGCTCCATCACCCTGGACCCCTCCCGGTCCGTAGGGGCACGGCGCATCCACGAGATCCGGGAGCGCATCCGCGGGGCCGGGGCCCTGTGCGTCTTCGTGGAACCCCAGTTCGAACCGGACCTGGTACACACCCTGGTGGAGGGCACCGACGCCCGCACCGGGGTGCTGGACCCCCTGGGGGCGGAACTGCCCCCGGGGGTGGAGAGCTATTACCGGCTGCTGCGGGACCTGGCGGACCACCTGGTGGACTGCCTCAGCCGCGACGGCGCCGATGGCGGGCGCTGAGGGCCCGCCGGGGCTCAGTTAACCAGGACCAGCCCCCAGACCAGGGCGGCGTGCACCAGGGCCAGGAGCACGGCCGCCGAACCCATGTCCTTGGCGCGGGCGGAGAGGGCATGGCGCTCGCCGCCGAAGCGGTCGATGGCCGCCTCCAGGCCGCTGTTGAGCAGTTCCACGATGAGCACCAGGATCAGGCTGCCCAGCAGCAGGGCCCGCTCCACCCCCCCCTCCCCCAGCCACAGGGCCAGGGGGAAGAGCACGGCACAGGCCATCAGCTCCTGGCGAAAGGCCGCCTCATGGCGGAAGGTGCTGCACAGGCCCTTCCAGGAGTACCCGGCGGCCTTGACGATGCGGGTCAGCCCCCGGTGGCCGCTGGCGGCCATCAGCCGGCCGCCGCCTCATCGGCGGACCAGGCCACGTCCAGGGCCTTGGCCGCCCGCACCTCGTCGAAGCGCCGGTTGGGCAGGGTATGGGGCGCGGTCTTCACCGTCTCGGTGTCGCTGGCGGCCTCCTCCAGGATCCGCGCCATGGCCTCCACGAAGCCATCCAGGGTCTCCTTGCTCTCCGTCTCCGTGGGCTCCACCAGCAGGCACTCGGGCACCAGCAGCGGGAAGTAGGTGGTGGGGGCATGGAAGCCATAGTCCAGCAGGCGCTTGGCCACGTCCATGGCGGTCACCCCCTGCGCCTTCGCCTGACGCTTGAGGGTAAGGATGAACTCATGGGTGGCGCGGCGGTCCGGGAAGGCCACATCGAAGCCCTTCTCCCGCAGGCGGGCCATGAGGTAGTTGGCATTGAGGGTGGAGTAGTCCGCCACCCGGGGCATCCCCTCCCGCCCCAAAAGGCGCATGTAGACATAGGCCCGCAGCAGCACCCCGGCGTTGCCGGCAAAGGCCGACAGGCGCCCGATGCTCTGGGGCAGGTCCGCCTGGGTGAGCCAGCGGTAGCCCTCCCCCTGGCGCGCCACCAGGGGCACGGGCAGGAACGGGCGCAGGCGCTCGCTCACCCCCACCGCCCCGGCCCCGGGCCCGCCGCCCCCGTGGGGGGTGGAGAAGGTCTTGTGCAGGTTCATGTGGATGACGTCAAAGCCCATGTCCCCCGGGCGCACCTTGCCCAGGATGGCGTTGAGGTTGGCCCCGTCGTAGTACAGCAGCCCGCCGGCCTCGTGCACCAGCTGGGCGATCTCCCGGATGCGCCGCTCGAACACCCCCACGGTGGAGGGGTTGGTGAGCATGATCCCGGCGGTGGCGGGCCCCACGGCCGCCTTCAGGGCCGCCATGTCCACATCCCCGGAGGCGTCGGTGGGGATCTCCCGCACGGTATAGCCGCACATGGTGGCGGTGGCGGGGTTGGTGCCGTGGGCCGCGTCGGGCACCAGGATCTCGGTGCGGGCCGTATCGCCCCGGGCGCGGTGATAGGCCCGGATCATGGCCACACCGGCGAACTCCCCCTGGGCCCCGGCCATGGGGGTGAGGGAGACCTGACGCATCCCCGTCACCTCCTGGAGCATCTCCTGCAACTCGTACATACAGGCCATGAAGCCCTGGCTCTGGGCCTCGGGGGCGTGGGGATGGCGGCGCAGGAAGCCCGGCAGCATGGCCAGGCTGTTGCAGGCCCTGGGGTTGTACTTCATGGTGCAGGACCCCAGGGGATAGAACTGGGTATCGATGGAGAAGTTCTTCTGCGACAAGCGGGTGTAGTGGCGCACCACGTCCATCTCCGACACCTCCGGCAGCGGCGCCCGGCGCCCGCGCCGGAAACGCTCCGGCAGCACCGGCGGCTCGGCCCGTTCCAGGGGGGCCTGGGCGGCGGCCCGGCGGCCGGGTCGGGAGAGTTCGAAGATCAGCATAGCCTGCTCCTGATTCACGGGATTCGGGGTTGGGGCCCGGCGGCCTGCGGCGCCGGGCCCGGATATCATGACAAGTGGGCGAGGGCGGCGTCGTAGTCCGGTTCCTGGGTGATCTCCGGCACCAGCTGGGCATGCAGGATGGTGTCGTCCGCATCCAGCACCAGCACGGCGCGGGCGGCGATCCCCGCCAGGGGACCGTCCACCAGGAGCACGCCGTAGTCCCGGGCGAAATCCCGGGAGCGCATCATGGACAGGGTCTTCACCCGATCCACCCCCTCGGCCTGGCAGAACCGGCCCTGGGCGAAGGGCAGATCGGCGGAGACATTGAGCACCACCACGTCGTCGCGGCCGGCGATGTCGGCGTTGAACCGCTTCGCGGAGGCGGCGCACACGTCCGTGTCCAGACTGGGCACGATGGACAGCACCTTCCTCACGCCCTGGAAATCCCCCAGGGAGACGTCGTTCAGGTCCTTGTCCACCAGGGTGAAGTCTGGTGCGCGGCTGCCCACCTGCGGCAGCTCGCCGCTGGTGTGGATGGGATTGCCCTGCAATGTGATCTCGGCCATGGGACCCTCCTGAGGGTTGCGGCTGGTTGGCTCGGGGCGGCCGCGACGGCACGCCCCTGTAGGGAACTTAGGAAGCCGCCCGCGCCTTTTCCAGTGCCGCCATGTAGCGATCCAGGTCCGCGCCGGTCTTGGTCTCGGTGACGCACACCAGCAGCGCGTCCTTCAGCTCGGGATAGTCCCGGCCCAGGGGATAGCCCGCGAGCACCCCCTCCTCGGCCATGGCCGCGGCCACACGCTCGGCGTCGCCGCCCACGCGCACCGCCACCTCGTGGAAGCGCTCGCCGGAGAACACCGGCACGCAGCCGCTGGCCTCCAGGCGCTCCGCCAGGGCCTGGGTGTTGGCCATGGAGGCGGCGGCCACCCGTTCCAGTCCCTCCGGCCCCAGCAGGGCCATGTGGATGGTGGCGGCGGTGACCATCAGCCCCTGGTTGGTGCAGATGTTGGAGGTGGCCTTGGAACGGCGGATGTGCTGCTCCCGGGCCTGCAGGGTGAGCACGAAACCATCGCGGCCGTCGGCGTCCGTGGTGCGCCCCACGACCCGGCCGGGCATCTGCCGGGCGTGCTCCTTACGGCAGCACATGAAGCCGAAATAGGGCCCGCCGGAGGACAGGGGCGCCCCCAGGGGCTGGCCCTCGCCCACGACGATGTCGGCGCCCTTCCCGCCCCATTCCCCCGGGGCCTTGAGCAGGGCCAGGGAGACGGGATTGACCACGCCGATCACCTGCATGCCCTGTCCATGGGCCCAGTCGGTGAGGGCATCCGCCTCCTCCAGCACACCGAAGAAGTTGGGCTGGGGGATCACCAGGGCGGCCGCCTCCCCGGGGGCCTCGGCCTCCAGGGCCGCGGGATCCACGCGGCCGGCGGCGGCATCGAAGGGCAGGTCCACCAGCTCGATCCCCTGGGGGGAGACGATGCTGCGCACCACGGCGCGGTAGGCGGGATGCACACTGGCCGGCATGAGGATGCGCTGGCTCTTGTTCTTGCGGTTGGCGCGCACGGCCATGAGGGCCGCCTCCGCCAGGGCGGAGGCCCCGTCGTAGAGAGAGGCGTTGGACACCGGCAGGCCGGTGAGCCCCGCCATCATGGACTGGTACTCATAGATGAGCTGCAGCGTCCCCTGGCTGGCCTCGGCCTGATAGGGGGTGTAGGCGCTGTAGAACTCGCCGCGGGTGGCGATCTGCCAGACCGCCGCCGGCACGTGGTGCTCGTAGGCCCCGGCACCGATGAAGTTGAGGGCGGTGGCATCGCTGGCGGCCCGGGCCTCCATGAGCCGGGTCACCTCCATCTCGCTCAGGGCCGGCGGCAGCCCCTGGAGACCATCCACCCGCAGGGCCTGGGGGGTCTCGTCGAACAGCGTCTCGATGGAGTCTGCGCCGATGGCCGCGAGCATCTCGCGCACGTCGGATTCGGTATGGGGGATAAAGGGCATGGTCTTGGGGGATTCTCCGGATGACTGAAGCAGGGGCGAACCGGTCCCGCGCCCCGGGAAGGGATCCCGGGGCCGGTCGGCGGGCGGACCCCGCCCGCCGTGTTCACGCACGGCCCGATGCGGGCAGGGGCGGGATCAGCCCTCCGCCTCCAGGTGGGCCTTGTAGGCCTCGGCGTCCATGAGCCCGGACAGCTCGCCGCTGTCGGCGGGCTTCACGCGAAAGAGCCAGCCCTCGCCGTAGGGATCGCTGTTCACCAACTCGGGGCTGTCCCCCAGCTGCTCGTTCACCGCGGTCACCTCCCCGCTCACCGGGGCGTAGACATCGGAGGCCGCCTTCACCGACTCCACCACGGCGCAGGCGCTGCCCGCCTCCAGGGTCGCCCCCGCCTCGGGGGTCTCCACGAAGACCAGATCGCCCAACAGTTCCTGGGCATGTTCGGAGATGCCCACGGTGAGGCTGCCATCGGACTCCTGGCGCACCCACTCGTGGGATTTGGCGTACTTCAGATCGCTCGGGACGTTGCTCATGGGGATGGCTCCTGAAAGGCTGGAAAATCGTATGGGGATTGCAAGGGTCGATTGAATCGGTTTCAGGCCGGGATGTCGACCACCGGCTGGCCGTTGCGCGCGAACGGGGGCCGCACCACCCGGGCCGGCACCGTCTTGCCGCGGATCTCCACCTGGACGCGGTCACCGGCCCCGGCCGGGAGGCGGGCCAGGGCGATGGAGGCCCCCAGGGTGGGGGAGAAGCTGCCGCTGGTGGTCTCGCCCTCGCCGGCCTCCCCGGCCAGGACCTTCATGTGGCCCCGCAGCACCCCGCGGCCTTCCAGCACCAGGCCCGCCAGGCGGCGGGTAACCCCCTCGGCCTTCTGGCGCTCCAGGGCGGCGCGGCCGATGAAGTCCCGGTCCGCCGGCTCCAGGGCCACGGTCCAGCCCAGGCCGGATTCCAGGGGGGTGGTGGTCTCGTCCATGTCGGTGCCGTAGAGGTTCATGCCCGCCTCCAGGCGCAGGGTGTCCCGGGCCCCCAGGCCCACGGGGCGCACCCCGGCCCCGGTCAGGGCCGACCAGAAGGCGCGGGTGTCGCCGGCGGGCAGGATCACCTCGAAGCCGTCCTCGCCGGTGTAGCCGGTGCAGGCCACGAACCAGTCGCCGGATTCCACTGCGTGGAAGGGGGTGAGCTCCGCCGCCGGGCCGCGCAGGGCCTCGGGCAGCAGGGGCAGAAGGCGCTGCCGGGCCTCGGGGCCCTGCACCGCGATCATGTCCAGGTCCTCCCGCTCCGCCACGGACACGGCCTCATGGTCGGGCTGGGCGGCCGCCACCTCCTGCATCCAGGCCAGGTCCTTGTCCCGGGTGGCGGCGTTGACCACCACGCGGTAGCCGTCGCCGCGGCGGTAGACGATGAGATCGTCCAGGATGCCGCCGTCGGCGTTGAGCATGCAGCTGTAGAGGGCGCGGCCCGGATCCCGGAGCTTGTCCACGTCGTTGGCCAGCAGGCGGCGCAGGTAGGCGCGGGCACCGGGGCCGGCCACGTCCACCACCGTCATGTGGGAGACGTCGAACATGCCGGCATCGCGGCGCACGGCGTGATGCTCCTCCAGCTGGGAACCGTAGTGGATGGGCATGGACCAGCCGGCAAAGTCCACCATGCGGGCGCCGGCGGCCACATGGGTGTCGTGCAGGGTGGTCTGTCTGGGCGTCGTCATGGCTTCAGGCTCCCGTTGAACGAAAAAAGGGGCGGCCGACACGTGCTGGGTGTCGACCGCCCCTCTGTCCTGAAACCTGAGAGATTGAACCGCGCCCGTGGCGCCGGCTATCCCCTTCGGTGGGCCCTCGGGCCGCTCTCCAGAGTCGATGCGGGCAGCGCAGTCCTTTTGCCTGAGCGTTTCCGGGCGGAAGTTGCGCCTTCGGCGCCTCCACGAGGGGAGGTCTCTCCCACGCTGCCGGGGTGACTGGTCACCCGTTTCTGTGGCCGCCACTATACCTGGGGTGTCATCAAAGCGAAAGCATTTCCAGGGGTATGGATCCGGAGCCCCTTATAGCCCACGGCTATGGCTTGCCGGAGGCCCCCGGTGCCGGCTCGGGACGGCGGATGAGGGCCCGGGTCACCGCGGCGCGGCCCTGATGCCCCGGCCCTTCATCCAGGTGCACCGCCACCTCCGCCAGTTCCCGGAACTCGGCGTCCACCAGGTCCTCCCGCAGGGTGACGCTGCCATAGAGCATGGCGACATCCCGGGGACCCCCGCTGTGGTAGTGGATCTGCTCCGGATGGAAGGCCTCCAGCAGCAGCCAGCCGCCGGGCTTCAGGGCACGGAACATGGCCTCATGCACCCGCCGGCGCTGCTCCGGGGGCAGGTGCAGGAAGATGGAGACCACATGGTCGAACCGCTCCCGGGGCCAGTCCCATCCCGCCACATCGGCGCAGACGGTGTGCAGCACCACGCCGCGGTGCTGCGCCAGGGCCTCGGCCTTGTCCAGGGCCTGGCGGGAGAAGTCCACCGAGGTCACCTCCAGCCCCCGGCCGGCCAGCCAGACGCCGTTGCGGCCCTCGCCATCCCCCACGCACAACACCCGCTGTCCGGGCCGGTACAGGGCATGATGGGCCAGGAGATAGGCGTTGGGCGCCGTGCCGTAGACGTATCCGCCGGCGGCGAAACGGTTGTCCCAGAACTCTTTCATGATGCGGTGTCCCCTGGCGATCCGGCCAGATAGTGTAGGCCAATCCGGCGGCGCCGGGGCAGGCGCCTCAATCCGCCGGGGTCATGAGGGCCTCGATGGCCTCCGGGGCCTTGGGGCAGTCGGCCGTGAGCACCTCGTGCCCGGCCCGGGTGACCGCCACGTCGTCCTCGATGCGCACGCCGATGCCGGCCAGTGCCTCCGGCACCCCCTCGCCCCCCGGCGGGAAATAGAGCCCCGGCTCGACGGTCATCACCATCCCCGGCTGCAGCGGCCGCGGGGCCCCGTCCACCCGGTAGTCCCCCACGTCGTGCACATCCAGGCCCAGCCAGTGGCCGGTGCGGTGCATATAGTAGGGCCTGTAGGCCCCCTCCTCCACCAGCCGCTGCACCGGACCCTGCAGCACGCCGAGATCCACCAGCCCCCGGGTGAGCACCGCCACCGCCGCCTGGTGGGGTTCCTCCCAGTGCCGCCCCGGGGCCACCTGGGCGATGGCCGCCGCCTGGGCCTCCAGGACGATGTCGTACACCGCCCGCTGGACCGGGGAAAAGCGCCCGTTCACCGGGAAGGTGCGGGTCACGTCCCCGGCGTATCCCCGGTATTCGCAACCGGCGTCGATGAGCACCAGATCCCCGTCCCGCAGCCGGTCCTCGTTCTCGGTGTAGTGCAGGATGCAGCCGTTGGCCCCGCCGCCGACGATGGAGGCATAGGCCGACTCCATGCCGGCATGGCGGAAGGTATAGAGCAGTTCCGCCTCCAGCTGGTACTCCCACACCCCCGGGCGGCAGGCGGCCATGGCGCGCCGGTGGGCCTCCACGGTGACCGCCGCCGCCCGGCGCATGGCCTCCAGCTCCTGCTCCGATTTGAACAGGCGCAGCTCGTGCAGCAGGGGCTCCAGGGACATCAGCGCCCGGGGCGGGCGCACCCCGGCACGGCCCCGGCGGCCCATGGCCTCGATCCAGGCGCTCACCCGGCGGTCCATGCCGGACTCGTGCCCCAGGCTCAGATAGACCCGCTCCCGACCCTCCAGCAAGCCGGGCAGGACCTGCTCCAGCTCCGCCAGGGGATGGGCCTCGTCGGCGCCGAAGTCGCGCACCGCCCCCTCGGTGCCCGCGCGGCGGCCGTTCCAGGTCTCCTTCTCGGGATCGCGCTCGCGGCAGAAGAGGACATAGTCCCCCTCGGACCGCCCCGGCACCAGCACGGCCACCGCCTCGGGCTCGACAAAGCCGGTGAGGTACCAGAAATCGCTGTCCTGGCGGAAGGGATGGGTCACGTCCCGGTTGCGGGTACGCTCCGGGGCCCCGGGGACGATGGCGATGGCCCCCTCCCCCATGGCCTCCATGAGGCGGCGGCGGCGGTGGGCGTGTTCCTGTAATTGGGTCTTGTTCGGGATCATGGCTCGATGGTCGGGGGCGGGCTCAGTGCAGCCCGGAGGGCCCCTTCAGGGGCTGGAGTTCCTCGCTCACCAGCAGCACGCCCACGCGCACGTACTCGTGGATCTCCTGGAAGGCGGCCTCGTCCGCCTCCTCGTCATCCAGGGAGAAGCCCGTGCGGGCGATCTCGGACAGATCGCGGACGATCTCCGCGGAGTCCTCAGGCAAAGTGCGGGGTTCCCCCACACCGGCCAGGGCCAGGCCGTAGAGGAAGCCCTGGCACCACAGCCCCAGGGCCTCCACCCGCCGTTCCAGGTCGCTGTCATCGGAGGGCAGCAGCAGGTCGAAGCTCAAGAGGGCATCCGCCAGTTGGGTGCGGGTGGCCTCGAACAGGGCCGACAGGGCCTGCGGCGGCGCGGGTGTTTCCTGCCCCTCGCCGGCCTGGGGCAGGACCTCCCGCAGCCAGGCCCCGGCGCCGGAACCCAGATTGGCGGTGAGCAGGCCGCAGAGGGTGCCGTGGACCTCGGCGGCGCCGGCGGCGGCACCGGCGGCGCGCAGGCTGTCTTCGACGGCTTCGTAACCAGGCATCATGGCGCGGGACTCACAGGGGCGGGGCGGGTTTGGGGCCAGTCTAACACCGCCGCTCCCCCCCTGCCCATGCGCCCCGGCGGGGCACCCGCACGCCCTGCCCGGGGCCGTTGACGCCCCCCGCCGGACGGGCCTATATTGGCCCCATGACGGAGGCGCCCCACAACGATCCCGCCGAACAGACACTGCGGGAGCTGGAATCCCGGGTGGAGGCGCTGGTGCAGTTCTGCGACCGCCTGCAGGAGGAGAACCGCCTGCTGCGGCAGGAGAACGAACAGCTGCGCTCCGAGCGGGCGGTACTGTCGGAACGGGGCGAACAGGCGCGCATCAAGGTGGAATCCATGATCAGCCGCCTGCGCTCCATGGAGCAGGCCTCGTGAGCGAGCGGGCCACCGAACCGGTGACGGTGCAGATCCTGGGCAAGGACTACCGCATCGCCTGCCCGGAGGACGAGCGCAGCGCCCTGGTGGCCTCCGCCGACCTGCTGGACCGGCGCATGAAGGAGATCCGGGACACCGGCAAGGTGGTGGGGGGAGATCGTATCGCCGTCATGGCGGCGCTGAACCTCACCCACGAACTGCTGGCCATGAAGGGCCGGCAGGCGCGCACGGAAGAGCGCATGCAGCAACTGCGGCAACGCATCGATGCCGCACTGGCCCGGCAGCAGGACCGGGAAACCGCCGGCTGAGGCGGGCGACGGCACGGATGGCCCGAGGCTTCGAGTTTGACGAGTTTGGGCACCTCTGCGGTGTACGTGTGCGGCCGGGGTTTATCCTTGAGCCTAATGAACTACCCCGGGAGCCGAACTGCGATGGTGTTGTGCATGTCCGCCCGCGTGCGGAAAGCCTGGATCCATCGCGTAGGCACCCACTTGAACCGCTGGTTCAAGGTCGAAGGTCTGCCACGGCACATGCGGAGCGTGTCCTCCTTACCCCCAGGGCCGGCCCCAACAGGCCGGCCCTTCTTTCTTCGGGGCAGTCCCCGCACTCCCCTGCCCATGCATCCCTGATCCCGCCATGCAGACACCGCGCCATGCCCTGCGACGCGACCTGAGACGGCAACGCCTCGCCCTCTCCGCCCGGGAGCGCCGGGCGCTGGCCTGGCAGGTGGCGGCGCGGGTACGCCATCACCGCCTGTTCACCGCCGCCCGGCATATCGCCTTCTATCTCCCGGACCGGGGGGAGGTGGACCCCGGCCCGTTGATGCAGGCGGCCCGCTCCGCCGGCAAGCAGATCTACCTGCCGGTGCTGGCCCCGCGCCATCCGCGCCTGCTGTGGTTCATGCCCTGGCAACCGGGGGACCGACTGGTACGCAACCGCTTCGGTATCCCCGAACCGCCGGTGCGGGCGCGCCGGCGGCGGCCGGCGCGGCACCTGGACCTGGTGATCGCCCCCCTGGTGGGCTTCGACCGGGCCGGCCACCGCCTGGGCATGGGCGGCGGCTTCTACGACACCACCTTCGCCCATCTCAACCGCCAGCGCTGCTGGCACCGGCCGCGGCTCCTGGGCCTGGCCTACGGCTTCCAGGAGGTGGCGGCCCTGCCCCACGCCCCCTGGGACGTGTCCCTGGACGCCGTGGCCACGGAACGGGAGCTGATCCTCTGGTCCCGGGGGGACGAGGACGGCCCGCAGGGGGCCCCATGAGACACTGGCTGATGAAGTCCGAACCCGAGGTCTTTGGCATCGACGACCTGGAACGGGTGGGGGTGGAACCCTGGGAGGGGGTGCGCAACTACCAGGCCCGCAACCTGCTGCGGGACGAGATGCAGGCGGGGGACCTGGCCTTCCTCTATCACTCCAACTGCAAGGTGCCCGGCATCGCGGGGATCATGCGCATCGCCCGCGGGGGCTACCCCGACGACACCGCCTGGACCCCCGGGCACCGCTACCACGACCCCCGCAGCACCCCCGAGAACCCCCGCTGGTTCCGCGTGGACGTGGCCTTCGAGCGGCGCCTGGGGCGGATCATCCCCCTGAGCGAACTGAAGCAGGCCCCGGAACTGTCCGCCATGCCCCTGGTGCGCCGCGGCAACCGCCTCTCCGTGCTGCCGGTGTCCCCGCAGGAATGGGACTTCATCCTCTCCCTGGAGACCCCACGGGACTGAGCTCCGGCACGGCCCCGTTTTCGGGCCCGAGGAACAGGCGGTAGACCGGGTTGTCCGTCTCCTCCCAATGGACATAGCCCAGCTCCTTCAGGAAGCGCTTGAAGCGGGCCTTGTCCTCGGGGGGCACCTGCAGCCCCACCAGCACCCGGCCGTAGGCGGCGCCGTGGTTGCGGTAGTGGAACAGGCTGATGTTCCAGTCCTGGCCCATGTGGCTGAGGAAGTTCATCAGCGCCCCCGGCCGCTCCGGGAACTCGAAGCGGTAGACCCGCTCGTCCCCCACGTGGGCGGCATGCCCGCCCACCATGTGGCGCAGGTGGGCCTTGGCCATCTCGTTGCGGCTCAGGTCCACGATGGGATAGCCGCGGTCCTCCAGGTCCGCCAGCAGGGCCTTGCCCTCCGCCTCGCCGCCGCTCAACTGCACCCCCACGAAGACATGGGCCTGGCGGTCGTCGGCATAGCGGTAGTTGAACTCGGTGACGGCGCGCTTGCCGATGGCCTCGCAGAAGGCGCGGAAGCTGCCGGGCCGCTCGGGGATGGTGGCGGCGAACAGGGCCTCCCGGTGCTCCCCCAGCTCCGCCCGCTCGGTGACATGGCGCAGGCGGTCGAAATTGATGTTGGCCCCGCTGAGCACGGCGGCGTAGCGGCCGTCGCGGGTCCCCTCCCGCTCCAGGTACTTCTTCAGGCCCGCCACCCCCAGGGCCCCGGCGGGCTCGGCCATCACCCGGGTATCGTCGAAGATGTCCTTGATGGCGGCGCAGAGCTCGTCCGAGGACACCAGCAGGATCTCGTCCACGTATTCCCGGGCCAGGCGGTAGGTCTCCTTCCCCGCCTGACGCACCGCCGCGCCGTCGGCGAAGATCCCCACCTGATCCAGCACCACGCGGCGCTTCTTCTCCAGGGCCTGCTGCATGCAGGGGGCATCGTCCGGCTCCACGCCGATGACGCGGATGTCCGGGCGCAGGGCCTTGATGTAGGCGGCCATGCCGCCGAGGATACCGCCGCCCCCCACGCCCACGAAGACGGCGTCCAGCGGGTCCGGGTGCTGGCGCAACAGCTCCATGGCCACGGTCCCCTGCCCGGCGATCACCTCCGGCTCGTCGAAGGGGTGGATGAAGGTGTAACCGTTCTCCGCCACCAGCTCCTGGGTGAGCCGGTAGGCCTCGTCGTAGGAATCGCCGTGCAGGATGGCCTCCCCCCCCAGGGCGCGCACCGCATCCACCTTGATGGAGGGGGTGGTGCGGGGCATGACGATCACCGCCGGGATGCCCAGGCGGCGGGCGGAGAGGGCCACCCCCTGGGCATGGTTGCCGGCGGAGGCGGCGATCACCCCGCGGGCGCGCACCTCCGGCGGCAGCTGCACGATCTTGTTGTAGGCCCCCCGCAGTTTGAAGGAGAACACCGGCTGCAGGTCCTCGCGCTTGAGCAGCACCTGGTTGCCCAGGCGGCGCGAGAGGGTGGGCATGGGGTCCAGGGGGGTTTCGCGGGCCACGTCGTAGACGCGGGCGGTGAGGATCTTCTGCAGATAGGGATAGGTCATGGAATCAAGATACCGCCCGCGCTTCCCCAGCCGCAAGCGGTGATGACCCCGCCCCGCCGCTGCGCGTAGAATGCCCATCGAACCAGAGGAGAAACCCCATGAGCAACGCGGACGAGATGAAGAAGGCCGCCGCCGAAGCGGCCCTGGAATACGTGGAAGACGGCATGATCGTGGGCGTGGGCACCGGCTCCACGGCCAACCATTTCATCGACCTGCTGGCCGGCATGAAGAACCGCATCGAGGGCGCCGTGGCCTCCTCCGAGGCCAGCGCCCAGCGCCTGCGGGGGCACGGCATCCAGGTGATGGACCTGAACAGCACCGGCACCCTGCCCCTGTACGTGGACGGGGCCGACGAGGCCACGGAACACCTGCACCTGACCAAGGGGGGCGGCGGCGCCCTCACCCGGGAGAAGATCGTGGCCGCCGCCAGCGAGACCTTCGTCTGCATCGCCGACGAATCCAAGCGGGTGGACGTGCTGGGGGCCTTCCCCCTGCCGGTGGAGGTGATCCCCATGGCTCGCAGCTACGTGGCCCGGGAGATCCTCAAGCTGGGGGGGCAGCCCGAGCTGCGCCAGGGCTTTACCACGGACAACGGCAACATCATCCTGGACGTGCACAACCTGCGCATCAGCAACCCGGTGGAGATGGAGACCACCCTGAACCAGATCGCCGGGATGGTCACCGTGGGCATCTTCGCCCGCCGCCCGGCGGACGTGCTCCTCCTCGCGGGCCCCGACGGGGTACGCACCCTGAGGTAGGCCCGCGGCCGGTGGGAGGACACGCGCCATGGCCCGGATCCTGATCGCCCTGGGCGTCCTGCTCCTCCTGGCGGGCCTGGCCTGGCCGTGGCTTGCGCGGCTGGGCCTGGGGCGCCTGCCGGGGGACCTGCTCATGCAGCGGGACGGCTTCACCTTCTACTTCCCCCTCACCACCTCCCTGGTGGTGAGCGCGGTGGTGTCGCTGCTGCTGTGGCTGATCCACCGGCTCTAGGCCCCACTTCTAGGCCCCATGTGCCGGGCCGGGGATCCACGCCACGTGTGCGCGGATCCCGGCCGCGGCGGCCCAGGGGGGCTTACAGCAGCACCTTCTCGATACCCTCGCGGCGGGCCTGGTCGATGAACCGGCGCTGCCAGTCCGCCCCCAGGAGGGCCTCGGCCATCTCCACCACGATGTAGTCGGTGCCCACGCCGGTCTCCTCGCCGTAGCGGGCCAGCCCCTGCTGGCAGGCGGGGCAGGCGGTGAGGATCTTCACCTGCCCCGGCTCCGCCACCGCCTCGCCGGTGAGCTGGGTCACCCCCTGGGTGATCTCCTCCTGCTTGCGGAAGCGCACCTGGGTGGCCACGTCCGGGCGGTTCATGGCGAAGGTGCCCGCCTCGCCGCAGCAACGGTCGGAGTGGACCACCGGCTGGCCCATGAGGGCGTTGGCCACCTTCAGGGGATCGTGGGTCTTCATGGGGCTGTGGCAGGGGTCGTGATAGAGATACTGACGCCCTTCCACCCCTTCCAGGGTCACCCCCTTCTCCAGCAGGTATTCGTGGATGTCCAGCAGGCGGCAGCCGGGGAAGATGCGCTCGAACTCGTACTTCAGCAGCTGATCCATGCAGGTGCCGCAGGAGACGATCACCGTCTTGATGTCCAGGTAGTTGAGGGTGTTGGCCACGCGGTGGAAGAGCACGCGGTTGGCGGTCTCGATCTCCCGGGCCTTCTTCGCCTCCCCGGAGGCCTCCTGGGGATAGCCGCAGCACAGGTAGCCCGGGGGCAGGACCGTCTGCGCGCCGGTGCGGTAGAGCATGGCCAGGGAGGCCAGGGCCACCTGGCTGAACAGGCGCTCGGAACCGCAGCCGGGGAAGTAGAACACCGCCTCGCCGTTGTCCTCCATCTGCGCCGGATCGCGCACGATGGCCACGTGGCTGGGATCGTCCAGCCCCAGCAGGGTGCGGGTGGTCTGGGCGGGCACGTCCGCCGGCAGGGGCTTGTTCATCATGTGGATGACCTGCTCATGCAGCGGCCGGCGGCGGGTGGTGGCGGGGGGGATGGCCGGTCCCTTGAGGCCCACGCGCCGGAACAGGGCATGGCCCATGCGCTGGGCGGCAAAGCCCCACTGCACCAGGGCCTTGTGCATCACATGCACCGCCCGCGGGTCCTGGATGTTCAGGTAGGTCATGGAGACCCTGGCGGCCATGCTGCTGCGGCGCTTGTGCTGGTCCTTGAGGATGGTGCGCATGCGCGCGGTGACGTCGCCGAAATCGATGTTCACCGGGCACGGCGGCAGGCACTTGTGGCAGACGGTGCAGTGGTCGGCCACCTCATTGAGCTCGTCGAAGTGGCGGAAGGACAGGCCGCGGCGGGTCTGCTCCTCGTAGAGGAAGGCCTCGATGATGAGCCCGGTGGCCAGGATCTTGTTGCGCGGCGAGTACAGCAGGTTGGCCCGGGGCACGTGGGTGCTGCACACCGGCTTGCACTTGCCGCAGCGCAGGCAGTCGCGGATGTCGTCGTTCAGGGCCCCCAGCTCGCTCTGCTCCAGGATCAGGGCCTCCTCCTCCACCAGGCGAAGGGAGGGGGTGTAGGCCATGGCCAGGCCGGAGCCCGCCATGAGCTTGCCGCGGTTGAAGCGGTTGTCCGGGTCCACCCGGCGCTTGTAGTCGGCGAAGGCCTCCACCACCTCCGGGTCCAGGTACTGCATCTTGGTGAGCCCCACGCCGTGCTCGCCGGTGATGACGCCGCCGAGGCTGCGGGCCAGGTCCATCACCTGCCCCACGATGCGTTCGGCCTCGTGCATCATGGCGTAGTCGTTGGAGTTCACCGGGATGTTGGTGTGCACGTTGCCATCCCCGGCGTGCATGTGCAGGGCCACGAAAAGGCGGCTGGTGAGCACCCGGTCGTGGATCGCCTGGATGCGCTGGCGCACGGCGTCCAGGTCGCGGCCATCGAAGATCTCGAACAGCGGGGCCTCCAGCTCGCGGCGGTAGGAGATCACCAGGTCATGGCGCAGGATGAGCTGCACCAGCCGGTCCCCGGGGCGCCGCGCCTGGCGGGCCGTGTCGTCCAGCAGCTCATCCACCTGGGTGGCGTCCGTCTCCAGGTGCTCCAGGATGCGGCGCCAGCGGTCGCGCACCTGCAGCACATGGGCCTCGGCGGCCTGGCGGCGCTTCTCGAACCAGTGGCGCGCCTCGTCGTTGTCCAGGCCCAGCTTGGCCACCAGGGCCTGGCGGTCCGCGTCCAGGCACTCCAGGATCTCCTCGGCCATGCGCAGCTTGTTGGTGAGGGACTGGTGGATGTTGATGCGCTCGATGCCCTCGCTGTATTCCCCCAGGCGCTCCAGGGGGATGACCACGTCCTCGTTGATCTTGAAGGCGTTGGTGTGGGCGGCGATGGCGGCGGTGCGGGAGCGCTCCTCCCAGAAGCGGCGGCGCGCCTCGGGGCTCACGGCGATGAAACCGTCGCCGTTGCGGGCGTTGGCCATGCGCACCACCCGGGCGGCGGCATCCGCCACGGCCTGCTCGTCGTCCGAGGCCAGGTCGGCCATGAGCAGCATCTTGGGCCGCTCCCGGCGGGAGCCCTTGGGGGTGTAGCGCACGGCGCGCACGTAGCGGTCGTCCAGGTGCTCCAGCCCCGTGAGCTGCACCTTCTCATCGGCCTCCAGGTCGTTCTTGATCTCCACGATGGCGGGCACCGCCTGGTGCAGGTCCGGGCCGTAGAACTCCAGGCACACCGTGCGCAGGTGGGAGGCCATGCGGTGCACCACGAACACCGCCGAGGTGATGAGGCCGTCGCAGCCCTCCTTCTGCACCCCGGGGAGATCGAACAGGCGCTTGTCGGTCACGTCCTTGCCCAGCCCCTCCCGGCGGCAGGCGCGGCCGGGGAAGGTGATCACCTGCGGCTCCCCCTCGGGGGTGCGGCCGTCCGCCTGGTAGCGGGTGACGCGGAAGGTCACCTCCTCCTGGTCGTGGATCTTGCCCAGGTTGTGGTTCACCCGCTCCACCTCGATCCAGCGGGCGTCGGGGGTCACCATGCGCCAGGAGGCCAGGTTGTCCAGGGCGGTGCCCCACTGCACCGCCTTCTTGCCGCCGGCGTTCATGGCGATGTTGCCACCGGCGGTGGAGGCGTCCTGGGAGGTGGGGTCCACGGCGAAGACATGGCCACCCCGCAGGGCCGCCTCGGAGATGCGCCGGTTCACCGCCCCGGCGCCGGTGTGCACCGTGGGCACCGGCTGTTCCAGGCCGGGCAGCTCGCGGAACTCCACCTCGCCCACCCAGTCCAGCTTCTCGGTGTTGATCACCGCCGCGTCGGGGGTCAGGGGCACGCCGCTGCCGGTGTAGCCGGTGCCGCCGCCCCGGGGGATCACCGTCAGCCCCAGCTCCAGGCAGGCGGCCACCACCTGGGCCATCTCCTCCTCGGTGTCGGGGGTGATGACCACGAAGGGCAGTTCCACGCGCCAGTCGGTGGCGTCGGTGACATGGGACACCCGGGCCAGGCCGTCGAAGCCGATGTTGTCCCGGGCGGTGTGGCGCATGAGCCGGCGCCGCACCCGCTCCCGCAGGGCCTGCTGCTCGGGGAACCAGGCCTCGAAGCGGCGCACCGCCTGGCGCGCCGCCTGGGCCAGCTCCAGGGCCTTCTCGTTGCCGTCGGCCCGGGCCACGATCTGGTCGATGCGGTGGTCCATGGCGCCGATGAGATTGCTCAGGCGCTTCTTGTCCGCCAGCAGGTCGTCCTGGATATAGGGATTGCGCGTCACCACCCACATATCCCCCAGCACCTCGAACAGCATGCGGGCGGACACGCCGGTGCGCCGCTGGGCGCGCAGGGTGTTGAGCACGTCCCACATGGACTCGCCGAGAAACCGGATGACGATCTCCCGGTCGGAGTAGGAGGTGTAGTTGTAGGGGATCTCGCGGATGCGGGTGGTGGAGGTCATAGATGCGGGGAGGATTGCGAAGGGAACTTGGGAGGGTAACAGCACCGCCCCCGGCGAACAAGTCAACCCCCGCGTTCGCCATGGAAAATTCACATGCATTTCATGGGGTTATAGCCCCGGAACCGGCGCGGGCAGCTACACCGCAGCGCAGCAAACGGCGGCACCCCCCGCCGCAATGGAAACCGCAATAGAAAAAGGGCGCGAGCGGGAGACCCCGCATCGCGCCCTTCAAGGCAAGGCCCTCCGCCGCCGGGGCGGCGAAGCGGCCAAGACGTCGGCTTGGGAGCCGATTTCTTAGAAGTTGTGAGCCACGCCCACCTGGAAGCCGGAGACCTCGGCGCCAGGCGCAGAGGCTGCCACATCCTTGCCCTTGCCGGAACCGGTGAAGGCATATTCAGCGGCATCGTCATTGGACACCTGGGCGTAGGTGGCGTACATGTTGGTGCGCTGGGACAGGTTGTAGCCGGCGCCCAGGGCGTACATGTCGGCCCCGGTTTCGTCCATGTCGTTCTCATCGGCCATGGAGTAGGAGGCCATCAGGTAGGCCTGGCCCATGGCGTACTTGCCGCCCAGGTGGAACATGTCCCGATCACCATAGGCATCCTGATCGGAGTCCAGGTTCTCGTACATGGCCGCCAGGGTGAAGCCCCCCAGGTCGTAGGTGCCGCCCACCTTCCAGCCGGTGGCATCGGCGTCACGCGCAGTGTTGTACTCGTTCTGCTGCTGGTAGGCCACGGCCAGGTACATGGGGCCCTGTTCGAAGGTGCCGGCCAGGGACATGGCATTGCGATCGTTGGCGTCGGCGTCCGGGGTGTCGTCGTCCTTGTCCGTGGTGTAGTTGGCCAGGAAGCGCATGCCGTCCAGGTTCGGGCTCATGTAGACGATGGTGTTGTCATCGCGGTTGTAGAAGCTAAAGTCTGCGCCATCAAACTGCCCGGCGATATGGTGCATGTCGCCCAGGGTGTCGGCGAAGAAGTTCAGGGGCAGGGTGGCGGTCTTGTAGGCGCTGTCGTGCTTGCCGAGACGCAGCTCACCGAAGCCGCCGGCCAGGCCCAGGTAGGTGTTGCGGGCGGTCAGGTCGGAGTTGCCGAAAGTCTGGCTTTCATCATTCACTCCGTCTCCATCGGTATCAGCATCGCTGCTGTAGAGACCGGCCTCGATCTGGTAGATGCCCTTCAGGCCCATACCCAGTTCCTCGGAACCGCGCACGCCCAGGCGGGAGGAGTTGGAGGCCAGCTGATGGGAAGAGTCCGCATCGTTGTCCACGAAGTCCAGGGACAGGTTCATGCGGCCGTACAGGGTGGTGTCGGCCATGGCGGCGGGGGCGGCCACGGCGGCGGCTACGGCGAATGCGAGTACCGTCTTTTTCATGGTTGTTGATCCTCTGCAGAGTGTTGTTATGGATGGCTCGGATGTGTCAGCCATATACAACGAATGCAGGAGCCGTGCCATAAGCCAAGCCATTGAAATGAATCGTGCAAAAAGACCACACCCCTGACAGCACGGATGCCACTGTCATGACAACGACATGACATCACGCCCGGGTGTTGCAAAAACCACACGTCAGGGCCCGGCCAGGATGGGGCGCGGGACGGCATCGCCACGGGGGGCGCCCGGGCCTGGGGGAGCGGGGATCGGGTTCGCACCCCGGTCTTCCTGCAGCCCCGGATGAACCGCCTGGGCGACGAACCGCCCCGCGGGGGATCACCCCCCGCCTTCGAGACGCCGCAGGTAGCGGTACAGGGTGCGCTCGCTCACCCCCAGGCGCCGGGCCGCCTCGCCCCGGTGGCCGTCGCAGGCGGCCAGGGCGGCGCGGATGCGCCCCGGGTCCAGGCGGCCGCGGCGGGCGGGGGCCGCACCGCCGCCATCCGCCTCCGGCATGGCGAAGTGCTCCGGGCGCAGGGGGCCGTCCCCGGCCAGGATGGCGGCGCGGGTGACCATGTTCTTGAGCTCGCGCACGTTGCCGGGGTAGTCGTGGCCCTGCAGGGCCGCGGCCACGGCCCCCTCCAGGGGGAGATGGCGGGCGCCGCCGTCCGCCTGGCGCAGGAAGTGTTCCGCCAGGGGCAGGATGTCCTCGGGGCGCTCCCGCAGGGGGGGGATGCGCACGGGGAAGGCGGAGAGGCGGTAGTAGAGGTCCTGACGGAAGCCCCCCTCCCCCACCATGGCGGCCAGGTCCCGGTGGGTGGCGGCCACGACGCGCACGTCCACGTCGATGTACCCGGTGCCGCCCACGCGGCGGATGCGGGAGGTCTCCAGGGCGCGCAGCAGCTTGCTCTGCAGGGCCAGGGGCATCTCCCCCACCTCGTCGATGAACAGGGTGCCGCCGTGGGCGGCCTCGAACAGGCCGGTCTTGCGCCGGTCCGCGCCGGTGAAGGCCCCCTTCTCGTAGCCGAACAGCTCCGCCTCGATGAGGGACTCCCCCAGGGTGGAGCAGTCCACCACCACCAGGGCCCCCCCGGCGCGGCGGGAACGGCGGTGCAGGTACTCCGCCACCCGTTCCTTGCCCACGCCGCTCTCCCCCAGCAGGAGCACGGTGGCCTGGGTGGCCGCCACCCGCTCCACCATGTCCATGAGGCCGCGCAGGGCCGCGGAATGCCCCACCAGGGAGATGTCATCGCCGGCCTCCCGGGCGTGGCCCTCGGGCTGCAGGAAGACCCCGGTCCAGCCCGCCGGGGAGGCGGTGATGCGCAGCCGCAGCCGCGCCCCGCCCGCCGCTTCCACCAGGACGCCGGGGCCGGCGGTGTGTCCGGCCTCCAGGGGGCAGCGCTCCGGCCCCGAACAGGAGGGCCCCGGGCGGCCGTGCAGGATCTCCTGGCAGCCCCGCCCCAGCAGGGCCTCCCGGGACCGGGAGAGCAGCGCCGCGGCCGCCGTGTTGGCGGCCACCACCCGGTGATCCCGGTCGAAGATGAGGAAGGCCTCCGGGATCAGGTCCATGGCCTCGCCCAGGCCCGGGGGCATGAGCGCGGGGGTCTCGGTGAGGGAGAGCATGGGGCAGACGATACAAGACCCCGCCCCACCCCACAACTCAACGCGCGCCCCGCGTCGAACCTTCCCTGTTCCCTACGGAACCCGCCAGCCGGGCATCCGTCATCCGGGTGCCCACCCTTCGTTCGATTCATGTGCCGCAATGCGCGGCTCAAACGCCTGCGTGATTGACGGCAGGTACTTGATACCCTAAAGATTGGCCTATCCGAGTACCAACCGGGTTCTCTGTATGAGGCCATCCAGCGCATATCCACCGCACCGCGATGCCATACGGCAGATCGTGGAGCGCCATCGTGCCAAAAATCCACGCATCTTCGGTTCTGTCCTCCATGGACTGGATACGGATGAAAGCGACCTGGACATCCTCATCGACACCACGGAAGAAACCTCCCTCTTCGATGTGGGCGCCATTCGCTCAGAACTGACCGAACTCCTGGGGGTGGAGGTGGATGTGCTGACCCCCGGTGCACTGCCGGACCGGTGGAGACGGCAGGTACTCCAAGAGGCTCGGGCGATATGAGTCGTCGGGATGAACTTGCCCTGAAAGACTACCTTGAGATTACGCGTCGAACCTTCCAGGTTCGAATCCCGGTGAATCCTCAATGATCCATAAAAAAAGGCCCCGCAAGGGGGCCTTTTTCTATGGATGGCTGGGGGACCAGGATTCGAACCTGGGTTGACGGAGTCAGAGTCCGCAGTCCTACCGCTAGACGATCCCCCAATAACACTCTGATTTTGGACGCTTATCCTAGCGTATTCGGGCGCCGGAGGCAAGGGGTGCCAGGCCGCGGCGTCCATTCCGGCCCTGGGGCCGGGGCGGCGCCCCCGTGCATGCACGGGGGCCGGCCGGATCAGCGCTTGCTGTACTGGGTGGCGCGGCGGGCCTTGCGCAGGCCGACCTTCTTGCGCTCCACCTCACGGGCGTCGCGGGTGAGGTAGCCGTGCTCCCGCATCTTGCCGCGCAGGTTTTCGTCGTAGTCCACCAGGGCGCGGGCGATGCCCAGGCGGATGGCACCGGCCTGGCCGTTGGCGCCGCCACCGCTCACCGTGGCGACCACGTCGAAGCGGTCCACGTTCTCGGAGACTTCCAGGGGCTGGCGCACCACCATGCGGGAGGTCTCGCGGCCGAAGAACTCGTCCAGGGGCTTGTTGTTGACGAAGATGTCACCCTTGCCCGGGCGCAGGAAGACGCGCGCGGAGGCATTCTTGCGGCGTCCGGTTCCGTAGTTCTGGGTTGTTGCCATGTGTCGACCTGCTCTGTGCTGTCCGGCGCCGCCCGGGGCGGCGCAAGGGGGGTTCAGATATCCAGCGGCTGGGGCTGCTGGGCGGCGTGGCGATGTTCGCTGCCGGCGTAGACCTTCAGCTTCTTGAACATGGCCCGGCCCAGCGGGTTCTTGGGCAGCATGCCCTTGACGGCGATCTCGATGAGCCGCTCGGGGGCCCGCTCGCGGATCTGCTGGGCGCTGGCGGACTTCATGTGACCGATGTACCCGGTGTGCTTGTAGTACATCTTGTCGGATTCTTTCTTGCCGCTGAGGCGCACCTGGGAGGCGTTGACCACCACGATGTAGTCGCCGGTGTCCACGTGGGGGGTGTACTCCGGCTTGTGCTTGCCGCGCAGCCGTCGGGCCAGTTCGGTGGCCAGGCGGCCCAGGGTCTTGCCGGAGGCGTCCACCACGTACCAGTCGCGGCTGACTTCAGCGGGCTTGGCGCTAAAGGTCTTCATTCCTGAACTCCAGGTGCACTTGAATCACGGAAGGCCGGGTATGTTAGCGGTCCGGGGGGGAGGATTCAAGTACCAGCCTTGTCCAACGACACATGAGCCTGAAGGAGGGACGTGATTCCAGCGTGAAGTGAGCCTGAAGGCGGTCGGGGTTTGGGATCATCGGAGGATG
>NZ_FOUO01000017.1 GCF_900114895.1 Ectothiorhodospira mobilis
CTCATCCGCCACATCCCCTCTATTGCTTGAGATCGTACCGGTGACGATGGAGGATCAGTGGGGGCTATGGAATACGGGGGCTACCGGACAGGTACGGAGAACTCCGGGGTGCGCTCCTCGGGCAGACCGAGGCTCTTGAGTTCCAGGTAGGCCAGCGGTTCGCGGCTGCCGCCGAAGGCCATGCGGGGCGTGGGTTCGGCGATGACCATGACATAGCCCTCTGGCTTGCCCAGCATCTCCGCCACCTGGCGGGAGGCGGCGGTGATCAGGGCATCCCAGGCCTCTTCAGTGGCCGGGGCATTGGACTGGATCTTCAGGGTCGGCATCGGTTCCTCCACGGGGACAGGGATGAGATTCGGCGGATCCCCGCAGGATACCGCCGGCCCCTGGCCCGCCGGAACCCGGTGGTCAGTGGGCTCGACGTAGCGCCCAGTGCGTCCGATACTGAAATCGTTCCCGCTCTGCCGTATTGGGCTGCCAATCCACCGAGCACTGCAACCAGTACCCCTGTAGTGGGGGTTTCGTGGGAGCGAGGCAGCGGCAGTCCGGGTTGTTCCGCTTAGGTGCCCCAGTGGTGCCCAGCACCGCTGGATCAGAATCCCGGAGATCAGGGGAGTGCTGTAACTTTTTGATTTTATGGTGGGCCCGGTCGGACTCGAACCGACGACCAAGGGATTATGAGTCCCCTGCTCTAACCGACTGAGCTACAGGCCCGTGTGGAGGGCAAAGATACAGCAGAACGCCCCGGTGGCGACAGCCTGCCGGGGCGTTGGGGTGGATCATTCCAGGTCCAGGAAGCTGCGCAGCATCTCCGAGCGGGAGGGGTGGCGCAGCTTGCGCAGGGCTTTGGCCTCGATCTGACGGATGCGCTCGCGGGTGACGTCGAACTGCTTGCCCACCTCTTCCAGGGTGTGGTCCGTGTTCATGTCGATGCCAAAGCGCATGCGCAGCACCTTGGCCTCCCGCGGGGTGAGGCTGGCCAGGACCTCGCGGGTGGTCTCCGACAGGCTCTCCCGGGTGGCCGACTCGATGGGGGACTGCACGTTCACGTCCTCGATGAAATCCCCCAGGTGGGAGTCCTCGTCGTCGCCGATGGGGGTCTCCATGGAGATGGGCTCCTTGGCGATCTTGAGCACCTTGCGCACCTTGTCCTCGGGCATCTCCATGCGCTTGGAGAGCTCCTCGGGGGTGGCCTCCCGGCCCATCTCCTGCAGCATCTGCCGGCTGACGCGGTTGAGCTTGTTGATGGTCTCGATCATGTGCACCGGGATGCGGATGGTGCGGGCCTGGTCGGCGATGGAGCGGGTGATGGCCTGGCGGATCCACCAGGTGGCGTAGGTGGAGAACTTGTAGCCGCGCCGGTATTCGAACTTGTCCACCGCCTTCATCAGGCCGATGTTGCCCTCCTGGATCAGGTCCAGGAACTGCAGGCCGCGGTTGGTGTACTTCTTGGCGATGGAGATCACCAGGCGCAGGTTGGCCTCCACCATCTCTTTCTTGGCGCGGCGGGCCTTGGCCTCGCCGATGGACATGCGCCGGTTGATGTCCTTGATCTCGCCGATGGTGAGGGAGGATTCCTCCTCGATGGCGGCCAGGCGTGCCTGGGCGCGCAGGATCTCCTCGCGACGGGAGTCCAGGAGCGTCTTGTAGCGGGCCGACTTGCCCTTGTGGATGACGCTATCCAGCCACTGGGTGTTGGTCTCGTTCTCCGGGAAGGAGTGGACGAACTCCCGGCGCGGCATGTGGCATTGGTCCACGCAGATCTGCAGGATGGTCCGCTCCTGGGCGCGGATGCGTTCCACCATGTCGTGCAGGTCGGCGGTGAACTGGTCCACCAGGCGCGGCACCAGCTTGAATTCCATGAAGTAGCGCGCCATCTCCTCGCGGGCCTGGCGATAGGCCTCCTGCTGCCCCTGGGCGGCGCATTCCATGGCTCGCTCGTACATGGCCTCCAGCTGGGTGAAGCGCACCCGGGCCTCTTCGGGGTCGGGGCCGGTGTCCCCCGGGGCGTCCTCCTCGGAGTCGTCGCCGTCGTCATCCCCGTCTTCCGCGTCGTCCTCACCCTCGGCCTGTTGTACGGGGGCTTCCTCCTGGTGGGGGCGCACGGAGGCGATCTCGTCGGCGTCCGGGCCCATGAAGCTCACCACCACGTCGGTGAGCTTGCTCTCGCCGGCCTCCACGCGGCCGTATTCGGAGAGCAGGGTGGCGATGGACTTGGGGTAATGGGCGAGGGCGAACAGCACCTGGGAGAGACCGTCCTCGATGCGCTTGGCGATCTCGATCTCCCCCTCGCGGGTGAGCAGTTCCACGGTGCCCATCTCGCGCATGTACATGCGCACGGGATCGGTGGTGCGCCCGAACTCGCCGTCCACCGAGGCCAGGGCGGCGGCGGCCTCCTCGGCGGCGTCCTCGTCCGCCGACACGGAGTTGTCGGACAGGATCAGGCTGTCGGAGTCCGGGGCCTGCTCGTGGACCGTGATCCCCATGTCGTTGATCATGGCGATGATGTCCTCGATCTGCTCCGGATCGACGATGGTGTCCGGCAGGTGATCGTTCACCTCGGCATAGGTCAGAAAGCCCTGTTCCTTGCCCTTGGCGATCAGCTCTTTCAGACGGGACTGCTGTTCTTCGTGATTCATGGAAACCTGCTCAAACTGGACTTATGCTCACCGTTGGGGTGACGGGCGGGGGTAAACATTCAAGTATAGCAGTAATTCCTGTTGACAACTACGTAAATCCGTGTCAATCCGTCCCTGGCGATCCGGGGCGTTAGGGGGCCGGGCGGGATAAAAGTTCCTGGAGCGTCCGTTTCTCCTCCTCCGTAAGCGGCCGTTCGCCGGCCGCCTTAAGCAGGGCGTCCGCCCGTTGCCGGGCATGGCGATGCCGCAGCCGGCCCAGGGCGTCCTCCAGGAGTTGTTCCGGTGTGGCCTCCTCCGCGGGTGGGGGTTGCCACTGGGCCAATTTTAGTAGATGCGGTGCCGCCTCGCTGTCCCGCCAGCGTTCCACCAGCGCCGCAGGGGTGAGATGGGGGTGGGCGTGCAGGGTTTCAAGCATCTGTGCCAGCAGGTCCGCGCCGGGGGTCTGCAGTTCCCGCAGCCAGGCGGTATCGGCTACGCGGGCCGCCAGATCCGGCCGGTTCAGCAGCAGGGACAGGGCCAGGCGCACGGGGGTGAGGGTCAGCCGCTGCAGGTTGCCGGGGCGGCGCGGGGGGCGGCGTGGCGGTGCGGCGGGAGGGGGCGGTTTTGCGTGGGGGGTGTCCGGGGCCAGTTGCTGCTCGAAGCGTTCCGGGGAGACGCCGGCGATGTGCGCCACGTCCGCCGCCAGCTGGCTGCGCAGCAGCCCCGGGGGCATGGGACGCAGCAGGGCCGCCGCCGTTTGTCCCAGGGTTGCCCGGCCCTCGCGGCTGGAGGTGTCGTGGCGCTGCGCCAGGCCATCCAGCAGGGTGTCGGATAGGGGTTTGGCGTCGTGGATGCGCGCCTGGAAGCCTTCCGGTCCCTCGCGGCGCACCAGGCTGTCCGGGTCGTCCCCCTGGGGCAGGAAGAGGAAGCGCACCTCGCGTCCGTCCCGCAGCACCGGCAGGGCCTGTTCCATCGCCCGCCAGGCGGCCTCACCGCCGGCACGGTCGCCGTCGAAGCAGAACACCACCCGGGGGACCACGCGGAACAGGCGCTCCAGGTGGTCCCGGGTGGTGGCAGTGCCCAGGGTGGCCACGGCGTTGCGCAGGCCGAACTGGGCCAGGGCGATGACGTCCATGTAGCCCTCCACCACCAGCAGGGTCTCCAGCCGGGTATGGGCCCGGCGCGCCTCGAACAGGCCGTAGAGCAGATGGCCCTTGTGGAACACGGGGGTCTCGGGGGTGTTCAGGTACTTGGGGGTGCCGTCCCCCAGCAGGCGGCCGCCGAATCCCACCACCCGTCCCCGGCCGTCGCGGATGGGGAACATGAGCCGTCCGCGGAAGCGGTCGTAGGGCCGGCCGCCTTCCCGGCGGGTGGTCAGTCCCGCCGCCGCCAGGGTGGCCTCACCATGATCCGGGGTCAGGGCGCGGAGCAGGTCGTCGCGGGTGTCCACGGCATAGCCCAGGCGGTAGTCCCGGGCCACTTCACCGCTCACGCCGCGGGCCTTGAGATAGTCCACGGCACGGGCATTGCGGCGCAGGTGGGCCTCGAAACGGGTTGCCGCCGCCTCGTTGGCGGCGATGAGGGGGGCGTGGGTGTCCGCCTCCCGCCGGTCCCCGGCCTCCCGGGGGACCTCCATGCCCGCCTGGCGGGCCAGTTCCTCCACGGCCTCCACGAAATCCAGGTTGTCGTGCTGCATGAGGAAGTCGATGGCCGTGCCATGGGCACCGCAACCGAAGCAGTGATAGAACTGCTTTTGGGGGCTGACGTAGAAGGACGGGGTCTTCTCGGCGTGGAAGGGGCAGCAGGCGGCGTATTCCCGGCCCTGCTTCTTCAGGGGCACGCGCGCGCCCACCAGCTCCACCAGGTCGGTGCGGGCGATGAGTTCGTCGATGAAGGCGCGCGGGATGCGGGACATGGGGGCGGACAAGGACCGTCGGGCGTGCATTATCCCCCATGCGCGCCCGACGGGGGAGGGGCGCCCGCGTGTTGCGGGCATTGCCGTGGCGGGGACGCGGGGCGGCCCCGGTTCAGTCTGCCATGATGTCCTGCACGGAACCGAAGCTGCGGATGAAGGGCTGGTTCTTGCGTACCTCGGCCGGCAGGGCGGGGATGGCGCTGCGCGCCGCCTCGGCCCCGGGATAGCTGCCGAAGATCAGGGCATAGAAGTCTTTCCCGTCCCTGCGGGTGTGGTACCAGGCCACGTCGCCGGGCAGATTGACTTCCCGTGCATAGGCCTTGATGCGTTCCTCGCTGCTGCTGAGCACGATCTGGATGGTGTAGCGGCTGCGCTCCTGATCCCGGATCCAGGCGGCGTCGTGCAGGCGCATATCGTCCTGCGCCCCGGCCCCGGGCTGTGCTTCGGCACCGGAGGTCGGTGCCGGTTCGGGTTCGGGTGCGGTCTCCGGTTCCGGGGTGGCCTCCGGTTCCGGTGTCGGTTCGGGTTCCGGGGGCTGCCCCTGGGCTTCCGGTTCCGGGGCCGGTTCGGCTTCAGGCTCCGCGGCGGGGGCCTCCGGCTCCGGCACGGGGGCGCGATCCCGGGGGGCGGGCCGTTCCTGGGGCGCCGGGGCCGGCGTTTCCCCGGATGTTTCATCCGGGGCGGGGAGCTCGGGGACCTGGGGTTGCTGCGGTGCGGTCTCGGGCTGCGTACGCCGGGGCTGGTCGGGCAGGACCAGGGGCTCGCTCTGTACCGGCAGCCGGCGGGGCTCCTCATCCTCGCCGCCGCCCAGCAGGCTCAGGGTGATCACCAGCGCGGCCACCAGCAGCACCCCCGCCAGGGCGGGGCCGAACCAGCGCTGGCGCCAGAAGGGGGTGCCGCCGCTTGCGCCGCTCCCGGCGCCCGCCTCCCCCTCGCAGTGCTGCCGCAGCCGTTCCGTGGCCACGGTGTTGATGCGAGCGGGCAGGCCGCCGGATTCCTGATGGATCTCCTGCAGGGCCTCCTGGTCCAGGGGGCTGGGCCCTTCCAGACCCGCCGCCTCCAGGCGGTGGCGCAGGTAGGCGGTGGTCTGTTCCGGGGTGAAGGCGCGCACCTGCACGCTCACCTGGGCCTCGGGGACATCCAGGGCGTCGTCCACCGACTGTATGCGCTCGTCCACCTCCGGCTCCCCCACCAGCAGCAGGCCGAAGCGATGGCCGGTGGCCTCGTGCACCCGGCGGCGGACCTGGATCAGTTCCTTGAGCACCTCCGTATCCAGCAACTGGGCATCGTCGATGGCCAGCACGGGGCGCATCCCCGCCTCCACGAGCCGACCCAGGAAGCGGTCCAGGGGATCGTTTGACTGTACTCCGGGGGCGGCGTCCTTCCAGTACTGGCGCACGGTGTATTCGATGGCCGCCAGGCTGATCCCCTCCCGGGCCTTGAAGGCGCAGAAGTCCAGCTCGTCCCGGCCTCGGGCCAGGATGCGCAGCAGTTGCGTGCTCTTGCCGGCCCCCTTCTCCCCCTTCAGCAGGACCACGTTCTGGTCCTTTTCCAGGTGACGCAGGACCGTGTTCACCGGCATGTCGATGCCCGGATCGCTATAGAGGAAGTCCTCACCCGCCGCGGGGGCGAAGGGGGGCTGGCGCAGCCCGAGGCGTTCGAGGCAGTCGGCGGACAGTGTGTCGTTGGCCATGGGATCCCTGGATGTCAAGAAAGTGTCTTCGGGTCGAACAGGCGCCCGTATTCGGCGATGGCGAAGCGGTCGGTCATGCCCGCCAGGTAGTCGGCCACGGCCCGGGCGCGTCCGGCCTCCCCGGTTTCCGCCGCCAGGCGCCGGGCCTTGCGCTCGTGCTCGGGGGGCAGCAGGGCCGGATCCTCCATGTAGGCGGCGAACAGGGCCTTAAGCACCCGGGCCGCCTTGGCGGTCATGCGTCGGACGCGATAATGACGATAGAGATGCTGGCGCAGGAAACCCTTGAGTTCAAGGTTGTATTCCCGGATCCGTGGACTGAATCGAATCAGGGGGCGGTCCTGGGCGCGCACCGCCTCCAGGCTGTCCGGGGCGGCCCGGTGGATGGCCTCCCGGCTGCTCTCGATCAGGTCGGTCACCAGGCGGTTGATCATGCGCCGGATCACCTCGTGGCGCACCCGTTTCTCGTCCAGCCCCGGATGGCGGGCGTTCACCTCGGCCTGGGCCTCACGAAAGAGGGTGATGCCCTGGAGCTGTTCCAGGGTGATGAATCCCGAGCGCAGGCCGTCGTCCACATCGTGGTTGTTGTAGGCGATCTCGTCGGCCAGGTTGTTGAGCTGCGCCTCCAGGCTGGGCTGGCCGCCGTCCACGAAGCGACGTCCCACGTCCCCCAGGCCGGCGGCCACCTCTGCCGTGCAGTGCTTGAGGATGCCTTCCCGGGTCTCGAAGGTGAGGTTGAGGCCGTCGAACTCGGCGTAGTGGGCCTCCAGATGGTCCACCACCCGCAGCGACTGCAGGTTGTGCTCGAAGCCCCCGTAATCGGCCATGCACTGGTCCAGGGCGTCCTGGCCGGCATGGCCGAAGGGGGTGTGGCCCAGGTCGTGGGCCAGGGCGATGGCCTCGGTGAGGTCCTCGTTCAGACCCAGCATGCGGGCGATGGCCCGGGCGATCTGGGCCACCTCCAGGCTGTGGGTGAGGCGGGTGCGGAACAGGTCCCCCTCGTGGTTGACGAAGACCTGGGTCTTGTACTCCAGGCGCCGGAAGGCGGTGGAATGGATGATGCGGTCCCGGTCCCGCTGGAACTCGCTGCGGTAGGTGGGGGGCGGTTCCGGGTGGCGGCGGCCCCGGCTGACGGCATCCCGGGCCGCGTAGGGGGCCAGGGGGGAGGGCGCGTTCAGCGGCGGGTGGTTCATGGTCGGGTCAGGGCATCCAGGGTCTCGTCCAGGGCCTTGGGGTCGAATTCGGCGGTCACCACCGCCCGGCCGATCCCCTGCAGCAGCACCAGGCGCAGCCGCCCCCGCTGGACCTTCTTGTCCACCGCCATGATCTCCCGAAAGCGCTCCGGCCCCAGCCCCGGTGGCGGTTCCACCGGCAGGCCCGCGGCCTGCAGGAGCCGGACGATGCGTTCCTGCTCCCCGGCCTCAAGCCAGCCCAGGCGCAGGGACAGGTCCGCCGCCATCACCGTGCCCGCCGCCACCGCCTCGCCGTGGAGCCACTGGCCGTAGCCCATGCCGGTCTCGATGGCGTGGCCGAAGGTGTGGCCCAGGTTGAGCAGGGCGCGGCGGCCGGATTCGCGTTCATCCTGCGCCACCACATGGGCCTTGTCGGCGCAGGAGCGGCGGATGGCATGGGCCAGGGCCTCGGGTTCCCGGGCCCGGAGCGCCGGCAGGTGGGCCTCCAGCCAGGCGAAGAATTCCGCGTCGTCGATGAGGCCGTACTTGATCACCTCCGCCAGGCCGGCGCTCAGTTCCCGGTCCGGCAGGGTGTTCAGGGTGTCGGTGTCCACCAGGACCATGCGCGGCTGGTGGAAGGCCCCGATCATGTTCTTGCCCAGGGGGTGGTTGACCCCTGTCTTGCCCCCCACCGAGGAGTCCACCTGGGCCAGCAGGGTGGTGGGTACCTGGATGAAGTCGATGCCCCGCTGATAGGTGGCGGCGGCGAAGCCGGTGAGATCGCCGATGACACCGCCCCCCAGGGCCACCAGCAGGTCGCCCCGGTCCAGGCGCCGCTGCAGCAGGCCGGTATAGATCCGTTCCAGGGTCTCCAGGGTCTTGTAGCGCTCCCCGTCCGGCAGCACCAGGGCGTCCACCGACCCGGCCCCCGCCGCGGACAGGGTATCCTGCAGCGTTTGCAGATAGAGCGGGGCCACCGTCTCATTGCTGACCACCACCACCCGCCGCCCGGTGGCCCGCTCCCCCAGGAGTTCGGGCTGGCGCAGCAGGCCGCGGCCGATGTGGATGGGGTAGCCGCGCTCCCCCAGTTCGACGCTGAGCGTATCCATGGAGGGGATCATACTAAAGCCGGGGAAGACAGACCATTGAACCGTCTTCCCGTGCCTGCCCCGGGCGTGGGTGCCGGCGGCTGAAGCCTGCCCGCCACCGGGCTGGCGTGGGGCCGTGGCCCTCAGGCGCCCCGGTGCCCGGATCGTGCGGCCTTGCGCTTTTGGTTGTTGCGCGCGCCTGGGGCGCGCCCCTTCCCCGGCTGGGTGCCCGGGCGGTTGCCGGCGCATTCGTTCCGGTATTGGCGGGCGATGAGGCGCACCGTGGAACGCAGGTGTTCCCGGTCCGTGTCCACGATCAGGTGGGCAACCTCCCGGTAGAGGGGGTCGCGCACCTCCAGGAGGGCCTCGAGGCGGGCACGGGGATCCTCGGTCTGCAACAGGGGGCGGTTCCGGTCCCGGGCCGTGCGCTTGAGCTGGAGGGTCACCGGCGTGCGCAGGTAGACCACCAGGCCGCAGCGTTGCAGCTGTTCCCGGTTCTCGGGGCGCATCACGGCCCCTCCCCCCGTGGCCAGGACGATGCCGCAGCGGGCGCACAGGTCCTCGAGGACGGCGGCCTCGCGGCGGCGGAATCCCTCCTCCCCCTCGTATTCGAAGATGGTGGGGATGTCCACGCCGGTGCGGGACTCCAGCTCCCGGTCGCTGTCCACGAAGGGCATCTGCAGGCGGGCGGCCAGGTGGCGGCCCACGGTGGACTTGCCGGCGCCCATGGGGCCGACGAGGACGATGTTGGTTCTTTCCGCCAAGGGGATGCCCCGTTCGGTGTTGACTTGGGCCGGTGTTGTGCAGGGCATGGTACGTCCCCCGGCCCTATCCGTCACGTCACCGCCGGGGGTTCAGGGTGTGGGACGGGGCGGTGGCGGCGGGGCTGTCCGCGGGCGGGTCTCCCCACCGCCACCGCCGCCGGGGTCACTTCTGCAGCGTGACGGTGATGATCTGGACGGCCAGGACGATACCGAGGATCACGTACAGCGTGACCATGAAGGGGACCCCCAGCTGCAGGGCGGCACCGGTATCGGCCATGGCGGCCGTGCTTGCCATGTCGTTCATCCTCTCCTCCTTCCTGCGGTCGCATGCATCCTGGGGCAGCAGGCCGTCCGGTCCATGGCCCAAAGGGGCGGACACATCGGCCCATGGCCGCTGCCCCGCGTGGCCGGCGCGGACCCGCCGGTTGCAGGGAAGGGTGGACCATCCCGCCCGGGGAGGCAAGGGGATGGGCTCGTGTGGGGGAGTGGAAAAAACGGGGGATTCTGCTATGGAGGGAGGCACGGCAATGGCGTTCACAGGGAGGTGAACCATGACGGCTCCTTCGCGCCTTCAGTGCCAGCGGGGCTTTTCGCTGATCGAGGCCCTGGTGGCCCTGCTGGTGCTCTCCGTGGGTCTGCTGGGGCTGGCGGCCCTGCAGTTGTCCGCCCTCAAGGGGGCCCACTCCGCCTATCAGCGGACCCTGGCCAGCATCGCCGCCCGGGATGCCCAGGAGCGCCTGTGGATGGCGGCGGCCGAAGGCCCCTTGCAGGTGGCCGCGGTGAGTTCCGCCTGGCGCCGGCAATGGTCCGCCGATGCCGATGCCCCCGATCTCGCGGCCCTGCCCGGTGCCGGCGACAGCCGCATCACCTGCAGCGCCGGGCAATGCACCATCACCGTGGCCTGGAGCGAGGGGCGTTTCCGGGAGCCGGAGGGGGTGACCACCTTCGACTACGCGGTGGACCTGCCCCCGGAGGCGGTGAAATGAACGCCATCCCAAGGCATCACCGCAGCCGGGGGTTTTCCCTGGTGGAATGGATGGTCGCCCTGGTGATCGGTCTCATCCTCCTGGCCGGGGCCCTGCAGGTCTTCCTGGCCCACCAGACCACCTACCGCGAGACCCAGCGCTGGGCCCGGCTGCAGGAGACCCTGGCCTTCGTCACGGAGTACCTGACACGGGACCTGCGCGGGGCCGAGGGGGTGCACTGGTCCGACGGGGAGCTGCGGGTGACCCGGGATCGCCGCATCGACTGGTGTGGTGCAGACCCAGGGGTGCACACGGTGCGTTACTGGATCGAGGACGATGCCCTGCGCTGCCGTTCCAGCACCATGCACAACCACGAGCTCATCCGCGGTTTTCGCCCCGGCAGCCGCCTGGAGGCCGCCTTGCTCCCCGACGCCGCCGATCCCACGGGGGTGCGCATCGATCTGGTCTTCCAGAGCCACGCAGGGGAGGGGGCGAACCCCAGGACCCACCGATTGTCCTTCCATGTGGCCCTGCGCAACCGCGTGCTGGCCCGGATCCAGTCCCCGCCGTGAGCGAAGGCCTGATTGCCGCGCCCGCTATCGGCCTGGGATAATCGCCACAATGGCCCTTCAGGATGCCGCCATGACCTCCGTCATCGACCTTTACGAACAACTCAGCAGCGCCCCGGACGACCGGGCCCGGGCCCGGGTGATCGCCGAGGCCTTCGAGCACATGGAACAGCGCTACCCCGAGGTGACCGACCTGGCCACGGGCACGTCCCTGCGGGAGACCGAACTGCGTCTGCAGAAGGAGATCGAGCAGCTGCGCGGCGAGGTGCACAAGGAGATCGAGCAACTGCGCGGCGAGGTGCACAAGGAGATCGAACAGTTGCGGGCCGAGATGCACCAAGAGATCGGCGAGGTGCAAAAGGAGATCGGCGAGATACAGAAGGAGGTCCTGCAGATGCGCAGTGAGATGCGGCAGATGGACCACCGGCTGCAGAAGGAGATCGCCCAGACCAAGGGCGAGATCATCAAGTGGACCGTCACCTGGACGGGGGGACTGCTCATGACCCACGCCGCATTGCTTTTGGCCGGTCTGAAATACCTGCTGGGGGGTTGAGGCCCGCTACTGCAGCACCCAGGCCAGGGTCACCCCCAAGGCCGCCAGCGTCCCCGCCGTGGCGCCCCCATAGCAGACCCGGGGCAGCCATGGGGCGTGGGGCACCCCCAGGTCATACAGGGTGTGGAGGATGCGGTGGGCGGCATGGAACAGCCATAGCCCCACGCTGACCCCCAGGCCCAGGGCCACCAGCGGATGGCCCATGGCCCCGCGCAGGGTGGCGTATTCCAGGGCGCCGGGCGGGAAGGGCAGGCCGAGGATCAGCACCAGCGCCGGTCCCACCAGGGCCGCCAGCATCCCGCCAGCGCCGAAGAGGGTCCAGAACAGGGGCTCCGGGCTGCGGGGTCTCATCGCAGGCCTCCGGCGGCGGCCACCAGCAGGGCGGCGGAGGCCAGGGCCCAGGCCCCCAGTGCGGCGCGGTGCACCAGGGTCTGGGTGATGCGATACCGCCCCAGGCGCAGGGGGGCCACGGTGAGGGGCAGCAGCCGGAACCAGGTCCAGGCGTGCCAGGAGAAGGCCGCGAGGGCCAGCAGATGGAAGGCCCGCCCCGGCAGGGATTGCACGCAGGCCCGCCAGACATCATGGGCCCCGGGGCCCAAGAGCAGGGCCGTCATCCCCCACAGCAGGCACAGGGCATACAGGCCGATGACCACGCTGGTGGCCTCCCGCAGCAGATACTGCCGGTAGGCGGGGTGACGTCGCCACCAGCCCTTCATGGAGCGGGTATGGGTGCGCAGGGCGGTCATGGGGTGCAGGTCCTTCCCGATTGCAGCAGCCGCCGCAGGGTGTCCAGGGCGGCGGCGGGCTTGTTGCGGTTGATGGCCCCCGCCGGGTCCACCCCCTTGGGGCAGACCTCGGAGCAGCGGCCCACCAGGGTGCAGCCCCACACCCCCGCGTCACCGTTCATCACCTCCATACGCCGCGCCCGGCCGGCATCCCGGGAATCGGCGTTGTAGCGATGGGCCAGGGCCAGGACGGCGGGCCCGAGGAAATCCGCCTTCAGGCCGTACTGGGGGCAGGCGGCGTAGCACAGCAGGCAGTTGATGCAGGCGGAGGTGTCCAGATAGTCCTGCATCTGCTCGGGGGTCTGGCGATAGGGGCCGTCCTCGGGGATGCGGTCCTGGGCCGGGATCAGGTAGGGGGCCACCTGCTGCAGCTTGTCCAGGAAGTCCGCCGGATCCACCGCCAGGTCCCGCTGGATGGGGAAATGGTCCAGGGGTTCCACGCGCACGCATTCGGGATGGTAGTCCCGCAGGAAGGTCTGGCAACTGAGCACCGGCTCACCGTTGACCATGCAGCCACAGTTGCCGCATACGGCCATGCGGCAGGACCAGCGGAAGGTGAGGCTGCCGTCCAGGTGATCCTTGATGTACTGCAGCCCCTCCAGCACGGACATCTCCGGGGTGAAGGGCACCTCGAAGCGCTGGTGATATGGTTCGGTATCCCGCTCGGGGTGATAGCGCAGGCACTCCATCACGATGATGCGGGGATCGCTCATGCCGGCCCCCCGTAGACCCGCTCCCCCGGCGCCGAGCGGGTGAGGGTGACGGGGGCATGGTCGATGCGCGGCGGCGCCTCCCCCTGATCCCAGGCAAGGGAGTGACACAGGAAGCCTTCATCGTCGCGTCGGTCGTAACCGTCGCTGCGCAGATGCGCCCCGCGGGACTCGCGGCGGGCCAGGGCCGCGTGGGCGATGGTCTCGGCCACCTTCAGGGCATGGCCCAGCTCGAGGGTGGCGAGCCACTCGGTGTTGAAGGCCCGGCCCGTGTCGTCCAGGCGCACCCCGCGGCGGTAACGGGCACGCAGGTCCGCCAGGGCCTCGCAGGCCCGGGCCATGCCCTCGGCCTCGCGCACGATGCCCACGCCATCCTCCATGGCCGCCTGCATGGCATCCCGCAGGGTGGCCAGGCGCTCGCCGCGTCGCGGCTCCAGCAGGGCATGCCATTGCCGCAGCGCCGCCTCGGCCTGGCGCTCCACCCCCGGCGCCGGGGCCGGGCCGTTGCGGGCATGGGCCACCGCCGCCTCGCCGGCGGCCCGGCCGAACACCAAAAGCTCCGCCAGGGAGTTGGAGCCCAGGCGGTTGGCCCCGTGCAGCCCCGTGCTGGCGCATTCCCCGGCGGCATACAGCCCCTCCACGGCGGTGGCCCCGTGGCGGTCGGTGGGCACCCCGCCCATGGTGTAGTGCACCGCCGGACGCACGGGGATGGGCGCCTCCACCGGGTCCACGGCGGCGAAGGTGCGGGCCAGGTGCAGGATCTGGGGCAGGCGCTCCTCCAGGGTCTTGTGTCCCAGGTGGCGCAGGTCCAGATGCACCGCCGTGCCCTGGGGTGTGGATAGGGTGCGGCCCGCCCGGTCCTCGTGCCAGAAGGCCTGGGAGACCCGGTCCCGGGGGCCCAACTCCATGGCCCGGGGTCGGGGCCAGGGATCCACCGGGCCCAGGCCGTGGTCCTGCAGATAGCGCCGGCCGTGGCGGTTGAGCAGGATGCCCCCCTCGCCCCGGGCCCCCTCGGTGATGAGCAGGCCGCTGCCGGGCAGGGTGGTGGGATGCCATTGCACGAACTCCATGTCCCGCAGCCCCGTGCCGCAGGCCAGGGCCATGCCCATGCCCTCACCGGTGACGATGCCGGCATTGGTGTTCTGCCGGTAGACCCGCCCGGCACCGCCGGTGGCCAGCACCGCCGCCCGGCAGCGCAGCAGCAGGCTGTCGCCGCTGGGCACATACACCGCCAATACCCCCCGCAGACGGCCGTCCTCCACCAGCAGGTCCATGCAGAAGCATTCGTCGAAGCGGCGGATGGACGGGTACTTCAGGCTGGTCTGGAACAGGGTGTGGAGCATGTGAAAACCGGTGCGGTCGGCGGCGAACCAGCTGCGGGGCGACTTCATGCCGCCGAAGTAGCGCACATTCACTTGCCCGTCCGGTTGCCGGCTCCAGGGGCAGCCCCAGTGCTCCAGCTGCGTCATCTCCGGGGTGCAGCGGCCCACGAACCACTCCACCACGTCCTGCTCGCAGAGCCAGTCCCCGCCGGAGACGGTGTCATCGAAATGCTTGTCCAGGTGATCGTCCGGGTGGATCACCCCGGCGGCCCCCCCTTCCGCCGCCACCGTATGGCTGCGGGTGGGCACCACCTTGGACACCAGGGCCACGGTGACCTCCGGGTCCGCCTCCGCCGCCGCGATGGCGGCGCGCAGGCCGGCGCCACCGCCGCCGATGACCACCACATCCGTATCGATTGTCTGCATCGCGTGGGCGCTCCTGCGCAGGGGGAACCGCAGGCCGGCATGGTACCCAAGGCGGCCCGCCCCGGCCAGGGCGCAGCGGGAGCGCGCCGCGTATCCGTGCCCGTCCCCGCTTCATCGGCCGTGGCCCCCGGGGGGTGAACGGGGACCCGGGGAACGGGTCATAATGCCCCTACGGCAACAAGACCCTTGGGAGCCGGCTGCCATGCAGGCGCATCGTGCACGTATCCCCCCCCTCCAGCGCGGATTCTCCCTCACCGAGATCCTGGTGGCCCTGCTGGTGCTGTCCGTGGGGCTGTTGGGGATCGCGGCGCTGCACTTGCTGGGCATCCAGTCCGTCCACTCCGCCCAGCAGCGCACCCTCGCCAGCGTCATGGCCCAGGAGGCGGCGGAGCGCCTGTGGATCTCCCTGGCCGTGGACGGTACCCCGGACCCCCAGGCGGTGGAGGGTCCCTGGCGCACCGCCTGGGGGGCCCCCGGCGACGATGCGCCCGCCACGCTGCGCCTCCCCGGCATCACCGGCATCACCGGCAGCGACATCGACTGCGACGGGGCCGCCCCCACCACCTGCACCATCCGGGTACGCTGGGCCGAGGGCCGGTTCGCAGAGGAGGGGGATGAGGCGGTCTTCGAGTATGTCGTCAGCCTCCCCGCGGGGGCGGGTTCGTGAGCCCCGGGGTGCGCAGCGCCGGATGCCAGCGGGGCGTGGGCCTGGTGGAATGGATGATCGCCCTGGTGATCGGCCTGATCCTGCTCTCCGGCGTGGTGCAGATCTTCGTCGCCCACCAGAGCGCCTACCGGGAATCCCAACAATTGGCCCGGGTGCAGAATACCGTGGCCCATACCATGGACCTGCTGGTGCGGGATCTGCGCGGCGCCGCCGCGGTGGATGCCGGCACCCCGGGGCGGCTGGGGGTCACCCGCACCCGCACGGTGGATTGGTGCGGCCAGCCCCCGGGGACATCGGAGGTCTTCTACTGGGTGGCCGACGCGACCCTGCGCTGCGGCCCCGACCCCGACGCCAGCGGCCAGATCCTGGTGGAGGGGCTGGCGCCGGGTTCCGCACTGGAGGCCACCCCCGTGCGCCATCCCGTGGACCACGGCCTGCTGGGCCTGGATCTCGCCCTGGATCTGCGCATGCACGACGACCAAACCCGCCGCTTCCACTTCCGGGTGGCCCTGCGGCAGGCCATCCTGCAACGGCTGTGACATCCCAATCAACGCAAGGAGGCCCCTCATGTCCATCCACAACCCCGAACGACAGACCGGCGCCGTACTGGTGGTGAGCCTGGTGATCCTCACCCTCACCACCCTGCTGGGGGTGGCCGGGATGAACGCGGCGGTGATCCAGGAACGCATCGCCGGCAATCAAAAGCAGGCCACCGAGGCCTTCCTGGCCGCCGAAAGCGGCCTCGCCCAGGTCCTGGCGGTGATGCGCCACGAGGACTTCGACGCCTGGGGCGACCGGGAAGCCACCCTCCAGGCCGTGGGGGCCGGACCCCACGCCGTGGACGGCGACCGGCCCGGCCAATGGCGGCTGGAATCCGTGGACTACCACCATGGCCGGGCCACGGTGCGCATCACCGGCACCCTCCCGGGGGGCGCCCGGCGCAGCCTGGAGGCGGAACTGGACGGCGGTCCCGGCGGCCCGGTGCCCGAATCCGCCTACACCTGCTATGGCGCCCACTGCGAGACCCGTACGGGCAGCAACAGCGGCAGTGCCATCTACTTCGACGGGCGCAACTGGAACCTGCCGGAAAGGGACGGCTGCACCGGGGCCGGGTGCAACGGCACCCTGGCCGGGGAGGGGGACCGTGCCGGCATCTACCTGGTGGGCAACGCGGATGCCGACGCCGTGGGTACCGGCAACCAGGCGGGCAACAACCGTCCCGGCCAGATCCAGGGGGACCCGCCCCTGCGCCAGACCGATGCCGCCGCCACCGAAGGCGGCGTCACCGCAACGCAGTGGGGGGCGTACGCCGATGCCCTCGCGGCCCGACCCGATACCCGCAGCCACACCCTGGAGTCCGGCGAGCGGGTGGACCTCTCCAGTGCACTGGGCAGCCGCGATGCCCCGGCGGTGGTGGAGGTGAAAGGCGAAGGAGAGGTGCGCCTCGGCGGCAACACCCACGCCGCCGGCGTGCTCATCCTCTCCGGCGACATCGCCCTGGGCCCGGCCAACGGCACCTTCACCTTCGAGGGCCTGATCCTGTTGCGCGACGGGGCCCGCATCACCTCAGGCACGGGCACCGCCAACTTCTTCGGCTCGGTCATCTCCCTGGAGGGCAAGCCGGGATGGGTGGACGCGGACCTGGGGGGCAACTTCACCCTCAAGTACAGCACCCAGGCCCTGGAGCAGCTCCAGCGCCATGGCCTCTGGGGCCATACCCGGCCCCCCCGCGTCGTGGCCTGGCGGGAGATCCTGGGCACCTTCTGAGATCCTGCTGCGCAGTCTCGGGCAGGGAACCCACCGGCGGGATTCACGGTCTCACTAATGCGCATATGGTCACATTGTCCGGATCCCGGGGTGTGGGTTGGGCTTGCATGATGTGCACATATGTCCATAATCGACCCATCGGCAACCGATTCAGGAGGCGAAAGACATGCGTCACAGAGGCAGAAAGGGGTTTGGCATGGGCCAGGGCATGGGCCAGGGCATGGGGCCTGGCTTGGGCGCAGACCGCGGCATGGGACGCGGTAGGGGCCGCGCATGGGGGGCGGCCATGGTGCCGGAACCGGCCGTCCAGGAGGATTCCACCGCAACCCCCGCCATGCAACCCGGTCTGGGACAGGGCCTGGGTCGTGGCAGGGGGCAAGGCCTGGGGCCCTGTGGCCGGGGCCTGGCCCGCGGGCGCGGCCCCCTGCGTTCATCCCATCCCTTTGCAGCAAAGGGTGCTTGAGCAAAGGGTGCCAGGTACCCATCGGACAAGCCTGAACAGGAGGAGCCTGAGATGAACAACACCCATCGCGAACGCCGCCAATTCCTGAAGCTCGCCACCACCGGCCTGGCGGCCGCGCCCCTGGCGGGCCTGGGGATGGCCACCGCCGCCTCCGCCCAGGAGCAACTGCCGCATCTGGATGAAGAATCCGAGGAGGCACGGGCCCTGAACTACCGGCACGATGCCACCCAGGTGGATCATCCCGAATACCAGGAGGGGCAGAACTGCGGCAACTGCCTGCTCTATACCGACCCCTCCGCCAAGGAATGGGGCCCCTGCGCCGTGTTCCCCGGCAAGCTGGTGGCGGAAGGCGGCTGGTGCACCGCCTACGTGCCCAGGGGCTGATCTGAACTGCCTTGGGTACCCCCCTTGGGTACCCGTTTCGGGTGCCTGGCACCTTCTTCGCGTTGATCAAGGGGGGTGCCGGGTACCTTTCCTGCCCCCTTCTGGGACCCTTGGTCTTCTTGTGATCTGCTGCTTGTGGGGTGCCCCCCTGCCTGATATGGTTTCGTGTTCGGTAAGTCCCCACTCAGATCGCAGGTTCCCAGCCCACCCATGTCCCGAACCCCCAGCACCGCCGGGCAAGGCCCCGATTCGGCCCCCAAGGGCGAACTGCGCCAGAGCATGACCCAGCTGAAACAGGCCTTCTTCTCCGTGGCCCTGTTCAGCTTCTTCATCAACCTGCTCATGCTGGTGCCCCCCATCTTCATGCTGCAGATGTACGACCGGGTACTCTCCAGCGGCAGCATCCCCACCCTGGTGATGCTGCTCATCGTCGCCGTGGGCCTGCTCATCGTCATGGGCCTGCTGGACTGGTCCCGCAACCGTGTCCTGGTGCGCGCCGGTACCCGCCTGGACGCCCTGCTGGACCGGCGCCTGTTCGACGCCACCTTCTTCCGCGCCCTGAGAAGCCCCGACAGCGGCTCCACCCAGCCCCTCAAGGACATGGTCACCCTGCGCCAGTTCATGACCGGGCAGGGCGTATTCGCCTTCTTCGACGCCCCCTGGACCCCGCTCCTGCTGGGTCTCATCTTCCTGTTCCATCCGGTCCTGGGAACCATTGCCCTCATCGGCGCCCTCATCCTCCTGACCCTGGCCATCCTCAACGAATTCCTCACCCGCAAACCCCTGGGGGCGGCCAATAGCGAATACATCAAGGAATCCGACTACGCCAGCTCCAACCTGCGCAACGCCGAGGTGCTGGAGGCCATGGGCATGACCGGCCGCCTGCGGGACCGCTGGCAGGACCTGCACCAGAACGTCCTCGGCCTGCAGGCCATCGCCAGCGACCGCTCCGCCACGCTCACCGCCATCTCCAAATCCCTGCGCATGATCCTGCAGGTGGGCATCCTCGCCGCCGGGGCCTACCTGGCGGTGGAGCAGGTCATCACCCCCGGGGTCATGATCGCCGCCTCCATCATCATGGCCCGGGCCCTGGCCCCGGTGGACCAGGCCATGCACGCCTGGCGCGGCTTCATCGGCGCCCGCGGCGCCTGGGACCGCCTCAACAAGGTGCTGGAGTCCACCCCCGCCGCCGGCGAGCACATGAAGCTCCCCGAGCCCCAGGGCCGGGTCAGCGTGGAGAACATCGTCGTCATCCCCCCGGGCAGCCGCACCCCCGCCCTGCGGGGCGTCAAGCTGGAGCTGCCCCCCGGCCGCGTCCTCGGCGTCATCGGCCCCAGCGCCGCCGGCAAGTCCAGCTTCGCCCGCGCCCTGGTGGGGGTCTGGCCCACCTATGCCGGCGACGTGCGCATCGACGGCGCCGAGATCAACAACTGGGACCGGGAACAGCTGGGTCCCCATATCGGCTATCTCCCCCAGGACATCGAACTCTTCGCCGGCACCATCGCCGAGAACATCGCCCGTTTCGGCGAGGTGGACCCGGACCAGGTGGTGGAGGCCGCCCGCAAGACCGGCCTGCACGACATGATCCTGCACCTGCCCGAGGGCTACGACACCCGCATCGGCATCCACGGCGGGGCCCTCTCCGCCGGCCAGCGTCAGCGCGTCGCCCTGGCCCGGGCCGTCTACGGCAACCCCCGGCTCATCGTCCTGGACGAACCCAACTCCAACCTGGACGAGGCCGGTGAACAGGCCCTGGTGCAGACCATCCAGCAGCTGCGGGACGAAGGCCGCACCGTGGTCATCATCGCCCACCGCCCCGCCGTACTCTCCGCCGTGGACGAGATCCTGGTGCTCAAGGACGGCCAGACCGCCGCCCTGGGCCCCCGCCAGGAGGTGCTCGGCCGCTTCACCCGCCCCACCGGCGTCTCCGGCAATCCCATCGCGAGCCAGTCATGAGCGAGCAGGACCAGAACCCCGCCAGCAAACCCCCCGTGTCCCGCAGCGAGGAATCCACCCCGGTGCAGGGGGAACATCTCCCCCGCAAGGCCGACACCCGCGAGACGCCCGGGGCCACGCCCCCGTCCGACGACCGCTTCCCGCGCCTGTTCGGGATCATCGTCATCCTCCTGGCCTTCGGCTTCTTGGGCGGCTGGGCCAGCCTCGCCCGCATCGACGGCGCCGTAGTGGCCCAGGGCACCGTCACCGTGGACACCTATCGCAAGACCGTGCAGCACCTGGAAGGCGGTATCATCAAGGCCTTTCACGTGCGCGACGGTGACCGGGTGGAGCAGGGGGACCTGCTCATCGAACTGGACGACACCCAGGCCCGGGCCTCCTACCTGGCCAACTACAACAACTACCTGGCCGAACTGGCCCGCCGCGCCCGCCTGGAGGCCGAACTCACCGGCCAGGACACCATCGACTTCCCGGAGGAACTCACCCGGGGTGGCGAAGGCAGCCTGGGGGATCGCCTCCGCACCGTGGAACAGCGCCAGTTCCGGGTGCGGCGCGAGGCCCTGCAGGGGGAGATCGACGTCCTGCGCCAGCGCATCGAACAGCTCAAAGAGAAGATCGAGGGCATGCAGGCCCAGCGCCAGTCCCGCCTGGATATCATCGCCTCCCTGGACGAGGAACTGGCCAGCCGCGGCCGCCTGGCCGAACGCGAACTCCTGCCCGCCGCCGACCTGCGCCCCCTGGAGCGCCAGCGCGCCGAGGCCCTGGGGGAGGCCGGCGAACTCAAGGCCCGCATCGCCGAGACCCGCGTGCAGATCGGCGAGGCGGAACTGCAGATCCTCCAGGCCCGGCGCGAATTCCAGCGCCAGGCCGCCAAGGCCATGCGCGAGGCCACCGCCCGCATCAACAGCCTGGAGGAAGAGCTGCGGGCCCTGCGCGACACCCTGGCCCGCACCGAGATCCGCGCCCCCGTGGCCGGCGAGGTGGTGAACCTGCGTTTCCATTCCCGCTGGGCGGTCATCGGCCCCGGCGAGCCCATCCTGGACCTGGTGCCCGGCGACCAGCCCCTGGTGGTGGAGGGCCGCATCCGGCCCCAGGACGTGGACAATGTCCACGAGGGCCAGCCGGCGGACGTGCGCTTCTCCGCCTTCAGCATGCGCACCACCCCCGTGGTGGAGGGCAAGGTCAGCTTCGTCTCCGCCGACCGCCTGCAGGACCCGGATACCGGCGAACCCTACTACCTCACCCGCGTCGTGGTGGGTGAGAAGGAAATGCGCCGCCTCGGCAACATCACCCTGCGCCCGGGCATGCCCGCCGAGATCATGATCCAGACCGGCGAACGCACCCCCATGAGCTACCTGCTCAAACCGCTCACCGACGGCCTGGCCCGGGCCTTCACGGAGAACTAATACCATGCACGCACGCCATCGCATCGCCGGCACCGTGCTGGCCCTGCTCCTCACCCCGCCGCTCATGGCCGGGGAGGGGGCCGGGAAAGGCGCCGGGGAAACCGTTCCCCCCGCCGATCTGCGCCAGGTCTACCGCCAGGCCCTGGAGGCGGACCCGAAACTGGGCGCCCAACGCTACCGCCTGGAGGCCCTGAAGGCACAGCGCCGCGAGGCCCTGGCCGGGCTGCTGCCCCAGGTCACCGCCAGCGGCGAGATCCGCAAAATCCGCCGCGACCAGACCAACTCCGGCCTGGGGGGCGGCACCGATGAATCCGTGCGCGACTTCGACCAGACCCGCTACAGCGCCCAGATCCTCCAGCCCCTGTTCGACCTGCCCGCCTGGCGCGGCCTGCAGCGGGGCGATGACGAGGTCGACCGCGGCCAGGCCGAACTGGAGGCCGCCCGCCAGGACCTGGTGCTGCGGGTCACCGAGGCCTATCTCGGCGTCCTCTCCGCCCAGTCCGAACTGGCCCTGGCCCGCAGCGAATACGAGGCCATGCAGGCCGCCCACGAACGCGTGCAGGGGCTCTACGAGGAAGACCTGGCCGCCGTCACCGACCTGGAAGAGGTGCGTGCCCGCCGCGACAGCGCCCGCGCCCGGGTGATCCGCGCCGAAGGGGAGCTGCGCATCGCCCGCGAGGCCCTCACCCGCATCACCGACCGGCGCTACACCCAACTCGCCGGCCTGCGTCCCGGTGTGAAACTCCCCGGCCCCGGCGGGGATAACCTGCAGGCCTGGGTGGAGCGGGCCATGGAGGCCAACCCCCGCATCGCCGCCGCCCGCGCCGGCGTGCAGACCGCCACCACCGACATCCGCGCCGCCCGCGCCCGGCACTACCCCAGCCTGGACCTGGTGGCCGGCTACAGCTACCTGGACGACCTGGACGGCAGCCCCTACGGCCGCGTCTACGAAGACGAATACATCGGCCTGCAGCTCAACGTCCCCATCTACAGCGGCGGCGGCGTCGGCGCCCGCGCCCGGGGCGCCGCCCGCGAACGCGACCGCCAGCGCCAGATCCTGGAGGCCACCCGCCGCGAGGTGCGCGCCAACGTGCGCGCCGCCTACGAAGGCCTGGCCAGCGGCCGCGCCGAGATCCGCGCCCTGGAACAATCCGTACGCTCCAACGAGCGCAGCGTCGAGGCCGTGGATGCCGCCTTCCGCGCCGGCCTGCGCCCCCTGGCGGACGTCCTCGACGCCCAGCGGGAACTCTTCGCCGCCCGCCGCGACCTGGCCCGCGCCCGCCACGAATACCTCCTGGACCTGTTCCGCCTGCGCCAGGGGGCCGGGGCGCTGGATGAGAACGACGTTGATACCCTCAACCGCGTGCTGGCCACCGCCCCTTGATCCCGCCTCTTTGGCGCAACCACCTTGATCCCAACGGGTTCCCTCTGTCCCTTCGCCATGCTCATGCTGGCCATCCTGGTCGGTACGCTGCTGCCCGCACACCGCTTGCCGTCCTGGCTTCCCAACGACAAGCTCCTGCACGTCCTGGCCTATGGCCTGGCCGCTGTCCTCCTGATCCTGGCCCTGCCCCCCGGCCAGGGGCGCTGGATCGGGCTGCTGCTGCTGTTCCTCACGGGGTGGCTATTGGAGCACCTCCAGCGCTACGTACCCGGCCGCGGCTACTCCCGCGGCGACCTGGCCGCCAACGCCCTGGGCATCGCCGGCGGCCTCACCGGCACCAGCCTGGCGGGTCTGTGATCCCGTTCCCGCCCATGTCGCAGCAACACCCCATCACCAGGTCGCACCGCAAGTGTCGCGCCAAATCCTGATCACCGGCGCCACGGGATTCATCGGCACGGCCCTGGCCCAGCGCCTGGACGCAGAAGGGATGGCCGTGCGGGGCACCGTTCGGCATCAAGCCCCGAAGGATGCGCCCTACCCGGTCATCCCGGTGGGGGATCTCAATGGGGACACCCCCTGGCGGGCCGCCCTGCAGGATGTGGATACCATCGTGCACCTGGCCGCCCGGACCTTCGTGCCAAAGGCCCCGGAGGCCGCCCCCCTGAGCGCCTTTCGCCGGGTCAATGTGGAGGCCACCGCGGCCCTGGCCCGTCAGGCCGCCCGGGCCGGGGTGCGGCGCTTCATCTATGTCAGCACCATCAAGGTCCATGGCGAATCCACCCCGCCGGACCGGCCTTTCCGTGAACAGGATCCCCTGTCTCCTGCCGATGCCTATGCCCGATCCAAGGCCGAGGCGGAGGCAGCGCTGCGAAGCATCGCCCGGGAGACGGGTCTGGAAACGGTGATCCTGCGCCCGCCGTTGGTGCATGGTCCCGGCATGGGCGGCAACCTCGCCCGCCTGAGGCGCTGGGTGCAGCGGGGCGTGCCCCTGCCCCTGGGGGCGGTGACCGGAAACCGGCGCAGCCTTGTGGGGGTGGACAACCTGACGGATCTCATCCTCCGGTGCGTGGACCATCCCGCGGCGGCCCATGAGACCTTCCTGGTGGCGGACGGCCAGGATCTTTCCACCGCCGACCTCCTGCGCGCCATGGGCAAGGCGGCGGGCCGCCCGGCCCGGCTCCTGCCCGTGCCGGTGCCGGTGCTGCGCGCCACGGCCTCCCTCCTGGGGCGGGAGGAGATGGCCCGGCGCGTACTGGATTCCCTGCGGGTGGATGCCTCCAAGGTGCGCCGGGTACTCCAATGGCAGCCGCCGGTCCCGCTGGAACAGGGGCTTGCACGGGCCATGCAGCCGGGGGATCCATGACCGCCCGGTCCAACGAAGCGGGGCGCCGCCAGGCCACCCTGTGCCATCCAACGGCAGACCCCCTCATGGGTGGAAGGATGCGCAGGGAACGAGGCACCCAAGGACTGGCATGCATCCCCGCGGCCAGGGGGGGCATCTTGTATCGGTGAGAACCGTGTCCTTGTTGCGGTATTACAGGGATTGTTAACATTACCGATTCTGCGAGAATCCCCGCATTCAGGACGAGCAACCTCCATGCCCCGTACCGCACTCATCACCGGCGTCACCGGCCAGGACGGCGCCTATCTGGCCCAGTTCCTCCTGGAGCGCGGCTACCGCGTACACGCCACCTACCGGCGCAGCAGCGCCGTCAACTTCTGGCGCCTGCAGGCCCTGGGGATCCAGGACCATCCCCAGCTCCATCTGGAGCCCTTCGACCTCACCGACATGGGCAGCGCCATCCGGCTGATCGAGCGCACCGAACCGGATGAGCTCTATAACCTGGCCGCCCAGAGCTTCGTGGGGATCTCCTTCGACCAGCCCGTGGCCACGGCCCAGATCACCGGCGTGGGCGTACTCCATCTCCTGGAGGCCGTGCGCAGCGTCAATCCGCGCATCCGCTTCTACCAGGCCAGTACCTCCGAGATGTTCGGGCAGGTACAGGCCGTACCGCAAACGGAAGACACCCCCTTTCACCCCCGCAGTCCCTACGGCGTGGCCAAGCTCTTCGCCCATTGGGCCACGGTCAACTACCGCGAGAGCTACGATCTGTTCGCCACCAGCGGCATCCTGTTCAATCACGAGTCCCCCCTGCGCGGCCAGGAATTCGTCACCCGCAAGATCACCCATGGGGTGGCCCGCATCCGCCACGGCCTTCAATCCCGCCTGGAACTGGGCAATCTGGACGCCCGCCGCGACTGGGGCTATGCCCCGGAATACGTGGAGGGCATGTGGCGCATGCTCCAGGCCGAACGGCCGGAGACCTACATCCTGGCCACGGGGCGCACCGAGAGCGTGCGCGATTTCGTTACCCTGGCCTTCCGGGCCGCCGGGATCGAACTCGTCTGGGAAGGGAAGGGCGAGCAGGAACAGGGCATCGACCCGGCCACCGGACAGGTGCGGGTGGCGGTCAACCCTGCCTTCTACCGGCCTGCCGAGGTGGATCTGCTCATCGGCGACCCCGCCAAGGCCCGGCGTGAACTGGACTGGACCCCGCGTACCGATCTGGAAGCCCTGTGCCAGCTCATGGTCCGGGCCGATCTGGAACGGGTGGCCCGGGAGGCGGGCAGGGCATGAGCCGCATCGTCCTGGTCACCGGCGCCGACGGCTTCACGGGCCGCCACCTCGTCCAGGCCCTGGAAGAGCAGGGCGATGGCGTGGTGGCCGTAACGGGGCCCGGCCATGGCGGGGAGGACGGCGCCTCCTGCGATCTCACCGATGCCGCCGCCGTGAAAGCCCTGGTGCAACGGAGCCGTCCCACCCATGTCATCCACCTGGCCGGCGTCAGCTTCGTAGCCCATGCCGACCCGGAGGCCTTTTACCGCGTCAACGTCCTGGGCACGGCCCACCTCCTGGAGGCCCTGGCGGCACTGGATGCCACCCCGGAAAAGGTCCTCCTCGCCAGTTCCGCCAACGTCTACGGCCGGCCCGCTGTGGAATGCATCGCCGAGGATCTCTGCCCGGCCCCGGTGAACCACTACGGCTGCAGCAAACTGGCCATGGAGCACATGGCCCGCACCTACGGCGACCGCCTGCCGCTGATCCTCACACGCCCCTTCAACTACACCGGCCCCGGCCAGGACGAACGCTTCCTCATCCCCAAGATCGTCGCCCACTACCGGGGCCGTGAACCCGTCATCCAGTTGGGCAATATCCAGGTGAGCCGCGATTTTTCCGACGTGCGCGACATCACCCGCGCCTATCTGGCCCTGCTGGAGAGCGATGCCCGGGATGTCACCTGCAACCTCTGCAGTGGCCGGGCCATCGCCCTGGAGCGCATCATCGCCTTCATGGACGCATTGGCGGGCTATACCATCCAGGTGCGGGTCGATCCCCGTTTGGTGCGCCGCGACGAGATCCCCGTGCTCATGGGCGATCCCACGCGCATGCGGCGGCTCACCGGCATCACCCCGCGCCCCATCGAGGAGACCCTGGCCGATCTCTATGCCGCCGCGGCGGGCGCCTGAGCCGGCATGCGCGTCCTGCACGTCTTCAAGACCTACTTCCCCGAGACCCAGGGCGGACTGGAGGAGGTCATCCGCCAGATCTGCCGCCACACCCGCCCCCTGGGGGTGGAATCCCGCGTCCTCACCCTGGCCCGGCGGCCCCATCCGGCCTGTGTGCAATTGCCCGAGGCCGAGGTCTATCGCCATCGCCGCTGGGCCGAGATCGCCTCCTGCGGACTCTCCCCCGCCTTCCCGGCCAGCCTGCGCCGCCACGCCGCCTGGGCCGATGTCATCCACTACCACTTCCCCTGGCCCCTGGCGGACCTGGCCCACCTCATCCATGCCCCAGCCGCCCCCGCCCTCATCACCTACCATGCCGATATCCTGCGACGGAGCCCGCTCCTGGCCCCCTACCGGCCCGTCATGCACCGTTTCCTCTCGCGCCTGGATGCCATCGTCGCCACCTCCGAGGCCTACGCCCGCACCAGCCCGGTCCTGCGCCGCCATGCCGGGCGGGTGCATATCATCCCCATCGGCCTGGACGACGGCCCTGCACCCATTCCCGATCCCCAACGCCTGCAGTCCCTGCGGGAGCGGGTAGGGGAGGGGTTTTTCCTCTTCATCGGCGTCCTGCGCTACTACAAGGGCCTGCATATCCTGCTGCAGGCCCTGCACCGGATGGACCGCACCCACGGCGGCGGCCCCCGCGTGGTCATCGCCGGCAGCGGCCCCATGGCCCCGGCCCTGCACCGCCAGGCCCGCACCCTGGGGCTGGACCGGGTCACCTTCCTCGGGTCCGTGAGCGATGCCGACAAGATCGCCCTCCTGCAGCTCAGCCGGGGCATCATCTTCCCCTCCCACCTGCGCGCCGAGGCCTTTGGCGTCACGCTCCTGGAGGGGGCCCGCCAGGGCCGTCCCCTCATCAGCACCGAACTGGGCACCGGCACCAGCTTCGTCAACGCCCACGGCGAGAGCGGCCTGGTGGTCCCCCCGGGAGACCCCGCCGCCCTGGCCGGGGCCATGCAGCGCCTGGAGGCGGATCCCCAGCTCACCCGCCGCCTGGGCCTCGGCGCCCGCGCCCGCTACGAGCGCCTGTTCACCGGCCCGCGCATGGCCCGGGGCTACGTCGACCTCTACCACCGCCTCTGCGCGGCCCCCCGCGGCGAAGGGCCATGAGCGCCGCTCCGGGACTCATCCTCACGGTGGACCTCCTGCACGCCCGCTGGGCTGCCCACCCCCTGGCGGCACAGCTCCACCGCCAGATCCAGCAGCGGCGCGCCCGAAGGGCCCTGCAAGGCATGGAGGATCACCAGGAACTTCTGTCCGCACCCTCTACACGCCAGTACCTATGAACATCATTCTTGCCGTCGATGCCCTGCGTCCCCCCCTTACCGGGATCGGTCGCTACACCCTGGAACTCATCAAGGGGCTGGAGCAGCACCCCGACCGCCCCTCCATGCGCTATTTCGCCCGGGGCCGCTGGTTCACGGACCCCCTCACCCCTCTGCATGCGACTCAGGGCGGCGTGGCCGCCCCCTTGCGGGCCGCGCTCACCCGTTCCCGCATCGTGGCCGGGGCCTATCACCACTTGGCCCCTCACTACTACGCCTGGCGCCTGCGGGGGCAGGAAGACGCCCTCTACCACTCGCCCAACTTCTACATGCCGCCCTTCCGGGGTCGGCGTGTGGTCACCATCCATGATCTCTCCACCTACCTGTACCCGGAATGCCATCCCCCGCATCGCGTGCGCATGATGGCGCGCGAACTGCCGCGCGCCCTTGAACAAGCGGATCACATCATCACCGTCACCGAGGCCGTGCGCCGGGAACTCATCCTGGATCACGGCGTGCCCCCCGGGCGCATCACCGCCATCCACAACGGTGTCGATCCCGGTTTCCATCCCCGGCCACCACAGGCCCTGGCCCCGGTGATGGCCGCCCATGGGCTGCGCTCCGGAGGCTACATCCTCTGTGTGGCCACCATCGAGCCGCGCAAGAACATCCGTCGCCTGATCCAGGCACACCAGGCCCTGCCCACGGCGCTGCGCCAGGCCTATCCCCTGGTGCTGGTGGGAGGCGAGGGTTGGAACAGCCAGGACATCCACCAGCAAATACATGCCGCCACCACCCGGGGCCATGTGCGTTACCTGCGCTACGTGCCCGAGGACCATCTGCCCGCGCTCTATGCCGGGGCCTTCCTGATGGCCTATCCCTCCCTGTATGAAGGCTTCGGCCTGCCGGTGCTTGAGGCCATGGCCAGTGGCACCCCCGTGGTCGCCTCCACGTGTCCCTCACTGATGGAAGTCAGCAATGGCGCGGCCCTGCACCCCGATCCCCTCAGCGTGCAAGCCCTGACCCAGGCCCTGCAACAAGGGTTGGAAGACGCCCCCTGGCGCCGCCAGGCAAGGGAAAAAGGCCTGCAGCGGGCGGCCACCCTCACCTGGGATGCCTGTGTCCAGCGCACCCTGGACCTGTACCGAGCCCAGTGGGCCCTGGCCCAGAGCTGAGCCGCGCTGACATGCCTTTGCCCACCTTGCTATCATGCAGCCCCTGAAAGGACTCCCAACCATGTCGCTACGCAGCCAGATCGCCCGACGTTTGCCGGCCCCCCTCAAACAAAAGATTCGTGCATGGGTCTGCGGCACCACCGCCGCCCCCCAGGAACCCGACCAGGAACATCCCCATCCCCGCGCGTGCCTGCGCCAGGGCGCCCAGGAGGGCCAGCCCCTGACCCTGTGCGTGGTGCCCGGCGACATCATCTCCGATAGCCTATTGATCTCGGGCGTATGGGAACCGGAACTCACCCAGGCCTTGTTGGAGGACGCCGCCCGCGGTGGGCTCATGGTGGAGGTGGGGGCCAACCTGGGCTACTTTTCGTTGCTCTGGGCCGCCGCCCACCCGGATAACCGGGTCCAGGCCTTCGAGCCCGCGCCGCGTAACCTGCAGCTCTTCTGGCAAAGCATCCGCGACAACCAGCTTCAGGATCGCATCAGCGTGTTTCCCGTGGCCGCCGGCCCCCGGCTTGAGGTGGCCGACTTCGACAGCGGCCCGGATGCCCAGACCGGCTGGGGCGGGGTGGTCAACAATGCCGCCACGGCCACCAGCCCCTCCCGGGTCATCGTGGCCCCCCTGGATACCTTGCTCGCGCAGGTGCCTTTTGTGGATGTCCTGAAAATCGACGTGGAAGGCTTCGATACCCAGGTGCTCGAAGGCTGCCACACCCTGCTGGCCGAGCGCCGCATCGGCAAGATCTACTTCGAGCAGAATCACCCTCGCATGCAGGCCCTCGACATTGATCCTGGCCAGGCCCAGGCCCTGCTCACTCGCCAGGGGTACCGAACCGAACGGCTCACCGGCGGCGGCACGGATGTAGAGGAATGGGTAGCCGAGCCCATCGCCGGCTGAGCCGGATGCCTCGCTCCCCTATTTGCCAGGCCAACGTAATGCCCAAACTGTTCAGCGACACCCATCACATCCACACCTTGCGGCAGCGCCTGCACCACCGCCTGCAAAACCCGATGGACGGGGAGGCCGCCCAGGCGCAATCCCTGCCCCAGCCCACCGCGAGCACGCCCCCCCAGGGGCGGGGGGCATGGATCCGTCATCGGCTGGAGGCCTGGCGCCGGGAGGGCTACCATCCCCGCTGGCTGTTGCTGCGCATTCCCGGCCTGCGCAGCCTCTATACATTGCAACGGGGCCTGCGACGGCTACGGCCGCTGCTGCTGGAGATGCGTCACACCCAGGTACTACAGGGCGAGGCCCTGCAGCGCCTGGAGCAGCAGCGCCGTCAGGAACGCATGGCACACCAGCAACAAGCCGAACGTCAGCGCCTGGAACTGGCCTTCCTCCAGCATGAGCTGGCCCAGTGGCGTCAGGCCGCCGCATCTCCCGCCCACGCGGCCGACCCGCCAGCCCCCGCCGAGCAGGCCGATCCCCAACTGCAATCCTGGTATCTGGACTTTGAACAACACCACCGGGGGCAGGCCGCCGAGATCCGCGAGCGCCAGCGCGCCTATCTGCCCTATGTTCACCGGGCCATTCCCGACGCCCTGGATGGCACGGTGGTGGACCTGGGCTGTGGCCGGGGTGAGTGGCTTCAGTTGCTGCGCGAGGAAGGGTTTCAAACCCTCGGCGTGGACAGCAACCCGGCCATGGCCCAGGTGGCCCGGGAACAGGGCCTGACTGTCCATGAGACGGATCTGCTCACCTATCTGGACCTTGCCGGAGAGGAGGGCGCCGCCGTGGTCAGTGCCTTCCACGTGGTGGAGCACCTGCCCCTGGAAGCCCTGATGCGCCTGCTGCGCCAGTCATTTCGCGCCCTGCGCCCCGGCGGCCTGATCATCCTGGAAACCCCCAACCCGGAAAACCTCCAGGTGGGCGCCTACAGCTTCTGGATGGACCCCACCCACTGCAAACCCCTGCCGCCCCCGCTGTTGCTGCACATGGCCGGTTACGTGGGGTTTGTCGATCTGCACATCCATCGCCTCAACCCCTGGCCTCAGCATCAGCCTGCCTCCCAAGGGAATGGGCAAGGGGATGGGCAAGGGGATGGGCAAGGGGATGGGCAAGGGGATGGGCAAGGCGACCCGGACACCGTCGAACAACTCCATCACCTCATCTATGGCGCGCAGGACTACGCCCTCATCGCCCGCAAGCCCCTCCGTGACCCCGATGCCTGACAGCCACGCTTCGCAAGACGCCGACACCCTCCTGGCCGCCGTGCCCGCCCCCCTGGCCACCCGCGTCACCGGCGGGCAGCTCATCCTGGGCGTGTACGATATCGAGGCCGGGGCCTGGGATCGGGCCTGGGCACTGGGCCAGGCCCTCTACGCGCTGTCGGGCCTGCCCCTGCGGCTGCTCCTGATCAACCGGGGCAACGCACGCCAGAAAGCCCCTCAAGCAACCGATATACCACTCCAGGTGGAGGTCATCGCCGACACGCCGGCCACCCTGGCCCCCATCCTGCCCCAACTGGAAGCCCTGCTGCTGCCGGCCAGCGAGGTGGCACGCTACCAGGCATCGCTCACCCCCCTGGCCATCCCCCTGCTGGCCCAGCTCCCCGCCGATGCCCAGGGCTGGGAGGGACCCGGCCTGGGGGTGAGCGATGCCCAGCCCCGGGAACTGGCCGGCCTGCTGCTGCTGCTGGCCACCGACCCGCCCACCCGGCGCCGCGCCCTGGACAGCCAGTGTCAGCACCTCCAGGCCCAGGGCGGAACCCTTTCCCAACACTGGCGTATGGAAGGCGTGTTCGATTCCAGCTACAGCCTGGCCATCGTCAATCGTCGCCTGGCCATGGCCCTGGACACCCCAAACACCCCCGCCGCCCTGTTCACCTACGAGCAGGGCGACCATCCCGCGCCACACTTCGAGGCCCTGGAAGACCCCGTCACCCTGCGCCGTCTCTGGCAGCGGGGCCAGCACACCCTGGCCCCTGCCGTGGCCCTGCGCAACGCCTGGCCCCCCGTGGTGCGGGACATGCGCGGCCATCGCCGCATCCTGGCCAACTACGCCTGGGAGGAAACCCGCTTCCCCGAGGCCTATGCCCAGGACTTCAACCGCGTGCTGGACCTGATCACCGTGGTCTCCCATCAAACGGCCCGCTTCCTGCAGGATGCCGGCACCCGCGTCCCCATCGCCGTGGTGGGCAACGGCGTGGACCACCTGGCCCACATCGCCCCCGAACCGCCCCCCGTCACCCTGCCCGAGGGTTTCCGCTTCCTGCATGTGTCCTCCTGCTTCCCCCGCAAGGGGGTGGACGTATTGCTCAAGGCCTATGGTCAGGCCTTTCGCGCCCACCACCCGGTGGTGCTCATCATCAAAACCTTCCCCAACCCCCATAACGATGTCCGGGAACAGCTACAGCAGCATATCGACCGTGACCCCGGCTACCCCCGCGTGGACATCATCATGGATGACTGGTCCCCGGCGCAGATGACCGGCCTTTATCAGGCCTGTCAGGCACTGGTGGCGCCCAGCCGGGGCGAAGGGTTCGGGCTGCCCATGGCCGAGGCCATGATTCATCGCCTGCCGGTGATCGTCACCGGCTGGGGCGGGCACCGGGATTTCTGCAACGACGACACCGCCTGGCTGGTGGACTTTCAGCTCACCCCCGCCAACACCCACCTGAGCGAACATGGCTCCCTGTGGGCCGAGCCCGACGCCAACGATCTCGTCCGCCGCCTGCGCGAGCTCTACATCACCCCGTCGCAGACCCTGCAGCCGCGTCTGGACAAGGCCCGCGACACCATCCTCTCCCGCTACACCTGGGCCGAGGCCGCCCGCCGCACCCGCCAGGCCCTGGAGCACATCAATGCCCAGCCCGGCCCCCTGGCCCCCGAACCCGTCGGCTGGGTGAGCACCTGGGGCAGTCGCTGCGGCATCGCCGCCTATTCCGCCCACCTGAGCGCCCGCTTCGAACCCGATCAGCTCCATGTCTTTGCCCCCCTGGACGAGACGGTGGAGCAACCCGACCCCGCCCATGTCACCCGCAACTGGCACCTGGGTGGCCAGGGTCTGGAGGCCATCGTCGAGGCCGCCGAGGCCCGGGGCCTCAAGGCCATGATCATCCAGCACCACTGGGGCTTCTACACCCTGGATACCCTGGCCCGCTTCATTGAGGCATTGAGTCAACGCGGCATCCGCATCTGCCTGGACATGCACAACACCCGCGGTGCCCCCGCCGCCGTGCGCGAGCCCCGCTATCACGCGGCCTTGTCCCGCTGCGACCGCATCCTGGTACACACCCAGGACGACATCCGCTGCGTTCAGGACTGGGGCCTGGCCGATAACATCACCCTCTTCCCCCTGGCGGTCTACCCCATTCCCCGACCCGATGCCGGCGCCCTGGCGGCCCGCCGCCAGGCCCTGGGTCTCGATGGGCGCCAGGTCCTGGCCACCTATGGTTTTCTCATGCCCCACAAGGGGCTGCCCCAGGTGATCGAGGCCCTGCCGGCCTTGCGCCGCCAGCACCCGGACCTGCATCTGCTCATGGTGAATGCCCGTTACACCCCCGAGGTGTCCGACCCCGAGCACAAGCGCCTGCAGGCCCGCATCCGCGAACTGGGGCTGGAAGATCACGTCACCCTGGAAACCCGCTTCCTGCCCGAGGCCGAATGCCTCACCCTGCTGGGCCTGGCCGACCTGGTGGTCTTTCCCTACCAGCGCAGCCGCGAGTCCTCCTCGGCCGCGGTGCGCATGGCCTGTGGCGCGGGGCGGCCCATCGCCGTCACCCCCCTGGACATCTTCGAGGATGTGGCCCCCGCCACCCTCACCCTGCCGGGGGCGGATCCCGAGTCACTGGCCCAGGGCATCGGCCAATGCCTGAGTCAGCTGCGCGATGCCGACTTCCGTGAGCAGGCCGGGCGCCAGGCCCTGGAGTTTGCTAACACCCACGATGCCCGCCGTCTCAGCCGCCGCCTGCGGGACATGGTCACCGGCCTGATGCGCCAAGTGGAGGGGGAGGCGTGAGCCTGGCCCTGTCGCTGAGTCGTGCCTGGGCCTATCGGGGGTTCATCCTCTCCAGCGTGCGGCGCGAACTGCGCAGCCGCTATAGCGGCAGCCTGCTGGGGATCTCCTGGGCGGTGATCCAGCCCTTTTCCCTCATCGTGCTCTACAGCGTGGTGTTCTCTAACATCATGCGGCCCCTACTGGCCGACCACGACGCCCCCATCGCCTACACCGTCTACCTCTGTGCCGGCCTGCTCAGCTGGAACCTGCACAGTGAGCTGCTCAGCCGCTGCGTGGGCATCTTCGTGCACAACGGCAACCTGCTCAAGAAGGTCAGTTTCCCCAAGCTCACCCTCCCGGCCATCGCCATCCTGGTGGCCCTGTTCAACTTCGCCATCATCATGTTGATCTTTCAGGGGCTTTTGCTGGTGATTGGCTATTTCCCCGGCTGGGTGGCCCTGGCGGCCCTGCCGGTGATCGCCATCCTGGTCACCTTCAGTGTGGGGCTGGGGCTGCTGGGCGCCACCATCAACGTGTTTTACCGGGATGTGGAGCACCTCCTCGCCATGGTGCTGCAGTTCTGGTTCTGGTTCACTCCCATCGTCTACACCCTGCGCATCCTCCCCGACTGGGTGGCGGATCTGCTGGTGTTCAACCCCATGGTGCCCATCGTGGTGGCCATGCAGGATATCTTCCTGGATGCCCGTCAGCCCCACTGGCCCAGTCTGCTCTACCCCCTGGGGCTGGCCGTGCTGTTCCTGGGCCTGGGGTTGCTGGCCTACCGGCGCCTGGGTGACGACATCGTTGACGAGCTATAACCGGACCAACACCATGGGGCATATTCGCGCCACCCATCTGGGCAAGGCCTACAAGCGTTATCCACATCGTTGGGGGCGGGCGGCCGAATGGCTCGGCCTGGGCTGTCATCACACCCCCCACTGGGTGCTGCACGACATCAACCTGGACATCGCCCCTGGCGAGGCGGTGGGCATCATCGGCCTCAACGGCGCCGGCAAAAGCACCCTGCTCAAGCTCATCACCGGCACCTCCCGGCCCACCTGTGGCCAGGTGGAGGTGGGCGGTCGCGTCTCCGCCCTGCTGGAACTGGGCATCGGCTTTCACCCGGAGTTCACCGGTCGGCAGAACGTATGGAATGCCGCCCGCCTGGCCGGCCTCGAACCGGCGCAAATCCAGGCCTGCATGCCCGATATCCAGGCCTTCGCCGACATCGGCGATTACCTGGATCAGCCGGTGCGCACCTACTCCAGCGGCATGCAGGTGCGCCTGGCCTTTGCCGTGGCCACCGCCACCCGCCCGGATGTGCTGGTGGTGGACGAGGCCCTGGCCGTGGGGGATGTCTTCTTCCAGCAAAAATGCTTCGAACGCATTCAGGCCTTTCGTGAGCAGGGCACCACCTTATTATTTGTCTCCCACGCCATGAGCACCGTGTACACCCTGTGCGACCGGGCCCTCCTGCTGGAGGGCGGGCATGTCACCTGCGACGATGAGCCGCGTCGTGTGATCGATCTGTACAACGCCCGCCTCGCCAGCCAGGGGGCGCAAGGCGAACTGCAGGTGGCCACGGGCGGGGAGGGCGACGCCCCCGTGGGTTCCTATGGCAACGATCAGGCACGGATCACCGGGGTGGAGATCCTGCACAACGAGCAGCCGGTGCATGCGCTGCCCGCCGACAGCGAAGTCACCGTACGCATCACCGCCGCCTTCCAGGCCCCGGTGGCCGACCCCCATGTGGGCCTGCAGGTGCGCGACCGCCGCGGCGAGATCCTCTACATGACCCACACCCACGGCCAGGGGCTGCGCATCGGCCCGGTGTCCGCAGGGGCCGTGGTGCAGGTGGATTACCGGTTCCGGGCCAGCCTCATCCCCGGTGACTACACCCTCACCGTGGGCATTGCCGACCAGGCCATGCCGGGCGGGCATGTGCGCCGGTCCCTGGTCCGCCGCCAGGACGCCGCCGGCTTCACCCTCACCCGCAACCTGGATGCCCCCCACTGGGATGGGCTGTGCAACCTGGCCCCCACCTGCCGCATTCAGCGTATCAATGAGGGGTCGCCGGCCTCCGGCTGAACCTGCACATCCAGCACCAAGCCTTCCCCGGGCAGCGACACCCGCCCCTGTTCGCGCCAGCGCGCGTCGTACAGGCGGACCTCGCCCGTGGACAGATCCCGCTCACCCCGCTCGGCAATCTGGGAGATGCCCACCGCCCAGCCGTCCTGGAGCCGCGCCACGCCCCGGGGAAACCCGCCCGTTTCCAGCCGCCAGCCCCGCGTGTTCACCAGCGCCCCCTCCGCCGAAGAGCAGGTGTGCAGTACACCCTCATCACGCCAGACGTTGTGGGCCTGCACCCCCAGGGGCACACGCTCCAGAGGCGGCGTGGTACGGCCCGCCAGGGCGCTGGCCACATCAAAGGCCAGCAACAGGCTGGGGCCGCGGCGGTGGGCCAGCACCCACACCCGGTCATCCTCGAAATACAGGGAGTTCAAGTGATAAACGTCCGGCTCCTTGCCACGGCTGCGGGGCAGGGGCCGCCAGCGCCGCCAGCGCCCGTGGTCATCGCGCAGGGCCACCCAGTCATCATGGGAGCAGGTCACCCACAGACGGCCGTGGGCCATGGCAATCTCGTGCATGTCCCGCAGGGGGAAGGGAGCCTGCCAATGCCAGCGTCGCCACCCCCGCCGCGACATCACCAGCAACCGACCCGTTTCCTGCTCGGGCGGGCGCGCCGAGGACACCATGCGACACCGGGCCGCCACCACCCAGCTGTCATCCAATCCTAACCTGGCCAGGCCATAATACAGCCCCTCGCCGCGGCGCAGGGGCCGCCAGCGCAGGCTCGAGGGGTCGATCTCCAGCACGGAATGGGAAGTGGTCACGATCAGTGGCATGCCGCTGCGCCGCAGGGGAAGGGGGGAGCAATCATAGGCAGTACAACAAATTGGTGCAAAAACTCCCAGGGCTCTGCTACCATGACCATGCTTGCGCAAAGCAGACGCTACAGCCTCTTCCGAAGCGGATTGTGGTGGGCGCCCCTGGCAAGCACATCCCGGCGGTCAAATCCTGCCGCTTGGCGGGTGTGGGGATTGACCGGCGCAGAGGGGTTGCTGCAGCATTCCTTGAGTCGGTTGTACCTGGAACCGGTTGGACGGCCAGAGGCCCTCGGAAGCACAACACGCTCCATGAGCTGTTGCGTCTTGGATTAGAGTAGTTTTTTTGAGAAAGTCTTTCTCTCAGTTCAATATTAAGGAGTTCCTGAATATGGCTTCGATTTACGAAAACCAGGTTTACACGATGTTCGTCGGCTACTTCGGCCGGCCGCCTGCTCCCAGTGGCCTCCAGTACTATACGGATCTGATGGACCAGAGCGGGGGCAACTGGAAGATCATCGTTGACGATTTCTGGAACTCCGAAGAGTCCCAGAGCCTTTACACCCAAGGCTCCACCGAGGCCAAGGTGAACGCCGTGTTCAACCAGCTGTTCGGTCGCGACGCAGCGGTTGAAGGCCTGAACTACTGGACCAATCAGGTGCAGACCGGCCAGGTCTCCCTGCCGGAATTGACCTACGTGATTGCCAACAATGCCGCCGAGGCGGACCGCGCCGTGGTGGATGCCAAGGTGGACGCCTCCAAGGCCATGGTGGCCGAGATGGACACCACCGATGAAATCCTGGCCTTCCAGAACAACCTGGCAGACGCCCGCGAGGCGCTGGATGGCGTGAAGTCCACGGCAGATGCTGAGGCATTTGATGCTGCGGCTGTGGTGGCTCAGATTGTGGATGATGCGCCTGGTGGTAGTGGGACTGTGGGGGATACTTTCACGCTCACTGCAGGTACCGACAACTTAACCGGTACTGCCAACAATGATACTTTTGTTGCCGATTACGATGTAGATGCTACTAAGCAAACCCTCTCTAATTTGGATACTATCGATGGCGGTAACGGTACAGATACTATCCAATTGTCCGACGACACGGCTGCCGTAACACTTCCATCTACGATCACTGTTACTAACGTTGAGAATTTTGTAGCAAATGTTTCTGATAATTTAACCGCGGATGTCTCTGGCTGGGAAGGTTTGACTTCTGTTGATGCACAGATCGTTGGTGGTAATCTCGTCTTGACAGCTGCTTCAGGCATTGATGTTACTGCAGGCAACGTCGATGGCACAGTTGATGTTACCAATGCTGCCACAGTTACTATTGAAGACGCTGACGCGACTTCAGTAATTGCTATTGAAACTGGTTCAGTGACAACTTCAGTTTCTGTAACTGGCGGCGATGATATCGAGATTGACCAAGCAGCTGCAGTAGCAGATGATGCCGATCTCTCTGACGATGCGAACTCCACTACTCTTGAATCCGTTTCCATTGACGGTTCAGTTGGTTCGGCACGCATTGAATCTGACGCGCTGACTTCTCTTTCTCTCGCTAATCTTGAAACTGCTGGCGAGTCTTTCGTTGTTGATAATGCTAATCCGGAAGGTCATGATTTGACCTTGGATCTGGACAACGTTGGTTATGACGAAGACGGTGCCGCAGTTGCTAATGTTTATGTAGATGATGCTACTGCAGATAAAGTAAATGTGCGTCTGGCAAGCAATTCCAATATTCACCTGATTGCTGACGTAGCCACCGAGTTGTCTGTTGCTGGCGCTGGTCTGCTTACCCTGAACATGGGTGGTGGTGACGAGCTGGACGATACCGACACTGTTGAAACAGTAACCATCTCTGAAGATGCTGGTTTGGTGGCAAACCTATCTGGCATCTCCAGCCTGACAACCATCTCAGCCAGCACTTCTACTGCAAACAATGACCTGACTGTTGCTAACACAGTTACCTCACTGACTGCGGGCTCTGGTGCTGATGAAGTCGAGTATACCGGCGCTCTGGCAGCAGATGCTACCGTAGTACTGGGTGCTGGAGATGACACCTTTACAGCAGCTGCAGCAAATAACGCTACCTCTTCGGTTGATGCTGGTGAAGGTAACGACACTTTGGCTTTGGCTAACGCTACTGATGCTGATACAGCCGCAGAAGCGGATGTCTACAGCAACTTTGAAGCTTTGGAAGTTGGCGGTGGCCAAGGTACTTACGAACTGGATCTGCTTGGCCTTACCGACATCAAAATCTCTTCTGATGTGGCGGCTGGTGTTGTCCTGAACGATGTAGCGGCTGGAGCATCAGTAACTGCTACAGCGACTGCATCTACAGATTTGAACATCACAACTGATGCTGTTGAGTATGTGTTGGAAGACGCTACAGGCACCTCAGATGCTGTAACTGTGAACCTGAATGCTGTCGACGGTGATGACGATGGCACCACTACCGAGGGTGAGGTTACTCTGGGCGAGTTCATCGCTAACGACATCGAGAAAGTCACTGTTGCGTCTAATGCTTTGACTGTCGATGCTGACGATGAGTCAACTACGAATACTGACGAATCCACTACAACTGATGAGTACATCAACACAGTTTCCGTGTTGAAGGGTGACGCCATCAAGACTTTGGAACTGACTGGCAATGCTCAGGCAGTGGTCACTGTAGGTGCTGATGACGCTGGCGCAACTACCGTTGACAATACTGTAGTGACACAAGTCGATGCTTCTGAGAATACGGCTGGTGTTACTGTGAATATGTCGACTCTTGATGATAATGCTGACGTTGTCGTTAACACCACCGCAGTTACCTTTAAAGGTTCTGAGGGCGATGATACATATGTAGCCTCTCACAATGGGGATATCATCCAAGGTAATGGCGGTGCAGACACCGTTTACCTGAGCGACAACGGTGAAATCAATAACGATGGTACTGATGGTGCGCTGACCTTGGGTGCTGCAACAAACGCTGACGAGACTGTTCGCTTCGTTGCGGCAAGCGATTCTCAGCTGACTCTTACCGACACCAACGATGACGGGGACGCTGATACTGCCACCGGCTATGATGTTATCGAAAACTTCGGCACTGCTGGTACTGACATCATTGAGTTGTCTTCTTCCTTAGGTTTGGCTACTGGAGACGCCCGCTCCGATATCGTCCAAAAAGGAAGCTTTACAGCAGGTGTAGCGAATCTCGAAGACTTTATCGGTGACGGTGTAGATTTCTTCGATACCGGCTTGGTAGATCGCGCTGTGGCTTTTGCAACAGACGGTACTGATGGCTATGCATTTGTTGATGCTAACGGTGACGGCGACTTCACACAGGGAGATGATATGTTTATCGAGCTCTCTGGTGTCACAACTCTTGCCGTTAGCGATGTCTCTTTCGGCTAAATACCTATAATCCCTCTCCCTGAGAAGGATGCCTATCACCAGATAGGTTAGGCTACAGAGCCCCCGGCCAACCCTGGTTGGGGGCTTCTTCTTATAAGGCACTTGAGCAAGGATGCTCGGTGCCAAGCAATTGACAACGTTGCAATTCCCCCGGCCATGTGCCGGGATTTTTTTGGTACGATGGCCGCAGCATCTATCCATCCACGGAGACCCCATGCCCCAATGGATCGCGCTATCCCGTAGCCAACACGCCGATCATCACTACCTGCCTCGTGACGGCTATCACTTCGCTACCCATCAACCCGTGGCCACTATCCTGCTCGCCGAGCTTTCCAAGCTGTTGCCCCACTATGCCTTGGGCTTCATCGAGCAAGGGGAGGGCTACCAGCCCGTAGCGTTGCTGAGCCTCAATGGCCAGACCAACCTCTACGTCGCCCCCAACGGCAAATGGCTGGGCAGCTATGTCCCGGCATCATTGCGCGGCTACCCGTTCACCTTGGCCCACAAGGGGCAGGATCAGGTACTGGCCATCGCACAGGAGTATGTGACCAAGGATCAGGGCGAGCCCCTGTTCGACGAGGAAGGCAATCTCGCCGTTCCCGTGCAGAAGACCCTCGACTTCCTCAACCAGTGCGAGAAGAACCGTGAGCTGACACAGCAGGCCGTGAATGCCTTGAGCGATGCCGGAGTCATCGAGCCATGGCCGCTCCAGATCGCGCGTGGGGAAGGGCAGGAGCCGCTCAAGGTCAATGGCCTGTACCGTGTCAGCGAGAAAGCGCTCAATGCCCTCGATGCTGATGCCTACGCCAAGTTGCGGGGTGGCCCGATGGCTCTCGCTCATGCCCAGCTGTTCTCGATGGGGCAGCTCAACCAACTGGTGGAACGGGCTAAGTTCTGAGGGGTGGGGACAGGCACTCTTGAGTGTTTCGGTCGGTGATTCGCCTCAGGGCCGTTATGACAACCGCCCCACCACCGGCGCTGTGCCCAGACTCCGATCCTGAACCGCCCTCAGCCCCTCATTGTTCCCTGAGGGGTGGGGACACGCGACCGGGAGAAGGACAGGCACTCTTGAGTGCTTCGGTCGGTGATTCGCCTGATGGGCCATTATGACAACCGCCTCACCACTCACGACCTCACCTCGGCATGACCGCCGCAGGCAAGCCACTCGGTGCAGGCTCAGAAAGGCCGTCAGGCCACCGATCGTCGACGCTCTCGGTACAACGCCTCAAACCGCATGCTCTGGTCCAGCCATTGGTCCGGGGTGATGCCCAGCCGCTGCAGGATCGGCGGCAGGGTGTGGGCAATGGCACCCTTCTTTCTTGGGTCGATGGCCCGCCCCGCTGGAAGAAGGACAGGCACTCTTGAGTGTTTCGGTCGGTGATTCGCCTCAGGGCCGTTATGACAACCGCCCCACCACCGGCGCTGTGCCCAGACTCCGATCCTGAACCGCCCTCAGCCCCTCATTGTTCCCGATCTCGCCCCCCTTACCTGAACACCACTCACGACCTCACCTCGGCATGACCGCCGCAGGCAAGCCACTCGGCAGCCGGGAGAGGGACAGGCACTCTTGAGTGTTTCGGTCGGCATGAGGGGTGGGGACAGGCACTCTTGAGTGTTTCGGTCAGTGATTCGCCTCAGGGCCGTTATGACAACCGCCCCACCACCGGCGCTGTGCCCAGACTCCGATCCTGAACCGCCCTCAGCCCCTCATTGTTCCCGATCTCGCCCCCCTTACCTGAACACCACTCACGACCTCACCTCGGCATGACCGCCGCAGGCAAGCCACTCGGTGCAGGCTCAGAAAGGCCGTCAGGCCACCGATCGTCGACGCTCTCGGTACAACGCCTCAAACCGCGTGCTCTGGTCCAGCCACTGATCCGGGGTGAACCCTAGCCGCTGCAGGATCCGGGGAGAGGGACAGGCACTCTTGAGTGTTTCGGTCGGTGATTCGCCTCAGGGCCGTTATGACAACCGCCCCACCACCGGCGCTGTGCCCAGACTCCGATCCTGAACCGCCCTCAGCCCCTCATTGTTCCCGATCTCGCCCCCCTTACCTGAACACCACTCACGACCTCACCTCGGCATGACCGCCGCAGGCAAGCCACTCGGTGCAGGCTCAGAAAGGCCGTCAGGCCACCGATCGTCGACGCTCTCGGTACAACGCCTCAAACCGCGTGCTCTGGTCCAGCCACTGATCCGGGGTGAACCCTAGCCGCTGCAGGATCGGCGGCAGGGTGTGGGCAATGGCACCCTTCTTTCTTGGGTCGATGGCCCGCCCGGTGAAATCCACCAGCGCCAGGTAATCCTCGAAGGCGAACGGGATGCCGGTTTGCGCCTCCCGAACCAGTGCACCCTCGAAATGCAGTAGCGGCTTCACCGGCCCATCGAACCGCAGCAGGGCGTCCATCTGCATCTGTTCACGCACGGCCTGGGCCAGGTCGAACCGGGGCGTGATCCGCTCTTTGATACTAGTGTGCTCCGAGTTCTCAGGGGTGTCCGCTATCCCGGCCCGCAACGGGTTGAGATCCACATAGGCCATGCAACTGAGCAGCGCCGCCTCGGTGCGCAGAGCCTGGGACTTGAACCGCGCCTCCCAGAAGTGCCCGGTGCAGCCATCCTCCTGGTTGGCCTGCCGGGCGATGGGTTCGTTCAGGCACTTCATGAACCAGCTCAGGTCCGCCAGTCGTTGCCGGTAGCACTGGGTAAATTCCGCCACCTGGGCCAGCTCGTAGCTTTCCTGCGGGTCCCCGGCCAGATACCGCTGGACCAATAGCGGCCCCTTGAACAGGCAACTCCAGCGCCGCAGCACCTCATCATCCGACCATGGCTCGGCCTGGGCGGGATCCAGCTTGACCACCACATGATAATGGTTGGACATGACTGCGTAGGCGGCGATGTCCACGGCGAACAAGGAGGCCAGCAGCCGGATGCGATCCTCGATCCATTGCCGCCGATGCTCATAGCTCTTGCCGGTGACCTGATCCTGTCCACACAGGAAAGTGCGCCGCACACAGCGCGACACGATGTGGTAGTAGGGGGTGTCGGTAATGGATATCTGTTGGCTGCGTGGGCGTGGCATGGGTCCCTCCTGGACGGTGGTTCCCGACCGATCCGGTGGCCGGGTTACGGATAGATTAGCGCAGGGGCCGACTGCTCTTGAAGGGGGTTAGGGCGTGGTAAAGTGAAGGGCTGCTACAGGAGTGCACATGACCGAGCAAGATGCCGACAGGCCCACGGACCACGACAGCCCCTGGAAGGAGGCTTTGGAGCACTACTTCCAGGAATTCACGCAGCTGCTCTTCCCGGCGATCTACGATGAGGTGGGCTGGCCCCGGGGTTACAACCCGATGGACAAGGAGCTGCAGCAGATCACGGCGGATGCCAACACGGGTCGACGCCATGCGGATAAGCTGATCCAGGTGTATGCCCGGGATGGCAGTGAGACCTGGGTGCTGATCCACGTGGAAGTTCAGGGCGCGCCGGAGGAAGGATTTGCGCAGCGGATGTACACTTACCAGTACCGCTTGCGGGATCGCTATGGGGTGGATGTGGTGAGTCTGGCGGTGCTGGCGGACACCCGCGAGCGCTTTCGGCCGTCGGCCTTCCAGTACGAGCGCTGGGGCTGCATGCTGTCGTTCACGTTCCCCATGGCCAAGTTGATCGATTGGGAAGCCCGCTGGGCGGATCTGGAGGCCAGCGACAACGTCTTTGCCCTGGTGGTGATGGCGCAGATCAAGGCCAAGCGCGTCAAGGATGGTGCCACGCGCAAGGACGTCAAGATCGCCCTGGTTCGGCTGCTGTACGAACGGGGCTACAGTCGCGAGCAGATCGTGCAGCTGTTCAGGATCATCGACTGGATGATCCAGCTGCCCCGAGATCTGGAACCGGAGTTTGTGCAGGCGGTCTACGCACTACAGGAGGAGAAGATGATGCCGTACGTGAACACGATCGAACGCGTTGAGCGAGAGAAAGCGCTCCAGCAGGGGGTTGAGCAAGGGATTGAGCGAGGTCGCCATCAAGGGGTGGAAGGTACCCTGCGCAAGCAATTAGCCCTGAAATTTGGCGAGTTGCCTGAATGGGCAGACGAACGCATAGCCGCTGCCACGGATGCCCAGCTAGATGATTGGGTGATGCGGATTCTGGAGGCAGACAGCCTGGAGTCCCTGCTGGGCAAGCACTGACCTCGTACTCATCCCGTCTCCTTCTGGCGTTGGGCTGGAAAAGGGATGGGGTGAGGCGTTGCGACAGAGGTTTCATGAGCGAGCTACTTGACCCCACCAACGACTATGTCTTCAAACGGCTGTTCGCCGAGGCGCCGGATTTGGTGGTGGATCTGATCAACGATCTGCGTTCGGACCTACCCGACATTGCTTCGGTGGAGATCCTGAATCCCAATATCGAGCCGACCGAGCTAGGGAAGAAGCAGGGAAGAAAGACGTACCTGTCCGGTAGCCCCCGTATTCCATAGCCCCCACTGATCCTCCATCGTCACCGGTACGATCTCAAGCAATAGAGGGGATGTGGCGGATGAG
>NZ_FOUO01000004.1 GCF_900114895.1 Ectothiorhodospira mobilis
AAGACCAAACGGATCATCGCGGCAACATCTGACGAGTACCGTGCTCACTTACTCGGACTCAAATAAGAATCAATCTCTATGTGCGATTGCCCTGGACTTCCACCGCCGCCGCGCGAAAACCCCGTAGTCTGTGCCATAATGCGTGGCTTTCGTGTCCGCCTCCCGCAGCGGGCCCCGCGCCGAATCCCAGTGACGTCTCAAGGAGACCTGCCATGAACTTCCTCATCTCCGACGCCTACGCCCAGCAGGGTCAGCCGCCGGCCGGCGGTGGCATGATCGAATTCCTCATCATGATCGGCGTCTTCTTCGCCATCATGTACTTCCTCATCATCCGACCCCAGAGCAAGCGCGCCAAGGAACACAAGAACATGGTGGACAATCTCTCCAAGGGGGATGAGATCGTCACCAACGGCGGCCTGGTGGGCAGGATCACCCAGGTGCACGAGAACTTCCTCAAGGTCGAGGCCTCCAACGGGGTGGAGTTGGTGGTCCAGCGCCAGTCCGTGGCCGCCGTGCTGCCCAAGGGCACCCTCAAGGACCTGTGATCCGCCCCGCCGATCTCACGATCAACCCGGTTGTGTCATGAACCAGTACCCCGCCTGGAAATACCTGCTCATCGTGGTCGCCCTTGTGGTGGGCCTCGTCTACGCCCTGCCCAATCTCTTCCCGGAGGATCCGGTGGTGCAGGTGGCCCATGACACTGCCGGCGAGGTGGGGCCCGAAGTGGAACGGCAGGTGCGGGCCGTGCTGGAGGGGCGGGGCATCCCCGTCAAGGCCATGGAACGGGGCGAGACCGGGCTGATGGTGCGCTTCTCGTCCCCGGATGCCCAGTTGCGGGCCGCGGATGTACTGCGCACCGCCCTGGGGGATGAATACTCCGTGGCCCTGAACCTGGCCCCGGCCACGCCGGGCTGGCTGCAGGCCCTCAATGCCCGTCCCATGAACCTGGGGCTGGACCTGCGCGGCGGTATCCACTTCCTCATGGAGGTGGATATGGACGCCGTGGTGGACAACGTCCATGAACGCTACGCCAGCGAATTCCGCACCCGCCTGCGGGAGGCGGACATCCGTTACCTCAGCGTGGAGCGGGATGGGGAAGGGATCCACCTGCGCTTCGATGATGCCGAGGTCCGGGACCGGGCCCTGGAGCGGCTGCGGGATGACTATCGCGGCGATCTGGAATTCGAGGCCGTGGGCGGCAGCGGCAGCCCGCGCATCCGCGCCCGGGTGACCGAGGAGCAGTTGCAGACCCAGCGCCGCCTGGCCCTGCAACAGAACATCACCACGCTGCGCAACCGGGTGAATGAGCTGGGGGTGGCCGAGCCGGTGATCCAGCAGCAGGGGGAGCGGCGCATCGTGGTGCAGCTCCCCGGGGTACAGGATACCGCCCGGGCCAAGGAGATCCTGGGGGCCACGGCCACCCTGGAGTTCCGTCTGGTGGACGAGGAGCACGATCCCTTTGCCGCCGCCGAGCGGGGTCGTGCCCCGGCCGGATCCCGGCTGTACCGGGAGCGCAACGGTAATCCCGTCCTGCTGGAGCGCCGTGTGATGCTCACCGGGGACTACATCCAGGACGCCACCTCCGGCATTGCCCAGGACACCGGGGGTCCGGCGGTATTCATCAACCTGGATGGTCAGGGGGCGCGGCTCTTCAGTCAGGCCACGGGGGACAACGTGGGCCGGCTCATGGGCGTGGTCTTCATCGAGACCGCCACCGAGACCGTGCGTGAGGACGGTGAGCTGGTGCGCCGCACGACCCGCAGCGAGGAGGTGATTAGTATCGCCCGCATTCAGGAGCAGCTGGGGCGCCGTTTCCAGATCACCGGCCTGGATAGCTCCCGCGAGGCCCACAACCTGGCCCTGCTGCTGCGGGCCGGGGCCCTGGCGGCGCCCATGAGCATCGTCGAGGAACGCACCGTGGGCCCGAGCCTGGGCCGGGACAACATCGAGGCCGGATTCAAGTCCGTGGTGCTGGGTTTTGTCCTGGTGCTGGTGTTCATGGCCCTCTATTACCGGGTCTTCGGCCTGGTAGCCGACCTGGCCCTGGCCCTCAATCTGGTGCTGCTGGTGGCCCTGCTGTCCATGCTCCAGGCCACCCTGACCCTGCCGGGGATCGCCGGGATCGTACTCACCGTGGGCATGGCGGTGGACGCTAATGTGCTCATCTTCGAGCGCATCCGCGAGGAATTGCGCAACGGCAACTCCCCCCAGGCGTCCATCCAGGCCGGCTATGCCCGTGCCCTGTCCACCATCGCCGATGCCAATATCACCACCCTCATCGCCGCGGTGGTGCTGTTCATGTTCGGCACCGGACCCATCAAGGGCTTTGCCGTGACCCTCTCCCTGGGCATCCTGGTGTCCCTGTTCACGGCCCTGATGGTCACGCGTGCGCTGATCAACCTCATCTACGGACGCCGGCGTCGCCTCAAGACGCTGGCCATCTGAAGGCGTTCCCGCCATGCAGCTGAACTTCGCCAACGCCAACATCGATTTTCTGGGTCAGCGGCGCATCGCCCTGTCCATCTCCACCGTCCTGGTCGTGCTCTCCATCCTGCTGCTGGTTTTCCGCGGCCTGAACCTGGGGATCGACTTCACCGGCGGCACCCTCATCGAGGTGGGCTATCCCGAGGCGGTGGAACTGAATGCGGTACGGGAGACCCTGCAGGAAGGGGGGTTTGAACGGGCCAGCGTGCAGTATTTCGGCACCTCCAGCGATGTGCTCATCCGCCTGGCCCCGCGGGAGGGGGAGGACAGCGCGCAGCTCTCCGAGCAGGTGCTCACCCAGTTGCGTACCGCCGCTTCGGACGTAGAGATGCGCCGGGTGGAGTTCGTGGGCCCCCAGGTGGGGGATGAGCTTCGGGAGCAGGGCGGTCTGGCCATGCTCTACGCCCTGCTGGGGATCCTCATCTACGTGGCCCTGCGCTTTGAATGGCGCTTCTCCCTGGGGGCGGTGGCCGCCCTGGTGCACGATGTTACCCTCACCCTGGGAATCTTCTCCCTGCTGTGGCTGGAATTCGACCTGTCGGTGCTGGCGGCCGTGCTCGCCGTGATCGGCTACTCCCTCAACGACACCATCGTGGTCTACGACCGCATCCGTGAGAACTTCCGCCGCCTGCGCAAGGAGGCCACGGCGCGGGTGATGAATATCTCGGTGAATCAGAGCCTGGCGCGTACCCTCATGACCAGCCTCACCACGCTGCTGGTGCTGGTGTGTCTGTATGTCTTTGGCGGCGCGGTGATCCAGAACTTCGCCCTGGCCCTGATCATCGGCGTACTGGTGGGCACCTACTCCTCCATCTACGTGGCCTCCGCCCTGGCCCTGGTGATGGGCGTGGACCGGGGCGTGATGCTGCCGGTGAAGAAGGAAGGGGAGGGGCTGGACGACCGGCCCTGAGTCCGGGGCCGGCCGGACCGGCGCCAGGGGCGCCGGCGGGGGGTCATTCGGCGCTGCGGTTCACCACCGGGTGCAATCGCTGCAGCATGGCCTTGAACACCTTGGGTCCGGCCGCCACCACGTTGCCGTGCTCCAGGTAATCGTTACCGCCGCGCAGGTCGCTCACCAGCCCCCCGGCCTCCTGCACCAGCAGCACCCCGGCGGCCATGTCCCACTCGTTCAGGCCCATCTCCCAAAACCCATCCAGGCGGCCGCAGGCCACATAGGCCAGGTCCAGGGAGGCGGCGCCGGGGCGGCGCACCCCCGCCGTGCCCGGCAGCAGCACGCGCAGGGTGCGCAGGTAGTGATCCAGATCCTGCTCCTCCCGGAAGGGGATGCCGGTGCCCAGCAGGGCCCCGGAGAGATCCTTGAGGCCGGTGACGCGGATGCGGCGGCTGTTGAGGAAGGCCCCGCCGCCGCGGCTGGCGGTGAACAGTTCCTCCTTGATGGGGTCATAGACCACCGCCTGTTCCAGTCGCCCGCGGTGCCGGACGGCGATGGATACGGCAAACTGGGGGATGCCGTGGATGAAGTTGGTGGTGCCGTCCAGGGGGTCGATGACCCAGACGAAGTCATGGTCCGTGTCCCGGGCCCCGCTCTCCTCGGCGAGGATGCCATGGTCCGGATAGGCCCGCCGGATGACGCGGATGATCTCCCGCTCCGCGGCCTGGTCCACCTCCGTGACGAAGTCGTTGGGCTGCTTGTCCTGGATGGTGAGGGTGTCCAGCCGGTGGGCGTTGCGGGCGATGACCTGACCCGCGGCCCGGGCGGCCTTGACGGCGATGTTCAACAAGGGATTCATGAGCAGGTGTCCGGATCCGGTAAAGAACGACGGCCGTGCCCCTGGGGCACGGGAAGATGGCGAAAGATACACAACCCAAGATGACAAATGAACCCACCGGGGCCCTCGGGGCCGTGCGCATCGTCCTGGTGAACACCACCCATCCCGGCAATATCGGCGGGGTGGCCCGGGCCATGAAGAATATGGGGCTCTCGGATCTGCGCCTGGTCAACCCCCAGGGCTATCCCAGCGCCGAGGCCACCGCCCGGGCCTCCGGGGCCCACGATCTACTGGCCCGGGCCCGGGTCCACGACGATCTGGATACGGCCCTGGCGGGCTGTTGCCGGGTGCTGGGCACCAGTGCCCGCCAGCGTACCCTGCGCTGGCCGGAACTCACCCCACGGGCCGCCGCCGCGGATCTCCTGCAGGCGGCCTCCTCGGGGCCCGTGGCCCTGCTCTTCGGGCGCGAGCGCACGGGCCTGACCAATGAAGAACTGGATCGCTGCCAGGCCCTGGTGACGATCCCCACCCATCCGGATTACAGCTCCCTCAATCTGGCGGCGGCGGTGCAGGTGCTCACCTACGAGTTGCGCCTGGCGGCCCTGGAGGCCGGGCAGGGTGACGCCGCGCCGGTGGAGTCCCCGGGAGGCGGCGAGGTGGGGGCGCCCCACGAGGAGCTGGAGCGGTTCTACGCCCACCTGGAGGAGACCCTGCAGGTGCTGGACTTTCTGGATCCGGACAACCCCCGTCACCTCATGCGCCGCCTGCGCCGGCTCTTCGCCCGGGCCCACCCCAGCGTCAACGAGGTGAACATCCTGCGGGGGATCCTCACCCATGCCGCCCGGGGTCCCGTTGGACGCGGGAACCCGGAAAGGGATTAGAATGGTAAGACATAGCGAACCGGTCGGGTAAGAGGCCCCCTATGTTGCAACGTCTGCGCGAGGATGTGCGTTGTGTCTTCGAGCGGGATCCGGCAGCCCGCAACACCTTCGAGGTGCTCACCACCTATCCCGGGGTGCATGCCCTGCTGATCCATCGCATCAGCCATTGCCTATGGCACCATGGCCTGCGCTGGCCGGCCCGGTTTCTGGCCTATTTCGGCCGCTGGCTCACCGGCATCGAGATCCATCCGGGGGCCTGCATCGGCCGCCGCTTCTTCATCGACCACGGCATGGGGGTGGTCATCGGCGAGACGGCGCGTATCGGCGACGATTGCACCCTGTATCACGGTGTCACCCTGGGGGGCACCACCTGGGGCCGGGGGCAGCGCCATCCACAATTGGAGAACAACGTGGTGGTGGGGGCCGGGGCCAAGATCCTGGGCCCCATCTGCGTGGGCGAGGGGGCCCGCATCGGCTCCAATGCCGTGGTCCTCAAGGAGGTCCCCGCCGGGGCCACGGTGGTGGGCATCCCCGGGCGGGTCGTCACCCAGCGCGGCGAGGACGAGGCCCGGCGCGAGCGCATGGCCCGGCGCATGGGCTTCGATGCCTACGGTACCACCCGCGACATGCCCGACCCGGTGGCCGTGGCCATCCACCGCATCCTGGACCACCTGCACACCGTAGACCAGCGCCTGGATGAGAACAGCCATGCCCTGCGCACCCTGGGGGCGGCGGTGGACGATTCCCGTATCCGGGAGGTCGAGGCCGGGGACCTGCGGGATCTGGGGCTGAGGGCGGAGGAACCCGCAGCGGAGACGGCAGGGACGGATTCCGGGACCGGCACCGACAATACTTGACCGTTTTTATCGGGTATAGGTACTATATCCCGGCGGCTGATTCGGGAGAGAGGGCAGATGAGACTGACAACGAAGGGGCGTTACGCGGTGACGGCCATGCTGGACCTGGCCCTGCATAACGATCAGGGCCCGATATCCCTTGCGGATATCTCCAACCGGCAAGGTATCTCATTATCCTACCTGGAACAACTCTTTGCGCGCCTGCGCAAGCGGGGGTTGGTGCTCAGCACCCGCGGTCCGGGGGGGGGCTATACCCTGAGCCGCCCGCCGGGGGATGTGGCCATTGCCGACGTCATCTCCGCCGTGGACGAGAAGGTGGACACCACCCGCTGCGGCGGCACGGTGGATTGCCAGAACAGTCAGCGCTGCCTCACCCACGACCTGTGGTCGGATCTGAGCCGGCAGATCTATGATTTCCTGGCCAACATCACCTTGGCGGACGTGATGCAGCGCAAGGGGGTGCGCGAGGTGGCGGCGCGTCAGGACCGGGAGGTGGCCCGGTCCAGCGCCCCCAGCCGCAGTAGCGCGGGGACTGTCCTGAGCGCGGCACAGGAATCGGTGGAGTAGGGTGAAATAGCCCCCGGGCTTGCAACGCCGGGACCAGGTGGGCCGTGGGCCCGAGGAGGACACAATGAGCGAGATCCAATTACCCATCTACCTGGACTATGCGGCGACGACGCCGGTGGACGATCGGGTGGCGGAAGAGATGTGCCGTTATCTCACCCGCGGGGGCTGCTATGGCAACGCGGCCTCACGCTCCCACGCCCTGGGTTGGGAGGCGGAACGGGCGGTGGAGCGTGCCCGGGAGCAGGTGGCCTCGCTGGTGGGCGCGGACCCGCGGGAGATCATCTGGACCAGCGGCGCGACGGAATCCGACAACCTGGCGCTCAAGGGTGCGGCGCACTTCTACCAGAAGAAGGGGCGTCACATCGTCACCATGAAGACCGAGCACAAGGCGGTGCTGGACAGCTGCCGTCAGCTGGAGCGGGAAGGCTTTGAGGTCACCTACCTGGAACCGGAGCCGGATGGCCTGCTGGACCTGGAACGCCTGGCCTCGGCCCTGCGGGATGACACCATCCTGGTCTCGATCATGCATGTCAATAACGAGATCGGCGTGATCCAGGACCTGGAAGCCATCGGGCGGCTGACGCGGGAGCGGGGCATCGTGTTTCACGTGGACGCGGCGCAATCGGCGGGCAAGCTGCCCATCGACCTGGGCGCGCTGCCGGTGGATCTGATGAGCTTTTCCGGACACAAGATCTACGGTCCCAAGGGCATCGGCGCCCTGTATGTGCGGCGCAAGCCCCGGGTGCGCCTGGAGGCGCAGATGCATGGGGGCGGGCACGAACGGGGCCTGCGCTCCGGGACCCTGCCGACGCACCAGATCGTGGGCATGGGCGAGGCCTTTCGCATCGCCGGCGAGGAGATGGAGGCCGAGACCGCCCGCCTGCAGGCCCTGCGGCAGCGGCTGTGGTCCGGGCTTGCGCAGATGGAGGAGGTCTACTTGAATGGTCATCCCGATCGGCGTGTGGCGGGGATCCTCAACTGCTCCTTCAATTTCGTGGAGGGGGAGAGCCTGATCATGGCCCTGCGGGACATCGCCGTGTCCTCGGGATCGGCCTGCACCAGCGCCAGTCTGGAGCCGTCCTATGTCCTGCGCGCCCTGGGGCGGGACGACGAGCTGGCGCACAGCTCCATCCGCTTCTCCCTGGGGCGCTATACCACCGAGGCGGAGATCGACCATACGGTGGAGCTGGTGCGCGCGGCGGTGGGGCGGCTGCGGGAGCTGTCGCCGCTTTGGGAGATGCACCAGGAGGGTGTGGATCTCAAGAGCGTGGAATGGGCGGCGCACTGAGCGCGGTCCAATAGAGAGCGAACCGGAGGGTAGAGACATGGCCTACAGTGACAAGGTGATTGACCATTACGAGAACCCGCGCAATGTGGGGTCCATGGACAAGGGCGACCGTAGCGTGGGCACGGGCATGGTGGGTGCGCCCGCCTGCGGAGACGTGATGAAGCTGCAGATCCGGGTGAACGATGCCGGCGTGATCGAGGATGCCAAGTTCAAGACCTACGGCTGCGGCTCGGCGATCGCCAGTTCCAGCCTGCTGACGGAATGGGTGAAGGGCAAGACCCTGGAGGAGGCGGGTTCCATCAAGAACACGGAGATCGCCGAGGAACTGGCGCTGCCGCCGGTGAAGATCCACTGTTCGGTGCTGGCGGAGGACGCCATCAAGGCGGCCATCGACGACTACCGCAAGAAGGGCGGCGGGGCCGCCGAGACCATTGCCCCGGTGGACGGGGAGACCGGGGCGGCCTGAGCCGCCCCCCATCCTGACAGGAGGAACGACATGGGGATCACATTGACCGACACGGCGGCGCAGCGTGCCCGAAGCGCCCTGGAGGCCCGGGGCAAGGGCATCGGCCTGCGCCTGGGGGTGAAGACCACCGGTTGTTCGGGCATGGCCTATGTCATGGAGTTCGCCGACGAACTGGAGGAAGGGGACACCGTGTTCGAGGACAAGGGCGTGCAGCTGGTGGTCAGTCCCCGCAGCCTGGTGTACCTGGATGGCACGGAACTGGACTACACCCGTGAGGGCCTCAACGAGGGCTTCCGCTTCAACAACCCCAACGAAGCCTCCCGCTGCGGTTGCGGCGAGAGCTTCGCGGTCTGAGGGATCCGTCCCCCGGAGGCATCCCATGACCGAAGGAGACCGCGCGACGCTGGAACTGGATCTGAAGCAGAACCATTTCGAGCTGCTGGGTCTGCCGCAGCGCTTTCGCATCGACCCCGGGGCGTTGTCCCAGGCCTATCGGCACATGCAGTCCGCCCTGCATCCCGACCGGTTCGCCCGGGCGGGGGACCAGGCCCGGCGCCTGGCGGTGCAGGGTGCGGCCCAGGTGAACGAGGCCTATGCCGTGCTCCGGGATGACGGACGCCGCGCCCGCTACCTGCTGGAGTTGCACGGGGTGGCCGTGGACGAGGAACGGGATACGGCCCAGGATCCGGAATTCCTCATGGAGCAGATGGAACTGCGCGAGGCCCTGGAGGCGGCGGAGCAGGACCCCAGGCCCCTGGAGGCGGTGGAGCGGGTGAGGGCCGACATCGGCGCCCGCCACAAGGCCCTGCTGCAGGCCTTCGAGCAGGCCTTCGAGGCCGGGGACCTGGCGGCGGCCAAGGCCGAGGTGCTGAAGATCCGCTTCTTCGAACGCCTGCGGCAGGAGGCGACGGCCCTGGCCGAGCGCCTGGAGGACCGGGATCTGCCCTGATCCCGCGTACACGCACCCATCGACGGATACCACGACGCCATGGCGCTATTGCAGATCTGTGAACCGGGCATGTCCCCCGATCCCCACCAGCACCGGCTGGCGGTGGGCATCGATCTGGGCACCACCAACTCCCTGGTGGCCACGGTGCGCGACGGTGAGCCCCAGGTCCTCAGGGACGCCGAGGGGCGCATGCTGCTGCCCTCGGTGGTGCATTACGGCGAGGACGGGGCGCCCCTGGTGGGCCACGAGGCGCGCCGGCGCGCGGCCCTGGACCCGCTCAACACCCTCTCCTCCATCAAACGCCTCATGGGCCGGGGCGTGGCCGACCTCAAGACCGTGGCCGGGCATATACCCTACGACTTCGTTGCTGGCGAAGGGGGGGTGCCCCGCATCCGTACCCGGGGTGGCGAGGTGACGCCGGTGGAGGTCTCCGCCGAGATCCTCCGGGTGCTCAGGGAGCGGGCCGAGGCCCGTCTGGGTGGGGATCTGAACGGGGCGGTGATCACCGTGCCCGCCTACTTCGACGACGCCCAGCGCCAGGCCACCAAGGACGCCGCCCGTCTGGCCGGGCTGAACGTCTACCGCCTGCTCAACGAACCCACGGCCGCCGCCGTCGCCTACGGCCTGGATCGGGGCCAGGAGGGGGTGATCGCCGTCTACGACCTGGGGGGCGGCACCTTCGATATCTCCATCCTGCGGCTGAACCAGGGGGTGTTCGAGGTGCTGGCCACCGGCGGGGACAGCGCCCTGGGGGGGGATGACTTCGACCGCGCCATCGCCGCCTGGATGATGCAGGAGGCGGGCATCGAGGGGGATACCGGGCATCACCGCATGCGCCAGCTGATGATGGATGCCTGTAAGGTGAAGGAGGCCCTGACGGAGCAGGACGAGACCGAACTGAAGGTGGCCGTGTCCGACTCCGGATACTGGTCCGGCTGCATGACCTGCCGGCAGATGAATGAACTCATCGACCCCCTCATCGACAAGACCCTCACCGCCTGCCGCCGGGCCCTGCGGGATGCCGGGGTCCAGGCCGACGAGATCCTGGACGTGGTCATGGTGGGCGGTTCCACCCGCGTGCCCCGGGTGCGCCAGCGGGTGGGCGAGTTCTTCGGCCGGGATCCCCGGGTGGATATCGACCCGGATCAGGTGGTGGCCGTGGGGGCGGCCCTGCAGGCGGACGTGCTGGCGGGCAACCAGCCCGGGGACGACATGCTGCTGCTGGACGTGATCCCCCTGTCGTTGGGCATCGAGACCATGGGCGGCCTGGTGGAGCACATCATCCCCCGCAACACCACCATCCCCGTGAGCCGCGCCCAGGAATTCACCACCTTCAAGGACGGACAGGGCGCCATGTCCCTGCATGTGGTGCAGGGGGAGCGGGACCTGGTGGATCACAACCGCTCCCTGGCCCGCTTCACCCTTTCCGGCATCCCCCCCATGGTGGCCGGGGCGGCCCGGGTGCGGGTCACCTACCAGGTGGACGCCGATGGCCTGTTGAGTGTCACCGCCCGGGAGATGGTCAGCGGGGTCCAGGCCGGCATCGAGGTCAAGCCCTCCTACGGCCTCACCGACGGCGAGATCGAACACATGCTCACCGATTCCCGCAGCCACGCCCAGGAAGACATGGAGGCCCGCCGCCTGCGGGAGCAGCAGGTGGAGGCCAACCGCGTCCTGGAGGCCCTGGACGCCGCCCTGGAGGCGGATGCCCATCTGCTCACCCCCGAGGAACGCGCCACCATCGACGCGGCCCGCAGCCGGCTGGAGGCGGTGCGCGGCGAAGGCGACCCCCAGGCCATCGCCGACGCCATCCGCCACCTGGAGAAGGCCAGTGAGTCCTTCGTGGCCCGGCGTATGAACGAGAGCGTGCGCCAGGCCATGTCGGGCCACCGCGTTGAAGAGTTCGACTGATCCTTTCAGGAGCCCCGCCATGCCACGCATCGTCTTTCTTCCCCACGAGGAACTCTGCCCGGAGGGGGCCGCCATCCAGGTGGAACCGGGCATCAGCATCTGCGATGCCGCCCTGGAGCACGGTATCGAGATCGAGCATGCCTGCGAGAAGTCCTGCGCCTGCACCACCTGCCATGTCTACGTGCGCGAGGGCCTGGATTCCCTGAACGAGCCCTCCGAGGCGGAGGAAGACCTGCTGGACAAGGCCTGGGGCCTGGAGCCCGACTCCCGCCTGTCCTGCCAGGCACGGGTGGGGGAGGAGGACCTGGTGGTGGAGATCCCCCGCTACACCATCAACCAGGTTTCCGAACAGCACTAAAAGGAGATGCCCATGGGCCTCAAGTGGACCGACACCCAGGAGATCGCCATGGCCCTGGAGGATGCCCACCCGGACGTGGACCCGCGGCGGGTGAACTTCGTCGACCTGCGCAACTGGATCCTGGCGCTGCCGGACTTCGACGATGACCCCGCCCACAGCGGCGAGCGCATCCTGGAAGCGGTGCAGCTGGCCTGGATGGAAGAGCACGACTGATTGTTTCTCCCCCCCACCACGGGGTAAGATTGCCTCCTTCTTCCGATACGGGGCGCGTTCCCAGCGCGCCCCGCACCACTTTGCAACCCCCGATCTTCTGGAGACGCCGGATGGCCGTTGAACAGACCCTTTCCATCATCAAGCCCGACGCCGTGGCCAAGAACGCCATCGGTGAGATCTACAGCCGCTTCGAGAAGGCCGGCCTGCGCATCGTCGCCGCGCGCATGATGCAGCTCAGCCGCGAGCAGGCCGAAGGCTTCTATGCCGTGCACAAGGAACGCCCCTTCTTCAATGATCTGGTGTCCTTCATGATCAGCGGTCCGGTGATGGTGCAGGTGCTGGAGGGCGAGGACGCCATCGCCAAAAACCGGGGACTCATGGGCGCCACCAACCCCAAGGAGGCCGCCCCGGGGACCATCCGCGCCGATTTCGCCGAGAGCATCGATGCCAACGCCGTGCACGGCTCCGATGGCGCCGACACCGCCCGCGAGGAGATCGCCTTCTTCTTCCGGCCCGAAGAGATCTGCAAACGCACCCTTTGATGCCCGCGGGTCCGTGGGTGCCCCGGGCCCGGGGACGGTCGCCATCTCCTCCCCGGGCCGCTGGACCGAATCATGACTGACCAGGCTAGGCTCAACCTGTTGGGGATGACCCGACCGCAACTGGCGGACTTCTTCGCGCAGCGCGGGGAGAAGCCCTTCCGCGCCGTGCAGGTGCTCAAGTGGATGCACCAGCGGGGCTGCGGCGACTTCGAACAGATGACCGATCTGGCCAAGAGCGCCCGGGCCTGGCTCGCCGAGGCGGCGGAGATCCGCGCCCCCGAGGTGGTGCTGGAGCAGTCGGCGGCGGATGGCACCCGCAAGTGGTTGCTGCGCCTGGACGACGGCAATTGCATCGAGACGGTGTTCATCCCCGAGGAGGGCAGGGGGACCCTGTGCGTCTCCTCCCAGGTGGGTTGTGCCCTGGGCTGCAGCTTCTGTTCCACCGCCCGGCAGGGATTCAACCGCAACCTCACCGCGGCGGAGATCATCGGCCAGCTGCAGGTGGCCCGCCAGCGCCTCCAGCCCAGTGAGGGGCAGAGCCGGGTGGTGACCAACGTGGTGCTCATGGGCATGGGCGAGCCGCTGCTGAACTTCGATGCCGTGGCCGCGGCGGTGTCCCTGATGCTGGAGGACCATGCCTATGGCCTCAGCCGTCGCCGGGTCACCGTCAGCACCGTGGGCGTGGTGCCCGGGATCGACCGCCTGCGGGAGACCGAGCCGGTGGCCCTGGCCCTGAGCCTGCACGCCGTGGACGACGCCCTGCGAAACCAGTTGGTGCCCCTGAACCGCAAGTACCCCCTGGACCAGGTCCTGGCCGCCTGCCGGCGCTATGTGGGACGGGGCGGACACCATGACCGCATCACCATGGAATATGTACTCCTGGAGGGGGTCAACGACAGCCCGGATCAGGCCCGTGCCCTGGCCCGGCGCCTGCGGGATGTGCCCTGCAAGATCAACCTGATCCCCTTCAATCCCTATCCGGGCAGCCCCTACCGTCGCCCTGGGGAGGCCGCCATCGCCCGTTTCCGGGATATCCTGGTGCAGGCGGGCTACACCACCATCACGCGCCGCCCGCGGGGGGACGACATCGATGCCGCCTGTGGCCAGCTGGTGGGCCGGGTGGCGGAGCGGGCCCGGCGGGGCCCGTCTGCGGGAGGGGAGAGGGTGCCCTCCGGGACGGCGGCCTGATGCTGTGCAAGCGCACCCTGATCCCACTGGTGGTGGCGGGAGCAGTGCTCCTGCTGACGGGGTGTGCGAGCACGACGGAACTGCAGGACCGGCGCGGTCAGGCGGCGCGGGTGTACGTGGAGCTGGGGCAGCATTACCTGAGAAGGGGAGAGTTGCGCCACGCCAAGGAGAACCTGGACCGGGCCCTGGAACAGGATCCGGATTCCCCCCAGGTCCAGGCGGCCCAGGCCATGCTCCAGGAACGCCTGGGGCGTATCGACCGGGCGGACGGGCACTATCGGCGTGCCCTGTCCCTGGCCTCCTCCGAGGATGCCGGCATGCTCTGGAACAACTACGGCACCTTCCTCTGCCGCCAGGGGCGGCTCGAGGAGGCCGAGGAGGCCTTCGCCCGGGCCGCCCGGGATCCCCTCTACCCGACACCGGAGATGGCCTGGACCAACGCCGGCATCTGTGCCCTCAAGGTTCCGGACAAGGAGAAGGCCGAGCGCCTGTTCCGCCGCGCCTTGAAGGAGGACCCGCAGCATGTGCCGGCGCTCCTGGAGATGCTGCGCCTGAGCGCCGAAGCCGGGCATCATCTGCAGGTGCGGGCCTATTTCCAGCGTCTGCGGGAACAGACGCGCCCCACGGCGGAGATGCTCTGGCTGTGCCATCAGGCCGAACTGGCCCTGGGTAACCGGGACGAGGCGGGGCGCTGTGCCCTGGGCCTGAAGAACGATTTCCCTGACAGCGAAGAGACCGCGCGATTGAGGAAGCTGGAGAACCGTGGCAACCGATGACCGCCAGGACAATCCGGACACCGAACTCCCGGAAGGTGTGAATTCCTCCCCGGGCCGCCTCCTGCGAGAGGCCCGCGAGGCCGCGGGCATGAGCCTGGAGGCCCTGGCCGACCGTCTGCACCTGCATAAGGCCACCCTGCAGGCCCTGGAAGAGGACCGGTTCGGGGATCTTCCCGAGCCGCCCTACGTGCGCGGCTACCTGCGGGGTTGTGCCAAGGCCCTGGAGATGGAGCCCGAACCCCTGCTGCAGGCCTTCCGGGCCAGCGGCCAGCCCGCCGGGCCCGAGGAGGAACAGCCGCCGGGCCCGGTGCGCGGGCGCATCGAGTCCCCGGCGGGCCTGCGCAGGTTCTCTCCGGGACTCCTGCGGATCGCCATCTTCGGGGCGATCCTGGCCCTGGTGATCGCCGGTACCTGGTCCCTGGTCACCGGGGGCGGTACGGATGAGGATGCCCCGGCATCCACAGGCACGACCGGGGTTCAAGACCGGGAGGAGGCCCCTGCGGTCACCCAGGAGGTTCCGGGATCCGTTGCCCCCACCGACGCCCTGCCGGGACCGATCCCCCTGCAGGCCTCCGGGGCCGGGGACGATGGCCCCCTGGCCCCGGAGGGCAGCGGCACGGGAGCCGCTCAAGCCCCCGGCAGCGAACCACACGAGTCTGGCACCGATGCCCGGGGCGATGACGCCTCGGGGGATGGCGTCCCTGCAACCACCTCAGGGCGCGAGGAACGGGAGGGGGAGGCCTCCCCGGGGCCGGTACGTATGCGTATGGTCTTTCGTGAGGACTGTTGGGTACAGATCACGGACGCGGACGGGGAGGATCTGCTCTCCGGTCTGATCCGTGCCGGCAGGGAGCACCGCCTGGAGGGTAAGGCACCCATCCGCGTCTTTCTGGGCAATGCCCCGGGGGTGGAACTCACCTTCAACGGCCGCCGCGTGGATACCGCCAGTCGTGCCCGGGACGACCGCACCGCCCGTTTCACCCTGGGTTCCCCCTGAATCCCCCGCCCGACCCGTCAAAACTGGATAACGCATGAGCAGGCAAATCCGATCCATCCGCGGGATGCATGACATCCTGCCGGAGCAATCCGGCGCATGGCAGTGGCTGGAGGCCCGGGTACGGGACACCCTGGCGGCCTATGGCTATCAGGAGATCCGGTTGCCCATCCTGGAGCAGACGGAGCTCTTTGCCCGTTCCATCGGCGAGGTCACCGACATCGTCGAAAAGGAGATGTACACCTTCGAGGACCGCAACGGCGACAGCCTCACCCTGCGCCCGGAGGGCACCGCCGGCTGTGTGCGCGCCGGGGTGGAACACGGCCTACTGCACAATCAGCAGCAGCGTCTGTGGTATGCCGGGCCCATGTTTCGCCACGAGCGCCCGCAGAAGGGCCGCTACCGCCAGTTCCACCAGGTGGGGGTGGAGGCCTTCGGCCTGGAGGGTCCGGATATCGACGCGGAGCTGATCCTGGTCACCGCCCGCCTGTGGCGCCGCCTGGGCCTGGACAACCTGCGCCTGGAGATCAACAGCCTGGGCTCCCCCGAGGCCCGGGCCTCTTACCGGCAATTGCTGGTGGACTATCTGAGCGGCCACGCCGAGGCCCTGGACGAGGAGGCCCGGCAGCGTCTGCACACCAATCCCCTGCGCATCCTGGACAGCAAGAATCCGGCCCTGAGGGAGATCATCGCCGGGGCCCCGAGCCTGCTGGATCACCTGGACCAGGCCTCCCGCGAGCACTTCCAGCAGCTCCAGGCCCTGCTGCGGGCCGCCGGGGTGGAGTTCACCGTCAACCCGCGGCTGGTGCGCGGGCTGGATTACTACTGCCGCACCGTATTCGAGTGGATCACCGAGGACCTGGGGGCCCAGGGCACCGTCTGCGCCGGCGGCCGCTATGATGGTCTGGTGGCACAGCTGGGGGGGCGTCCCACCCCGGCGGCCGGCTTTGCCATGGGGGTGGAGCGTCTGCTGAGCCTGCTGGAGACCCGGGGCGGATTGCCCGGACTCCACCCCCCCCATGTCTATCTGGTGATGGCCGCCGAGGGCGCCCTCGAGACCGGGGTGCAACTGGCGGAGGCGCTGCGGGATGCGCTCCCCGGGCTGCGCCTGCAGATGCACTGCGGGGGCGGCGGCTTCAAGGCCCAGTTGCGCCGCGCCGACCGCAGCGGCGCCGACTGGGCCCTGATCCTGGGGGAGTCCGAACTGGCTGCGGGCGGCGTCGGTCTCAAACCCCTGCGCCAGGCCGGCGAGCAGGAAACCCTGCAACGGGACGCGCTGGTGGCGCGTCTCGCCCGCTGCCTCGAGATTTCCCCATCCCCGCATGACGCAAAGGAGTCCCCTGTATGTCCGTGACCACCGATGAGGAACGCATCGAGTCCATCCAGCGCTGGTGGCAGGAGAATGGGGTCGCAGTGATCATCGGCCTGCTCCTGGGGATCGCCCTGCTGGTGGGCTGGCGCCTGTGGAGCGGCTATACGGAGAACCGTGTGTTGCAGGCCTCGGACCGCTACGAGGCCCTGCGGGATACGGCGCAAAGCGATCCCGAGGCCGCCCTGGAGCAGGCGCGGTCCCTGTCCGAGGACGCCTCGGGGACCCCTTATGCCACGCTGGCCGCCCTGGAATGGGCCCGTCTGGCAGCGGACCAGGGGGATCTGGAGACGGCCGAGGCGCAGCTACGCCGGGTGATGGAGTCGGCGCACCACGAGGATCAGGCCCAGCTGGCGCGCCTGCGCCTGGCCCGGGTCCTGCTGGCGGATGACCGCCCCGAGGAGGCGCTGACCCTGCTGGAGGCGGAGACCCCCGACGCCTTCCTCGCCCTGGCTCGGGAGCTGCGCGGGGATGCCCTGCTCGCCCTGGGGCGGGAGGCCGAGGCCCGCACGGCCTACGATGAGGCCATGATGGTGGCGGTGCGGCCCTCCGACTACCTGATGATGAAACGGGATGCCCTGGGTGAACCCGACCCGGCAGGGAGGGAGGCGCCGTGATGGCTGCATCGCTTCACCTCCGGGCCCTGCCAAGGCTACTGGCCCTGTTGGCCTTGGCCGCCCTGGTCTCGGGCTGCGGTTTGTGGACCCGGGATACGACCCCGCCCCCGTCGCCGCTGCCGGAACTGGAGGCCATGGTGCACCCGCAGGCGGTGTGGAGCCGGGATACGGGGAGCGGCTCCGGGGGGCACTATCTGCAGCTTTCGCCCCATCTGGCGGAGGACCGGGTCGTTGCCGCCGGTGCCGACGGACGCGTCAGTGCCTGGACCCTGGAGGCGGGTGAACGCCTCTGGGAGACCCGCCTCGAGGGTGAAATCACCGCCGGCGTGGGCGGCGGCGAGGGGGTTGTGGTCGTCGGTACCGGCGAGGGCCGGGCCGTTGCCCTGGACCTGGAGGACGGCCAGATCCTGTGGCGTCAGCGCCTTTCCAGTGAGGTGATGGCGGTCTCCGGCGTGGATCAGGGGGTGGTGGTGGTGCGCACCAACGACGGGCACCTGTACGCCCTGGATGCCGAAACCGGCGAGACCGGCTGGATGGCCGGACGCACCACCCCGGCCCTGAGCCTGCGGGGCGCCGCCGTGCCCCTGCTGCTCCCGGGGCGTGTCGCCGCCGGTTTCGATGACGGGCGTGTCACCCTGTTGGGCCTGGCCCGGGGGAATGTCCTCTGGGAGACCCGGGCCGCCGTGCCCAGCGGCCGTACGGAACTGGATCGCATGGCGGATGTGGATGGTCGGATGGCCTATGCCGATGGGGTGCTGTACGTGGCCGGTTACCAGGGGCGGGTGATGGCCCTGTCCATCTCCGATGGCCGCACCCTCTGGCAGCGGGACCTCTCCTCCCATCGGGGGCTCACCCTGTCCGGGGACCGGGTGCTGGTGACCGATGCCCAGGGGCGGGTCTGGGCCCTGGACCGGAACACCGGGGGGTCCCTGTGGCAGCAGGACCGCCTGCAGCGGCGCGGCGTGACCGTGCCCGCGGTGGTGGCCAGCCACGCCGTGGTGGGGGATGCCGAGGGCTATCTGCACTGGCTCTCCCTGGAGGATGGCCGCTTGCTGGGACGTGTGCGCGGGGATTCTGCGGGGATCATGGGCACCCTCCGGGTCCGGGACGGGACCCTCTATGCACTGGGGCGCGGCGGTGAGCTGACGGCCGTGCGCCTGCCCGCGGAGAAATGATTCGATGAAGCCGGTGATCGCCCTGGTGGGGCGGCCCAACGTGGGCAAATCCACCCTGTTCAACCAGCTCACCCGTTCCCGGGACGCCCTGGTGGCGGACCTGCCGGGCCTGACCCGGGACCGCCAGTACGGCACTGGCCGGGTGGGGGGCTTTGGCTACATGCTGGTGGACACCGGCGGCCTCAGTGGCGAGGCGGAGACCCTGGACACCCTCATGGCCCGCCAGACCCGCCAGGCCATCCAGGAGGCGGATCTGGTGCTGTTCCTGGTGGATGGGCGGGACGGCCTCACCGCCGCTGACGAGGCCATCGCTACGGAGTTGCGGGGCTTTGGCAAGCCCGTGCTCCTGGTGCTCAACAAGACCGACGGTGTGGATCCGGACGCAGCGGCCGCGGAGTTCCATGCCCTGGGCCTGGGGAATCCCCTGCCCATCGCCGCCGCCCATGGGCGCGGCATCGCCGGTCTGATGCAGACGGTGAAAGGGCACCTGCCCCATCTGGAGGATCCGGAGGATGAGGAGAAGGAGCGCTGGCCGGGGATCCGCATCGCCTTCGTGGGGCGGCCCAACGCCGGCAAGTCCACCCTGGTGAACCGCATCCTGGGGGAGGAGCGGCTGCTGGCCAGCGACATCCCCGGCACCACCCGGGACAGCGTCTACGTGCCCTTCGAGCGGGACGGACAGGTGTACACCCTCATCGACACCGCCGGCGTGCGCCGCCGGGCGCGGGTGAAGGAGACCGTGGAGAAGTTCTCCGTGGTCAAGACCCTGCAGGCGGTGGAGGCGGCCCATGTGGTGATCTTCCTGCTGGACGCCAGGCAGGGGGTGGCCGAGCAGGATGCCCACCTGCTGGGCATGGTGCTGGAGGCGGGACGTGCCCTGGTGGTGGCAGTGAACAAGTGGGATGGCCTGACGCCGGAGGCCCGGGACCGGGTGCGGGCGGACGTGGCCCTGAAGCTGCCCTTTCTGGACTTCGCCGAGTACCGCTTCATCTCTGCCCTGCACGGCACCGGCGTGGGGGATCTGTTCGGCGCCGTGCAGCGCGCCCATGAGGCCGCCGCGGTTAAGGTGTCCACCGGGGAACTCACCCGCCTGCTGGAGCGGGCGGTGTCGGAGCATCAGCCCCCCTTGGTGCGGGGTCGGCGCATCAAGCTGCGCTATGCCCACCAGGGGGGCCGCAATCCCCCGGTCTTCGTCATCCACGGTAACCAGACCGAACGGCTCCCGGGGAGCTACAAGCGCTATCTGAGCAACTTCTTCCGGCAGCAGTTGCAGCTGGTGGGGACCCCCATCCGCATGGAGTTTCGTACCGGCGAGAACCCCTATGCCGACCGGCGCAACACCCTCACCCCGCGGCAGCAGCACAAACGCAAGCGCTTGATGCGTCACATCAAGAAGAAGGGGCGCTGAGCCAGCCCTCTACACCAGGCGCAGGTAGCCCGCCAGCAGCAGCGCCCCCAGCACCGCCGCCGCGATGTAGAGTGCGTTGGAGAGGGCGCGCCGGTTGGGGCGGCTGAAGAAGGCCCCCCAGAGCAGCAGCAGTTCAAGGACGAAGAGGAAGAACAGGTATCTCATAGGGGCATCCCCAAGCCTATGGACCGTAGACGCCGTTGGCCGCAGAGGGATGCCCCGGACGTCGGCACTGCCCCCCGGGGAATCATCCCTCCCCCGCGCCGGCCTCGAAGGCGTAGGGCAGGGGCCGGATCTCCGCCGCGGGCCCTTGGGCCGCCCCCAGGCGGGGATGTCCCCCCTCGGCGCTGGCGATCTGCAGCACCGCCAGGGCCTCCACCCCGCCATCGGGATGGGGCTGGGCCTGTACGATGCGGCCCACCGGCTGCTCCGCCTCCACCTGGGGATCAAAAAGGGCCGTGCCCGGGGGCGGGGGCGCCTCCAGGGGCAGGTGCAGCCGGTACATGCGCCGCTTGAGGCGGCCCAGGTAGTGCATGCGGGCCACCACCTCCTGCCCCTGGTAGCACCCCTTGTTGAAACTCACGCCCCCCAGGAGCTGCAGGTTGGTCATCTGCGGCACGAAGGCTTCGGCGTTCTCCGCATGGATCTGGGGCACGCCAGCGAGGATGTCCAGCAGGGCCCACTGGGCCGCACCCACCGGGGCCGCGCGCACGTTGAGGGCCTCCCATAGGTGGGTGAGGGCCTCCAGCTCGCCGTAGATCTCGAAGCGGGGATGGACGCCCGGCACGCGGATCAGGGTCGCCCCCTGATGGTGCACCACGTCGTCCACCGCCCCCGGCACCGGCCCCCCCAGGGCTGCGCCCAGGTGTTCGGCGGCATGGGGGCCGGACAGGCCGAAGCGCACCAGGGCGTCGTCGGCATCCTCCAGGGTCACCTTCGCCCGCAATACAAACAGGGACAGACGCTTGAGGGTGGGCTGCACCTGCTCCCGGGGCAGGCGCAGGAACCAGGTCTCACCGCGGCGGAAGATGCGAAAGTCCGCCAGCATGCGGCCCTTGGCGTTGCAGAAGGCCCCCAGGTGGCTGTGGGCGGGATCCAGTGCGGGCACGTCGACGGTGAGCTGTCCCTGGAGGAACTCCGCGGTCTCGGGGCCGTAGGCACCGATGAGGCCCTGATGGGACAGGTCGCAGAGGACGTCCCCGGTCAGGGCCACGCTCCGTTCCAGCTCCGGGTTGCCGTAGTCCAGGACGCGCTCCCCCTCCAGTTCCGCGCCCGCCTCCAGAAGGATCTTGCTCCACTCGGGTTTCATGGCAATCAGCGCCTCCGTATCGGCGTGGTTGGAGGCATCTTACAAGAGGTGGGCGCCCGGGGCCATCGGGGGCCGGTTGGGCCGCACGGCAGGGTGCAAGGCCCGCAGATACGAAAAGGCCCCGCTTTGGCGGGGCCTTTGGGTGGCGGACCCATGGTCCGCAGCGATCCGCAGGGGTGGTATCAGCGCTTCTGCGCCGCCCGGCTCCCCTTGCCCCCCTTGGGGGTCACACGGATGCGGTCCGGCTGCCCGGGCTGCTTCACCACGGTGTTGGCACCGGGGATGGTGCGCCCGCCGTTGGCCTTGGCGGGCCGCAGGGGGGTGGTGGGACGCGGGGCCGCCACGGCGGGCCGCTGCGCGGCAGGCTTCTGCACCGGCTTCTGCGCCGGGGTGGCGCTGCGGGCCTGGGTGGTCAGCTTCTGGGCCTGGGTGGACGGCTTGAAGGCGGTGGCGCCGCGGGGATCCGGTTTCTGTGCCGGGGTGGCGGCCTTGGCGGAGGTGGCCGCCTGGGGCCGGCCGGCAGCGGGCTTGGCGGCGGCGGTCTGCTGGGGCTTGGCCTCGGGCTTGAACGCCGTGGGACCCCGCGGGTCGGTGGCCTTGGCGGCGGGGGCCGGCTTCTGTTGCGCGGCGGGCTTGGCGGTGGCGGCCTGCTGGGGCTTGGCCTCCGGCTTGAATGCAGTGGCGCCCCGCGGGTCGGGGGCCTTGGCCGGTTCCGCCTCGGACGGCCGGGCCCTGCCCGGGATGGCGCGGCGCTGCTCCTCGCGGGAGAGCTCCAGCAGGGCGGAGGCGCGGCGCGGCAGGAAGCGGCTGGAGGGACCGTTGCCCAGCCGGTCATAGCTGTCCACCAGATGCTCATAGAGTTCGCGGTAGGAATGGGCCATGCCGGTGAACAGGGTGGCGGTCTTCTCGAAGTGGCGGTTCACCTGGGAGCGGTAGCTCTCCAGCTTGCGCCGCTGGTTCTCCACCTCCGATTCCAGCTCCAGGACGCGGCCGGCGTCCCCCTGCTGGCGGCCGAACCAGAACCCCAGAAGGCCCGCGCCGATGAATCCTGCGATGGTGAGGATATTCCCTCCCACCATGACCAGATCCCGCATGTTTGCGGCTAATTCTGTTGATGACATAGGGTGATCTCCTGCTGCATGTTGGCCGCCGCCGGTCCCGGCGAACGCGGACATGGCGTTACGTGCCCCGCGGCGCCGGGTGACGGCCGCACCTTGTTGGTTGCTCCACTGCGTCGAGATGGATGCCTTGATGCTATCCCGCATGCGTATTATGCACAATAACGTCCCTGCATGCTGTATGGTCTGGATCAATAACTGTCTGTTTCTCTGACTGAAACGCTAAGGAATGGGGCGGTGATGCAGGCGGGGGGATGGCGGTGGCAGCGTATCCGGCGGGGCTGAGGGTGGACGTGGGGATCTCCCGGGTCCTGCTGGCGGGGTTGTGCGCGTTGCATGTGGGCGCCGCGCTGGCCCTGGGGGTAAGTGCCCTTCCGGCCTGGCTGCGCGCGGTGGGGCTTGCCCTGGTGGCGGTGAGCCTGGTGCGGGAGTGGCTACGGCATGCGGGGCCGGGGCGTATCACCGCCATCGGCCATGACCCCAGCGGGGGCTGGTGGCTGGAGAGGGGCGGTCGCCGCCAGGAGGTTGCGGTGCTGCCGGAGACCACCCTGCTCCCGGGGTGTGTGCTGTTGTGCCTGCGGGACGCCCGCGGACGCCACCGGCGCTGCCCGCTCCTGGCGGATGCCGTTGAGCGCCATGCACTGCGCCGGTTGCGGGGGCGTCTGCGTACGGGCGGCGGTGGGGGGGATCCTGAGGGGGCCGCCCCGAAGGACCCGGGGTAGGCCTCAGGGGGCGGAGCTACCCCGTACGAAGGCGGAGCGCACCCGCGCCACGATGGGGGCCAGCTCCGCCACCTCCACCTCCTCGCCATAGAGCAGCCAGCGCTGCAGGTCGGCGTCCTCCCGCTGCAGCAGGGCCTCCAGGGCCCGGCGCTGGTGGGCATCCAGCCCCGCCCAGTGGGCGTGGAGGAAGCGCTCCAGCATCAGGTCCAGTTCCTTGGTGCCCCGCCGGCAGCGCCACAATAGGACGGAGGGGGCGTTCATGGCCTGGCTCTTTGCGTCACTTGCGCAGCACCAACTGCTTCTTGATCTCGGCGATGGCCAGACCGGGGTTCAGGCCCTTGGGGCAGGTGCGGGTGCAGTTCATGATGGTGTGGCAGCGGAAGACCTTGAATGCGTCATCCAGTTCATCCAGTCGTTCACCCGTGGCCTCGTCCCGGGAATCGGCGATCCAGCGGTAGGCCTGCAGCAGGGTGGCGGGGCCCAGGTAACGGTCCCCGTTCCACCAGTAGCTGGGGCAGCTGGTGGAGCAGCAGGCGCAGAGGATGCACTCGTAGAGCCCGTCCAGTTTGAGCCGGTCCTCCTTGGACTGCAGCCGTTCCCGGTCCGGCGGCGCCGGGGTCTCGGTCTGCAGCCAGGGCTTGATGGAGGCGTACTGGGCGTAGAAGTGGGTCATCTCCGGGATCAGGTCCTTGACCACCTCCATGTGGGGCAGGGGGTAGATGCGCACATCCCCCTTGATCTCGGCGATGGGCTTGGTGCAGGCCAGGGTGTTGGTGCCATCGATGTTCATGGCGCACGAGCCGCAGATGCCCTCGCGGCAGGAGCGGCGGAAGGCCAGGGTGGGGTCGATCTCCTCCTTGATCTTGATCAGGGCATCCAGGACCATGGGCCCGCAGCTGTCCATGTCCACCTCGTAGGTGTCGATGCGCGGGTTGTCCTCGGTCTCCGGGTTCCAGCGGTAGATCTTGAAGCGCTTGATGTTCTCGCTGGAGGCGCCCTCGGCCTTGAAGGTCATGCCCTCCTTGACGCGGGATTGGATCGGCAGTACGAACTGGGCCATGGTCTTGCGTTCTCCTGAGTCGGCGGATCAGTAGACCCGCGCCTTGGGCGGGACGACGTCCACATCGTCGCTGAGCGTGTACATGTGCACCGGGCGGTAGTCCAGTTTTACCCGGCCCTGGTGATCCACCCAGGAGAGGGTGTGCTTCATCCAGTGCTCGTCATCGCGCTCCGGGTGGTCCTCCCGGGCGTGGGCCCCGCGGCTCTCCTCGCGGTTGAGGGCGGAGCGGATGGTGGCCACGGCGCAGCCCAGCAGGTTCTCCAGTTCCAGGGTCTCCATCAGGTCCAGGTTCCACACCAGGGAGCGGTCGCTCACGTGGACCTCGGCGAAGGAGTCCATGATCTCGTCCATGCGCTCGCAGCCCTCTTTCAGGGTCTCGCCCGTGCGGAACACGGCGGCGTAACGCTGCATGGTGTGCTGCATGTCCTTGCGGATGCTGGCGGTGGGACGGTTGCCGTTGGCGTTGCGCAGCCGGTCCAGGCGCTCCAGGGCGGGGTCGGCGGCCCCGTCCGGCAGCGGCCGCACATCGGCGCCGATGCCGGAGACGATCTCCGCGGCGCGGTGGGCGGCGGCGCGGCCGAAGACCACCAGGTCCAGCAGGGAGTTGGAGCCCAGGCGGTTGGCGCCGTGCACGGACACGCAGGCCGCCTCGCCGATGGCCATGAGCCCCGGCACCACGCGGTCGGGGTCCCCGTCCTTGAGGGTGAGCACCTCGCCGTGGTGGTTGGTGGGGATGCCCCCCATGTTGTAGTGCACCGTGGGCAGCACCGGGATGGGTTCGCGGCTGACGTCCACACCGGCGAAGATCTTGGCCGTTTCGGCGATGCCCGGCAGACGCTCGTGGATCACCTCGGGCCCCAGGTGCTCCAGGTGCAGATGGATATGGTCCTGCTTCGGGCCCACCCCGCGGCCCTCGTTGATCTCGATGGTCATGGAGCGGGAGACCACGTCCCGGGAGGCCAGGTCCTTGGCGTTGGGGGCGTAGCGTTCCATGAACCGCTCCCCCTTGGCGTTGGTGAGATAGCCGCCCTCGCCGCGCACCCCCTCGGTGATGAGGCAGCCGGCGCCGTAGATACCGGTGGGGTGGAACTGCACGAACTCCATGTCCTGCAGGGGCAGGCCGGCGCGCAGCACCATGCCGTTGCCGTCGCCGGTGCAGGTGTGGGCCGAGGTGCAGGAGAAGTAGCTGCGCCCGTAGCCGCCGGTGGCCAGCACCACCAGGTGGGCGTTGAAGCGGTGGATGGTCCCCTCCAGCAGGTTCAGGGCCATGACGCCGCGGCAGGTCTCCCCGTCCATGATCAGGTCGGTGGCGAAGTACTCCACGAAGAACTCCGCCTGGTGGCGCAGGGCCTGCTGGTAGAGGGTGTGCAGGATGGCGTGGCCGGTGCGGTCGGCGGCGGCGCAGGTGCGCTGGGCGCGGCCCTCGCCGAAGTGGGTGGTCATGCCGCCGAAGGGCCGCTGGTAGATGCGCCCGTCGTCGGTGCGGGAGAAGGGCACGCCGTAGTGCTCCAGCTCGATGATGGCCGGGGCCGCCTCGCGGCACATGTACTCGATGGCGTCCTGGTCACCGAGCCAGTCGGAGCCCTTGACGGTGTCGTACATGTGCCAGCGCCAGTCGTCCTCGCCCATGTTGCCCAGGGCCGCGGAGATGCCCCCCTGGGCGGCCACGGTGTGGCTGCGGGTGGGGAAAACCTTGGTGACGCAGGCGGTCTTCAGGCCCTTTTCCGCCATGCCGAAGGTGGCGCGCAGGCCGGCGCCGCCGGCCCCCACCACCACCACGTCGTAGGCATGGTCGATGATCTTGTAGTCGCCCTTCATCAAATCAGCTCCCGAAAGCAATGCGGAATATGGCGACGATCCCGGTCACCGCCAGCAGGATCAGGGCGAATTTCACGGCGATGAGCGTCGCGAACTTCAGCCCGGCGTGGTGCACGTAGTCCTCGATGATCACCTGCAGGCCCATGTTGGCGTGGAAGAAGAGGGTGGCCACGGCCAGGATCATCAGGGCCGTGTTCAGCGGGAAGGCCAGCCAGGCGGTCACGGTGGCGTGATCTGCCCCGGCCAGGGCGGCCAGGCTGAACATGAGCCACAGCATGAGCGGCACCATGGCCACGGAACTCAGACGCATGACCCACCAGTGATGGGAACCCTCCCCGGTGGAGCCCCAACCCCGGGCCCGGCCCAGCGGTGAACGCAGACTGCTCATGACAGCACCCCCTTCCAAAGCGATTGGATCAGACCCACACTCCACAGCGCCACGAACCAGAAGGCCAGGGTGAGCAGCAGGGCGATGAACAAGGCGATGCCGCCGCTGCGGTAGACCGAGCGGATGTCCAGCCCGCAGGCCGTGTCCCAGACCAGGTGACGCACGCCGGTGCACAGGTGATAGAAGATGGATCCGCTGATGCCCACCACCACCAACACCCCGAACCAGCTATGCAGCAGGCCCTGGGCCGTGGCGTAGGCCTGCGGTCCGGCGGACACGGCCCAGAGCCAGTAGATCAGGATCACGCTGGCCACGCTCAACGCCCCGCCGGTGCCGCGGTGGAACACCGACAGGACGGAGGTGAGCTGTGGGCGGTAGACCTGCAGATGCGGTGAAAGCGGCCGTGGATGCTTGGGCATGGATCGTGTGCTCCGCTTGGGTGTCCCGCCCCGGGGCGGGTGAACGTCAACGGGGTCCCGGGGCGGCTGCCGGGGGACCATGGGGTGTCTCGGGTCGGTTGGACCTAGGCGCGCCGGGCCCCGGTGGTACCGGGGTGGCCTGTCGCGGTGCATCAAGCGGTCTTATAGATATCAGGTCTGTCCTTAACCTGCAAGGCAAGGCCTTGATTTTACTTTTCATTATAAGGTTTTGCCGGATTGCCCGCCGCGGCCCGGGGGTTCAGGTGACCACGTCCGGGGCCTCCCGTCCGGTGTGGCCCGGGATGTCGGCCACCTCCCGGGCCACCGCCAGCAGCGGCTCCAGGGCCGTCTGGGCCGTGTCGCCGTGTCTTGCGGCATCCGCCTCGAAGCGCTCGGCATAGACCCGCAGGGTGGCGCCGGAGGTGCCGGTGCCGGAGAGGCGAAAGACCAGCCGCGCCGTGTCCCCGAACAACAGCCGGATGCCCTGGCCCCGGGCCTGGCTGCCGTCCACCGGATCGGTGTAGGCGAAATCGTCGGCGTGGGTCACCGTGTAATCCCCCAGGCGCTGCCCCGGCAGGGTATCCAGGCGCCGGCGCAGGGCCTGCATCAGGGCCCGGGCCCCGTCCTCCTGCAGGCCCTCGTAGTCGTGCCGGGTGTAGAAGTCGCGGCCAAAGCGGCGCCAGTGGTCGCGCACGATGGCCTCCACCGACTCCCGCCGCGCCGCCAGCAGGTCGAGCCAGAAGAGCACGGCCCAGAGGCCGTCCTTCTCGCGCACATGGTCCGAGCCGGTGCCAAAGCTCTCCTCACCGCAGAGGGTGACGCGCCCGGCATCCAGCAGGTTGCCGAAGAACTTCCAGCCGGTGGGGGTCTCGAAGGCCTCCACCCCCAGCGCCCGGGCCACCCGGTCCGCCGCGCGGCTGGTAGGCATGGAACGGGCGATACCGGCGATGCCCCGGGCATACCCCGGCACCCGGTGGGCATTGGCCGCCAGCACCGCCAGGCTGTCGCTGGGGGTGACGAAGAAGTTCCGACCCAGGATCATGTTGCGGTCCCCATCACCGTCGGAGGCAGCCCCGAAGTCGGGCCCGTCCGGCGCCGCCATGGCCTGCACCAGGTCCTGGGCATGGACCAGGTTGGGGTCCGGATGCCCGCCGCCGAAATCCGGCAGGGGATCGGCCCTCACCACCGTGCCCTTCGGTGCCCCCAGCATCTCCTCCAGGATGCGCCGGGCGTAGGGCCCGGTGACGGCTTGCATGGCATCGAAGCGCATGGAGAAGCGCCCCTCCGTGAACAGGGCGCGCATGCGGTCGAAATCGAACAGGGACTGCATGAGCTCGGCATAGTCGTCCACCGGATCCACGATCGAGACGGTCATGGGGCCCACCTGGATCCTCCCCAAGCGGTCGATGTCCACCTCCGGCATCTCGGCGATGCGGTAGTGCTCCAGTTCGCAGGCCCGGGCATGGATGGCCTCGGTCACCCGCTCCGGAGCGGGCCCGCCGTTGGGGGTGTTGAATTTGATGCCGAAGTCCTCGTCGGGGCCGCCGGGGTTGTGGCTGGCGGAGAGGATGATCCCCCCCTGGGTGCGGTACTTGCGGATCAGACAGGAGGCGGCCGGTGTGGACAGGATCCCGCCGCGTCCCAGCAGCACCCGGGAGACGCCGTTGGCCACCGCCATGCGCAGGATGACCTGGATGGCCTCGCGGTTGTAGTAGCGACCGTCCCCCCCCAGCACCAGGGTGCCGCCGTGCAGATCCGGGCGGGCGTCGAATACCGCCTGCACGAAGTTTTCCAGGTAATGGGGCGTGCGCATCACCGACACCTTCTTGCGCAGGCCGGAGGTGCCGGGTTTCTGATCGGTGAAGGGGGTGGTCTGGACGCGATGGATCTTCATGCTCGATGCAACGCCTCTGGATCGGATGGACGGGCTGCGGCTTCCCACCGGGACAGGGCCGCGCAAACCCGTCTAACTTAGCAAAGACGGCCCGGCCTGTCCCTGTGCTACCATCCCGCCATGCTGGTCGAAGCCCACACACCCGCCTATCTGGACCCGCTGCCCAGCAGCTTCGCGGCGCTGATGGATCTGTACGAGGCGAACTACATCCGCCTGCGGCAGCTGTGCCCCGATCCCCGGTCCATCCAGGGCCCCCGCGTCTCCCGCGTCCCGGGGGCCATGGACCTGCATCTCCAGGTCCTGGAATGCTGCCCCTATACCACCACCCTGTGTCTCACCTACCGCTTCGAGGCCGACGGCGAACGCCCGGCCCGGCGCAGCCCCAACCTGCGGGTGCGCATGTACCACGACGCCCGCCAGGCGGAGGTCCTGGGCCGTCATAGCCGCAGCGGCGAGGAACTGAGCCTGGTGGATCATCCCGACTGGAAGACCTTGCAGATGCGCTGGCGCTTCAACCGCTTCCTGTACAAGTGGCTGGGCTACTGCCTGCGCCAGGGACACCGCTTCGACTAGGGATCCGCCATGCCACGTTGGCCCGGGGAGGTATCCCCGGAAGGGGTGCACGCCGCAGGGAAGCGGCGCGCAAGCCTCCATGGATGGATGCACGGCGTCCCCTGGAGGGGAGCCTCCCCGGCCCAACCCGCCACCAGGACCCGCCACCAGGAACCCCAAGGATCCCTGCGGAATTTTGTGTCTGCATACTTGACTAATCGGATAGGGAATTGTAAAACGAGTCTAAACCCGCCCGGTGAACGGGCCGGGATGCGAGCCGAACACCCCAGGAGGGACATCATGAAACTCTCGACCAAGAGCCGATATGCCGTCACGGCCATGCTGGACCTGGCCATCCACGACGAGACCGGGCCCGTGACCCTGGCGGACATCTCCCAGTCCCAGGGGATCTCCCTGTCCTACCTGGAACAACTCTTCGCCAAGCTGCGCCGGGACGGGTTGGTGGAGGGCGTGCGCGGGCCCGGCGGGGGGTATCGTCTCTCCCGCCCCGCGAATCAGATCAGCGTGGCCCGCATCATTCAGGCGGTGGATGACAGCGTGCAGATGACCCGCTGTGAGGGCCGGGGGGATTGCCAGCACGGCGAGCGCTGCCTTACCCACGAACTATGGGAGGACCTGAGCCGGCAGCTGTATGCCTTCCTGGATGGCATGACCCTGGACCAGTTCGCCGACCGTCCCGAGGTGCAGACGGCCGCCCGCAACGAAGTCCGTCACCGGCGTCCGGCACGTCCAGCACAGGGGCTCCCACTGGGACGCAACGCCGCCTGAGGAGGCGCCCATGGATCCGTCTGGATCCTGGGCGGCGATCCCGGATCAACCCGGGCGCCGGAATTGGCGGTATAGGGCCGCACCCCGTCCCGGAAGCGCCCGCAGGTGCCCGCGCAGGCGGGCAAAGCGGGCGGGATCGGGCTGCGGCCCGTAACGCAGGCGGTTGTACTCCTCGGCAAAGCCCGCCACCGGACCGGCCAGTTCCGGGCGTTCCCGGGTCACCCTCCGGGCGAAATCCGGCAGGGGTTCGTGGGGTGCCCGCGGCACCCCGAGCCGGGCCAGGCGGCGGTCGAAACGGGTCTGCAGGCGTCCCAGGGGATCTCTCATCGGCAGACGGTTGCGCCACAGGAAGATGCCGGCGAACAGGGTCAGCACGAGGCCGGTGGCGACGGCCATCAGCCCCACCAGGGCCCGCCAATCGGTCCCGTCCAGACCCAGACGCGCCAGCAGTTCCCGCTGGCGCTCCGGGCCGAAGGCCAGCACCCAGCCGTTCCAGTAGTAATTGAGGCTGTCCTGCCACAGGCCCAGCTGCAGACGCAGGTCGCCGAACCAATCGCCCCCCCGGCGCAGGAATGCCGGCACCGTGGTGTCCCCCGAGAAGGCCGCCCCCACCCCCGACTCGATGCGCTCCGGGGCCACCGCCCCGGTGGGATCCACCCGCGTCCAGCCCCGCCCCTGTAGCCAGACCTCCGTCCAGGCGTGGGCGTCCGACTGGCGCACCAGCAGGTAGTCCCCCGCCCGGTTGAAGGTCCCGCCCTGATAGCCGGTGACCACCCGCGCCGGGATCCCGGCGGCGCGCATGAGTACCGTAAAGGCCCCGGCATAGTGCTCGCAGAAGCCCGCTCGGGTCTCGAACAGGAACTGGTCCACCGCATCCCGGCGCAGCGGGGGCGGGGACAGGGTGTAGCGGAAGGGCGCCTGCCGGAAATGCCCCAGGGCCGCCTGTACTACGGCGGCATCGTCGCCCCCGTGGACCCGCCGCCAGGCCCGGGCCAGGGCCCGGGCCCGGGGCGCGGCGTCCCCGGGCAGGTCCAGGGCCGCTTCGCGCCGCGCCCCGGAGAGCAGGGGCTCCAGGGCCGCGCCGGGGCGCGAACGCACGCTGTAACGGATCACCTGCCGCACCGGCTCCCGGGAGACCAGGTAGCCATCGTCGGTGAGGCGCGCGTCCCGGGGCGCGGAAACGGGGACATCCAGGGCCAGCAGCCAGCGCTGGCCGTGGGGCTCCAGGCTCACGGTGTGTTCCAGGGTGTCCGCCTGCGGGGGGATCGCCGGTGGCGCCGGGGGCACCGCACCGGCCCGCCAGGTGCGCCCGTCATAGGCCCAGAACACCGGTCCGCGCCAGTAGCGCTGGGCGGCCCCGGGTATCTCCCCCGCAAAGGTGACCCGGAAGGCCGGGGCTTCGGACTGCAGCAGGCGGCTCACGGACCCCGGGCGCATGTGATCCGACAGGCCCGTGGTGGCCGCGGGTTCCTCCTCGGGCATGCTCCACAGGGGGCCCGGGATGCGCGGGAACAGGAAGAACAGGATCACCATCAGCGGCAGGGCCTGGGCCAGCATCAGCCCCGTGAGGCGGAGGGATTCCCCCCACGGCGGGCCGTTGTCCCCGGCGTTGACCCGCACCAGGGCGGCGGTGGTGGCGAACACCGCCAGCACCATATACAGGGCCAGGGGGATCTCCTGGGAGTAGAAGAAGTTGGTGATGACCACGAAGTAGCCCAGGAAGACCACGAGCATGGCATCCCGGAAGCGCCGCGTCTCCAGGAACTTCAACCCCGTCATGAGCACCAGCAGGGCCACCCCCGGGTCGCGCCCCGCCAGGGTGCCGTAGCGGGCCAGCACCAGCCCCGTGGCCGCCAGGGTGAGCCCCCCCAGCAGCCAGCGTCCGGGGGCCGGGACGCGTCCGGCGTGCACCAGCAGCCGCCAGCCCAGGGCCACTCCTGCCAGGGAGAGCACCCAGGGGGGCTGATGCCACCCGTGGGGTGCCAGGGCGATGAACAGGGCCGCCGCCAGGGCCGGCAGGGCGTGGGGGGGCAGGCGGTCCTCCGGGAGCGGCGCGCTCATGCCCCCTCCCGCCCGGGGGAATGGAAACGGGCCAGATGCTCCAGGCAGCGCCGCCGGTGGACCTCGCCCCGGGCCGGGGCCACCTCGATGCCGGGCAGGCGCAGGCCGAACTCCAGGTCCGCCCCGTGGGCCCGCAGCACCTGGTGGCAGAGCATGGACAGGCGGGTCTCCACATCCCCCGCCAGCAGGTCATCCCAGTCCAGCCAGAGCCGCCCGCCGCGGGGTTCGTGGAACTCCTTTACGTACAGGTTCCCCGTGCGCGCCAGGGCCTTCCAGTCCACCCGCCGGGGCGAATCCCCGGGGGTATAGCCCCGCAGCCCCGTGAACTCGCCGCCGGGCTGGCGGCTGGTGCGCGCCTCGTCCTTATCCGGCGCCCCGCCGCCCGCGGCATCCTCCACCGGCAGCGGGCGGGGATAGACCAGCACGTCCCCCTCCAGGTGGAGCCAGGACCAGGCCCGGAACAGGCCCAGGGGGTAGCGGGTGTGCAGCCGCAGCCGCCCCGGGCGCAGGATGCCCCGGCGGCGGGCGGGGATCGTCAGGGTCACCCGCGTATCCCCGTGGGCCGGTACGGCGAGGTCCCGGCCCGGGTGCCCCGGGGCCTCCAGGGTGAGTCCGCGCCGGGGGACGCGTCCGGGGTTGGCCACGCTGTAGGCCAGGCGGGCCGTCTCCCCGGCGAAGACCGGTTCGGCCGGCAGACGGGTGATGCGCAGCCCCAGGAGGTTGCGGTGGGTGTGCCACATGGCGTTGGACCCCAGGGCCGCCAGCAGGAAGGTGAGCAGGAAGGCCAGGCTGTTGCTGTAGTTGATGGCCCCCAGCAGCATCACCACCAGCACCCCGGCGAAGGTGTAGCCGTAGCGGGTGGGCAGGATGTAGATGCAGCGCCGGTCCAGGGTGACCTGGCGCACCCCGGCGGGCTGGCGCCGGGTGATCCAGGCGATGGCCCGCTCCCGCAGGGCGGTACGCATGCGGCCCGGTGGGGTCAAGGTCGGCATCTCAGGGCACCGGTACCGCCTCGACGAGGGCCTGGATCACCTCCGCCGCGGGCAGGGTGGGGGCCTCCACCGGGCGCAGGCGGTGGCCGCCCACGGCGGGCAGCACCGCCTGTACGTCCTCAGGCCGGACGTGATCGCGATGATCCACCAGGGCCCGGGCCTGGGCGGCCCGCATCAGGGCCAGGCCCGCCCGGGGGGAAAAGCCCGTCTGATAGCGTCCCGGTTCCCGGGTGTGCGCGATCAGGGCCTGCAGATAGTCCAGCAGGGCCTCGGAGACATGCACGCGCAGGACCTCCCGCTGCAGGTCCAGCAACTGGGTCTCCGTGATACGGGGTGTGAGATCCTCCAGCAGTTCCCGCCGGTCCCGGCCCTGGAGCAGGGCCCGTTCGGCGTCGTGGTCCGGGTACCCCAGATGGATGCGCATGAGGAAGCGGTCCAGCTGCGACTCCGGCAGGGGGAAGGTGCCGATCTGTTCCTGGGGGTTCTGAGTGGCGATGACGAAGAAGGGATCCGGCAGCGGGCGTGTGGTCCCTTCCACGGTGACCTGCTGCTCCTCCATGGCCTCCAGCAGGGCGCTCTGGGACTTGGGCGTGGCGCGGTTGATCTCGTCCGCCAGGATCACCTGGGAGAAGATGGGGCCAGGATGGAACTCGAATCGCTGGGCGCCGGTGTTGTACATGGATAACCCCAGGATGTCCGCCGGCAGCAGGTCGCTGGTGAACTGGATGCGCTGGAAGCCCAGCCCCAGGGTGCGGGCCAGGGCGTGGGCCAGGGTGGTCTTGCCCACCCCCGGCAGGTCCTCCACCAGCAGGTGCCCCCGGGCCAGCAGGCAGGTCAGGGCCAGGCGCACGGCCCCTTTCTTACCAAAGACCACGGTATTGAGCTGATCCAGGATGCCGTCGATGAGGGCGGCGGCGGAAGGGGGAGGGCTGCTGGCGGTGTTCACGGGAGGTTCCGCCCCGGCTGTTGAAGTGTGTCCCAGTCTGGCAAGCTATCCCTGCGGCTTCAATGCCCGCGTGGGCGCCGCGAGAGGAGACGCACGTTGCAGCAACAGGAGGGGTATCTGGAAACGGCGGCCACCGGGGAGGGGGGCTGCACCCTGCGCCTGGGCGGGCGCCTGGATGCCTACACCGTGGCCGATCTCTGGCCCCGGGCCCTGCAGGTGCTGGAGGACCATGGGCAGACCCCGCTGCAACTGGATGCGGAGGGGGTCACCTACTGCGACGGGGCCGGCGTGGCCCTGATCCTGGATCTGCTGCGCCGCCCGCGCACCGCCCCCGTGACCCTGGTGAACGTCCCCGATAAGGTGCAGCGTCTGCTGGCTCCCTTCGATGCGGCTGCCCTGGCCGCGCCGCCTCCGCCCCGGGCCCCGCGCCAGGGGGTGGGGCGGCGCCTGGGAGAGGCCATCCAGGGGCTGGGGCAGGGGCTGCACGCCCAGGTGGCCTTCATCGGCGAGACCACGGCGGCCCTGGTGCACGCCCTGCTGCATCCGCGCCAGGTGCGCTGGGCCGATGCCATCCTGATCGCCCGCCGCGCCGGGGCCGACGCCCTGCCCATCGTCGGCCTCATCGCCCTGCTTTTGGGGGTGATCCTGGCCTTCCAGTCGGCGGTGGCCATGAAGCAGTTCGGCGCCGAGATCTTCGTGGCCAACCTGGTGGCCCTGTCCCTGCTGCGGGAGCTGGGGCCCCTGATGACCGCCATCCTGCTGGCGGGCCGTTCCGCCTCGGCCTTCGCCGCCGAGATCGGCACCATGAAGGTGAACGAGGAGCTGGACGCCCTCACCACCATGGGCCTGGACCCGCTGCGCTTTCTGGTGGTGACCCGTATCCTGGCGGCGGTGCTGGTCACTCCCCTGCTCACCCTGTTCGCCGACCTGGTGGGGCTGGCGGGGGCGGCCCTGGTGCTGCTCACCTTCGATATCCCCCTGGTCACCTTCGTGAACCAGGTGTCCCAATCGGTGAGCCTCACCGATCTGGCGGGCGGACTGGTGAAGGCCGTCGTCTTCGGATTGCTGGTGGCCGGGGTGGGCTGCCTGCGGGGCCTGCAGACCCGCACCGGTGCCGCCGCCGTGGGGGAGTCCACCACCCGGGCGGTGGTGAGCGCCATCGTGCTCATCGTCGCCGTGGATGGCCTGTTCGCCGTGATCTATTTCCACCTGGGGATCTGAATGCCCGTGGACCCGTCCAAGAATGACCCGGTGATCCAGGTGCGGGATCTGACCCTGGGCTTCGGCGGCCGGCCGCTGCTGGAGCGGCTGAACTTTCAGGTCCAGGCCGGGGAGGTGTTCGTCCTCCTCGGCGGTTCCGGCAGCGGCAAGAGCACCCTGCTCAAGCATATGATCGGACTGTACGAGCCCATGGCCGGAGAGGTGCGCATCGGCGGCGAGGTCCTCACCGGCAGCGAGGGGGCGGCGCGCCGGCGTATCCTGCGGCGTTTCGGCGTGACGTACCAGTCCGGTGCCCTGTTCGGCTCCATGACCCTGCTGGAGAACGTGCGTCTGCCCCTGGAGGCCTACACCCGACTGTCCCGGGAGGCCATGGACCTGGTGGCGCGCCTCAATCTGCAACTGGTGGGCCTGGCCGGGTTCGAACACCACATGCCCGCCGAGATCTCCGGCGGCATGCAAAAGCGCGCCGCCATCGCCCGGGCCATGGCCCTGGACCCGGGCATCCTCTTCCTGGACGAGCCCTCCGCCGGTCTCGATCCCGTCACCTCGGCGGATCTGGACCGGCTGATCCTGCGCCTGAAGGACATCCTGGGGATGACCTTCGTGGTGGTGACCCACGAACTGCCCAGCATCTTCGCCATCGCCGACCGGGTGATCATGCTGGACCGGGAGAGCCGGGGTATCATCGCCCAGGGACCGCCCGTGCAGTTGCGGGACCACGCCGAACACCCCTGGGTGCGGCGATTCTTCAACCGCGAAGCCACGGAGGCCGCTTGAGCACACGCGCCGGATATTTCCGCCTGGGACTCTTCATCGTCGCCACCGTGAGCGCGGGGGTGGCCCTTTTGCTGGTGCTGGGCATCGGCGCCCTGTTCCAGCCCAAGATGATGATGGAGACCTACTTCGATGAATCGGTCCAGGGCCTGGAGGTGGGGTCCCCGGTGAAGCTGCGGGGGGTGACCATCGGCGAGGTGAGCGAGATCACCTTCACCTATGCCCACTATCAGCAGGATCGGCCGGTGGCCGAACGGGACCACTACGTCATGGTGCGGGCCTGGCTGCGGCCGGACCTGCTCAGCACCCCGGAGACGCCGGCGGGGGAGGGGCTGGAGCGGTTCGTGGAGCGGGGGCTGCGGGTGCGCATGACGGCCCAGGGGGTGACGGGGATGAACTTCCTGGAACTGGACTACCTGGACGCGAAGGGGGCGGAACCCATCCGGGTCTCCTGGGAACCGGAGCATATCTACGTGCCCTCGGCCCCCAGTACCATGACCCAGTTCCTGCAATATGCCGACAACATCATGCGCCGGGTGAACCGGCTGGATGTGGAGTCCATCCTCACCCACTTCGACGAGTTCCTGGTGCATCTCAACACCATGGCCGAGGAACTGGACGATCAGGATCTGGGGCGTCAGCTGGGGGACACCCTGGGGCGCCTGGATCAACTGCTGATCCGGGTGCAGTCCCTGGCCGATTCCCCAGAACTGGCCCGTATCCCGGAGGATCTGGGGGTGGCCGCCCATAATCTGCGCGAATTCAGCGAGGATCCGCAGTTGCAGGATGCCGTGGCGGACATGGCGTCCACCCTGGAGACCCTGGAACGCACCCTGGGGCGTACCGACGCCCTCATGGCCGCCCAGGAGGAGGACGTGGCCGTGACCCTGGACAACCTGCGCAGGATCACCGATGAGCTCCGCGCCTTTACCGAGGACCTGCGGCGACATCCCGGTATGATCTGGAGCCGTGAACCCGACCCCCGGGAGCCTGCACGATGAATCCCCCCTGGAACCCCGCCACCCTGTGGTTGGGCCTTGCCCTGGCGTTGCTGCTGGCGGGCTGCTCCGTGGCCCCCCAGCGGGACGCCCCGGTGAAGTCCAGCTATCTCCTGGAGCCCCATCGCCCGGCCGGGGCCGAACAGGGGCCGGGCACGGGCCAGGCGGTGATCGCCGGCGTGCGGGTGGCCCCCGCGTTCTCCGGCCGGGGCCTGGTGCGGCGCCTGGGGCAGGGGCGCTACCGGTCCGATTTCTACCATGAATGGTTCACCCCGGTGCGCGACCAGGTGGATACCGCCACCGGGGACTGGCTGCGCCGGGGCGGCGTCTTCGCCGCCGTGCTGCCCCGCAGCCTCCTGCGCCAGGCGGACTTCCGCCTGGATCTGGTGGTCACGGACCTGTATGGTGATTTTGCCGATCCGGCGCGGCCCGAGGCCGTGGCGGGGCTGCAGGTCTTTGTCGGCGATCTGCGTCCCTGCGCCCGTGAACGCGCGGTGAGGCCGCTGGAGTTCAAGGCGCGGGTCCCCCTGGAGGATGACCGCGCGCGCACCCTGGCGGCGGGACTCTCCCGCGCCCTGGGCCGGGTGTTGACCCACCTGGAGACACGGCTGCGGGACGACCATCCGGCACAGGCCCCTTGCCTCGACGGTGGACCGCGCCCCTGAGACCATCCCATCACCGGGAGATCCCCATGTACCGAGCCATCGTACTCGACAAGACGGACGCGGGCGTGCAGGCCCGGGTGCAGGAGCTGGACGAGGAGGGCCTGCCCCCCGGGGATGTCACCGTGCGCGTGGACTACTCCACCCTGAACTACAAGGACGGACTGGCCATCACCGGCCGCGCCCCCGTGGTGCGCCGCTATCCCATGGTGCCGGGGGTGGACCTGGCCGGTACCGTGGAGGCCAGCGAGCATCCCCGCTGGCGGCCGGGGGACCGGGTGATCCTCAACGGTTGGGGGGTGGGGGAGGACCACCCCGGCGGTCTGGCGCAGAAGGCGCGCCTGCGGGGGGACTGGCTGGTGCCCCTGCCGGAGGCCTTTACCCCGCGCCAGGCCATGGCCATTGGCACCGCCGGCTACACCGCCATGCTCTGTGTCATGGCCCTGGAGGAGAAGGGTCTGGATCCGGCCCAGGGGGAGGTCCTGGTGACCGGCGCCAGCGGCGGCGTGGGCAGTCTGGCGGTAGCGCTGCTGGCGGGCCGGGGCTATACGGTGGTGGCCTCCACCGGGCGCATGGCGGAGGCGGACCACCTCAAGGCCCTGGGGGCGGCCGAGGTGATGGACCGCGCCGCCCTGGCCGAACCCCCCGTGAAACCCCTGGGCAAGGCCCGCTGGGCGGGCGCGGTGGACACCGTGGGCAGTCATACCCTGGCCCATGTCCTGGCCACCACCCGCTACGGCGGCAGCGTCGCCGCCTGCGGTCTGGCCCAGGGCATGGATCTGCCCACCACCGTGGCCCCCTTCATCCTGCGGGGGGTGAGCCTGCTGGGGGTGGATAGCGTGCAGGCCCCCCTGGAGCGCCGGGAGACGGCCTGGCGCCGCCTGGCCCGGGAACTGGATCCGGACAAACTGGAGGCGGTGACCACGGAGGTGGCCCTGGCGCAGGTGATCCCCCTGGCGGAGCGCATCCTGGCGGGGCAGGTGCGGGGCCGCACCGTGGTGGACGTGAACCGCTGAGGGGGATCGGGCGGTTCAGGCCGCCCTGGGCCGGGGCAGGTGGATGCGGATGCGGGTACCCAGCCCCTCGGCGGAGTCGATCCACATGCGCCCGCCGCACTTGCGTGTGACCCAGTAGGCCTTGGTGAGGCCGAAGCCGCCCCCCTGGGTGCGGCGGTCACGCGCGTTGTCCGCCCGGAAGCCGAACTCCACCACGTCCTGGATCTGGTGCTCGGGGATGCCCATGCCTGAATCCTCCACCACGAACCGGATCTCCTCCCCGGAGTCCCTGAGGCCGGCCAGAATGCGCCCGCCGGGCGGGGTGTACTTGCGGGCGTTGGCCAACAGATCGCGGATCACGTCCTGGAACACGGCAGGCATGCGGATGCGATCCCCGTCCACGCTGCTCAGGTCCAGCTTCACCAGGTAGTCCCGGGGCTCCTGATCGGCGATGTTGCGGATGATGCGAAAGCGCCCCTTGCTGTTGCGCTCGATGGCCTGGAACAGGTGGATGAAGCGCGTCTCCAGTTCCTCCAGGGGGAACCAGGTCCAGGCCAGGGCACGGCTTTGGCGCGCCGCCAGTTCCCGGGCGCGCACCTCGAACACCTCCAGGATGGATTGGATGTTCTCCACGGATTCCTGCAGTTCCAGCGTGGGCGGGGCATCCGTCGCGGCTGCCTCCACTCCCCGCAGGATCCGCGCCCGCAGCCCCCCGGGATCGGCGAGCCAGACATGTACCTGTTCGGCATCCCCCAGCCCCCGGGCCATGTCATGCACCAGGGAGAGGGCCTCCTGCAGGGCCGTTGATCCGCCCAGGGCATAGTCCATCAGGTCCATCTCCGAGGCGAGCACATTGAGCACATTCAGGAAGCTGTGCATGTCCACCAGGGCTTCCTGCCGGGTGTCGAGGTTCAGGGGCCGGGTGATTTCGACCAAGGCATGCTCCCGGAGTGGCTGGACTGGGGGGCGGGCTCATGAGAACTGGATCACATTGTAAACCATGCCGTCATCTGCGGCGATCTCATTCGTCGGAACCATCCATGCGCTGGCGGACCCGGTCCAGATACTCCGCCGCCAGGGTCGGGGTCACGCCGCGCTGCTGCCCGAGCCGGTCCAGCAGCAGGCGCAGGCGATGGGCCTGTTGCCGCCGCAGGGTCTCGTCCTCGCAGGCCCGCAACAGATCCTCCGCCTCACGGATCTCCCGGCGCAGGCGTACCTCCTCAGGCACGAAGCCGCTGTTGCGCAGCAGCCGGTAGGCGGCCCGCAACGCCTCCGGCACCATGGTGTCGTCCTCCAGTTCCAGGGGACGCCCCTGTCCCGGCAGGTCATCGAAGACCCCGTCGCGCTCGGCCTCGCGCACGCGGCTTTCCACCAATTGGTCGATCAGGTCCATGGGCTGGGCTCGGAAAAGCAAGATACAGGCAGGACCGGGACCGGGGTCCCGTTGAGCGATGGGGGAGGGCCTGTCCGGCGGATCCGGACAGGCCGGGCCGGTCAGTTGTCTTCCATGGTCTCCTCGGCCTTCTCGGCGGCCTGTTCCATCTCTTCCTTGGCGGCCTCCACCGCCTCGTCCATGGTCTCTCCGGCCTCCTCCGCGGGGCCGGGCTCGTCGATCATGTCCTCCACCCGCTCCCGGGCCTCCTGGGTCATCTCCCCGGCGGCCTCGCCGGCCTCCTGCAACTCCTCCCGGGCCTGTTCCACGGCCTGGTCCACCTGTTCCCCCGCCTCCTCGGCGGGCCCCTGATCCGGGTCCGAACAGCCCGTCACCGCCACCAATGCCGCGCCGGCGAGCCACAAGGGAATCGTTTTGCGCACTTTCATGAGAGCCTCCATTCGGTCAAGCGTTGGGATCGTGCAACACCCTCGGCAGACGACATGCCCCATGCCGATGGCGTGCCTCCTCATCATAGTCGATTCGGGTATCTCCGGGCCCGGGAGATCCCCCATGGCCGTGTAACCGCTCCGGCTGGAGTTGACCCGCTTCACAGGGTGGATGCAGATGCTTGCATGCGGCGTGGGTGGGACTTACGATTCTATCTGGATGGGTTGATCGATTTCCCCCGGCATCGTCCAGGATCCCCGGCGAGGCGTCGAGGGGTTGACACTCGAAAGCGGATGCGTACAATAGGACGCATTCAACGACGCGGGAATAGCTCAGTTGGTAGAGCACAACCTTGCCAAGGTTGGGGTCGCGAGTTCGAGTCTCGTTTCCCGCTCCAGTTTCTTTTGAAACCTCGGCGAAGCCGGGGTTTTTTGTTTGAGCGGCGAAGCCGCCGGACAAGCCTCCCCCAAGGCTGGGTGGCAGAGTGGTTATGCAGCGGCCTGCAAAGCCGTGGACGCCGGTTCGATTCCGACCCCAGCCTCCATTTACTCTTTTCACCCCATCCCTACGTGTCCCTAAACCGCGCCCTGTCGCGGTTTTTTTGTTTCTGCCTCACCATGGCAGGGCCTCGCCATCGAAGGACCAGAACCCTCCCGATTGCTGCGGGGTCAGCCCATCCAGGACGTTCAGCATGCAGGCCACGCTGTAGTGGGGCGTGAACAGGGCCCCCTCGGGAACCCGTCCCTGGAAGGGGCGGGACAGGGGGGTGTCGGTGGTGCCCGGATGCAGGGCCGCCACCGTCAGCTGGGGATGGGTGCGGCGCAGTTCGATGGAGAGGGTCTTGAGCACCATGTTGAGGGCGGCCTTGGAGGCGCGGTAGCTGTACCAGCCGCCGATGTGGTTCTCGCCGATGCTCCCCAGGCGTGCCGAGACGGCGGCGAATACCGCCGGCCGGCCGTGGCGCATGCGGGGCGTCAGGTACCGGGCCAGCAGCAGGGTGGGGAGGGCGTTGCGCTCCATGTTCTTCATGAAGAACGCCGCATCCGCCTGGCGGATGGTCTTCTCCGGCCCATGTTGGGCATCGTGCAGGAAACCGGCGGCGTTGATCACCCAATCGATGTCCCCGGTCTGTTGCGCCAGGGCCGCCACGGCCCCCTCGTCGCTGGCGTCCAGGGCATGCCAGTGCACCTTGGGATGGTCCCAGGCGGGCGGGTGGCGGTGATGAGTGGCGATGATGCGGGTGGTGCTGTCCCGCTGGGCCAGGGCCCGGGTGAAGGCGGCCCCGATGCCGCCCGAGGCGCCGATGAGGACGATCTGCATGCGGCTGTTTTCCCTTCCGGTGCGTTGGCGATCGAAGGTCTTGCATGAGGATACCGCATGCGGGGTCTGCGGCCCATGTCGGGCGAGGCCGGCATCCAGGGTCCAATGGGCCGTGAGGGCCGCAAGGGGACGGCCGCTTCGGGGCGGTTTCAGTCGTCCTCCTCGTCGTCTTCGTCCTCATCCACCGCCCGGGCCGGATGGTAGATCTCCACCCGGTCGCCCTCCTGTACGGGGTGATCGGGTTGGCAGAAGCGGCCGAAGATGCCGATCTTCTGGGTGGTCAGGTCCATCTCCGGGAAGCGTTCCAGTAACCCGGAGCGGTGGATGGCCTCCGCGGCGGTGGTGCCCTCCGGCACCTCCACCTGGATCCAGGCCTGGCCCCGGGGGCCGCTGTAGGCGATCTCGATGTGCATGCTCCCTCCCGGAACGGTTGTGCATGGGGGGTGTTTCGGGGAGCCGGCTCAGGGGGTGGCCGGAGTCGCCCCTTCGGGGGCCGTATGGGCCGCCAGGCGGGCATCCAGCACGCGTTTCCCCGCCAGGATGAAGCCCAGGGCCAGGAAGGCCCCGGGGGGCAGGATCATGAGCAGCAGGCCCCGGTAGTCGGGGATCAGGGTCAGCTCCATCCAGGCGAAGCCCTCCCCCAGCAGCAGGCGGGCGTCGGCGAAGAGGGTGCCCTGGCCGGGGATCTCCCGCACCGCCCCCAGCAACACCAGGATGAGGGTGAAGCCCAGTCCCATGGCCAGTCCGTCCGCCACCGCCCGGTGCACCGGCTGGCGCGAGGCGAAGGCCTCGGCGCGGCCGAGGATGGCGCAGTTGGTGACGATCAGGGGGATGAACAGGCCCAGGGCCTTGTGCATCTCGTAGAGGTAGGCGTGCATCACCAGGTCCACCAGGGTGACCAGGCTGGCGATGAGCAGGATGAAGACGGGGAGGCGCACCTCCGGGGTGATGATGCCGCGAAACAGGGACACCAGCAGCCCGGAGGCCACCAGGACGAAAGTGGTGGCCAGGCCCAGACCCAGGCCATTGGTGGCGGTGGAGGTGACCGCCAGCAGGGGGCACAGGGCCAGCAGCTGGCCCGTGACCACGTTGTTGTCCCAGAGGCCGTCCCGGAACAGGCGGCGGTAGTCCTGCAGCAGGGGGCGGATGGCGAGGTTCATGCAAGGTCCTCCCGTACCGATGGGGGGTGGATGGCCGCAGCGCGGGCCTGCCAGACGGGTCCGGCCTGGCCGCTGCCGCCGCCCGGATGCCGTACGGGCGAGGCGGGCGGTTCCGTCACCGGCCGGTTGGGGGGCGTGTCCGGTTGCAGCAGGCGGTCGCGGTGGTCGTCGAACCAGCGCAACCCGTCGCCAACGGCCTGCACCACGGCCCGGGGGGTGATGGTGGCGCCGGTGAACTGATCGAAGACCCCGCCATCCTTCTCCACCGCCCATTGCGCCGGGGGTGGGTCCCCCAGGCTGCGGCCGTCGAAGGAGGTGATCCAGGGGTCGCGTTCCACCTCGATGCGGTCCCCCAGACCGGGGGTCTCCCGGTGTTCCAGGACCCGCACCCCCAGCACCTCGCCTTCGGGGTCCACGCCCATGAGCAGGTGGATGGGGCCGGCGTAGCCCTGCCCCGTGACCCGGAAGGCCACGCCGGTGATGTGTCCGTCCTCCCGGGCGCGATAGACGGTGATAGGACCGTCTTCACTCTCCAGCTCGACGACGTCCTCACCGGGGCGGTTGTCGTGCATCGAGGGGGGCAGCACCTGTTCCAGGGTGCGCCGCAATTCCGCCGCCTCCTGATGGGCGATGGGCCCCCGGGTCTGCAGGTCGGCGATCACCAGCACGGCGCTGGCCAGCAGGGCGATGCCCCCCAGCAGGGTGGCGTGATAGCCCACCCGTTGCCGGTAGCCGGGTTGGGTCAGCGTGGTCATGGGCGTCTCCCGGCACCATCCGGCGCCGTTTCCGGGACGGCAGGCTCCAGGGGTTGGCCGCGGCGGTTGCGGCCGAAGGCCCGCGGGCGCACATAGTGGTCGATGAGGGGGGTCATGGCGTTCATCAGCAGGATGGCGAAGGCGATCCCCTCGGGGTATCCGCCCCAAGTGCGGATGACGAACACCAAAAGGCCGCAGCCGGCCCCGAACAGCAGCCGCCCCGCGCGGGTGGCGGGGGAGGTGACCGGGTCCGTGGCGATGAAGAAGGCCGCCAGCAGCACCCCGCCGGAGATCAGGTGCAGGCCCGGGCCGGCGTGGCGCTCGGGGTCCACCAGCATGAAGGCGGTGGCCAGCAGGGCCAGGGTGCCCAGGAGGGCCAGGGGGATCTCCCAGCCGATGATCCGGCGGGCCAGGAGCAGCCCCCCACCCGCCAGCAGGAGCAGGGCGGAACCCTCCCCCAGGCTGGCGGGGACCCAGCCCAGGGTCTGCTGCAGGGGGTCGTAGACCCCGTCCAGGCTCTGGGAGAGCCCCAGATCCTGGCTGAGGCCGGTCTGGGCCTGGCCCAGGACCGTGGCCCCGGTGAGGGCATCGGGGGTGGGCGCCCCGGCGAAGGTGATGGCCAGCCCCTCCAGGAAACCGGGGACCCCGGCGCCGGACAGGGGCTGGGGCATCACCCAGGTGGTCATCTCCAGGGGAAAGGAGATGAGCAGCGCCACCCGCGCCAGCATGGCCGGGTTGAACAGGTTCTGCCCCAGGCCGCCGAAGACATGCTTGCCCACCACCAGGGCGAAGCCTGCCCCCAGCATCCCGATCCACCAGGGGGCCCAGGGGGGCAGGGTCAGGGCCAGGAGCAGGCCGGTGACCAGGGCCGAGCCGTCGCCGAGGGCGGGGCGCAGGGGCCGCCGGGCCAGCTTAAGGCAAAGGGCCTCGAAGGCCAGGGCCGAGGTCACGGTGACCAGCAGCAGGTTCAGGGCCGGCCAGCCGAACAGGTACACGCCAAAGGCAGTGGCCGGTGCCAGGGCCAGGGCCACCCAGGTCATGTCCGTGGCGATACCGCCGGGGGCATGGGTGTGGGGGCCGCTGACGGGGGTTGGGGTGGTCATGGGTCAGGCCTCCGTCTTGTGCTCTTTGCCGGCGGTCTTGCGCTGGCGCCGGGCGGCCCGCTCCGCCTTGCGCTGCGCCGCCGCCTCGGCCTTGGCCCGGGCCTCCGCCTCCTGGCGCTCCCGGCGGCGTTGCGCCAGGCGGCGGATGCGCTCCTGGTGCTGGCCCTGCTCGCGCCGGTCCGCCAGCGCCCCTTTGGCATGCTGGAAGTACTGCACCAGGGGCAGGTGGGCGGGACAGACATAGGCGCAGGCGCCGCAGGCCACGCAGTCGGACAGGCCCCGCGCCGCCGCCCCGTCCAGGTCCCCCGCGCGGATGCGGGCCGCCATCTCCAGGGGGGTGAGGCCGCTGGGGCAGGCGGCTACGCAGCGGCCGCAGCGAATGCAGGGGCCGGGGTCGGCGCTGCGGGCCTCCGCCGCGGTGAGGGCGATGACGCCGTTGCTGCCCTTGACCACGGGCACCCGGGCATGGGGGATCACCTGGCCCATCATGGGGCCGCCCATGAGCAGGCGCGCCGGGGCCGTGGGGGTGCCGCCGCAGTGCTCCAGCAGGTCCTGCACCCGCGCCCCCAGGGGCACCTCCAGGTTGGCGGGCCGGGCGACGGCGCCGCCGCCCACGGTAACGATGCGTGACACCAGCGGCTGGTGATGACGCACGGCCCGGTGCACGGCCCGGGCGGTGGCCACGTTGTGCACCATCACCCCCACGTCGGCACCGAGCTTGCCGGCGGGGATCTCCCGCCCCGTGACCGCCCGGATGATGTGCCGCTCCGACCCCATGGGGTAGCGGGTGGGCACCGCCACCGCCTGGATGGCATCGGCCACGTAGAGGCGCTCCCGCAGGGCCGCCAGGGCCTCGGGCTTGTTGTCCTCCACGACGATGAGGGTGCGCTGGGCCCCCAGGGCCTGGCGCAGGATGCGGGCCCCGTCGATGATCTCCCCCGGGTGCTCGCGCATGAGGCGGTCGTCGCAGCTGAGATAGGGCTCGCACTCGGAACCGTTGAGGATCAGGGTGTCGATGGCATGCCGGGTCCCCAGGTTCAGCTTCACCGCCGCCGGGAAGGTGGCCCCGCCCATGCCCACCACCCCGGCGGCGGCCACCCGCCGGGCGATCTCCTCCCGGGAGAGGCTCAGGGCATGGTCTGGCTCCGGCAGGTCCACCCAGCGGTCGTCCCCATCGGGGGCGATCACCAGGGTCAGCACCGGCAGGCCGCTGGGATGCGGCGCCGGATGGGGCTCGATGGCCAGCACCTGGCCGGAGGTGGAGGCGTGCACCGCCGCGGACACGGCGCCGTCGCCGCTGGCCACCATCTGGCCCTTGAGCACCCGGTCGCCGGGGGCCACCAGCGGCCGCGCCGGGGCGCCGATATGCTGCTGCACCGGCAGGTAGAGCCGCCGGGGCAGGGGCAGGGGCTCGATGGCCAGGTGCCGGGTGGCCTGCTTGCGCGGCTGCGGGTGTACGCCGCCGCGGAGACTCGGGGATCGGGGAAAGGACCACATGGACGTCACCTCAATGGGTCTCGGGCAGGGGCCAGCGCCAACTCTGCAGGCTGGGGGCCGGGGGCTGCAGGGTGATGCCCTGCAACGGGCACACCGCCACGCACTGGCCGCAGCCGTTGCAGGCCTCGGGGAAGACGGCGTGCATCTGGCGGTTGGCGCCGACGATGGCGTCGGTGGGGCAGACCTTGAAACAGCGGGTACAGCCGTTGCAGCGCTCCGGGTCGATATGGGCGAAGACCGGTCCGGTGTCCGCCTCCAGGGCGGAGAGATCGGCCTGGACATCCAGCTTCTGCGCCAGCTGCCGCGCCAGTTCCCGTCCCCCTGGGGGGCACAGGGTCACCGGGGCCTGGCCCTGGGCCAGGGCCTGGGCGGCGGCGCTGCAGCCGGGCAGGCCGCACTGGCCGCAGTTGGTCCCCGGCAGCAGGGCCTCGATCTCCCCGGTGATGGGATCCTCCTCCACCTTCAGATAGCGCCCGGCCATGCCCAGGGCATAGCCCAGGGCGAGTCCCATCAGGGTGAGCACGGGGATGGCGGTATACATGGTCGGATCCTCCCCTTAGGCGAAGTCGAGTCCGGCAAAGCCCAGGAATCCCAGGGACAGGAGGCCGGCGACGATGAAGCCGATGGGCGCCCCGGCGAAGGCGGCCGGCACCCGGCTCACCGCCAGGCGTTCCCGCAGGGCGGCGAAGACCACCATCACCAGGGTGAACCCCAGGGCCGAGCCGAAGCCAAAGCCCAGGCTGTGCAGGAAACCGTGGCGCTCCTGGACGCTGAGCAGGGCCACGCCCAGCACGGCGCAGTTGGTGGTGATGAGCGGCAGGAAGATCCCCAGCACCCGGTGCAGCGGCGTGCTCAGGCGGCGGATCACCATCTCGGTGAACTGCACCACCGCCGCGATCACCAGGATGAAGGAGAGGATGCGCAGAAACTCCAGCCCCAGGGGGGCCAGCACGGCGTGCTCCAGGACCCAGCCGGCGGCCGAGGCCAGGGTGAGGACGAAGGTGGTGGCCAGGCCCATGCTCAGGGCGGTGTCCAGTTGGTTGGACACCCCCATGAAGGGGCATAGCCCCAAAAACTGCACCAGTACCACGTTGTTCACCAGGGCCGCCCCCAGCAACAGCAGCAGGAATTCGGACACGCCTTCACCTCCCTTGGGTTGCTGGGGGAATTGCATCTTGCGTGCCAGGAGGTGGCCAAAGGCCCGGATCCCTTGCCCCCGGGGGATGCGCCGCGGAATGCACCGGCGCGGTGCATTGTGGGTCTGTATGGATCACGACAGGGCGGTGGAATGGGGGCGTGGATGTAGGAAAGCGCACAGGATCGCCCCGCCCATCCCCCGGGCAGGTGTTCAAACCCGCCCCGAGGCGCGTCCCCATGGCAGGGGTAGCGGAGTCCCGCCCAAAAGGCCTGTTTCTTGCAAGGGGATTCCCAGAGCCCCTTCAGGTGAAGCCCCATGCCCCGCAGCGATCCCCCCTTCGGCGCCGCAGATGAGGACGAGTCCCCACCGCAGGCCCCGGGCCGCACCCTGCCGCCGCGGCTGTTCTACGAAGCGGTGGAGCAATCCTCCATGGCCATCTCCATCACCGATGACCGGGCCCGGATCCTGTACGCCAACCCGGCCTTCACCCGGGTCACCGGGTATCCCGCCGGGGAGGTCATCGGCCGCAACGAGTCCATCCTCTCCGACCAACACACCCCGGCCCTGGTGTACGAGACCCTCTGGGGGCGTCTGCGCCAACTGCAGCCCTGGAGCGGGCGCCTGGTGAACCGGCGCCGGGACGGCAGCCGTTATCTGGCGGAGCTGAACATCGCCCCGGTGCTGGATGCCGGGGGCCGGCTCACCCACTACCTGGGCATGCACCGGGACATCACCGAGATGCACCGCCTGGAACACCAGGTGCGCAATCAGAAGGCCCTCATCGAGTCGGTGGTGGATGCCGAGCCGGTGGCCATCGCCCTGCTGGATACCGGCGGGCGGGTGGTGCTGGACAACCAGGAATACAAGAAGCTGGCCGGGGACCTGCGCGCCCGGGAGCCGGCACGGCTGCTGCTGGAGGGCATCCACGGCCCGGGCGGGGCCGGGGATCTGGCGGCGATGCGGGGGGAAGGCGGATTCAGCGACCGGGAGGTGCGCGTCGACCCCGGTGGCGGGCGCGGGGCGCGCTGGTTCTCCTGCTCCGGCACCTGGATCACCGAGCAGGACGCCGCGGCGGATGCCTTCTTCGCTCCCCGCCGGGTGGACTATCTCCTGCTGATGGCCAAGGAGGTGACCACCCTGCGCCGGCGCGAGGAGGAGATGCGGGTCCATGCCCTGCGCGCCCTCACCGCCGAGAGCGAGCGGGTGGAGGGCATGCGCGAGACCCTGGAGGCGGCCGCCTACCGTATGCAGGAGCCGGTGAACCTGATCCAGGCCGCGGTGCAGCTGCTGCAGCGGCGCCGGGAGGGCGGCCCGGATGAGGCCCTGATGCGGGTCCTGAACGATGCCCTGGACTCCGGCCGGCGGGCCCTTGGCACCCTGGAGGCATGCATCCCCGAGCGGCGCGAGGGGCCGGCGGCGCCGGTGAACCTGAACGCCGTGCTGCGGGAGGTGCTGGGGCTGTTCACCCGCCGCCTGCTGGCGGCCGGGGTGGTGGTGGAATGGGATCCGGCGCCGGTGCTGCCCCCGGTGCTGGGTCACGAGGAGCCGCTGCGGGGGCTGTTCAAGCAACTCCTGGACAACGCCCTGGATGCCCTGGAATCCGGCGGCGACCGCCGCGAACTCCACATCCGCACCCGCGCCCGGGACGATGCCGTGCAGGTGGAGATCCGGGATACGGGTCCCGGCATCCCCGAGGCCCTGCGCCTGCGGGTCTTCGAGCCCTTCTTCAGCACCAAGGGACGCAGCGGCGACGGCGCGGGCATGGGCCTGCCCATGGTGCAGGAGGTGGTGAACCGGCACGCCGGCCTCATCGCCATCGACCCTGCGCCGCCGCCGGGCTGCTGTGTGCGCCTGCAGTTCCCCGTGCAGCCCACCGCGGCCGGTTGAAGCCGGTTGTGCCCGGCAGAATCCCTTTTCACGGAACCCATGGTGAACCCATCCCAGCGATGCAAGATATGGCCGATTCCCAATCCGAACTGAGCCGCATCCATCTGGACACCCTCTACCAGGTGAGCCAGGTCTTGAGTGCCTCCCAGGGCCTGCGGGAGATCCTGGACGGCGTCCTGCGGGTGCTCCACGAGGCCTCGGGGATGCACCGGGGCATGGTCTCCCTGCTGGACCCGGCGAGCGGCGAGCTCATGGTGGGGGCCGCCCACGACGGGGTCCCCGAGCGGTTGCAGAAGGTGCGCTACCGGCCCGGCGAGGGGGTCCTGGGGGCCATCCTGGCGCAGCCGGAGACGGTGGTGGTGCGGTGCATCGCCGACGAACCCCGCTTCCTGGACCGCACCGGCCTCTATGCCCCGGAGTTGCCCTTCATCGGCGTGCCCATCCGCGCCGGGGACGAGCGCCCCGTGGGGGTGCTGGCGGCCCAGCCCGCCCGGGCCGACGAGGCCCTGCTGGGGGAGCGGGCCCGCTTTCTGGAGATGGTGGCCAACCTGCTGGCCCAGAGCGTGCGCCGGGCCTGGGAGGTGGAGCGGGAGCGCCGTGCTCTCACCGACGAGCGCGACCGCCTGCGCCGGGAGGTGCGCGGCGGCTATCACCTGGACAACGTGGCCGGGCATTCCAAGGCCATGCGCCGGGTCTTCGATCAGGTGCGCCAGGTGGCCAAATGGCACACCACGGTGCTCATCCGCGGGGAGACGGGCACCGGCAAGGAGCTCATCGCCCACGCCATCCATTACAACTCCTCCCGGGCCAACGGCCCCTTCATCAAGCTCAACTGCGCGGCCCTGCCGGACAACTTGCTGGAGAGCGAGCTCTTCGGCCACGAGAAGGGGGCCTTCACCGGCGCCGTGGCCCAGCGCAAGGGCCGTTTCGAACAGGCCGACGGCGGCACCCTGTTCCTGGACGAGATCGGCGAGATCTCCCCGGCCTTCCAGGTGAAGCTGTTGCGGGTGCTGCAGGAGGGGGAGTTCGAGCGGGTGGGGGGCAACCGCACCCTGAACGTGGACGTGCGCGTCATCGCCGCCACCCATCGCCATCTGGAGGAGGCGGTGGAACGGGGGGATTTCCGCGAGGACCTGTACTACCGCCTGAACGTCATGCCCATCCAGATTCCGGCCCTGCGCCACCGCAGCGAGGACATCCCCGATCTGGCCCGGTTCCTGGTGGAGAAGCTGGCCCGGGCCCAGGGGCGTCCCCTGGAGATCACCGACGGCGCCATCCGCACCCTCATGCGCCACGATTGGCCGGGCAACGTGCGCGAATTGGAAAACTGCCTGGAGCGGGCCGCCATCATGAGCGAGACGGGGAGCATCGACCTGGATGCCATCCATCTCACCGGCCTGGAGGAGCGCCTGCCCCTGACGCGGCGGCAGGAGCCTGAAACCCGGGTGGATCTGGATGACCCTTCACTGGACGAACGGGAACGGGTGATCGCCGCCCTGGAGCGGGCCGGGTGGGTCCAGGCCAAGGCCGCCCGCCTGCTGGGCATGACGCCGCGGCAGATCGCCTACCGCATCCAGACCCTGAAGATCCACGTTCGCCAGATCTGAGGGCCTGTCCCCTTCGCCACAGGGCGGGCAACGGGGGTGTCGCATCTCCCACAAAATCCCGGTGAGTCTTATTAAAAACTAATTAAAACAGATAGATAAAAAGGATCAGGGGCTGGCATGGGGTTTGCAAAATCTTTCCCGAGCGATCCATGGCCGCCGCGCACCGGCGGGGCGCCCCAACGGGAGGAACACGATGGCCCCACAGCCCAAGAGACTCTGCGACATCCCCGTCGTCCCCCTGGAGGGAGGCCCCACGGGCCGCCCGCAGCCCGTCCAAGAGGCGGATGACCTGCCCGAGGGGGTGCGCCGGCGGATACAGGACCATCCCTGCTATTCCGAGCAGGCCCATCACCACTTCGCCCGCATGCACGTGGCGGTGGCCCCCGCCTGCAACATCCAGTGCCATTACTGCAACCGCAAGTACGACTGCGCCAACGAGTCCCGGCCCGGGGTGGTCTCCCGGCGGCTCACGCCGGCAGAGGCCATCGACCGGGTCCTGTGGGTGGCCGAACAGGTGCCGGAGCTGTCGGTGGTGGGCATCGCCGGTCCCGGCGATGCCCTGGCCAATCCCGAGCGCACCTTTCAGACCCTGGAGGGCATCCGCCGCCACGCCCCGGATCTCAAGCTCTGCCTGTCCACCAACGGCCTGGCCCTGCCGGAGCATGTGGATACCCTGATGGAATTGGGGGTGGAGCATGTCACGGTCACGGTCAACGCCGTGGACCCGGAGGTGGGGGCCCGCATCCATCCCTGGGTGCGCGGGCCGGGGTGCCGGCTCCATGGGGAGGCGGCGGCGGAGCGGCTCATCCGCCAGCAGCAGGAGGGCATCCGCCGCCTGGTGGAGCGGGGGGCGCTGGTGAAGGTGAACTCGGTGCTCATCCCGGGGATCAACGACCGCCATCTGCGGGAGGTGGCCCGGGCGCTGCGGGGGCAGGGGGTGTTCTTGCACAACATCATGCCCCTCATCGCCCGCCCCGAGCACGGCACCCGCTTCGGCCTGGACGGCCGGCGGGAGCCCACCCCGGCGGAGCTGGCCGCGGTGCGCGACGCCTGCGGCGGGGATGTGCGCATGATGCGCCACTGCCGCCAGTGCCGCGCCGATGCCGTGGGACGCCTGGGGGAGGATCTGGGGCCCCGTTTCGAACGGGAACCGCCCCCGCCGGCGCTGCGGGAGCGGGCCGGGGCTGCGGGCCTGCGGCGCCAGGCGGCGCGGGCGGCCATCCTGCGGGGCATGGAATCCCGGCCGGGGAGGGCTCCGGAAACGATGGATCCGTCCCTCAGGCCGGTGCGGATGGCCGTGGCCACCCGCGGCGGCGGGCTCATCAACGAGCACTTCGGCCATGCCCGGGAATTCCTCGTGTATCGCGCCTCGCCGCAGGGGGTGCGTTTCGAGGGCCACCGCCGCGCCGATCTGTACTGCAGCGGGCCTCAGGACTGCGGCGACCGCGAGGCCGTGCTGCAGAGCACCCTGCGGGCCCTGGAGGACTGCGAGGCCCTGCTCTGTGCCCGCGTGGGCATCGGCCCCTGGAAGGCCCTGGAGGCCGCCGGCATCCAGCCCCATGTGGGGCATGCCATGGCCTGCATCGAGGACGGTGTGCGGGCGGTATATGAGGCCATGGCAAAGGCGGGGCGTCTGCAGCCGTCGCCGGCGGGTCTGCTGGCGGACGTATCCTGAGGGCGGGGTCGGTGATGTCGTTGCACCCGGGGGTGCCCCGGGATGCCCTGTCGAGCCTGGAGGCGCGGCTTTCCCGGGCCGCCGGGGACCTTGACCTGCACGGCCGGGCCCTGGGGGCCTACCTGGGGCTGGCGGTGGGGGATGCCCTGGGGGCCACGGTGGAGTTCATGACCCCCGGGGAGATCCGCGCCCGCCATGGGGTGCACGATCGCATCATCGGCGGCGGCTGGCTGCGTCTGCGCCCCGGGGCGATCACCGACGACACCGCCATGAGCCTGGCCCTGGGCCGGGCCATCCTGCAGGTGGGGGTCGTGGAGGCCCGGGCCGCCGCCGAGGCCTTCAGCGCCTGGATGCGCACCCGGCCTCCGGATATCGGCAACACCGTGCGCCGGGGCATCCTGCGCTACCGGCGCACCGGCGAGACCGAGACCCCCTTCAATGAACAGGATGCCGGCAACGGGGCCTGCATGCGGGTCCTGCCCGCGGCCCTGGCCACCCTGGGGCGGCCGCCCCCGGCGATGGCGGCCGCCTGCCGCCGCCAGGCCCGTGTCACCCATCATCACCCCCTGTCCGATGCCGGCACCCTATGCGTTGCCCGCATGGTGCAGCAGGCCCTGGCCGGGGCCGGGCGCCGCGAACTGATCCACGGTCCGGTGGCGGAGCTGGTGCGGGTGCATCCGGCATTCCGCTTCCGCACCCGCCGCGAGGAGAATCCCAGCCCCTTCATCGTCCATACCCTGCGGGCCGTGTTCCAGGCGGTGTTCGACAGCGACGGCTTCGAGGACTGCCTGGTGGACGTGGTCAACCGGGGAGGGGATGCCGACACCACCGGCGCCATCGCCGGCATGATCGCCGGGGCCCTGCACGGCGCCGGGGCGATCCCGGCCCGCTGGTCCGATGCCCTGGACCCGGGGGTGCGCCGGGAGATCCAATGGCAGACGCCGCGGCTGCTGCAACTGGCCGGGGCCCGTGAGGGGATGGACCGGGACTAGTCCTGTGCCCTCACCTCCATGGACGTCCCCGCGGTCCGCGTGGCGGTGATGGCGGCCTCGCGGTCGGCCTCCGTCCCGTGCATGGGGCTGGTGCCGATGATCTGGTGGTTGCCGGCCTTGAGATTGAAGTAGAAGCGGCCGTTGGAGGCGGTCTTGCGCTCGTAGCGCTCATCGCTGCCGCAGTTCTTGCGCACCGACTCGATGCCGTTCTCGGCGGAGGCCTTTTCCTTGTAGGTCTCGCTGGTGAGCAGGGTCCTGCCATCTTCCCCCTTGAGGGTGAAGCGGTACTGACCCTGGTTGCCCCTGCTGAGTTCGTACCATCCCGCCATGATCCCACTCCTCTGCCGAAGGCCGCCTCCGGCGGCCATGAGGGCCCGCGCGCCGGAACCCGGGGCGGACCGCGGTGTGCTGCCTCTCGGGGTATATAGTCCCCCGGTGGTACGGGGTCAACGCGGCGGCCCGCGCCTTGACTTCCCCGGGGGCGTCCCTACACTGCCGGGGACCTTCGCAGTCCCCCTTCGGCCTTCCATTCCCGGGACCCGTCCATGGATCCGCTGCACATCATCGTCCTCGCCATCGTCCAGGGGATCACCGAGTTCCTGCCCATCTCCAGTTCGGCCCATCTGATCCTCTTTCCGCGGCTGGCGGGTTGGGAGGACCAGGGGCTGGCCTTCGACGTGGCGGTGCACCTGGGCACCTTGCTGGCCGTGGTGGGCTATTTCCGGCGGGATGTGCTGGCCATGGGCCGGGACTGGGGAAGGTCTTTGTGGCTGCGCCGGCGGGTGGGGGACAGCCGCCTGGCCTGGGCCGTGCTCCTGGGCACCGTGCCGGTGGGGCTGTGCGGCCTGCTGTTCAACGATGTCATCGCCCAGGCCCTGCGCTCGCCGCTGGTGATCGCCTGGACCACCATCGGCTTTGGTCTGCTGCTGTGGCTTGCCGACGGGGTGGCGCGGCGGGTGCCGCGGCCCCGGGATGAGCACAGCCTGACGCGGCTGGACATCCTGCTCATCGGCTGCGCCCAGGCCCTGGCCCTGATCCCGGGCACCTCCCGCTCCGGCATCACCATGACCGCGGGGCTGCTGCTGGGGCTGTCCCGGGCCGCCGCCGCCCGCTTCTCCTTCCTGCTGTCCATCCCGGTGATCCTGCTGGCCGGGGGGCTGAGCACCTGGGAGCTGATCTTCGAGGATCATCCCGTGCATTGGGCGGCCATGGGGGCGGGGGTGGTCCTGTCCGCCCTCAGCGCCTATGCCTGCATCCACTGGTTCCTGAAGCTGCTGGACCGCCTGGGGCTGTTCCCCTTCGTCCTCTACCGCCTGTTGCTCGGGGGGGTGCTGCTGTTCCTGCTTTATCCCAGCTGAGGGATCAGGCCTCCCAGCGGGATAACAGCGCCCGGGCGTGTCCGAGGATGGTCTCGCGCCAGCAGGCCGGCTCCAGCACGTGGATCCGCGAGCCCATTCCCATGAGCCACCACAGGGTCTGCCGGTCATCGGGCACCCAGGCCTCCAGCCGGTGCCAGGCCCCGTCCGGCAGGGGTTCGAGCCGCTGCCGCTGCGACAGCGGCGTCTCCGACAGCAGCCAGGCCGTCTGGTCCGTCACCTCCGCCACCAGCCGCACCTGGTCGGGGCCCTGGGGATAGCCGAAGGCACCGCCGGCGATGTAGGCGTCCAGGTCGAAATCGGGCACCTCCCGCCAGGGGGTATCGCTGATCCGGGCGCTGCGGATGCGGTGCAGGGCGAAATGGCGCACGTCATCATGGTCGTTGGCGGTGGCGATGAGGTAGGTGACCCGCTGGCGGTCCACCAGCCCCTGGGGATGCAGCACCAGGGGGCGTTCCATCTGCCGGCTGCGGGAGAGATAGACCACCTCCAGGGCCCGCGCCTCCAGCAGCCCCAGGGCCACCGTCTGCCAGATACCCTCGGGCACGGCCGCGGGGATCAGGGTCTTGCCGTCGGGCAGGGCGCGCACGCGGCGGGCCCATTGGTGGAAGCGGTTCTCCTTCATCTCGTCCAGCAGCCGGCGGGCCCCGTCGAAGTGGGGGGTCAGCTGCGCCATCACCACCGGGGGCAGCAGCCCCCGCAGATGGTCCTCTGCCAGCACCAGGGCCAGGGCGCTGGACGGGTCCATGGCCGGCAGGTTGCGGTGGAATTCCCGGTCGAAGTACCAGCGGTAGGGGCGGCGGCTGTCATCGCAGGCCAGGGGGAAGTGCAGGGCCAGCTTGTCGCGCAGGTCCCGTTGCAGGGTGCGCATGTCCACCTGGAACCCCCGCTCCCGCAGTTTCTCCAGCAGGACCGGGGTGGAGATCCGCCCCGGATGCCGCGGGATCAACTGCAGCAGGGTGAGATGACGGAACAGGGTTTCACGCAGCTCGGTCATGGACGATCCCTGTCGGTCTTGGCGGGTCTTGAGAAGGACATGCCAGACGTCCCGGCATCATGGACGTGAGGCCAGCAGGGCCGCAACCGGTCCCGTCAGATGCGGGCTGCCGGCGTGCCGCTGCAGGCTGTGCTGCAGGCGCTGCTCCCATGCCAGGAGCAGGCCGGAATCCGGCGGCCGCGGGTCCAGCTGCGGATCCCGTACCCCGTCCGGCATGGGATCCGCCAGCGCCCCCCCGGAAAGATCGGGGGGGGATTCCAGGGACGGGTCCGGGTGACCGTCGAGCCAGGCATAGATCTGTTCCAGGGAACGGCCGATGCACGCGGGGAAGAGCACCGCGTCGTCCGGGAGCCGGAACCCCAGTAGAAGGAGGATGGCGTTCACCTCCTGGTCGCAGGCCAGGTGCCAGCGGCGCAGGTCCGGGAGGGGGGAGGGACGCAGGTGGCCCAGGGCGCAATGCCAGACCAGGTGGGCCTGCAGGTGATGGCGCCGGATCCCGTCGAGGCCGGCGCTGGTGCGGGCATTGAAGAAGATGCGGCGCCCGTCGCACAGGGCCGTGGACAGGCGGTCGTCGATCACGGGTTGCAGCATCAGGTGTGTGGCCAGGTCCGCCGTCATCGGCTGCTCCCGTTCCCATACTCCGCGATCGCCCTCCCAGACGCCCCGCTGCGTGCGCAGCAGCATCTCGTCCTCGGCGCTTCTCCTGGTCGTCTTTCCTGGACCCTGTGGCATGGGGGATCTCCCGCTCCGGTCATGCGTCGGGGGGATTCTGCCGCGGTCATGCGACAAACCAGGTCGCGAGCCGACCCTTTTTGCCCATGCCCCGGTCGCTGCGGCAGGCGCTGCGCGCGATCAATGCCCCCGCTGCCGTCCCGGGGGATAATTCCCAGTTGATCAGCCGGATATCATGGCCCACCCATGGCCGCTACGGCGGCCCGAGCGGAGTCACCATGCGCATCTACCTGGATTGCTGGCCCTGTTTCCTGCGTCAGGCCCTGAGCGCCGCGCGCCGTGCCGGGGCCTCGGACGAACAGCAGCGGGAGGTGCTGCTGGACACCCTGGAACAGCTCAAGACCCTGGCCCGGGAGGCCACGCCCCCGGAGATGGGCAATCGCATCCATCGCCGGGTGCGGGAGATCACCGGACACCGGGATCCTTATTCCGATGCCAAGCAGGAGGCCACCGCCGCTGCCCTGGCCATGGTCCCCCGCCTGGAGACGGCGATGCAGGAGGCCGCCGATCCCCTGGAGACGGCGGCGCGCATCGCCATCACCGGCAATATCATCGACTACGGCGCCGCCGAGACCTTCGATCTGGAGGCCACCCTGGAGCGGGTGCTGCAGGCCCCCTTCGGCATCGACGGGATGCCGGTGCTGCGCCGCGCCCTGGAACGGGTGGACCGGGTGCTCTACCTGGCGGACAACGCCGGGGAGACGGTGTTCGACCGGGTACTGATCCAGGCCCTGGGGCGTCCGGTGACCTATGTCGTCAAGGGGGGCCCCGTGCTCAACGATGCCACCCTGGAGGAGGCCCGGGAGGCGGGGATCCAGGAGGTGGCGGAGATCGCCGACACCGGTTGCGATGCCATGGGGGCCCCGCTGGCGCTGTGCTCGCCTGCCTTCCGGGAACGCTTCGAGGGTGCGGGGCTGATCATCGCCAAGGGTCAGGCCAACTACGAGACCCTGAGCGATGCGGATGCCCCGGTGTTCTTCCTGCTCCAGGCCAAGTGCGGGGTGATCGCCGACGATCTGGGGGTGGAGACCGGGGCGGTGGTGGCCAAGGCCTCGTCCCATCTGGAGGCCCGTTTCGGGAGGTGAGGGCCGGGCCGGTCCTCCGGGATCCGTGGTCTGTCTCCGGCCCTGGACCCGGGGGGAAGGCCTCCACCTGCGCCATGACGGATGCGACTGCGTGGCGTCCGGGGTGCGGCTACGGGGATGCGTGCCCAGGGGGCTGCGCCGGGACGTCGTGAATCCCTCCATGGAGACTGGCATGCCGCATCCCTGCGGCACACACCCGGCTCCGCCCCCCAGTCCCCTGGGCACACTTCGGCACCCTGTGTGCCGGTCTCTTGGTATCCGTTCTGCCGCGCATCCGCCCCACCGCCCCGGCGGAAATGAAGTGGAACCCAGGAGGGCGACGGGAGATCCATGAAAACCGTGTGGAACCCTGCCCATCCGGGTGGGGTGCAGATCACGCGATCTCGATCACCTGACCCACGCCGCCGTCATGACAGTGCGGGCCGTAGGCCTCCTGGAAGGCGGCGCGGGCCGCGTCCCCGGTACAGTGGGTGGGGACCACGTCCGTCACCCCCAGATCCCGCAGGGCCCGCAGGGTCTGCTGGATCTTCGCCTCGTCGCTGTACATGAGGTGAAAGCCGCCAATGGCCCAGCGAACGGGTCGCCCCAGGCGCTGCGCGGCGGCGCCCACCAGGGTGTCGATGCCCGGATGGGCGCAACCGGTGATGAGCGCGGTCACGTCTCCCGTGTCCAGGATCAGGGCATGCTCCGGCGGATCGCTGTCGAACAGGCCGGTGGAGAATACGCCCGGGGCCAGTGGGGTCACGTCACGGCCGATCACCGTCAATTGGGCGCACATCTCTTCCAGATCCCGCAGCAGGTGCTTGGAGAAGCCCTCGTGGACCACCACCTGCAGGCGGGGGTTGAGCTCCAGCACGGAATCCAGCCCGCCGATGTGATCCCAGTGGGGATGGGAGAGGAAGAGCATGTCCAGGTCCTCGGGGCGTTGTCCCAGGCGGTCCATGTTCTCCAGCAGGATGCGGCCGTTGCTGCCGGTGTCGAACAGGATCTTTTGCCCCGGCAGGTCCAGCACGGCGGCAAAGCCCCATAGGGTGCGCAGGCCGGGCTCGCCGGGATAGTTGTCGAAGCAGACGGTCAGGCGGGGGGTGTGCATGGGGTTCTTCCTGTGCCGCTGGAAAGGGGAAGCAAGGTCTTTGAGTGTATATCCTACCTTCATTCTGGGAAATCGAATTTCTCAAATCCGCCTGCATGCCCCGATTCGCCGCATCGGCCCTGGCCGGCGTCGCCAGGGTGGGGGCGTCTTACCCGGCTGGAACGGACCTGCTGCCATAGGGACGGGTTCATCCGCTAGGATGTTGGCAAGGGAAGGGGGGTTGCTTGTGTCGGGAAGGGGATCGCTGGTTCGCAAGGGGGCTGATGCGGGTGCTCGCCGGCGCTTTTTGTGTCTCCTGGCGGGGTCGGCTCTGGGATTGGGGCTGGGGCCGTTGCTCTGGGCCGGGGATCCCCCGGGGGATGCGGTGGCTGAACTGCCCCGGATTCGCATCGGCATCGGCGGACAGACGCTTACGCTGGAGGTGGCCGCGGACGCGGCCAGCCGAAGGCGCGGGCTCATGTTCCGGGAGCATCTGCCCCAGGACCAGGGCATGCTCTTTGTCTGGCCTCAGGCCGGCCGCTACGGGATGTGGATGCGCAATACACGCATCCCCCTGGACGTGGCCTTCATCACCGGGGATCTGCGCATCCGTCATATCGCTACCATGGTCCCCCACACCACGCGGCTGCACCAGGCACCGGAGCCGGTGCGCTACGCCCTGGAGGTGAACGCCGGCTGGTTCGCCCGCCACGGCATCCGGGTGGGGGATCGTATCCCGGGGCTGGAAACGGCCCTCCCCGGGTCCCGCCGCGTCCGCTGACAGGGGCGCGGCGGGACCGGGGCCTCAGCCCTTCTTGCCCAGGCGCCGCAGCCGCTCGGTACCGGTCTCCACCAGTTCGTAGAACATGGGGATGAACAGGATGGCCACATAGGTGGCCACGATCATCCCGCCCACGATGGGGGTGCCCAGGGCGTTGCGTGCCCCCTCACCGGCGCCGGTGGCCAGGGCCAGGGGCAGCACCCCCAGGATGAAGGCCATGGAGGTCATGATCACCGGTCGGAAGCGGATACGGGCGGCCCGCAGGGCGGCCTCCTTGATGGGCAGGCCGTCCTGCTGATGCATCTTGGCGGCGAATTCCACCATGAGGATGGCGTTCTTGGCCGACATGGCGATGAGCACCAGCAGCCCCACCTGGAAGTAGATGTCGATGTTCATCCCCCGCAGCCAGATGGCCACTAGGGCCCCGAGCACGGCGAAGGGCACGGCGGTGATCACCGCCAGGGGCAGGGACCAGCGTTCGTACTGCGCCGCCAGGATGAGGAACACCATCACCACCCCCAGCAGGAAGGCGATGCTGCCGGCCTGGCCCGTGGAGAGCTCCTGGAAGGCGGATCCCACCCAGCCCAGGCTGTAATCCTCCCCGCCCAGGGTCTGTTCCGCCACCTCCTGCAGGGCCGCCAGGGCCTGGCCGGAGGAGTAGCCGGGGGCGGGATTGCCCATGATCTTGGCCGACGGGAAGATGTTGAAGCGGTCGATGACGTCCGCCCCCGGGGCCCGGGTGAGGGAGACCACGGAGCTGATGGGTACCAGATCGCCGTCGCTGCTGCGCACGAACACGTCCTGCAGGTCCTCGGGGCCGGCGCGGTAGGGGGCATGGGCCGCCATGTTCACCTGGAAGTTGCGTCCAAAGAGGCTGAAGTCGTTGACGTAGAGGGTGCCGAAGGTGGCCTGCATGGTGCGGTAGATGGCCGCCACCGGCACATCCAGGGCATAGGCCTGTTCCCGGTCCACCCGCATGTGGTACTTGGGCGTGTCGGCCACGAAGGTGGAGCGCACCCCGGCCAGCTCCGGGCGCTGGTTGGCGGCCGCCACCAGGGCCTGGGCCGCCTGGGCCAGCCGGTTGACGTCCGCTGAGCCGCGTTGCTGCAGGTAGGCCTCGAAGCCGCCGGTGGTGGAAAGGCCCCGGATGGGGGGCGGCACGAAGGCGAAGATCCGCCCCTCCTCGATGCGCCCGCCCAGGCCCATGGACTGCTGCACGATGGCCTGCACGCTCTGATCCGCATCGGGGCGTTCGGACCAGTCCTTAAGCCGGGTGAAGGCCACCCCTTTATAGGAGCGCTGGGTGCCCGCCAGCAGGTCGAAGCCGGCGAAGGCCACCTGCATCTCCACGTTCGGGTTCTGCCGTACCAGGCTGGAGTACTCGTCCCGCACCTGCGAGGTGCGCTCCAGGCTGGTGCTGGGGGCCATGTCGATGACGGAGATGAAGTATCCCGGATCCTCGTCCGGCACCAGCCCCGACGGGGTGACCCGGAAGAAGATCACGGTGCCGATGACCACCACCGCGAAGAGGCCAAGGCCCAGGGGCCAGGCCCGCAGGAAGAAGCGCACCGCCCCCAGGTAGCCCGTGCGCAGGGCGTCGAAGCCGCGGTTGAAGACCCGGAAGGGCAGGGCCGGTTCCTTTTCCTTGTGGCCCGCCAGCAGCAGGGCCGTCATGGACGGGGTGAGGGTGAGGGCCACCACCGCCGAGAGCACCACGGACACCGACAGGGCCACGGCGAACTGGCGGTACATCTCCCCCGCCAGCCCGGGCACGAAGGCCACCGGGATGAACACCGCCAGGAGTACCAGGGTGGTGGCGACGATGGGTCCGGTCACCTGCTCCATGGCCTTGATGGAGGCCTCCCGGGCCCCCAGTCCCTCCTCGCGCATGATGCGCTCCACGTTCTCGATGACGATGATGGCGTCGTCCACGACGATACCGATGGCCAGGACGAGGCCGAACAGGGTGAGCAGGTTGATGGACATCCCGGTGAGGTACAGCCCCGCCAGGGCGCCGATGAGGGCCACGGGAATCGCCACCAGGGGGGCCATGGTGGCCCGGGGTTTCTGCAGGAAGACGAAGATCACCAGGACCACCAGGATCAGCGCCTCGACGAAGGTCTTGAGCACCTCCTTGATGGAGATGCGCACAAAATCGGTGGTGTCCAGGGGGATGCGGTAGTCCATGTCCCCGGGGAATTGCCGTGCCAGCTCCGCCATGCGCTCGCGCACCTGGTCCACCGTCTCCAGGGCGTTGGCGCCCGGGGCCAGGTAGAGGCCGATAGGCACCGTGGGCATGCCGTTGTAGGTGGCGTTGAAGCCATAGCGCTTGCTGCCCAGCTCCACCTGGGCCACATCCTTCAGGCGCAGGGTGCCGCCGTCCTCCGAGGAACGGAGGATGATGTTCTGGAATTCCTCCACCTCGCTGAAACGCCCCTCGGGGGAGATGGTGAAGGTGAAGGGCTCACCGGGTGCGTTGGGGGCGGCGTTGAACTTGCCGGCGGCGAACTGGGCGTTCTGCTCGCGGATGGCCTGGGCCACCTCTTCCGGGGTGAGATCGAAATGGGCCAGCCGCGCCGGATCGAACCACACCCGCATGGAATAGTCCTGAGCCCCGAAGAGGGTGGCGTCCCCCACCCCGTCCACCCGCTTGAGGGCGTCGATGATGTTGATCAGGCCGTAATTGCTGAGAAACTTGGTGTCGAACCGCTCGTTTTCCGAGAGCAGGGTGACCACCATGAGCAGGGAGCTGCTCTTCTTGTTCACCACCACGCCCTGGTCCCGCACCGCCTGGGGCAGCTGGGCGATGGCCTGCTGCACGCGGTTGTTGACGTCGATGGTGGCCTGGTCGGGATCGGTGCCGTTGGCGAAGGTCACCGTCAGGTTCATGCTGCCCGCGTCCGAACTGCCCGACTTCATGTAGAGCATGTTGTCCACGCCGTTGATGGCCTGCTCCAGGGGGGCGGCCACCGATTCGGCGATGGTCTTGGCATCGGCCCCGGGGTAGGTGGCCTGCACCTCCACCTCCGGCGGCACGATCTGCGGGTATTGTTCCACCGGCAGGGCCGTGAAGGCCGTGCCGCCGGCGATCAGGATGACGATCGCCAGCACCGTGGAGAAGATGGGTCGATCGATGAAGAATCTGGAAAACATCGCAGGCTCCAGGCCCTCCCCTGGCGGGGGAGGGCGGGCAGGTCTCTAGGGGTTCCGTCGCGGGGGGCGGTGGATCACGCCCCCTGTTCGTCCTGTCCTTGCTGTGGCTTTGGCTTCACCGGGGCGTCGGGGCGGACGTTGATGAGGCCGTCGGTCACCACCCGGTCCCCCGCCTCGAGCCCGGAGCGTACGATGACCCCATCGGTGGTCTCCGGCCCCAGTTCCACCACCCGCAGGTGGGCGCGGTCCTCCCCGTCCACGACGAAGACCGCCGTGGAATCCGGTTCGGGACCACTGGTGACGGCCGTCTGCGGGATCAACAGGGCATCCTGGGGTTCGGCCACCTTCAGGCGCACGCGCACGTACTCGTTGGGGCGCAGGGCATTGCCGGGGTTGTCGAACACGCCGCGCAGGCGGATGGTGTTGGTGCGCCGGTCGATGTCGGCGGCGCGGTAGTTCAGTTCGCCCCGCAGGGGCTTCCCCCCGGGGCCACGGATCCCGGCGATCTCGGCCGGGGTGGGGCGGTCGGGGGAGGGATTCAGGGCCGGGGAATCGGTGAAGGGATCGTTTACGGGCATGGGAAGGATCACCTGGATGGGATTCACCTCCTGGATGGTCACCAGGCGGTCGCCCACGTCCACCAGGTTCCCCACCGACACGGCCCGCAGGCCGGCGAACCCCGCGATGGGGGCGGTAACCGAGGTGTAGTCCAGGTCGATGCGCGCCGCCTCCAGCTTGGCCTCGGCCACCTCCACACCGGCCTGGGCCTGTTCCAGGGCCGAGCGGGCATCGTCCCGGGCCTTCTCGCTGGCCACATCCCGTTCATACAGGGAGCCGATGCGCTCCCAGTCCCGTCGCGCCGCCGACAGGGTGGTGCGGGCGGCGATCAGGTCCGCCTCCGCCTGATGCACCGCCGCCCGGTAGGCCCGGGGATCGATGCGGAACAGGGGGTCTCCGGCCTCCACGCGCTCGCCTTCCACGTAGCGCCGCTCCTCGAGGATGCCGCTCACCTGGGCCCGTACCTCCACGTGGCGATGGGCCTCGGTGCGACCGGTGTAGGTCTTATACACAACGGCCGGGCCGGGCTCCACGGTGATCACCGGGACCGGGGGCGGCGGCGGGCCTTCCGGTGCGGCGGGAGAGACGGCCGGCAGGGCCAGCAGGGCCACCAGGCCGAGGCGCAGGGGATGGAGTAGGGAGCGCAGGGGCATCGACATGGGATTCACCGATCGCTATCCGGCAAGGCCGGGGACTGGGGTCTGAAGGTCCCGGCGCCGGGTTGATTCGGGCGCCGGGGACCATCTTGGACCATTACGGGTTCCGGAATATCCGGCAGCAGGGGAATACGGGGCACTGCCGGGAGCATAGGCGATGAAAGATAACGTAACATACGTTACACTTTCAAGCGAATTCTCAACCCCGCCTTCCCATCCACCGGTTCCGAGGTCGCTGATGCCGCAGTGGTTCGAAAATCCGCCCCCCTGCCGCACCCGCAGGGGGGAGGCGCGCCGTCAGCGGTTGCTGGATGCAGCGGCGGAGGTGTTCATGGAGCAGGGCTATGCCGGGGCCAGCGTGAACGAGATCGTGCGCCGGGCCGGGGGCTCCATGAGCACCCTCTATCGCCTCTTCGGCAGCAAGCTCGGCCTGTTCGAGGCCATGATCGCCCAGCGTACGGAGGCGGTCTTCGCCCCCTTCGAGGCGGACGGGGTCTGGACCGATGACGTGGAGGCCTCCCTCCTGGCCTACGGTCGCCATATCCAGTCCCGGCTGGTGGAGGGGGATGCCGTGGAGATCTTCCGCCTGGTGGTCTCGGAGCGGGGGGAGGACCGGGAGCGCATCCAGTCCTTCTTCTACGACGCCGGTCCCCGCCGCGGCCAGCGGCTGCTGGCGGATTATCTGCGCACCCAGGTGGAAAAGGGCCGGCTGCGGGCCATGGACTGCGATATGGCCGCCTGTCAGTTCATCGACATGACCCGTGCGCCGTTCTACTACCGTCTGCTCTTCGGGGACCCGCCCGGGCAGGCCGAGCGCGAGCGGGCCCTGCAACAGGCCCTGGCCCTGTTCCTCCATGGGGCCAGGGCCTTCCGGGAGGGGCCGGTCTGAGTGTTGCCGGGTCGATGCCGTGGCCCGGAACCCGTGGCGAGGGATGGGTTACCCGTTCTTGGCCTCCTTGAGTTTGGAGATCTTCAGGCGGTTCATGATGAACTTCTCGTAGAAGGGTTCGCTGACACCGTTGCGGATCTTGCGCATGAAATACCACTCAAAGGCCAGTTTGCCCCAGTGTACCCAGCGCCCCTCGGAGGACCAGTTCACGTTCCGGGGCGGGTTCTGGGGCATGGCCAGAAAGGCCGCGCCGCGGTCCCCGAAATCCGCCAGGCAGAGGGCGTTCCAGGTAGGTTCCTCCACGGGGTCCTGACCCCGGATCAGGCGGGGGATATTGTGGGCGGTGGCCGTGACCATGCTTTCGATCATGAATCCGGTCTTGGGCACCCCCGTGGGTACGGGGGTGGGCTTGGGCGGGGCGATGGCGATGCATACGCCGATGGCGAAGATGTTGGGGTATGTGGGATTGCGCTGGAATTCATCCGTGATCACAAATCCCCGGGGATTGACCAGGCCCTCGATGTCCCGCAATGCCGGGATGCCGCGGAAGGCAGGCAGCATCATGCTGTACTTGAAGGGCAGTTCATGGGCCTTTTTCTCCTGGCCTTCCTCATCGAATTCCGTGAAATGGACGGCATCCGCCGTGAACCGGTCCACCCGGGCGTTGGTGACCCACTGGATGTCCCGGTCTCGCATGATGGATTCCAGCATGCCCTTGGTGTCTCCCACGCCCCCCAGGCCCAGATGACCGACGTAGGGTTCGGAAGTGACGAAGGTGATGGGCACCTGGTTGCGGATCTTGCGCCGACGCAGGTCGGTGTCCAGGATCATGACGTATTCGTAGGCAGGCCCGAAGCAGGAGGCTCCCTGAACCGCGCCGACGACGATGGGGCCGGGATCGGCGCAGAAGGCCTCCCACCGCTCCCCGGAAACGGTGGCATGTTCCACCTGGCAGACCGAATGGGTGTACTGTCCGGGGCCGAACCCCTCGATCTCGTCGAAAGCCAGCTCGGGCCCGGTGGCGATGACCAGGTAGTCGTACTCCACCGAGCGGCCGCTGTGCAGCTCGATGCGGTTCTCCCCGGGATGCAGGCGCCGGGCCCCGTCGCAGAGGAATTCGATGCCCCGGCGGGCCATGACGGGGGCCAGGTCGATGGTGATGTCTTCTTTTTTCCGCCAACCCACACCCGCCCAGGGGTTGGAGGGCGTGAACTGGAAGTAGGGCTTGTCGGAGATGACCGTGAGCCGATCGTCCTTGCCCAGGTTCTCCTTGAGTTCGTAGGCCTGAAGCGTGCCTCCAAGGCCTGCACCGAGAACAACCACATGTGCCATTGCCTGCTGCCTCCGTCTTTAGCCGTTGCCGGGCGAATCCCCGGGTGGCAGGTGATTCTGCGCTTATATTGATATATTTCTATATTAGAATGCACTTTTACTCCGGGAAGGCCAAGGGGGAATCCATGCCGGAAGCGGGCCCGATGCCTGCGGAATTCCCTCCGGATCTGCCTGAGTTGGGGTGCATATCCCATATCCTGAAATGAATCGAGGAGATCCATGATGAAGTATAGGACGGCATCGGCGGGGCCGAAGCCCGTCGCCGGGCCCGCCAGGCCCCCACTGGAGCGTGCCCTGAAGGCCTTTACGCGGCTGTTGCCCGTACTTACGGCCATGCTCCTGCTCACCAGTCTGGTTCTGGCCTGGCTGCCCATGACGGGGTTGGCCTCTGCCCTGGCCGGGGATGGGCCGGTGGACGTGCTCCTGGGGACCCTGTTGGGGAGTGTCGCCGCAGGCCATCCCTCTGCGGGATATGTGTTGGGCGGGGAATTACGGGCCGGGGGCGTGGGTCTGATCACCGTCACGGCCCTGATCACGGCCTGGGTTACTGTGGGGGTGGTGCAGCTGCCGGCCGAGGCCCTGACCCTGGGGCGGCGCTTCGCCCTGGTGCGCAACCTGGTGTGTCTTGTACTGGCCGTGGTCCTGGCCTATCTCACCGTGGCCGGCCTGGCCCTGGCGGGGGGCTACTGATGGCCGGGCGTTTCTCCTGGTTGCGCCGTCATGGGGGATGGGTCTTTCTCGGGCTGGTGCTGCTGGCCTGGGCCGGCAGTGCCCTGATGGATCCGCAAGTGACGCGTCAGGCCCTGGAGGCCTTCCTGCAAATGGCCCGGGCGGTGGCCCCGGTGCTGGTGCTGGTCTTCGCCCTCATGTACCTGGTGGAGCGGCTGCTGGATCCCCGGCGCACCCGGGCCTGGCTGGGTCTCGGCTCCGGGGGGTGGGGATGGTTCCTGGCCCTGGCGGCGGGGGTCTTCTCCACCGGTCCCGTCTACGCCTGGTACGGTCTGCTGGCCCAATTGCGGGCCCAGGGCATGCGCACCGCCCTGGTGGCGGTGGTGCTCTATGCCCGCGCCATCAAGCTGCCGTTGCTGCCCCTGCTGGCGCACTATTTCGGCGCCACCTATGTGGTGGTGCTGACCCTGCTGATGGCTCTCACCGCCCTGGTCAGCGGCTGGCTCACCGAGCGCTTGGCCGGGGCTGCTGGCGCAGCCGGGGATGATCCCTAGATCCCCATCTCCTCCTAATAGCGCCGCATCGGATGGGCTGTCGCCGCGGTGCCCATGCCTTTTCAGCGCCCCCGCGGGCGGGGATATCATGGCCGGGAAGCATCCGTGACCAGATCAGCGAGCAGCAGGAGGGATGCCATGCGATGCGTGCAAATGACTGCAGTCGGTGGACCGGAGGTGCTCCGGATCGCCGACCTTCCCCGCCCGGAACCGGGTCCCGGCCAGGTGCGGGTGCACCTGGCGGCGGCCGGGGTCAACCCCGTGGACACCAAGGTGCGCGCCAAGGGGCTGCTGGATCCCCAGGCCGCCCTGCCGGCGATCCTGGGCTGCGATGGCGCGGGCACGGTGGATGCCCTCGGCCAGGGGGTGACGGGGATCGAGCCGGGGCAGCGGGTGCTGTTCATGAACGGCGGCATCGGTCTGGCGCCGGGCAACTATGCCGAGTACGCCACCGTGGATGCCCGCTTCGTCGTCCCCATCCCCGAGGGGGTGGAGGATGTGGAGGCGGCGGCCATGCCGCTGGTGGCGATCACCGCCTGGGAGGCGCTGTTCGACCGCGCCCGCCTGGAGGCGGGGGAATGGGTGCTGATCCATGGCGGCGCCGGCGGCGTGGGGCATGTGGCCATCCAGCTGGCCCGGCAGGCCGGCGCCCGGGTCATGACCACCGTCGGCGATGCGGAGAAGGCGGGTATCGCGCAGGCGCTCGGTGCCGAGGCCGTCCTGCGCTACCGGGAAGAGGACTTCGTCGAATCGGCCAGGCGCCGGACCGGCGGTGAGGGGGTGGCCGTGGTCCTGGACACCGTGGGCGGCGAGACCTGTACCCGCTCGCTCCATGCCCTGGCCACCTACGGGCGGCTGGTGTCCATCCTCGCCCTGCCCGGGGAAATGGACTGGCAGTACGCCCGGCTGCATAACCTCAGCGTGGCGCAGGAGTGGATGCTCAGCCCCATGCTCCTGGGCCGCGAGGACCACCGCCTGCATCAGACCGCCATCCTGGGCGAGTGTGCCGCCCGCATGGCCGACGGCCGGCTGGAGCTGCTCGTGGCCGGGACCTACCCCCTGGAACAGGCGGCGGAGGCCCATCGCCGGCTGGAGGCGGGGGGGATGCGCGGCAAGCTGGTGCTGATCCCGGGTTAGCCGCGCCAGCGCGCATCCCCGGGTGCAAATGCGCCCAAGGGCTCTCCTGGGTTACACTGATCGCATTGGCCCTGGAGGTGAGGTCCTCCCGGGCGTATCCGCATGTTCATCCGCCCAACCCCGATCCGCCATTGGCCCAGGCTCGCCCGAAGAAACGCAAACCCGCAGACCGTTCCGCCGGGGATGCCGAAGCACCGCGTCCGCGCCGTACCCTGAGCGTCCAGTTGCGGCGGGGACTGCGGGAGGGGGCCCTGCTGGTCCTCACGGCGGCGGCGGTGTATCTGTTCATCGCCCTGGCCACCTTCGATCCCGGGGATCCCGGGTGGTCCCGGACCGGGATGCGCGACGGGGTGAACAACCTGGGCGGACGTGTCGGGGCCTGGTTCGCGGACCTGTTCCTGTATCTGTTCGGTTATCTCGCCTATCTGGCCCCGGTGATGGTGGCCTACAGCGGCTGGCTGGTATTCCGCGGGCGCCGGGAGAGCGGGGAACTGGATCTGCACCTCTTGGGGGTGCGCTGGCTGGGGTTCTCCCTCACCCTGGTCTCCGGCTGCGGCCTGGCGGCCCTGCACTTCCTGCCGGGGGGATTGCCCCTGAGCGCAGGCGGGCTGGTGGGGGAGGTGACCGGCAAGGGATTGCTGCCCATGTTTGACCTGGTGGGGGTCACCCTCTTCCTGCTGGCGCTGTTCCTCACCGGATTCACCTGGTTCACCGGGCTTTCCTGGTTCGTGCTCATGGACCGTACGGGGCACTGGACCCTGTGGCTGTTGCAGCGGACAGGGGACCGGCTGGCCCAGGCCCGGGCCCGTTACCGCGAGCGCCGGGCCAGCCGGACCCGGATGGCGGAGGAGAAGGACGCACGCCGAGAGGAGAAACGCCGGGAGACCGAGCGCCGCCGGGCGGAGAAACGGCGTCAGGCCGAGGCGCGCCAGGAGGCCAAGGCCGGGAAGAAGGGGGGGGAGACCCCGTCCCCGTCCGCGCGCCTGGAGCCGGTGCTGATGGAGGCCCCGGAGGAGGCCCATACCGGGGCGCCGGCGGCGGAGAGGGACCCCGGTGACGCGGCCATCCAGGAGGCCACGTTGCCGGTGCCGGAGAAACCCGAGCCCCCAGCAAGGACCTCCTCCGGGACCCCAGCCCAGGTGGAGCCGGGCACCCCGCCGCCGGTGACCCTCCTGGATGAGCCCAAACCCCAGGAGGGGGGATTCTCGGAAGAGGACCTGGAATCCATGTCCCGCCTCGTGGAGGAAAAGTTGCGGGACTTCGGCGTACAGGTGGAGGTGGTGGAGGTGCATCCGGGGCCGGTGATCACCCGCTTCGAGCTGCAGCCGGCCCCGGGGCTCAAGGTGAGCCGCATCTCCGGTCTCTCCAAGGACCTGGCCCGTGCCCTGTCGGTGATCAGCGTGCGCATCGTGGAGGTGATCCCCGGCAAGTCCACCGTGGGCATGGAGATCCCCAACCAGAAGCGCGAACTGGTGAGCCTCTCGGAGATCTTCCGCGCCCCGGTGTTCGACGGCGCCGGTTCGGCCCTGACCCTGGCCCTGGGCAAGGACATCGGCGGCCAGGCGGTGGTGGCGGACCTGGCGAAGATGCCCCACCTGCTGGTGGCGGGCACCACCGGATCGGGCAAGTCCGTGGCCATCAACGCCATGCTTCTCTCCCTGCTGTTCAAATCCCGGCCTGAGGAGGTGCGCCTGATCCTCATCGACCCGAAGATGCTGGAGTTGTCCATCTACGAGGGCATCCCGCATCTGCTGGCGCCGGTGGTGACCGATATGAAGGAGGCCTCCAACGCCCTGCGCTGGGGCGTGGCGGAGATGGAGCGGCGCTACAAGCTCATGTCCCATATGGGGGTGCGCAACATCGCCGGCTACAATCGCAAGATCCGGGAGGCCACGGCCCGGGGCGAGCCCGTCCCCGATCCCTTCTACAATCCCCAGGGGGCCCTGGACCCGGAGGCCCCGCCGCCGCTGCTGGAGCCCCTGCCGTTCATCGTCATCGTGGTGGACGAGTTCGCCGACATGATGATGGTGGTGGGTAAGAAGGTGGAGGAACTCATCGCCCGTCTGGCGCAGAAGGCCCGGGCCGCCGGTATCCACCTGATCCTGGCCACCCAGCGGCCGTCCGTGGATGTGATCACCGGCCTGATCAAGGCCAACATCCCCACCCGCATCGCCTTCCAGGTGTCCTCCCGGGTGGACTCACGCACCATCCTGGACCAGATGGGGGCGGAACAACTCCTGGGCCACGGGGACATGCTCTACCTGCCCCCGGGCAGCGGCCATCCCGTGCGCCTGCACGGGGCCTTCGTGGCGGACCACGAGGTGCACGCCGTGGTGGATTTCCTCAAGGCCCAGGGGGAACCCCATTACCTGGACGAGGTGCTGGAGGAACCGGAGGCCGGCGGGGCCACGGTGCCCGGCCTGGAGCCGGTGGAGGGCGGCGAGGAATCCGATCCCCTCTACGACCAGGCCGTGGCCATCGTGCTGGAGTCCCGCAAGGCCTCCATCTCCTATGTGCAGCGGCGCTTGAAGATCGGCTACAACCGCGCCGCCCGCATGATCGAGGACATGGAGCATGCCGGGGTGGTGAGCCCGCTGCAGTCCAACGGCAACCGCGAGGTGCTGGCCCCGGCCCCGGCGCGGGAGGATTGAACGCCCCCGGGAACTTGGGCCGCTTCGTCTGATCCCACTCCCGAAACCATGAGACGAGCCCCCATGTGTAGAATCCTGACCCTGTTGCCCCTCCTTCTGGCCCTGGCGGTGACGCCGGCCCTGGCCGGGGAGGGCCGCCAGCGCCTGGAGTCCTTCTTCCAGGAGATGGACACCTTCCGCGCCGCCTTCGAGCAGGTGGTCACCGATGAATCGGGGGAGGTGATGCAGCGCTCCGAGGGCCGGGTTTATCTCAAACGCCCGGGACGCTTCCGCTGGGACTACGAGACCCCCTATCGGCAGCAGATCATCGCCGACGGCGAGTCCCTGTGGACCTACGACGCGGACCTGGCCCAGGCCACGGTGCAGCCCATGGGCGAGGCCCTGGGACGCACCCCCACGCTGCTGCTCACCGGGGACGGGGATCTGCAGGAGGCCTTCCGCCTGGAGGAGGCGGGGACGCAGGGCGATCTGGCCTGGGTGGAACTGATCCCGCGGGAGGGGGGCACGGATTTCGAGCGCCTGCGCATCGGTCTGGACGGCCGCGCCGTGCGCGAGATGGTGCTGGAGGACCAGTTCGGCCAGCGCACCCGCATCCGCTTCAGCCAGCGGCAGATGAACCCCGGCATCCCAGAGAGCCGCTTCCGCTTCGAGCCGCCGGCGGATGTGGACGTGATGCAGAACGGATGATCACCATGGATCCCGCGCCTCATCCGGACCGCCCCCTGGCGGACCGGATGCGTCCCCGCAGCTTGGAGGCGTTCGCCGGTCAGGCCCATCTGCTCGCCCCCGGCAAGCCCCTGCGCCGGGCCATCGAGGAGGACCGGCTCCACTCCATGCTCTTCTGGGGCCCCCCGGGGACGGGCAAGACCACCCTGGCGCGGCTCATCTCCGCTTCCTGCGGGGCGCGCTTTCTCACCCTCTCCGCCGTCCTGGCGGGGGTGAAGGACATCCGCGAGGCGGTGGAGACGGCGCGGCGGGTGCGCCAGGAGGAGGACCGCCCGACCCTGCTCTTCGTGGACGAGGTGCACCGCTTCAACAAGTCCCAGCAGGACGCCTTCCTGCCCCATGTGGAGGACGGCACCATCGCCTTCATCGGCGCCACCACGGAAAACCCGTCCTTTGAGCTGAACAACGCCCTGCTGTCCCGGGTGCGCACCTACGTGCTCAAGCGCCTGGAGGCGGCGGATATCCGCGCCGTCCTGGATCGGGCCCTGGCGGATACGGAGAACGGGCTGGGGGCGCGGGGGCTGCACATGGAGGCGCAGCACCGGGACCTGCTGGCCCGGGTGGCGGACGGCGATGCCCGCCGTGCCCTGAACCTTCTGGAGATCGCCGCCGACCTGGCGGTGGAGGGGCCCGAGGGTCCGGTCATCGACGCCTCCGTGCTGCAGGAGGTGCTGGGTGAGGACTCGCGCCGCTTCGACAAGGGGGGCGATCTCTTCTACGACCAGATCTCGGCCATGCACAAGTCGGTGCGGGGCAGCGATCCCGACGCCGCCCTGTACTGGTTCTGCCGCATGGTGGACGGCGGGGCGGACCCGGCCTACCTGGCGCGGCGCATCGTGCGCATGGCCAGCGAGGACATCGGCAACGCCGATCCCCGGGCCCTGACCCTGGCCCTGCAGGCCTGGGACACCTACGACCGTCTGGGCAGCCCCGAGGGGGAACTGACCCTGGCCCAGGCGGTGATCTACCTGGCCTGCGCCGCCAAGAGCAACGCCGTCTACACGGCCTACAAGGCGGCCATGAAGGACGTGCGCGCCCGGGGCACGGAGGAAGTGCCCCTGCACCTGCGCAACGCCCCGACGCGTCTCATGAAGGCCCTGGAGCACGGCAAGGGTTACCGCTACGCCCACGACGAACCGGACGCCTTCGCCGCCGGCGAGTGCTACTTCCCCGAGGCCATGGGGGAGCCGCGCTACTATGAGCCGGTGCAACGGGGGCTGGAGATCCGCATCGGGGAGAAGCTGCGGGACCTGCGCCGGCGCAATGAGGCGGCCCGGGCGCGCGGGGGCCGGACCGGGGGCAAGGCCTCCTCCTGAACGGCCGCTACCGGGTCAGCCCCGCGTAGAGCATGGGCAGGGTCTCCGGCAGCCGCTCCACGTGGTCCACCACCCGGTAGCCCCGGGGTCCGAAGATGCGTTCCACATAGTCGTCGGCGTGGGGGTCCAGGCTCAGGCAGAAGGTGTCCACCCCCAGGCGGGCCATCTCCTCCACGGCGTGATGGGCGTCCTGGCGCAGGTACTGCGGGTCGCGCACGTCCGTGTCCGAGGGCTCCCCGTCGGTGATGATGAGCAGCAGCTTCTTGCGCGTGGGCCGTTGCCGGAGCAACTGGCCGGCGTGGCGGATGGCGGTGCCCATGCGCGTGGATAGCTGCCCCCGCATCCCCGCCAGACGGGCCCGGGCCTGCTCGTCATAGGGCTCGTCGAAGTCCTTGAAGCGGAAATACTCCACGTCGTGACGGCCATCGGAGTCGAAGCCGTGCAGGGCGAAGGGGTCGCCGATGCGGTCCATGGCCCCGGCCAGCAGGGTGGTGGCCTCCCGCGCCAGTTCCAGCACGGTGCTGTCGGTGCCGTGGACGGTGTCGTTGGTGGATTCCGACAGGTCGATGAGCACCAGCACCGAGAGGTCCCGCACCCGGCGCTCGTTGCGGATGTACACCCGCGGGTCCGGCTGGCGCCCCGAGCGCTGATCCACCATGGCCTCCACCAGGGCGTTCAGGTCCAGTTCGTCCCCCTCCGGCTGGCGCCGGTGGCGCTGCATCCCCTGGGGCTGCAGGGCCTCGATGAGGTATTTCAGGCGGCTCACCAGGGGGCGGTACTTGTCCACCACCGCGTCCACCACGGCCGGATCCCCCTTGCCCGGGCGCCGTTCCAGCAGGGTGCACCAGTGGGGGCGCTCCAGCTGCATCTGGTAGTCCCATTCCGGATAGTGGTAGGGCAGGGAGACCGGGGGGCGGCCCTCCTGCTGGTTGAGGCTGGTGTCCTCCGAGTCCCGGAAGAACTCGGTGGAGAGGATCAGGATCTGCTGGGCGTCATCGCCGGCGCCGGGCACGTCCAGTTCATTGACCATCTCCATGAGGGAGACCTGGATGCGCTCCTGGGGGGCCTGCAGGAAGTCCACCCGTTGCGCTCCTTCGCCGGTGCCCAGGGACCAGAGGTAGCGGTTGTCGTCCCGGTAGAGCACGGGGATGCGGTCGTGGACGGCATGGAAGCGGTCGCCGCCGGGGAAGTGGGGGGCCAGCTCGTGACCCAGTTCCCAGGCCAGGCCGTGGTGCTCCAGGTTCCCCTCCCGGGCGGCGAAGGCCTCCCGTGCCCGGGTGATGAAGGCATGGTCATCCGCGTAGTCCGGGTCCAGCAGGGCGCGGGCGGTGCGGCCCAGCAGGGCGGTGACCCCTTCGCCGTCCGCCGGCGTGGTGGTGTGCAGGGGGGCCCAGATCTGGCGCAGACCCGGGAAGGCGGCCATGGCCAGGGCCTCGATGCGTGCGTCCTCCATCAGCCCGATGAGCATGCCGGTGAGGCCCCCGGGATCGCCGCCGGGCATGGGGCTGCGGCTGTGCACCACGTGGGCGGCGGCGTGGGCGGTGGCGGCGCGGTAGATCTTGAGCCCGTCCACCCCCGCATGAGCGTCATAGGCATCGGGGACGTGGATGGTGAAGCCGTCGATGAAGGGGCGGATGCCCTCCCGGGATTCGAAGTCTCCGCTGGTGGGGCGCAGGAAGAAGTCCCGTCCCCACAGGGCCCGCAGGTACATGTTGAGGCGCCGGTGCACGTCCACGAAGAGGGTGCCGCGGCGCTCCTTCTGGAACACGGAGCGGGATTCGGGGGTCTCCAGGCCGAAATAGGCCACCTGGGCCTTGAAGTCACGGCCGTGCACCTTCGCCCCCCACAGGGCCCAGCGGCGCAGTCCCCCCAGGGTGAGGTGGGTGAGCAGCACGTCCAGGTGCTCCAGCATGGGGCGGATCCCCCGGGGTGCCTGGGCCACCAGGGTGTCCAGCAGGTTCAGGTAATGGCCGAAGAGGGTGGGGTCATTGAGCCTGCGGGCGGCCACCGGGCTGGTGGCGATCACCAGGCTCACCACCGCCCCGCTGGTGCGGGAGGTGAGACGGGCCACGGCCTCCAGCAGATCCCGCACCGCGTCCTCCCCCAGTTCCCGGGCCACCGAGGGGGCCTCCTGGATGAAGGCCACCACGGGTTCGCTGCCGCGCCCCAGGTTCTGCAGGGTGCGCGCCCCCTCCAGGTAGTAGGCCTGCAGGCCCTGGCGGCTGAAGGTGCGTACCGCGTCCTGCCAGGCGGAGGCCATGACCTCGGCGGCATGATCCCCCAGGTCGTCCAGCAGTTCGCGGTAGTCTTCCAGGTCGATGCTCATGGCAATCCCCTACTGCGTCCAAGGGTACGGCGCCCGGTGGCGGGCACCCGGTCCGGTGCTGGGCCTCAGAAGAAGGTGGTCACCGCCGCGTCCAGGGCATCGCGCATGTCCGGGTCGTCGGTGAGCGGCCGCACCAGGGCCATGCGGCAGGCGGCCAGGGGAGGCACACCGCGCTGGATGAGGGAGCCGGCATGCACCAGCATGCGCGTGGAGATGCCCTCGTCCAGCCCGTGTCCCTTGAGGTTGCGGGCCCGCTCCGCCACGCTCACCAGCTTGCCAGCGGTATCGCCATCCACGCCGGTCTCGTGGGTGACGATCTCCCGCTCCACCTCCGCCTCCGGATAGCCGAAGTCCAGGGCCCCGAAGCGCTGCTTGGTGGACTGCTTCAGGTCCTTCATCAGGCTCTGGTAGCCGGGGTTGTAGGAGATCACCAGCTGAAAGTCCGCATGGGCCTTGACCAGCTCGCCCTTCTTCTCCAGGGGCAGCACCCGGCGGTTATCGGTGAGGGGATGGATCACCACCACGGTGTCCTGGCGGGCCTCCACCACCTCGTCCAGGTAGCAGATGGCGCCATGGCGCGCCGCCAGGGTCAGGGGCCCGTCCTGCCAGCGGGTGCCGTCCGCATCCAGCAGGTAGCGGCCCACCAGGTCCGAGGCGGTCATGTCCTCGTTGCAGGCCACGGTGATCAGGGGTCTGTCCAGCTTCCAGGCCATGTATTCCACGAACCGGGTCTTGCCGCAGCCGGTGGGGCCCTTGAGCATCATGGGCATGCGTACGGCGTAGGCCGCCTCGTACAGCTCCACTTCCTCCCCGACGGCACGGTAATAGGGTTCCTCGGGGATGCGGTAGTCGCGGATATCGTCTTGCATGATCACTCCTCCGGGACCTCCGGGCACCGCCGGAGGCACCTGCGTCAGGATCCGGGCCCGCGCGCACGGGCCCGGGGATGTGGCCGATCCCTCGTCCCCGCAAGGTCGCCGCGGGGCCGGGCAAGGGGAAGACCCCTTGCCCGCGAGGGGGGCAGCGGGTCAGCCCCGGTGCACCACGAAGGCCAGGCCCTGGCTCTGGGCGTAGTTGTCGTAGCCGATCAGGCGCACCATGTGGCCGGGGTTCTCCTGGCGGCAGGCCTCCACCTCGGCCAGTACGGTGTCCACCGACTGCTCGCCGAACATGGGCAGCTTCCACATGTACCAGTAGTGGCCGAAGGCGTTTTCCGGCTCGCTGTGTTCCACCGCCGGGTTCCAGCCCTGTTCGATGATGTACTCCACCTGCTTGCGGACCTGTTCGGGGTTCATCTCCGGCAGGTAGGAGAAGGTCTCGTATTTCTGCGACTGCTTGAAGCTCTGGATGTCGGACATGGGTCATCCCTCCTGAAAACCTGAAATCGGGGCCTGTGGGCGCCCGGCGGGCGCCCCAGAGTGGGTGCGGACCTCAGCGGTGCTGCACGTCCAGCTTGTCCACGGTGTCAAACTCGAACTTGATCTCCTTCCAGGTCTCCATGGCGACCTTGAGTTCGGGGCTATGCTGGGCGGCGGCGGTGAGGATCTCCTTGCCTTCCTTCTCGGTCTCGCGGCCCTCGTTGCGGGCCTGGACGCAGGCCTCCAGGGCCACGCGGTTGGCCGTGGCCCCGGCGGCATTGCCCCAGGGATGGCCCAGGGTGCCGCCGCCGAACTGGAACACGGCGTCGTCACCGAAGATGGAGAGCAGGGCGGGCATGTGCCAGACGTGGATGCCACCGGAGGCCACGGCGAAGACGCCGGGCATGGAGCCCCAGTCCTGATCGAAGAAGATCCCCCGGGAGCGGTCTTCCTTGATGTAGTCGTCCCGCAGCAGGTCGATCCAGCCCAGGGTGGCGTCCCGGTCCCCCTCCAGCTTGCCCACCACGGTGCCGGTGTGCAGGTGGTCGCCGCCGGAGAGGCGCAGGATCTTGGCCAGCACCCGGAAGTGGATGCCGTGGCGGGGATGGCGGTCCATGACCGCGTGCATGGCGCGGTGGATGTGCAGCAGCATGCCGTTGTCGCGGCACCAGTTGGCCAGGCCGGTGTTGGCGCAGAAGCCGCCGGTGATGTAGTCGTGCATGATGATGGGGGCGCCGATCTCCTTGGCGTACTCGGCGCGCTTGTACATCTCCTCCGGCGTGGGGGCGGTGACGTTCAGGTAGTGGCCCTTGCGCTCGCCGGTCTCCGCCTCGGCCTTTTCGATGGCCTCCATGACGAAGTCGAAACGCTGCCGCCAGCGCATGAAGGGCTGGGAGTTGACGTTCTCGTCGTCCTTGGTGAAGTCCAGGCCGCCGCGCAGGCACTCGTACACGGCGCGGCCGTAGTTCTTGGCGGAGAGGCCCAGCTTGGGCTTGATGGTGCAGCCCAAAAGGGGACGGCCGTACTTGTTCATGACGTCCCGTTCCACCTGGATGCCGTGGGGCGGGCCGCCGCAGGTCTTGACATAGGCGATGGGGAAGCGCACGTCCTCCAGGCGCAGGGTGCGCACCGCCTTGAAGCCGAAGACGTTGCCCACCAGGGAGGTGAAGACGTTCACCACCGAACCTTCCTCGAACAGGTCGATGGGGTAGGCGATGAAGGCGTAGAAGCATTCGTCGTCGCCGGGCACGTCCTCGATCTTGTAGGCCCGGCCCTTGTAGTAGTCCAGGTCGGTGAGCAGGTCGGTCCACACCGTGGTCCAGGTGCCGGTGGAGGATTCGGCGGCCACGGCGGCGGCGGCCTCTTCCCGGTCCACGCCGGGCTGGGGGGTGACCTTGAACACGGCCAGGATGTCCGTGTCGCGGGGGGTGTATTCGGGGGTCCAGTAGGTCTGGCGGTAGTCCTTCACACCAGCGCTGTAGGTCTTTGCGGCCATCGTCGACTCCTTTGGGTTCGGATTCTGTTCATCCCGCCGCTGGGCGGTCGAAATGAATGTAGTCGTGTTCGACGTGGGAAAGCCTACGCCCGCTTTCTCATTAATTAAAATCAATCTTCATGATGGTGTTCATCAAGGATTGCTGATGGTTTGGGGGTGGGGCCTTGCCGTGGGGGCTTACGCGGTCGAATTCCGGCCGGTCATCTGGACGTATTCGGTCTTTACGCATTACGTAAAATGTACAAAATGAATGGATGATCAAGACGTTCGCGGATAAAAGGACGGCCGCGCTGTTCGATGATCGAGCCGTGCGGTCTGTTGCGCCTGCGCTGCGAAGGAAGGTTCGTCGCAAGCTCATGCAACTGGATGCGGTGGATGATGTGGATGCGTTGCGTGTCCCGCCGGGCAATCACCTGGAGAAGCTCAGCGGCCGAAGATCAGGCCAGTGGAGTATTCGAGTGGATGCCCAGTGGCGTCTGTGCTTCCGCTTTGAGGGCGGGCATGCTTGGGATGTGGAGTTTTGTGATTACCATTAGAGGTGGGGATGATGATGAGTATCGATCGGCATACGGTCTCCAGTCTGGCTTACGATGAGGCGGACGCGCTGGATCGGGATGACCCCATAGGGCCGGGGGAGATCCTGCGTGAGGACTTCATGGAGCCCCTGGAACTCTCAGCGGCCGCATTGGCAAGGGCACTGGATGTCCCGGCCAACCGGATTACGGCCATCCTCAAGGGGGAGCGTGGCGTGACGGCGGATACGGCCCTGCGGCTGGCGCGTTATTTCGGCACCACCGCGGAATTCTGGATGCGCCTTCAGTCCGAGTATGAACTGCGCCGGGCGCGACAGAGCCTGGCCGATAAAATCCATCGAACGGTCTCCCCGAGGGTGGCTTGAGGAATGATCACCCCCAGATCAGGGGGATGAGGGCCAGGGCCACCGCGCCGGTGAGCAGGGTCATGGGGATGCCGGCGCGCAGGTAGTCGCTGAAGCGGTAGCCGCCGGGGCCGAAGACCATGAGATTGGTCTGGTAGCCGAAGGGGGTGGCGAAGCTGGCGGAGGCGGCGAACATGATGGTGACGGCAAAGGGCAGCACGCTCATCCCCAGGTCCTGGGCCACCGACAGGCTCACGGGGAACATGAGTACGGCGGCGGCGTTGTTGGTGATCAGGGCCGTGAGCAGGGCGGTGGCCAGGTAGACCCCCAGAAGGTTCATCCAGGGCAGCTCCCCCGCCAGGGCGGTGATGCCCAGGGCCAGGTCCCGGGCCAGGCCGGTGTTCTCCATGGCCGCGGAGATGCCGAAGGCGGCGGCGATGGTGAGCAGCACGGACCAGTCCAGGCTGGCGCGGGCGTTGAACATGCCCACGCAGCCGCTGAGGATCATCCCCCCCGCCGCGGCCAGGGCCGCCTCCAGCATGCTCAAAAGCCCCGAGGCGGCCGTGGCCACCATGGCGATCAGGATGCCCAGGGCCACCAGGGCGCGGTCGTGGCGCGGGGCCGCCGAGTCCTGGATCTGGGTCATGAGGAAGAAGTCCCGCCGGTTGCGGTGCTGGGCCAGGAAGCCGGAGCTGGCCTCCACCAGCAGGGTGTCGCCGGGGCGCAGGGTGATGTCGCCGATCTTGCCGTGCAGGCGCTGGCCGTTGCGGGCCACGGCGATGACCACGGCGTTGTAACGGTTGCGGAACTGGCCGTCGCGGATGGTCATGCCGGCGATGGGGCAGGTGTCGGAGACCACCATCTCCAGCAGCACCCGGTCGGCGCGGTGGCCGTCCAGTTTGAACACCTGACCGGTGGCCGGGGACAGGCCGCGGATGCGCTGCAGGTCCGCCATGGAGTCCACCACCCCCACGAAGATGAGGCGGTCGCCGGCCTGTAACCTCTCCTGGGGGGAGACGGCGGGCAGCAGGGTGCCCTGGCGGTCCAGCTCCATGAGAAAGCCGCCGGGCAGGTGGCGCAGGCCCGCCTCCTCGATGGTGCGCCCCACCAGGGGGCCGCCCGGTTCCACCAGCATCTCCAGGGTGTATTCCCGTGGATCGTCGATCTTGTCCATGACCGGGCGCCGGTCGGGGAACAGGTGGCGGTTGAACACCAGCATGAAGAGCAGGCCGGCCAGGGCTACGGGAACGCCCACCCAGGCGATGTCGAGGATGCCCAGGCCCTCGCCGCCGTCCTGGATGAGCAGGCCGTTGACCACCAGGTTGGTGCTGGTGCCGATCACCGTCACCGTGCCGCCGAGGATGGCGGCGTAGGACAGGGGCATCATGAGCCGGGAGACGGGCAGTTCCAGCTTGCGCGCCCATTCGTTTACCGCGGGGATGAGCATGCCCACCACCGGGGTGTTGTTGAGGAAGGCGCTGAGGAAGGCCACCGGTGCCGTGAGCCGCCACTGGGCCCGGCGCAGGGAACGGGGCCGTCCCAGGAGGGCATGCACGATCCACTGGATGCCGCCGGTCTCCCGCAGCCCGGCCACCACCACGTAGAGGGCGGCGATGGTGATCACCCCCTCGTTGGCGAACCCGGAGAAGGCCTCTGCGGGGGTGATGACCCCGGTCAGCAGCAGCACCACCACGCCCCCCAGGAACACCAGGTCCGGGGCGGTGCGGGTGAGGGTGAGCACCGCGAGCATGCCCGCCACCACCAGGGCGGTGAGCCCGGCATCCATGGGCAGGGTCATGGCCGGGGCCTAGCGGGGGATCATGCCCTGGTCCCGCAGGGCCTCGATGACCCGGTCGGCGGCCGCCTCCACGTCCAGGCGGGCGCCTTCCAGGGTCACCTCCGGGGCCTCGGGGGGTTCGTAGGGGGAGTCGATGCCGGTGAAGTTCTTCAGCTCTCCCTTGCGGGCCTTGCGGTAGAGCCCCTTGGGATCCCGCTGCTCGGCCACCTCCAGGGGGGTGTCCATGTACACCTCCACGAACTCCCCGTCCTCCAGCAGGTCCCGGGCCAGGCGGCGCTCGGAGCGGAAGGGGGAGATGAAGGCGGTGAGCACGATGAGCCCGGCATCCACCATGAGCCGGCTCACCTCGGCGATGCGGCGGATGTTCTCCACCCGGTCCTCCTCGGTGAAGCCCAGGTCGCGGTTGAGGCCGTGGCGGACGTTGTCCCCGTCCAGCAGGTAGGTGTGCACCCCCAGGGCGTGGAGCTTCTTCTCCACCCGGTTGGCCACGGTGGACTTGCCGGATCCGGAGAGTCCGGTGAACCAGATCACCCCCGGGCGGTGCCCCTTGAGGGCGGCGCGGGCGGCCTTGTCCACGTCCACGTGCTGCAGGTGGATGTTGTGGGCGCGGCGCAGGGCGAATTCGATCATGCCGGCGCCCACGGTGTGGTTTTCGAAACGGTCGATGAAGATGCAACTGCCCATGTCCCGGTTCTCTTCATAGGGATCGAAGGGGATGGGCCGGTCCAGGCTGATGTTGCACACGCCGATGCCGTTGAGTTCCAGGGTGTCGGCGGCCAGGCGCTCCAGGGTGTTCACGTTCACCTGGTACTTGATGTCGGTGACCGTGGCCTGCACCGTCTGCGCCCCGGCCTTCATCAGGTAGGTGCGCCCGGGGTAGAGGGGTTCCTCGTGCATCCAGACGATCCTGGCCTCGAACTGGTCGGCCACCTGGGCGGGGGCGTCGGCGCCGCAGATCACCGAGCCCCGGGAGACGTCGATCTCGTCCTCCAGGGTGAGGGTGATGGATTCCCCCGCCAGGGCCCGGGGCCGGTCCCCCTCGTCGCCGACGATGCGCGCCACCCGGCTCTCCTTGCCCGAGGGCAGGACCCGCACCCGGTCCCCGGGGTGCAGGACGCCGCCGGCCAGGGTGCCGCAGAAGCCGCGAAAGTCCAGGTTGGGGCGGTTGACCCACTGTACCGGCAGGCGCACGGGGGCCCGCTGCATGCGCGTCTCGTCCACCTCCACCGTCTCCAGACAGCCCATGAGGGTGGGGCCGTGGAACCAGTGCATGGCGGGGCTGGGGTGGAGGATGTTGTCCCCCTTGAGGGCGGAGACGGGGATGGCGGTGAAGTCCTCCATGCCGATGAGATCGGCGAAGGCGCGGTAGTCGTCCACGATGCGCCGGAAGACCCCGGCGTCGTAGTCCACCAGGTCCATCTTGTTGATGGCCAGGATGATGTGGCGGATCCCCAGCAGGTGCACCAGGTAGCTGTGGCGCCGGGTCTGGGTGAGTACACCGTTGCGGGCGTCCACCAGGATCACCGCGGCGTCCGCCGTGGAGGCGCCGGTGACCATGTTGCGGGTGTACTGCTCGTGGCCGGGGGTATCGGCGACGATGAACTTGCGCTGCTGCGTGGAGAAGAAGCGGTAGGCCACGTCGATGGTGATGCCCTGTTCCCGCTCCGCCGCCAGACCGTCCACCAAAAGGGCCAGGTCCATGGCGTCCGCCTGGGTGCCCCATTTCTTCGAGTCCTTCTCGATGGCGGCCAGCTGGTCCTCGAAGAGCATCTGCGAGTCGAACAGCAGGCGGCCGATGAGGGTGCTCTTGCCGTCGTCCACGCTGCCGCAGGTGATGAACCGCAACAGGCCCTTGTGTTCATGCTGCTTGAGGTAGGCCTCGATGTCCGAGGCGATGAGTTCGTCCTGGACGTGGGACATCAGAAATACCCCTCTTGCTTCTTCTTCTCCATGGAGGCGGCGCTGTCGTGGTCGATGACGCGGCCCTGGCGCTCGGAGGTGCGGGTGAGCAGCATCTCCTGGATGATGCCGGGCAGGGTGTCCGCCTCGGATTCGATGGCCCCGGTGAGGGGATAGCAGCCCAGGGTACGGAAGCGCACCTTTTTCATCTCGGGCCTCTCCCCCGGCTCCAGGGGCATGCGCTCGTCATCCACCATGATCAGGGCGTTGTCCCGCCGCACCACCGGCCGCTCGGCGGCGAAGTACAGGGGCACGATGGGGATGTCCTTGAGGTAGATGTACTGCCAGATGTCCAGTTCGGTCCAGTTGGAGAGGGGGAAGACACGGATGGATTCCCCCTTGTGCTTGCGGGCGTTGTAGAGCTTCCACAACTCCGGGCGCTGGTTCTTGGGGTCCCAGCGGTGCTGGGCGGTGCGAAAGGAGAAGATGCGCTCCTTCGCCCGGGATTTTTCCTCATCCCGGCGCGCACCGCCGAAGGCGGCGTCGAAGCCGTGGGCATTGAGGGCCTGCTTCAGGGATTCCGTCTTCATGATGTCGGTATGCAGCGCCGAGCCGTGGGTGAAGGGGTTGATGTCCCGCTCCACCCCCTCGGGATTGACGTGCACGATCAGATCCAGCCCCAGCTCCCGGGCCATGCGGTCGCGGAAGGCGTACATCTCCCGGAACTTCCAGCGGGTGTCCACGTGCAGCAGGGGAAAGGGGGGCTTGGCCGGATGGAAGGCCTTCATGGCCAGGTGCAGCATCACCGAGCTGTCCTTGCCGATGGAGTAGAGCATCACCGGGTTCTCGGTCTCCGCCACCACTTCCCGCATGATGTGGATGCTCTCCGCCTCCAGGCGCTGGAGGTGGGTGAGGTAGTCGCCGTCGCGCATGTCGCGTGCCTGTATTCTCGGATGCCGGAATGATGGCGTGAAATGATGGAGGAAAACCGGTCGGCTTGCCAGCATCGCCCGTTGCCCTGAAGGGGCGGTTTCCCACAGACCCGTTGCCATTGTCGCCTTTGCGACACCCCTATCCTCCCGGGGGCACCGCACCGCGCCGGATCCACCCTGGCCCGCAAGTTGCTAATCCTTCCCCCAAGACACACGCGGCAAGGGGAGCGGACATGAAGGCGGGCGAGATCAAGGCGCTGATGGACGAACCGGCCTGCGGGCACAACACCGCCGCCAAGTCCGGCTGCGCCCGGCCCAAGCCGGGGGCCGCCGCCGGGGGGTGCGCCTTCGACGGGGCCCAGATCGCCCTGCTGCCGGTGGCGGACGTGGCCCATGTGGTCCACGGTCCCATCGCCTGCGCCGGCAATTCCTGGGACAACCGCGGTACCCGCTCCTCCGGGCCGGATCTCTTCCGGCGGGGGCTGACCACGGACCTGACGGAGCAGGACGTGATCATGGGCCGCTCGGAGAAGCGCCTGCTGCATGCCATCCGCCAGGCCATCGAGACCTTCGATCCCCCGGCCGTGTTCGTCTACAACACCTGCGTGCCGGCCCTGGTGGGGGACGACGTGGGGGCGGTGTGCCGCGCGGCCCAGGCCCGCTTCGGCGTGCCCGTGGTGTGCGTGGATGCGGCCGGGTTCTACGGCTCCAAGAACCTGGGCAACCGCATCGCCGGCGAGGCCATGGTGGAGCAGGTGGTGGGCACCGGCGAGCCGCCGCCCCCGCGGCAGGCGGGACACGGGGGGCGGGTCCACGACATCAACCTCATCGGCGAGTACAATATCGCCGGGGAGTTCTGGCATGTGCTGCCCCTGCTGGACGAGTTGGGGCTGCGGGTGCTGTGCACCCTCTCGGGGGATGCCCGTTTCCACCAGGTGCGCACCATGCACCGGGCCCGGGCGAGCATGGTGGTGTGCTCCAAGGCCATGCTCAATGTGGCCCGCAAGCTGGAGGAACGCTACGCCATCCCCTGGTTCGAGGGCAGCTTCTACGGCATCACCGACATGTCCGCGGCCCTGCGGGGGTTCGCCCGCCTGCTGCGGGATCCGGATCTGACCCAGCGCACCGAGGCCCTCATCCGGCGTGAGGAGGATCGCATCCGGGCGCGCCTGGCCCCCTGGCGGGAGCGCCTGAAGGGGCGGCGGGTGCTGCTCTATACCGGCGGGGTGAAGTCCTGGTCCGTGGTCTCGGCCCTGCAGGACCTGGGCATGGAGGTGGTGGCCACGGGTACGCGCAAGTCCACCGAGGCGGACAAGGCCCGCATCCGTGACCTCATGGGCGAGGACGCCCGTATGATCGAGGAGGGCAATCCCGGCGCCCTGCTGGAGGTCTTCGAGCAGACCCGGGCGGATGTGCTCATCGCCGGGGGACGCAATCTCTACACGGCCCTCAAGGCCCGCATCCCCTTTCTGGATATCAACCAGGAGCGGGAGCACGCCTACGCCGGTTATGAAGGGATGCTGGAGCTGGCGCGGCAACTGGCCCTCACCCTGGAGAGCCCCATCTGGCCCTGGGTGCGGGGCGAGGCCCCCTGGGATGCACAGGGATGGCCCCATACCGCCCCGTCCGCGGCGGAGGTGCGCTGACATGGCCGAGGTCACCCAGCGCGCCCGTCCCCTATCCGTTGGCCCCCTCAAGGCCAGTCCGCCCCTGGGGGCGGCCCTGGCGATGCTGGGGATGGACCGGTCCATCCCCCTGCTGCATGGGGCCCAGGGGTGTACCGCCTTTGCCAAGGTCTTCCTGGTGCAGCATTTCCGTGAGCCCATCCCCCTGCAGACCACGGCCATGGATCAGGTGAGCGCCGTCATGGGGGGCGATGACCCGCTGCAGGAGGCCCTGGCGACCCTCTGCGGGAAGACCCGCCCGGCCCTCATCGGCGTGCTCACCACCGCCCTGAGCGAGACGGAGGGGGCGGATGTGCAGCGGGTGATCCGCCGCTTCCGGGCGGATCACCCCGAGTACGACGACGTGGCCATCGTCCCCGTGGCCACCCCCGATTTCACCGGGGATGCCGAGGCCGGTTTCACCCGGGCGGTGACGGCCCTCATCGATACCCTGGTGCCTGTGTCCGATCGTGCTGGCGCAAGCCCCCGTCAGGTGAACGTGCTGGCGGGGCAGCACCTCACCCCGGGGGATGTGGAGGCCCTGCGGGATGTGATCGAGGCCTTCGGCCTGGAGGCCGTGATCCTTCCGGACCTCTCCGGTTCCCTGGATGGCCATCTGGCGCCGGCCCGCCTTGCCGCCACCACCACCGGCGGCACCCCCGTGGAGGCCCTGCAACGCATGGGCGAGTCCGCCTTGACCCTGGTGATCGGGGACGCTTTGGCCCCGGCGGCGGACCGGCTGCGGGCACGTACCGGCGTGCCCGACCTGCGCCTGGACACCCTCATGGGTCTGGCGGCGGTGGATGAACTGCTGGTGGCCCTGTCCCGGCTGAGCGGGCGTCCGGTCCCGTCCCGGCTGCGGCGGGAGCGCAGCCGGCTGCAGGACGCCATGCTGGACAGCCATTTCATGCTGGGGGCGCAGCGGGTGGCCGTGGCCGGCGAGCCGGACCGGGTCTACGCCCTGGCCCGCCTGGTGCAGGAGATGGGCGGGGAGGTGGTGGCCGCGGTGGCCACCCGCAAGGCCCCCATCCTGGGGCGGGTCCCCGCCGCCCAGGTGCGGGTGGGGGATCTGGAGGATCTCGAGACCCTGGCGCGTCAGGGCAGGGCCGGTTGCCTGATCACCAACGCCCACGGCGTGGAGACCGCCCGGCGCCTGGGGATCCCGCTGCTGCGGGCGGGCTATCCCCAGCACGACCGACTGGGGGGCTTCCAGCGCACCTGGATCGGCTACGCCGGCACCCGCCAGACCCTGTTTGACCTGGCCAACCTGCAACTGGAATCGGCGGGGCACCAGGCCGTGGCGCCCTACCGTCCCCTTCATGACCATCCCCCTGCGGAGGCACCGGAACATGGCCCTGCAACGCCGCCTGCGACTGGTTGCCCCGCCTGATGGGGCCCCGGACGGGGCCGACCTGCGCCTGGCCTTCGCCAGCAGCGACCTGGAACGGGTGGATCGCCACTTCGGCGACACCCCGGCCCTGGTGATCCATCGCCTGGATCCGGACGGCCCCCGGCGGGTGGTGGTGGCCCAGTTCACGCCCATGCCCAGCCACGGGGAGACCGAGACGGACCGGCTGAGCCCGCGCATCCGCGCCCTGGAAGGCTGCGCCGCCGTGTACTGCGAGGCCGCCGGGGTGAGCGCGGTACAACAACTCCTGGCGGTGGGGGTGCAGCCGGTGAAGGTGCCTCCCGGGAGCCCGATCCGGGAACTGCTGCTGGAGCTGCAGGCCTGCCTGCGGGCAGGCCGTCCTCCCGCCTGGATGCGCCGGGCCGCCCTGCGGCGCAAGGAGTCACCGCAGGGCTTCGAGGCCCTGGCGGATCTCCCCTGGGACGGGGAATGAGCCCCGGTGGCCTTACCCGCATGACACCCAACGCAAGCCAAGACCACAGCGAGGAAGACAAGACCCATGCCTAGCGAGACCCTGGAAAAAGACCCGATCCTGGAGACCGATTTCGTGCAGGAGGTGATCCGCCAGTTGCGGGCCCTGGACACCTTCGGCGCACGGGATGGGATGTCCGACCACCAGCTCCTGGAGCGCCTCCTGCTCACCCGGGAGCGGCTGCGGGAGATCCCCATGGTGGGGACGCCGGATGCCGAGGCCCTGACCCGCCTGCGGGTCTTCTACAACGCCCTGGCGGCGCTGATCGAGCGGGAGTGCGGCCGCATGGCCACGCCCATGATCCAGGTGAACGCCGAGGGCTTCGGTCGGGTGATCGTCTCCGTGGGCAAGCTGCTGGTGCTGGACCGGACCCTGCGGGATGTCCATCGCTTCGGTTTCGAGAGTCTGTCGCGCATGAAGACGGAGGCGGACAAACAGCTCTCCGTGGCCCTGAACATCCTCGGCGATCACCCCAAGGCCGCCGGGATCTGAACCGACAACGATCCCCGTCCTGGTTAAAGGGCCGGGACGGGCATCCCGTAAGAGGAATTGCATCGTGGAACCCATCACCGGCCTGACCCGGGGCGGCACCCCCTGGACCCCCGCCTTCATCACGGCCCTGAACGAGGACCACTGCATCGGCTGTGGCCGCTGCTACAAGGTCTGTCCCCGCCATTGCTTCGAACTGGTGGAGCGGGAGCCCGAGGACGAAGATGAGGATGATCTGGACGAGGCCGGCATGGTGATGCGCCTCGCCGATCCCATGGACTGCATCGGCTGCGGGGCCTGCGCCCGGGTCTGTCCCAAGCAGTGCCATGAACACGCCCCGGCCTGCTGATGTCCCGGCCGGGGATGTCGCACATGCCACAGGCGGGGCCCGGGTGTGCCACAAGCCCCCTTGCCAGCCCCATAACTTTGGTTTTCTTTTTCTTTGAAATCAATCGGATGAGATCATGGCACGGAGTTCGCTAGGGATAATGGAAGACCCCTTGGAGAACAGGCCATGTGCAGCCAACCGGCGCTCGTGATCGACGATACCACCCTGCGCGACGGTGAACAGTCCGCCGGGGTGGCCTTCAGCAACGTGGAGCGCGCCGCCATCGCCCGCGGCCTGGATGGCCTGGGGGTGCCGGAACTGGAGGTGGGCATCCCCGCCATGGGGCCCGAAGAACGGGAATCCATCCGCATGATCGCCGCCCTGGGCCTGCGGGCGCGGTTGCTGGTGTGGGCCCGCATGCGCGGGGATGACCTGGCCGCCTGCCGCGACCTGGGGGTCTGGATGGTGGATCTCTCCATCCCCGTGTCGGATCAGCAGATCGGCCGCAAGCTGGGCCGGGACCGGGGCTGGGTGCTGGCCTGCATCCGCCGCCACGTGGCCGAGGCCCGGGCCCTGGGGCTGGAGGTGGGGGTGGGCGGGGAGGATGCCTCCCGCGCCGATCCCGATTTCCTCTGCCAGGTGCTGGAGACGGCCCAGGCCGCCGGGGCGCGGCGCTTCCGCTTCGCCGACACCGTGGGGATCCTGGAGCCCTTCGGGGTCCTGGAACGCTTCCGCCGCCTGGCCGCCGCCTCGGACCTGGAACTGGAGATGCACGCCCACGATGACCTGGGCCTGGCCACGGCCAACACCCTGGCGGCGGCCCTGGGGGGCGCCACCCATGCCAATACCACGGTGAACGGCATCGGCGAGCGGGCGGGCAACGCGGCCCTGGAGGAAGTGGTCCTGGCCCTGGCCCAGCTCCACGGCATCGACACCGGGGTGGATCTGAAGGCCTTCCCCGCCCTGTCCCGCCTGGTGGAGACCGCCTCCGGGCGCCCCGTGCACTGGCAGAAGAGCCTGGTGGGGGAGGGGGTGTTCACCCACGAGGCGGGCATCCATGTGGACGGGTTGATGAAGGACCCGGCCAACTACCAGGGGGTGGATCCGGCCCTGCTGGGGCGGGAACACCGCCTGGTGCTGGGCAAGCACTCCGGCAGCGGCGCCGTCATCCAGGCCTACGCCCGCCTGGGCATCCCCCTGGATCGGGAGCGGGCCCTGCTGCTGCTTTCCCGGGTGCGCCGCCACGCCTGCGCCCACAAGCGTGCCCCCACGCCCTCGGAACTGATGTCCTGGTACCGGGCCCTGGAGGCCCCCGTCGCCCCCACCGTGGCCTGTTCCTGAAGGCTTGTCCCATCCCCGAGGAGGACCCCGCATGCACACCGCCCTGCACGATGAACTCCGCGCCCTGGAATCCGCCGAGGACTTCCTGGGGCATTTCGCCATCCCCTACGACCCCGATGTGGTCGGGGTCCACCGCTTGCATATCCTGCAGCGCTTCCACGACTACCTGAACGCCGCCACCTTCCCGCAAGGGGACCTGCAGGTGCAGCGGGACCATGGCCGGGCCCTGCTGCTGCGGGCCTACACGGACTTCGTCCATTCCGACGCCCGCACGGAACAGGTATTCGCGGTCTTCCGCCGGTCCCCGCCGGGGGTCACCCGCATCCCCCTGGAGCAGGCCTTTGTGCATCGGGGGCCGGGTCATGGCGATGCCTGAGCCGGGGATGGACGAGGGATATGACTACGGCACCCGGGTGCGGGTGGTCCGCAGCCTGCGCAATGACGGCACCTACCCGGGGCTGGACCGGGGGGATCTGCTGGTGCGGCGCGGGGCCGTGGGGGTGGTCATCGGCCGCGGCACCTTCCTGCAGGATCAGGTGATCTACAGCGTGCACTTTTTGGACGTGGACCGTGTGGTGGGTTGCCGGGACAGGGAACTCATCCCCGCCGATGCCCCCTGGGTGCCCAGCCGCTTCGAGCCCAGGGACCGGGTGCACCCCCGCATCCCCCTGGGCATCCGCGGAGAGGTGGTGGCCCCCGCCGGGACCCCGGGGGAGGTGCTGCAGGTGCTGCGGGATGCCCCCGGCGGGGTGGCCTATCACGTGGATTTTCACGGGCGGATCCTGGAGGTGCCGGAGACGGCCCTGGCCGCCCCGGAAGAAGAGGAGACATGAGGATGAACATGCAATCCCCGGCGCAGGATCCGGATCTGACCTACCTGCGCCTGCGCACGGCCCTGGAGTGCTTTCAAAAACCCTGGGGGGATCTGGACGAGGGCCAGCGGGAGACGGTGCGGACCCGGGCCCATCGTGCCCGGGCCATCGGCGCCCGGGTCCTGGCCTCGCCCCAGGCCTTTGGCGTGCACGTGCCGGAAGAGACCCTGGACCACGCCCTGGCGGAGATCCGGGGGCGCTATCCCGACGCGGCGGCCTTCCTGCGGGACCTGCACGCCCAGGGCTTCGATGAGCCGGCCTTTCGCCGTGCCCTGGAGCGGGACCTGCGCCTGGAGGCGGTGCTGGACCGGGTGGCCCACCGCGCCGACCCCGTGACCGAGGTGGAGGTGGAACTCTTCTACCATCTGCACCTGGAGCGTTTCCACCGCCCCGAGACCCGCGGCGTGCGTCAGATCCTGGTGACCGTGAATCCCGACTTCCCGGAGAACACCCCCAAGGCCGCGCGTCGTCGCCTTACCCGCATGGTCCGGGCGCTGCGCCGGGGCGAGGCCCGCTTCGAGGACCTGGCGGCACGCCATTCCGAGTGTCCCAGCGCCCTCCATGGCGGTCTGCTGGGGCGCGTCCCCCGGGGGACCCTCTTCCCCGAGCTGGAGCGGGCCCTGTTTACCCTGCAGCCGGGGGAGATCAGCCCGGTCCTGGAGACGGAGGTGGGGCTGCACCTGCTGCGTTGCGACGAGGTGATCCCGGCGGGGACGGTGCCTTTGGATCAGGTGCGGGGGCGCATCCGCACCCAACTGGAGAAACGCCGCCGCAAGGCCTGCCAGCGGGCCTGGCTGGAGGCCCTGATGGCCTCCTGAAGGCGCGGGGGTGGGCCGTTAGCCGGCGGGGGCCGGTTCCGGACCGTAGGGGCCGCTGCGCACCCGGTCGTGGACCTCCATGCGGTAATGCACGAAGGCCTCGGGATCCTCGAACCGCAGGAAGGGATTGCCCTGGATCTGCTGTTCCAGGGTGGTGGAGGGTTCCACGCCGTAGTCATGGCCGGGGTGGATGCGGGTGCGGGACGGGAGGGTGTCCTTCAGCCGTTGCAGGCTGGCGTACAGGGCCCGCGGGTCGCCGCCGGGGAGATCGCAGCGGCCGCAGCCGTAGACGAACAGGGTGTCCCCGGTGATCAGGTCGTCCCCCACGAGATAGCAGGCACCGCCCGGGTTATGCCCCGGGGTGTGCAGCACGTGGATGGGGGTGCCGCCCAGGTGGAAGGTATCCCCGTCGCGGTGCAGGATGGCGTCGCCGGGGGCATGTCCCCAGGCCTCGGCCTCCGCCGCCGTAAGATGCACCCGCAGCTGGGCCCGGGCCCGCAGGGGTTCCAGGGCATTGATGTGGTCCGTGTGGCTGTGGGTGAGCAGGATGTCGGTGAGGGTGAGCCCGTTGCGGCCGACGCAGTCCATGATGGCGTCGGCATCCCAGGCCGGGTCCACCACGGCGGCATGGTGCGTGGTCCGGTCCTCGAGGACATACACCAGGTTGTCCATGGGACCGAGTCGCAGGGTGTGGATGCGGTGGCCGGGGGTATCGGGCATGGGGACTCCGGCAGGCGTGGGGGATGAGAAGACACGGGGCGATCCCGCCGAAGCGGGGCCGCCCCGTGTTGCGCCGGCTCAGTTGAAGGCCTGGCCGGGTTTGAAGCCGAACTTCTTCAGTATGATGGCCGCGGGGCAGAAGCCCGTGAAGGCCGACTGGATCAGGTTCACCCCAACAAAGGCGGTGAGCCACAGCCACAGGGGGCTGGCCAGGGACAGCAGCAGGCTCAGCAGGATCATGCTGCCGGCGACCACCAGGACCGCGCGGTCGATGCTCATGTTGTTCATGCTCCTTCTCCTCTCCTTGAAGTTTCGGTAAGGCCAATATAGTCCTGGGTTCAGCGCTTCTCAATGGGCACGTAGTCCCTGGGCGCGGCTCCGGTGTAGAGCTGGCGCGGGCGGCCGATGCGGGATTCGGGGTCTTGCATCATCTCGCACCAGTGGGCGTTCCAGCCGACGATGCGAGCCAGGGCGAAGATGGCGGTGAACATGTTCAGCGGGATGCCCATGGCCCGCAGGATCAGCCCCGAGTAGAAGTCCACATTGGGGTAGAGCTTGCGTTCCTTGAAGTAGTCGTCCTCCATGGCGATGCGCTCCAGTTCCATGGCCACCTCGAACATGGGTTGGTTCTCCGCCCCCATCTGCCGCAGCAGCTCGTGGCACATCTTGCGGATGATCTTGGCGCGGGGGTCGTAGTTCTTGTAGACGCGGTGGCCAAAGCCCATGAGCCGGAAGGGGTCATCCTTGTCCTTGGCGCGGTCGACGAAGTGCTCCACCTTCTGCCCGCTCTCGACGATGTCCTCCAGCATGCGCACCACCTTCTCGTTGGCGCCGCCGTGCAGCGGCCCCCACAGGGAGGCGATACCGGCGGAGACGGCGGCGAAGGGGTTGGCCTCGGAACTGCCGGAGAGGCGCACCGTGGAGGTGGAGGCATTCTGCTCGTGGTCCGCGTGCAGGATCAGGATCAGGTCCAGGGCCTTGGCGAAGATGGGGTTGGGTTCGTAGCGCTCGGTGGGCACGCCGAACATCATGCGCAGGAAGTTCTCGCTGTAGCCCAGCTCGTTGTCCGGATACAGGAAGGGCTGGCCGATGGCGTACTTGTAGGACCAGGCAGCGATGGTGGGCATCTTGGAGATCATGCGGTGGGCCGCGATCTCACGGTGATGGGGGTTGTGCACATCGGTGCTGTCGTGGAAGAAGGCCGACAGGGCCCCGAAGACCCCCACCATGATGGCCATGGGATGGGCGTCGTGGCGGAAGCCGTCATAGAAGCGGCGGATGGCCTGATGGGGCATGGAGTGCTTCTGGATGATGCGGGTGAAGGTCTCCAACTCCGTGGCCGTGGGCAGCTCGCCGTAGAGCAGCAGGTAGCAGGTCTCCAGATAGGTGCTGTGTTCCGCCAGCTGCTCGATGGGGTAGCCGCGGTACATCAGGATGCCCTTCTCCCCGTCGATGAAGGTGATGTCGCTGCGGCAGCTGGCGGTGGACATGAAGCCGGGATCGTAGGTGAAGTAGCCCAGCTCCCTGGACAGGGGGCGGATGTCCACCGTGGCCGGCCCCAGGGTCCCCTCGAGGACGGGCAGTTCCACCTGTTTGCCGGTGGCGTTGTCGATGACCGTGACGGTACGGGATGTCATGGGGAATTCCTCGTCATCCGTTGTGCTGAAAAAGGGGTCGTCCCGGGGCGGTGTACGTATCCGCCATGTCCGATGCGCCCACGCCGGGAACCGGACTGCACTGTATTGCGTTGCAGCACCCGGCGTCCATGTTCCTGGCCCGCAAAGGCTGCCTTCCTCGGGGTTTCGACGGGGCCGGCGGGCATGAATCCGACCATTATGCCAGAGAATATCCCGAGGGGGATCGCCTGGCCGGCGTTTGACAGGGGGAGGGGGGCGGCCTAATTTCGCAGTACCAGGATCAACAATTGAGGTGGTGTGATGTACGTTTGCCTGTGCCGGCAGGTGACCGACCGGGCCATCCGCCGTGCCATCGCCGAGGGGGCGGACAGCCTGGAGGCCCTGCAGGCGCAACTGGGGGTGTGCCTCGAGTGCGGGCGTTGCACCGCCCAGGTGGAGGCCCTTCTTCAGGAGGCACGGGAGCAGCGGCGACCGGAAGGGCAAGGGGAGGGGATGTCGATCCCTGCCAGTCCCCCGCGCTGAATCCCTCCCGAGGGTGGCATTTTTCCGGATTTGATTTAGACTCGATCTAAGTCAGATCCGGGGCCGGATCGATCCGGCCCATGGGAAACGCCCACGCAGCGGGAGGGAGAGATCATGAAAGGCGACCATCAGATCATCGAACACCTGAATCAGGCCCTCAAGGGGGAGCTGACTGCCATCAACCAGTACTTCCTGCATGCCCGTATGTTCAAGAACTGGGGGCTGAGCCGGCTGGATGCCTACGAGTACCGGGAGTCCATCGACGAGATGAAGCATGCCGACCGGCTCATCGAACGCATCCTGTTCCTGGAGGGACTGCCCAATCTGCAGGACCTGGGCAAGCTCTACATCGGCGAGCATGCCCGGGAATGCCTGGAATGCGACCTGAAGCTGGAGCTGGAGGGCCACGCCGTGTACAAGCGCGGCATCGCCCACGCCCACGAGGTGGGGGATCACGTCACCCGGGACCTGCTCACGGAGATCATCACCGAGGAGGAGGGGCATATCGACTGGATCGAGACCCAGCTGGAGCTCATGGACCGCATCGGCGTGGCCCGCTGGGAGCAGACCATGATGGGGGACCCCACGGCCCCGGAGGCGGAGGCCTGATCCCGGGTCCGGGTTCCGGGGCCGCGCTTTGGGGATGCCTTTCGGGGGGGCGGGGAAGTGGGCTATCCTATGCCCCCGCCGCGGTGCCATCGTGGGCCATCGCGGGCGGGATATGCCCCGGTAGCTCAGCTGGATAGAGCATCCCCCTCCTAAGGGGAAGGTCGCAGGTTCGAATCCTGCCCGGGGCGCCAGTTCTCCGACAGGGCCCGGGGCGGCCCGGAACCGGCAAGGCGAGGGATCCCCATGAACGAGAAGATCGGTGTCATCGGCCTCGGGTACGTGGGCCTGCCCGTGGCCCTGGCCTTTGCGCGGCGCGCTCCGGGCACCGTTGGATTCGACATCAGTCCGCGCCGCATCCGCACCCTGCGGGACGGCCACGATTACACCGGGGAGGTGACGTCCCAGGAGTTGCGGGAGGCGGATCTGCACCTCACCGACGACCCGGGGGATCTGTCCGGCTGCACCTTCCTCGTGGTCACCGTGCCCACCCCCATCGACGAGAACCGTCAGCCGGACCTGGGCCCCCTGGTCCGTGCCTGCGAGACCGTGGGCCGGGTGCTGGCAAAGGGGGCGGTGGTGGTCTTCGAGTCTACGGTCTATCCCGGGGTCACCCAGGAGGTGTGCGGACCCACCCTGGCCCGGGCCTCCGGGCTGCGCCAGGGGGTAGACTTCAAACTGGGCTATTCCCCCGAACGCATCAATCCCGGCGACCGGGAACACACCCTGGAACGCATCGTCAAGGTGGTGGCCGGTGAGGACGCGGCCACCCTGGAGCGGGTGGCCGCCGCCTACGGGGCCATCGTCGAGGCCGGTGTGCACCGGGCCCCCAGCATCCAGGTGGCCGAGGCCGCCAAGGTGATCGAGAACACCCAGCGGGACCTGAACATCGCCCTGATGAACGAGCTGGCCCTGATCTTCGACCGCCTGGGCATCCGCACCCGGGACGTATTGGAGGCCGCCGGCACCAAGTGGAACTTCCTGCCCTTTCGTCCTGGCCTTGTGGGCGGGCACTGCATCGGCGTGGACCCCTATTACCTCACCGCCAAGGCCAAGGCGGTGGGCTACTATCCCCAGGTGATCCTGGCGGGGCGGCGCATCAACGACGGCATGGGGGCCTACGTGGCCCAGCGCCTGGTGAAGCTGCTCATCGAACAGGACCGGCCCGTCAAGCGCGGCCGCGTGGGGGTGCTGGGCATCACCTTCAAGGAGGACGTGCCGGATCTGCGCAACTCCCGCGTGCCCGACATCCTCCAGGAGCTGCGCCAGTTCGGCATCGAGCCTTTGGTGCACGACCCCCTGGCGGACCCGGCAGAGGCCCGCCAGGAGTACGGCCTGGAACTGACCGACCTGGAGGCCTTCACCGACCTGGACGGGCTCATCCTGGCCGTGCCCCACCGGGCCTACCTGGACCGGGGTGCCCCGGGGCTGTGCCGGCACCTGGTGGACGGCGGGGTACTGGTGGACGTGAAGTCCGTCCTGTCGCCGCAAGAAGTGCCTGAAAACCTTCGCCACTGGAGCCTTTGAAGGCCCCGGAGCGACATCCAACACCACCACCGAGGGGAAGACATGAAGGTCCTGGTCACCGGCACGGCGGGATTCATCGGCGCAGCCCTGGCCCTGCGCCTCCTGGAGCGCGGCGATGAGGTGATCGGCGTCGACAACCTCAACGACTACTACGACGTGAACCTCAAGAAGGCGCGTCTGGAGCGGCTCACGCCCCATCCGGGTTTCACCGATGTGCGCGCCGACATCGCCGACCGCGAGGCCATGGAGGCGGTCTTTGCCCGCCACCGGCCGCAGCGGGTGGTGAACCTGGCCGCCCAGGCGGGGGTGCGCTACTCCCTGGAGAATCCCCACGCCTACGTGGACACCAACCTGGTGGGCTTTCTCAATATCCTGGAGGGCTGCCGCCACTTCGGTGTGGAGCACCTGGTCTACGCGTCCTCCAGCTCCGTCTACGGCGCCAACACCCGCCTGCCGTTCACGGTGCACGACAACGTGGATCACCCCGTGAGCCTCTACGCCGCCAGCAAGAAGGCCAACGAGCTCATGGCCCATACCTACAGCGCCCTCTATGGCCTGCCCACCGCGGGCCTGCGCTTCTTCACCGTCTACGGCCCCTGGGGCCGGCCCGACATGGCCCTGTTCCTCTTCACCCGCAACATCCTGGAGGGGCGGCCCATCGACGTCTTCAACTACGGCCATCACAAACGGGACTTCACCTTCATCGACGACATCGTCGAGGGGGTGCTGCGTACCCTGGACCAGGTGGCCGAACCCGACCCGGCCTGGTCCGGGGAGCGGCCGGACGCCGCCACCAGCTTCGCCCCCTACCGCCTGTACAACATCGGCAACCACCGTCCGGTGGAACTCCTGCACTACATCCAGGTGCTGGAGGACTGCCTGGGGCGCAAGGCGGAGAAGAACCTGCTGCCCCTGCAGCCGGGGGATGTGCCCGACACCTTTGCCGATGTGCAGGACCTGATGGACGACGTGGGCTATGCCCCCGCCACGCCGGTGGAGGAGGGGGTGGAGCGCTTCGTGCGCTGGTACCGGGATTTCTACGGGGTCTGAGCGTGTCCGCCATGCCCCCCTGTTTCAAGGCCTACGACATCCGCGGCCGCGTCCCCGATGAACTGGACGCGGACCTGGCCCGGCGCATCGGCCAGGCCTATGCCCGGGTGATCGCCCCCCCCGGGCCCGTGGCCGTGGGGGAGGACATCCGTCTCTCCAGCCCCGGTCTGGCCCGGGCCCTGGTGCGCGGCCTCAACGAGGCCGGTGTGGACACCCGTTCCCTGGGGCTGTGCGGCACGGAGACGGTCTATCACGCCGCCTCCCTGGAAGGCATGGGGGGCGGCATCATGGTCACCGCCAGCCACAACCCCATGGATTACAACGGCATGAAGCTGGTGCGCGCCGGCGCCGTGCCCGTGAGCGGGGACAGCGGCCTTGCGGACATCGGCCGCCTGGCGGCCTCCGGGGAGGCGTGCGCCCGTGCCGGTACACCGGGGGAGGATCGGCCTCTGGAGGTCACCGAGGGCTACGTGCAACGCATCCTCGGTTTCGTGGAGCGGGACCGCCTGCAGCCGCTGCACCTGGTGGTGAATGCCGGCAACGGGGCCGCCGGACCCACCTTCGACGCCCTGGCGGCACACCTGCCGTTTCGGGTCACCCGCATCCATCACGCCCCGGACGGGCATTTCCCCAACGGCATCCCCAATCCCCTGCTGCCGGAGAACCGGGAGGTCACCGCCCACGCGGTCCGGGTCCATGGCGCCGACCTGGGCATCGCCTGGGACGGGGACTTCGACCGCTGCTTCCTGTTCGACGAGAACGGCGGCTTCATCGAGGGCTATTACATGGTGGGCCTGCTGGCGGCGCAGATGCTGGAGAAGGCCCCCGGCGGGCGCATCATCCACGACCCCCGCCTGATGTGGAACACCCGGGACATGGTCCGCGCGGCGGGGGGCGTGGCGGTGATGAGCAAGACCGGACACGCCTTCATCAAGGAACGCATGCGCCGGGAGGACGCGGTCTACGGCGGGGAGATGTCCGCCCACCATTACTTCCGCGGCTTCTCCTACTGCGACAGCGGCATGATCCCCTGGCTGCTGGCCGCCGAACGCATCAGCATCACCGGCCGCCCCCTCTCGGCCCTGGTGGCCGAGCGCCAGCGCGCCTACCCCTGCAGCGGCGAGATCAACTTCCGGGTCACGGACACGGACGCCGTCATGGCCCGGGTGCGCACCGCTTTTGCCCCCCAAGGGCCCGAAGTGGACGAGACCGACGGCGTGAGCATGGCCTTCACCGATTGGCGCTTCAACCTGCGCAGCTCCAACACCGAACCTGTCCTGCGCCTCAACGTGGAGACCCGGGGAGACCCGGTACTCCTGCAGGAACGCACCCGAGCCCTGGAACGGTTGATCCGGGAATGAGCCGGATGCCCCATCGTCCTTGAGCTCTGACGGGAACGAGCCAGTAACCCAAGGAGCCCACCGGGGCCGAACCCCCGAAGGCGGGTGTGCGCCGCAGGGAGGCGGCGCGCAAGCCTCCAGGGAGGGATTCACGGCGTCCCGCCGCAGGGGGTTTGGCCTTGGTGGGCGGGGCATGCCGAAACCATGTGGTCCCGGGGAGGCGGCGCGCAAGCGTTCAGGGAGGGATGCACGGCGTCCCGCCGCAGGGGGTCCGGCCCCGGTGGGGCGGACGGAACATGGCCCGGTCGGCGTCGGGGAAGGTGGGCCGACCGGACCGATGGTTCAAGGGAGGGTCAGTCGGAGTCGGCGGCCGAATCCGACCCATCCTGCGCAGTCGCGTCCCCCTGGGGTGCCGTTTCCTTCGCCGGGGTCCCGGCCGCGCCTCCTGGGTTGCCGCTTCCCCCGTCACGGATCTCGATGTCCGCTTCCGCGCGCAGCTTCTCCACATAGTCCTGCAGGGCCCGGGTGGCCAGGATCTGCTGGATGCGCCCGCGTACCGATTCGAATTCCGGCGGTGTGCGTTCCCGGCTGTCTTCCCGCAGAATCACATGCCAGCCAAAGCGGGTCTCCACGGGTTCGGTGGTGTAGGCCCCGTCCTCCAGGGATTCCACCGCCTCGGAGAAGGCCGGCACCATCTCCCCGGGCGTGAACCAGCCGAGGTCCCCGCCCGCCTTGGCGGTGGGATCCTTGGAGTGCTCCCGGGCCAGGTCCGTGAAGGCCTCGCCGTTCTCCAGCGCGGCGATCATCTCCTCGGCCGTCTCCCGGTCATCCACCAGGATATGCCGCGCCCGGTATTCCCGGGTCTCCATGGCCTCCACCTGGCGCTCGTACTCCTGGCGCAGGGCCTCCTCGGAGAGATCCAGGTCATCCACATAGCGCTCCACCAGGGTGTTCACCAGCACATTGGTGCGGGTGCGTTCCAGTTGCTCCCGGACCCCGGGGTCTTCGTCCAGCCCCCGCTCCAGGGCCTCCTGGCGCAGCAGTTCCATGTTCACCATCTCCTCCAGGGCGGCCTCCCGGGAAGGGGCCTGACCCGTGCCATGGCCGGCCATGCCACGGAAATCGATGAAAGCCTGCAGTTCCTGCTCGGTGATGGGCACGTCGTTGACCACGGCCACCGCATCGGCGGTGGACGGGGCCGCTTCCGGGTCCTGGGAGCAGGCACCGAGGGCAAGGGTGACGGCGGCCGCAAGGGCGGCATGTCTGAATCGGGTCATGGGATCGTGCGTCCTCTCTGGATCAGGGAAAGACCTTTTTAAAGGGCTTGACGGTGACCTGGGCGTAGACACCCGCGGCCATGTAGGGATCCTCGTCGGCCCAGGCGCGGGCCGCCTCCAGGGAATCGAATTCGGCCACCACCAGGCTGCCGGTGAAACCGGCCGGACCGGGATCGGGGGCGTCCACCGCCGGGCAGGGTCCGGCCAGCACCAGGCGGCCGGCGTCCTGCAGGGCCTGCAGCCGCTCCAGGTGGGCGGGGCGCGCCGACTGCCGCCGCTCCAGGCTGTCCTCCACATCCTGACTGATGATCGCGTACAGCATCGAAAATCTCCCCGGGGCGTTGTCTTTTTTTACTGCGCTGGAAGGGTAACGCAGCGTCCGCCGGGAAAACAGGGCCGGGGAATGGGGCCCGGGGATCTGATAGGATAACGGCCTGTCACCCAAACCCCGGGAGGGGCCCCATGAGCCGCGTGTTCGAGATCCATCCGGAGACCCCCCAGGCACGCCTCATCCGCCAGGCGGCGGAGGTGATCGGGGAGGGCGGCGTCATCGTCTATCCCACGGACTCCTGCTACGCCCTGGGCTGTGCCCTGGGCAACAAGGAGGGCATGGAGCGCATCCGCCGCATCCGCCGGCTGGACGATCAGTACCACCTGACCCTGGTGTGCCGGGACCTGTCCGAGATCGCCACCTATGCCAAGGTGGACAACACCGCCTACCGCTTCCTCAAGGCCATCACCCCGGGGCCCTATGCCTTCATCCTCAAGGCCACCCATGAGGTGCCGCGGCGCCTGCAGCACCCCAAGCGCAAGACCGTGGGGCTGCGGGTGCCCGATCATCCCATCGCCCAGGCCCTGCTGGAGGCGGTGGGCCAGCCTTTGATGAGCAGCACCCTGCAGCTCCCGGGGGACGAGTTGCCGCTGGCGGACAGCGTCGATATCCGCGAGCGCATGGCCCCCCTGGTGGATCTGGTGATCGACGGCGGTCCCTGCGGGCTGGAGCCCACCACGGTGATCGACTTCGAAGGGGAGGTGCCCCACCTCCTGCGCCGGGGCAAGGGAGAGGTGCCCCCGGGAGTCGAGGAGACAGGGACCGACTGATGGAGCAGCTCCTGCCGGTGATCGCCGTGGCCGCCCTGCCGGTCCTGTTCGCCATCACCCTGCACGAGGCGGCCCACGGTTTCGTGGCCGGAAGGCTGGGGGATCCCACGGCGCGCATGCTGGGGCGGCTCTCCCTCAACCCCCTGCGGCATATCGATCCGGTGGGCACGCTGCTGGTGCCGGCGGGTCTGCTGATCCTGAGCGTGCTCACCTCGGCCCCGCCGTTCATCTTCGGCTGGGCCCGGCCCGTGCCGGTGAATGTGAACAACCTGCGCCATCCCCGCCGGGGCATGGCCTGGGTGGCCGCCGCCGGTCCCGCCGCCAACCTGCTCATGGCCCTGTGCTGGGCCCTGGTGATGAAACTGGCCCTGATGCTCCAGGGGACGCTGGATTGGGTGGCCGCGCCCCTGTTCTACATGGGCATCGCCGGGATCAGCGTCAACATCCTGCTGATGGTGCTCAATCTTTTGCCCCTGCCGCCCCTGGACGGGGGGCGGGTGGTGGCCGGTTTCCTGCCGCCCCGGCTCGCCGCGGGCTATGATCGCATCGAGCCCTATGGCCTGGTCATCGTCCTGGGGCTGCTGTTCACGGGGGTGCTGGGGGCCGTATTGTTCCCCCTGGCGGGGGCCCTGACGGATGCCATCCGCCTCCTGTTCGGCCTGCCGCCCTGGCGCCTGTAACCCCGTGGCCACGCAGATCATCCACCACTGACGCAACGTGTGAGGAGTCCACTTGAGTTCCCTGCCGACACAACACCAGCGGGTCCTGTCGGGCATGCGCCCCACGGGCCGCCTGCACCTGGGCCACTACCACGGTGTGCTGAAGAACTGGGTCGAGTTGCAGCACGCCTACGAGTGCTTCTACTTCGTCGCCGACTGGCACGCCCTCACCACCCATTACGAGGATCCGCGCATCCTGGGGGAGAGCGTCTGGGAGATGGTGGTGGACTGGCTGGCGGCGGGGGTCAGCCCCGGTTCCTCCCGCATCTTCATCCAGTCCCGGGTGCCGGAGCACGCCGAGTTGCACCTGTTGCTGTCCATGATCACCCCCCTGGGCTGGCTGGAGCGGGTACCCACCTACAAGGACCAGCAGGAACGGCTACGGGAGCGGGACCTGGCCACCTATGGCTTCCTCGGCTATCCCCTGTTGCAGAGCGCCGACGTGCTCATCTACAAGGCGGGCCTGGTGCCGGTGGGCGAGGATCAGGTCTCGCATCTGGAGGTGACCCGGGAGGTGGCCCGGCGCTTCAACCACCTCTACGGCTGCGAGCCGGGCTTCGAGGAGAAGGCCGAGGCGGCGGCGGACAAGATGGGCAAGAAGAACGCCCGCATGTACCGTGACCTGCGCCGGCGCTACCAGGAAAAGGGCGAGGAAGAGGCCCTGGACGTGGCCCGGGCCCTGCTGGAGACGCAGCAGAACATCTCCCTGGGGGACCGGGAGCGGCTGTTCGGTTACCTGGAGGGGGGCGGTCGCATCATCCTGCCGGAACCGGCGCCGTTGCTCACCAAGGCCTCCCGGATGCCGGGTCTGGACGGGCAGAAGATGTCCAAGTCCTACGGCAACACCATCGCCCTGCGGGATGAGCCCGAGGACGTGGAGAAGAAGATCCGCACCATGCCCACCGACCCGGCCCGGGTGCGCCGCAGCGATCCGGGGGATCCGGACAAGTGCCCGGTGTGGCAGCTGCATCAGGTCTATACCGATGAATCGGTGCACGCCTGGGTGCAGGAGGGTTGCCGCAGCGCCGGCATCGGCTGCCTGGAGTGCAAGCGGCCCGTGGTGGATGCGGTCCTGGCCGAGCTCAAGCCCATGCAGGAGCGGGCGCGGGAGTACGAGAGCGATCCCAACCTGGTGCGCTCCGTGGTGGCCGAGGGCTGCGAGGCGGCCCGGGACATCGCCCGGGACACCCTGGATGAGGTGCGCCGGGCCATGGGGCTGGGCTACCGCTGAAGGCCATGGAGGAGACCGGCGCCCACAGGGTTCTCGATCCCCCCCCGCCCGCAGCGCAGGGAACAGAAGACATGCCCGCCGTGCCGGTGGCGCGGGTCCGGGGGGAACCCCTCACCTGGGTTCCCCAGGACCTGTACATCCCGCCGGATGCCCTGGAGGTGATCCTGGAGGCCTTCGAGGGGCCGCTGGACCTGCTGTTGTACCTCATCCGGCGCCAGAACCTGGATATCCTGGACATCCCCATCGCCGAGATCACGCGCCAGTACATCCGCTACATCGAACTCATGCGCGAGTTGCAGCTGGAACTGGCGGCGGAGTATCTGGTGATGGCGGCCATGCTGGCGGAGATCAAGTCGCGCATGCTGCTGCCCCGGCCCGCCGAGACGGAGGAGGAGGAAGACCCCCGGGCCGAGCTGGTGCGCCGTCTACAGGAGTACGAGCGCATCCGCCAGGCGGCCCTGGATCTGGACCAGCTGCCGCGCCTGGAGCGGGATATCTTCCAGGTGGCGGCACAGCCGCCCCCCATGGACCAGGTCCGTCCCCTGCCTCAAGTGGAACTGGATGAACTGCTGCGGGCCTTCTCCCAGGTCCTGGGTCGGGCCGAGATGTTCAGCCACCACCAGGTGCAGCGCGAGCCCCTGTCCGTGCGCGAGCGCATGACCCGGGTGCTGGAGGCCCTGGAGGGGGGGCGGCAGGTGCCCTTCGGTGCCCTGTTCACCCCGGAGGAGGGACGCCGCGGCGTGGTGGTCACCTTCCTGGCCATCCTGGAGCTCATCAAGGCCCGCATGGTGGACTGGGTGCAGGCAGAGGTGTACGCCCCCATCTATCTGCGTCCCGCAGGGGAGATGGCCCAGGCGGAGGATGGGGCATGACGCCGCAGGCGCTGCAGCGCATCCTGGAAGGGGCCCTCATGGCCGCCCAGCGCCCCCTTTCCCTGAAGGAGATGGAGAGCCTTTTCCCGGAGGCGGAGCGTCCGGGGCGGGACGAGCTGAAGGCGGCCCTGGCGGCCCTGGAGCAGTCCTGCGAGGGGCGGGGGTATGCACTGCGCCAGGTGGGCAGCGGCTACCGCTTCCAGGTGCGGGAGGAACTGGCCCCCTGGGTGTCGCGGCTGTGGGAGGAGAAGCCGCCCCGCTACAGCCGTGCCCTCTTGGAGACCCTGGCCCTGATCGCCTACCGTCAGCCCATCACCCGGGCCGAGATCGAGGAGGTGCGCGGGGTGACGGTGAGTTCCCAGATCATCCGCACCCTCACGGAGCGGGAGTGGATCCGCGTGGTGGGACACAAGGACGTGCCCGGGCGTCCCGCCCTGTTCGCCACCACATCCGGTTTCCTGGACTATTTCAACCTGTCCTCCCTGGATGATCTGCCCACCCTGGCGGAACTGCGGGACCCGTAACCGGGAGTGGCAACGGCCGTACTATTCCTTCAGCCGGGGCAGGAGCGCCGCCAGGTTGCAGGGGGGCGTGCGCCGGTCCAGCTGCGGCCCCAGGATGCCGTTCCAGGCGGTGCGGCAGGCCCCCGGGGAGCCGGGCAGGCAGAACACCCAGGTGCCGTTGGCCACCCCGGCCAGGGCACGGGACTGCAGCGCCGCCGCGCCGATCTCCGCGAAGGAGAGGCTGCGGAACAGCTCGCCGAAGCCCTCCAGGGGTTTGTCCAGCAGCGGCGCCACCGCCTCGGGGGTGCCGTCGCGCCCGGTCACTCCGGTGCCCCCCGTGGTGACGATGGCCTGCACATGGGGATCGGCGATCCACTGGGAGACCACGGCGCGGATGCGGTAGCGGTCGTCGGGGACGAGACGGCGGTCCTCCAGGGTGTGGCCGGCCTCGTGGATGGCCTCCACCAGCACGGCCCCGGAACGGTCCTCGGCAGTCCCCCGGGAGTCGGAGACGGTGAGCACGGCGATGGGGATGGGGATGAACTCGGGGGTCTCGGACATGGTTCCGGGCCTGTGGCACAAGTATAGGGCCGTCAGTAAACTGGATCCCCCCGCCGCCTGGCAAGGGGCGGGAGCGACCCCTTTTCCCTGCATACGGAATACCTGATGAGCGAACGTCTCCACAAGATGCTGGCCCGGGCGGGCCTGGGTTCACGGCGTGAAGTGGAGCGCTGGATCGCCCAGGGCTGGGTCACCGTCAACGGCCGCGTGGCCCGGCCCGGGGAACAGGCCGGCCCCGAGGACGAGATCGCCGTCCAGGGGCGGCCGGTGTCCATCCGCGCCCCCGAGGCCCAGGTGGTGGCCTATCACAAGCCCGAGGGGGAGGTGACCGCGCGCAAGGATCCGGAGGGCAGGCCCACGGTGTTCGAGCATCTGCCCAAGCTGCGTCAGGGGCGCTGGGTGAGTATCGGCCGCCTGGACCTGAACACCTCGGGGCTGTTGCTGTTCACCACCGATGGGGAGTTGGCCCACCGCCTCATGCACCCCTCCGGCGGCGTGGAGCGGGAATACGCGGTGCGGGTCCTGGGCGCGGTGGAGCCCGGGGTACTGGAGCGGCTGTGCCAGGGGGTGGAACTGGAGGACGGTCCCGCCCGCTTCGACGCCATCCGGGACGCCGGCGGCAGCGGCGCCAACCATTGGTATCACGTCCTCCTGCGGGAGGGGCGCAACCGCGAGGTGCGCCGTCTGTGGAACGCCGAGGGGATCACCGTCAGCCGCCTCATCCGCGTGCGGTACGGCCCCGTGGCCTTGGGTACCGGGCTGCGCCTGGGGCGCTGGCGGGCCCTGGAACCCGGTGAGATGCAGGCCCTGTACGCGGCCGCCGGTCTCGCCGCGCCGCGCCGGAACGCCCCCCGCATGGCACGCCCCCCGCGCACGCGCCGCGCCCCCCGCAAATGAGCCCGGAGCGCCTGCGCAGGGTCTTTCGCCTGCTCTCGGACCACCATGGACCCATGCACTGGTGGCCCGGGGAGACCCCCTTCGAGGTGATGGTGGGGGCCATCCTCACCCAGAACACGGCCTGGTCCAATGTGGAGCGGGCCATCGCCGCCCTCAAGGAGGCCGGGCCCCTGGAGCCCGCTGCCCTGCTGGCGCTGCCGGAAGGGGAGCTGGCGGCGCGGATCCGCCCCTCGGGGTATTACAACGTCAAGGCCCGGCGTCTGCGGGCCTTCTGCCAATGGCTGCTGGATGCCGGCGGCGAGCCGGCCCTGCGCGCGCATCCCACCGAGCGCCTGCGTCCGGCGCTGCTGACGGTGAAGGGCATCGGTCCGGAGACCGCCGACGACATCCTGCTCTATGCCCTGGAGCGGCCGGTGTTCGTGGTGGATGCCTACACCCGGCGCCTGTTCTCACGCCTGGGGCTGGCCCCCGCCGACCTGCCCTACGAGGCCCTGCGCGCGGGCGTGGAATCGGCCCTGGGACCCGACGTGCCGCTATTCAATGAACTGCACGCCCTGATCGTGAACCACGGCAAGTCGGTGTGCCGGCCCCGTCCCCGCTGTGGCGATTGCATCCTGCGGCGGGATTGCCCCGCCGCGGACGGGATCTAGACCGACTCAGGTGCGCTGGATGTTCTCGCCGGTGGTGCCCCGGGATTCCGGCCCCAACAGGTAGAGGTAGGGGGCGATCACCTCCTCGGGCGGGGGGTTCTTTTCCGGCGCCTCGCCGGGGTAGTGGTCGATGCGCATGTGGGTGCGCACCGGGCCGGTGTCCACCCCGTTGACCCGCATGCGTTCGCTGCCCTGGTATTCCGCCGCCAGGATGCGCATCAGCCCCAGTTGCCCCGCCTTGGCCACGCCGAAGGCGCCCCAGAAGGCCTTCTGGCACTCGTGGGTGGAGAACACGATGCTGGGATCCGGGGCCTTCTCCAGCACCGGCAGGAGGGCGTGGGTGAGGAGGAAGGGGGCGTTCAGGTTGGTGGCCATGACCCGAGCCCAGAGCTCCAGCGGATAGTGGCGCATGGGGGTGAGGCTGCCGATCCAGCCGGCGTTGTTCACCAGCCCGTCCAGGCGGCCGAATTCGCCGTCCAGGTTGTCCGCCAGGTCCTGGTGGTCCTTGGCGGTGGCCCCCTCCAGGTTCATGGGGTAGATGGCCGGTTGGGGACCGCCGGCGGCCTCGATCTCGTCGTAGACCTTTTCCAGGCGCTTGATGACCTTGTCCAGCAGCACCACCGTGGCCCCGTGCCGGGCAGTGGCCAGGGCCAGGGCGCGGCCGATGCCGTCGGCGGCACCGGTGATGAGGATCACCCGGTCCTTGAGCAGGTCCGGGGCCGGCTGGTAGTCGAACAGGGGATGTGCGGTCATGGGGTGGGGTTCGTTCCTCGGGTCGGTTGGGTCATGGCTCGGGCGCATTGTACCCCACTGATCACCGCACCCTCGAGTGTCCCGGGCAGGCCCGTGGCGGTGTAATCCCCCGCCAGCCAGAGCCCGGGCAGGGGGGTGGCGTTTTCCGGGCGCAGGGCGTCACAGCCCACGCCGGCGCGGAAGGTGGCCTGCCGTTCCCGGATCACCCAGCTTGCCCGTGGCCGCCCCCATTCGGGGAAGAAGGCCGCCAGCTCCTCCTGGATGCGCCCTGCCAGGGCGGCGCGGTCCAGGGCCATGTGGGACCCGGAGGCGGAGATCACCACGGCCATGCGCCCGGGCTCCCCGGCGAAGCGGCGGTCGAAGACCCACTGGCCGGTGGTGCCCAGCAGGCCCAGCAGGGGGGTGGGCAGCCGGGCCGACTCGGCATATTGCAGATAGACCGTGCAGATGGGCTCGGTCTGCAGGCGGCGCAGTCGCGCCGCCGTTTCGCAAAGCCCCGGCAGGGGGGCCAGCAGTCGCGCCGCCTCGGGGTGGGCGGTGGCCAGCACCACCTGCCTGGCCGCCAGGGTGTCCCCGCCGCGCAGGGCCAGATGGAAGCCGCCACCGGGCTGTGGCCGCAGGGCCTGCACGCGGCAGCCCAGGTGCACGCGGGCGCCGCGGGCCTGCAGCCAGCCCATGGCCGGGTCCGGCAGGGCGGCGCTCAAGGACCCCCGGGGCATGAGCAGGTCGGAGTGGCTGCGATGCCCGCTGAAGGCCCCGCGCAGCACCGCCGTGAACAGCCGTGCCGAGGCCCGCTCCGGCGCGGTGTTGAGGGTGGCCACGCACAGGGGGGCCCAGAGGCCGTCGATGAGACAGCCGGGCTGGCGGTACCGGTGCAGGAGGGCGAGCACGGAACAGTCCTCCTGCCCCTGCCAGCGCATGAGGCGGGCCAGGCCGGGCAGGGCCCGCAGGCGCGCCAGGGCGGGCAGTCCCCGGGCCGTGAGCAATCCCCCCAGCAGGTGCAGCGGGGTGGGCAGGTAGAGGCTGGAGAAGCCGATGTCCGGCGCCCCGGCGCGGCGGATGCCCAGGTCCATGGGCAGGCGCAGGAAGGCCGCCGATTCCTGTACCCCCAGTGCACGCACCAGGTCCAGGGTCTGGCCGTAGGCCCCGAGCAGCAGGTGCTGGCCGTTGTCCAGCCGGGTCCCGTCCAGGTCCACGCCGCGGGCGCGCCCCCCGGGGTGCGGCGCCGCCTCCAGCAGGGTCACCGCCTCGCCGGCCTGGGTCAGGCGCACGGCGGCCGCCAGTCCCGCCCAGCCGGCGCCGATGACGCAGACCCCTGCGGGTTTCATGGGTGATCGCCGCGGCGGTGGTATCGCCGTTCCCGGCGGGCGGTGCGCCAGGCGATCCACAGCTTGCGCAGGGGGGTGAGGTGGATGCGGTGCTCCAGCACGCGATAGCCGTCCTCGGCGATCTCGTCCAGCAGGGTGCGGTAGATGGCGGCCATGATGATGCCGCTGCGCTGGGCATAGCGGTCCGTATCGGGCAGATGGGCGAAGGCGCGGCGGTAGTACTCCCGCGCCCGGTCCGCCTGAAAGGCGAACAGGGCCTGCAGCCGTTCGGAGGTCTGCGGCCGTTGCAGGTCCCGCGGGTCCACGCCGAATTTCTCCAGTTCGTCCAGGGGGATGTAGATGCGTCCCCGGCGGGCATCCTCGAGTACGTCCCGCAGAATATTGGTGAGCTGGAAGGCCATGCCCAGGTCGTGGGCGTAACGGGTGGTTTCCCGTTCTTGGTAGCCGAAGATCTCCGCCGACATCAGCCCCACCACGCTGGCCACGCGGTAGCAGTACAGGGAGAGTTCGGTGAAGGTGGGATAGGCGTCGAAGTCCAGGTCCATCTGCATGCCGTCGATCACCTCCTGGAAATGCTCCTGGGGGAGGTTGAAGCGTTCCAGAGAGGGCTGCAGGGCCTGGCCCACCGGGTGGCTGGGGTGTCCCGTGAAGGTCTCCCGCACCTGCTCGCGCCACCAGTCCAGCTTCCTGCGGGCCACGTCCGGGTCCCGGCATTCATCCACCACGTCGTCCACCTCCCGGCAGAAGGCGTAGAGGGCGGTGATGGCCCGGCGCCGCTCCGGGGGCAGGAACAGGAAGCTGTAGTAGAAGCTGGAGCCGCTGGCGGCGGCCTTTTTCTGGCAGTACTGGTCGGGGGTCATGGATCCGGATGCAGGTTGCCGTTGAGGGGATAAATTACCACAGGGCCATGGGGGTAATGGGGGCGCTGCGGGACGTTTACGCCCGGCCGGCCAGGGCATGCAGGAGGATGACGCCGTAGTCGGCCCCCCGCAGGCGGGGGCGCGAGAACAGGTCCGTCTCCTGGCGGCGCAGCCGCGTCAGCACCCGCCCGCCGGCGGCGATGATCAGGCGGATCTCCAGGCCGATGCGTCCCGGCAGCATGCCGCCGAGGGGCGCGCCCTGGTGCAGCCGCTCCCCGGCGCGCTGGAACTGGTGATGCATCAGGGCGCGGAAGGCGTCGTCGGTGATGCGGTGGCGGAAATGGTCCTCATCCACGCCAAAGGCCCGCATCTCCTCCCGGGGGATGTAGATGCGCCCCAGCTCGTGGAAGTCCTGGGCCAGATCCTGGTAGAAATTGATCAGCTGCAGGGCGGTGCAGACGGCGTCCGAGCGGGCGATGCGCTCCGGATCGGCCCGGTCGCACAGGTGCAGCAGCAGCCGGCCCACGGGGTTGGCGGAGCAGCGGCAGTAGGATTCCAGGTCGGCGAAATCCTCATAGCGTTTCTGGGTGATGTCCCGGCGGAAGGCCTGCAACAGGTCATGGAAGGGTTGTGCGGGCAGGTGATGCACCGCCATGGCATGGGCCAGGGCGATGAAGGTGGCATCCTCGTTAGGGTCGCCAGCGGCGGCCGCGTCCAGTTTGCGGCCCAGATCATCCAGGGCCCGCAGCCGGTCCTCGGCCGGTGCCCCCCCCTCATCGGCCAGGTCGTCGCCGCGGCGGGCGAAGCTGTAGATGGCCGCCACCGGACGCCGCAGCCGGGGGGGCAGCAGGCGCGAGGCCACCGGGAAGTTCTCGTAATGGCTGCGGGCCTGCCGCAGGCACTGGCCGTAGGCCCGTTCGACGGCTTCGGGGAGCGGGTGCATGGCGCCGGGGGGTTGGGATGCGGGATCAGTGTACCCGCGGCGGCGGGTGCGGGCCATGGCCTTGCGCTGCCCCGCTATCCAAGGGGGGCGCTGCGGCGTAGGATGAGGCCACCCGATATCACCCGTGCAGCCGCGCAGGGGGAGGAGATGAGCCTGATACGTCAGCGTCACCGGCAGGATCCCCATGCCACACCCCGGGGCGGGGCCGCGGCACGTTCCGCGCCTCCCGCCCGGCACCGATTCCCCGACCCGTGGGGGCGGGGAAGCCAGATCCGCCCCCTGCGCGAGGGGGACAGCCGGGAGATTCCCGGCCTGCTGGCCCATTCCAGGGAACTGGACTGGGCCTTTCCGGGAGCCCCCTATCCCCCGGATCCCCACTGGCTGGAGGCGGCCCTGGCCGGGTGCCGGGAGGTGGCCGTCTGTGCCGAGCGGGGGCGCATGGTGGCCCTGGCGGCGCTGCGGGACCCGCAGCCCGGAGGGGCCGCGTTCATCGAGCACCTGGTGGTGCATCCGCAGCGCCGTTGCCGGGGCATCGGCAGCCTTCTGCTCAGGCATCTCCTGCAACAGGCCTTCCATCAGGACCGCTGCCGTGAGGCCCATGCCCGGGTCTGCAGCGATAACCTGCCCGCCACGCTGTTCTTCTATGAGGCCGGTTTCCTGCCCTATGGCATCGATGCGGGGGGCGATGGCGGGGCCGTCCTGCGGCTGCGCCTGGGCCGGCGGGACTTTGAGGAGGGGTGACGGGGCGACGCTGACCACGGTCAATTGCGCTGCCCGGCCGGGCTTTGTTTTTTGTCTCGATTCATGGATCATTACGCGCTTTATGCGGCGGTCCCAAGTACCTTGCGGCCTGCTTCCCCGCCGGTGCGGCGTGCACCATGGGCCGTTGAGGACCCGGCCGCTGCGGGATGGCGCACATGCCCGGGGCAGGGCGCTCCGGGGCCGAATTCAAACCACGGCAGGGGCACGGCGTCCTACGCGTGTCCGTCCGCGATTTAAGGCAGACAAGAACGACATGGCTTTTACCTTTCCGTTTTCCGCAATAGTGGCGCAGGACGAGATGAAGCTCGCCCTGTTGATCTCCGCCATCGATCAGAGCATCGGTGGGGTGCTGGTCTTCGGTGACCGGGGCACGGGCAAGTCCACCACGGTGCGTGCCCTGGCGGCCCTGCTGCCGCCCATGGAGGCCGTGGAGAAGTGCCCCTACGGCTGCGCCCCCGATCAGCCCGCCGGCCTGTGCCCGTCCTGCCAGCATCTGGGGGAGGGGGAGACCCCCAAGAGCCACAAGGTGCCGGTGCCGGTGGTGGACATGCCCCTGGGGGTGACGGAGGACCGGGTCGTGGGCGCCCTGGACCTGGAACGGGCCCTGACCCAGGGGGAAAAGGCCTTCGAGCCGGGGCTGCTGGCCCGGGCCCACCGGGGTTTCCTTTATATCGACGAGGTGAACCTGCTGGAGGACCACCTGGTGGACCTGCTGCTGGACGTGGCCGCCTCCGGCGAGAACGTGGTGGAGCGTGAGGGACTGAGCGTGCGTCATCCCGCCAAGTTCGTCCTCATCGGCTCCGGCAACCCGGAAGAGGGGGAGTTGCGGCCGCAGCTGCTGGACCGCTTCGGCCTTTCGGTGGAGATCAGCACCCCGGAGGATCTGAAGACGCGGGTGGAGGTGGTACGCCGCCGGGACGAATTCGAGAAGGATCCGGAGGCCTTCATCGCCCGCTGGCAGGAGCATGATGCGGCGCTGCGGGACAAGATCCTGGCGGGCCGCGACCTGCTGCCGGACGTGGTGGTGCCTGACGCCGCCCTGGAGCGGGCCGCTCAGCTCTGCCTGAGCCTGGGCACCGACGGCCTGCGCGGGGAGCTGACCCTGATCCGTGCCGCCCGCGCCCTGGCCGCCTTTGACGGCGACCGGGAGGTGAGCGACGCCCATCTCAAGCGCGTGGCCCCGCCGGCCCTGCGCCACCGCCTGCGGCGCAATCCCCTGGACGATGCCGGCTCCAATGTCCGCGTGGGCCGTGCCATCGAGGAGCTGTTCGGCGCATGACCGAATCCGCGGCACTGGAACTGACCCCCTGGGAGCTGGCCAGCATCGCCGCCGGTCTGTTCGCCGTGGACCCCGCCGGTTGCGGCGGGGTGGCGTTGAAGGCCCACGCGGGTCCGGTGCGGGACCGTTGGCTGGAACTGTTGCGGGGGCTGCTGCCCGCATCCGCCCCCCTGCGCCGCCTGCCGCTGCACATCGCCGACGGCCGCCTGCTGGGGGGGCTGGACCTGGCCGCCACCCTCAAGGCCGGCCGTCCCATCGCCGAGCGCGGCCTGCTGGCGGAATCGGACGGCGGCGTCGTGGTGGCGGCCATGGCCGAGCGCCTGACGCCGGCCACCGCCGGCCGCATGGCGGCGGTGATGGACACCCACGAGGTGCGCCTGGAGCGGGACGGTCTGGGCATGCGCCTGCCCACCCGCTTCGGTGTGGTGGCCCTGGACGAAGGGGTGGCCGAGGAGGAGCAGGTGCCCCATGTCCTCTCCGACCGCCTGGCCTTTCACCTGGATCTGATCCCCGTGTCCACACGGGAGGTGGCCCCACCCCTGTGGACGGCGGAGGAGGTGTCCGCTGCGCGCCAGCGGCTCGCCGCGGTGGAGACCGGGGACGAGATCCTGGAGGCCCTGTGCGGTGCCGCCGTGTCCCTGGGGATCGCCTCGCTGCGCGTCCCCTTCCTGGCCCTGCGGGTGGCTCGCGCCGCAGCGGCCCTGGATGGCCGCGACACCGTCTCCCAGGAGGATGCCGCCCTGGCCGGCCGGCTGGTGCTGGCCCCCCGGGCCACGATGCTGCCCGCCGCGGAAGAGGACAACGAGGAGCCCCAGGAGCAGGAGCCCCCGCCGCCAGAAGACACCCCGCAGGAGGAACAGCCCGAGCAGGAGGATCAGGACCCCGCCGACATGGACAAACCCCTGGAGGACCGGGTGCTGGAGGCGGCCAAGGCGTCCCTGCCGGCGGGCCTGCTGGCCCAGTTGAAGATGGGAGCGGGGAGCCGTTCCCGTTCCTCCACCCCGGGCAAGGCCGGCGCCCTGCAGCAGGGCAATCGCCGCGGCCGCCCGGTGGGCACCCGCCGCGGCGAACTGCGCGCCGGTGCCCGGCTCAACGTCATCGAGACCCTGCGGGCCGCCGCCCCGTGGCAGCCCCTGCGCCGTGCCCATGCCCTGGCGGAGGATCCCGAGGGCAGCCGTCGCGGACCCCGGGTGCACGTGCGCCGGGATGATTTTCGCATCACCCGTTTCAAGCAGCGTACCGAGACCACCACCATCTTCGCCGTGGACGCCTCCGGCTCCGCCGCCCTGCACCGCCTGGCGGAGGCCAAGGGGGCGGTGGAACTGCTGCTGGCGGATTGCTATGTGCGCCGCGATAGCGTCGGCATGATCGCCTTCCGCGGGCAGGGGGCCGAACTGCTGCTGCCCCCCACCCGCTCCCTGGTGCGGGCCAAGCGCAGCCTGGCGGCATTGCCGGGGGGCGGGGGCACGCCCCTGGCGGCCGCCATCGACGCGGTGCGGGAGCTGGCCGAGTCGGTGCAACGTCGGGGGGATTCCCCGGTGGCGGTGTTCCTCACCGACGGCCGTGCCAACATCGCCCGGGACGGCGCCACCGGCCGCGCCAAGGCCACCGAGGACGCCCTGGCCGCGGCCCGGGAGCTGGCGGGCCGGGGGGTGAAGACCATCCTGGTGGATACCTCCCCCCGTCCCCAGCGCAGCGCCCAGGAACTGGCCCGGGCCCTGGAGGCCCAGTACCTCCCCTTGCCCCACGCCGACGCCGCCAGCCTCTCCAGCGCGGTGCAGACGGCCACCGGCTGACCCGGGCCATGGGCGGCGGCGGGCCGGACTGGGCGCGGGACGGGGCCGACTGGCCCCATCGCCGCTCCAGCCGTTTCGTCCGCGCCGGGGGCGTGTCCTGGCATGTGCAGTGTATGGGCAGTGGCCCGGTGGTGCTGCTCCTCCACGGCACCGGTGCCGCCACCCACAGCTGGCGGGACGTGGCCCCCGCCCTGGCACGGCGTTTTCGCGTCATCGTCCCGGACCTGCCGGGGCACGGATTCTCCCGCCCCCTGGGGCCGGGATCGCGGGTCTTCACCCTGCCGGGCATGGCCGCCGCCCTGAGCGCCCTTCTGCAACGAGTGGATGTCCAACCTTCTTTCGTGGTGGCCCATTCCGCCGGCGCCGCGGTGGCGGCGCGCATGTGTCTGGACGGGGGCATGCGCCCGCAGGCGCTGTATGCCGTCAACGGCGTCCTCATGCCCTTTCCCGGGGCCGTGAACCTGCTTTTCTCCACCACCGCCCGCATGCTCTCCTTCCTGCCCGGGGTGGCCCATATGGTGGCCTGGCGAGCGGCGCAGCCCGGGTTTGTGGAGCACCTGCTGCGGGGCACGGGATCGGTGCCCGATGCCCGCGGCGTGGAGCTCTACGGGCGCCTGGTGCGCAGCCCCGGCCACGTGGCCGGGGCCCTGCGCATGATGTTGAACTGGGATCTGGAGCCCCTGGCCCGGGATCTGCCGCGGCTGCCCACCGAACTGGTGCTGTTGGTGGGGGAGAATGACCGCACGGTGCCGCCCGCGGAGGCGGCGCGGGTGCAGGCACGGCTCCCCGCGGTGCGCATCCTGCGTCTGCCGGGTCTGGGGCATCTGGCCCATGAGGAGCGGCCCGAGACGGTGGTCTCCCTGCTGCAGCGCCGCGTTTCCCATGGCCCGGATGCGGAGCCGGGGCAGGGGGATGACCGGGATCAGGTTTCCTGCTAGCACGGGTATGCCCCCCCTGCTAGACTGTCGCGCAAGTCCGACAATCGACAGGGTTAAACGTGTCCACCGTGCCTGACACCCGCAGCATGTTCCGAGTCCATGATGACCTGCGACCCCATGCGGTCGTGATCGGCAGCGGTTTCGGGGGGCTGGCGGCCGCCATCCGCCTGGGGGCCCGGGGCTACCGCGTCACGGTGCTGGAGAAGCGGGACGGCCCGGGGGGGCGGGCCTATGTCTACGAGCGGGACGGCTTCGTCTTCGATGCGGGGCCCACCATCGTCACCGCCCCCTTCGTCCTGGAGGAGCTCTGGCAGCTGTGTGGGCGGCGCATGGAGGAGGACATCGACCTGCGCCCCATGGATCCCTTCTACCAGATCCGCTTCCACGACGGCCAGGTGTTCAACTACTGGGCGGATATCGAGGCGGTGCGCGAGGAGGTGAGGCGCTTCTCCCCCGGGGATCTGGAGGGCTATGACGCCTTCATGAAGGCCAGCCAGGCCAACTACAAGGTGGGCTTCGAGGGCCTGGCCCATGTGCCCTTCAACTCCCTTGCGGACATGGCCCGGGTGGTGCCGGACCTGGTGCGCCTGGGGGCCTACCGCAGCGTCTACGGTCTGGTATCGAAGCACATCCGGGATCCGCGACTGCGTCAGGTGCTCAGCTTCCACCCCCTGTTGGTGGGGGGCAATCCCTTCCGCACCACCTCGGTCTACTGCCTGATCTCCTTCCTGGAGCGCCGCTTCGGGGTGCACTTCGCCATGGGGGGGACGGGCAGCCTGGTCAAGGGCCTGGTGGGCCTGATCCAGGGGCAGGGCAACACCATCCGCTACCACAGTGAGGTGGAACGCATCCTTGTGGAGGGCGGCCGCGCCCGCGGGGTGCGCCTCAAATCCGGTGAGGAGATCGCGGCCGACGTGGTGGTCTCCAACGCCGATTCCGCCAGTACCTATCACGACCTGGTGCCGGCCGGGGACCGCCGCCACTGGACCGACCGGCGCATCCGCCGCTCCCGCTATTCCATGGGTCTGTTCGTCTGGTACTTCGGTACCCGTCGCCGCTACGAGGACGTGCCCCACCATTCCATCCTCCTGGGCCCCCGCTACAAGGAGCTGATCGAGGACATCTTCGAGCGCAAGGTGCTGGCGGACGACTTCAGCCTGTATCTGCACCGGCCCACGAAGACGGATCCCTCCATGGCCCCCGAGGGCTGCGATACCTTCTACGCCCTCTCGCCGGTACCCCACCTGGAGGCGGATGTGGACTGGGAGACCCAGGCCGAGCCCTACCGGCGGCGGATCGAGGCCTTTTTGTCCGAAACCCTCCTGCCGGACCTGGAGAACCAGGTGGCGGTCTCCCACGTGGTGACGCCGCGCTATTTCCAGGATGAGCTCAATTCCTTCCGCGGGGCCGGGTTCGGCCTGGAGCCGGTGCTCTGGCAGAGCGCCGCCTTCCGCCCCCGCAACCGCAGCGAGGATGTGGACCGGCTCTACCTGGTGGGCGCCGGGACCCATCCCGGGGCGGGGCTTCCCGGGGTCATCTCCTCGGCCAAGGTGCTGGATGAGGTGGTCCCCGATGCCCAGCGCGTGAAGGGGGTTGCATGAACCGATTCAAGGCACCACCGGCGGGGCGCCCCACCCGGGCGGCGGATCTGGCCGCCTGCCGGGAATTGCTGTGCGACGGCTCGCGGTCCTTCTACGCCGCCTCCTTCTTCCTGCCCCGGCAGATCCGGGAACCCGCCACGGCCATGTACGCCTTCTGCCGCCTGGCGGATGATGCCATCGACCTGGATGAGCGGGGCGATGGCCTGGAACGCATGCAGGACCGGCTGGACCGCATCTATGCCGGGGAACCGCGTGACTACCCCGCCGACCGGGCCTTTGCCCGGGTGGTGGAGCGGTTCGCCATCCCCAAGGCCCTGCCCCAGGCCCTGCTGGAGGGCTTCGAGTGGGACACCGGCGGGCGCACCTATCCGGATCTGGCCGCGCTGGAGGCCTACGGGGCCCGGGTGGCGGGCACCGTGGGGGCCATGATGACCCTGGTGATGGGGGTGCGCTCCCCCGATGCCCTGGCCCGGGCCTGTGATATGGGCGTGGCCATGCAGCTCACCAACATCGCCCGGGATGTGGGGGAGGACGCCCGCAACGGGCGTATCTACCTGCCTTTGGAGTGGATGCATGAGGAGGGGGTGGACCCGGAGGCCTTCCTGGCCGAGCCTCGCTTCACGCCGGGTCTGGGGCGGGTGGTGAAACGCCTGCTGGAGGCGGCGGACGGCCTCTATGAGCGCGGCGCCGTGGGCATCCAGACCCTGCCTCCGTCCTGCCGTCCGGGGATCCAGGCCGCCATGGTCCTGTATGCGGAGATCGGCCGGGAGGTGGAACGCAACGGCCTGGACTCCGTGACCCGGCGGGCGGTGGTGCCCCCGGGGCGCAAGATCCGCGCCCTCTCGCGCATCCTGCAACGCTGTTCCGGCGAGGAGCTGCAGGCCATGAACCGTATCCTTGCGGAGGAGCCCCTGGAGGCCAACCGCTTCCTCGTGGATGCCGTGCGCCAGCAATCCGTGGAGGCGGGCGTTGTGCGCCCCACGGCCCTGGCCATGGGGCGCCTGGAACATCGCCTCATGTGGCTGCACAACCTCTTCCTGCGCCTGGAGCAGCGCGATGGCGGCGGTGTGCAGCGGGGGACGCGGCCGCGCAGCCCGGTGGCGGGCTGAACCGCGCCTAGCCCCGCGCCCGCCGCGGCATGCGAAAGGGCAGCATCCACTGCACCACCGGCGAGACGAAGCGGTCCAGGGACAGGCTCTCGTGGAACGCGGTGACGGTCTCCCCGTGGATGCCCATCTCTACCAGTGAGCGGGCATAGAAGGGGGTGTCCTCCAGGGTCTGGCGCACCCGGGCGCTGCCGGCATCCGCGCGGGTGCCCCGCGGGGCCCGCCAGATCGAGGCAGTGGGCAGGGACTGATGGGGGGGGGCTGCCATCGCCTCGGCCTCCCCGTGCGGGTCGAAACGCAGGCTCAGCAGGCGGTGTGCGCCGCTGCGGGTCTGCGCCTCATAGAGCACCACCGTGCCCCCGTCCCCCATGGGGGCCCGGGACCAGTCCCAGTAGCGGAAACCCGCCTCCAGGGGCTCCTCGCCCCGGTTGCTGTCCAGGTAGGCGTGCCCTTCCCAGCGTAACCCGGGATGCCTCATCTCCACCTGGATGCGCCCCGATGGGGCCAGCGGCCGCCACTGGTGGCGGCCGCCCTCATCCAGGTCGAAGCGGTAGCCGGTGAGGAAGTCCGGTGTGAAGGTGATGGTGCCCTCGAGGCGCGAGGGCAGGGGGGCGGTGATCTCGCGCACATGCATCACCAGGCGTTCGCCGTCCCACTGGATGCGGCTGGGGCCGATGGCCAGGTATCCGTCCCCGCGCGCCAGATCCCCCCGTCCCCGTTCCGTCATGGCCCAGCGCTTGCCGCCCTCGCCGTAGAGGGCCAGGTTCACCGCGCAGTGGTGCTCCGGGTCCGCCGCCCCGCGCCGCCGCGCGCGGGCATAGTAGGGGGAGAAGACGCTGCCGACGAAGGCGATGAGGGTGAGCCCCCGGCGGCCGTCGTCGCTGAGGGCGTCCACGTACCACCAGAGATAGCCGCCGTGGGCTACCGCCTCCGGGAACTCAGGTCCGACAGCAGGGCCGACGCGGCAAGCCGCCCCGAGAGGGTCGCCATCGGCACCCCCGCCCCCGGGTGCACGCTGCCCCCCGCCAGGTACAGCCCCGGGATCCGGCTGCGGGTCCCGGGGCGCTGGAACGACGCCCGCCATCCATGGGTCGCCTGGCCGTAGAGCCCGCCGCCCGTTCCCGGAAAGAGGGTCTCGAACTGGGGCGGGGCGCTCACCACCGCCTCCGTTCCCGGGGGTTCCAATTGCAGTCCACAGCGTTCCAGCAGGCGGAAGGTGGTCTCCTCGCATCGTGCGATCTCCTCGGGGCTGGGGGCAGGGCGGTCGCCCAGGGGCGGGGCGTTCACCAGGCAGAGCAGGCGGTCTGAGTGCGGGCCGGTCCCATCGATGTCCCGATCGCCCCGGTCCTGGGCGCAGACATAGACCGTGGGTTCGGTCGGGAGGCGGCCACGCTGGAACACATCCTCGAACTCGGCCTGGTAATCCCGACAGAAGAATACATTATGGCGCAGCAGGGGAAAGCCCTGGACCGGTACGCGCAGGTTCCAGGTGACGGCGGACAGGGAGCGCTGCCGTCCCCGCTCGGCGGGCACGGCGCGCCGCGGTGCAGGCCCCAGGAGCCCCTGCTGCAGGGCCGCCACGTCGGTATTGCTGAGGACGGCGTCGGCCCGGATCTCCTCGCCATCCTCCAGGCGTACCCCCCGGGCGCGGCCGCCCTGGACCAGGATCTCGGCCACCGCGCGGCCGTAATAAAAGCGCGCCCCGCGGCGCGTGGCAAGCGCCGCCAGGGCCTGGGGGATGCGGGCCATGCCGCCTTCTACCATCCAGACCCCTTCCTGCTCCACGTGGGCGATGAGCATGAGGGTGGCCGGGGCCTGGAAGGGGGACGAGCCGCAGTAGGTGGAATAGCGCGCGAACAGCTGGCGCAGGCGGGGGTCGTGGAAATGCTCCCCCAGGGCCCGCCATAGGGTGTCGTAGGGGGAGATGCGCAAAAGGTCCCCCAGCCCGCGCATGCCGGCGCGGCCCACCAGCCCGGCGGGGCTGGGTTGCGGGGCACGGATGAAGGTGTCCTTGAGGGTGTGGTAGGTGCGCCTCGCCCGCTGGCAGAAGGCCTGGAAGCGGGCGGCCTCAGCGGCGCCGGCAAATTCGGCGATGGCCTGGGCGGAGCGCTCCGGGTCGGCATGCAGGTCCAGGCGTTCCTCCGGACCCCATGCGTGGCGTGCCAGGACCCCCATGGGTTGGAGCGTCAGATGCGCCTCCAGGGACTCCCCCACGGCCTCCAGCAACTCGTCGAAGACCCAGCGCATGGTGAATACGGTGGGCCCGGCATCCATGGGCGCCCCGCTGGCCGCCACCTCGCGGATCTTGCCTCCGGGGGCCCGGGCCTTCTCCACCACGGTCACGTCCAGGCCCCGGTGGGCCAGTTCCAGGGCCGCCGAGAGGCCGCCGATCCCGGCTCCGATGATCACGATTCTAGGGGAATTCACGGCGTTCCTTGTCTCCTGGGCGGCCTTTGACTCGGCCGGGGGTTGTGTCTATGCTGGACAGCATCCAATACTGACAAGTAAACCTGACACAGGGGGCTTAGGTAAACCATGGAAGCCACGACGCGAATCGAGCAGGCACTGGAACGGGCGCTGGCACATGGTGAATCCCCCGCCGGCCCCCCCCTGCTGCTGGAGGCGATTCGCTACGCGGTCTTCCCCGGTGGTGCCCGCATCCGCCCGCAACTGGTGCTGGCGGTGGCCCAGGCCTGCGGGGACGATGCCCGTGAGGTGACGGAAGCCGCCGCCGCCGCCATCGAACTGATGCACTGCGCCTCCCTGGTGCATGACGACCTGCCCTGTTTTGATGGGGCGGAACTGCGCCGGGGCAAGCCCTCCGTGCATGCCGCCTATGGGGAGCGTCTGGCGGTGCTTGCCGGAGACGCCCTCATCGTCGTGGCCATGGAGGCCCTGGCCCGGGGGGCGACGCAGGCCCCCGAACGCCTGGCGCCCCTGCTCACCACGGTGGGTCAGGGGGTGAGCGTGCCCTCCGGGATCATCGCCGGCCAGGCCTGGGAATGCGAGCCCCGGGTGGACCTGGCCGAGTACCAGCGGGCCAAGACCGGCGCCCTGTTTGCCGCCGCCACCATGGCGGGGGCCGCGGCCGCCGGCCATGACCCCGCCCCCTGGCGCGCCCTGGGGGAGAAGCTGGGGGAGGCCTTCCAGGTGGCCGATGACCTGCGGGACGCCGTTTCCAACCCCGAGGAACTGGGCAAGCCCGTGGGGCAGGACGAGGCTCTGGACCGCCCCAATGCCGTGCGCCAGCTGGGCGTGAAGGGGGCCACGGAGCGGCTCAAGCGGCTCTTGGAGGAGGCCATGGCCTCCATCCCCGCCTGTCCCGGGGAGGAGGAGCTGCGGGTGTTGCTGCTGAAACAGGCCGCCCGCTTCCTGCCCAAGGAACTGGCCCAGCAGGCCGCCTGAAGCCCGCCCCATGCAACGGCCCGCAAGAGGGAGGGTCCAGGACGTACCCTCCAAGGCCCGCTGGCGGGGCGGGCTGCTCCACCTGCGCAACCGCATCCTGGCCAGCCGGCGTTTCCAGAGTTGGGCGGCCGCCTTTCCCCTGACACGCCCCGTCGCCCGGCGGCGTTCCCGTGCCCTGTTCGATCTGGTGGCGGGGTTTGTCTACTCCCAAGTCCTGTATGTCTGCGTGCGCCTGGACGTCCTGGGTCATGTGCACCGCGAAGGTCCGCAGACCCCGGCACAGCTGGCGGCCTGGATGGAGATGCCCGAGGAGAACGCCCTGGTGCTGGTCAAGGCCGCCTGCGCCCTGGGGCTGCTGCAGCCCTTCGGCCGTGGCCGCTACGGCCTGGGGATGCACGGGGCGGCGATGATGGCCCATCCCGGCATCCCCGCCATGGTGGCGCATCACGCCATGCTCTACGACGATCTGCGCGATCCGGTGGCCCTGTTCCGCGGCGAGGCCGGGGAGACCCGTCTGGGGGCCTATTGGGCCTACGCCGGGGGCCGGTCCCCGGCGGAACTGGCAGGGGATCAGGTCACCCCCTATACCGAGTTGATGTCCGTCTCCCAGCAGTTGGTGGCGGAGGAGATCCTGGACGCCTTTACTCCCCGGGGCTACCGCCGCCTCATGGACCTGGGGGGTGGCAACGCCACCTTCCTCACCGCCGTGGGGGCGCGGGTGCCGGAGATCCAGCTGGTGCTCTATGATCTCCCCGCCGTGGCGGAACAGGGCCGCCGGCGGCTGGAATCCGCGGGCCTGGGCGCACGCGCCCGGATCGTTCGTGGGGATTTCTTCCGTGATCCGCTCCCCCCCGGGGCCGATCTGATCTCCCTGGTGCGCGTGGTCCATGACCATGACGACGCCGACATCCTCGGGCTGCTGCGTGCCGCGCGCCAGGCCCTGGAGCCCGGCGGGGCCTTGCTCCTGGCCGAACCCATGGCCGGGACCCCCGGGGCCGAGCCCATGGGGGATGCCTATTTCGGTGTCTATCTCTTCGCCATGGGCAGCGGCCGGCCCCGCACCCCCGATGAATTGGAGGACCTGTTACGCCGTGCAGGGTTCTCCCAGGTGCGCCTTTTGTCCACGCGAAATCCTTTATTGACGCGGGTCATGTTGGCCGAACCGTGACCCGGGGCGGGTGTGAGTTTGGGTTGACAACCTTTAGGGTCACGCTAGACTTACACGCATATTTCGCAGGGGTAACCCGCCCCGGGTCCGACTACCATGAAAGCGACCGCCGTCGTCATCGAAAAGCCTGAGCACCTGGCCGTCAGCGAACTGGAGCTGACTCCTCCGGGGGATGCCGATGTGGTGGTGGATATCCTCTGGAGCGGCATCAGTACCGGCACGGAACGCCTCCTGTGGACCGGGCGTATGCCCGACTTCCCCGGCATGGGCTATCCCCTGGTGCCTGGGTACGAGTCCGTGGGGTGTATCGCCGCCGCCGGGCCGGATTCTGGCTGCCAGGAGGGAGAGATGGTCTTCGTGCCCGGTGCCGCCTGTTACGGAGAGGTGCGGGGGCTTTTCGGCGGGGCGGCCTCCCGTGTGGTGGTCCCCGGCGCCAAGGTGGTACCGCTGCCCCAGGGGCTGGAAGAGGAGGGCGTCCTCCTGGCCCTGGCCGCCACCGCCTATCACGCCATCTTCCAGGGGCAGCCGCCCCAGGGCCACCTCCTGCCCGAACTCATCGTGGGTCACGGTGTCCTCGGGCGGCTGCTGGCCCGCATCGCCGTGGCCACCGGGGGGAGCCCCGTGGTCTGGGAGGTGAACCCGGAGCGCCAGGAGGGGGCCGAGGGGTACGAGGTGCTGCATCCCGAGCGGGATGAACGCCGGGACTACGGTCGGATCATCGACGTCAGTGGCGATGCCGGCCTGCTGGACACCCTCATCGCCCGTCTCGCCCGTGGCGGTGAAGTGGTGCTGGCCGGGTTCTACAGCCAGCCCCTGAATTTTGCCTTCCCCCCGGCCTTTATGCGAGAGGCGCGCCTGCGCTGCGCAGCGGAATGGCAGCCCGGGGATCTGACGGAGATCAACAACCTGATCGGGTCAGGTCGCGTATCCTTGCACGCACTGATCACGCACCGCCATCCGGTGAGCGAGGCCCGGCAGGCCTATCAGACGGCCTTCGGTGATCCCCGTTGCCTGAAGATGATCCTGGACTGGAGGAGTGGGCGGTGAATCGCACCATCGGCCAGTCTCCGGTGTCCATGCAAGGCCTGCGCGACCGACTCCGCGAAGGGAGTGGCCGCGAGGGCCAACAGCCCAGAGGTGAAACCAGCGTGCAAACCCCTGCTGCCAATCAGACCCAGATCATTGCCATCTACGGTAAGGGCGGCATCGGGAAGAGTTTCACCCTCTCCAACCTCTCCTACATGCTGGCCCGCGAGGGCAAGCGTGTGCTGCTCATCGGCTGCGATCCCAAGAGCGATACCACCTCCCTGCTGTTCGGGGGCCGGGCCTGCCCCACCATCATCGACACCGCTGCCAAGAAGAAGGAGGCAGGCGAGACCCTGGAGATCGGGGATGTCTGCTTCAAGCGCGACGGTGTGTTCGCCATGGAATTGGGCGGCCCCGAAGTGGGCCGTGGCTGCGGGGGGCGCGGCATCATTCATGGCTTCGAGATCCTTGAGAAGCTGGGATTCCATGAGTGGGGCTTTGACTATGTCCTGCTGGATTTCCTGGGGGATGTGGTCTGCGGCGGCTTCGGGCTGCCCATCGCCCGGGACCTGTGCCACAAGGTGATCGTGGTGGGTTCCAACGACCTGCAATCCCTCTACGTGGTGAACAACGTCTGCTCGGCGGTGGAGTACTTCCGCAAGCTGGGCGGCCACGTGGGTGTCGCCGGCATCGTCATCAACAAGGACGACGGCACCGGCGAGGCCCAGGCCTATGCCGAGGCGGCCCGGATCCCGGTGCTGGCCTCCATCCCGGCCAACGACGACATCCGGCGCAAGAGCGCCAACTATCAGATCGTGGCCCATCCCGATGGGGAGTGGGGGCCGCTGTTCCGGGAGCTGGCCACCCAGGTGGCCGAGGCCCCGCCGCAGCAGCCCAATCCGCTCAGCCAGGATGAACTCCTGGGTCTGTTCAAGAGCGAGGCCGTGGGTCGGGATGTGGTGCTGGAGCCGGCGACGCCGGAAGACATGCGTGGTGGCGCGGCGGTGAAGAAGCCATCCCTCGAGGTGATCTATGACGATGTCTGAAGGATATCGCGGGCACCCGGGTGATGTGGAAGGCGTCCTGGACGCCTCCACGGGGGGGATGGTTGCGGAACATTTTTCCGGCGCAACCAGGACCCCAGGCCGCCACCACGACCCCATGACACCAAAGACCGTGGAAAATCCCCAGGGTTCCCCGGCAGGTCAGGCCCCCCGGTGTGAAGGGGAACGCGCCCAGGTGCGCCTCCAGGCGGCCGCGGCCCATGGGCAAGGGGAGGCGGTGTTGCAGCGCCGTGATGGGGATACGCCGAAGGGCCCCCATGATCAGCCCCAGACCATGTGCCCCGCCTTCGGCTCCCTGCGAGTGGGGCTGCGCATGCGCCGCACCGCCACGGTGCTGAGCGGTTCCGCCTGCTGTGTCTATGGCCTGAGTTTCACCTCCCATTTCTACGGGGCCCGGCGCACGGTGAACTACGTGCCCTTCGACTCCGAGACCCTGGTCACTGGCAAGCTGTTCGAGGACATCCGCGACGCCGTGGCGCAGTTGGCGGATCCCGAAATCAATGACGTGGTGGTGGCCATCAATCTCTGCGTGCCCACCGCCTCCGGGGTCCCGTTGCGGCTGCTGCCTAAACAGATCAATGGGGTACGTATCATCGGCATCGATGTCCCCGGTTTCGGGGTGGGCACCCATGCCGAGGCCAAGGACATCCTTGCCGGCGCCATGCTGCGCTATGCCCGAGGCGAGGCCGAGCAGGGGCCGGTACAGGCCCCGCGGGAAGGACGCAAGGCCCGGCCCACGGTGACCTTCCTTGGGGAGATGTTCCCCGCCGATCCGGTCACCCTGGGGGCCCTGCTGGATCCGCTGGGGCTGGATACCGGTCCGGTGGTGCCCACCCGTGAGTGGCGCGAGCTCTATGCCGCCCTGGACTGCGCCGTAGGCGCCGCCATCCACCCCTTCTATACCGATTCCATTCGCGAGCTTAACGAGGCCGGGCGCGAGGTGGTGGGCTCCGCCCCCGTGGGCTATGACGGTACCGCTGCGTGGCTGGAGGCCGTAGGCGAGGCCTGCGGGGTCAAGGCAGAGGCCGTGGGCGCCGCCAAGGACCGTTTCCTGCCCGCCATCCGTCAGGCATTGGCGGACGCCCCGGTGAAGGGGCGGATCACCCTGTCCGGCTACGAGGGTTCCGAACTCCTGGTGGCGCGCCTGCTCATCGAGAGCGGGGCCGAGGTGCCGTATGTGAGTACCGCCTGTCCGCGTACCCCCTGGTCCGACGCGGATCGGGAATGGCTTGAGGCCCGCGGGGTGCGGGTACAGTATCGGGGCACCCTGGAGCAGGACCTGGAAGCCATGGCGGAATTCGGTCCTGATCTGGTGGTCGGCACCACGCCGGTGGTGCATGCCGCCAAGGAACGGGGTATCCCGGCCCTGTACTTCACCAATCTCATCTCCGCTCGTCCCCTCATGGGGCCGGCGGGGGCCGGCTCCCTGGCCCAGGTGATCAATACGGCGATGGGGAACCGGGAGCGCTTCGACCGCATGAAGGCCTTCTTCGGCTCGGTGGGCTTCGGAGCCAGCGCCGGTATCTGGGAGGAAACGCCCAAGGATCATCCGGAATTTCGTGAAAAGATGCGCCGCCGCATGAAACGCCAGGGAGGTGCATCCTGATGCTGATACAGGATCTGGACAGGGCAGGCGGTTACTGGGGTGCGGTATACGTATTCAGCGCCGTCAAGGGCCTGCAGGTGATCATCGATGGTCCCGTGGGATGCGAGAACCTGCCCGTGACCTCGGTGTTGCACTATACCGACGCCCTGCCGCCCCACGAACTGCCCATCGTCGTCACCGGCCTGGGTGAGGAGGAGCTGGGCCAGAGTGGTACGGAGCAGGCCATGAAGCGGGCCCACGAGACCCTGGATCCGGAGCTGCCGGCCGTGGTGGTGACCGGATCCATCGCCGAGATGATCGGTGGCGGGGTGACCCCCGAAGGCACCAATATCCAGCGCTTCCTGCCCCGAACCATCGACGAGGATCAGTGGGAGTCCGCGGACCGGGCGCTGAACTGGCTCTGGACCCAATACGGCAGTCGCACGGTGCCTGAGGTGAAGCCCCGCAAGACGGGGGAGCGCCCCAAGGTGAACCTCATCGGACCCAGCTACGGCATCTTCAACATGCCGTCGGACCTGGCCGAGGTGCGCCGGCTGGTGGAAGGGATCGGCGCCGAGGTGAACATGGTGTTTCCCTTGGGCAGCCACTTGGCCGAAGTGCCGCGCCTGGCGGAGGCGGAAGTCAATATCTGCATGTACCGGGAATTCGGGCGCATGCTGTGCGAGACCCTGGAGCGGCCCTACCTGCAGGCCCCCATCGGCCTGCATAGCACCACCCGTTTCCTGAGAAAACTGGGAGAGCTCCTGGACCTGGATCCGGAACCCTTCATCGAGCAGGAGAAGCACACCACCATCAAGCCCCTTTGGGATCTGTGGCGTTCTGTGACCCAGGATTTCTTCGGTACGGCCAGCTTTGGCATCAGTGCCACCGAAACCTATACCCGGGGAATCCGTCATTTCCTCGAGGACGAGATGGGCATGCCCTGCAATTTTGCCTTTGCCCGCAGCGCAGGGAAAAAACCGGACAACCAGGCGGTACGTCAGGCGGTGCACGCGAAGACCCCGCTGGTGCTCTTTGGCAGTTACAACGAACGCATGTACCTGTCCGAAGCTGGGGGGCGCGCTGCCTACATCCCGGCCTCCTTCCCGGGGGCCATCGTGCGGCGGCATACCGGGACCCCGTTCATGGGCTATGCCGGGGCCACCTATCTGGTGCAGGAGGTGTGCAACGCCCTGTTTGATGCCCTGTTTCACATCCTCCCCCTGGGTACGGATCTGGACCGGGTGGATGCCACGCCCACCCGCTCCCATCACGAACTGCCCTGGGATGAAGAGGCCAAGCGGGTCCTGGACCAGATGGTGGAGCGTTACCCCATGGTGACGCGCATCTCCGCCGCCAAGCGGCTGCGGGATGGGATCGAGGCCGCTGCCCGCAAGGCGGGAGAGGAGCGGGTGACAGTGGAACGCGTGCACCAGGCGCGCAACGGCGAGGGGGCACCGGCATGATGCCCCGCAGAGAGGATCGCTTTGCGTCCCGTGGATGGGGAGGGCCTGTATCGGGCACCGCTCCACGGGACGGGGTCCCCCGGCTTGGGGGATCGGGAATCGGTCGCGGGCTCGCTGCTTTAGCTGCGAGGGTCGTGATCGTTGATTTTGTCGTGGTGCAAGACCGACCGCGGCGACCGTGATCGCGTTGAGTCAACGCGGTGTTTGCCAACAAGGCTCAATTGGAGGGTAAGTAAATGGTTGACGAAACGAAAGGTTCGCTCTCTGGGCTCAACGAAGAAGAGGCCATGGAATTCCACGGCGTCTTCATGACCAGCATGATGGGCTTCCTGGCCGTGGCCGCTGTGGCCCACGTCCTGGCCTGGATGTGGCGCCCCTGGGGCGTGTGATGTGAAGCGCCAAGTTGGCGCTTCCCCACAGCCTAGATGAGTAGTACCCGAAGTAGTACACCCTAAATCGCATAGGAGAATTCAACATGTGGCGTATTTGGCTGCTGTTCGATCCGCGCAGAGCGCTGGTTGCCCTGTTCACCTTCCTCGCCGTGCTGGCGCTGCTGATCCACTTCATCCTGCTGAGCACCGAACGCTTCAACTGGATGCAGACCGCCGCGGTCGACACGACCGCCGTGGAGGCTCAGGCGGGCACGTCAACACTGTCGTAACAGCGTCTGCAGCCAAGGGTATCGGGCGGGGAAAGGCGCATATGCCGGCCCCGCCCGGCACCTTGAGCAGCGCGCTGGTTGGCGTGTTGAGAGTATAGGGCGACGGCCGGAATCTCCGGCCGAAGCCTTTCTGACCGGAGGTTCTAGGAATGTCCATGCTGAGCTTTGAGAAGAGGTACCGCGTACGCGGGGGGACGTTGATCGGGGGAGATCTATTCGACTTCTGGGTCGGCCCCTTCTACGTCGGATTTTTCGGGGTTTTAACGGCCGTCTTCGCGTTGTTGGGGACGCTCCTGATCGTCTGGGGCGCGGCGATGGGTCCGACCTGGAACATCTGGCAGATCAGCATCAATCCCCCCGATCTGAGCTATGGCCTGGGCCTTGCGCCACTGGATGAAGGCGGGCTGTGGCAGTTCATCACCATGTGTGCCATCGGCGCCTTCGTGTCCTGGGGGCTGCGCCAGGTGGAGATCTGCAACAAACTGGGCATGGGCTATCACGTGCCGATCGCCTTTGGGTTCGCCGTGCTCGCCTATGTCACCCTGGTGGTCTTCCGTCCGATCCTGCTGGGCGCCTGGGGCCACGGATTCCCGTACGGCATCATGAGCCACCTGGACTGGGTGTCCAACGTCGGTTACCAGTTCCTGCACTTCCACTACAATCCGGCCCACATGCTGGCCATCACCTTCTTCTTCACCACGGCCCTGGCGCTGTCTCTGCACGGCGGCCTGATCCTGTCGGTGACCAATCCGAAGAAGGGACAGGCGGTCAAGACCCCCGAATACGAAGACACCTTCTTCCGCGACACCATCGGCTACTCCATCGGTGCCCTCGGCATCCACCGTCTGGGCCTCTTCCTGGCGCTGAACGCGGCCTTCTGGAGCGCGGTCTGCATCATCATCAGCGGCCCCTTCTGGACCCGCAGTTGGCCGGAATGGTGGAACTGGTGGCTTGACCTTCCGATCTGGGCTTAATGAAAGGGGACCCACAATGGCCGAATATCAGAACATATTCAATCGGGTGCAGGTTCAGGCAGAGCCTGAAGCCGGCGTGCCGATCGAGGGCGGTAAGCGCGAGCGCATCGGCAAACCGACGCTGGTCTACTGGTTTGGCAAGATCGGTAGCGCCCAGCTCGGACCCATCTATCTAGGCTGGACGGGATTGCTCTCCATCGTCTTTGGTCTGACTGCAATCCTGATCATTGGTTTCAACTTCCTTGCACAGGTGAACTACGACGTCATCCAGTTCATTCGCCAGTTCTTCTGGCTGGGACTGGAGCCTCCGCAGCCGGAGTACGGTCTGGGGATTCCTCCCCTGCAGGAAGGCGGCTGGTGGCTCATGGCCGGGTTCTTCCTGACGACCTCCCTGCTGCTTTGGTGGGTACGCATGTACCGCCGGGCGCGGGCCCTGGAACTGGGCACTCACGTGGCCTGGGCGTTCGCCTCCGCCATCTTCCTGTTCCTCTGCCTGGGCTTCTTCCGCCCGCTGCTCATGGGGGACTGGTCTGAGGCGGTGCCGTTTGGCATCTTCCCGCACTTGGACTGGACCACGGCGTTCTCCCTGAAGTACGGCAACCTGTACTACAACCCGTTCCACATGCTGTCCATCGCCTTCCTGTATGGCTCGGCCCTGCTGTTTGCCATGCATGGTGCGACGGTGCTGGCGGTGGGCCGCTACGGTGGTGAGCGCGAGATCGAGCAGATCACGGACCGGGGCACCGCCTCCGACCGTGCCGCCCTGTTCTGGCGCTGGACCATGGGCTTCAACGCCACCATGGAATCCATCCACCGCTGGGCCTGGTGGTTCGCCGTGCTCGTGCCGGTCACCGGCGGCATCGGCATCCTGCTCACCGGTACGGTCGTGGACAACTGGTACCTGTGGGCGATCGACCATGGCGTCGCCCCGTCGTATCCGGATGTCCATCCGGGTGTTGAAGATCCGGTCAAGTAAGGGATGTCGCAATGAAAACGATGAAGCGCAAAGTGTTTACAGCGGCGGCACTCACGGGCGCCGCGATCATGGTGACTGGCTGTGAACTGCCAGTCGGGGTTGAAACGGACCAGAAGGGCTATCGAGGCCTGGGCCTGGAACAGGTGACCAAGCGCCACCTGGAGGCCCGCAAACGGGCCGACATGGAGATCCCTCCGGTGGAAGGGCCGGCATCGACTGGCGGTCCCAAGGCCGGGGATATCTACGAGAACGTGGAGGTGCTGGGGGATCTCAGCATCGGCGAGTTCAACCGTCTGATGAACGCCATCACCGCCTGGGTGGCGCCGGAAGAGGGTTGTAACTACTGCCACGTTCCGGGGAACTTCGCGGATGAGAACATCTACACGAAGATCGTCTCCCGGAACATGCTGGAGATGACCAAGACCATCAACACCGAGTGGGATGCCCACGTGGGGCAGACCGGCGTCACCTGCTATACCTGCCATATGGGTAATCCTGTACCGGAGAACATCTGGTATGAGGATCCGGGCATGAAGCAGGCCGGCGGGTTTGCAGCCCTGCGCATGGGGCAGAACCTGGCGGGGGACAACGTCGCCTCCTCCTCCTTGCCCAATGATGTCTTCTCCGCATTCCTGCAGGAGGATCCGAAGAACATCCGGATCACCCCACGTACCTCGCTGCCCGGACCCGAGGATCCGGACAACCTGGTGGATGCGGAGTGGGTGCACGGTCTGATGATCCACTTCTCCGACGCCCTGGGTGCCACCTGCACCACGTGTCATAACACCAACAATTTCCCGGACTGGACCAACAGCCCGGTGCAGCGTGTCACCGCCTGGCACGGGATCGAGTTGGTGCGCATGCTCAACGTGGACTATCTGAACCCGCTGCAGCCGGTGTATCCGGCCAACCGTCTGGGTGCCTCGGGGGATGCCCCCAAGGCCAACTGCGCCACCTGTCACAATGGGTTGCAGTTGCCCCTGGATGGCGCTCCGATGCTCAACGATTATCCGGAGCTGAACCGGGTGGAGCGTCGTGAGGGTTGGACGCCCGTGCAGGGGGATGCGGCCACCACCGAGGCCAAGGCCGACGTGGCGCAGGATGCCGCAGACGCCTGATCCTGCGGCGCTATTAAAGGGCCGGTCATGATCACCGGCCCTGCTGGGAAGTATCGCAGGGGGACCCTTCGGGGTCCCCTTGTCATTTCTGCCTTCGAAACCATTGGGGAGCGGGGTCCAGTCTGCTGGCGGGGGTTGGTTTGGGAGGATATGATCCCGAAGGATACTGACCGGCGCGTTCCTCCCTTAATGCCAAGGGCGGAGTGGCTACCCCAAGTGCATCACAAATGCAGGGGCGGATGGAAGAAAGGTCCGATGCGTCGGCCATGGATTCGAACCAAGAGGAGATGTGATGACCCTGATTCCCGTGATCCTGTCCGGTGGGGCCGGGACCCGCCTGTGGCCCATGTCGCGGCAGTTGTATCCCAAGCAGTTCCTAAACCTGACGGGTACCGAGCACACGCTGCTGCAGGCGACCCTGGCCCGCCTGCCCGAGGCCGACGTGGCCCCGCCCCTGATAATCTGCAACGAGGCCCACCGGTTCCTGGTGGCGGAACAGCTGCGTCAGATGGGGGTACGCCCGGGGGGCATCCTGTTGGAGCCGGTGGGGCGCAATACGGCCCCTGCGGTGGCGGCGGCGGCCCTCTGCGCCCGCGCCTCAGGGGAGGATCCGGTGTTGCTGGTGATGCCGGCGGATCACCTGATCCAGGATGTGGACGCCTTTCGCCGTTCGGTGGCACTGGCCGTGGAAGCGGCCCGTTCGGGGGAGCTGGTGACCTTTGGCGTGCCCCCCACCGAACCCCATACCGGTTACGGCTATATCCGGGTGGAGGCCGGTGCCGGGGCAGGGGCGGCGCCGGTACGGGAATTCGTGGAGAAACCGGACCTGGATACGGCCCGTGCCTATGTGGCCAGCGGGCAGTACTACTGGAACAGTGGGATTTTTGTCTTCCGGGCCTCCAGCTTCCTGGAGGAACTCAAGGCCCACGCGCCGGACATCCTGGAGGCCTGTGAGCGGGCCTGGGCGGGGGCACGGGGGGATCTGGACTTCCTGCGGCTGGAGCCGGAGGCGTTTTCGGCCTGTCGCAGTGAGTCCTTGGACTATGCCGTGATGGAGCCGACTCGGCGCGCCGTCATGGTGCCCCTGGAGGCGGACTGGAGCGATGTGGGCTCCTGGACCGCCCTGTGGTCCGCAGGCGAGCGGGACGCGGAAGGCAACGTGGCGGTGGGGGATGTCCTGCTTACGGGGACCCGCAACTGCTATCTGCATGCCGATGCCCGCCTGGTGGCCGCCGTGGGGGTGGAGGATCTGGTGGTGGTGGAGACCAAGGATGCGGTGCTGGTGATGCACAAGGACCACCACCAGGACGTGAAGGAGATCGTCGCCCGGCTGCGGGCCGATGGCCGGGAGGAGTCGGAGAACCACCGTTGTGTCGCCCGCCCCTGGGGGACCTATGAGCAGATCGATACCGCCTCCCGTTTCCAGGTGAAGCGCATCACCGTGAAACCAGGGCAGCAGCTTTCATTGCAGATGCACTATCACCGGGCGGAGCACTGGATCGTGGTGCGGGGGACGGCGCGCATCACCCGGGGGGAGGAGCAGTTCATCCTTTCAGAGAACGAATCCACCTATATCCCCCTGGGCATCACCCACCGCCTGGAAAACCCCGGCCGCATCCCGCTGGAGCTGATCGAGGTGCAGTCGGGCAGCTATCTGGGGGAGGATGATATCGTCCGCTTCGAGGACACCTACGGGCGCCACTGAGGTGCCGGGCGCTCAGGCCGCCCGGGTCTCCTCCCGCAGGCTCAGCCGATCCAGCAGGCGCAGCACGGCCTGCACCCGTTGCTCCAGGGTCTGGGTGTCCTCCTCGAAACGCAGCCGGTCCTGACCCTCCAGTCGGTAGCGTTGGGGATCCGATTGCACCAGTTCGATGATGCTGGCCGCATCCACCGGCGGGTCGGGGAGGAACTGCAACCGCCCGCCCCGGGGGCCCAGCTCCAGCTTGCGCACACCATAGGGCTGCAGGCGCAGCTTCAGGCGTGTGGCCTCCACCAGATGCTTCGCCTGCTGCGGCAGCAGGCCGAAGCGGTCCACCATCTCCACCTCCATCTCCCGCACCTGATCCTGATCCTTGCAGGCGGAGAGGCGTTTGTAGAGGATCAGCCGGTTGTGGATATCCGGCACGTAGTCGTCCGGGAGCAGGGCGGGCAGGCCCAGCTCCACCTCTGTGGCCTCATTCCCGGCGGGTTCCAGTTCCGGTATGCGGCCCTCCCGCAGGGCCCGGACGGCCCGGTCCAGCAGCTCGTTGTAGAGGGAGAAGCCCACCTCCTGGATCTGGCCGCTCTGTTCATCCCCCAAGAGTTCCCCGGCGCCGCGGATCTCCAGGTCGTGACTGGCCAGGGTGAAGCCGGCCCCCAGGTCCTCCAGGGAGGCGATGGCCTCCAGGCGCTTGCTGGCGTCCTTGGTCATGGCGGAGGGATGGGGGGTGATGAGGTAGGCATAGGCCCGGTGATGGCTGCGCCCCACGCGGCCGCGTAGCTGATGCAGCTGGGACAGCCCCATGCGGTCGGCCCGGTCGATGAGGATGGTGTTGGCCGTGGGTACGTCGATGCCGGTCTCGATGATGGTGGTGCACACCAGGATGTGGTAACGGCGGTGATAGAAGTCCAGCATCACCCGCTCCAGTTCCCGCTCCCGCATCTGGCCATGGGCGATGCCGATGCGGGCGGAGGGGACCAGCCGGGCGAGTTTTTCCGCGGTCTTCTCGATGTCCTGCACCTCGTTGTGCAGGAAGTAGATCTGACCGCCACGACGCATCTCCCGCAGGCAGGCCTCCTGGATGAGGGTGTCGTTCCACTGGCCGACGAAGGTCTTGATGGTGAGCCTTTCCTCCGGCGGCGTGGCGATGATGGAGAGATCGCGCAGGCCCGCCAGGGCCATGTTCAGGGTGCGCGGGATGGGGGTGGCGGTGAGGGTGAGCATGTCCACCTGGGCGCGCAGGGCCTTGAGCCGCTCCTTGTGGCGCACCCCGAAGCGCTGTTCCTCGTCCACGATCACCAGCCCCAGGTTCTTGAACCGGACATTGTCCTGCAGCAGCTTGTGGGTGCCGATGACGATGTCCACGCGTCCCTCCTCCAGGCCCCGGAGCACCTCCTGCTGCTGCTTGCCGGAACCGAAGCGGGAGAGGGATTCGATGCGGATGGGCCAGTCGGCGAAGCGGTCGCGGAAGTTCTGGTCGTGCTGCTGGGCCAGCAGGGTGGTGGGCACCAGCACCGCCACCTGGTGCCCGTCCTGCACCGCCACGAAGGCGGCGCGCATGGCCACCTCCGTCTTGCCAAAGCCCACGTCCCCGCAGACCACCCGGTCCATGGGGCGCTCCGAGGCCATGTCCTCCAGTACGGCCTCGATGGCACTCTGCTGGTCCGGGGTCTCCTCGAAGGGGAAGGTGGCGGCGAAGGCGGCGTACTCCTCGCCCTGGGTGCGGTAGCTGTGGCCCTTGCGCGCGGCCCGGCGGGCGTGGATGTCCAAAAGTTCCGCCGCCACGTCCCGGGCCTTCTCCGCCGCCTTGCGCCGGGCCCGGGACCAGGCCTCCGAGCCCAGGCGGTGCAGCGGGGCATGTTCCGGGTCGGCGCCGGTGTAGCGGCTCACCAGGTGCAGCGAGGCCACGGGGACGTAGAGTTTGTCGCCACCGGCGTACTCCAGGGTGAGGAACTCCGTGTCCTGTCCGCCCACGTCGATCTTCTGCAGCCCCAGATAGCGGCCCACGCCGTGTTCCTCGTGCACCACCGGGGCCCCGGGGTGCAGATCGGTGAGGTTGCGCACCACGGCATCGGCGTCCCGCGTGGGCTTGCGCCGACGCCGCTCCTGGCGGGCGCGCTCGCCGAAGAGATTGGACTCGGTGAGTACCGCAAGGCCCGCCGCGGGCAGGCACAGCCCCTCCTGCAGCGGCCCGGTGAGCAACACGGGGGAGGCGTCGCTGGCCAGGGCTTCGGGCCAGTCGGCCACGGGGGTGGGCACGATCCCGGCATTGCGCAGGGTATCCAGCAGCACCTCACGCCGGCCGGCGGATTCGGCCAGGAGGATGACCCGCCCGTGAAACCGCGTCAGGAAGTCCTCGAGGGCGGCGGCGGGCCGGGACTGACGCGGCTGGATGCGCAGGTCCTCCAGGGGGCGGGCATCCATCTCCCGGTCTGACGGGCCGCGGGGTGGTGCGAGGGTCTCCGGGGAGAGATCCACCCGGGGATAGGTCTCCAGGCGGGCTAGCAGTTCCTCCTCCTCCAGGAAGAGGGATTGCGGGGGCAGCAGGGGGCGTTCCCGGTCGTGGCGCCGCTGCTCGTAGCGCTGGGCCACCTGCTCGCTGAAGGTACGGGCCGGGGTGTCCACGTCCCCCAGGCGCAGCACCAGGGTGTGGGCCGGCAGGTGGTCGAACAGGGTCTCCAGGCCCTCGAAGAACAGCGGCAGGTAGTATTCCACCCCTGCCGGGGCGTGGCCCTGGCTCACCTCCCGGTAGATGACGCTGGCCTGGGGGTCGCCCTCGATGAGGGTGCGGTAGCGGCGGCGGAAGGTCTTGATGCCGGCCTCGTTCAGGGGGAACTCATGGGCCGGCAGCAGACGCACCCGCTCAATGGTCTCCCGGGAACGTTGGGTCTCCGGGTCGAAGGTGCGCAGGGTCTCGATCTCGTCGTCCAGCAGGTCGATGCGGTAGGGGGCCTCGCTGCCCATGGGGAATACGTCCAAAAGCGCCCCGCGCACGGCGTATTCCCCGTGTTCCACCACCTGGGTCACGTGGCGGTACCCCGCCTGCTCGAATCCCCGGATCAGGGCCTCCCGGTCGATGCACTGACCCTGGCTCAGGTCGAGGCATTCGGATTGCAGCCAGGCCCGAGGGGGCAGGCGCTGCAGCAGGGTGTTCATGGGGATGATCAGGGCGCCGCGGCGCAGGCCGGGGAGCCGGGCCAGGGTCTGCAGGCGCCGGGAGATGATGTCCTCGTGGGGGGAGAAGACGTCGTAGGGCAGGGTCTCCCAGTCCGGCAGGGAGAGCACCGGTAGGTCTTCCCCGGCGAGGAAGAAGTGCAGGTTGGCCTCCAGGCGTTCCGCCGTCTGCACGTCGGGGGTGACCAGGAGGGTGAATCCGTCGTGACGCCTCAGGGCGGTGCTGGCCGCCAGGTCCAGGGCGGAACCGGCAAGATTCCCCCAATGGGCGGTCTCTCCCCTGGCGGGCAGCGGGAGGTCGGCAAAGGGGAGCGTCGGATGGTTTGCAGACATGCGTTCGGTCGGGCCGTGTGGGATCGTGCGGACCGCCGATTATACCGTGATGCAGGAAGGGGATGGGGCCCGGACGGCCCGGAAGACCGGCCGGGCCCCGGTTGGCGCGGTTACGCCTCTTCGTCGGAGTTGGTGCGGATGTTCAGCAGGGTGTAGGCCGGGCACCAGCTCATCAGGGCGGTGGCCAGCGGGATCAGGCCGAGCCAGCCCCAGGGGGTCTGGGGACCGACGAAGACCAGGGCGATCAGCACCACCCCGACGACTAGACGGATCAGGCGGTCATTGGTTCCCATGTTCTTTTCCGCATTCATGTGACGTACTCCTTCTGCTGTGGTGGTCACTCGTAACCTATCCTATAGGCATGTCAACGCCGTGTCCGTAGCGTAGATCAATCATTGCCGAGTTTGATGTCCGGTCTTTCCCCATCCGGGCCTCACGAGGGATCCCGGAAACGGTGCAGAAGTTCCCCGTAGGCATCGATGCGCCGGTCCCGCAGGAAGGGCCAGATGCGCCGCACCGCCTCGCTGTGGTCCAGGTCCACGTCCACCACCAGCACCGCCTCCTGGTCCTCGGGGGCCTGGGCCAGGAATTCCCCCTGGGGGCCGCAGACGAAGCTGCTGCCCCAGAAGCGGCTGCCGGCGGTGACCCCGGAGGGGTCCGGTTCGAATCCCACCCGGTTGCAGGCGGCCAGGGGCAGGCCGTTGGCCACGGCGTGACCCCGCTGCACCGTGATCCAGGCCTCCCGCTGGCGGGCCTGTTCGTCCGCTTCGTCCTGCGGGTTCCAGCCGATGGCGGTGGGGTAGATCAGGATCTGTGCCCCCGCCAGGGCCATGAGCCGGGCCGCCTCGGGGAACCACTGGTCCCAGCACACCAGTACCCCCAGGCGGCCCACCCGGGTGTCCACGGGATCGAAGCCCAGGTCCCCGGGGGTGAAGTAGAACTTCTCGTAGTAACCGGGATCGTCCGGGATATGCATCTTGCGGTAGCGCCCGGCCAGACGCCCGTCGGCATCCAGTACCACGGCGGTGTTGTGGTAGAGCCCCGCGGCGCGGCGCTCGAACAGGGAGGCCACGATCACCATCCCCAACTCCGCCGCCAGCGCACCCAGGGCCTCGGTGGTGGGGCCGGGGATGGGCTCGGCCCGGTCGAACACACCGGTGTCCTCCGTCTGACAGAAATAGGGGCCGGTATGCAGTTCCTGCAGGATGCCCAGTTGCGCCCCCTGGCGTGCGGCGGTGCGCAGGGCCTCCCTGTTGCGGTCCAGATTCTCGTGGGCGTCTGCAACGCAGGTCTGCTGGATGAGGGCGATGCGCATGGGCGGATCCCGTGGAGTGGTTGGCGGACGGGATTTTAGCACCCGACCCCGGCCGGCTCACGGCCTGCGCCCCAGGGCATGGTTCACCGCGACAGGGGGCATCCCGAGCAACGGCGGACCGGTGGCTGGGGCGGCAGCCCGGATAGGGATCCGGGCATGCCCCGGGCCGGTGCCGGGCTTGCGGATTGCGCTGCGCCGTTCCCGCCGCGTCCGGTATGCGCTAGGGTGCGCGACAGTCCACGAATCGAGGGGATGGGCAATGAGGGAGGTACAGGGGCAGGGCCCCAGGGAGGCGGCGAAGCCGTCCTCCAGAAAGCCGATGATCGTTTCCTTCGCGGTCCTGGTGCTGGTGATCGCCGGAGTGGCCGCCTCCTGGCCCTGGATCGAGGCACGGGTGTCCGGCATGGGCACCATCCAGATGGGCCTGCTGGCCAGCTTCGTGGCCAGCCTGTTCACCCTGGTGGGGGCCTTGCCGATCCTCCTCATCCGCCACATCTCCCGCCCGGTGGAGGATGCCATGATGGGTTTTGGCGCGGGGGTGATGCTGGCGGCGGCGGCCCTGGAACTGGCCCTGCCGGCCCTGGAGGGGGCGGAGGCGCAGTACGGCCCCACCTTCCTGGCGGTGGTGGTGCTGGCCGTGGGGGTGGGCTTGGGGGGCGGGTTCCTGCTCCTTTTGCATCACCGCGTGCCCCACGAGCACTTCATCCTCGGGCCCCAGAGCGGGGCGGATCCCGGCAAGGTCCGCCGGGTGTATCTGTTCGTCCTGGCCATCGCCCTGCATCACCTGCCGGAGGGGCTGGCCGTGGGGGTGGGCTTTGGCGGGGACCTCAGCGACGGCATGACCCTGGCCGTGGCCATCGGCCTGCAGAACATGCCGGAGGGACTGGTGGTGGCCGTTGCGCTCCTCTCCCTGGGCTATGGCAAGGCGACGGCCCTGGGGGTGACCCTGCTGACGGGCCTGGTGCAGCCCGTGGGCGGCCTGGTGGGGGCCACCGCCATCACCTTCATGACCTTCCTGCTGCCCTGGGGTCTCGCCTTCGCCGCCGGGGCCATGCTGTTCGTGGTCAGCCACGAGATCATCCCCGAATCCCACCGCCAGGGCCATGAGACCCAGGCCACGCTGGGGGTGCTGGTGGGGTTCGTGGCCTTCATGGCGATCGGCCACATCCTTTCGTGATGGTATTGCATTGGGGATTCACCCCTCGGGTCCGCTGCCGGTCCCGTGGCGCAGGAAGGGGACGACCAAGGACCGCAAGCGGGACGGGATGGTCTCCCGGGAGGGATGGGGCTTGATCGGCAACAGGACGGCCCTGGGCAGGAACCGTCCCGAGGGTCTTCGATGGTGCCCGGAGCCGGAATCGAACCGGCACGGCCTTGCGGCCGAGAGATTTTAAGTCTCTTGCGTCTACCTGTTCCGCCATCCGGGCAGGGGTGGGATTACCCAGAGGGGGGAGTATACCCCTCGGTGGGGGTGTGAAAAAGCGACGGGCTCATCTCCCGCCGCCGGTCCGTTGTGGATCCCCCCAGGGGGAGGGGGTACGGGGATTCGATGACTAAAGTCAGTAACGATTATCACTTGCAACAACAATCCGGTTGTTTATACTGACCCCGCGTTGATTCGTCATCGTAAAGCAACATTCCCGATCAATGGCATAAAGGACACACCATGCAAAAGAAGATGCAAGCTGGAAATCATGGGCCATGGACCTGGCATCCCCTGGCCTGGGCGGTGGGCGGGGTGCTGGCCCTGGGGGCCGGTAACGCCCAGGCCCAGCAGGACTGGGACTGGGGCGGTACGGTGGAGCTGGAGGCCGGCTGGGCCGAGGACTACGCGGGGGATTCCGAGAGCGACCTGAACCTGGCCACCTTCGAACTGGCCCTGGAGGCCCGGCTGAACGAGTGGGTCTCCACCCGGGGCGTGCTGCTCTATGAGGACGAGGGCCCGGATTCGGAGGTGGAGGTGGACGAGGCCGTCCTCTCCATGGTGTTCCCCGGCGGCTCCGGGGCCTACATGGATGCCGGCCGCCAGTACGTGCCCTTCGGCCGCTTCGACACCGGCCTGGTCTCCGATCCCCTGGCCCTGGAACTGGCCGAGACCCGGGAGACCGCCGCCGTGCTGGGCTGGTCCGGGGAGCGGGTCTATGGCTCCGTCTGGGCCTTCGCCGGGGATACCCGGGACGAACTCTCCAACGGCGGCGCCAACGCCGGGGTCCTGTTGCCCCTGGGCGGGGGGGGACTGGACCTGGGGGTGGGCTACCTCACCAGTCTGGGGGATTCGGATTCTTTGCAGGATCTACAGGCGGAAAACCTGGGTCCGGTGGATCTGGCGGATACCTCCCGCGTGGGCGCTTACAACGTCTACGCCACTGCCCGCCTGGGCGATCTGACCCTGGCGGGGGAATACGTCGCCGCCGACGAGGCCTTCGAGTCCCGCCAGCTGGCATTCGACGGCCAGGGGGCCGAACCCGCCGCCTGGGGCCTGGAGGTGGGCTATCGCCTCGAAGACCTGGCCCGGCCGGTGACCCTCTCCGCCGCCGTGCAGGGCAGCGACGAGGCCCGGGCCCTGGACCTGCCCGAGACCCGTTATCTCGCCGGCGTGTCCGTGGAACTGATGGATCGCCTGGGTCTGGCCTTCGAATACGCCCACGACGAGGACTACGACCGGGCCGACGGGGGCACCGGTGATTCCGGCCAAAGCGCGGTGGTGCAGCTGGCGGCGGAATTCTGACGCCCCGCCGGTGGCCCCGGCCGCGGGGCCACCGGCGGCGTTCCCGGGGACCGTTCGGTCCCCGCAACGGCCTCCCCCTTCTTTACCTCAGCCCCTTGAAAACCCCGCCCGCTGCCCCTATTGGAAGCAAGCCGGGGTGTGCCCGGCGACCCATTCCCCTCGTCCCGGTTGTACTTGGAGGCTGCAACCATGAAGATCGCCCAGATCGCCCCCTTGCACGAGAGCGTTCCCCCCAGGACCTACGGTGGCACCGAACGGGTGGTGCACTATCTCACCGAGGCCCTGGTGGCCCAGGGTCATCAGGTCACCCTGTTTGCCAGTGGGGATTCCCGCACCAGCGCCGAACTGCGGCCCATCGTGCCGGAGGCCCTTCGGCTCTCCCGCACCCGGCGGGACCCCCTGGCCTGGCATCTGCTCCAGTTGAACCAGGTGGCACGGGAGGCGGAGCAGTTCGATATCCTGCATTTCCATACCGATTTCCTGCATTTCCCGTTGTGGCGCCGCATGCGCGTACCGCAATTGACCACCCTCCACGGCCGCCTGGATCTGCCCGACCTGCAGGCCCTGTTCGCGGAGTTCGGGGACATGCCGGTGGTGTCCATCGCCCAGCATCAGCGCGAGCCCCTGCCCATGGCCCGCTGGATCGGCACGGTATACAACGGCATCCCCGCGCAGAACTATACCTTCCGGGACGATCCGCAGGACTACCTGGCCTTCCTCGGCCGCATGTCACCGGAGAAGGGGGCGGAGACGGCCATCCAGATCGCCCTGCGCGCCGGGGTGCGGCTGCGCATGGCCGCCAAGGTGGACCGGGTGGACCGGGATTATTTCGATGAGCGCATCCGTCCCCACCTGGATCATCCCCTCATCGAATTCATCGGCGAGGTGGATGAGCGGGGCAAGAACGAACTCCTGGGCGGTGCCCGGGCCCTGCTGTTCCCCATCGCCTGGCCCGAGCCCTTCGGCCTGGTCATGATCGAGGCCATGGCCTGCGGCACGCCGGTGATCGCCTACCGCATGGGATCGGTGCCGGAGGTGATGGAGGATGGGGTGACCGGCTACGTGGTGGATGGCCCCGATGCGGCGGTGGAGGCCATCGGCCGGCTGGATGCCATCGACCGGCATGCCTGCCGGAGGCTTTTCGAGACGCATTTCTCCGCCCGGCGCATGGCCGAGGAGTACGTCACCCTCTATCGTCGCCTGCTGCTGCAGACCACGCGGCCGGCCAACGACGCCACCGCCCCCCTGGGCGAGGGCATGAGCCGCAGCGCCTGAGGAGGGTCCATGGAAGACGCCATCCAGGTGGACAATCGCTGGTATATCCCTGCCACCTCGCCCCGGGGGGACGACCGTACCCGCATCCTCAAGTCCGACGATGCCTTTGCCGTATTCAGCCGCCACGGTGAGATCGGCCGTGTGGGGCTGGGCGACCAGGGGCTCTACTTCGCCGGCACCCGTCATCTCTCCCGCTGGCAGGTGCTGCTGGCGGAGCGGGAGCCCATGCTGCTCAACTCCACGGTGCGCCTGGACAACGGCCGGTTGCTGGTGGATCAGACCACCCCTGATCTCTTCCGGGGCGGGACCTTGTGGCTGCCCAAGGGCACGCTGCACCTGCGGCGGGAGGCCGCCATGCAGGATGAGACCCTGACCGAGCGGCTGCAGATCACCAACTATCACGACACAGCGGCACGGCTCCCCCTGGAATACCGATTTGATGCCGACTTCTGCGATGTCTTCGAGGTGCGGGGGGTACAACGCCAGCGCCGCGGCGAGTATCTGGAACCGCACCGGGAGGCCTGTGCCCTGGAGCGGCGTTACCAGGGTCTGGACGGGGTCCTCAGGCGGACCCGCATCCAGTTCTCCCAAGCCCCCGATACCCTGGATGGGGGGGCGGCGGTGTTTCATCTGGAACTGGGACCCGGGGCCACCTTCGAACTGGAGGTGCAGGTGCATTGCGCCGCGGATCATCCCCGCCCGGAGCCCAACCTGCTGCCTTCACGGGGGCCGGGGCGGGGTACGGAACCCCCCGCCTTCGCACGCATCTTCACCGACAACGAGCAGTTCAATGACTGGGTGAACCGCTCCGAGGCGGACCTGCGCATGCTCCTCACCCATACCCGTCACGGACTCTATCCTTACGCCGGGCTCCCGTGGTTCTCCACCCCCTTCGGCCGCGACGGTCTCATCACCGCCTTGCAGACCCTATGGCTGCAGCCACAGATCGCCCGCGGCGTACTGGCCTTTCTGGCCGCCACCCAGGCGCAGGGCCATGACGATGCGGCCGAGGCGGAACCGGGAAAGATCCTCCATGAGCTGCGCAGCGGCGAGATGGCCGCCCTGGACGAGGTGCCCTTCCGGCGCTACTACGGCACGGTGGACGCCACCCCCCTGTTCGTCCTCCTGGCGGGACGTTATCTGCGCAGGACGGGGGATGAGGGGTTTGTGCGGGAGATCTGGCCCGCCCTGCGCCGGGCGCTGCAGTGGATGGAGGAGAAGGCGGATGAGCGCGGTTTTCTCACCTATGCGCGGCACGGCGACAAGGGACTGGTGCAGCAGGGGTGGAAGGACTCCGATGACTCGGTCTTCCACCGGGACGGACGCCCGGCGGATCCGCCCATCGCCCTGTGTGAGGTGCAGGGCTATGCCTGCGAGGCCTTCCAGCAGGCGGGGGCCATGGCCGATCGTCTCGGCCAGGCAGCCCTGGCCCGCCGCTGGCGTGCCCGTTCCCGGCAGATGCTGGAGGCCATCGACCGCTGGTTCTGGATGGAGGCCATGGGCACCTTCGCCCTGGCCCTGGACGGGGAGGGCCGGCCCTGCGCCGTGCGCACCTCCAACGCCGGCCACCTGCTTTACAACGGAGCGGTCAAGCCGGCCCGTGCGGCCTCTCTGGCGCGGGCCCTGGTGAGTGCGGAGGCCTGCAATGGCTGGGGGGTGCGTACCGTGTTCGCGGGGGAACCGCGTTACAACCCCATGTCCTATCACAACGGTTCCGTCTGGCCCCACGATACTTCGCTCATCGCCGCGGGCCTGGCCCGCTACGGCTTCAAGGAGGAGGCCATGCAACTGCTGGAGGGGCTGTTCAACGCCTCCATCTTCTTCGACATCCACCGCCTGCCGGAGCTGTTCTGCGGCTTTGACCGCCTGCCGGGGCAGGCCCCCACCCTCTACCCCGTGGCCTGTACGCCCCAGGCCTGGGCCAGCGGAGCGGTCTACATGCTGCTGGAGGCCATCCTGGGGCTGGATTTCAGTCCGCGGGAGCGCCAGATCCGGCTCCGGCATCCGCGTCTGCCGGATTACCTGGGATGGCTGCGCATCTCCGGCCTGGGCTGCGGCGACGCCAGCCTGGATCTGGTGGTGCGCCGCCATGGCCGGGACGTGGCGGTGAACGTGGAGCAGCGCCGGGGGGATCTGGAACTCTCAGTGGTGATCTGAGCCCCGGGATCCGTCGCCCAGGACCTCCACCTGCTTCACCTGCAGGCGCCGCCCCCGTTCGGCATCGTGGGTGAAGCGCCCGGTGAGGCGCACCCGCTGCCCCAGATGCTCCGCCACCGCCTCTCCGGGGACCACCGCCACGCGGCGGACCTGGTCATCCTCGATCCAGTAGTGCAGGGGGTCCTCGAAACGCCGCACCACCCCCTCGGTGGTCACCGTCTCGCCGTGGAAACTCGAGGGCTGGGCGTGCAGGGCCATGAGGGGCACCGGCTGCGGTGTGGTGTTGCCACTGCAGCCAGCCAGGAGGAGGGCCGCCGCCAGGACCCATGCCATGCGGGGGTGTGCCATCATACCGGTCTCCCCCTCAGCCGCCATGAGTGTGGGCATGACCATGGCCATGGCCATGATCATGGGGGGCCGGTTCGGGGAGGGGGCGCCCCGCAAACAGGGCACGGGCGGCGGCCACCGGGTCCGTCTCCCCGGTCAGGTGCACCCGGATGCCCATGGCATCCAGACGCTGCCGCAGCTTGTGCCCGGCGCTCTGGGTCACCAGGGCGTTGACACCGGATTGAAACAGGGGATGATGGTTCGTGCCCTGGCCGAGGGTTGCATGCAGCGATTGGTCCCTGGGCAGGTCCACCCGATCCCGCTCCACGGGTTCGCCGTCGGGGCCTGCCTCATAGATCAGGAAACGCCGGGTCATGCCGGCGTGGCCGGTGATGGTGCGGAAGTTCTGGCTGGTCACCGCGATGCGCATGGCAAATCCTCTCGGGGGGTGAATCTTGGTCGGTCATATGTTCATAATTTTCCCGGACTGAATCAACAGGGGCGAGTATGCCAAGACCCAGAGGCCCGAGAAGGATCGTCTGTCATCCCCATTGCACCTACTTCAAGCCCGCCGGCGTGCCCCTGCGGGACCTGGAGGAGTCGGTGCTGCAGATGGAGGAGGTGGAAGCCATCCGCTTGGCGGATCTGGAGGGACAGTACCACGAGGATGCGGCCCGTTCCATGGGCGTTTCCCGTTCCACCTTCTCACGCACCCTGGTGTCGGCCCGGCGCAAGATGGCCATGGCCATCCTCCAGGGGCGGGCCATCCGCATCGAGACCGGTATGGCCGATCATGTGGCCGAGGCGGCCCTGGAGGCGGCGGCCCTGGAGGGGATGCTCTGCCCCCATTGTGCCCGCCCCCTCAAGGGGATCCTGGAGGATGCCTGAGGAGCCTCAGACGGCGATGCCGTCCTCGTCCTCGCCGATCACGATGCGATGCTCGTCCAGGTACATATGGCGCGGCACCACCAGATTGGTGGGGGCGGGCTGATTGCGCCATACCCGTCCGGCCAGGTCAAAACGGGAGCCGTGGCAGGTGCAGAAATAACCTCCGTACCAATGGGGACCCAGATCCTCGGGCTTGATCTCGGGCCGGTAAATGGGGGTGCAGCCCAGATGGGTGCACACCCCCACCAGCACGGAGATCTCCGGTTTGCGGGAGCGGTGGGGATTGCGGGCGTACTCGGGCTGTTGCGTGGTCACCTCCGAGTCCGGGTCCGCCAGCCGCGGGCGGTTTTTGGGAAGCAGTTCCAGCATGGTTTGGGTGCGGTGGGTGATCCAGATGGGTTTGCCGCGCCACTCCACGGTGATCATCTGGCCGGGTTCGATGCCGCTGATGTCCACCTCCACCGGGGCGCCGGCATGGCGTGCCCGGGCGCTGGGGGACCAGGAGGCCAGGTAAGGATAGGCCAGGGCCGTGACACCGGCCCCGCCCACCAGTCCGGTGGCGGCGGTGAGGAACCGCCTGCGGCTAAGCTGGGGTTGCTGCTGGGTCATCGTCATCACCTCCGGGGCCCGGGGGCCTCTATCGATGGGTTTCCACAACCGGATCGGGATCCCGGCCGTCCTCCATGAAAGGAGGCCTGGCACGGGTCCATTAGAAGATGCTGATCCGCCGCATTCATAGGGTCTTTTCATGGCCTTTCAAGATCCGGGAACGAGACGCCCGCTGAAACTGCCACGGCTTATTTTGGGTATATGTTCATTTTGATTGCAAGAATCCGTGTCCGTTCCTCGGGACGGGGAATCCGGTACCGGTCCCGTGGTTTTCGCCACGGACGCGTTACCATAGGGGGCTGGCGGAAAGGGAACGGTTCATCCAAGGCACCCGGGGTACCATGAAGCGCTTGAGAACCCATTACGACAATCTCCAGGTGAGCGAGAACGCCAGCCAGGAGGTCATCCGGGGGGCGTACAAGTTCCTCTCCCAGAAATGGCATCCGGACAAGAACCCCGATCAGCGGGCCCGGGCGGAACGCATCACCCGCATCCTCAACGATGCCTATGCCGTCCTCTCCGATCCGCAGCGGCGCCGGGAGCACGACCGCTGGATCGCCGATCAGCGCCGGGCCCTGGCCTTCGACGTGACCCTGGCGGTCTCCCCTGGCGCAGGCGAGGCAAGGACCTTCTCCTATGGCTGCACCGAGGGCCTGCAGCCGGTCCTGGTGGGACCCGGGCGGCGTTTCATCAGCCTGCAGGACGGCACCGTGCTGGATACCCGCACGGCCCTGCACTGGATGACCCACTCCGTGGGGGAGGAATGGCGGGACGGCCGTTTCAGTGGCCATCCCGAGTTCTACGATGCCGGGCGCGCCCAGGACGCGGCGCGGCGCTTCAACGACCGCTATGGCTGCGGCCGGGAGACCCCCTGGCGCCTGCCCAGCAAGCGCGAACTGCGCTCGCTCTTCCAGCGTTCCATGGTCCCGTTCAAGCGTGTCCTGGACGAATCGGTCTTCTCCCCGGATTACCGCGCCCCCTACTGGACCCGTGCCGACAACCTCTGGCTGCAGGAGGACCGGCCCCGGCTGGTATCCCTCCACGGCGATCCCCCGCCGGGCGGGAATGCGCATCCCCTGGGCCGGGTGCGGCTGGTGCGGGGGCCGGACCCAGTCATGTTGGCCGAGGCCATGCATCAGGTGGCCCAGGGTCTGCTCAGGGAAAAGGAGCGGGAGGCGGCCCTGGAGGTCCTCAACCAAGGGCTGGCCCACGCCCGGGACACCCGTGGCATGGAGGACCGCAATGTGGTGCTGTGGATCCGTGACCTGGCCCGGGCCCATTTCCAGGGCAATGACTACGACCGCGCGGAGTGGTGGCTCAAGGAGATGGTGCAGGAGGCCCGCAAGCGGTTCGGCAAGGCGCACATGGAGGTGTTCAACAGCCTCATGGACCTGGGCTATTTCTACAAGACGACGCAGAACTACCTGCTGGCCCGGGATACCTTCATGGAGGGCTATGAGCTGTTGCGCGGGCTGGAGGTGGACGAGGGCGACGAGGGGCTCCTGCTGGCCCTCCTGCACGACCTGGTGGTGCTGCTGCTCATGCACCGACAGTATGGTCAGGCGGAGGAGATCATCCGCACCCATCTCAAGGACCTGCTGGCGGACGGGGAGGGGGCCTGGCCCGCCCGGGCGGGGATGCTGGTGCTGGTCCTGGGGCTGCTGCGGGAACGCAACGGGCAGACCGGCGGCAGCCGGGACCTGTTCACCACCTTCCTCAATGCCCTGCCGCCACCGGTGGCCGGGGCGGAGGATTTCCGGCGCCCCGGGCTGTAGGGTGCCGCCGGCCGGTGGCTGGCCTCGATCGTCTCCCCCCGAGTATGATCGGGCCATGCCGCAATCTCCGTCTTCCCAGAAGCCGCATTCGAGCCCTCCTGCGTCCCGCAGGTGGGCGTCCATGGGTTCCGTCCTGGCGGGGGCCGGGCGGTGATGTCCCGGGCCGGGATCGAGCCGGCCGTGCGCAAGGGCCACGAGGCCTGGCGCACCATCTGGGAGCAGCTGGACGCGGCGGAGCGCAGCCGTGCGGTGATCGCCTTCCTGGAGCGTCTGCGGGACCCGGCGGCCCGGCTGGAGCGGGTCTGTGACGCCACCCTCAAGACCCTGGCCCGGCGCAAGCGCTTCCGTGTGGAGACCCTCAAACGCATGGGCAACCCCCAGCTGGCGGAGGTGCTGCTGCCCCATGTCCCCGCCGTCCTGGGGGCGCGGGAATGGACCCTGCTCTTCCTCGGCTACTTTGCGGACTACAAGACCGCCATCATGTGCCGGTTCCTGGATCTGTGCGGCGTGGAACACGACGAGCGTGGCTTCGTCGTGGGGGGCGATGAGCGGATCCGCCCGCCCCGGGACATGGAGGCGGTCACCGCCACCCTGGTGGAGTCCTTCGGGGTACGGGAGGTGGCCTTGTATTTCGGGGTCCTGCGGCTCATGGACCCGGAGCTCTGGCAGTTCCTGGAGCCGGTCCTGCCGGGGCTGTGGCAGGACTTAGAGGCACAGGGGGAGAAGCCGGAGGAGGGGGCCGGTCCCGTTTCCTGCGCCCCCACCCCTGCCCGGGAAGGCGGGGGCGCCCTGGACGTGTCCGAGGACTTCACCCAGCTGGACCGGGTGATCATCGAGCAGATCCTGGCCACCCTGTCCCGCCAGGACCGGGCCCTGACCCCGGACGAGCTGGTGGACCTGGTGGAGTCGGTCCATGCCCTGGATACCGGGCGCCAGCGCACCTATTTCCATCTGGGCTTTCTCGATGCCCTGCTGCCGGGGCGCGCGGCGGAGATGAACCGGCCGGAGATGAACGACGGCCGCCGCCACTGGTACCTCTCGGGTCTGCTGGCCGGCCATGTGCGCCAGCGCGACCACGAGGCGGTCAAGACCTGCCTGCGCCGCCACGCCGATGCCCTGCGCGCCGCCTCCGCCATCCCCGGCGGGGCCGGGGCCAGCCTGGTGAACGAGGTCTATCCCTATCTCCTGGAGGCGGGTTTCACCCAGGAGGCCATCCGCCTGCTGCGGGGCCAGCGGCGGCACCTGACGGCCCGCACCGTGCGCCGGGTGCTGGAATCGGCTGCGCGCGCCCTGCACGCCGGCGAGGCGGAACTGGCCAATGTCCTCTTGGTGGAACTCAAGGAGGGGATGCCCCATGCCGCCCTGGACGCGGAGGAACAACGGGAACTCCATCCCCTGCTGGAACGCCGGCTGGGCCAGGCCCTGCAGGCCCGGGGCAACTTCGCCGGGGCCCGGACCCTCTACCAGGGGCTGCTGGAGTCGGGGGGCGGCGAGGATCCGGGACTGCTGGCGGACATGGGGCTGGTACTGGGGGGATTCCGCAGCCTGGAGGAGCTGGAATTGCCCCAGGACGCCGAGCAGGGGCGCAACCTCCTGGCCCAGCTGCGCAATGGCCGCCCCTACTTCTCGCAGGCCCTGGAGCGCTTTGGCCGCGCCGCGGTGGCGGCCCATTACGCCCTGGGTTTCATGGGCTATCTCACCTGGGTGGAGGCCGAAGGCCTGGATGCCGGCCGGGAGGAGGCCCTGGATCATGTCAACGAGGCCCTGGTGGGCCTGATGAGCGATGCCGCCTCCCTGGCGGCGGAACACCACGCCCTGTTGGACCGTTGCCGTTTCATGCAGTCGGTGCTCCTCATGGCGCGGCTGGACCGGGGTTCGGCCCGCGCCGCCATGGAGGCCTGGCGGGCCATCGCCGGGGAGATGCCCGCCCTGGCGGGCCTGGGGGTGCAGCGGCTGATGGAATGTGCCGACCTGGTGGACCCCGCCCTGGCGGCGGAGATCGCCGAGGCGGTGTGGCGGCGCCACGGGGAGTCGGCCCCGGGGATCGTGGAGCGGCCGGAGTGGATCGCCCGCTCGGCCTATCTCCTGGATGCCCTCCTGGCCCTGTGCCGGGAGAGCGCGGGGCGGGACAAGGCCGGGCAGTGGCGCCTGTGGTCTTCCCTGGTGTCCGCGGCCCTGTCCGCCGGGCGCGTGGAGATGGCCCAGGAGGGGCTGGACGCCCTGGAGTCCCTGGCCTCGGACAGCCGCTTCTGTCAGCCCCTGCTGGCCTGGCTGGAGGCCCCGGAACGGGTGGATCCGGCCTGGTCGGAGACGGAGGTGCTGCGCGCCCGGGTGCGGCTCTATCGCCGCCTGGGCAAGGACGCGGAGGCCTTTGCCCAGTTGCGCGCCCTGTTCTTCGCCCTGCGGGACACCCGCCCGGTGGAGGCGGGTCAGATCCTGGGCCTGTTCCGGGAGTACGGGGCCTCGCCGGAGCACTACGCCGACCTCTCCCTGCCCGCAGGGGAGGCCGCCGAGACGGGACAGGAGGCGGACCTGGACCGGCGGCTGCAGGAGGGGGCCGAGGTGACGGTGCTGTTCGTGGGGGGCAACGAGACCCAGGCACGCCATGCCGAGGAGGTGATCCGGACCGTGGCCGCGGACTGGCCCGGGGTGCGGGTGATCTTCCGCCTCACCGGCTGGTCCTCCAACTGGGGCCGGGAGGTGGATGCCCTGGCGCGCCAGGCGGCCGAGGCCGATGCCGTGGTGCTCATGACCATGATGCGCACCCTGCTGGGACGGGCCCTGCGGGAGGCCCTGAATGACCCGCCGCGGCCCTGGGTGCCCTGCACCGGTACCGGCCGCGGGGCCCTGGTGGAGAGCATCCGGCGGGCCGCCCGCGTCGGCCTGCGCATGACCCTACAAGAGAGCCCGTAGACGGCGCCGCCGGTGCGGCGTGGACGGTACCCTCCCCTTGCGATGCAAGGGGAGGGTACCCGGTATCTTGCAGAAGCGGCTTTTGCCGGCCCTGGGGGTGCGTTCGTCGCGTTTTGGCTTGCAAGCCCTTGCGCTACCTGATCCAATGCGCCCATGGGTGAAGACGATCCTTTCGACAGTGTCCTGTCCATCCGCGACCGTCTGCCCCTGCGCTGGTGGGTGGCCGAGCCGCCCGGGGACGAGGGGATGGCCCGGATCAACGAGGCCAATGAGAGCCTGTTGCGGGTCTGTGCCAGTCTGGACGATGCCGCGCCCCATCCGGTGGAAGAGGCCGGGGAGCTCTCCCACGAGTTGCAGCGCATCGAGTCCAAGCTCAACGTCCTCGTGGAGATGGTGGGTTCGCTGCTGCACAGTCAGGCGCAACTGCCCCCGGCCGTATCCATGCGCATCGCCTCGACGGGGCTGGCCTGGGAGAGTCGGGACCGGGTCCCGCCGGGGACCGGACTGCAACTGCACTGGTATCTGTGCCCCCATTTTCCCCGTCCCCTGGAACTCTTCGCCCGCAGTTGTGCGAACCCGGAAGAGGGCATCACGGCCCGGTTCGAAGGGCTCAGCCCCCAGGTGGAGGACGGCATCCAGAAGATGATCTTCCGACGTCACCGGCGCAGCATCGCCCAATCCCGTGCCCGCAGGGGAACGGACTGAAGGCATCGCGCCGTTCGAGCTTCACACACCGGATCACATCCATGGCACCTGAACAATCCAGCACCACGTCCACAGGGGAAGTCCACTGGCCGCGGATGCCCCGCCGCGTCCTGGTGATGGCCGACGATGCGGAGCGGGCCCGCCGCCTGCAGACGGTGCTGGAGTTTCTGGAATGCACCCCCGTGCTCCACGGCGACGGGCCTGTGTCGGCGCAGGAGGGGGACTGGCTCATGGTCCTGGCCAGCGGTTGCCTGGGGCTGCCGGATCCCGGGGTGCTGGAGGCCCTGGCCGGGGATGGAGGCCCCGTCCCCCCCATGGCCCTGGTGGGGGCGGCGGAGGAGTTCGACCCCCTTCCGGAGGCGCTGCAGCCGTGGCTGCTGCGCCGCCTGGATTATCCCCCGCGCTTTCATCAACTGGCCGATACCCTGCAGCGGGCCCGGCACCTGATGGTGAATGGCACGGATAGGGGCAGCGGGGCCAGCCGTCAGGCCCTGTCCCGTTCCCTGGTGGGCAGCAACCGCCGCATGCGCCGTATCCGCGAGCTCATCGAGCAGGTGGCGGCCACGGAGGCCAATGTCCTCATCCTGGGGGAGACCGGCACCGGCAAGGAGGTGGTGGCGCGCAACGTGCACCGCTGCTCCTCGCGCCGGGACAAACCCTTTGTGGCGGTGAACTGCGGGGCGATCCCGGGTGATCTGCTGGAGAGTGAACTCTTCGGACACGAGAAGGGGGCCTTCACCGGGGCCATCAGCAGCCGCGCCGGGCGCTTCGAACTGGCCCAGGGGGGTACCCTGTTCCTGGATGAGATCGGCGATATGCCCCTGCCCATGCAGGTGAAGCTGTTGCGGGTCCTGCAGGAGCGCACCTTCGAACGGGTGGGAGGCACCAAGACCCTCACCACCGATGCCCGCATCATCGCCGCCACCCACCGCAATCTGGAGGAATCCATCGGCGAGGGGCGCTTTCGCGAGGACCTGTACTACCGCCTGAACGTCTTCCCCATCGAGGTGCCTTCGCTGCGCGAGCGCATCGAGGACCTGCCGCTGCTCATCGGCGAACTGATCCACCGCATGGAGGCGGAAGGGCGGGGCAGCGTGCGCCTGTCCGAAGGGGCCCTGCGGGTGCTGGCGCAGCATGACTGGCCGGGCAACGTGCGTGAACTGGCCAATCTGGTGGAGCGCCTGGCCATCATGCATCCCGGGGAGACGGTTGCCCCCGCGGACCTTCCGGCCAAGTTCCGGGGCGGGATCGATGCCGCCGAACTGGAGGATCTCTCCCGCGACGGGGGTGCCCCGGACGGAGGGTTTCCCCTGGGGGGGCTCCCCGAGGATGGGGTGGATCTGAAGGAGTATATCGGCGCACTGGAGACCCGGCTCATCCGCGAGGCCCTGGAGCGGGCCGACGGGGTGGTGGCCCACGCCGCCAAGTTGCTGGGGATGCGCCGCACCACCCTGGTGGAGCGCATGCGCAAATTCGGCATCAGTCGCCCCGAGGATGCGACGGAAACCTGACGCCCTGCCTTCCCTTCCTTCCAAGCTCTTGATTCTGAAGGGCTTATAAATCTGGCATACAACCTGCTTCCTTCCGGGTGACGCCCCTTTATCCGCCGGATCACCGGCGCAAGGCGTTCCAGCCGGGGCCCAACCGGACCATATTCGGAGCAGGTGCAATGACCCAATCGACCCTACTGACCACGGACCCGGAGGACGGGGCCACCGAACTGGTCGCCGAGGATCCCAGGAGCCGGGAGTTGCTGGAGTTGGCCGGCCGTGTGGCGGCCTCGGACGTGACCGTGATGCTCAACGGGGAATCGGGTGTCGGCAAAGAGATCTTCGCCCGGTTCATCCACGCCCGTTCCCATCGCGCCGACGGACCCTTCGTGGCGGTCAACTGCGCGGCCATCCCCGAGAACATGCTGGAGGCCATCCTGTTCGGCCACGAGCGGGGGGCCTTCACCGGCGCCGTCGAGGCCCGGCCGGGCAAGTTCGAACTGGCCCAGGGCGGGACGCTGCTGCTGGATGAGATCTCGGAGATGGACCAGGCCCTGCAGGCCAAGCTGCTGCGGGTGTTGCAGGAGCGGGAGGTGGAACGTCTCGGCGGCCGCCGCCCCATGGCCATGGATGTGCGTGTCCTGGCCACTTCCAACCGCAATCTGCAGGCAGCGGTGGCCGAAGGCCTGTTCCGCGAGGACCTGTTCTACCGTCTCAATGTCTTCCCCCTGCATATCCCGCCGCTGCGGGAGCGCCCGGGGGACATCCTGCCCCTGGCGCGGCGCATGATCGAGCGGTACGGCCGGGGGATCCACCGGGTCCGGCTCACCCAGACGGCGGCGGCGCGGCTGGTGGATCACCCCTGGCCGGGCAATGTGCGGGAACTGGATAATGTCGTCCAACGCGCCATGATCCTGCACGAAGGCGACAGCATCGACGCCGATGACATCCGTTTTGAGACCGGTTCCCCATTGAATTACGACCGTGGGGAGGACTTCGGCGGCCTCATGCCATCCGCCCCGCGGTCCCAACGTCTGGGGGACACCCTGCGTTCCCGGGAGGAGCAGCTCATCCTCGATGCCCTGCGGGAGGAGGCGGGCAGCCGTAAGGAGGCCGCCGCCCGGTTGGGCATCAGCCCCCGGACCCTGCGCTACAAACTGGCGCGTCTGCGGGAGGCGGGCGTGAGCATCCCCTGAGCCCGCCGGGCAGTTGCCGGCAGGGCCTTTGTAGAAATCCACGAGAGCTAGGGCATCCCGTTCAGGAGGATCAAGCCATGAGCAATACACAGATCGACCAGGTGCTGCAGCAGATGCGGGTACTGGCGGCCAGCGCCGGATTGGAACAGGGCGCGGGGCAGCAACAGGGCACGGCACAGCCCAGCTTCGCGGCCATGCTGCGCCAGTCCATGGACAAGGTGAACGAATACCAGCAGACCAGCGGTGAGCTCACCACCCGCTTCGAGAAGGGGGATCCGGATACGGATCTGGTGGATGTCATGGTGGCCAAGCAGAAGGCGAGCGTCGCCTTCGAGGCCACCATGCAGGTGCGCAATCGCTTGGTGTCCGCCTATCAGGACATCATGAACATGCAGGTCTGAGGACATATTGAGAAGCCGCCATGGCCACTTCACTGACCGCCACGCTGAACCAGCAGATGCAGGGGTTCACCCAGCTGCCGAAGCAGAGCCAGATTGGCCTGATCGTCGGCATCGCCGCCGCCGTTGCACTGGTGGTGAGCCTGTTCATCTGGCTCACCCGGCCGGAGTACTCCATCCTGTATCCCGATCTGGGGCAGCGCGAGGCCGGGGAGGTGATGCAGGCCCTGGAGGCCCGGGGCATCCCCCACAAGGTGGACCCGATCACGGGGGCCCTGACGGTGCCCGCGGAGCAGGTCCACGAGGCACGCCTGCAACTGGCCACCGAGGGGCTGCCCAAGTCCTCGGGTTTCGGCTTTGAACTCATGCAGCAGGAGCAGGGCATCGGTACCAGCCGACTGGTGGAGACGGCCCGCTACCATCGCGCCCTGGAGGGGGAACTGGCCCGTTCCATCGCCACCCTCTCCAGTGTGGAATCGGCGCGGGTGCACCTGGCCATGCCCAAAGAATCGGTCTTTGTGCGCGACCGCAGCCAGCCCAGCGCATCGGTGGTGCTGACCCTGCACCCCGGCCGTACCCTGTCCGAACACCGGGTGGCGGGGATCGTGCATCTGGTGGCCTCCAGTATCCCGGACATGGAGCCGGAGCGGGTCACCGTGGTGGACCAGCGAGGGAATCTGCTGACCCCGGAGGATCCGGCCGGGAGCTCCATGGATCTCTCCATCCGCAACCTGGAGTTCCGGCGGCAGGTGGAGGCCGACTATCGGCAGCGCATCGAGGACCTGCTCACGCCCCTGGTGGGCAAGGACGGTGTGCGCGCTCAGGTGTCCACGGAGATGGACTTCTCCCGCATCGAGCGCACCATGGAGAACTACGATCCCGAGACCATCGCCCTGCGCAGCGAGCAGATCTCCGAGGAGAAGCGCCGCGGCGGGCCGCAGGATATGGGGATCCCCGGGGCCTTGACCAACCAGCCCCCGGATGGCGGTGAGCTGGGCGCCGAGGGGGAGGGCATGCTCGAGGGTGCGCCGGCCGGTCAGCTGCCCGTTTCCTCCAGCCGTCAGGCCACCCGAAACTATGAGGTGGACCGTACCGTCAGTCATGTGCAGGAGGCCCCCGGGGCCATCCGCCGGCTTTCGGTGGCCGTGGTGGTGGATTTCCAGGAGCGGGTGAACGAGGATGGGGAGACGGTGAGCGAACCCGTGCCCCCGGAGGAGCTGGACCGCATCGAGGGCCTGGTGCGTGAGGCCGTGGGCTTCAACCCCGCCCGGGGCGACACGGTGGAGGTGGTCTCCGCCCCGTTCGTGGGTCTGCCCGAGCCCGAACCGAAGCCGGAACCGGCCCTCTGGGAGCAGCCCTGGTTCCAGGATCTGGCGCGCACCGGCTTGCTGGCCCTGGTGGGACTGCTGCTGATCCTCCTGGTGGTACGTCCGCTCATGCGCAACCTGGCCGCCCAGGGGGGCGCCGGGGAGGCCGAAGGCGGCGCGGAAGGAGAAGGCGAGGAAGGTATGGGCGAGGATCAGCTGAGTCTGACCCACGAGGGGGGCGAGGAGGCCATGGCCCTGCCCGGGAAGAAACCCGCCAGTTACGAGGCCAACCTCGAACGTGTGCGGGAACTGATCAAGGACGATCCCAAACTGGTGGCACAAGTGGTGAAGAACTGGGTGGCGGAAGATGGAGCCTAAAAGCAAACTGGCAGGTCCCGATCGTGCGGCGGTGTTGCTCATGAGCCTCGGGGAAGAGGCCGCCGCCGAGGTCCTCAAACACATGGGACCCAAGGAGGTGCAGCGCATCGGCACCTCCATGGCCTCCCTGAGCAATGTCTCCAAGAGCGAGGTGGGGGAGGTCCTGGACGACTTCGTCACCACGGTGGAGGAACAGACGGCCCTGGGCATGGGCTCGGATGACTATATCCGCAACGTGCTCACCTCGGCCCTGGGCAAGGACAAGGCCGACGGGGTCATCGACCGCATCCTGCTGGGACGCAACTCCAAGGGCCTGGAATCCCTCAAGTGGATGGACCCGCGGGCGGTGGCGGAGGTGATCCGCCTGGAACACCCCCAGATCATCGCCATCGTCCTGTCCTACCTGGATCCGGACCATGCCGCGGCGGTGCTCTCTTTCCTGCCGGAGCGGGCGCAGCCGGACGTGCTCATGCGCATCGCCACCCTGGACGGGGTGCAGCCCTCCGCCCTGCAGGAACTGGACGAGATCCTGGAACGGCAGTTCGCCGGCAACATGAACGTCAAGTCCTCCTCCGTGGGCGGGGTCAAGAGCGCCGCCAACATCCTCAACTTCGTCGATTCTTCCAAGGAGGGCCTCATCCTGGACAAGGTGCGGGAGGTGGACGAGCAGCTCAGCCAGAAGATCCAGGATCTCATGTTCGTATTCGCCAACCTGGCGGAGATCGACGACCGGGGCATCCAGGCCCTGCTGCGGGAGGTCTCCACCGATTCCCTGGTGCTGGCCCTCAAGGGTGCCGACGACACCCTCAAGGAGAAGATCTTCAAGAACATGTCCAAACGCGCCGGCGAGATGCTGCAGGACGACCTGGAGGCCAAGGGCCCGGTGCGCCTGAGCGAGGTGGAGGCGGCGCAGAAGGAGATCCTGAGCATCGCCCGGCGCATGGCCGAGGAGGGCGAGATCGTCCTTGGCAACAAGGGCGCGGAACAGATGGTCTGACGAGGTCCGGTAGCCATGGCGATGATCGAACGGGTGATACCGCAGGAACGGGCCGGGGACTACCGGCGCTGGGACCTCCCCGACGTAGGGGCCCCGCCGCCGCCCCCCGAGCCCGCACCTGCGGCGGAGGAGCCGCAACAGGCCGCGGGAGAGGAGGCGCAGGATCCCCAGGACGGACCCACGCCGGAGGAGTTGGAACGCCTGCGTGAGGCGGCCCGCCAGGAGGGGTTCGAACAGGGGTATCGGGAGGGATACGAGGCGGGCCGTGCCGAGGGCCGGGAGGCCGGCCACCGCGAAGGCGAGGCCCGGGGGCGCAGGTCCGGAGAACGCGCCATGCGGCCGCATATCCAGGCCCTGGAGCAGTTGTTGCAAGGCCTGGCCACGCCCTATGCCGAACTGGACCAGGCCATGGAAGAGGAACTGGTGCAGCTGGCCATGGCCGTGGCCCGGCACCTGGTGCGCCGGGAGTTGCGCACCGATCCCTCGGCGGTGGTGGCGGTGCTGCGCGAGGCCCTGGGGGCCCTGCCCAGCGCCGAGCGCAAGGTGCGCCTGTATCTGCATCCCCAGGATGCACGGGTGGTGCGCGATGCCCTGCAGGTGGAGGAACTGAACCGGCCCTGGTCGGTGGTGGAGGACCCCACCCTGAGCCGGGGCGGGGTGCGCGTGGAGACGGATACCTCCCGGGTGGATGCCACCCTGGAGACGCGGCTGAATGCCGTCATCGCCTCGGTCTGGGGTGGGGAGCGCCGTGGGGACCGGGATCCGGACCCCACCCATAACGAGACCACCGGGGCCGATCCCTCGGCCGGGCAGGGTGTGGACGGCGGCCCGCAGTCCCAGTCCCCGTCCTCCCCCGGGGCGGATGCCGGTGCCGCTTCCGTTGAGGCCACCGAGGAAGAAGAGGACCTGTGGGCGGCGCTGCTGCAGGATGCGGATCCCACCGCGCCGGAGAATGCATCCGCAGGGGAGGGTCGTCATGACTGAGTCCGTCGATGCCCTGCCCGCCGCCCTGCGCACCGAGGTGCGCCAGAAGGTCCTGGCCCAGCGCCTGAATCGCTATCGCCAGCGGGTGCAGCACACCCGTACGGTGGTGGCGGAGGGCCGCCTGGTGCGCATGGTGGGGCTCACCCTGGAGGCGGAGGGCTGTCAGGTCTCCGTGGGGGGACGCTGCCGTGTGGTGAGTGCCGGCGGACACGAGGTGGAGGCGGAGGTGGTGGGCTTCTCCGGGGAACGCACCTATCTCATGTCGGTGGGGGATGTGGGCGGACTCACCCCGGGTGCCCGCGTCATCCCCACCCGTCACGCCCGTGAGACCCAGGTGGGGGAGGCCCTGCTGGGACGTGTCCTGGACGGTTCCGGACAGCCCCTGGACGGTGGACCCATGCCCCGCTGCGAGGACCGGGTGTCGCTGCATGGCCGTCCCGTCAATCCCCTGGCGCGGGCCCCCATCCGCGAGCCCCTGGACGTGGGGGTGCGTGCCATCAACGGCCTGCTCACCGTAGGCCGGGGGCAGCGTATGGGCCTGTTCGCCGGCAGCGGCGTGGGCAAGAGCGTGCTGCTGGGGATGATGACCCGCTACACCACCGCCGATGTCATCGTGGTGGGCCTGATCGGGGAGCGTGGGCGCGAGGTGAACGAATTCGTGCAAAACAGCCTGGGCCCCGAGGGGCTCGCCCGGGCCGTGGTGGTGGCGGTGCCGGCGGACCATCCCCCGCTGATGCGCATGCACGGCGCCATGCTGGCCACCAGCATCGCCGAGTATTTCCGCGACCGGGGCAGCAACGTGCTGCTGCTCATGGATTCCCTCACCCGCTTCGCCCAGGCGCAGCGGGAGATCTCCCTGGCCATCGGCGAACCCCCGGCCACCAAGGGTTACACCCCCTCGGTCTTCGCCCGCCTGCCGCAGCTGGTGGAACGGGCCGGCAACGGGGACCATGGCCAGGGTTCCATCACCGCCTTCTATACGGTGCTGGCGGAGGGGGATGACACCAACGACCCCATCGCCGATGCCGCCCGCGCCATCCTGGACGGCCACGTGGTACTGTCGCGGCGCATCGCCGACATGGGCCGCTACCCGGCCATCGACGTGGAGGCCTCCGTGTCCCGCGTGATGACCGACATCGCCGCGCCAGGTCACCTGCGCTCCGCCCGGCGGTTCAAGCAGATCTATGCCCAGTATCAGCAGAACCGGGACCTGATCAGCGTGGGGGCCTACCAGAAGGGGGCCGATCCCCGCGTGGACGAGGCCGTGGCCCTGTATCCCCGCCTGGAGGGGTATCTACAGCAGGATATGGGCGAGTCCGTGCGTCTCGAGGACAGCGTCCGCGCCCTGCAGGAACTGACCCCCGCCGCGGAGGCCGGGGAGGCCCGCCGCAAATCCGGCGCAACGGGTGTCCCCTTGCGGGCGGCGAAGGGTGAATCGGCATGAATCGTTCCCGACGCATGGAACCGGTGGTGCGGCTGGCGGATCACCGCCAGCAGGATGCGGCACGGCAACTGGGGGGCTGGCAACGGACCCTGGAGGAACGCCTGCAACGACTGCACGAATTGTGCGACTACCGGGATGAGTACGCCCGCCGCTTCCAGGATCAGACCGCCGGGCCCATGACGGCGGTCTCGGTGCGGGACTACCGGATCTTCCTGGAGCGGCTCAACACCGCCATCGAGCAGCAGGACCGCCTGGTGGCGGCCGCCCGGGAGGAGTTGGAGCGCAGCCGCGGCACCTGGGTCCAGGCCCGGGGGCGCACGGAGGTGCTCACCCGCCTGGTGGAGCGGTTCCGGCAGGAGGAGCGCCACGAGCAGGAACGCCGGGAACAGGCGGAGCAGGACGACCGGCCCCGCCGCCGCGGCCCCATGGATCCTTGAATAATGCAATTCTGGTGCGTTTCTTGTATGGAATTTCACAGGCTTTGATGACACAGGGTTCGCCGGCATGGACATGAACTTCACTCAGTGGTCCGCTTTGCCCCGGAATGCCACCGGGCCGGGGGGTGCGGCCGTCTTGGAATCCCTGCCCGCCGGGCTGCGCGAGGAACTGGGACGAGGCGGGGATTTCTGGAGCAGCCTGCTGGATCATCTGCGCCAGCTCCACTCGGATCTGCCCGAGGACCTGGATCCCGAGGGCCTCCTGGCCCTGCTGGGCTCCCAAGGCTCTGCAGAGGATGAGGCGCCGGCGGGTCTGCTCATGGGGCTGCTGGCCGCAGCCATGCAAGAAGGGGGGGAAGGCGGCAGGCCCCTGCCATCGGAGGGCGGGATCCTGCCGGCGGGGCGGCCGGAGGCGGGCGCCGCCAAGCCCCCCGCGGCGGATGATCTGATGGGGCTCCTCCTGGGGCAGCGTCTGGCGGGTGCGGCCGCCCCGGCCCAGGAAGGGGCCAACGGGGGCCGTGCGGAGGCCGGCTGGCAACAGGCCCTGCTGCTGCGTGCCGTGGGGGGGCAGGGGGAGGCCTCGCCCCTGGTCCAGGGGGAGGGGGCGGGACGTATCCTGCGGTTTGCGGAGGGGATACAGTCCTCCCTTTCCAGCGCATCCCCTGATGGGGGACTGCAGCCGGGGTCCCTGATCCAGACCCCGAACCAGGGGGCGGTCCTGCGCCCCCTGACCCTGGAGACGCCCGTCGCTCAGCCCAATTGGAACGAGGCGGTGGGCAACCGCGTCCTTTGGATGGTGAATCAGAACGTGCAGGGGGCGGAGCTCAAGCTCAATCCGCCGCAACTGGGTCCCCTGGAAGTGCGCATCTCCATGGAGGGGGACCGGGCCCATGTGCAGTTCGTGGCCCATCATCCCGCCACCCGGGAGGCCCTGGATGCCGCCATCCCGCGCCTGCGGGAAATGCTGGCCGGCAACGGTGTGGATCTGGGTAATGTGGATGTCTCCCAACGCCAGGCCCAGGGCGGCGAGACCGGCACCGGGGGAGGCGGGGGCCGGCAGGATCCCGGCGCGGGTGGCGGGGAAGGGGAGGCGGTCCCGGGTGCCCGTGTGCAGGCCACATCCGCCTCCGACCGGGATTCCGGACTCCTGGACGCCTACGCCTGACCCCTGCATCGATTCCCTCTCCCCGGACCCCGCTGCGGGTCCGGGATCCCCCCATGCCAACGGCATCTCCCTCCTTCCCCCTGCGCAACGGGTCCGTGCCGGCGACGGGCGGGGCGGGGTGATGGATCCATGGGGCGATCCGGCGCTTCATCTGCGTCATAATGCCCCACCATCGCCCCCGCCGCGCCGGATCGCCGACGCCCGTCCCCCATCCGGGACCAACGGCGGCGGCCCGGGATGTCAAGAATCCGCCGCCCGGCGGCGAGAATCCTTGTAACTCAAAGAAAAATAAAAGAAAAAATATCCTTTCCTTGTATGGCATGGGGCTTGCAACATTGGACAAAACGGAGACGGGACAGTCATGGCCAAGAGACCCGAAAAGAAGTTGAACCTGGAGGCAGGCAATGCCAAGCCCAAGGGGGGGCGGCTGAAGCTGATCCTCCTCATCCTCCTCAGTTCGCTGCTGGCCGCAGGTGTGGGCGGGGGCGCCGCCTGGTATTTGCTGGGGGGCATGCAGGCCCAGACCCCCTCGGAGCCGGCGCCGAAGGAGCCCGGTTACCTGGCGCTGGATCCACCCTTGGTGGTGAATTTCGAGGGCAACGGGCGGGTGCGTTTCCTGCAGGTGGGGATCGTGCTCATGGCCCGGGATCCCCAGGTCCTGGAGGCCGCACGCAAGCATCTGCCGGCCATCCGCAACGACCTGATGCTCCTGTTCGGGGATGAGCGTTATGAGGTGCTGCTCACCCCGGAGGGCAAGGAGGCGGTGCGCCAGGAGGCCCTGGAGGCGGTGCGGCAGGTGCTCATGGACCGGGGGGAGCCGGCGGACGTGCAGGCCATCTATTTCAACAGTTTCGTGATGCAGTGAGGCGGGTACATGGGCGCGAACGATGTCCTTTCCCAGGACGAGATCGATGCACTGCTCCACGGCGTGGACAGTGGGGCGGTGGATACCTCCGCCGAGGACGAGCTGCTGTCCCACGACGGGGTGGCGCGGCAATATGACCTGACCACCCAGGACCGCATCGTCCGGGGGCGGATGCCCACCCTGGAGATGATCAACGAGCGTTTCGCGCGCTACATGCGCATCGGACTGTTCGAGATGCTGCGCCGTTCCTCGGAGATCTCCGTGGGGGGCGTGAAGATGATGAAGTTCGGGGAGTACGTGCACTCCCTCTATCTCCCCACCAGCCTCAACATGGTGCGGGTCAAGCCGTTGCGGGGCACCGGCCTGTTCGTGCTCGACCCGAAGCTGGTGTTCATCCTGGTGGATAATTTCTTCGGTGGGGACGGGCGCTATCAGGCCAAGATCGAGGGGCGGGAGTTCACCCCCACCGAGCTGCGGGTGATCCGCATGCTGCTGGAGCAGGCCTTTGAGGATTACCGCAAGGCCTGGGCGCCGGTGATGGATCTGGAGTTCGAGTTCAGCCGCTCCGAGGTGAACCCCCAGTTCGCCAATATCGTCAGTCCCACGGAGGTGGTGGTGGTATGCACCTTCCACGTGGAGCTGGACGGCGGTGGCGGCGAGTTCCACATCACCCTGCCGTATTCCATGATCGAGCCCATCCGCGAGCAATTGGACACCGGTCTGCAAAGCGACCGGGCGGATGTGGACGACCGCTGGGTGAAGGCCCTGCGGGAGGAGCTGAAGTTGGTGGAGGTGGATATCAGCGCCCGGCTGGCGGAGACCACCCTCACCGTGGCGGAGATGATCAATCTCAAGCCCGGGGACATCATCCCCTTCGAGATGCCCGATACCATCACCCTCAAGGCCGAAGGTATCCCCGTATACCGCGGCCGGTTCGGCACGTCCGATGGTTATAACGCCGTCAAGGTGACGGGGCGCATCAAGCTCTGGAACTGATGACGAGGAGAGCGACCCATGAGTGAAGAGAACGAACAGGATCCCAACGCCGAATCCGTGGACGATGTCTGGGCCGCGGCCCTGGCGGAGCAGGCCGAGGCCGAGGAGGGGTCTGAGGACGAGTCCACCCCCGCCTCCGGGGGGGAGACCATTGCACAGCAGGCGGGCGAGGCCGCAGGCGACGGGGCGGCGGAACCGGCCGCGGCACAGGACCAGAAGCCGGACGGCGCGACCGCCGCCGCGCAGGCCGCGGCGGAGAAGGACAAGTCGCGCATGCGCGGCGGCGGGGCGGACGAGAGCGCCTCGGCCCTGGGGGCCTCCCATGTCTCCAAGGCGGAGTTCGAGGACCTGATGGACGAGTCCAACCGCACCGGTGATCCCGATGTGAACCTGGATGTGATCCTGGATGTGCCGGTGACCATCTCCATGGAGATCGGCCGCACCAAGATCCCCATCCGCAACCTGCTGCAGCTCAATCAGGGCTCGGTGGTGGAACTGGACCGCCTGGCCGGGGAGCCCCTGGATGTGATGGTCAACGGCACCCTGGTGGCCCACGGCGAGGTGGTGGTGGTGAACGAGAAGTTCGGTATCCGCCTCACCGATGTCATCAGCCCGGCGGAACGGGTGAGAAAGCTCAAGTGAGGCACGCCATGGGCAGGATCAGGGCGAGTGTGATGGCCGCATGCCTGCTGTTGCCGGCGGGGCTGGCGGCGGCGGCCCCGGAGGGGGCCGATCCGGCGCCGGGCCTGGGTATCACCTCCGGCGGGGCGGCCTACCTGCTGCAGCTGCTGCTGGGATTGGCGGTGGTGATCGCCGCCATCCTGGTGCTGGGCTTCGTGCTGCGCCGCACCGGCGGGATCGGCGGCCGCCTCTCCGGGGAGTTTCGTGTCCTTGGGAGCGTCTCCCTGGGGGCACGGGAGCGCATGGTGCTGGTGCAGGTGGGGGAGCAGCAACTTGTGCTGGGGGTGGCCCCGGGCCAGGTGCGTACCCTGCATGTGCTGGCGCGGCCCCTGGAGCCCCGAGGGACGGCGGCCCCGGCGGGGGAGGAGAGCTTCACCGCCCGCCTGCGCGCGGCCATGGGCACCAAGGGGGGCACGTCATGAGCCCGCTGCGCCGCATCCTGCCGCTGTTGGCCGCGGTGCTGGCGCTGCTTCCCGTGGACGCGGCCCTGGCCCAGAACGGTTTCGAGATCCTCACGGTGGAGCCCGGGGAGGAGGGCGGCGAGACCTATTCGGTGACGCTGCAGATCCTGGTGCTGATGACGCTGCTGAGCCTGCTGCCGGCGGCGCTCATCATGCTCACCTCGTTCACGCGCATCATCATCGTCCTGGGGATCCTGCGCCAGGGCATCGGCACCACCCAGACCCCCTCCAACCAGATCCTCATCGGCCTGGCCCTGTTCCTGACGCTGTTCGTCATGGCCCCGGTCTTCCAGGCGGTCTATGAGGAGGCGGTGCAGCCCTTCATGGCGGAGGAGATCTCCCAGGACGAGATGGTGCAAAGGGCCTGGGGCCCCATGCGGGACTTCATGCTGGAACAGACCCGGGAGACGGACATCGCCCTGTTCGCCCGCATCGCCGACCGCGACGGCTTCGAGACCCCGCAGGATGTGCCGTTCTCCATCCTGGTGCCCTCGTTCATCATCAGCGAGCTCAAGACCGCGTTCCAGATCGGGTTTTTGATCCTGATCCCGTTTCTCATCATCGACCTGGTGGTGGCCAGCGTGCTCATGTCCATGGGGATGATGATGCTCTCGCCGCTGATCATCTCGCTGCCGTTCAAGATCATGCTGTTCGTGCTGGTGGACGGCTGGGCCCTCATCGTGGGCACCCTGGCCAGCAGTTTCTTCGTCTAGCCCTCCGGGGAGGCCTCCATGAACCAGGACATCGTCATCGACGTGGGACAGCATGCCCTGATGATCATCATCATGCTCTCCGCCCCGGTGCTGCTCACCGGCCTGGCGGTGGGTCTGCTCATCGGCATGCTGCAGGCGGCCACCTCCATCCAGGAGATGACCCTGTCCTTCATCCCCAAGCTGCTGGCCATGTTCGTGGCCCTGATGGTCTTCGGCAGCTGGATGCTGGACCTGTTGGTGGAGTACGTCCTGCGGCTCTATGACGCCATCCCGGGGCTGATCGGGTAGGGCGGTCATGTTCCAGTTCACCGAGGCACAGCTGATGGCCTGGGTCGGGTCCTTCGCCTGGCCCTTCGTGCGCATCACCGGGATGTTCCTGGCGGCCCCCATCTTCGGCGCCGGCATGATCCCGGTACGGGTGCGCATCGTGCTGGCCATGTTGCTGGCCCTGTTCGTGGCCCCGCTACTGCCCGAGCCGCCGGCCATCCAGCCCTTCAGCCTGGAGGGGCTGGCGGTGACCGTGCAGCAGGTCCTCATCGGCGTGAGCATGGGCTTCATCCTGCAGATGGTGATGAGCGCCCTCACCATGGCAGGGGAGTCCATCGCCCTGTCCATGGGTCTGGGCTACGCCTCCATGGTGGACCCCGGCATGGGGGTGCAGGTGCCGGTGGTGTCGCAGATCTTCGTCATCATGGGGACGTTGCTCTTTCTCAGCATGAACGGCCATCTGTTCATGCTGGACATGCTGGTGCAGAGTTTCACGCTGCTGCCCGTGGCGGTGGACGGGCTCACCCGCGTGGATCTGTGGACGGTGGTGCAGTTCGGTTCCACCATGTACGTGGGGGCCGTCCTGGTGGGGCTGCCCGTGGTGGCCGCCATGCTCATGGTGAACCTCTCCATGGGGGTCATCACCCGGGCCTCGCCGCAGCTGAACATCTTCGCCGTGGGGTTCCCCATGATGATCCTGCTGGGCTTTTTGCTCATCCTGTTCAGCCTGCCGGCCCTGGCCCCCCGGGTGCAGGACCTGGTCCTGGCCGCCTTCGAGGCCATTCAACGGATCCTGGGGGCCTAGGCCATGGCGGAGAATGAATCCTCCCAGGAGAAGACCGAGGAACCCACCCCGAAACGCCTGCGGGATGCCCAGGACAAGGGGCAGGTGGCCAGTTCCAAGGAGCTGAACACCACGCTGGTGCTGCTGGCCGGGTCGGTGACCCTGCTCACCTTCGGCGGGGCCATGCTGGACCGTATCCAGGAGCTCTTCCGCCGCAGCTTCATGATCGACCGGGGGCGCATCTTCGATCCCGCCTACATGCTCACCGCCCTGGAGGATCGCCTGGCCCAGGGGCTGCTGATCCTGGCCCCGCTGATGGGGGTGCTGGCCATCGCCGCGCTGATCGGTCCGGTGGTCATGGGGGGCGGGCGTTTCCGGCCCCAGGGTATGGCCTTCAAGGGGGAGAAGCTGGATCCCATGAAGGGACTCAAGCGCATCTTCGGCCCCCAGGGGGCCATGGAACTGGGCAAGACCTTGGCCAAGTTCGGTCTCATCGCCACCGTGGCCACCATCATCCTCTGGACCTTTGCCAACCGCATCATCGCCCTGGGGGGGCAGGAGATGGGGCCCGGCCTGGCCCACGCCGGCTATCTCATCGCCTGGACCTTCGTGGCCCTGAGCGCCACCATGGTCTTCGTCACCCTGGTGGATGTGCCCTTCCAGATCTGGAACCACCAGCGCCAGCTGCGCATGACCAAGCAGGAGGTCAAGGATGAATACAAGGAGACCGAGGGCAAGCCGGAGGTCAAGAGCAAGATCCGCCAGACGCAGCAGGAGATCTCCCGCCGGCGCATGATGGCCGAGGTGCCCAAGGCGGACGTGGTGGTGACCAACCCCACCCACTTCGCCGTGGCCCTGAAGTACGACCAATCCAAGATGCGGGCGCCCCGGGTGGTGGCCAAGGGGGCCGATTTCGTGGCCGCCGAGATCCGCGAGACGGCCCGCAGCCATGGCGTGGCCGTCTTCTCCGCGCCCCCGCTGGCCCGCGCCCTGTACTCTGGCACAAAGCTGGACCAGGAGATCCCTGCGGCCCTGTACGTGGCCGTGGCCCAGGTACTGGCCTATGTCTATCAGCTGCGCAGCGCGCAGCGTCAGGGGGGGGAACCGCCCCCGCCGCCCACGGACCTGCCCGTGCCGGACGATCTGGCCAATCCCGATTCCACGCCTTCGGAGAACGCATAAATGGCGACCCTGGCCGACTCCCTGCAGACGATCAAGCGTTCGGGGCTGGGGGCCCCGCTGCTGCTCATGGCCCTCCTGGCCATGATGGTCATCCCGCTGCCCCCCCTGGCCCTGGACCTGCTGTTCACCTTCAATATCGCCCTCTCCCTGGTGGTGATCATGGTGGCCGTGTACGCCCCGCGGCCATTGGAGTTCGCCGTCTTCCCCACGGTGCTGCTGGTGGCCACCCTGTTGCGCCTGGCCCTGAACGTGGCCTCCACCCGGGTGATCCTGCTGGAAGGGCACACCGGCACCGCGGCGGCGGGCAATGTCATCCAGGCCTTCGGCGACTTCGTCGTGGGGGGCAACTACGCCGTGGGCCTGGTGGTGTTCACCATCCTGGTGATCATCAACTTCGTCGTGGTGACCAAGGGGGCGGGCCGCGTCTCCGAGGTGAGCGCCCGCTTCACCCTGGATGCCATGCCCGGCAAGCAGATGGCCATCGACGCCGACCTCAACGCCGGTCTCATCTCCCAGGACGAGGCCCGCCGGCGGCGGGATGAGGTGGCTCAGGAGGCGGATTTCTACGGCTCCATGGACGGGGCCAGCAAGTTCGTGCGCGGGGATGCCATCGCCGGCATCCTGATCCTGTTCATCAATATCATCGGCGGTCTGGTGATCGGCACCCTGCAGCAGGACATGAGCCTGGGGGATGCCGCCACCAACTACGTGCTGCTCACCATCGGCGATGGTCTGGTGGCGCAGATCCCGTCGCTGCTGCTGTCCTCGGCCACGGCCATCATCGTCACCCGCGTCTCCACCGCCCAGGATATGGGCCAGCAGGTGCTCTCCCAGCTGTTCGGCGCCTCCAGGGCCCTGTACGTGGCCGCCGGCATCATCGGCCTGCTGGGGCTGGTGCCGGGCATGCCCAACCTGGTGTTCCTGAGCCTGGCGATCCTCATGGCGGCCAGTGGCTATCTCATGCAGCAGCAACGGGCGGCGGCGGAGTTGGCCGAGTCCCGGCAGATGGAGGCGGAGGCGGCACCCCCCCCCAGTCCGGAGACCAAGGAGCTCACCTGGGACGACGTGCCGCCGGTGGATCTGGTGGGGCTGGAGGTGGGCTATCGCCTCATCCCCCTGGTGGACCGTTCCCAGGGGGGGCAGCTCATGGGCCGCATCAAGGGGGTGCGGCGCAAGCTCTCCCAGGAGTTGGGTTTCCTCATCCAGCCGGTACACATCCGGGACAACCTGGATCTCGGTCCCAACCAGTACCGTATCACCCTCATGGGGGTGACCGTGGGGGAGGGGGAGGTCTTCCCGGACCGGGAACTGGCCATCAACCCCGGCCAGGTCTTCGGCGAGATCAAGGGCACCCCCACCAAGGACCCCACCTTCGGTCTGGATGCCCTGTGGATCGCCCCCTCGCAGCGGGAGGAGGCCCAGGGCCTGGGCTATACGGTGGTGGACGCGGGCACCGTCATCGCCACCCATCTCTCCCAGATCCTCAAGGACCACGCCCACGAGCTGCTGGGCCACGAGGAGGTGCAGCACCTGCTGGATACCCTGGCCAAGCATTCGCCCAAGCTGGTGGAGAACCTGGTGCCCAAGACCCTGAGCCTGGGGGGCATCCTCAAGGTCATGCAAAACCTCCTGGCGGAGCAGATCCCGATCCGGGACATGCGCACCATCGCCGAAACCTTGGCGGAGCACGGCGTGCGGAGTCAGGATCCCGACGTCCTCACCGCCGCCGCACGGGGAGCCCTGTCCCGGTCCATCGTCCAGAACATCGTCGGCACGGCGCCGGAGCTGCCCTTGATCGCCATCGATCCCTCGTTGGAACAGATATTGCAGAAATCTGCCCAGGGGACATCCGGAGGGGGGCTCGGCATGGAGCCGGGGCTGGCGGAACGCCTGCAGCGCTCCATTTCCGAGGCGGCCGACCGCCAGGAACGGGCGGGGGAACCTGCGGTACTGGTGGTCTCCCCGGATATCCGGCCCTGGATGGCCCGCTGGCTGCGCAGCGCCGTGCGTGGACTGCATGTGCTGGCCTACACGGAGATCCCGGACAACAAACAGATTCGCGTGGTGGCCACGGTGGGCCGGGAAGACCAGTGACCGAACACAGGGGCGGGGGAGGACTCAAGGACCTCCGCCCACCAGGCTGACGGACAGGTATCGATATGAAGATCAAACGCTATTTCGCCCCCGACATGCGCCAGGCCATCAACCGGGTGCGTGAGGCCCAGGGGCCCGACGCGGTGATCCTCTCCAGCCGCAAGGTGGAGGGGGGCATCGAGCTCATCGCCGCCATCGACTACGACGAGGAGGAGGTGCAGCGCATGGCCTCGGCGGCCGAGCCTGCCGGGGCCCCCGCCGCGGCTGCGGGCATGCAGCGGGATGCGTATGCGTCCGCCCCGGACGGCGCCGCCGCCCCCGAGGACGACGACCCCCTGGGGGCCCTGCTCACCCCGGTGATGGAGCCGCCGCGGGACGCAGAGGCAGGAGAAAAGCCCCAGGCCACCGCGGGCAGTGGCGGGCGCGGCCGGCGCGATCCCATGCGTGAGCCCGCCCTGCTGGCCATGCAGAAGGAGATCCAGGGGCTTCGGGGCATGCTGCAGGAACAGCTCAGCAGCCTGGCCAACCAGGAGTTCGCCCGCGCCGAGCCCTGGCGCGCCACCATCGCCCGCCGCCTGCAGTGGATCGGTCTGGAACAGGAACTCTCCCGGGACATCGCCCGGCAGGTGGACACCCCCGACGATCCGGTGGAGGGCTGGGAGGAGGCCCTGTCGGCCTTTGCCGACCGCGTGCCGGTGGCCACTGACGGTCTCCTGGATGAGAGTGGTATCATCACTCTGGTGGGCCCCAGCGGCGTGGGCAAGACCACCACGGTGGCCAAGCTGGCCGCCCTCTACACCCTGCGCCACGGTCAGGATTCCGTGGCCCTGATCACCACCGACGGCAATCGCCTGGGGGCCCAGCGCCAGTTGCAGACCTTCGGCCAGTTGCTCGGGGTCCCCGTCTACGCCGCGCAGACAGGGCGGCAGCTCAACGACATGCTAGAGAGGCTCCAGTCCAAGAAGATGGTCTTCATCGACACCGCCGGCACCAGCCAGCGGGACATGCGCATGCTGGATGAACTGGCGGGCATGACCTCCATCCCCTCGGCCCGGGTGTTGCTGGTGCTGGCGGCCAATGTGCAGAAGGCGGCCCTGGGGGAGACCCTGCAGGCCTTCAGCCGGTTGGAGCCCGACGCCTGCATCCTCACCAAGGTGGACGAGGCGGCCAGCCTGGGCGAGGCCCTGTCCGCCCTCATCCGGGCCGGATTGCCCCTGTCCTTCGTCAGCGAGGGGCAGCGCATCCCGGACGACCTGCGCCCCGCGCAGGCCCAGCGGCTGATGCATCAGGCGGCCGAGATGGTGGATCATCGCCGCCGGGAGCGCAGCCGTGTGGCCCGCCGCGACGAGGAACAGGCCCCGGTCTTCAGCATCCCGTCGAGCCGGGAACGGATCCACGAACCCAGCACCAGGTTTGCCCATGCCTCCAGCCACTGAAGGCCGGGCCGCCGAAACGCGGCCCGGAGAGCGTCTCAAGCCGGTACGCGTCATCGCCGTTTCCAGCGGCAAGGGCGGGGTCGGCAAGACCAACGTCTCGGTCAACCTGAGCGCCGCCCTCTCCCAGGCCGGCCAGAACGTGATGCTCATGGACGCCGACCTGGGCCTGGCCAACGTGGACGTGCTCCTGGGGCTGCAACCCCGGCTCAACCTCTCCCATGTCCTGGCGGGGGAATGCGGTCTGGAGGAGGTGATCATCGACGGGCCGGGGGGGATCGCCATCGTGCCCGCCGCTTCCGGCATCGCCCGCATGGCGGACCTGGAACCGGCGCAGCACGTGGGGATCATCCACGCCTTCAGCGAACTCACCCGGTCCGTGGACGTGCTGGTGGTGGATACCGCCGCCGGTCTGCACGATAGCGTCACCAGCTTTTGCCGGGCTGCCCAGGAGGTGCTGGTGGTGGTGTGTGACGAGCCCGCCTCCATCACCGACGCCTATGCCCTCATCAAGGTCCTGTACCGGGACCACGGCATCCAGCGCTTCCGCATCCTGGCCAATATGGTACGCAACGAGCAGGAGGACGAGGGCCGGGGCCTGTTCCGCAAGCTGGTGGCGGTATGCGAGCGCTTTCTGGATGACGTCATGCTGGACTACCTGGGTTCGATCCCCCACGACGACTACCTGCGCAAGGCGGTGCAGCGGCGCCGCTCTGTGGTGGACGCATTCCCGTCCTCCCCCTCGGCCCGGGCCTTCGCCACCCTGGGCCGGCGCATCCAGCAGTGGCCCATGCCGCGCGGGGCGCGGGGGGGTATCGAATTCTTCGTGGAACGCCTGGTGGCCAGTGGCCAGGGCGATCCGGAGCCCGTGCCATAAGCAGCCTAGCCATGTACGCCACGCCACAGTTGGACCAAAACCGTCTGGTGGACGAGCACGTGCCGCTGGTGAAGCGCATCGCCTATCACCTGCTGGCGAGGCTGCCCGCCAACGTGCAGGTGGATGACCTCATCCAGTCGGGCATCATCGGCCTGCTGGAGGCGGCCCGCCACTACGACCCGTCCCAGGGGGCCAGCTTCGAGACCTATGCCGGCATCCGCATCCGCGGGGCCATGCTGGACGAGGTACGCCGCAGCGACTGGACCCCGCGCTCGGTGCACCGTCATTCCCGCCGCATCAGCGAGACCATCCGGGAGATCGAGCACCGGGAGGGGCGGGAGGCCACCGCCGCGGAGATCGCCGAGGGCCTGGGGGTGGACATGAAGACCTACCAGGACATGCTGCGGGACGCCGTCACCAGCCGTGTGCTGGCCTTTGACGATCTGGGGGACCCCGAGTCGGGGGGCGAGCCCACCTTCCCCGATCACGGCCCGGATCCCCTGCAGAACCTGGAACGGGGAGACTTCAAGTCCTCCCTGGCGGAGAACATCCAGGGATTGCCGGAGCGGGAGCGGCTGGTGCTGTCCCTGTATTATGATGAGGAACTGAATCTGCGGGAGATCGGGCAGGTGCTGGGGGTGAGCGAATCCCGCGTCTGCCAGATCCACGGCCAGGCGCTGATGCGCCTCAAGGCCCGCATGAGCGAGTGGGTTGCCGACGGGGAACGGGTCTGAGGACACCGTCAACCACTCACCGGGATATCGATCCCCCGCCGCCCTTGCGGGGATCGGCTACGCATGAATCGGGAGGCTTTCGTGAACAAGAACATGAAGATCCTCATCGTGGACGACTTCTCCACGATGCGGCGCATCATCAAGAACCTGCTTCGGGATCTGGGCTACAACAACACCGCCGAGGCGGATGACGGCAATACCGCCCTGCCCATGCTGCAGAACGGCAACTACGACTTCCTCGTGACGGACTGGAACATGCCCGGGATGCCCGGCATCGACCTGTTGCGCGCGGTGCGTGCCGATCCGCGGATCAAGGACCTGCCGGTGCTCATGGTGACCGCCGAGGCCAAGCGCGAGCAGATCATCGAGGCGGCCCAGGCGGGGGTGAACGGGTACATCGTCAAGCCCTTCACCGCCGAAACCCTGCGGGAGAAGATCGACAAGATCTTCGAACGCCTGGAACAGCAGCAGGCCTGAAGACTCGCCATGAACCCTTCAGACGAAGACACCGCCGCCATCTTCAAGGAAGAGCAGCTGGCCCGCGCCCGGGAACTGGTGCAGCTCATGGAGTCGGGGGATGAAGCGGGGGCCGGACGCCTCATCGAGGAACTGGGCCAGACCCACGAGAGTGTGCTCTTCTCCCAGCTGGGCAAGCTCACCCGGGATCTGCACGAGGCCCTCAACGCCTTCCGCAGCGATACCCGGCTTGCGGAACTCACCCGGCAGGACATCCCCGACGCCAAGGAACGCCTCAATTACGTGGTCACCATGACCGAACAGTCGGCCCACCGCACCCTCAATGCCGTAGAGGAGAGCCTGCCCCTGTCCGAGTCCCTGGCGCAGCGGGCGGGGCATCTGCGGGCGGAATGGTCGCGTTTTCGCCAGCGGGAGATGTCCCTGGATGAATTCCGTGAGGTGAGTGCCCACCTGGGGCGCTTCCTGGAGGATACGGAACGGGATGCCGAGAAGCTGCGCCAGGCCCTCTCCGAGGTGCTCATGGCCCAGGACTTCCAGGACCTGACCGGCCAGGTGATCCGCCGGGTGATCACCCTGGTACAGGATCTGGAGGACAACCTGGTGGGGCTGGTGCGGGTCTCCGGGCAGCGTCTGGCCAAGCCGGAGGAGGGGCATCCGGAGACGGCCGACCGGGACGGCGAGAAGGACAACCGCGGCACGGGTCCGTCGGTGTCCGGCACCTCGGACCAGGGGGATGTGGTCAGCGGCCAGGACGACGTGGACGAGCTGCTGTCCAGCCTTGGCTTCTGATCCCGCGCACCCGTCGCGGAGCAGACCGCTCTCCACGGTCCGCCCCGCCGCAGGTGGGGCCGGCCATTCAGAATTTCCCGCACCGGCCGCAAACCTCGGGGTAGACGGGGTAATCGCATGACGCGCGAGAGATCGACATGAGCCTGGACACCGACGACGAGATCCTGAACGACTTCCTCGTGGAGGCCTCCGAAATATTGGATGCCCTCGGGGAACAGTTGGTGGAGTTGGAGCGCACACCGGACGACAAGGATCTGCTCAACGCCGTCTTCCGCAGCTTTCACACCATCAAGGGCGGGGCCGGCTTCCTCAATCTCGAGAACCTGGTGAAGATCTGTCACCGCTCGGAGGATGTCTTCAACCTCCTGCGCCAGGGGCAGCGGCAGGTGGACAGCAACCTGATGGACATCATCCTCCAGGTGCTGGATGTGCTCAACCGCATGTTCGACGAGATCCGCTCCGGCGAGGAGCCCGCCCCGGCCCCCCAGGCCCTGCTGGATGCCCTGGAACCCCTGACCTATCCCCCGGGGGAGGAACCCGCCGGTATGGCCCCTGCCGCGGCCCCGGAGCCGTCTTCGGCATCATCCCCGGAGCCTGCAGCGACCTCCGCGTCCGCCCCGGCACAGGCCTCCGGACAGACCGGTGGCGGGGATATCACCGATGAGGAGTTCGAGGCCCTGCTGGATGCCATGCAGGACCAGAAAGGGCAGGGGGGCGGTGGGGCCGCATCGTCTGCATCCCCAGCCCCGTCCCAAGCCACCGGCGGTGGCGACCTGATCACCGACGAGGAGTTCGAACAGATCCTGGATGAACTCCAGGGCAAGGGCAATGGCCCAGGTACCACCGGCGGCACGGGAGCGGATGCCGGCAAGGGCGGGGATGAGATCAGCGACCAGGAGTTCGAGCAACTCCTGGACAATCTCCATGGCAAGGGGCATCCCCCCCGTCCCGTGGAAGGACAGGCGGCACCGAAGCCTGCCCCGGGGGGCGCGGGCGGTGCCCAGCCCCCCGCCCAGGGAGGGGGTCAGCCGGCGGCGGCCCCCTCCGGCGGGCCGGACAAGGAGCAGGGTAAGGGCAAGGGCAAGGAAGGGGATAAGGGGGGTGCCCCGGCCCGTTCCGCCCCGGCCGAGACCTCGGTGCGGGTCGACACCAAGCGCCTGGACGACATCATGAACCTGGTGGGGGAGCTGGTGCTGGTGCGCAACCGCCTGGCTACCCTGCGCTCGCGCATGGGGGATGAACAGGTCTCCAAGGCGGTGACCAACCTGGACGTGGTGACCGCCGATCTGCAGACGGCGGTCATGAAGACCCGCATGCAGCCCATCAAGAAGGTCTTTGGACGCTTCCCCCGGGTGGTGCGCGACCTGGCCCGCAGCCTGAAGAAGGAGGTGAACCTGGAGTTGCAGGGCGAGGACACCGACCTGGACAAGAACCTGGTGGAGGCCCTGTCCGATCCCCTGGTACACCTGGTGCGCAACGCCGTGGACCACGGCATCGAATCCCCGGAAGAACGCGAGGCGGCAGGCAAGCCCCGGGCCGGGCACGTGGTGCTTTCCGCCACCCAGGAGGGGGATCACATCCTGCTCACCATCAGCGACGATGGCAAGGGCATGGATCCCGATATCCTGCGCAGCAAGGCGGTGGAGAAGGGGCTCATGGACGAGGAGGCCGCGGCACGGCTGTCGGACCACGATGCCTACAACCTCATCTTCCGTGCCGGGTTCTCCACCAAGACGGAGATCTCCGACGTCTCCGGTCGCGGTGTGGGCATGGACGTGGTCAAGACCCGCATCGCCCAGCTCAACGGCCGCATCGAGATCAGCTCCGAACTGGGCAAGGGCAGCACCCTGCGGGTGCGCCTGCCCCTGACCCTGGCCATCCTGCCCACCCTCATGGTGGTGCTGGGCAAACAGCGGTTCGCCCTGCCCCTGGCCAATGTCAGTGAGATCTTCGACCTGGACCTGTCGCGCACCAACCGCGTGGACGACCAGGAGGTGATCATGGTGCGCAACCGGTCCATCCCCCTGTACTATCTGCGTCGCTGGCTCGTGTCGGGGGACGCGCCGCCGCCGGACGGGGTGGGCCATGTGGTGGTGGTCTTCTCCGGCAACCAGCGGGTGGGGTTTGTGGTGGACAGCCTCATCGGACAGGAGGAGGTGGTGATCAAACCCCTGGGCAATGTCCTGCACGGCGTGCCCGGTCTGGCCGGGGCCACCATCACCGGCGACGGCGGCATCGCCCTGATCCTGGATGTCCCCGGTCTGCTCAACAGCTATGCCCGCCGGGGCTGAACGGCCCATCCGCCCCCGCTGGCGGACGGGATCCAAGGCGCGCCGCAGCGCGCGCGTGTGAAGATCGGAGAGAGTTGATGGCAGTTCGCGTTCTGGTGGTCGATGATTCCGGGTTCTTCCGGCGCCGCATCGTGGATATCCTGAATGCGGATCCCGCCCTGGAGGTGGTGGGCACGGCCGCCAACGGGCAGGAGGCCATCGACCAGGCCCTGGCCCTGAAGCCCGATGTCATCACCATGGACATCGAGATGCCGGTGATGGACGGCATCACCGCCGTGCGACGCATCATGGCACGCCAACCCGTGGCCATCCTCATGTTCTCCTCCCTCACCTTCGAGGGGGCCAAGGCCACCCTGGATGCCCTGGAGGCGGGGGCGGTGGACTTCCTGCCCAAGCGCTTCGAGGACATCGCCCGGGAGCAGCAGGAGGCCAAGGATGTCCTCTGCCGGCGCGTGCGCAACATCGCCCGTCGTGGCCGCGTCGGGCGTACGCCCACTCCCCCCGCCGCCCCCACCGCGCCCGCAACCCGCCCGGCCCCCGGGGCCGGTGCGCGGCCGCGACCGGAGCCGGCCCACGGGGCCCGCCCGGAGGGGGAGCGTGCCCCTGCCCTGAACCTGCGGGATTTCCGAGTGGTGCTCATCGGCACCTCCACCGGCGGTCCCCTGGCCCTGCAGAAGGTCCTCGTGCAGTTGCCGGCCCGATTCCCCCTGCCGCTGCTGATGGTGCAGCACATGCCCGCCAGCTTCACCCCCGCCTTCGCCCAGCGCCTGGACCAGCTCTGTGCCATCCGTGTCCGGGAGGCCCAGGATGGCGATGCCCTGGAACCCGGTCTGGCCCTGCTGGCCCCCGGGGGGCAGCAGATGCAGGTGGAGTCCCGGGGCGGGCGCAGCCGGGTGCGCATCACCGAGGCCACGCCGGACCAGCACTACCGCCCCTGTGTGGATGTCACCTTCAACTCCGCCGCCGCCGCCTTCCGCGGGGACGCCCTGGCCATCGTCCTCACCGGCATGGGGGCGGATGGGCGCGAGGGGGCGAAGCTGCTCAAGCGCTGCGGATCCACCGTCTGGGCCCAGAACGAGGAGACCTGCGTGGTCTACGGCATGCCCGCGGCGGTGGTGGACGCCGGGCTGGCGGACCGGGTGCTGCCCCTGGAGCAGATCGGCAAGATCCTTGCGGAGGCCTGCTGAGTCATGGATATCCTGAGCTTCATCGGCATGCTCCTGGCCCTGGTGGCCATCATCGGCGGCAGCATCGCCAAGGGGAGCGGTCTGGCGGCCCTGTGGAACCTGGCGGCCTTCCTCATCGTCGGTGTGGGCACGGTGGCGGCGGCCCTGGTGCAGACCCGTCCCGGGGCCATGCTGCGGGCCATCCGCATCTTCCCCTGGGTGTTCCGGCAGCCGCGGCTGGAACCGGAGGCCACCATCGAGCGCATCGTCGGCTGGAGCCAGGTGGCCCGCAAGGAGGGGCTGCTGGGTCTGGAATCCATGGCCGAGGAGGAGACGGACGCCTTCGCCCGCAAGGGGTTGCAGCTGCTGGTGGACGGCACCGAACCTGAGGGCATCCGCACCATCCTGGAAGTGGATATGGGCACCCAGGAGGAATACGACACCGAAGGGGCCAAGGTCTTCGAGGGCATGGGGATCTATGCCCCCACCATGGGCATCATCGGCGCGGTCATGGGCCTGATGGCGGTGATGCAGAACCTGGCCGATCCCAGCCGCCTGGGTTCGGGCATCGCCGCCGCCTTCGTGGCCACCATCTACGGCATCTCCTCGGCCAACCTGTTTTTCCTGCCGGTGAGCAACAAGCTCAAGACCACCATCAAGCACCAGGCCGCCTATCGCGAGATGATCATCGAGGGGATCATCTCCATCGCCGAGGGCGAGAATCCCCGCAATATCGAGACCAAGCTGCAGGGCTACCTGCAGCGCTGATGCCAGGGGGCAGCCAGCCGAGCCATGGCCGGACGCAAGAAAAAACACGAGGAGCATCAGAACCACGAGGCCTGGGCGATCCCCTATGCGGACCTGCTCACCCTGCTGCTGGCCTTCTTCGTCGTGATGTACGCCATCTCGTCGGTGAACGAGGGGAAATACCGCATCCTCTCCGAATCCCTGATCTCCGCCTTCAAGGCCCCCCCCAAGGCCGTGGATCCCGTACAGGTGGGCGAGGTCATCCGTACCCCCACCCCCTCCATGGTGCAGAGCACTCCCGAGTCCGCCCCCATCGACCTGGGGGAACCCATGAGCCGCAGCTTGGAGGAGATCCTCGGGGACCTGGACATGCAGGGCCTCTCCGAGGCCATCCTGGGCATCAATACCATGGCCGACGAGATCGAGCGGGCCATGGCCCCGCTCATCGAATCGGGCATGATCGACGTGGGGCGCGACCGGCTGTGGATCGAGGTGGAGATCAACACCAGCATCCTCTTCGACAGCGGCAGCGCGCAACTGGCCCCGGATGCCGTCCCCATCCTGGAGCGCCTGGCGGGGATCCTCAGCCAGTTCCCCGTGCGCGTGCACGTGGAGGGACACACGGACGACGTGCCCATCAACACCTCGGTGTACCCCTCCAACTGGGAACTCTCCGCCGGGCGGGCCGCCACCGTGGTGAACCTGTTTGCCCGCAACGGGGTGGATCCGGACCAGATGGCCGCCATCGGGTTCGGTGAGTATCGGCCCATTGCAAGCAACGACACCCCCGAGGGACGCATGAAGAACCGCCGGGTGAACATCGTCATCCTGGCGGGTCAGCGCCCGCGGACCGGGCAGGGGGCCCCGCCGGAACTCCTGCAGGAGGATATGGAACTGCTGCTGCAGCGGGGGCGGGATCCCGGCGAGGAGGATGTGCCATGACCACCCTGACCTGGGCCGTGGCCAACCAGAAGGGTGGGGTGGGCAAGACCACCACCACCGTCACCCTGGGCGGACTGCTCTCGCAGCGGGGGCGGCGTACCCTGCTGGTGGACCTGGACCCCCACGGCTCCCTCACCGCCTACTTCGGGCACGACCCCGAGGGGGCCACCGGCGGCGTCTACAGCCTCTTCCAGCGGGTGGGGGACCGCCGCCCCATGCAGCCCGAGGCGGCCCTGCGCCGCACCCCATTCGATCACCTCTGGATCCTGCCCGCCTCCACGGCCCAGGCCACCCTGGACCGGCAACTGGGCACCCGCCAGGGCATGGGCCTGGTGATCCGCCGCGCCATCGAGGCCCTGTCGGACCGCTTCGACCATGTCCTGCTGGATTGCCCCCCCATGCTGGGGGTGCTCATGGTGAACGCCCTGGCCGCCTGCGAGCGGCTTCTGATCCCCGTGCAGACGGAATACCTGGCCATCCGCGGTCTGGACCGCATGCTGCACACCCTGGAGATGGTGCAGCGCTCCCGGGGGCAGGAGCTGGACGCACTGGTGATCCCCACCCTCTATGACCAGCGCAACCGGTCCGCCACCCAGGCCCTGTGGGAGCTGCGGGAGCGTTACCGTGACCGCCTCTGGCGCGGCGTGATCACCGTGGACCCGCTGTTCCGGGAGGCCAGTGTCGCCGGGCAGCCCCTGCCCATCATGTACCCCGATGCCCAGGGTACCCAGGCCTACGAGCGCCTGCTGGATGACCTTTTGGGCACCAACGATTACCGGCACAGGGCGGTCTCATGAGCGCGCGACGCCAGCCACCTGTCCTCATGGAGGAACAGCAGGCCCTCACCGCCTACCTGGATGGCCTGCTCCAGGAGATCGCCGAGGAGGAGAAGCCGCCCGCTGCGGCTCCAGAGACGCAAGAGCGGGTACCCCAACCCATTGTGCGGCCGGTGCCGGCCCCGCCCCCCCCGGAGAAGAAGGACCATGGGCCGCCGCCATGGGCCGCGGAGCGTTTTCAATGTCTGATCTTCCGGGTCGCCGGCCTGCCCCTGGCGGTCCCCCTGGTGAAGCTCAACGGCATCCTGAAGATGCCGCAGCAGATCACCCCCATGCCCGGGCATGGCCCCCTGTTCATGGGGCTGGCCCAGCACCAGGGGCAGCAGGTCAAGGTGGTGGACATCGCCCGCCTGGTCCTGCCCGCCGACCGGCTGCCTGAGCAGCGCCCGTCCCCGGGGCATCTCATCCTCATCGACGAGGCCCGCTGGGGGTTGGCCTGTGACCGGGTGGAGGAGACCCTGACCCTGGATCCCCAATCGGTGCGCTGGCGCACCCCCCAGGGCAGGCGTCCCTGGCTGGCGGGCACGGTCACGCGGCAGCTGTGCGCCATCCTGGACGTGGATTACCTGGCCCAGGCCCTGGCCAGCGGTCGTTGGGATTGAGTCCCATCCCGTGTATCCTTGGACTCCGCCAGGCGGGCAGGGGGGGTGCGTCGGGTACAGGCCGTGGCCGGGCCGGTATGAACCGCCAGGCAACGTCGGTCGTTCGATTCCCTAGATGGAGGTGAGAGCTTCATGGCCAAAGAATCCGTGTCCACCGCCCCCGAGGCATCCCAGTACGTCACCTTCCGGCTCGCCGAAGAGACCTACGCCATCAATGTCATGCAGGTGCAGGAGGTGCTGCGGGTGTCGGAGATCGCCCCGGTGCCGGGGGCACCCCACTATGTCCTGGGCATCATCAACCTGCGGGGCAACGTGGTGACGGTGATCGACGCGCGGCGGCGCATGGGACTGTCCGACAAGGAGCCCGACGATGCCTCCCGGGTGGTGATCATCGAGGTGAGCGGCCAGGTAATCGGCATCCTGGTGGACAGCGTGGCAGAGGTGATCGAACTGGCGGCCAAGGAAGTGGATCCGGCCCCCAACGTGGGCAACGACGAGAGTTCCAAGTACATCCAGGGCGTGGCCAGCCGCGACGGCGAGCTGACCATCGTCGTGGACCTGAACAAGCTCCTGACGGACGAGGAATGGGCCGAGGTGGCCAACCTCTAGGCCGGGGCCCGGAGACAGGAGGATGACGATGGCGGCCGATCTTCCCATCCCACCGACCCACCCTTCCATCCCCGGCCGCCCCGTACCCGAGGAGGGGGATGACGCGCGGCGTTTCCCCCGGGGGCCCAGGCGCCGCAAGGAGCGAGAACCGCAGGAGGACCGGGAGGAAGGGGAGACCGGGTCCACCTGCGAAGAACCGCCCCAGGACCGGGGCCCCGGAGAGCGTCCGGGTCTGCCGGATGACCCGGATCAAATCGACGAGTACGCATGATCGTATACATCGGCTTGGCAATCGCATCGCTGGCGGGGCTGGTGGCCCTGGCCGCCAGCATCGGGCTGCTGCGGCAGGTGCGGCAGTTGAGGGCGGCATTGCGGGAACAGGAGGCGGGCCTGCTGTCCCTGCGCGGCGCCCTGAGCGCCCTGCACGCCCAGGCCCAGCAGGCGGAGGAGGAACGGGAGCAGTTGCAGCGCCAGCTGCGCCGCCTGACGGAGCAGCAGGAGCGCATGACCCTGCAGGCGCCGGAGGAGGGGGCCTACAACCACGCCGTGCGCATGCTGCAGCAGGGGGCGGGCCGGGAAGAACTCATGGAGCAGTGCGGCCTCTCCCGGGGGGAGGCGGACCTGCTTCTGGCCATGCACCGGCGCAATCCCCCGGCCAATTGAGGCCGTACCCCGCTTCTCATCCCCCCCGCTCTGCCTCCCCTGTATCCGCCTCTCCGCGGTCTTGGTCTTTCTCATCCCCGGGGCGGCGTCCGCCGAGCCAGTAGACAAAGGCCAGTACCTCTGCCACCGCCACGTACAGGTTCTCGGGGATCTCCTCCCCCAGGGGGATCTGGGAAAGGGCCTGGGTCAGGGCGGCATCCTCGTGGATGGCCACCCCGTGGGTCCGGGCCAGGGCCTCGATCTGTTCGGCCACCTCGCCGCGGCCCTTGGCGGTGAGCCGCGGCGCGCCACGGCCCGTGTACTGCAGGGCGATGGCGCTGCGCGGTGGCCTGCGGTCCTTACTCATGCCCGTCCGTCCACGATGGGGCCATCCCCCCGTGCGGGGGGCTCCGGCGGGGGCGGGGCGTTGCGGCACTGCAGGTTCACCACCTCCAGGTCCCGGGCCTGCAGGCGCTCCCGCAGCCGGGGCAGGGCCTGTTGCAGGCGCTCGCTCCCCGCCGCCGCCTCTGCCCAGAACTGGGTGGTCACCTGATCACCACGCACCACCACCCGCACATGGAGGGGGCCCAGCCCCGGCAGGTCCAGGGCCAGGTCTGCACGCCAGGGGTGATCCGCGTCCTCCCGGCCCCCGCGATGTCCCCCCTCCCGCTGCAGGCGCATGTGCACCACATCCACCCCGTCCTCCCCCTTCAGGGGGAGTTCCAGGAACCAGCGCGGGGACTGCCCCGGTTCCTCCGGCTTCTCTGCACTGGCCAGCTGGTGCATCACCAGGCGCGCCAGGCTGCCCTCCACCTGGCGCTGCAGGGTGGCGAGCCACTGGTCCGCCTGTAGCGGCGCGCCCTGGGGGCGTCCCTGGGGTACGGGCTGCGCCTCCCGAAAGGGGGGCGGCGGATCCTGCCGCGTCGGTGCGGGGGCATCCCCGCCACCGCGGGAGGCCGGGGGCAGGCTGCGCAACTGCCGGGCCAGGGAAAGGAGCCGTCCCTTCAGGTCCCGGCCCACGGGGGGGGGCTTCCCATCCTCGGCGGCCCGGGCCAGGCGCGCCTCCAGGAAGAGGCCCGAATCCAGCAGGGCCCGGCGCAGTCCGGGCCCCGTGGTGATGCCCTCCACCCGGGGCAGGTTCATCCACAGGGCCTCCATCGCCTGGCGTACCGCCGGCGGCAGCCCCTGGCGCATGGAGGCCGACTCCTGGCCCTGGAGCCGGGCCAGGGTGGCCATGAGTGGGGCCTGGGAGGCCTGGACCGGGGCCCACTGGCGCAGCAGGGGGGCGTGGGCCGCCCCGGAGGTGGGTCCCCCGGGCGGCCCGGCGGGGAGGAGGGAGCCGGTCGCGGGGCCCTGTGGGGTGGAGAAAGGGGGGGATGTCGTGGCCGGTGTACCCGCCTGAGGTCCGTCCATGGAGACCTGGCCCGTGGATGCCGGCAGCAGGGTCAACTGCAACCGGGGATGGACGGCGGTCACCTGCAGGGTCAGTGATTGTCCTGCCCGTACGGGCACCGGCAGGCGGGCCTCCACCCCCGTACCCCCCAGACGCAGCAGGGTGTCGCCGCCGGATTGGGCGGAGGTGAGCACCCGGGCCTGGAGGATCTGCCCCGGCTGCAGACCCCGAAGGGCACTCTGCCCGCCTTGGGTCAGCTGGATGTGCAGATCACCACTGCGCAGGGGGGGGAGACTCATGGGGTGCCCGTCCGGGATGGGTTTCTGCCGATGGTACCCGCTCATGCCCGCCCGGGGACATGCCTGTCAAGCACTGTGGGCTCGTGTATCATGCCCCGGCACCGGGGCCCCCCGGGATGTCCAACCCAGAATGCGATGGTCGTTTCATGATGCAGGAAGAGAAGGTCTCGGTCCTCATGGTCTGCCTGGGGAACATCTGCCGTTCCCCCACGGCCCAGGGGGTGCTGCAATGGTTATTGGCCAAGGAAGGCCTGGAGCAGCGGGTCCTGGTGGATTCCGCTGGCACCCACGCCTATCACGTGGGCGAGCCGCCGGATCCCCGTGCCCGCCGTGCCGCGCTGCAGCGGGGCATCGATCTCAGTGGGCAGCGGGCCCGGCGGGTGGAACGGGAGGATCTGGAGCGTTTCGACTACGTCCTGGCCATGGACCGGGAGAATCTGGCCCATCTGCAGGCCCTGGCGCCGGCTCAGGCCGTGCGCGGTCATCTGGGACTGTTCATGGCCTTTGCCCGCAACTGGGAGGAGCAGGAGGTGCCGGACCCCTATTATGGCGGGGATCGGGGTTTTGACCGCGTGCTGGATATGGTGGAGGATGCCTCCCAGGGGCTCTTGCAGCGCATCCGCGAGCGCCAGGGCGTCCGGGGGTAGGGGATCCCCCAAAGAAAAGGCCCCCGAGCGTCGGTCGGGGGCCTCTCGTTTCAGGGGGCCGGGGCGGGTCAATCCCCGCCGCTTTGCGCCGCCTTGTCGCCGCCGGCCGGCTCCCTCGTCGCTTCAGCCGGATCCTGGCCCTTTGCCTTAGCCTGGGCCTTCGCCGCCGTTGTGTCCGGAGCATCCGGCTCCTGCCGTGCCTGGCGGGTGACCGCCTGCAGTTTTTCCATCTCTTCCCGGGAGAGGCTGCGGCTGCCCGAGGTAGGGGCCCCGCCGGGGCGGCGGCGGCCGCCTCCCCCGGATTTCTGGCCGGAAGGGGTGCGATCCTCGGTTGCCGGGGTTGCATCCCCCGGGCCGTCCTCCGGGGGCTGACCTGCCTTCCCTTGGGCGGCCTTTTCAGGGGCGGCCTGTTCGTCCTGGTTTGCGGGGGACGGGGCCGGCGCCGGTGACTTCTTGTCTACCTGCTGGTCGCCCCGGGGCCTACGGCGGGCGTTCTGCCCTGCGCTGGGGCCGGTATCGCCCCCTGCTTCCCCACCCTGGGCAGACGTGGCGTTCGCCTGGCCGTCCTTCTTGGCCTCGGCGGAGGTGCTGCCTCCGCGTCTGCGGGAATCCTCGCGGGTCCCCGGTTCCTCGGCAGGGGCCGTGGACCCTTCCCGGCCAGGGGACGTTCCCCCCTGCTTGGAGGTGTCTTCCCCCTTGGAGGGGGCAGCGGAGGCTGCCTGGGTCGCCTTGTCCTGGCCGGCCTCCGGGGATGGGCCGCCTTCCGCTGCCTCGGATTGTGTTTCGCTAGAACGCCCCTCACCGCCGTTGCTGGAGGGGGTACGCCGGCGGCGGCGTCCGCCCCGGCGTCCCCGGCTGCGGCCGGTGCTCTTGCCGTTGCCGCCTTCCGGCTTGCCGCCACCGTTGCCATTGCCCTCGCCGGCCGCCGCTTCTCCGCCTTCCTCGCCGGGAGTGCTGTCCTTTGCGGCTGTGGCCGGGGCAGGGGAGGCCTTGCCGGCCTTGGTGCGTTCTTCGGGGCCCTTCTGACCGCTGTCGCTGTCCTCGCCGCGGGCGCTGGAGGACCGCTCCCGGTTGTCCTGCTTCTCGGCGCCGCCGTCGCCGCTGGGTGTGCCACGGCCACTGCCCCGCCGGCCGCGGCTGCTGCTGCGGCGGGAACGGCTGCGGCCGTTGCCCTTGTCCTTCTCCTCCTGTTCGTCGTCGCCGGAGCGGGGGGTACTGCCCCTGCGGGTCGGTGCGCGCCCCTTCGGGGTCTCCGTGCGGCCCTCACCCCGCTGGGTGGAGCCATCCCCGTCCTGGGTGGTGGCCGGGTTGGGGAAGAGGCTGTTCCAGATGCGGCTGAACAGGCCGGGCAGGGATACGGGCGATGCGGCACGCACCGAGGCGTGGTCGTTGCGCGCCGCCTGTTCCGGTTCGCGGGATGCGCCGGGGGCCGGGGTGGCCGGGGTTATGGTCTGCACCAGGGCCTTTTCCAGACGCATCTTGCGGGGCTGGTCCACCAGCTCCGGCTCTTCCTCGCTGAGCAGCTGGTAGCTGCTGCGTTCACCGATCTCCTCCTCGGTCTCGTCACTGCGCAGCCGCCGCACGGTGAAGTGGGGGGTGAGCAGGGCGGGGCTGGGCACCAGGGTGATCTCCACGCCGTAGCGGGACTCGATGCTGGAGATCACCGGGCGCTTCTCGTTGAGCAGGAAGGTGGAGACGTCCACCGGCAGGTGGGCCAGCACGCGACCGGTCTTGTCCTTCATGGCCTCTTCTTCCAGCAGGCGCAGGACGGAGAGGGACAGGGATTCCACGCTGCGGATGTGGCCGCTGCCGTTGCAGCGGGGGCAGACGATCTGGCTGGATTCCCCCAGGGAGGGGCGCAGGCGCTGGCGGGACATCTCCAGCAGGCCGAAGCGGGAGATGCGCCCCACCTGGACCCGCGCCCGGTCCATCTCCAGGGCGGTGCGCAGGCGGTTCTCCACCTCGCGCTGGTTGCGGTTGGGGGCCATGTCGATGAAGTCGATGACGATCAGGCCACCCAGGTCCCGCAGGCGCAGCTGGCGGGCGATCTCGTCCGCGGCCTCCAGGTTGGTGTTGAGGGCCGTCTCCTCGATGTCGCTGCCCTTGGTGGCGCGGGCGGAGTTGACGTCGATGGAGATCAGGGCCTCGGTGTGGTCGATGACGATGGCCCCGCCGGAGGGCAGGGTCACCTCCCGCTGGAAGGCGGCCTCGATCTGGCTCTCGATCTGGTAGCGGTTGAACAGGGGAACGGGGTCTTCATACCGTTTGAGCTTGCGCAGGTTGTTGGGCATCACCTGCTGCATGAAGTCCTGGGCCTGCTGGAAGACCTTGGCATCGTCGATGAGGATCTCGGCGATGTCATTGCGCATGTGATCCCGCAGGGTGCGGATGATCACGTTGCTCTCCTGGTAGACGAGGAAGGGGGCCTTGTGGCTCTCGGCGGCGTCAGCGATGGCCTGCCACAGGGTCTTGAGGTATTCCAGGTCCCACTGCAGCTCCTCCACGCTGCGGCCCACCCCGGCGGTGCGGGCGATCAGGCCCATGCCCTGGGGCACCTCCAGTTGGGCCAGGGCCTCGCGGATCTCGCTGCGCTCCTCCCCCTCGATGCGCCGGGAGACACCGCCGGCACGGGGGTTGTTGGGCATGAGCACCAGATAGCGCCCCGCCAGGCTGACGAAGGTGGTGAGGGCGGCCCCTTTGGTGCCGCGTTCCTCCTTCTCCACCTGGACGATGAGCTCCATGCCCTCCTTCAGTCCGGTCTTGGGGGAGAGGTCGCCGTTCTCGTCGGGCGTGAGATAGCTGCGGGCGATCTCCTTGAAGGGCAGGAAGCCGTGGCGCTCGGCGCCGTAGTTGATGAAGGCGGCCTCCAGGCTGGGTTCAACCCGGGTGACCACCCCTTTGTAAACGTTGGCCTTCTTCTGTTCGCGGGAGGGCAGCTCGATGTCGAGGTCGTAGAGCTTCTGGCCATCGACCATGGCCACGCGCAGCTCTTCGGGCTGCGTCGCGTTGATGAGGATGCGTTTCATGAATACGGTCTCGAATGCAGGGCCCAGCCATGCCCGGGCGTTTCACGGGCGTCTGCGGTGTCGCAGGCCAGGGGCGCGCGGCGCTCAGGAGCAGCGCACAGGCGCACAGCCATGGAAGCACGACGCCCTCGGTTTCCGCTTGCCGGAGCGTGGGGGCGGGGTTGGGCAGTAATCCGCTCAGAATCATCAAAACCGGTGTGGTGCTTCTGGAGCGAGGGTCCATGACGGGGAACGGGCGCTGCCGCGGGGCAGGCATTCCCCGGTGGTGTTCGTTTCGGTCGCGGGGTCCGGGCGCCGGGGTGGGCCGGAACGGGTAGTTCCGGGTCTCACCGGCGGGCCGCTTCTACCGAGCGCGACACGTCATCATAGCAATGTTGTAAAAGTCCATCAAATGCTTGAATGAACTGGTATGATGCGCCCATGCCGCAGAGCCCTTCCACATCCAAGGCCGGCGTTGAACATCGGGAGATCACCCCCGGCGAGGCCGGGCAGCGCCTGGACAACTACCTGATGCGCCAGCTCAAGGGCGTGCCCCGCAGCCGCATCTACCGCCTGCTGCGCAAGGGGGAGGTGCGGGTGAACGGGCGGCGCAGCAAGCCGGATTACCGCCTGGAGCAGGGCGATTGCGTGCGTCTTCCCCCCGTGGCCCGGGGGACACCCCGCCCCCTGGAGGATCTGCCCCTGCCGCAGGGGCTGGCGCAGACCCTGGCCGGGGCGGTGCTCCTGGAGGATGAGGACCTGCTGGTGCTGAACAAACCCGCGGGGCTTCCGGTCCACGGGGGCAGCGGCGTGCCGGTGGGGGTCATCGAGGCCATGCGCCGCCTGCGTCCCCAGGAGCCCTTTCTGGAACTGGCCCACCGCCTGGACCGGGAGACCAGCGGTTGCCTGGTGCTGGCCCGCAACCGTCCGGCCCTGCAGGCCTTCCATGCCTGCCTGCGGGAGGGCGGGATGGACAAGACCTATCTGGCCCTGGTGGCCGGGTCATGGCGCGGCGGTCCCCGCCGGGTGCAGCAGGGGCTGACCCGCGATGCCCGCCGCGGCGAGGTGCGCCTGGTGCGGGTGGACGAGGAGGGGCGGGACGCCGACAGCCTGTTCACGCCCCTGGCCCACTACGACGGGGCCACCTGGATGGAGGTGAAGATCGGCACCGGTCGCACCCACCAGATCCGGGTACACGCCGCCCATGAGGGCCATCCGGTGGCGGGGGACCGGCACTACGGTGACTTCGCCTTCAACCGCCGCCTGCGCCGGTTGGGCCTGCGGCGGCTCTTCCTGCATGCCCGTTCCCTGTCCTTCACCCTGGCGTCCAGCGGGCACAGTTACCACCTGGATGCCCCCCTGGACCCGGATCTCGCCCGGGTGCTGGAGCGCCTGGGCGACCCCGAAACCCCGTGATCCCCGTCTGACCCACGACATGAAACAGATCCGGAATTACCAACTCCTCGTATTCGACTGGGACGGTACGCTGATGGACTCCATCGGCCGCATCGTCCACTGCCTGCAGGGGGCCATCCATGCCCTGGGGCTGGAGGAACGCCCGCGGCAGGCCCTGAAGGATGTCATCGGCCTGGGACTGCAGGATGCCATCCTGCAGCTCTATCCCGAGGCCGACGAGGCCCTGTGCGAGGCCTTTACCCATGCCTACCGGGAACGCTACCTGGGGGATGATCCCACCCCCTCCCCCCTGTTCCCTGGGGTGCCCCAGGTGCTGGCGGACCTGGAGGCGGCGGGCTACTGGCTGGGAGTGGCCACGGGCATGTCCCGCAAGGGGCTGGACCGCAAGCTGACCTCCACGGGCCTGGGGTCCCGATTCCTGGTCACCCGCTGCGCCGAGGAGGCCTTCTCCAAGCCACACCCCGCGTTGCTGCAGGCGGTGATGGACTACGCCGGGGTGCCCCCGGAGGAGACCCTCATGATCGGCGACAGCGTCCTGGACCTGCAGATGGCCGCCAATGCCGGCACCGACGGCGTGGGGGTCACCACCGGGGTGCATGATGCCGGCTGGCTGGCATCCCATGCCCCCCGGATCCTGCTGGACGACCTGCGGCAACTACCCCACTGGCTGGCCACGGGCGGGGTCCGTGCCCCGTCCGATGCCTCCTGACCCCCTGATCCGCCCCGCCAAGGAGAACGAAAGACCATGACCGACACACCCGATGCGCAATCCGAATCCGGCAACGCCCGCACCCCGGAGCCCTGGGAGCGCGAGGCCCTGCGGGACATCGCCCTGGCGGGGCTCAAGGAGCGCCGCACTGCCCGGCGCTGGGGCATCTTCTTCAAGCTCCTGGGCTTTGGTTACCTGCTGTTCCTGCTGCTGGTGCTCATGGGCGCCCTGCCCACGGGGGAAGGCCCGGCCCGGGGGCCCCATACCGCCCTGGTGGATCTCAAGGGCATGATCGCCGACGAGACCCCGGCCAGCGCCGACCGGGTGGTGTCCGGGCTGGAGAAGGCATTCGAGGATGACAACACACGGGCCGTCCTATTGCGGATCAACAGCCCCGGGGGCAGCCCGGTGCAGGCGGCCTATATCCACGATGCCATCCAGCGCCTGCGCAAGGCGCATCCGGAGGTGCCGCTGTATGCCGTCATCTCGGATATGGGCGCCTCCGGCGGTTACTATGCCGCCGTGGCCGCCGACCGCATCTACGCCAGCCCCTCCAGCATCGTCGGCTCCATCGGCGTGCGCATGGACAGCTTCGGCTTCACCGAGGCCATGGAGCGCCTGGGCATCGAGCGGCGCCTGCTCACCGCCGGGGAGCACAAGGGGCTGCTGGACCCCTTCCAGCCGGTGGATCCGGAGGAGCGGGACCATATCCAGCGCATGCTGGATGGCATCCACCGCCAGTTCGTGGAAGCGGTGCGCGAGGGGCGCGGCGAGCGTCTGAAGGAGGATGCCGAACTCTTTACCGGCCTGGTATGGACCGGTGAAAAGGCCCTGGAACTGGGGCTGGTGGATGGACTGGCCAGCGCCGGTGACGTGGCCCGGGAGGTGGTGGGAGAACCCGAGGTGGTGGACTTCACCCCCCGGGAGGACCTGCTCTCCCGCCTGAGCCGCGGGGTGGGCGTCGCCGTGGCGACCACCCTGGAGGCGCTGGAGCAGGGGCGGGTGCGCTGATCCCGGCCGCCGTCCCCCGTCCTCAGGGGCGCGGGGACGGGGCGGAATCGCCCCGCTCATCCTTGCGTGCCGAAACCCCGGCGGTGAGGGTGTAGCGCATGGCGTCCTCCAGGGACAGGTCCAGCGGCTGGACCCGCTCCCGCGGCAGCATCAGGGTATAGCCCCCGATCTGGTAGCTCATGGGCAGGTAGACGGCGATGGTGTCTCGATCGCCGAGGGCCGCCGGCAGCCCGGCGAAGTCCTCCCGGGTGATAAAGCCCACCACGCGGGCGTCCAGGCCGGGGAGGGTGACCAGCACCGCCTCGCCAAAGCGCTCGTGGATCTCGCCGGAGAAGAGCCGGGTCACGTCCCGCACCATGCCGTGGATGGTCTTGACCACCGGGATGCGCTGCATCCAGCCCTCCACCCATTGCAGCAGCCCCTGCACCACATAGGCCCGCATGAGCAGGCCCAGGGCGAAGATCAGGCCCACGCCCGTCACCAGCCCCAGCCCCGGCAGGTAGAGGGTGTCCGGGAGCAGGAGCTTGAGCAGGCCCCCGAGCACCGCCTCCAGGGTGTTGCCCAGCCAAAGGACAAGGGCTAGGGTGACCACCATCGGCAAGATGGCCGCAAGACCGGTGAGAAATGTGCGCGTCAGGCCTTTCAAACCGCACCTCCGCATGGGGGTATGCATGGCGCTTCGGGGCGCACCGCGCCGGGGTGTCCGGTGGCTCGTGGGGCCCCCGCAAGGGCCTGTCCAGCTTGGTTGACACCCGGCCCGGGCCGAACTAATTTGACACGGATCCCGGGGAGGCGCCAGCCGGCCGTTCCGGAAACCCCATTACAGGCACGAAATCCTATGGCATCCAAGCCCACGTCTGCAGCCGATCCAACCCCCATCCGGGTGGTCATCGTCACCATGGACACCCATCTGGCCAGTGCCACGGACCGGGCCAGGGCCACGCTCCAGCGCCAGCTGCCGGGGCTGGAGCTCTCGCTCCACGCCGCCTCCGAATGGGCGGGGGACGCCGAGGCCCTGGAGCGATGCCGCGCCGATGTGGCGGCCGCCGACATCCTCGTGGTCACCATGCTCTTTCTCGAGGACCAGTACCAGCAGATCCTCGAGGACCTGAAGGCGCGCCGGGACGACTGCGATGCCCTCATCTGCGCCATGTCCGCCGGCGACGTGACCAAGCTGACGCGCATGGGCCAGTTCGACATGTCCAAGCCCAGCAGCGGTCCCATGGCCCTGCTCAAGAAGCTGCGGGGCCAGCAGAAGGAGGGGGACAGCCCCGCCAGCGCCGGTGCCCAGCAGATGAAGATGCTGCGCCGCATCCCCCAGTTGCTGCGCTTCATCCCCGGCACCGCCCAGGACGTGCGCGCCTACTTCCTCACCCTCCAGTACTGGCTCGGCGGGTCCGAGGAAAACATGGCCAACATGATCCGCTTCCTGGTGGACCGTTATGCCGACGGCCCGCGCCGTGGCCTGCGGGGCCGCCTGGAGGTGGCGTCGCCGGTGGAGTACCCCGAGGTGGGGGTCTACCACCCGGACATGACCCCCCGGCTCTCGGCGGATCTGCAGGACCTGCCGCGCCGGGGAAACAAGGGGCAGGGGCGCGTCGGCCTGCTGCTGTTGCGCTCCTATGTCCTGGCGGGTAACGCGGGACACTACGATCCGGTCATCCGCGGCCTGGAGGAGGCCGGGCTTGAGGTGATCCCCGCCTTCGCCGCCGGCCTGGACGCCCGCCCCGCCATCGAGGCCTTCTTCATGGAGGACGGCCGTCCCACGGTGGACGCCGTGGTCTCCCTCACCGGCTTCTCCCTGGTGGGCGGGCCGGCCTATAACGACGCCCGCGCCGCCGAGGAGATCCTGACCCGCCTCGATGTGCCCTACATCGCGGCCCACCCGGTGGAATTCCAGACCCTGGACCAGTGGGGCCGCTCCGAACGGGGTCTGCTGCCGGTGGAGAGCACCATCATGGTGGCCATCCCGGAACTGGACGGCAGCATCGCCCCCATGGTCTTCGGTGGCCGCCCGGGGCCGGCCGGCAGTGTCTGCGAGGGCTGCGAGCTGGGCTGCACCTTCAGCGGCAGCGACAACACCCAGGACATGTTCACCTGCCGCGAGCGGGCGCAGATGCTGGTGGCCCGGGTGCGCCGCCTGGTGGAACTGCGCCGGGCCGAGCGGGCCGAGCGCAAGGTGGCGGTGGTGCTGTTCAACTACCCGCCCAACGCCGGCAACACCGGCACGGCCGCCTATCTGGGGGTCTTCGAGTCGCTATACAACACCCTGCGGGAGATGCAGGCCGCGGGCTACCATGTGGATCTGCCCGAGAGCGCCGATGCCCTGCGGGAGGAGATCATCAACGGCAATCGGGAGCAGTACGGCGCCGATGCCAACGTGCATACCCTCATCCCCGCCGAGGACCACGTGCGCCGCGAGAAGCATCTCAAGGAGATCGAGGCCCAATGGGGCCCGGCCCCGGGCAAGGTGCTCACCAATGGCAGCTCCATCTTCGTCATGGGTCGGCAGTACGGCAATGTCCTGGTGGCGGTGCAACCCTCCTTCGGCTATGAAGGGGACCCCATGCGCCTGCTCTTCGAGCACGGCTTTGCCCCCACCCATGCCTTCTCCGCCTTCTACCGCTACCTGCGGGAGGACTTCGCCGCCCACGCCGTGCTGCATTTCGGCACCCATGGGGCCCTGGAGTTCATGCCGGGCAAGCAGGTGGGCATGTCCGGCGCCTGCTGGCCCGACCGCCTCATCGGCGATCTGCCCAACCTGTATCTCTATGCCTCCAACAACCCCTCGGAGGGGGCCCTGGCCAAGCGCCGTTCCGCGGCCACGCTCGTCAGCTACCTGACCCCGCCGGTGGCCCATGCCGGCCTCTATCGCGGCCTGGTGGATCTCAAGAGCTCCATCGACCGCTGGCGCGGGCTGGAACCGGATCGCGAGCACGAGCGCGCCGAACTGGCGGAACTGATCCAGTCCCAGGCGGCGGAACTGGAACTGGCCCCCGCCGAACCCCTCTGGGACGTGGGCAGCGGCGAGGCCGAGGAGCAGGTGCGTCGCCTGGGCGAGGCCGTGCTGGAACTGGAATACACCCTGATCCCCCATGGCCTGCACGTGGTGGGCACCCCTCCGGACGAGGAGGAGCGCGTCGATATGCTGGTGGCCATGGCCGATGCCGGCCAGTCCATGCGTCTGGAGCGGGAGGCGGTGCAGACCCTGGTGCGGACCGGCGAGGTGGCACCGGCCCTGGAGCAGGCGGGGCTGGAGGACACCGAGGAGAACCGGGAACGCCTGCAGCAACTGCTGCGGGCCAACGAACTCATGTCCCGGGACCACGAGATCGACGGCATCCTGCGGGCCCTGGACGGGCGCTTCATCCGCCCCGCGCCGGGGGGGGATGTCATGCGCCAGCCGGACGTGCTGCCCACCGGGCGCAACCTGCACGGCTTCGATCCCTTCCGTATCCCCAGCGCCTTCGCCCTCAAGGATGGCGCGCAGCAGGCGGAGCGGCTCATCGCCCGCCATCAGCAGGAGGGCAACGGCCTGCCCGAGTCCGTGGCCATGGTCCTCTGGGGCAGTGACAACCTCAAGACCGAGGGCAGCCAGATCGGCCAGGCCCTGGCCCTGGTGGGGGCCCGCCCGCGGTTTGACAACTATGGCCGCCTGGCCGGCGCGGAACTCATCCCGCTGGAGGAGCTGGGCCGCCCCCGCATCGACGTGGTGCTCACCCTCTCGGGCATCTTCCGCGACCTGCTGCCCCTGCAGATCAAGCTCCTGGCGGAGGCCACCTACCTGGCGGCGGCCGCCGAGGACGAGCCCCTGGAGCAGAACTTCGTGCGCGCCCACGCCCTGGCCTATCAGAAGGCCCACGGCTGTGACCTGGAGACGGCGGCGCTGCGGGTCTACGGCAATGCCGACGGGGCCTACGGCTCCAACGTCAACAGCCTGGTGGAGAACGGGCGCTGGGACGACGAGGACGAACTGGGCAACACCTATACCCAGCGCAAGGGGTTTGCCTACGGCCGCAACGGGCGGCCCAGCAAGCAGGACGCCCTGCTCAAGACCATGCTGGCGGACGTGCAGCTCACCTACCAGAACCTGGACTCCGTGGAGCTGGGGGTGACCACCATCGACAACTACTTCGACACCCTCGGCGGCATCAGCCGCGCCGTGCGCCAGGCCCGGGGCGGCAAGGATACCCCGGTGTACATCGGCGACCAGACCAAGGGCGACGGCACCGTGCGCACCCTGTCGGAACAGGTATCCCTGGAGACCCGCACCCGCATGCTCAACCCCAAGTGGTACGAGGGGGCCCTGAAGCACGGCTACGAGGGGGTGCGGCAGATCGAGGTGCACATCACCAACACCATGGGCTGGTCCGCCACCACCGGCCAGGTGCAGCCCTGGGTGTATCAGAAGCTCTCCGAGACCTTCGTGCTGGACCCGGAGATGCGCGAGCGGCTGGCCAAGCTCAACCCCACGGCCTCGGCCAAGATGGCCAACCGCCTGCTGGAGGCCTCCGACCGCAACTATTGGCATCCGGACGAGGAGACCCTGGAGGCCCTGCGCCGTGCCGGTGAGGAGCTGGAGGACCGTCTGGAGGGCATCGAGGAGTCCCCGGCGGCCTGAGGCCGCCGCCCGGGACAGGAATGGAGTTCGGCCCCCCGGGGGATGGCCCTAGCTCAGCCGGTTCCTGTAGTCCTCGTAGCCGAAGGCCTTCACCACCCGCAGTTGGCGGCTTTGTGCGTCCACCCGGCAGATGGCCGGAAGGGGCATGCCGTTGAAGGTGGTGGTCTTCACCATGGTGTAGTGGGCCATGTCGGTGAACACCAGGCGCTGTCCGATGGATAGGGGTTCGTCGAAGGCGTAGACCCCGATCATGTCCCCCGCCAGGCAGGTCTGCCCCCCCAGGCGGTAGGTATAGGGCCTCTCCCCGGGCTGGCCCGCGCCCACCACCTGCGGCCGGTAGGGCATCTCCAGCACGTCCGGCATGTGGGCGGTGGCCGAGGTGTCCAGGATGGCGATGGGCCCCTCGTTGTCCACGATGTCCAGCACCGTGCATACGAGAAAGCCCGCGTTCAGGGCGATGGCCTCCCCGGGCTCCAGGTAGACCGTCAGGTGCGGGTGGCGGGCGCGGAATCCGCGCACGATGCGCACCAGGCGGTCCACGTCGTAGTCCTCCCGCGTGATGTGGTGCCCGCCGCCGAAGTTCACCCACTTCAGGGCGGGCAACAGGTGGCCGAAACGGGCCTCGAAGGCCGCCAGGGTGCGTTCCAGGGCATCGCTGTTCTGCTCACACAGGGTGTGGAAATGCAGCCCCTCCAGCCCCGTGAGATCCACCCCCTCCAGATCGCGGATGCGGGTACCCAGGCGGGAACCCGGGGTGCAGGGGTCGTAGAGGGCCACCGCCCCTTCGGAGTGTTCCGGGTTTACCCGCAGCCCCGGGGAGACGCGGCGCGCCGCGCCGGCGACCCGCTCGCGAAAGCGTAGCCACTGCCCGGGAGAGTTGAAACTGATGTGGTCGGCGTGGCGCAGCACCTTCGTCATCTCCGCGTCGGAGAAGGCCGGATTGAAGCAGTGCACCTCGCCGCCGAACTGCTCGGCCCCCAGCCGGGCCTCGTGCTGGCCGCTGGCGGTGGTCCCGTCCAGGTAACGGCGCAGCAGCGGGAAGGTATCCCACATGGCGAACCCCTTCAGGGCCAGCAGGATGCGCGCCCCGCTGGCCTCGCGCACCCGGGCGAGGCGCTCCAGGTTGCGGATCAGCAGGGCGTCGTCCACCACGAAGGCGGGGGAGGGGCAGTCCCGGGGATCGAAGTCCGGCGTGGCGGGCAGGTCCATGGTGGTCTCAGCCCAGGGGATCGCTGTCCGGATCCAGTTCCTTCACCTGCCAGGGCAGGCCCAGGTCACCGATGCGCTCCATGAACGGGTCCGGATCCAGCTGCTCCACGTTGAACACCCCTTCGCCCTTCCAGATCCCCTGGGCCATGAGCATGGCCCCCAGGGTGGCGGGCACGCCGGTGGTGTAGGACACCGCCTGGGATTGCACCTCGCGGTAGCAGGCCTGGTGGTCGCACATGTTGTAGATGTGCACCTTGCGCCGCCGGCCGTCCTTGATGCCGTCCAGGATCACGCCGATATTGGTCTTGCCCTGGGTGCGCGGTCCCAGGGTAGCCGGGTCCGGCAGCAGCTTGCGCAGGAACTGCAGGGGGATGATCTCCTTGCCCTCGTATTCCACCGGCTCGATGCCGGTCATGCCCACGTTCTCCAGCACCTTCAGGTGGGTGAGGTACTGCTGCGAGAAGGTCATCCAGAAACGGATGCGCTTGAGCCCGCGGATGTTCTGCACCAGGGATTCCAGCTCCTCGTGGTAGAGCAGGTAGAGATCCTTGGGGCCGATGCCGTCGAAGTCGAACACCCGCTTCTCGGCCAGGGGCGGGGTCTCCTTCCACTGGCCGTCCTCCCAGTAGCGGCCGTTGGCGGTCACCTCGCGGATGTTGATCTCGGGATTGAAGTTGGTGGCGAAGGGGTAGCCGTGGTCCCCCCCGTTGGCATCCAGGATGTCGATGTGGTGGATCTCGTCGAACAGGTGCTTCTGTCCCCAGGCGCAGTAGATGTTGGTCATGCCCGGGTCGAAGCCGCAGCCCAGGGTGGCCATGAGGCCTGCCTCGCGGTAACGGTCCTGGAAGGCCCACTGCTCCCGGTATTCGAACTTGGCCTCGTCCGGGTGCTCGTAGTTGGCGGTGTCCAGGTAGGGGGTGCCGGTGCGCAGGCAGGCCTCCATGATGGTCAGGTCCTGGTAGGGCAGGGCCACGTGCACCAGCACGTCGGGCCGTTCCGCCTCGATGAGGCGCACCAGTTCCTCCACGTTGTCCGCGTCCACCCGGGCCGTGCGGATGGGCCGGTCCAGCTGGGCGGCGATGGCCCGGCACTTGTCCTCGTTGCGGCTGGCCAGGCAGATCTCGGAGAAGACCTCCGGATGCTGGGCGCACTTGTGGGTGACGACTCCGCCGACGCCGCCGGCGCCGATGATCAGGACTTTGCTCATAGGCCTCGATACTGGGGTTTGGGGTCAGTGATGATCCGTGGGCGGCTTCGGGGATGCCCCGCTGTGCCCTTCAGGGTGCCCCCGGGAGGTGACAAAGCCATGAAAAGGGGCCGCCTGCGGCGGGGATGATGCCCCCTGAGAGGCCCGGTATCAAGCCCTCTCCACGCTGAAGGTGATGGCATAGCGCCGGCTCTTGCCAAAGACCAGGGCCATGCGGCCCTGGCCGCCGGTGTCCAGGCCCAGGTCCGCGGCCCGGTGCAGGCCCTGGGCCCGGTGCAGCCGCCTCAGGGAGGTCTCGATGCTGCCCTTGTGGCGGCGGATGTACAGGGCCAGGTCCGGGCGTACCACGGCCTGGATGTCGTGCTCCTGCCGGCGCACCGCCAGTTGCGTGCAGGCCGGTCCCAGTTCTTTCGCGGGGAGTCCGAACAGGCGCTCCAGGATGCGCTGCATGCCATCCTCCGGGGGTTCCCCCAGATAGAGGTTCCACAGGAAGCGGCCGATGCCGTAATCGTCGCTCCACCAGCCGGTCTCGGGGTTGCGCACGTGCAATCCCACGGGCACCAGACGGTAGGCGCCCAGTCCCGGATCGTCGGTGAGGATGTCAAAGCTCACCTGTCGACATCCCAGATGCCTTCGGGCACCCTTCACCATGAGCGCCGCGTTCCTGGGGGTGAGCAGCTTCAGGGCCATGCGGTCCCGGGGTTGCATGGCCCGCCCGCGCTGGCGCTGGATGTCCTGGATTACCTCCAGGGCGCATTGGGTGATGAGGCGCTGATCGCGCACCACCCCGTTTGGGGGGATGTTGTGGGACTGCTGTTCGTCCTCGGTGTCGTGGGGTTGCATGCGTTCCATCATGGCTCAAGGGCTTTGGGCCGGTCCAAGGGGATTGTCGGAAAGGACTGGTACCTGCTCGGGGGCGGTACCGCGAGGCGACTCCGGAATCAACAAGCAGAAATCGGGCCATCTTCGCGTCCTCCTCCCGGTCCCCTGGGATCGGAGATGGGCCGGGTGGCGGTGACGAATATTTGACGTATTGCCCCGTGGCTCCGGCAGGATTCGGCGCAAGCGGATGTCCTTTGGAAGCGAGAAATTCCTATGGACCCAACGGATCCCTCCCCCCAGGAAAGCGCCCTGCTGGAGCGGCTCGCCATCCCGCCGCAGCCGGAGGCGCTGCGCCGCATCGCCCAGGAGGCCCGCCGCGAGGAGGTGGATCTGTCCCGGGTGGCGGAGTGGATCGCCGCCGATACGAGCCTGGCCGGCGGTCTGCTGTGGGTGGTCAACTCCCCGCTGTTCCGGCGCCGCCGGGAGATCAGCGCCATACGGGAGGCGGTCCTGCTCCTGGGCCTTGAGCGCACCCGTGCGGTGGTACGCACCGTGGCCTTGCGCAATGCCCTCTCCCATCTGCCGGAGATGGGGGGCTTCTGGAAGACCGGCGTGCGCGTGGGGGAGACTTGCGCCAGGGCCGTACAGTCCCTGCGCCGGCCGGATCTGGTGGACGACGCCTATCTGTTGGGGATCTTCCATCTGGTGGGGGTGCCGGCCCTGCGGGGGGTCTTTGGGGAGGCCTACGACCCCATGCTGCGGGAGGCCGCGGTGCACGGCTGGTCCGGTGTCCTGCAGGCGGAGCAGGCCAGCTTTGGTGTCCACCATGCCCGCATCGCCGCCCTGGTGACGCGGCAATGGCATGTCCCTGCGGCGGTGAGCACGGCCATCGAGGGGCAGTATCGTGTGGCGCACCTGGAGACCCTGGACCATGCCGACGCCCCCGATCTGGTGGTGGCCCTGAAGCTGGCCCTGCGGGCCCTGGCGGCGGAGGACAATACCCGGCTGACCTATACCGAATGGGAGCAGCTTGCTGAGCCCCTGACGGACTATCTGGGCCTGGCCGACGCCTCGGCCCTGGAGGCCCAGGTGGATGGCATCGCCATGGATTGATCCGGCCCCCGGGGCATGGTGGGACCGCGCGGGGGTTGTCTCCCCGGGGTTGAATTGATCATGATCATGGAACGGCGTCATCGCCGCCACTGGATACAAGCCGTCCCGGGTCCTGGGCCCCGGGGCAGGGGATGAGATGGAGAGCTCGCGCACAGCGCAATTATGGGAGGATCTCCGGGCCCGCTTCCCGGATCTGGCCGCCCACCTGGCCCGGGAGGGGCATCTGGATACATGGCAGGTGCTCTCCCTATGGGATGCGGTGCGCCACCAGCGGGAGGGGCTGGAACCGCTGCTGAGCCATATGCCCGGTGTCGTCTACCGTTGTGTCATGGACCCCCACTGGACCATGCGTCTGATGACGGCCAACGCCAGGGAACTCACCGGCCATGCGGCGCAGGACTTCATCGACAACCGTGTGCTCAGCTATGCCCAAATCATCCATGAGGCGGACCGCGCCCGGGTGCAGGAGGTCATCCAGGCGGCGGTGGCGTCGGGTCAGGGCTGGGACCTGGAATATCGCATCTACCACCGGGACGGCGGCATCCGCTGGGTCCACGAACGGGGTACCGCCGCGGGCGTGGAGGAGGACGGGCTGCCCCTCCTGGACGGTTACGTGCTGGACATCACCCGCCACAAGGACGCGGAATCGCAGTTGCAACAGGCCCGCGCCGAGGCGGAATCGGCGGACCGGGCCAAGACCGCCTTCCTGGCCACCATGAGCCACGAGATCCGCACCCCCATGAACGGGGTCATCGGCATGCTGGACGTGCTGGCGGCGGACCGCCTGGACGAGGACCAGCGGGAGGTGGTGGCCACCGCCCGGGAGTCCGCCTTTTCCCTGTTGCGTCTCATCGACGACATCCTGGACTTCTCCCGGGTGGAGGCGGGCCGGCTGGAACTGGAGCGTGTCCCGGTGGCGGTGGTGGAACTCACCGAAGGGGTCTGCGTCTCCATGGCCGCGGTGGCGGCCAAGCAGGCCGTGGACCTGGAACTGACGGTGGCCCCGGAGGTGCCCGACCGGATCTGGTCCGATCCCGTGCGTCTGCGCCAGGTCCTGTACAACCTGGTGGGCAACGCGGCGAAGTTCAGCGCCCGCCGGGACGGGGGGCGTGGGCGGGTGAAGGTGGGCCTGGACACGGACCAGGGCGAGGACGGGAGGCCCCGGCTGCTGCTCGCGGTGCGGGATGACGGCATCGGCATGGACCCCGAAGGGGTGCAGCGCCTGTTCTCCATGTTCACCCAGGCCGATGCCTCCACCACCCGCCGCTATGGGGGCTCGGGCCTGGGGCTGGCCATCTGCGAACGCCTGGTGCGGCTCATGGAGGGGGAGATCCGGGTGGAGACCGCCCCGGGGTCGGGGGCCGAGTTCCGGGTGGGGCTGCCCCTGGAGGTGGTGGCCCGGGACGGCGACGCCCACGGCAGCGCACCGCTGCAAGGGGTGGAATGCCTGCTCCATTTCCCCGGCGAAACCGCCCTGGCGGAGAAGCGGGCGGTCCTGGCCCGGGCCGGGGCGGCGGTGCGGGTGATCCCCGACCTGAACACCCTGGAGAGCCTGCCGCCCCCGGCGGGGGTGCGTGTCCTGGTGCAGCGCCTGGATCCAGGGGGGCGGTCCACTGCCCATCCCCCCATGCCCGCCGCCGGGGGCATCGCCGGACGGGTCCTGATCGTGCCCGGCAAGGGCCTGTACGTGCAGGGCGTGGGGGTGAAGCTCACCCTGAAGGAGGGGGCCATCCCCCGGCGCCGGACCCTGCTGCGGGCGGTGACCCTGCTGGCGGGGCGTTCGGCGGAGGGCCAGGGTTTCAGCGATGCCCTGGAGATGCGCCGGCCGGTGATCCCCGACCGGGCCCAGGCCCGCCGCGAAGGGCGCCTGGTGCTGGTGGTGGAGGACGACCGCATCAATCAGAGCGTGCTCCTGCGGCAACTGGCCATGTTGGGCTACGCCGCCGAGGTGGCGGCGGACGGGGAGACGGCCCTGCGGCTCTGGTCCCCGGGCCGTTTCGCCGCGGTCCTGTCCGATCTGCATATGCCGGGCATGGAGGGCTGGGCCCTGGTGAGCGCCATCCGTGACCGAGAGGCCCAAGGGGGGCACACCCGCACCCCGATCCTCATGACCACCGCCGACGCCCGTGTCCCCAGCCTCTGGACCAGCGGTGAGCACGATATCGACGGCTATCTGCGCAAGCCCATCACCCTGCGCCAGTTGCACGATGCATTGAAACGGCATGTCGCCCCTGTGGGGAACATCCCCCCCCCGGGGCCGCCATCGACGGGGCCGGCACCCCCGACCCCGGAGGGCCCGGGGATGGATCTGGAGGTGCTGCGCGCGGTGGTGGGCAGCGACCCGGCCGCATTGCAGGAATTCATTCAACTGTTCAGGGGCACCTGCCGCGAGCGCCTGGAGCGGCTCGGGGCGGCCCTGGAGCAGGGAGACACCCGCACCCTCACCGCCACCGCCCACCAGTTCAAATCGGCGGCGCGTTCCGTGGGGGCGGCGCGTATCGCCGATCTGTGCGCACGCATCGAATCCCTGGAGGAGGGGAGTGATGGCGCTGTCCTGGACCGGCAGATCCGGGAACTGGGCCGGGCCGTGCGCGAACTGGAGCAGTGGATCGATGATCATCCCCATGGAACCGGCCCCCGAGGCCAGAAGGAGTCTCCCTGATGCAGGTGTTTATTGTCGATGACGATCCCTTTGTGCTCCGGCTCCTGAGCCATCAGTTGGGGGAGCTGGGCCATACCCGAGTGCGCGCCTTCGGCCAGCCCCACGAGCTCCTCCTGGCCCTGGACGCCCGGGAGGATTGGCCGGAACTCATCTTTCTGGACCTGCAGATGCCGGAGATGGACGGGGTTGAGCTGGTGCGCAACCTGGCCTGCATCGGCTTCACCGGGTCAGTGATCCTGGTGAGCGGTACGGAGGAGCGCATCCTGCGCACGGCCCAGAACGTGGCCGCCGCCCGGGGGCTGAACCTGCTGCCGCCGCTGAGCAAACCCGTGCATCTGGAACAACTGCGGGAGGTGCTGGACTCCGCCAAGGGGCAGGACACTGGCGGCGGCGACGACGATCCCCGGATCTCGCCCCAGGCGGAGGCCCTGTGGCAGGCGGTGTACGAGGACGAGCTGGTGCTGCACTTCCAGCCCAAGGTGCGCATGGACACCGGGGCCCTGGTGGGGGCGGAGGCCCTGGTGCGCTGGGATCACCCCTGCCACGGCTTGCTCATGCCCGACCGCTTCCTGGACCTGATGGAGGCCCACGGCCTCATGGACGAGCTCACCATGCGGGTGCTGCGGGGGGCCCTGGCCACCTGCCGCGGCTGGCTGGAGCAGGGCCTGGATCTGCACATGGCGGTGAACATCTCCGCCACCAACCTGCATGTCCTGGGGCTTCCGGATGTGGTGCAGCACACCGCCCGGGAGGCGGGGGTGCCCATCAACTGCCTCTGCCTGGAACTCACCGAGCGCATGCTGGCCCGAGACCGCCTGCTCTCCCTGGATATCCTCACCCGCTTGCGGCTCAAGGGGGCGAGCCTGTCCATCGATGACTTCGGCACCGGGCACTCCTCCCTGGCCCAGTTGCTGCAGGCCCCCTTCGACGAACTCAAGCTGGACCGCAGCTTCGTCCACGGGGCCACCCGCGATCCCGCCCGCCTCGCCATCGCCGAGGCCAGCCTGCGCATGGCCCGCAAGCTGGGGATGCAGACCACCGCCGAGGGGATCGAACGGGCGGAGGATTGGCAACTCCTGCGGGATATGGGCTGCGACCGGGCCCAGGGGCATTTCATCGCCCCGGCCATGCCGGCCGATGCCTTCCCTGCCTGGATGGAGGACTGGGACCGACGCCGGGAGGCCCTGACCGGTGCCCACCCGGAACCGGGGTAGGGGCGGGTGAGGGGGCCTCAGCCCCCGCATTCCTCGCACAGCATGTGCCAGAAGTGATCGATGTCCGACTTGTGGCACAGCTCCGTGCCGGAGGTGAGGACGGTGGCGGTGCCCGCTGCCACCCCCAGGGCGAAGGCGCGGCGGATGGATTCGCCCCGGGAGAGGCCGAAGGTCATGCCCGCCACGAAGCTGTCCCCGGCGCCCACGGCGCTGCGCGCCGTGACCTTCGGGGTGGCGAGGCGCAGGAAGGCGTCCGCAGTGGCCAGTACGGCCCCGTCGTGCCCCAGGGTGATGGCCAGGATCTCCGTGCCGCCGCCGGCAACGCACGACCGGGCCGCCGCCTCCAGTTCCGCGGGGTCCTCCAGGCTGCGCCCCATGAGGGCGGCGAACTCACCGCGGCTGGGCTTGACCATGTACACCCCTTCCTCCAGGGCCGCCTCCAGGGCCGGGCCGGAGGTATCCAGCACCATGCGCGCGCCGCGGCGCTTCACCAGGGTCGCCAGGCGCGCATACACATCCACCGGCGTGCCCCGGGGCAGGCTGCCGCTGGCCACCACATAGTCGAAGTCCAGCATGTCGATGAACTCCAGGGCCGCCTGCCACTCCTGGGGGTGGATGCCGGGGCCCTCCGGGGTGAAGCGGAATTCCTGGCCGGAACTGGACTCGTACACCACATGGCTCACCCGGGTGTCCTCGCGGATATGCACCCGGTGGGCCATGACCCCGGCGTCCGCCACCAGCTCGTCCAGTACATCCCCGGGGCTGCCCCCGGCCAGGTAGACGGCGAAGCTCCCCGCCCCCAGCTCGTTCAGCACCCGGGCCACGTTGATGCCGCCGCCACCGGGATCGTAGCGCTCGTTGGTGGTACGCACCTTGTGCACGGCCCGTACCTTGTCCGTGGTGCAGGAGGCGTCCACCGCCGGATTGAGGGTGAGGGTCACGATTCGCTTGTGCATGGAGGGGCTCCGGATTCGATGGCAACGGACTTGCAGGTATCGAAACTAACCCAGGCCGGCCCATGGGAAAAGCCCGCCGCCGCGCCTCACCCCGATACCAGGGGGAAGGTCACCCCCATGCCCCAGGCCAGGGCCAGGGCCACGGCGAAGGCCCCCGCCAGCGGATGCCCCGTGGCCCGCCAGGTCCAGCGGTCGATGAGGCCGTACACCAGCAGGAACACCGCCATGGCCGGGAGGATGATCACCAGGAAGAACAGATCCTCCAGGCGCAGGGCCACCGCCACCATGAGGGAGATCAGGAGCAGCACCTTGGTGCCGGCGTAGCCCCAGGGGGCGGCCCCGGCGCCGCGGGTGAGCCAGGCATCGGCGGTGAAGAACAGCAAGGTCCCCGCCAGGATCAGGGGCATGACCGCCAGGCGCTCCGCCCCCGGCAGGTACCCGGTGACAAAGACATGGATGGGCAGCCCGAAGGCGAAGATGGCATAGAGGCCGGCGGCGAGCGCGGCCACCAGCAGCCGGCCCCCGTTGCGCCGTGGTCCCCGGTAGGGGAACACGGTCCCGGTGCGCCGCTGCCACGCCATCAGCAGGAGCCAGGTGATGGCGCCATAGACCGCAAAGTGCAGGGCCAGGTAGTCCGACAGCAGCAGCGGCAGGCCCCCCAGGGGCACCGGCCACAGCAGCAGCGGGGTGAGCAGCGCCGGGATCCCCGCCAGGGGCAGGAGCCGCCGCCAGGGCAGGCCCGCCCCCGCCGGCGGCGAGGCGACGCGGGGCAGCAGGGCGGACAGGGGCCGGGCCAGCAGCAGGATGCCGCCGAACAAAAGCCCAAGCCAGGGCCCCCAGTGGGTCACATGGCCTGCGGTCTGCGCCGGGGCGGACACCGGCAGGGCGGCCTGCAGCCAGGACAGGGCCTCCTCCTGCATGGCCCCGGCGTAGAGCACGCCGATGTGCTCCACATCCGGGGCCACGGCCAGGCGGCGGGCATCCCCCTGCCTCGGATCGCCGTAGGTGACCCCCGGGCGCACCGCCTCCGGGGCCACCGGGAAGGCGGCCAGGGCCGGCCTGCGCAGGGCGGCGGGCTCCAGTTCCCCGAACACGAACAGCAGGTTCGACAGCCCCTCCAGCCGGGTATCCTCGGAGATGTACGGCGACACCAGTACACTGGCCGCCACCTGCCTGGGATGATCCCCGGCATAGTCCAGCAGGATATCCCCGGCCATGGAATGCCCCAGCAGGGCCAGCCCTGCGCCGGCCTGGGGCAGGTTGCGGGCATGGGCCACCGCCGCATCCAGGGCCCGGCGCAGGCGCGCCCGCCGCTCTGTCTCGTCGCTTAAGTCCGGCACGAAGGGCCGGGCGTTGCCGCCGTGGCCGGGGAAGTCGAAGGTCACCGCCAGGTAGCCATGGCGGGCCAAGGTAATGGCCAGGGGCTGCATCATCTGCCGCGAACCGGCAAAGCCATGGCCGATGACCGCCACGGGGGCGGATTCCGCCCCAGGCGGGGCGAATACCGTCAGCGGCACCCCTTGGGCCTGGGTGTGGCGGATGTCCAGGGGCCGAGTGTCGGCGCCGAGCATCCACAGGGAGAGACCGATGGCCGCCAGGGCCACCAGGGCCGTGGCGGCGCCGGCCAGGCGATTGAATGTGCGGGAGGTGGGCTTGGGCCGGATCATCTATGCGGGTCCTCCTTGAGGGAGCATGGGGCCGGGCAGGCCCGGCGAACACGATAGGGAGACGAGACCATGGCAGAAGACGTAAGCCGCCCCCCAGGGGATGCCGTACCGCCCGCCGGAGCACCCGGCCGGCGGGTCTTCTTCGCCCTCTGGCCCGACGACGCCCTGCGCCGGGAGATCCTGGCCCGGGCCCCGGGGCGGGCGGAGCACGGCGGCCGTCCCGTGCCGGCGGCGAACCTGCACCTGACCCTGGTCTTCGTGGGCCGGGCCGACGCGGCGCGCATCCGCTGCCTGGATACGGCCGCCCGCCGGGTGGTCTTCAGCCCCTTCTCGTTCCAGCTTCGGGGCCTGGGGTCCTTCCCAGGGCCGGGGATCCTGTGGCTGGGGGAGGCCGAACCCGAGGCCCCCCTGGCCGCCCTGGCGGGGCAACTGTCCGAGATCCTGGCGAAGGACTGCAACCACCGCCCGGAGACGCGCCCCTACCGGCCCCATGTCACCCTGGCCCGGCGTGTGCGTCGTCCCCCGCCGCCGACGCCGGTGGCGCCGCTCACCTGGCGGGTGCGGCGCTTCTGCCTGGTGGAGTCGGTGGACACCCATGACGGTCCCCGTTATCGCCCCCTGGCCGGGTACCCGGCGCAAGGGGTGGAAGCGGACCTATGAGGCCCGCATGTCCCTGCGCACCCCGTCGAACTCCTGCAGCATCTCCGGCGAGGGGCCGCGACCCACGAAGCTGAAGGCGATCATGGCCAGGGTGGCCAGGATGAAGCCGGGCAGGATCTCGTACATGTCGAAGATCCCCCCCTCCAGGGGTTTCCACACCAGTACCGTCAGGGCGCCCGTGATGATCCCCGCCAGGGCACCGTTGCGGGTGGCCCGGCGCCAGAATACCGAAAGGAGGATCACCGGACCGAAGGCGGCCCCGAAGCCGGCCCAGGCATAGGCCACCAGATCCAGTACCGCCGCCTCCGGGTCCAGGGCCAGCAGGGTGGCCACCACACCGATGCCCAGCACCGTGGCGCGGCCGATCCACACCAGTTCGGTATCGCTCGCCCTGGGGCGCAGGAAGCGCTTGTAGAAGTCCTCCGACAGGGCCGAGGAGGACACCAGCAGTTGGGAGTCGATGGTGCTCATGATGGCCGCCAGTACCGCGGCGATGAGGGCGCCCGCCACCCAGGGGTTGAACAGGGACTGGATCAGCAGGATGAACACCGTCTCGGGGTTGTCCAGGCCCGCCTCGCCGAAATAGGCCATGCCCACGAAGCCCGTGAAGATGGCCCCGAACAGGGCCACCACCATCCAGGTGATGCCGATGAACCGGGCCAGGGGGATGTCCCCGGGGCTGCGGATGGCCATGAAGCGGGTGAGGATATGGGGCTGGCCGAAGTAGCCCAGGCCCCAGGCCATGAGGGAGACGATGCCAAAGGCCCCCATGCTGTGCAGGGCGTCCAGGGCGCCGGGATCCATCTCGCCCACCTGCTGCGTGGCCCCGGACCAGCCGCCCACATGGCTCAGGGTGACCACGGGCACCACGATGAGGGCGATGAACATGAGCACGCCCTGGATGAAGTCGGTCCAGCTCACCGCCAGGAATCCTCCCAGCAGGGTGTAGACCAGGATCACCGCGGCCCCCACCGCCAGGGCGATGCGGTAGTCGATACCGAAGGTGCCCTCGAAGAGGGTGCCCGCCGCCACCAGACCGGCGGAGGTGTAGAAGGTGAAGAACATGAGGATCACCAGCGCCGCCACCACCCGCAGGGCGGAGGTGCCATCCCGGAAGCGGTTCTCGAAATAGGCGGGGATGGTGATGGAATCCCGGGCCGCGAAGGTCAGGCGCCGCAGCCGGTCGGCCACGAACTGCCAGTTGAGATAGGCGCCGATGGTCAGTCCCACGGCGATCCAGATCTGGTTCATGCCGGAGGCGAAGACCGCGCCCGGCAGGCCCAGCAGCAGCCAGCCGCTCATGTCCGAGGCCCCGGCGGAGAGGGCGGCGGTGCCCGCCCCCAGGCGGCGGCCCCCGAGGATGTAGTCCGCCAGGCTGTGGGTGAAGCGGTAGGCCGCCAGGCCCACCAGCACCATCAGGATCAGGTAGGCCACCAGGGTGGCCAGCAGCGCGAAGTTCACGTCCACCCCGGCGTTCATGACCGCATCCCCCGCAGCCCGTGGAGGAGGAGGCTGATCAGGGAGAGCAGGACCAGCGCCGGCATGGGCACCAAAAGCCAGAACCAGGTGGCGGGGGTGAGGCTGTATTCCATGCAGTGATCCTTGTGGATAGGTCAGTATGCCGCGGGAGTATAGGCCAACCGCCACCGGCCGCCCAAACCCGCCGGGTCCCGGCCCCGATCACCATGTTGCGCGAGAAGCCCCCTGGGAACGCCGAGCCCCAGCTCGGCAGAACAGAGCCAAGCTGGGGCTTGGCGCTCCCAGCGATCCCCCGGAACCGCCAGGCCCCAGCCCGCCCCCTGGGAACGCCGAGCCCCAGCTCGGCAGAACAGAGCCAAGCTAGGGCTTGGCGCTCCCAGCGACCCCCGGAACCGCCAGGCCCCAGCCCGCCCCTGGGAACGCCGAGCCCCAGCTCGGCAGAACAGAGCCAAGCTAGGGCTTGGCGCTCCCAGCGATCCCCCGGGCCTGCCAGACTCCGGGTCCGCCCCCTGGGAACGCCGAGCCCCAACTCGGCAGAACAGAGCCAAGCGGGTGCCTGGCGCTCCCAGCGATCCCCCCGGAACCGCCAGCCCCCAGCCCGCCCCCTGGGAACGCCGAGCCCTAGCTCGGCAGAACAGAGCCAAGCTGGGGCTTTGCGCTCCCAGCTGATCCCCCCCCGGAACCGCCAGGCCCCAGCCCGCCCCCTGGGAACGCCGAGCCCCAGCTCGGCAGAACAGAGCCAAGCGGGTGCCTGGCGCTCCCAGCGATCCCCCCGGAACCGCCAGGCCCCAGCCCGCCCC